>NZ_PGGV01000017.1 GCF_002798405.1 Glycomyces xiaoerkulensis | reverse complement strand
GGTTGACCAGCATCCAGCCGCGGCGGTCGTCGGCGTCGATGTCCCAGCGGCGCCCCTCGCGCCGGTTGGGGCGTAGGCCCGCGGCCGCAGGGCCGGGGCCGGGGTGTTGGTCGCAGTGCGCATGTGGGTGGATCCTGTCCTTACTGTTGGTGTCCGGTATTGGTTGCAATGGCAAGCTCTGCGGCGGCGCCGCACCCTTTGCAGCCGGGGTCCCTTGGCCCGTGGCCGTGGTCCGGTGCTGCGTCCTCCGGTGCCGACCGGGGGGTTCCGATGTGATTCCCCGCCGCGAATCGCACCAGCGGCCATAGGGGACCCTGAGCTGCAAAGGGATGGGCTCCGCCCATGAGCTTGCCCGCTCACCGCACGGCGCCGTCCCGCGCTCGTCCCCGAGCACCTCGTTCATCCTTCGCAGTCGCGGAACGTGTCGAGCCAGATGCGGACGGCGGCGGCGATGAGGGGGCCGGAATGGGTTCCGGCCCAGTCGGCGTGGGCCGGTTCGGACAGCACCAGGCGAGGCGAGTCGCCGTCGAGTCCGACCACGGACCCGAGTCCGGGCGGGGCGAGTCCGCACAGCAGCAGCCGGAGGCGG
The DNA here is from genome assembly GCF_002798405.1 of Glycomyces xiaoerkulensis. GTDB lineage: Bacteria > Actinomycetota > Actinomycetes > Mycobacteriales > Micromonosporaceae > Glycomyces > Glycomyces xiaoerkulensis. The sequence goes on along the minus strand of NZ_PGGV01000017.1, from coordinate 77,167 downwards.
TCCTGGCCGATGGGCCAGGAGTACTGGACGAGGCGGCCGTCCAGGCTCTCGACCCCGAGGACCGGCAGCCCGGCCGTGTCGGTGTCGGTGTGCGTCCTCATGCGGCACGGCCCGGGGCGATAGCGGCGGCCGGTCGTCGCCGTCCGTCGAGCCCGGGCGGGATCGGGACGATCAGGTATCGGGACCCGTCGGGGCGGGTGTGAAGGCCGGGCGCGTCCGGATCCGGCTCGGGCGGCTCGGCCGGGGGCGTGGTGGTCTGCGGTTCGGACTCCCCGTCGCAGTCCTGGTCTTCCCGGTCGTCCCGGTCGGTGAAGTAGGCCGTCCATGCCAGGCCGGAGGCGAGAGCGGCGAGCATGAGGTAGGCGAGCCCGAGCAGTTGCCGCAGCCGTCTGCCGCCCGTGCAGGGTTCGGGGTCGGGTTCGGGCTGCTCGAACGAGATGCGCCACGCGTGCGACGGTTCGGGTTGCGGCGGGCGGCGGGCCGAGTGCGGCACGGGCCGCCCGGCCGGGAGCCTCCAGGGCTCCCACGGGGCACGGGGACGCGGTGAGCCGGGCGTGGCCGGGCGCGCCCAAACCGGGGTCGCAGTCGTGGGCTGAGCAGCGGTCCACTCGATCGAGGCGGCGTTTCGCTCTGTTCCGCGCGCCGGTTTTTGGCGTAGGCTGACAGAGACCATGGGAGGTATTCCTTCCGATGGTTGCGGGGCGGCCCGCCAGACTGTTTGGCGATAGGCAGGCGGGCCGCCGCTTCCTGTTCAGTTGTCGCGCAGGGGCGCGTGTCGAAACTGTGGCATCGGGGCCAGATCCGAGTCAAGGACGACACGCCCAGCCGTGCGAACATTGACTAGACGCACCGCGGGGCCGGGAGAGCAGATCTCCCGGCCCCGCGACGTGTTCACAGAGCTCCCGCCCAAGACTCGCCGCTGGACGACGCCGAGGACGAAGTTGACCGTGACGTCTCGCACTGTGTCAACGCCTGCTGCATGGTAGCGCTCGCATCGCCTACCTCAGATGCTCACAGGCTCCAACTTCTCTGATGGACTCCCAGTCGCCGGACCAACGGCTGGACAATGGCAAACCGTCACAAACCGGGCTGCCACTCAAACCACAATGGCCTCTGAAGATTCGAGATTGATACTTTCCAACGACACAGCATCGAATATCTCAGCATTCAAGTTGAGTTTTCCTTGTCACAGGAGCAACATGAGACCGAGTCAATCTCGCGTCAACCGTGCCCGATCAGTCTTGATTCGATAGGTTCAAAGAATTCATAGACGGACCTATTGCACAGCGTGCCAACCGGTTGTAATATCAAGCTTCAACCAATGTCCGAATCGGTAGATAGGGTCGGTGGGTGACAAGATGCCGGACGACACGCAATCGCACGATCCCGGCGCTATTCGAGATGTCGCCGATAGCGATCTCCATGAGGCGGCCACCAATCTTGCAGATAGTCGAGTCGGTTTCTCTGGGGCTCAGGATCTCATTGCAACCGCTACCCAGTCATCTGGCGGCGGCGGCGGATTCTTCGGCGGTGCCGGATTTGATCCGTTTAGCGGCATCAAACCGAAACTGGAAGACGTGTCCAAAGCAATTGTGTCAGGATCCGTCGAGTCTCAGAGGAACATTGAGAACACTATCGAGGGCCTGAGGAAAACCGCAGAGCAATATGAAGCCGACGAGGCCGATTCTGTGGCTGAGCTCGATTCTCTGCAGGACGGTCAGTAACCAACATCAACGCAATTGCCCCGGAGTTCGCTATGCCACGTGATGATCAAGCCTTCGGAAACGACCTTGATGAAGCGAAGAGCGATCTTGTCGACGCCATCAATGAACTTCCTGTCATGGTCTTGATGGAAGTTCATGCGAATGAAGCACAAGCGACTACGCCTCTCTATCGTTGCGAGGAGTTCAGATATGCCGGAGCCATATCCGGCGGAACTGACCTCATTAAGCAAAGAATCAGAGAGGATGCGCTACCACTTCTAGACGACTACGATCGCAATGTCACTGAAAGTCTAGCGACCACTATACGAACGAAACTAACTGAGTGGGAAGGTGGATCGGGAACCCTCGCATATGTTTTCAAAACTGATTACCTCGATGATCTCTCCGAATCGCTAGGACTGCATTATGAGGTATTCCAGTTGCTTGCCGACATCATGGAATCCACCTCGGCGGTGCTGAACGAGGCGCGTCAGCATGTGCTGGACATCATGCGCAACGCGACCGCTCAACTGGGAGGAATCGAAAGAAGCGGCGGTCTCAGCGCGGAGGAGACTGCCGCGGCAGTGATATCTGGAGTGGTAGCAGGTATCGCAACCGGTGGGATTGGTGGGGTCCTAATCGGTTCTCTCACCGCGGCTGGGTCGATGATTGGAAATTCTGAAACGGTAATCACAGGAGGGTCTGCCCTGGAGATTCTCGAGGACGCAGGATCGAAGCTGGATGCTATCAAGTCAAATCTCCGCGAATCGCTCGACCAGATCGAACTCTCCTTGGACGAGATCCTGAACGTGACCGCCGGCCCCCGTAACGGCGACTTCGTCGGCCCCGATCTCGGTGAGATGCTCTCGAACTTCGGCTCGCACGAAGCCTGAGCCGCACCGATGCGGTCAGCTATGCAATCTGACTTGAGAAGTCATGCAGACTCCAGTATTTGTCCCACGAGGCTGGATTGGGAGAGGGAAGGTTCGCCGTGCCCGTCAGTATTATGAGTTCAGATCAGATATTCACCGAGGCTGCTCGGCAAGTCCGATCGGCCGCATCTGATCCTGAGCTTCAAGACAAGGACCCGGTCGCGATCGGGCTTGAGCAGAGCATGATCACCGCCGTCTCCACCTCGCACGCGATCGAAGCAACGATGTCGCTCAATCTCCGACTCTCGAACATCCATCTGCCGCATGACATCGCGGAATCAGTGTCGTACTGCGAAGAAGCCTCCGATGCGGCCGGCGAAGTGTTGACGGTGCTCTACAATGCTTGCGCGAACGCTCGGTCCAAAATCCTCGATGCGGCTGGAAGGGGTGCCTGAATCGTGACTGACCCTAATATCGATGGGGAGAGCGCAGGCCTGGCGGACCTGCGTTCCGTGCTCTCCGAGGTGGGTGAGAAACCGGTCGAGGTCGTCTCCGACACCTTCGCCGCCAACGGCCTGGTTCGTCTCGTAGTCCGCTCCGACGCCTCTATCACCGTCGAGGTCGACCCGTACGCGGCAGGGGAGGTCCCGGTCTCCGATATCGAACGTCACCTCACCGACCTCTTCCGGGACGCCAAGAAGCCGAAACCGCAGGCCCCCAAGTCCAATACCGAGAAGGACGAGAAGGTCCAAGCCCAGCAGCGTTCGGCGATGATCGAGCGGCTCAGGCGGCTGTAGCGGAAGCCGCGGCACCCGAGCGAGCCGAAAAAGGGCTCGCCCGGATTGCGGTGCCTCAGTACCGTGTGGTCCGGAAGTGAGGAGCCGCCGTGACCAAGTTGAACCAGATCATCGCGATCGAGAAGGGCGTCAAGACCAAAGCCGCCCGGACCCTGCTCGATTCCGGCCGCGAGCTCGGCAAGGCGCCGCTGCTGTCGGGCATCTCGCGCAGCTACCAGCCCAAGGACGAGGAGGGCGAGCAACTGCCGCCGGAGTCGACCAAGGTGCAGCGGCGCGTCGAGGAGCAACTGCGGGAGGTATCGGCGGCGATGACCCGCCTGTTCGACGTCACCGCCACCAAGGACCGCGCCAACGCCGTCGCCAGAGCCGACATCGTCGTCGACGGGGAGGTCCTGGCGGCCGACGTTCCGGTCACGTACCTGCTGTTCCTGGAGAAGCAGCTTGCCGAGCTGCAGGCGTTCGTGAAGGAACTGCCGGTGCTCGACGCGGCCGAGTCGTGGACGTACAACGACGCCGCCGACTGCTTCGCGACCGAACCGGTCAAGACCGTGCGCACCAAGAAAATACCCCGCAACCACGTCAAGGCCGAGGCGACCGAGGAGCACCCGGCCCAGGTCGAGGTCTACTACGAGGACGTCCCGGTCGGATACTGGACCACCGTGAAGTTCTCCGGCGCGGCGCCGGCCAAGCGGGTCACGACGCTGCGCGAACGCCTGGAGAAGCTCCAGCATGCGGTGAAGTTCGCGCGGGAGGAGGCCAACGGAACCGAGGTCGACGAAGACCGCGTCGGCGACAGGATCTTCGGATACCTGCTCGGCGAGTAGCAGACTCCCCTGTTGAGCGACAGGGGTGCGCGAGATGCGCAAAGCTGAAACTGAAGTTCAGTCCGAACACACCGCGGGAGAGATGAGGGTTCGATCCCCTTCCGCTCCACGGCACGGGGCGGTAGCTCAATCGGTAGAGCGACCCGCGCAAACTGAGACTCTCGCTCCAGCTTCAGCATTCGCCACGCCGCTTCGATCCGCGAGTAGAAACCCGATGGGACATCGGAGTTGGGGGTTCGAATCCCTCCCGCCGCACCACATGCGGCGGTAGCTCAATGGCAGAGCGCGATGCTAGCAGCAGACTCACGGCCTACCGTACGGACGATTGCGGCCAGATGTGGCACAGAGCGGCCCGGGATTGAGGTCAACAACCCGGGCCGCACCTATGCCCGGCCGGTCCTCTCCGACCTCGGAGGAGCCTTTCCTTCACGGGGGCACCGAGCCTGTGACGGCATCGGAGCTCGCGCCGGGCCTTGGCCGGCAGGCGCCGGGTGATCCTGCCGAGCCCTTCGGCTATGAACCTTCCGATGAGGAGGATGGCGAGGAATGCGCCGGACCGGCGGCGGGGCTGTGCGGTGCGATCAGTCCCGCGAAGATGCCGCGGAACGGGCCGCCAGGCGGGCGGCACCCAGTTCCCCAGGGCCGCCGACCCGGATGTCGGCCCCCGGCAGGAGGGCCGCGATGCGGGTCCGGACTCCTTCCCGGACCGGAAGGCATTCGCGCAGGACGCTGCCGGACAGGACGATCGGACCGTCCCGGTCGCTCGGCGGGACCGACGTCGCCGTCTCGGCCAAATGCTCGGCCGCCCGGTCGAGTATGCCGGCCGCGAGCGGATCGCCGGACCGCGCCGCTCGATCGACCAGCGGCGCCAGCTCGGCGAGGCTCCGGATCGGGTTTCGGTATACGGCCTGGGCGAACTCGTCCGGCGTCGCCTCTTCCCCACCCGTTGCCGCCTGGACGACCGCGTTCACCAGTTCGCCCGGCACCGAGCCCGCCTGGAGGGCCTCGGCGCTCGCGACCGCGGCGCTCCGCCCGATCCAGAAGCCCGATCCCCGGTCGCCGAGCAGCCAACCCAGGCCGTCCCCGACCCGCGTCATCCGGTCGCCTTCGATCTGCGCTGCGACCGCGCCGGTCCCGGCGATCAGCACCGTCCCGCGCGGCCGATCGGTGCCCGCCGCGAACGCGACCACCACGTCGCCGACCGGTGCCACCTCGCAGCCCAGACCGATCTCGTCCCATCTGCTGCGGAAGGCCGCGCCGGTCTCGGACCGGCCGAAATCGCCGGCCCCGGCGATGCCCATGACGGCCGACCGGACTCGGGCGGGGTCCAGGTTCTCCAGGGCCGACCGCGCGGCGGCGGCGACCTGCGCGGCAGCCGCCTCGGGCCCGACCGTGATCGGGTTGCCGCCGCCGGCGGCGCCGCTGCCGAGCACCGCACCGTCCAAATCGGTGACGACCGCTCGGGAGGCGGTACCGCCGACGTCCAGGCCGAGTACCAACGGCTCCATGCGCTCCTCCACGAATCGTGCGGGTACGCCGATCCCCGACGCACCCGCACCCTATAGCGCTTCAGTCAGCATGCGCCCAGGTCGGTCCACTGCGGGGTCCAGCCGGGCTCGGAGCCTTCGGTCCACCATTCGGCTCTCCACAGGTGCAGTCCGTCGCCTGACTTGGGGCCGAACGGATCGCCGTTGGCGCTGCGCTCGTGCACGACGACGTCGCCTTCGACGTAGACCGAGCTGAAGCTCCAGTCCGCGGCCGTGTCGCATTCCTCGCCACCGGTCGGAGGGTCGGTCGGCTCATCGCTGGTCGGCGGATCGGTCGGGGTCGGGCATTCGCCGCCGCCGGATCCGACCGTGTCGGTGTGTGTGACACCGTCGACCCGGTAGCCGGCCACGAGGCTGTTCACCTCGGACGGGCTGAGGACTTCGCCGACACTGTGGAACAGGTAGTCGACCTGCTGGGTGTATACGCTGGTGCCGCTGGTGTGACCGGCCGTGTCGATGAACCAGAGGTTGAAGTTGATCGACATCGGTGTCTCGGGGTAGTACTCGCCGCCGTGGTCGGCGACCAGTTGTCCGTCCACGTAGTACTTGACGCGTCCGTCGGCCACGGTGAACACCAGGTCGTGCCACCCGGCCATGCTCTCGCGCTGCTGGCTGTGGATGTTGTCGGCGATCCACGGGGATTCCTGATAGGTCTCCCAAGTGGTCTGGTAGAAGATCGAACTCGGCTCGCCCCAACCCCCGTTGGGCAGGTACTCGAAGTCGATCTCGCCGTAGTCGGGATCGAGGGGCGCCTCCAGGGGCGTGATGGTGAAGAAGGTCTCCACCAGGTGGTCGCCGTCGGTGCCGCTGTCGGGGTCGTCGCTGAATTTCACGCGGGCCGCGTACGTGCCCTCGTAGAACTTGCGCTCGTGGAACAGCTCGGCGTGGCTGGTGCCTCCGGAGGTGCCGTCGGTGGCGGCGCGCATCTGCATGACGTCGGCTCCGTCCACCGTGGGGAAGGAGATGTTGGAGGACGGCCAGGACGCGCCGGGCACACCCGGGCCGCCGGCGTTGGTGCGGACGGTCCAGCCGCGCGCGTCGATGTCCGGGTCGCTGTGCGAGGTGTAGGTGAAGTCGTCGAACAGGGCCTCCTCGCATACGGGGTCGGCCGCGGCCCCGGTCAGGTTGGCCATGCCGACCGCGGTGACGGCGGTTCCGGCCGCCACCGCCGCCGTCACCGTGGCGATGCGGCGTCTGGATTTCGGGATGGTGGACATATCGAGCTCCCTTTCCGATCGAACTCGTTACCGGACCGCCCCGGCCGTGAGGCCGGAGCGGATCTGTCGTTGAAAGAGGACATAGGCGAACAGGACCGGGAGGATCGCGATGATCAGTCCGGCGAACAGGCCGGAGAAGTCGCTGCTGTAGCCCTGGCTGACCGCGAGCGCGGCCAGACCCTGCGCCAGGACGTACCGGTCCGGGTCGGGGTTGAGGACCAGCGGCAGCAGGTACTGGTTCCACAGGCCGAGGAAGTTGAAGATGCCCACGCTCACCATGCCGGAGCGGGCCATGGGCAGCATCACCTTGAAGAAGGCGGCGGTGTGCGAGCAGCCGTCGATGAAGGCCGCCTCGGACACCGAGGTGGGCAGGCCCCGGAAGAACGCGTGCAGGAAGAACACCGTGAACGGCAGCGCGTAGGCGGCGTAGACGAGGATCAGTCCGTGGTAGGTGCCCAGCATGCCGAGCCGGTCGACCACGAAGAACAGCGGCACGAGCGCGAGGAACACCGGGAAGAGCATCCCGGCGACGAGCGCGTAGTAGATGGCGCGGTTGCCGGGGAACTCATAGCGGGCCAGGCAGTAGGCGGTGAGGGATCCGAGGAGCATCACCAGGACCAGCGCCCCGCCGACGACGATGACCGTGTTGAGCAGGTAGCGGCCGATTGACGCCTCCTGCCAAGCGCGGACCCAGTTGTCCCACTGCGGTTCGGCCGGCAACGACCAGGGACTGGCGAAGATCTCGGCGTCGGTCTTGAGCGACGACAGGACCGCCCAGACGAGCGGCAGGGTGACCACGAGGCCCCAGCCGAGCAGGGCCAGGTGCAGGACGGCGTCGGAGAGCCTGGACTTCATGCGACCTCCACCCGCTCTCGGCGCGTGGCCCGCAGCGCGAGCATGGTCAGGCTGAGGGTGAGGAAGAACAGGGTGACGCCCATGGCCGAGGCGTAGCCGAACTTCCCGTAGGTGAACGCCGACCGGTAGAGGGTCAGACCGATGACCTCGGTGGAGTTGTCGGGACCGCCGGGGCCGACGGTCATGATCTGGACCAGTGCGAACCCGTCGAGGGCGAGGATGCCGAGGTACACGTAGGCGACTTGGACGGTGTCCCAGACGAACGGCAGGGTGATGCGCCGGAAGGTGGTGAGGCGCCCGGCGCCGTCGAGCCGGGCCGCCTCCAGGACGTCGCGCGGAATGGATTCCATGGCGGCGGCGAACAGGACCACGTAGAAGCCGACTGCGGCCCAGATCATCACGGCCATGACGGCGGGGAGCGCCCAGGCCGGTTCGGCCAGCCAGGCGCGGCCGAGCGAGCCCAGTCCGATCGCTTCGAGCAGGCCGTTGAGCAGGCCGTTCTTAGGCGTGTAGATGAACTGGAACAGGACCGCCAGGATGGCGACCGACAGCAGTTGCGGGAAGAAGTAGACGATGCGGTAGGCGCCCGAGCCCTGGATGCCCCCGATGCCGCCGTGGCGGTCGGAGCGGCCCATGGTGAGCAGCGCGGCGAAGAACAGGGCCAGGACGATGGTGAGCAGCGGCACGGCCAGGAGCATCAGGCCGTTGTTGCGCAGGGCGGCGAGGAACAACCGGTCGCTCCACAGCGCGGTGAAGTTCGCCAGGCCCACCGCTTCGGCCTGTCCCGACAGCCCGTTCCAGTCGGTGAAGGCCAGGTAGAACGCCTGGGCGTAGGGCGATACGACGAACACGCCGTACAGCAGCAGGGGCGCCGCCAGCGCTCCGACCAGGAAGCGGTTCTTGCCGTGACGCATGGCTCATACCTCTCAGACCCACCGGTCAGCGCTGGTACTTGGTGACCGAATCGTCGTCGGCCACCTCGTCGGCGGCTGCTTGGATCCGGTCGCCCCACTCTTCCGGGTCGAGGCGTCCGGTCAGGAGTTCCCCGGTGGCGTCGTCGACGGCCTTGGCGAGAGGTGCGTACCAGAGGCGGTACTTGTAGCCGAAGATGTGCTCGCCGGCGGAGCCGACGGCGTCGGCGACCGAGGCGAGGCCGGAGGTCATCTCCACGCCTTCGGTCGCGCCGAGTACGACGGGCAGGGCCTTGGCGGTCTCCGCGAAGCCGCGGGCGACCTCGGTGGAGAACAGGCACCGCAGGTAGTCGAGCCCGCCGCGCGTATTGGCGGCCTGGGAGGGGACGAGGAAGGACTCGCTGCTGGTGCCCTGGAGGGCGCCGAACGGCATCGCGTCCGAGGCGGTCAGGTCCGGAACGGGTGCCATGACCATGTCGAATCCTTCGGGTGAGACCTCCTGCTGTTCGCCTTCGAGCCAGGACCCGCAGGGGATGAAGGCGGCCTCGCCGTTGTTCCAGGAGTTCTGCGCCTCGGTGTGGGAGAGCGCTTCGGATCCCTCCATGATGTGGCCGTCGGTGACCAGCCGGTGGACGGCCTCGGCGGCGGCGAGCACGGCGTCCTGCCTCCAGGCGTCGGGTTCGAGGTTGTCGACGGCTTTGACCAGGTCGATGCCGCCGGACTTGGCGGCCATGGCCTGGAGCGGGTCCACCATGTACTCGGGGTACTTGCCCTGCCAGGTCCACGGCGCGATTCCCGACTGCTTGATCTCCTCGCAGAGCGCCAGCATGTCGTCCCAGGTGTCGGGGTAGGTCCAGCCGTTGGCGTCGAACAGGGAGGTCGAGTACCAGATGCCCCAGACCACCGAGGAGTAGTTGAGGAACCGCACGGCGCCGTCGAGCGTGCCGTCTTCGACCACGCCGGGCAGGAGGGTGTCGCGGACCGGGACGGCCGGGTCGTCGAGGCTGGGGGCGTCGAGCAGTTCGGTCAGGTCGTGGAGCTGGTCGGAGGCGGCCAGTTGGGCGATGTCGAGTCGTCCGGCGCCGGTGTTGTCGACCACGTCGGGCGGTTCGCCGGCGACGAAGCGCGGCTGGAGCGTCTCGCCGACCCGCTGGATGCCCTGGTGGTCGACGGTGGCCTCCGGATGGAGGCCCTCGTAGACTTCGGCGGCGTGCTGCGTGTACGCCTCGCCGTAACCGCCGTTGAACATGACGACTTCGAGGTCGGTGCCTTCGGGTACGCCGAGCGGGTTCGCTTCGGTGACTGCTCCGGTGGCTTCATCGGATTCGTCGGAGCCTCCGGCGGTCACGCAGCCGGAGAGCAGTCCGGCCGCCCCGGCGGCGGTGGCGCCGCCGAGCAGGGTGCGGCGAGTGGGATTGATGCGGGCGTGGCTGGGTCGTGGGGTCATGAGGGGCCTCGACTTCCGGTGTGTCAGGCGGTACGCCGGATACGCCCGGCATAGCGCGCTTCCAGTGCCTGGTTGTGTTCGTCCCCGCCGGCCATGTTGGCCGACAGGTAGATCGGCGGTGTCTCTCCTTTGTCCACGAAGTGCTGCACGACCTCGGCGACGATCATCTGGGCCAGGACGGCGGCGGTGACGGAGGAGACGGCGCCGACCGAGCCGCCGCCGGGCAGCGGCAGGGCGGCGTCGCCGTAGGGTGCGCCGTTGTCGAGGACCACGTCGGCGATGTCGGTCAGGCGCTTGCCCGACGGGTGCCGGGGTTCGGACTTGGCGGTGTGGTCGGCGGAGGTGAAAGCGATGAGCCGGTGGCCGCGTTCCTTCACCTGGAGCGCGAACTCGACGATGACGCCGTTGATGCCCGAGTTGGAGGCGACGGCGAAGATGTCGGTCGGGTGCACCGGCGCGACGTCGAGGAGCCGGTGGGCGACCTCGGGGTCGCGTTCGAGGAATTGGTCTTCGAGCACGGTGCGAGGCTGGTCGCCGTGGAGGACGATGTCGCGCAGGGCGATGCGGTTGGTCGGTACCAGGCCGCCGGCGCGCCCGGCCAGTTCCATGGCGAGGGCCTCGGAATGACCGCAGCCGAAAGCGTGGAGAACGCCGCCGTCGGCCAGGCTCACGGCGATGAGCTCGGCGGCCTGCCGGACGGCGGGGGCCTGCTCGAGGCCGACTCGCTGCACGGCGTCGGTGATCAGCGCCAGGTAGGTCTCGGCGGTGATGCGCGGGGACGCTTCGGTCATTGCTGCTCCTTGGGTCGATTCCGTCGGGGGTGTTCGGACGCGGCGGCGAAGCGATGCGCGTGCACGGCCCGGGCCGTCAACTCGAACGCCTCGGTGGTGCGTTCGAAGGTGCGCTGCGCGACGGCGACGTAGATCAGGTCGAGGACCAGTAGCTGCGAGTGCAGGGCGGCGAGCGCGGCGAGCCGGAAGGTGGTCTCGTGGACCGCGGTCGTGAGCGTCACGTCGGCGGCCTCGGCCATGGGCGAGCGAGCGAAGGAGGTGACCGCGACGGTCAGGGCGCCTTGGTCGCGGGCCTCGGCGAGGACTTCGACGCCTTCGCGGGTGCGGCCGGAGTGGGAGAGTCCGATGGCGACGTCGCCGCTGCGGAGCAGGGCGGCGTTGGTGAGCGCGGAGTGGGCGTCGGACCGGAACCAGCAGGGGACGCGGATGCGTTCGAGGCGGAAGGCCATTTCGCGGGCGGCCGTGCCGCTGCTGCCGAGGCCGAACAGTTCGACGCGGTCGGCGGCGGCGACGGCCTCGGCCACTCGGCCGACCTGGGCCAGATCCACTTGGGACGCGGTCTCCTGGATGGCGCGGGAGTCGGCCCTCGCGACGATGTCGAGGACGCGGTCCAAGGGGTCGCCGGGTTCGATCTCCTGGTCGATGTCGGTCTCCCACCGGGCCTGGGCGGCGCGCCCGTTCTCCGAGGCCAGCGCGACCCGGAGCGCCGCGTAGCCGGAGAAGCCCAGTGTGCGGCAGAACCTGGTGACGGTGGCGGTGGAGGTGCCCGCGCGTTCGGCGAGTTCGACGATGGACGCTTGCGCGGCGGCGTCGGGGTCCTCGAGGACGCTCGCGGCGACGCGTTGGAGCGCATCGGGAAGAGTGGGCTGCTCCATTCGGAGTCGGCCGATCACACCTTGGTTCCGCTTCGAGTCACTCACCGAAAATCCCTTTCATCAAAATCTCTCTATGAAGAAAATTACGATTCTATGATCGCAATGTCAAGACATTCTCAAAATAGTTTTCACGATGCCGGGTTTCACCCTCGGTGGGACTGCGGCCGTTCAGGATTCGAATTCGGCCTTGGGGATGCGGACCTCGAAGGCGGTGCCCTCGCCTTCCTTGCTGCTGAGATCCACCTCGCCGCCGTGCCCGGCCACGATCGAGGCCACGATCGACAGCCCGAGACCGGAGCCGCCGGTCGCGCGCGACCGGGACGGGTCGGCGCGGTAGAACCGGTCGAAGACCTTCCGCCGGTGGTCGTCGGGGATGCCCGGCCCGTGATCGGCCACGCGCAGCACCGCCCAGGGGCCGTCGGCGGCGACCGTGACGTCGATGCGGGTCCCGGCCGGGGTGTGGACGCGGGCGTTCGACAGCAGGTTCACCAGCACCTGCCGCAGTTGGCCCTCATTGGCGACCGCCGCGACCTCGCCGTCGGCGTGCAGCTCGACCGGGTGGGAGGGGTCGGCGACCTCGGCGTCGTCGACCGCGTCGCGGGCCAGCCGCGACAGGTCCACCAGCTCCCGGTCGCCGCCGACCTCCTGGTCGAGGCGCGAGAGCGTCGACAGGTCGTCGACGAGTCCGGCCAGCCGGGCGTTCTCGGCACCGATCCGCTCCATGGCCCGATCGAGCTTCTCACCCTGGGCGGCGGCGCCGGACTGGTAGAGCTGCACGTATCCGCCGATGGCCGTCAGCGGGGTGCGCAGCTCGTGCCCGGCGTCGGCGACGAACTGGCGCAGCCGCCGGTGCTGGCGGTCCCGCTCGGCGATCGCGGCGGTCAACCGCGCGACCATCCGGTTGAGCGCCAGCGACAGGCGGCCCATCTCGGTGCGCTCTTCGGCGGGGGTGATCCGGTGGGCGAGGTCGCCGGCGGCGACGGTCTCGGCGTCGGCCACCATGCGGTCGACCGAGCGCAGCCCGCGGCGGGCGATGATCCAGGCCGCCGCGATCCCGATGACCGACACCGCCAGCCCGGTGACCAGGGCGGTGCGGGTGAGGGTCCCGGTGGCCTCCTCGACCTCGGTCAAGGGGGCGGCCACGGCGAACGTGTAGGTGTCGCCGGTGTCCCGGTGCCGGAAGTCGGCCGCGTACACCCGGTAGGTCATGGAGTCGTCGGTGGACTGGACGTTCTGGAACTCGCCGGAGGCGGGGGCGGCCTCGATCGACGGCAGCGGGTCGTAGTCGGCGACGGTCCCCGACTGCTGGTAGAGCTGCAGCTCGCCGCCGTCGTCGTACAGCATGAACGCGTACTCCGAGGACGGGCCGGGCGGGAGGGGCCGCCCACCGAGTTCGCCGACCTGGACCTCGGTCAGCCAGCGTTGCAGGTTGTCGGCGTTGGTGACCTGCACCAGCTCGTCCTCGACCTGCCCGGTGAGCTTGTCGGAGACGACCTGGACGGTCACGAACCCGATCACGGCCACCGCGACCGGCAGCAGGACCGCCATCGCCAGCGCGATCTTGGTGCGGATCGCCACGGCCTTACTCCTGCGGTTCGCGCAGCATGTAGCCGACGCCCCGGACGGTGTGGATGAGCCGGGGGCCGAGCTTGTCGAGCTTGCGGCGCAGGTAGAACACGTAGGTCTCGGCCAGGCTCGAGTCGGTGTCGAAGTCGTAGCCCCAGACCTGCTTGAGCAGTTCCTGCTTGGAGGCCACGCGCCCGGCGTTGGCGGCCAGGTAGCGCAGCAGCCGGAACTCGGTGGGGGACAGGTCGACCGTCTGCCCGGCGCGGGTCACCTGGTGGGCGGCGAGGTCGAGGCGCAGGTCGCCCACGTCGACGGTGTCGTCGGGGCGGGCTTGCTCGGCGTCGCGGCCGAGCGTGCGGCGCAGGACCGCCGAGACCCGCAGCGACAGTTCTTCGAGCCGGAAGGGCTTGGTCAGGTAGTCGTCGCCGCCGGTGCCGAAGCCTTCACGCAGGTCGTCGGGGGCGGTGCGGGCGGTGAGGAAGATGATCGGGGTCCGGTCCCCGGCCGAGCGGAGCCGGTCCGCGACGGAGAAGCCGTCGACGCCGGGCATGTTGACATCGAGGATGACCAGATCGGGTCGGGAGTGGTCGACCGCCTCCAGCGCGCCGCTGCCCGAGTGCTCGGCGGCGACCTCGTAGCCTTGGAACGACAGGGCTTCGACCAGCAGGTCCGCCAGGCTCTCCTCGTCGTCGACGACCAGGAGCCGCGCGGGGGATCCGTCGGGCCGGAGCGGGACCTCGGGAGGCGTGGCTCCGGCCGGTCCGCTGGTCGAGTTCATCCGCCGCTCCTTTCCCCGGTCGGGCCTGCGATCGGTTGCACGGCCAGCTTATTGCAGCCTCGGCGCCCCGGGGAGGGTAGGCGGGGGTTTCCAGGGCACTTCTGGACCGGTTCACAGCGGGCGTTCAGCGAGCCGCCGCCCCCCTTAAGTTACCGACTAGTAGTATCGGTGGGAATCGACTACCTGGAGGCAGAGCAATGGAGCCACTCGTCAACGACCACCCCATGGCCGGGCGCGCCGCCTTCGTCACCGGCGCCAGCCGCGGCATCGGCAAAGCCATCGCCGTCGCACTCGGCGCGGCCGGCGCCAAGGTCGCCCTCTTCGCCAAAACCGGACAGCCGCACGCGAAACTCCCCGGCACCGTCTACGACACCGCCTCCGAGATCGAAGACGCCGGCGGCAGCGCCCTCCCCATCGTCGGCGACCTGCGCGACGCCGAGGCCGTCACCGAAGCGGTCGACCGCGCCGCCGCCCAGTTCGGTCGGCTCGACGCCTGCGTCAACAACGCCTCGGCGCTCGACCTCACCCCCGTCGGCGAAATGAGCCTCAAACGCTACGACCTCATCACCCAGGTCAACATGCGCGGCACCTTCGCCACCACCTCGGCGGCCCTCCCGCACCTGCGCGACTCCGACCACGCCCACCTGCTCACCATCGCCCCGCCGCTCAACACCGACCCCAAGTGGTTCGACGCCGGCCCCTACACCGCCTCCAAATACGGCATGACCGTCATGACCCTCGGCGCCGCGGGCACCGAGCCCGGCGTCGCCGCCAACTGCCTCTGGCCGGCCACCACCATCGCCACCGCCGCAGTCGAATTCGCCCTCGGCGGACGCGCCATGGTCGAACGCAGCCGCAAACCCGAGATCGTCGCCGACGCCGCGCTGGCGGTCCTGGCCAAGGACCCGGCCGCCTGCACCGGCCGGGCCCGCCTGGTCGAGGACGTCCTCGCCGACGAAGGCGTCACCGACCTGTCCGGGTACGCCGTCGTACCCGGACAGACCGACCTCCAACCCGACATCTACGTCGACTGACTCAGGCGATCAGGTGCACGTCGCCGAACTCGTGCCACCGGTACCGGCCCTCGATCGCGGCCTCGTAGGACCGGTGCAGCAGCTCGGTGTCGCACAGTGCCTGCAGCATCGACAGGTGCGTCGACCG
The DNA here is from genome assembly GCF_002798405.1 of Glycomyces xiaoerkulensis. GTDB lineage: Bacteria > Actinomycetota > Actinomycetes > Mycobacteriales > Micromonosporaceae > Glycomyces > Glycomyces xiaoerkulensis. Next base: position 61,823 of record NZ_PGGV01000017.1, on the reverse strand, counting down.
CGGCTCGTGGAAGCCGGTCAGCAGCCCGTCGACGACCGCCGGCGGGTCGGCCGGAGACACGACCCGGTCGGTGTGGCCCGAGGCCGCCGCGACCGCGCCGCCGGACACCGCGCTCTCCAGGGCCCGGACGACGGTGGTGCCGACCGCGATCACCCGGCGCCCGGAGGCGGCGGCGCTGTTCACCGCACGGGCGGTGAACTCGCCGACCTCGAACCACTCCGGGTAGGGGTCCTCGTCGCTCTCCAGCGAGGCGACGCCCGTGTGCAGCGTGACCGGGGCGATCCCGACCCCGGCCGAGATCAGCCTCGTCACCAGTTGCGCGGTGAACGGCCGGGCCGCGCTCGGCATCTCGGCCGAGCCGGGGACGGTGCCGAACACCGTCTGGTAGGTCTCGATCGGCCAGTCGCGGTCGACATAGGAGTACCGGATCGGCTTGCCGTACCGGGCCAGGTAGTCCGGGACCGACGCCACGGGCGGCCGGGTCACCCACAGGCGCTTGCCGAACCGCTCGGTCAGCTCCAGCCGCACGCCCCCCGGCAGGTCGACGGCGCGGCCGGGTACGTCCCCGAGGTACGGGCCGGAGCCGCTGCGCAGCTCCACCAGCCACGAGCCGTCGGGCCTGACCGAGGAGAAGTGCAGCCGCAGGCCGTCCTCGGTCGGCACCGACGCCGGCATCGTCGCGGAGTTGTTCACCACCAGCAGGTCGCCGGGCCCCACCAGCTCGGTCAGGTCGGTGAAGCGGTGGTGGCCGATGGTGCCGGCGGCCTTGTCGGTGGTCAGCAGCCGCACGTCCGACCGGGAGGCGGCCCAGCCCCGCGCCTCGGGCGGCCGGTCGGCCTCCAATGCCGCGTCGAGCGCGAAGGAGAACGGAGCCTGCAGCACGGTGCTCATGCGTCGGCTCCGATCCTGAAATTCGCGGCCTCCAGCCGGCCGCCGTCCGGGCGGGCCCGGACGATCCGCACGATCGCCTCGGCCGCGGCGAGCGGCGACCCGGCCTCGGCCGCGTCGGCCTCACCGACCGCCTCGGCCAGCATCGCCGTGGCCATCTCGCCGGGGTCGACCGACCAGACCGCCACCTCCGGCTCCTCGGCGTCCAGCACGTTCGAAAGCTGATCGAGCGCGGCCTTCGACGCCCCGTACGAGCCCCACGTGGGGTAGGGGCCGACCGCGGCGTCCGAGGAGATGTTCACGATCGCCCCGCCCCGCTCCCGCAGGGAAGGCAGCGCCAACTGCGCCAGCGCGATCGGAGCGCGCGTGTTCACATCGAAGAGGCGCGGCCAGGCCGACAGGTCGGCCTCGCCCAGCTCCGGCATCGGCGCCTGCCCCAGCGTGGAGGCGTTGTTCACGAGCAGATCGACCCGGCCCTCGGCCAAGCCCACCAGCTTCTCGCGGTGCCGCGCATCGGCGACGTCCCCCGCCAGGTATCGGGCCCCGGTGCGCTCGGCGACCTCGGCCAGGCGAGCCTCGCCGCGAGCGGTCAGGACCAGGCCCCAACCGGCCCCGGCCAGGCACTCGGCCAGCGCCGACCCGAGCCCGGCCGAAGCGCCGGTGACGATCGCGGTGCGGCCGTTCGTCTGAGAAAAATCATTGGCGTTCATGGCCTCGACGCTATGGCCGGTCGGCGCCGACCACATCCGGCCGAGGTCGCCCCGGTCCTGCTCCGCAGGTCCTAAGACCAGCGGACGAGTGCGCAGGCGCCCGACTCGACTAGGTTGGAAGAGTGACCGCTTCGGACTCCACCTCGCTGCTGCACGAGGTCTCGGCCGCCGTCGGCGCCATCACCCGGCACCTGTCGGTCGCCCAGGTGCTGGAGGTGATCGTGTCCTCGGCCCGCCGCCTGGTCGGCGCCGACTACGCCGCGATCGGCATCCCCGACGAATCCGGCGGCTTCGCCGAATTCATCACCGACGGCATCAGCGAGCAGCAGCGCCTCGAAATCGGGCCGCTGCCGCGCCAGCACGGCATGCTCGCCGCCATCCTGGCCGAATCCGAACCGATCCGCCTGCCCGACCTGCGCCGCGACCCCCGCTACCGGTGGTGGCCCAAAGCCCACCCCGCCATGGCGGCACTCCTGGGCGTCCCCATCCGCGACCACGACCGCACCCTGGGCATCGTGGTGCTCACCAACGACCTCGGCGGACCCGACTTCACCGACACCGACACCGAACTGATCGAACTGCTCGCCTCCCACGCGGCCATCGCGCTCACCAACGCCCGCCTGTACGAACGCAGCCGCGAACTGACCGTCGTCGAAGAACGCAACCGCCTCGCCCGCGAACTCCACGACGCGGTCATGCAGCGCCTGTTCTCCCTGCGCCTGTCCACCCGCGCCGCCGCCAAACTGGTCGACACCGACCCGGCCGCCGCCGCACACCGCCTCGAACAGGTCGACTCGCTCACCGCCGACGCCATCGCCGAACTGCGGGCCGTCATCGTCGAACTGCGACCGGCCGACCTCGACACCCACGGCCTGGTCGAGACCCTCCGCCGCCACCTCACCCTCCTCGACCGCCTCCACGAAGCCGACGTGCGCTTCACCGCCGACGGCCCGATCGACCTCTCCCGAGAAGCCGAGGTCGAAGTGCTGCGGCTGGTCCAAGAGGCCCTCGGCAACGCCATCCGGCACGCCGCCGCCCGGCGAGTCGAACTCGACATCACCGCCGAACGGATCACCGTCGCCGACGACGGCAAAGGCTTCGACGCCGACGAGGCCGCCACCCGCGGGCTCGGCCTGCTGTCGATGCGCGAACGCGCCAAGGCCCTCGGCGGCCACCTCGAGGTCGCCACCGCCCCCGGCGAAGGCACCGTCGTCACCCTGGAGCTGCCCCGTGACTGAACCCATTCGGCTGCTGCTGGTCGACGACCACCCCGTCGTCCGCCAAGGACTCCGCGCCTACCTCGATTTGGAACCCGACCTCGAAGTCGTCGGCGAAGCCGACGACGGCGAGCAGGCACTGGCCCGGATCGCCGAGACCGCCCCCGACGTGGTCCTGCTCGACCTCAAAATGCCCGGCCTCGACGGCCAAGGCGTCCTCGAACGACTCGCCGACGACCCCGTGCGGGTGCTGGTCCTCACCTCGGCCACCGACGGCGAACGCGTCCCGGCCGCCATCGAAGCCGGCGCCGCCGGATTCGTGTACAAGGACATCGACCCCGACGCGCTGGCCGCCGCCGTCCGGACCATCCACGCCGGACAGACCCTGCTGTCGCCCTCGGCGATGCGCGGCCTGATGACCGGATCCAGCGCGCCGCCCGAGCCGACGCTGACCCCGCGCGAACGCCAGGTGCTGGGCCTGATCGCGCGCGGCCAGACCAACCGCCAGATCTCCCGGGCCCTGGGCGTCTCGGAGAAGACGGTCAAGACCCACGTGACGAACCTGCTGCGGCGCATCGACGCCGCCGACCGGACGCAGGCGGCGCTGTGGGCGGTCCGGCACGGAATCGGCTGAATCGTCTATGACAAGACCACCCAGCGTAGTCCTTTAGGGTCTCCGCGTGCCCCGATCACGACAGACCATCCCCAGAACCCTGGCCCCGCTTGCGGCCGCGGCACTGGCCGCCGCCGGCTGCGGCGACATCGCACCGACCGAGACCACCGGAACCTACGAACTCTTCACCGGAACCGGCGGTTCGGCCTGGTGCGACCGCGGCGACGAGGCCCGACTCCAAGAGGACGGCGCCGACCTGGTCGGCCCGCACTTCGCGGTCTCATTCCTGTGCCACTACGCCGGAACCGAAGCCCCCGAGCAAGTGGCCGCGGCAGTCGAGGAGTTGGCCGACCTCCCGCAGGTCATCGACGGCGCCGAACTGCTAGTCAACCAGATCGCCCTGGCGCCCACGTACGAGCCGGTCGCCGAAGACGGCGAGGTGACCGCCTGGATCGAGGCCGGCGAGGAGCGGTTCGACCTCGATGCCCTGCCGCTCGCCGGCGGCTACGTCGCCGTCACCGTCCCGACCGGGACCGACGCGGTGCTCTGGGTGGAGGACGAAGGCCGCAGCCAGGGACTCGACTTCCGTACCGGAGCACAGGTCGAACCGGTCACCGCCTACTACAACGGCCTCTCCCGCGACGCGGTCGACCTCGACGGTTACGCCTACGAAGAGGTCCAGATCCTCAACAACCGCAAATCCTACGAACTGACCTGCTCCAGCGGCTGGGGCCAGGCCACCAGGAGCGTCTGGAGCGAAGAGCGCGGATGGCCCTCCGACGGCACCGTCTACCTGGAGATCGAATTCAACTGGTGCGATGCCTACGAAGGCGTCGTCGACTGGCGGCTCGACCAGGAGGCCGCCCTCAGCCTCCAAGGCGGTGACGACCCGGTCGCGCCGATCTCCTGGGAGGAAAGCAGCATCGAGAACGACCGGATCCTGGTCACCGCCGTGTTCGAGGCGCCCGCGGACGCCGAAGAACTGACCGTGGAGTTCACCCCGGTCGGCAATCTCGAGACCCTCAACGGCGGCGAAGACTACGCCTTCGCCGACGGCCCCGAGAGCACCGAATGGACCATGAGCTTCTGACGCGCCTCGCGGCCGTCAACGTCCACCGGAAGACTACGAATAAAGGTCATTTAGGATCAGCGCGTGCCCGCACCACATGCCTCCATAGCCCGCTCTCTCGCCCCACTGGCCGTGCTGGCGCTGAGCACCTCCGCATGCGCCGCGATCGAACCGCTGGAGACCACCGGCCTCTACGAGCTGTTCGAAAGCCCCGCACCGGAATCCGAATGCGGCCGGGACGACTCGTCGAGCCTCTACGAAGACGACGCCGACCTGAGGGGGCCGCACTTCGCGGTCTCCTTCTCGTGCCACTTCGCCGCCACCGAGGTCCCCGAGCAAGTGGCCGCGGAAGCCGAGGAGCTGGCCGGCCTCCCGCAGCTCATCGACGGCGCCGAACTGCTGATCAACCGAATCGCCCCAGCACCGTATTTCGAGCCGGAGGACCAGACCGCGACGTCGGGGGCGGAGGACCACTGGGTCGAAGCCGGGGGCGAGCGGATCGACCTCGATCACATGCCGGTGCCCGGCAACTACATCGCCGTCAGCGTCCCCTCCGGCGAGGACGCGGTGCTGTGGGTCGAGGACGAGGGCCGAACCCAGGGCCTCGACTTCCGCACCGGCGACCGAGTCGACCCGGTCGCCGCCTACTACAACGGCGTCAGCCTCAAAAAGCGGAAGGACGACGGCTGGAAGTATGAAGACGTCAAGCTCTGGAAGGGCGGCCGCTACTGGGAGATCGGCTGCTGGTCGGACTGGTCGTACGTCACCCGAGCACTGTGGGACCGGGAGCGCGGCTGGGCGCCCGCCGGAAGCGCCTGGCTCACCGTCGACTTCTGGTGGTGCGGGGGCGACCACACCTTCGACGAGGTCACCTGGGAGCTCGATACCGAACGCGCGATAAAGGTCTGGGACGGCGACCGATACCTGGACCCGGTCGATTGGAGCGAAACCGAGAATCGCGGCGAAGAACGCGGCCTCGACGTCACCGTCGTCTTCGAGGTGCCCGTGGAAACCGATGTTCTCATCGCCGATTTCACACCCGTCTCCGAAATCATCGAGCACGAGACCGGCGACCGCTACAGGTTGCGGAACCTCCCCGAAGCCACCGAGTGGATGTACCTTTTCTGACCGCGCGCATAATGCGGACATGCCTTGGGCCGGGATACTGCGCGTCGCCACCGTCGTCGTCCTCATCGCGGCGGTGCTGCTGCTCGCCCTCTGGCTCGGCCAGCGCGCCCTGATCTACCACCCCGACCACACCGACCCGGCCGCCCCGGACGGCGCCGCCGAGGTCACCCTCCGCACCGCCGACGGCCTCGACCTCACCGCCTGGACCCTCGCGCCCCCGGCCGACACCGACCGCAGGGCCGCCGTCCTGGTCGCGCCCGGCAACGCCGGGAACCGCGCCTCGCGCTTCGACCTGGGCGCCGCGCTCGCCGACGAGGGCTTCACCGCGCTGCTGCTGGAGTACCGGGGCTACGGCGGCAACCCCGGCTCCCCCAGCGAGACCGGCCTCTACGACGACGCCCGCGCCGCCTGGGACCGGCTGCGGGAGGACTTCCCGGCCGACCGGATCCTGCTGTTCGGCGAGAGCCTCGGCGCCGGGGTCGTCACCGGACTGGCCACCGAGACCGACCCGGCCGGCCTGGTGCTGCGCTCGCCGTTCACCGGCCTGGCCGACGCCGGAGCCGAGCACTACCCGCTGCTGCCGGTCGGCGTCCTGCTCCGCGACCGGTACCCGGTCACCGAGCACCTCGAATCCAACGCCGCCCCGGTGACGGTCGTCTACAGCGACGCCGACGAGATCATCCCCGCTGACCTCAGCCGCCGCGTGGCCGAAGCCGCCGAGGACACCGGTGCCCCGGTCACCGAGGTCGCGATCGACGGCCCCGGCCACAACGACCCCGCGCTGGTCCACGGCCCCCGAGTCATCGACGCCGTCGCGTCCCTGGCCGACGGCCTCGGACTCACCGCCGGTCCGCGGTGACCGCGGCCAGGACCTCGGCCACCTGATAGGGCCGGGTCGCGACCGCCAGGTGGTCGCTCTCCAGGGTCCGCACGGTCCAGCCCCGGCGCTCGGCCTCGGCGGCCTCGTCGCCGTACGCCTCGCTCAACCGCAGGTAGGCGCACCGGTCGGGCGGCCACGCCTCGACCTCGGGTGCGATCTCCTCGAAATACGACAGCGACAGCCGCGGCAGCTCGGCGACGACCCGGCTCCGCTGCACGGCATCGGGCAGCAGCTCGGCGATCGCCTCGGGCGGGAACCAGTCGCTCCATTTCGGCAGCATGCCGTCCTCGCCCATGCCGAGCAGCCGCTCGCGCATCGCTTCCGGCACGGTCCCGAACCAGTTCTTTCCCGGATGCGGCAGCAGCGCGTCGACGAACACGGCGCCCCCGACCCGCGGCACGGCCGCCGCGATCGCCGGCAGCAGCGCCCCCGCGCCGCTGTGCGCCACCAGCGTCACCGGCCCGCCGTCCTCGGTCAGCCGGTCGCCGACCACGGCGGCCACGGCGTCGTGGAACGGCGGATCCCGCTCGAACACCGCCCCGAAGGCCGGCACCACCGCCCGGCGGCCCAGCCCCCGCAGCGCCTCCGCGGTCGGCTCCCAGGTCGACGGACCGGTCAGCGGGCTGTGCACCAGCGCGAGGAGCGAATCGTCCACTCCCGCCCCTCAGCGCTCGGTGCCGCCGGGGTCGATGCCCTGGCGGCGGCCGGTCTCCAGCCCGTCGATGGCGTCCATCTCGGCGCCGCTCAGCTCGAAACCGAACACGTCGAGGTTGGCGGCGATGCGCTCGGGGCGCGAGGACTTCGGGATCACCACGCACCCGTGCTGCAGATGCCACCGGATGACCACCTGCGCGGGCGTCCTGCCGTGGGCCTCGGCCGCGGCCGCCACCGGCTTCTCGCCCAGCAGCGAACCGGTGCGCTGGCCGAGCGGACCCCACGACTGGGTGGCGATGCCGCGCTCGCGGTGCCAGTCGCGCAGCCCGGCCTGGTTGAAGTACGGGTGCAGCTCGACCTGGTTGACCGACGGCCAATCGCCGGTCTCGTCCCGGACCCGCTCCAGGTGCTCGGGCAGGAAGTTCGAAACCCCGGCCGAGCGGATCAGGCCCTCCTCCTTGGCCTGGAGCAGGGCCTGGAACGTCTCGACGTACAGGTCCTGTCTGGGGGAGGGCCAGTGGATGAGGAACAGGTCGAGGTAGTCGGTGCCGAGGCGTTCGAGGGAGTCCTCCAGCGCCCGCCGGGCCGCGTCGTAGCCGTGGTGGTCGTTCCACACCTTGCTGGTGAGGAACAGGCCCTCGCGGGCGAGGCCGGATTCCCGGACCGCCCGGCCCACGCCGGTCTCGTTGCCGTACATCTCGGCGGTGTCGATCAGGCGGTAGCCGGCCTCGAGCGCGGCCTCGACCGTCCGCCGGGCCTCGGAGTCGCCGACCTTGTAGGTGCCGTATCCGATGCGCGGCATGGAGACGCCGTCGTTGAGGGTGATCGGTGCGCTGAGATCGGTCATGCCCGCGATGGTATCCGGGCGCCCCGGCCGCCGCCGGGCGTACCGCGGACTCAGCCGCGGTCGGCCAGGGCGGCGAGGTCGGCGTCGACCATGATGCGGGCCAGCCGGTCCCAGCCGACCTCGGCCCGCCAGCCGATCTCCCGGCCGATCTTGGCCGCGTCGCCGACCAGTTCGGGGACCTCGGCGGGGCGCTCGTAGCGCTCGTCGTGCTCGACGTGGTCGCGCCAGTCGAGCCCGGCGTGCGCGAACGCGGCCTCGGCGAAGTCGCGGACGGTCGCGGCCCGCCCGGTGGCCAGGACGTAGTCCACCGGCTCGTCGTGCTGGAGCATCAGCCACATCGCCTCGGCGTACTCGGGCGCGTAGCCCCAGTCGCGCACCGCCTCCAGGTTCCCCAGGTAGACCCGCTTCTCGATCCCGGCCGCGATGCGGGCCGCCGCGCGGGTGATCTTGCGGGTCACGAACGTCTCGCCGCGCCGCGGGCTCTCGTGGTTGAACGCGATCCCGCTGACCGCGAACATCCCGTACGACTCCCGGTAGTTCACCGTCGCCCAGTGCGCGTACAGCTTCGCCACCCCGTAGGGGCTCCTGGGGTGGAAGGCGGTGGTCTCGTCTTGCGGCGGGGCGGCGGGTCCGAACATCTCCGAGGAGGACGCCTGGTAGATCCGGGTGTCCACCCCGGAGGCGCGCACCGCCTCCAGCAGCCGGATCGCGCCGAGCGCGGTGACGTTGGCGGTGTACTCGGGCAGGTCGAAGCTCACCTGCACGTGGCTCTGGGAGGCGAGGTTGTAGATCTCGTCGGGCCGGATGTCGCGCACGAGGTTGACCAGCATCCCGGCGTCGGTGACGTCGCCCTTGTGGAGGAAGAGCCGCCGTTCGGGCTCGTGCGGGTCCTGGTAGACCCCGTCGAGGCGGGAGGTATTGGCGATCAGCGACGAAGTCTGCCGCACGATCCCGTGGACCTCGTAGCCCTTGGACAGCAGCAGCTCGGTCAGGTAGGAGCCGTCCTGGCCGCTGATCCCGGTGATCAGCGCGGTCTTGCCGTTCATTCGTATGCCGCCTCCCGGTCGTGGTGCGGCGGCCAATACTAGAGGCCCACGAGCCCCGGGCCGCACCCGCCGAGGCCGTCCACGGCCCCGGAGGCGGGCTCCGAGGGTGCGGGCGGACGGGCGTCGTGCGGGACCCGAGGCTGCGACTACCATGGCATTCAGGCAGACCGCAGAAGGAGTCGGTGATCGTGAATGTCGGATATCGAAGTCGATCTGGCCATCATCGGCGCCGGCCCGACGGGCCTGTACGCGGCTTACTACGCCGGTTTCCGGGGCCTGTCGACCGTCGTCGCCGACGCCCTGCCCGAGGCGGGCGGGCAGGTCACCGCCATGTACCCCGAGAAGCTCATCCTCGACGTCGGCGGCTTCCCCGAGATCAAGGGCCGCGACCTGGTCGACAATCTGGTCCGCCAGGCCGAGCCGTTCAACCCCCGCTACCTGCTCCACCGCCGCGCCGAGAAGCTCGAGCACCTCGGCGACGGCCGCGTCCTCGAGTTCGACGACGGCACCCGCGTGACCTGCAAGGCGGTGATCATCACCGGCGGTCTCGGAAGCTTCAGCTCCCGGCCGCTGCCGGCGGCCGCCGACTTCGCCGGTGCGGGCGTGGTCTACTTCGTTCCCGAGCTCGCCGCTCACGAGGGCCACGACGTGGTGATCGTCGGCGGCGGCGACTCGGCCTTCGACTGGGCGCTGTCGCTCCATCCGCTCGCCCGCAGCGTCACCCTCCTGCACCGCCGCGAGCGGTTCCGCGCCCACGCCTCCAGCGTCGATCGCGTCCGCGAGCTCGGCATCCCGATCATCGTCAACGCCCAGATCACCCGCATCCACGGCGACGAGCACGTCGACGGCGTCGACATCGAGGTCAAGGGCGAGGACGAGTCGCGCCACCTGCCGGCAGACACGATCGTCGCCGCGCTCGGCTTCACCGCCGACCTCGGCCCCCTCACCGAATGGGGGCTCGAGATCGAGAAACGCACCATCCTGGTCGACTCCACCATGGCCACCAACCTGCCGCGCGTCTACGCCGCCGGCGACATCACCCAGTACCCCGGCAAGGTCCGGCTCATCGCCACCGGCTTCGGCGAGGCCGCCACCGCCGTGAACAACGCCGCGGTCGCCATCGACCCCGACGCCCGCCTGTTCCCCGGCCACTCCAGCGACGGAACCTAGCGGCCCCCGCGCGGGCCGACACTTCTCCATCGGCGGGCACCCGGCCGGGCACCGGTAGCTAGGATTCCGTTCATGCTTGCCTTGACCGTCGCAGACGGGAACCTCGTTCCCGACACCGTGCCCGACCCCGAGCCGGGTCCCGAAGAAGTCCTCATCGAGGTCGCCGCAGCCGGTGTCAACCGCGCCGACCTGCTCCAAGTGGCCGGCCACTACCCGCCCCCGGCCGGGGCGCCGGCCTGGCCCGGCCTCGAAGTCGCCGGCACCATCGTCGCCGTCGGCGGCGACGACAACTCCAGCCTGGTCGGCACCGAAGTGTGCGCCCTGCTCCCCGGCGGCGGCTACGCCGAGCTCGTCACCGTCGACGCCGGACTGGTCCTGCCCAGACCCGAAGGCGTCGAGCTGGTCGAGGCGGCCGCCCTGCCCGAGGCCGCCGCCACCGTCCACTCCAACCTGAGCTACCTCATCAGCCCGATCGTCGAGGAGTTCTCCCCGAAGGTCCTCCTGCACGGCGGCGCCGGCGGCATCGGGACGTTCGCTCTCCAGTACGCCAAGCGGATCCTCGGCGCAGAGGTCTGGACCACCGCACGCGCCCAGTTCACCGAGGACCTCGAGGCGCTCGGCGCCGACCGCGTCCTGGACTACCGCGAGGACGACTTCGCCGCCGAGATGCGCGCCGCGGGCGGCGCCAGGGCGGTGCTCGACCACATCGGAGCGGCCAACCTGGAGGACAACCTCAAGGCGCTCGGCGTCGACGGGCAGCTCAACATCATCGGCCTCCAGAAGGGACGCACCGCCGAGATCGACCTCGGCACCCTGCTCGCCAAGCGCCAGAAGATCACCGGGACCACCCTGCGCAGCCGCCCGATCGAACAGCGCCGCCAGATCGTCGGCGAAGTGTTCGAACGCGTCTGGCCGGTAGTCGACGACGGACTCATCAAACCGGTCGTCGGCACCCGCCTCCCGCTGAAGCAGGCCGCCGAGGCCCACTCGATCATGCAGGCGGGCGGCCACCTCGGCAAGATCGTCCTGACCGCCGCCTAGTGCAGCCCGCCGGTGGGCGGCCCGCCCTCCTCGGACCCCGCGAAGGCGGCCTCGGCGATCGCGCCCAGCGCCGCGGCCACCGTCTCCGCAGGCATCGTCGGCTGCCGCCCCTCCAGCGACTGCCACGGCACCAGCGGCACGTGCGCGAATCCTCCCAGCAGACCCGGCCGGGAGGTTGCGACCAGACGCATCAGCCGGTAGAACACCGCATTGCACACGTACGACCCGGCCGTCAGCGACTCCGCCGCCGGCACCCCGGCCGCGCGGACGGCCGCCACGCACCGGCGCAGCGGCAGATTCGAGAGGTACGCGTCCGGTCCGCCGGGCGCCAGCGGCTCGCCCACCGGCTGCTCGCCGTCATTGTCCGGAATCGGGGCGTTCACCAGGTTCACCGCCACCCGCTCGAGCGTCACCGCCCGGCGGCCCTCGGCCTGCCCCACCGCTAGCACCAGGTCCGGGTCGGTGCGGTCGATCGCCGCCTCCAGCGCCTCCGGCGCGGCCTCGAACGCCACCGGCAGCAGCGCCGTCTCCACCGCCGCCCCGTCGAACCCGCGCTCGGCGGCGGCCCGCACCGCCTCCCGGGACGCGTTCCCCGGCACCGAACCGAACGGCTCGAACCCGGTCAGCAGCAGTCGGCGCACGGGCGGCCTCCCCTGGACGAGTCGGGCGTGCCCGCCGCGGAGCGGCGGACACGATGTCCGGTCAAACGTAACCCCTACTCGCAGCACTCGGGGCAGCAGTCCTCGCAGCAGTCGTCGCTCATCTCGCACCTCCTTCCCGTCTCAGATCGGGCGGGCACCAGTTCGCGGGCAGCGGCTCGCGGCACTCGCCCGACTCCACGGCCCGCAGCATGGACGTCAACTGGTCTCGCAGCCCCTCCAGGCGCGCGATCTCGGCGGTCACCTCGCCGATGCGCCGCTCCAGGTGCTGCTCGGCCGGCTCGCACGGGCACACGCCGGTGTCTCGGACGGCCAGCAGGTCGGCGATGTCGCTCAGGCGCAGCCCGGCGCGCTGGCAGGTGCGGATGAACCGGGCCCGTTCGACCGCCTCCTCGCCGTAGCGGCGGTACCCGGCCGGGCTGCGCTCGGCGGCCGGGAACAGGCCCTCACGCTCCCAGAAGCGGATGGTGTCGGCCGAGACGCCGACGGTCCCGGCGAGTCTCCCGACGGTGAGTTTCGCGGTTGCGGTGTGCATGGTCCGAACCTAAACCTTGGAGTCGGCTCCAAGGTCAAGTCGCCTCGGCAAGGAATTTCGGGCCGGGCAATGCGTTGGAGTCCGGCCTGGACCGACGACTACCATTGACGCGAATGTCGAACGCCGGGAAGACCCGGCCGAAATGCGATCGAGGGAGAACCGTGGCATCCGCAGCGCCGAACACCAGTCCAGCCGTCGTCGAACCGCTCTGGGTCACGGCTGGCACTACGTGCGCCGACGCGGTCGCCGAGGCCGGTCTCCCCGCCGGCGGGCCGGAGGCGATCGTCGTCGTCCGCGACGCCGATGGCCGGCTGCGCGACCTGTCGTGGGTGCCGCAGGCCGACGCCAAGGTCGAGCCGGTGCCGCTGAACAGCCCCGACGGGCTGGGGGTCATGCGCCACTCGGCGGCTCACGTGATGGCCCAGGCCGTGCAGGAGCTGCGCGAGGCCAAGCTCGGCGTCGGGCCGCCGGTCACCGACGGCTTCTACTACGACTTCGACGTCGACGAGCCGTTCACCCCCGAGGACCTGAAGCAGATCGAGAAGCGGATGCTCCAGATCATCAAGCAGGGGCAGACCTTCCACCGCCGCGCCTACGACTCGCTCGACCAGGCCCGCGCCGAGCTCGCCGACGAGCCCTACAAGCTCGAACTGATCGACACCAAGGGCGCCGGCGGCGACGACGAGGAGATCATGGAGGTCGGCGGCGGCGAGCTGACCGCCTACGACAACGTCGACCCCAAGTCGGGGGAGCGGACCTGGTCCGACCTGTGCCGCGGCCCGCACCTGCCCTCCACCAAGCTCATCGGCGCGGTCAAGCTGATGCGCTCGGCCGCCGCCTACTGGATGGGTTCGGAGAAGAACCCGCAGCTCCAGCGCGTCTACGGCACCGCCTGGCCGACCAAGGCCGAGCAGAAGGAGTACCTGGAGCGCCTGGCCGAGGCCGAGAAGCGCGACCACCGCAGGCTCGGCAGCCAGCTCGACCTGTTCAGCTTCCCCGAGGAGCTCGGCTCGGGCCTGCCGGTGTTCCACCCGCACGGCGGCGTGGTCCGCATGGTGATGGAGGACTACTCCCGCCGCAAGCACGTCGAAGGCGGCTATTCGTTCGTCAACACCCCGCACATCACCAAGAAGCAGTTGTTCGAGACCTCCAAGCACCTGGAGTGGTACGCCGAAGGCATGTTCCCGCCCATGGAGATGGAGGGCGCCGAGTACTACCTCAAGCCGATGAACTGCCCCATGCACAACCTGATCTACGCCTCCCGCGGCCGCTCCTACCGGGAGCTGCCGCTGCGGCTGTTCGAGTTCGGGGCGGTCTACCGGTACGAGAAGTCCGGCGTGGTGCACGGCCTTACGCGCGCCCGCGGCTTCACCCAGGACGACGCGCACATCTACACCACCAAGGAGCAGATGGGCGAGGAGCTGAAGTCCATCCTCGCGTTCGTGCTGGAGCTGCTGCGCGACTACGGCCTCGACGACTTCTACCTCGAGCTGTCGACCAAGGACCCCGACAAGTTCGTCGGCGACGACCTGGCCTGGGAGGAGGCCACCAAGGCCCTCGCCGAGGTCGGGAAGGACTCCGGGCTCGAACTGGTCGCCGACCCCGGAGGGGCGGCCTTCTACGGCCCCAAGATCTCCATCCAGGCCCGGGACGCGATCGGCCGCACCTGGCAGATGTCGACCATCCAGCTCGACTTCTTCGAACCCGAGCTGTTCAAGCTGGAGTACGTCGCCCCGGACGGCTCCCGGCAGCGCCCGGTCATGATCCACCGAGCCCTGTTCGGCTCGATCGAGCGGTTCTTCGGCGTCCTCACCGAGCACTACGGCGGGGCCTTCCCGGCCTGGCTGGCGCCGGTGCAGGCGGTCGGCATCCCGGTCCGCGACGAGAACGCCAACTACCTCGACGGCTTCGTCGCCCGGCTCCGCGCCCGCGGCATCCGCGCCGAGGTCGACCACTCCGACGACCGGATGCAGAAGAAGATCCGGAACGCCCAGAAGCAGAAGATCCCGTTCATGGTGATCGTCGGCGACGACGACCAGGAGGCCGGCACCGTCTCCTTCCGTTACCGGGACGGATCCCAGCGCAACGGCGTCCCGGCCGACGAAGCGGTCGCCCACGTGGCCGACGTGGTCGAATCCCGCCTCAACCACGGCCCCTCGGCCGAGACCGGGCGGGACTGAGCCGCAGGTCAGGCGCCGCCGGACTCGCCGAGCCAGCGGGCCAGCCGCCCGGCCCTGGCCAAGGCGGTCAACCGCTGCTCGGTGGCCTCCCGTAGGTGCGGCGAGGTGATGACGATCAACTGGTCCCCGGAGCGGAGCCGGTCGGCCATCTCCGGGACGAACAGGCTCCGGTCGCGGACCACGCCCGCGATCGCGCTGCCGCGCGGCAGCCGCAGCTCGAACAGGCGCAGGCCCGCCAGCCCCGAGAGCTTGGGGACGGTGATGGTGAGAACCTCGCCGTTGACCGCGTCGAGCGGCGCGGCCTCGATCTCGACCTCCCGGATCACCTCGCGACCGGCGAGCCCCAGCCGCCTGGCCATCCACGGCAGCGTCGGGCCCTGCAGCAGCGTGAAGGCCACGACCAGGATGAACACGTGGTCCCACAGCGCCTGGCCCCCCGGCAGGCGCTCCGACTGCGGGATCGTGGCCAACACGATCGGGACCGCGCCGCGCAGCCCCGCCCACGAGACAAGCGTCTGCTCGCGGATCGAGAACCGGAACGGCACCAGGCACACCATCACCGACAGCGGCCGGGCCACCAGCGTCAGGACCGCGCCCAGGATCAGCGCCGGGACCACCGCGTGCAGCAGGTTGGCCGGGCCCGCGAGCATGCCCAGCATCACGAACATCCCCAACTGGGCCACCCAGCCCAGGCCGGTCGCGAAGGAGAGGGTCGTCGCCCGGTGCGGCAGGTGCGAATTGCCCAGGATCAGCGCCGCCAGATAGGCGGCGATGAACCCCGAGGCGCTCAGCGCCCCGGCGGCGGCGAACGCCGCCAGCCCCAGACCGAACACCGCCAGCGGGTACAGGCCCGACACCGGCAGCGCCAGCCGCCGCAGCAGCCACGCCCCGCCCCAGCCGACGGCCACCCCGATCGCCGTGCCCGCCGCCAACTGCCACACCAGCGTCCCCAGCAGTTCCAGCGGATTCGGCACGCCCGCCGCCGAGGAGAACGCCAGCACCAGGATCACCGCCGGGGCGTCGTTGAAGCCCGATTCGGCCTCCAGCGTTCCCGAAAGCCGCTTCGGCAACCCCACCCCGCGCAGCTCCGAGAACACCGCCGCCGCGTCCGTCGAGGCCAGCACCGCGCCCAGGATCAGCGACGTCTGCCACGAGAAGCCCAGCACGAAATGCGCCCCCGAGGCCACCACCATCACGCTGACGCCCACCCCGAGCGTCGCCAGCAGGCTCGCCGGTGCCAGTTGCCGCGAGATCGCCCTCCACCGGGTCGACAGCCCGCCCTCGATCAGGATCAGCGCCAGCGCGAACGTGCCCAGCACCTGCGCGAGCTCGAAATCCTCGAACGGGATGCCCACCCCGTCCTCGCCCAGCGCCATGCCCACGCCCAGGAAGACCAGCAGCGCGGGCAGTCCCAGACGGTGAGTGGCGCGGATCGCCGCGATCGAGACCAGCACCGTGGCGCAGCCGACCAGCAGCACCAGGTACAACTGCGGCAACGTCACGCCTGGAGCCTAACCGAAACGCTCGGCCCCGGGCGTTTCGTCGGAGTACCGGCGCGCGGCGGCGTGGCCTAGGATCGTCCCCGTGAGCGAACAAGCACCCGAAGGCGTCGGCGTCCCGGACGGCTATGAGCGATTGTGGACACCGCATCGCATGGCCTACATCAAAGGCGAGGGCAAACCGACCGGCGAGGACACCGACATAGAGGGATGCCCGTTCTGCGAGATCCCCAAGCTCGACGACGTCGACGGCCTCATCGTCGCCCGCGGGCCCGGCATGTACGCGGTCATGAACAAGTTCCCCTACAACGCCGGCCACCTGATGGTCGTGCCCTTCCGGCACGTGCCCGACTACACCGACCTCGACGCCGACGAGATCGCCGAGATGGGCCGGTTCACCCAGGAGGCGATGCGGGTGATCCGCGAGGTGATGGGCGCCCACGGGTTCAACATCGGCATGAACCAGGGCCAGATCGCCGGCGCCGGCATCGCCGGGCACCTCCACCAGCACATCGTGCCGCGCTGGGGCGGAGACGCGAACTTCATGCCGATCATCGGCCACACCAAGACCCTGCCCCAAATGCTCACCGATACCCGGTCTGAGCTCGCCGCCGCCTGGGAACGCCACTGAGGCGAGGCGCACTATAGAGTCAGTCCCACCAGCCCGATGCCCGAACACCCACAGGGCGACGCCGAAGAAATCAGGAGACCATGGCGAAGTTCCTTCGGACCTCCGGACGAGCCGGGCTGCGGCGCTACGTCGACGCCGCGGCGAAGATCCTCATCCGCATCGGCGTGTCCGCCAACGCCGTCACCGTCGCCGGCACCGCCGTCGTAGTAGCGGCCGCGATCTTCCTTCTCTCGCAGGGCCACCTCCTGGCCGGCCTCATCGTCGTCTCCGTCTCGGTCTTCACCGACATGTTCGACGGGGCCATCGCCCGCGTCAAAGGCACCCAGTCCCGCTTCGGCGCACTCCTCGACTCCACCTGCGACCGCATCGCCGACGGCGCCATCCTCGCCGGACTCGCCTACTGGCTGCTGGCCGAGGAGCGCTTCCTCGCCTGCGCGCTCGCGCTCACGGCCCTGATCACCGCGCAGGTCGTCTCCTACATCAAGGCCCGCTGCGAGGGCCTGGGCGCCCGCTGCGAGGTCGGCATCGCCGAGCGGCCCGAGCGGCTCATCCTGTCCGGCCTCACCGTGCTGGTCGAGATCCTCGGCGCCCCCTACGCCATGGAGGCCGGCCTCGGCCTGCTGGTGGTCCTCACCTGCATCACCGTCGCCCAGCGCCTGGTCCGCGCCCGCGCGGCCCTCGACAACGACCGGGAGGAGCACCAGCACCGTGCCGACGCGTGACAAGCTCATCGAATGGGGCTACCTGGCCGCCTGGAAAGGCGTCCGCCTCCTGCCCGAACGGGCCGCCGCCGCAGCCTCCCGCCGCTTCGCCGACCGGGCCCGGCGCAAGAACGGCCGCCCGGTCCGGCAGTTGCGCCGCAACCTCGCCCGCGTGGTCGGCGGCGAGGCCCCCGAGCCGCTGGTCCGCGAAGCGATGCGCTCCTACGCCCGCTACTGGACCGAAGCCTTCCGGCTGCCGGCGATGAGCCGCGACGACATCGCCGCCCGCTTCGAGATGAACGGCTACGAGCCGGTGGCCGAACGCGCCGCCGCCGGGCTCGGCTCGATCGTGGCGCTCCCACACTCGGCCAACTGGGACCTGGCCGGCGCCTGGGTCTGCCGGGTCGCCCGGGACCCCCTGACCGTCGTCGCCGAACGCCTCAAACCCGAGGCGGTCTTCCGCCGCTTCCTCGAATACCGCGAATCGCTCGGCATGACCATCGTCCCCTCCGACGGCGGCGAACGCGACCCCCAGGCCGCCCTCGGCGAGGCCCTCCAGGCCGGCCACGTCCTCGCCCTGGTCGCCGACCGCGACCTGGGCCGCAGCGGCGTCGAGGTGAAGTTCTTCGGCGAGACCACCACCTTCCCCTCCGGCCCCGCCCTGCTGGCGATCCGCAACGACGTCCCGCTCTACACCGCCGCCCTCCACTACGAGCGCGACCGGGCCGTCTGCCACATCACCGGCCCGGTCGACACCGGCACCGGGCGACTGCGCACCCGGATCGCCTCCACCACCCAGGCGCTGGCCGACGAGTTCGCAGACGGGATCGCCTCCCACCCGGCCGACTGGCACATGCTCCAGCGGCTCTGGTCGGCCGACTTCGACCCCCCGGAGGCCTGATGGGGGACCTGCGGATCGGGATCGTCAGCCCGTACTCCTTCGACGTGCCCGGCGGCGTCCAATTCCACATCCGCGACCTCGCCGAGACCCTCATCGGCGCCGGACACGACGTCTCCGTGCTCGCCCCGGCCAGCGAGACCGAGACCTTGCCCGACTTCGTCGTCTCCGGCGGCAAGGCCGTCGCCGTCCCCTACAACGGCTCGATCGCCCGCCTGGCGTTCGGACCCCGCTCGGCCGCGCGGGTCCGCCGCTGGTGCACCGCGGGCGACTTCGACGTCGTCCACGTCCACGAACCGCTCACGCCCAGCCTCTCGTGCCTGGCCGTGCTCACCGCCAGATGCCCGGTCGTGGCGACCTTCCACACCGCCATCACCCGCTCGAGGATGCTCGCCGCCGGCAAGCACATGGCCCAACTGGTGCTGGAGAACCTCTCGGCCCGCATCGCCGTCAGCACCCACGCCCGCAAAGTCCAGGTCGAGCACCTCGGCGGCGGCGCGGTCGAGATCCCCAACGGCGTCCCGGTCGCCTTCTACCGCAAAGCCCCGCCCCTGCGGCCGAAACCCGACGGCCCCACCATCGGGTTCATGGGCCGCTACAACGAGCCCCGGAAGGGCTTCGACCTGCTGCGCGAGGCCTTCGCGCGGCTGGCCGCCGACCGGCCCGACCTCCAACTGCTGGTGGTCGGCCGCGGCGACCCCGACGTCGCCCTCGCGGGCCTCGAACCCCGGATCGCCGAACGCGTCCACTTCCTCGGCGCGGTCTCCAACGAGGAGAAGGCCGGCATGCTCGCCGGCGTCGACCTCTACGTCGCCCCCAATACCGGCGGCGAGTCCTTCGGCATGGTCCTCACCGAGGCCATGGCCGCAGGCACCTGCGTGCTCGCCTCCGACATCGAGGCGTTCAAAAGCGTCCTCGACGACGGCCGCGTCGGCGGACTGTTCCCCACCGGCGACGCCGCCGCGCTCGCCGACGTCGCCGGACGCCTCCTCGACGACGCCTCCCTGCGCACCGACTACGTCGAGAAGGCCGACGAATGGGTCAAACGCTACGACTGGCCCGAAGTTGCCGACCGCGTCGTCGAGGTCTACCGCGCCGCCATCGAGGCCGGCACGGATCGCCGCTGACTTCCGCGGCCCGGGAAATCACGGCGGAATCTTTACGGACCGCGGCCTGCGGTCGCATAATTGAGACGAGGGTCCGTGTTGCCCCGTGCAGCCGCACGCGCACGGATCGAACGGAGGGCAGTCGCAATGGCCGATCTCTCACACCGGGGCGACCTCACCAGCCACCCGGACGCCACCGAGATGAGCGCCAGATACGCCCGAATGATGGGCAAGCGCGACGTCGTACTCGTGGACGCGCCGGTCTTCCTGGCCGGCCTGTTCTGCGCGATCTCGCCGTGGGTGGTCGACGCCTATGCCACCGGTCCGGCCGAGTTCATTCCGCACAACCTGATCGTGGGCATCGCGATCGGGCTGCTGGCCCTGGGATTCACCACGGCCCCCGAGCGCATGTACGGCCTGAGCTGGGCCATGTCGGCGATCGGCCTGTGGTTGGTCATCTCTCCCTGGGTCGTCGGAGGGGCGAGTCCGGCGGCGGGCATCGTCTGGACCATGGTGATCCTCGGCGCGATCGTCTTCCTCCTGGGTCTCGCCTGCGCCAAGCAGGCGATGAGCCGGCGAGTGAAGAACTCAGCAGGGGAGTGATGCGTATCGAGATGGACGTACTGCACTGAGGAAAGGCGCCCGCGCCGTACTTGTCCCCGTACAAGACGGCGGCGGGCGTCCGCGTGTGAGCCACCATTACGATGTTCCCGATGTGGTGGCTGGCAGTACTCGTAGCGGTCGTGGCCGCCGTCGGCGCCTACGCGACGTGGACGGTCACGCGCGTCGAGCGCCTGCACCGGCGCGCCCGCTCCGCCGAGACCGCCCTGCTGTCCAAACTTGACGACCGTGCCGAGACGGTCCTCAAGTTCGTAGGCCGGCCCGGATTCGAGGAGGTCGTCGCGCTCGCCCTCTCGGTCATCGCAGTCCCGGCCGAAACCCACCGGCAGCGCGAGCTGCGCGAATACGCCGAGAACGACCTCACCCACGCCCTGCGCGAGCTCGAACCCGACCCGGCCTGGGCCGACGACCTGGAGTCCGCCAACCGCCGGGTCGCGCTGGCCCGGCAGATCCACACCGACTTCGTGCGCGACGCCGTCGCCTCCCGCTCCCTGCCGATGGCGGTGGTGCTGCGCATGCATCATCGCCTGCCCCGCCCCCAGTACTGGGACATCGAAGACCCGGTGCATTGAGCGGCCGGTTTGTACCAGGCGGCGCCCGGCCTGTATCAACAGGGCTGTGAGGTCGATCGCGGCGTAGAATCGGCCGGGTCAGGCAATCCCTACTCAGACGACCTCGAGATGGAGCCGGTGACCGTGTCAGAGACCCAGAAGACCGAGCCCGAACTCGGCACTGCCCGTGTCAAGCGGGGCATGGCCGACATGTTGAAGGGCGGCGTCATCATGGACGTCGTCACGCCGGAGCAGGCGCGGATCGCCGAAGACGCCGGGGCGGTGGCGGTCATGGCGCTCGAACGCGTCCCCGCCGACATCCGAGCCGAAGGCGGCGTCTCCCGGATGAGCGACCCCGACATGATCGACGGGATCGTCGAGGCCGTCTCCATCCCGGTCATGGCCAAGGCCCGCATCGGCCACTTCGTCGAGGCGCAGGTCCTGGAGGCGGTCGGCGTCGACTACGTCGACGAGTCCGAGGTCCTCACCCCCGCCGACGAGGCCCACCACATCGACAAGTGGCAGTTCACCGTGCCGTTCGTGTGCGGGGCGACCAACCTGGGCGAGGCCCTGCGCCGCATCGGCGAGGGCGCGGCCATGATCCGCTCCAAGGGCGAGGCCGGCACCGGCAACGTCGTGGAGGCCACTCGCCATATGCGGCAGATCCGCGCCGAGATCGGCCGCCTCACCAAGCTCGACCAGGCCGAGCTGTTCGTGGCGGCCAAGGAGCTGCGTGCGCCCTACGAGCTGGTCGCCGAGGTCGCGAGGCTCGGCAAGCTCCCGGTGGTGCTGTTCACCGCCGGCGGCATCGCCACTCCGGCGGACGCGGCGATGATGATGCAACTGGGCGCCGAGGGCGTCTTCGTCGGCTCGGGGATCTTCAAGTCCGGCGACCCGGCCGGGCGCGCCGCCGCGATCGTCAAGGCGACGGCGTTCCACGACGACCCGAAGGTGCTCGCCGAGGTCTCGCGCGGCCTGGGCGAGGCGATGGTCGGCCTCAACGTCGACACCCTCGACGAGGACCAGAAGCTCGCCAAGCGGGGCTGGTAGCCCCGGACTCGGCGGGAGGGCCCGCGGGCCCTCCCCGCGCCGCCTCAGCGCTCGGCGATGGCGAACACGTGCCCGCCGGTGTAGCTGACCGCCGTGCACAGGTTCCCGAACCGGCCCCGGTAGTGGCGGTATCGGCCCTCCCAGACGCCGTGCGCCCGCACCGTCACCGGCCGGTGCTCGGTGGTGCAGACCGTTCCGGCCCACCGGATCGAGCCGATGTCGCCGTCGACGGCCGCGAGCTGGTCGCACGCCCGGGGCCCGCGCGGATGGGTCCGCCCGTCGGGGCAGGTGAGCACCGCGTCGTAGCGGGGGCCGTCGTCGAATGCCACTTCCAGGTAGTAGGCCCCGCCCTGCGGGCGCGCGACCGAGTGGGCCTGCACGGGGGCGGCCGCCGAGACGAGCGCGGCCACGGCGACCACCGCCGCGGCGCGGATGAGCTTGCTGATCATGACGCGATCCTAAGTAGCCCGAAGCGCGCGAACCCCCATCGACACACCCGGACCGGCCCGGCGTCCTAGGCTGTTGGCATGAACGCAGAGGACCTCGACCGGCTGCCGACCACCGATCTGCAGCACCGGGCATTCTCGCTGGCGCGGCACCGCCGCGACTGGCGGTTCTTCATCGACCTGTTCCGCCACACCCCGGCGGCGGGGGAGGCCGACAACCTCGACCCGGACGTGGCCGAGATCGGCGTGGCCATCGACGACCTGATCGCGATGTGGCGCGAGGCCACCCGCGGCCAGTGGGGCGGGACCGAACCGCTGGCCCGCGCGGTGTTCATCGACTACATCCGTCAGCACGAACGAGCCGCGGACGACGACTCGCGGTTAGCCGCGCCGCTGGTCGGCCCAGTGCCGGACATCGGCGGTGAGCAGCCACCACAACGACAGGATCGAGGCGAACATCCACGGGGCGACCAGCAGGGCGAACATCGGCATCATCAGCACCGCCGCCACGCCCAGCACGACCGAGCCGCCCAGCGCGGTCCAGCGGACGGCCCGCAGCCGGGTCTTGAGACGCATCGCGCAGAGGGCGACCACGATCGCCGCCAGCGCGGTCCCGATCGCCAACGACAGATAGAGGGTGAGGAAGCCCGAGCTCTGGTAGAAGTCGAACGTCTCCTGGGCGAGCGTCTCGACGTCCTCGACTCCCTCCTGCGCCTCGTAGCGCTCGATGATGTCGTCGATGGTCTGACTGCGCGAGGAGAAGATCAGCAGGGTGAGGATGTTCCCCGCGAGCACGCCGCAGACCGCTTCGACCCACAGGGCGATGCGCAGTCGCCCGACTTGCTTCGGAGGGCGTTCGTCCTCGTCGTCGCCGCCTCCGGGCTGAGAGGGGGGACCGAAGTTGGGTTGCGGGAGCATGGGCGTCAGCCTCCGGAGCCGGTTAGTGGTTGAACCAGCGGCGAGCGAACCGCTCGGTCAACGTTCCGATGATCGTAATGGGAACGATAGCCAACGCGATGCACAGCGCCCAGTAGAGGCCGCCGGTGATGATCAGCCACACCAGTCCCGCCAGTGCCGCGATCTGGCTGAGCAGGATCAGGAGCCACAGGACCCGCCACTGGGTGCTCAGCAGCAGCGTCGCGATGACCAGGAACACGGCGAGGGCGCCTAGCCCCACCGCGCCCCGGTAGACGTCGTGCTCGGCGGCGGGCGGGACCAGGTCGCGGAAGCTGTGATGGAGCAGCACCAGCAGGCCCCCTGCGGCGACGCAGATCGCCGCCTGCAGCCACATCGCGTTGCGCCCGGCGCGGACCGAGCGGGGCTTGGGATTGCGCTTCACGATCTCAGGCATTTGATTCTCTAGCTCCTAAGGGGTGCGGCACGTTCGCCCGGAGAGCCTAGCGGATCACCACCGGCGGCCCGGCTTCCCCCCGCACCGGCCCCCGCGGCGATCGCCCAGGTAGTCGCGGGTCGTGGTCCGGAACTACCCTTGAGGCGCCCGTGGAAGCGAGTTTCTTGGAGTTCTCTGATGAGCGGCCTGCCTCAGATCGGCATTCTGGCGCTGCAAGGCGACGTGGTCGACCATGTGCGCGCGATCGAGGCCGCCGGCGGACGGCCGGTGCCGGTGCGCCGGGCCTCCGAACTCGACGCGGTCGACGGCCTGGTCATCCCGGGCGGGGAGTCGACGACCATGAGCCGCCTGCTGGAGGTGTTCGACCTGTTCGAGCCCGTGAGCAAGCGGCTCGACGCCGGTATGCCCGCCTTCGGCTCCTGCGCGGGCATGATCATGCTCGCCGAGGAGGTGCTCGACGGCCGTCCCGACCAGCGCTCGTTCGGTGCCATTCCCATGACGGTGCGCCGCAACGCTTTCGGTCGGCAGGTCGATTCGTTCGAGGACGAGGTCCCGCTGGAGGGCGTCGACGGCGGACCCTTCCGCGGCGTGTTCATCCGCGCCCCTTGGGTCGAGCGGGTCGGCGAGGGCACCGAGGTCCTCGGTCGCGTCGGCGGCGGGCGCCGAGCCGCGGACACCCCGGACGGTAGGATCGTCGCCGTACGCGCGGGTGCCTGCATGGCGACCTCCTTCCACCCGGAGGTGACCGATGACGCGCGGGTGCACCGATACTTCGTGGATATGGTCCGGCGCTCCGGTGCCGGGCAGGCCGATGAGAGGAACGAGGGAGCGCCGGAATGAGTGGCCACTCCAAGTGGGCGACGACCAAGCACAAGAAGGCCGCCATCGATGCCAAGCGGGGCAAGCTCTTCGCCAAGCTGATCAAGAACATCGAAGTGGCGGCCCGCACCGGCGGCCCGGACCCGGAGGGCAACCCCACGCTGTTCGACGCCATACAGAAGGCCAAGAAGAGCTCGGTGCCCAATGACAACATCGACCGGGCGGTCAGGCGCGGCGGCGGCCTAGACGGCGGCGCGGTCAACTACGAGACCCTCATGTACGAGGGCTACGCGCCCGGTGGCGTGGCGATCCTCATCGAGTGCCTGACCGACAACAAGAACCGCGCCGCCTCCGAGGTCCGGGTGGCGCTGACCCGCAACGGCGGCACCCTCGGCGAGGCCGGCAGCGTCAACTACCTGTTCTCCCGCAAGGGCATCATCGTGGTCTCGAAGGCCGACGGGCTGACCGAGGACGACGTGCTCGTGGCGGTGCTGGACGCCGGCGCCGAGGAGGTCAGGGACCTCGGGGAGGGCGGCTTCGAGGTGGTGTGCGAGCCGACCGACCTGGTCGAGGTGCGCACCGCGCTGCAGAAGGCCGAGATCGACTACGACTCGGCCGACACCGGCTTCGAGCCCTCTACGAGCGTCCCGGTGGACGCCGACGGCGCCAAGAAGGTGATGAGGGTCGTCGACGCCCTCGAGGACTCCGACGAGGTCCAGAACGTGTTCACCAACGTGGACGTCCCCGACGAGGTCTGGGCGCAGCTCGACACCTGACGGGGCGATTCGACCGGGCCGGACGCGCTCGTGGCACCCCGTCCCGCGGTATGTGGCCGACACGACAGCGCGAAAGTTGCGTCGTTGCCGGGAAACGCATGACATCTTGTCGAGAATGTGCGTCATGATGGATGTCATGACCGAAGAACAGGTGACGATCCGGGAACTTCAGCGGAATGCCGCCGAGATCTTCAAGCGTGTTCAGGAGGGCCACACGGTCCAGGTGACTCGGTGGGGCGAGATCGTCGGCCAGATCAATCCGCCCGATCCGGCGAACGCCGCAATCGACCGAGCGATTGCGGCCGGGATCCTCGATCCGACAACCCTGGATTCACTCCCCACCGGGGCTGAAGTCCGCGAACTGGTTCGTGAGTCGTCCCCACCCGGAACGAACCGGGGAAGCGACGCGGTCCTCAGCATGCGTGAGGAGCGAGAGTACTGATGCGGTTTCTCTACCTTGACTCCTGTGCGGCGATGAAGCTGTTCCTCGACGAGGAATGCTCCGTAGAGTTGGAGGACTGGATAGCAGGCCATGCCGGGGGCGTCAAATCACGTCATACCTCACTCGGACCGAAGTGCGCCGAGGGCTTCATGCCGCGGGTGCGCAGCAGGAGGCCCGCGCGCAAGCCTTCCATTGGCTCGAACGAACCGCGGTGATCGCGCTCCCCGCCGCGATATACGAGGCTGCCGGTGAGCTGCAAACCGGGACGTCTCTGCGATCGCTGGATGCGATACATGTGGCCGCGGCACTCAGTTTGAACGACGCCTTGGACTTCTTCGTCACGTACGACAAGCGCCAAGCCGCCGCGGCCGAAGCCGAGGGAATTCGCGTGGCTTCACCGGGCCTCGGCTGAAGGCCCGGCCCCTTCCCCGGCGCTCACGCGGTGAGGTGTTCTTCCAGCAGCTCCCTGACCTCGTCGTCTCCGGTCTGGCCGAAGCTGCGGTAGGACTGGCCGACCGCCATGAACGGCTCGGGCTGTGTCGCGCACACCATCTCGTCGACCTGGTCGGTCAGTTCCCGGCAGGTGCTCGCCGGGGCGGTCGGCACGGCCACGACCAGGTGAGCCGGCCGCTGCCGCCGGACGGCGTCGATCGCGGCCCGCATGGTCGCCCCGGTCGCCAGGCCGTCGTCGACCAGCAAGACCGTCCGCCCGCGCACCGGGGGAGCGGGCCGGTCGCCCCGGTAGGCCCGCTCGCGGCGGCGCAGTTCCTCGCCTTCGCGCTCGGCGACCCGGTCGAGCTCCTCGGGGGCGATGCCGAAACCGTTGACGACCCGGTCGTTGGTCACCACCACCTCGCCGGTGGCGATCGCGCCCATGGCGAGCTCCTCGTGACCGGGCACGCCCAGCTTGCGGACGGTGAACACGTCCAGCGGCGCCTCGAGCGCCCGGGCGACCTCGTAGGCCACCGGCACGCCGCCGCGCGGCAGGCCCAGCACCAGGACGTCGGCCCGGCCCCGGTGGTGGTCGAGCAGGGCCGCCAGCGCGACCCCGGCGTCGTGCCGATCGCGGAACACCCGATCAGGCATACCCGGTAGATGCCCGCGCCCGAGCGCGGGTAAACCAGGCGCCCGGCCGGTGCTCTATGCGCTGGCCGCTACCGGCTGGGCCCGGTAGATGCGGACGGTGGCCAGGACCGCGATCGCGGTCCCGAGCCCGTAGACGACCATGCCACCGGTCATGCTCAGCAGGCTCACCCCGCCGAGCGTCGCCAGCGCCGGCATGGCGCCGCCGGCGGCCATCTGGAGGCAGCCCATGAACGCCGAGGCGGTCCCGGCGATCTGGGGCCGCTGCGAGGACATGGCCGCCGCGCCGGCGTTCGGGAAGATGATTCCGCATCCGAACATCATCACCGCGATCCCGATCGGGACCGTGACGAGGCCGTCGATGCCGGCCAGTTGCACGCCCGCGATCCAGGCGACGCCCGACATGGAGACCGTCAGGCCCACCAGCATGCGCCGGGTCGACTCGACCCGCTTGATCATGAACATGTTCGTCTGGTTGTCGGCCAGGATCGCCACGGTGCCGGCCGCGAACAGCAGCGAGTACACCCCGGGCGAGGCGCCCATCTCGTTCTGGGAGACGAAGCTGAAGGTCGACACGTAGGTGAACAGCATCGAGAAGTTGAAGATCACCACCAGCGTCGGGGCGATGAACCGCGGGTCCCGCACCAGGCGGCCCAGGGTCAGCACGAACTCGCGGCCGTTGAACTCCTGCCGCTGGTCGGCCGGGAGGCTCTCGGGCAGGAACCGCCACACCAGCCCCGTCGCCAGGGCGGCCATGACGCCCATGAACACGAAGATCACCGGCCACGGCCCTATATGGATCAACTGGGCGCCGATGAGCGGCCCCAGCATGGGCGCCAGCATGGTGATGAAGAGCATCTTGGCGGTGAAGCGGGTCATGTCGTCGCCCTTGAAGTGGTCGCGGATGACCGCGCGGGCGATGACCATCCCCGCCGCGCCGCTCAGGCCCTGCGCGAAGCGGATGGCGATCAACTGCTCGGCGCTGGTGGCGACCGCGCACAGCAGCGCGGTCACGGTGAACACGCCCATGCCGGCCAGCAGCGGCACCCGCCGGCCGAACCGGTCCGAGAGCGGGCCGAGGACCGCCTGGCCGGCCGCCAGACCGACCATCATGGACGTAAGGGTGAGCTGGATGTGGTTCTCGGTCGAGCCCAGCGCCTCGGCCATGTCCGGGAACGCGGGGAGATAGAGGTCCGTGGCCAGCGGCGCGGTCGCGGTCAGGGCGCCGAGCACGAAGACCATCATGACGATGTAGCGGCGCGAGTGGGCGCCGTTGGCGGCCTCGGGGTTGAACGCTGCGGCGGACACAGTCAACTCACAATAAAGTCGTTGGAGGACATTGGGATTCGGGTCGAAAACGTGCGGAAGCGTCGTTGCCCGGTCCCCTCGAGGCTAGTCCTCGGCCTAACCGGTCGGCAAGTAGTTTATGGGGAATGCCGCGAGCGTCACCGGACGCCGCTGTCGCCCCGGACCGATAAGCTGACCCCGACCACGGAACGGAGGAGCGAGTGCGCGTGATGGGGATCGACCCGGGACTCACCCGCTGCGGCGTCGGCGTCGTCGAAGGGCGCCCCGGCGCCCCCGGAAGGATGATCGCCGTCGAAGTCATCCGCACCGACCCCGACGCCGACCTCGCCGACCGGCTGCTCCGACTCGACGACGGCCTGCGCCGCCACCTGGTCGACTGCAAACCGGAGGCCGTCGCCGTCGAACGGGTGTTCAGCCAGCACAACGTCGCCAGCGTCATCGGCACCGCCCAGGCCTCCGGCGTCGCGCTGCTCGCCGCCGCCCGCGCCGGCCTGCCCGCCGCCACCTACACCCCCTCCGAAGCCAAGGCCGCCATCTGCGGCAACGGCACCGCCGACAAACGCCAGGTGACCGCCATGGTCACCCGCATCCTGCGGCTCGAGGCTCCCCCGAAACCGGCCGACGCCGCCGACGCGCTGGCGATCGCCGTCTGCCACCTGTGGCGGGGCGGCATGAAGTTCAAGCTCGCCGCCGCGGCCCGGAAAGGCGGCCGGCGATGATCGCGCAGTTGACCGGAACCGTCGCCGCCGTGGGCGAGTCCTACGCCGTGGTCGACGTCGCCGGCGTCGGCTACGCCGTCCACGCCGGCGCCCGGACCCTGGCCGACCTCAAGGTCGGCTCCAAGGTCGTCCTCCACACCTCCACGATCGTCCGCGAGGACTCGATCACCCTGTTCGGCTTCAACGACCCCGACGAGCGCGACCTGTTCGAACTGCTCCAGACCGCCCAGAAGATCGGGCCGCGCATCGCCGGCGACGCGCTCGACTCCCTGCGGCCCGACGTCATCCGCCACGCCATCGCCACCGGCGACACCGCCACCCTCTCGCGCATCCCCGGGGTCGGCAAGAAGAGCGCCGAACGCATCGTCCTCGACCTGGCCGACAAGATCGGCCCGGTGGTGGAGACCGCCGCCCCCAAGCAGTCCGGATCCCGCCCCGGCGGATGGCGCAGCCAGGTCGGCCAGGGGCTCCAAGCCCTCGGCTGGTCGTCCAAGGACGCCCAGACCGCCATCGAGAAGCTCGACGCCGAAGGCGTCGACGGCGCCGACGTCCCTACGCTGTTGAAGCAAGCCATCCGACTGCTCGGAAAGCGATAGGCCATGGACGAACCGGAGTACACCGCCGAGGAGTGGGACCGCGCGCTGACCGCCGCCGAGGCCACCGAGCTCGACCGGGTCGCCGAGGCCGGCATCCGGCCCGGCAAGCTCGATGACGTCATCGGGCAGAACCGGGTCCGCGAGCAGATCGGTCTCCTGCTCGAAGGCGCCCGCCGCCGCGGCGCCGCCCCCGACCACCTGCTGCTGTCCGGCCCGCCCGGCCTCGGCAAGACCACCCTCGCCATGATCGTCGCCGCCGAGCTCGGCGTCGGCCTCCGCCAGACCTCCGGTCCGGCCATCGAGCGCTCCGGCGACCTGGCCGCCATCCTCACCGGCCTCGGCCCCGGCGAGGTCCTGTTCATCGACGAGATCCACCGCATGGCCCGGCCCGCCGAAGAGCTCCTCTACACCGCCATGGAGGACTTCCGCGTCGACGTCGTCGTCGGCAAGGGCCCGGGCGCGACGGCCATCCCGCTCGAACTCGAGCCGTTCACCCTCGTCGGCGCCACCACCCGCGCCGGACTCCTGACCGGGCCGCTGCGCGACCGCTTCGGCTTCCTCGGCCAGCTCGAGTTCTACGAGCAGGCCGACCTCGAGGCCATCGTCGAGCGCTCGGCGGGCATCCTCGAGGTCGAGGTCACCGGGCCGGGCGCGGTCGAGATCGCCTCGCGCTCGCGCGGCACGCCCCGCGTCGCCAACCGGCTGCTCCGCCGGGTCCGCGATTTCGCCCAAGTCCGGGCCGACGGCGTCATCGACGCCCGGGTCGCCGCCGACGCCCTGGCCCTCTACGACGTCGACGAGCGGGGCCTCGACCGCCTCGACCGGGCCGTCCTCAGCGCCCTGGTCAAGACCTTCGGCGGGGGACCGGTCGGCCTGACCACCCTGGCGGTGGCCGTGGGCGAGCAGTCCGACACCGTCGAAGAGGTGTGCGAGCCCTACCTGGTGCGCGCCGGGCTGCTCGCGCGCACCCCCCGCGGGCGCGTGGGCACCGCCGACGCCTGGCGGCACCTGGGCCTGGAGCCCCCGCCCACCGAAGGGCTGTTCGGCGGCGGCGGCGCGTAGGGTGGGATATGTCGGGACGTCCGCGATAGACTTCCAGCCCACGTCTCGATCGATCCGAACATTCAACGAAAGGCACACCGTGCTCTCAGCCGTAGACGTTCTCGCGCAGGAGGATGCCGGAGGCGGCAACCTGCTCTTCCTGGTCATGATCGTGGGCTTCATCGTGCTCATGTACTTCGTGATGATCCGGCCTCAGCGGAGGCGCCAGCGCGAGCAGCAGGAAATGCAGACCAAGGTCGAAGCGGGCGCCCGCGTCATGACCATCGGCGGCCTCTACGGAACCGTCGTCGACTCCGACGACGAGACCGTCACCGTCGAGGCCTCCGACGACGTGTTCCTCGTGTTCGCCCGCCAGGCCATCGCCAAGATCCTCACCACCGACGAGCCGGCCGCCGAGGAGGCCGAGGAGTCGGCCCCGCTCACCGAGGAGGAGGCGACGCTCACCGACGAGGACCTCGAGCGCCTCCGCGCCACCGACGAAGGCGGCGGCGACGACAAGCACTCCGGCAAGTCCGACCGCAAGGAGTACTGAGCGCGTTCACGGCTCCGCAGCAGGCGGTTGCCGCGGGACCCCCATACCGGGACAAGCGTCAGATCGCGGCCGTTTAGAATGAGCCGCGCCTACCGGCGTGTCCAAGACCACTCCTTGAGGAAGAGACTGACCATTGGCTTCAGTTACGGGCGCTGACCGCCCAAGAAAGAAGATTCAGCGTAAGCGCCTGCCCGTCGCCCCCTATTTCCTGGCGCTCCTGGCCGTCATCGGATTGCTGTGGGCGGCCTCGGTGGCCGGTGCGGGGTTGAAGTTCCCCACCCCGAAGCTCGGTCTCGACCTGCAGGGCGGTCTGTCCATGACGCTCTCGGCCTACCTCCAGGACTCCGACCAGGAGCCGGACGACGAGACCATGGAGCAGGCGCGGCAGATCATCGAGAGCCGCGTCAACTCCACCGGTGTGAGCGAGCCCGAGGTCTTCGTCGAGGGCACCGAGAACGTCGTCGTCAACGTGGCCGGAAGCGACTCCGACGAAGAGGCCCTGCGTGACGTCGGTGCCCCCGCGGAACTGCGCTTCCGCATCGTCACCGAGCGCATCACGGACACCTCCGGCCTCGAAGGCCTGCCCGAACCCGAGCAGGACGGCTCCGAAGAGGGCGCCGAAGAGGAGGCCACCGAGGGCGAAGGCGGCCAGGAGCCCGCCGATGAGACTTCCGAGGAGCCCCAGGAGGACACCACCGACGACGCCGCCGCCGGCGGCGCCCAGGTCGACTCCACCGACCCCGAGGACGAACAGGCCCCGCAAGGGGACGTCACCATCGAAGACGTGTGGGAGAAGGTCGGCCCCGAGGCCGCCGAGATGGCGCAGTCGCTGAACTCCGCGCCCGACGCGGCCTCCGCCGCGACGCTGGAGCCGTTCGGCGAGCTCACCGCCGAGGAGGTCGGCGTGCTGCCGGCCAACGTCCAGTTCTACGTCCCGAACATCACCTGCGAGCAGTTGGACGCCCGCCCGCCGGGCTCGGTCCAGGACCCCGAGGTCGCGGTCGCCGCCTGCTCGTCCCCCGAGGAGGTCGCCGACGGCGAGACCACCGGCACCTACTCCGAGAAGTTCCTGCTCCAGCCGGCGGACGTGGTCGGCTCCGACGTCGCCGAAGCCGACGTCGGCGTCGACCAGGCCAACCTCAACCGGTTCGTCGTGAACGTCCAGTTCACCGCAGACGGTGCCGACCGGTGGGGCACCCTCACCCAGGAGAACGTCGGACAGGACGTCGCGATCGTCCTCGACAACGAGGTCGTGAGTGCCCCGACCATCCGGGAGGCCTCCCGGAACTCGACCCAGATCTCCGGCGACTTCTCCTCCGAGGAGGCCAACCAGTTGGCCGAGCAGCTCAACTTCGGCTCCCTGCCGATCAACTTCGTCGTCGAGACCATCAACGAGGTCACCGCCACCCTCGGCGTGGTCCAGCTCGAGGCCGGCCTGCTGGCCATGGCGATCGGGCTCCTGCTGGTGTTCCTCTACTGCCTGGCCTACTACCGGGTCATGGGCTTCATCGTCCTCGGCAGCCTCCTGACCGCCACCGTCGTGCTGTATCCGACCGTGTCGCTCCTGGGCTCCCAGATCGGCCTCACCCTCACCCTCGCCGGCGTCGCCGGGTTCGTGGTCGCCATCGGCATCACCGCCGACTCGTTCGTGGTCTACTTCGAACGCATCAAGGAAGAGATGCGCGGCGGCCGGTCGGCCCGCTCGGCCGTGCCGCGGGCCTGGGTCCGCACCAGGCGCACGCTGCTGTCGGCCAACGCCATCTCGATCATCGCCGCGCTGGTCCTGTACATGCTGGCGATCGGCCCGGTCCGCGCATTCGCCTTCGCGCTCGGCCTGTCGACGCTCGTGAACGTCATGGTGGTGTTCCTGTTCACCCACCCGATCGCCGAATGGCTGGCCCGCGGCAAGCTGCTGAACAACGTCCACCTCTCCGGCCTGCACACCCGGACCCTCGCGGTCCCCGGCAAAGCGGCCTCGCGCGGCTAAGGAGCATCCATGAGCACCGAGCAGAAGAACGCCCAGAAGCCGCGCTCCGTGTGGAGCAAGCTCTACCGAGGCGAGAACGACTTCCAGTTCATACCCAAACGGCGCCGCTGGTACCTGTTCTCGGCGGTCCTCATCGCCGCGTGCATCGCCGTCATGCTCGTCAAGGGCTTCGTCATGGGCATCGACTTCGCCGGCGGCAACCAGTACAACGTCCCCGACACCGGCCAGGCGACCCTCACCGAGGTCGAGGCCGCCGCCGCGGGCGCGGGCGTCGAGATCGCCTCCGGGCAGATGGCCGGCTCCGGCGAGGACCAGTCGTTCATCATCCGCACCGCCGTCACCGACCTCGACACCTCCCAGGAGGCGCGCCAGGCGATGGCCGACGAGGTCGGGGTCGGCTCCGACCAGATCTCGGTCTCCGAGGTCTCGGCCACCTGGGGCGCCGCGGTGTCCCAGCAGGCGCTCATCGCGCTGGTGGTGTTCCTGATCCTCATCACCGCGTTCATCTGGCTGCGGTTCGAGCGGCGCATGGCCGTCGCCGCGCTGGGGGCCCTCGGCCACGACCTGCTGCTGACCGCCGGGATCTTCTCGCTGATCGGCTTCGAGGTCACGCCGTCGACGATGGTCGGCATGCTGACGATCCTCGCCTACTCGCTGTACGACACCGTGGTCGTGTTCGACAAGGTCCAGGAGAACACCTCGAACCTGCTCCAGTCGCGTCGGCAGACCTTCGCCGAAGGCGTCAACGACGCGGTCAACATGACCCTGATGCGTTCGTTGAACACCTCGCTGATCGGCGCGCTGCCGGTCGGGGCGCTGCTGTTCATCGGCGTCGGCATGCTCGGCGTCGGCACGCTCAAGGACCTGGCGCTGGTGCTGTTCGTCGGCATCATCACCGGTACGTACTCCTCAGTATTCCTGGCCGCCCCGTGGGTGGTCGACATGGCCGAACGCAGCCCGGTCTACAAGAAGCACAACCAGAAGGTCGCCAACAAGCGGGCCGGCAAGGGCGACGACGACGAGACCGCGCGGCCGAAGACCGCCGACCGGAGCGACGAAGTCGAACTCGAGGTCCTCGACCCCGAGCCCGCCACGGCCGGCGCCGCCAGCCGCAGCGGCGGCGGAGGCGGCGGCGGCCCGCGCCCGGGCGCCCGCCCCAGCGGCTCCGGAAGTCGGCAGCGCCGCAAGAAGCGCCGCTGACCCCCGACACGACCGAGGGCGTGCGATCCGGCCGGATCGCACGCCCTCGTGACGTTCGGGAAGGAATAAGGACAAGGCGGCCCTAACCGTCGCGCTTGAACTTCGACAGCTCCTCTTCGGCCCGGTCCTTCGCGCTCTCGGCGTGTTCCTCCGCCTTCTCGCCGAGCGGCGAATCCTTGGCCCTCTCGTAGAGCTCTTCCCCCTTGTCCTTGGCGTCCTCGGCGTATTCGCCGGCCTTGTCCTTCATTTCCTCGAACCTGTCTCCGAATCCCACGGCCAGTACCTCCTCGGTAAGCGGGTGTCACCTGTGACTATAGGGACTGGAGCGGCTCTGGGAGGCCAGTCGACGAAGAGAGCGCCCGACTGCCGGACGAGGCTCAGGACTTGGAATCGGCGCCGGTGAGGCGGTAGGCGTCGTAGACGCCGTCGATCTTGCGGATCACCTTCAGGATGTGGTCCAGATGCTCGGGGTTGGCCATCTCGAACGTGAACCGGGACAGAGCCACCCGGTCGCGGGTGGTGGTCACCGTCGCCGACAGGATCGACACCCGCTCGCCCGACAGCACCTGGGTGACGTCTGCCAGCAGGCGGTGCCGGTCCAGCGCCTCGACCTGCACGGTGGCGACGAACGTCGCCTTCTCGTCCTCCTCCGACCAGCGGACCTCCACCGTGCGGTCGGGCTGGAGCTCGACGCGCTCCTCGGCGTTCTCGCAGTCCCGGCGGTGGATGCTGACCACGTGGTAGCGGGTGGCGAAGCCGATGATCGAGTCGCCCGGGATCGGATTGCAGCAGTGCGCCAGGCGCACCGGCATGTCGCCCTCGTTCATGCCCGCGATCGTGACCGCGGCGTGGATGTCGCCGTGCTCCTCGGGGACGATCCGCGCCGGCTGGGTCGGGGCCGTGGCCTCGGCCATGTCCTCGGTGGCGCCCTCGGCGCCGCCCTGGAGCTCGAGCAGCCGGTTCACCACGTGGGTGGGGCCGAAGTGGCGCTCGCCCAGCGCGGCGTACAGCGCCTCCACATCCTTGAGGTTGAGGTCCTTGGCGATCGAGGTCAGGTTGTCGTGCGAGAGCATGCGCTGCATCGGCAGCCGCCGCTTGCGCATCGCCCGCGTGAGCTCCTCCTTGCCGAGCTCGATGGCCTCCTCGCGCCGCTCCCGCTTGAAGTGCTGCTTGATCTTCGTGCGCGCCCTCGGGCTCTTGACGAAGTTGAGCCAGTCCTCGCTGGGGCTGGCCTCCTTCGAGTTCGAGGTGAAGATCTCGACCACGTCGCCGTTGGACAGCGTGGACTCCAGCGGCACGATCTTGCCGTTGACCTGCGCGCCGATGCACCGGCCGCCGACCTCGGTGTGGACGGCGTAGGCGAAGTCCACCGGCGTCGACCCGGCCGGAAGGGCGATCACGTCGCCCTTGGGGGTGAAGACGTACGCCTCGGAGGAGGCCAGGTCGAACCGCAGCGCGTCGAGGAACTCCGAGGGGTCGGCGGCCTCGCGCTGCCAGTCCAGCAACTGCCGCAGCCACGCCATGTCGTCGATGTGCGCCGGCGGACCGGCCACGGTGGAGTTCTTGGTCTCCTTGTACTTCCAGTGCGCCGCGATGCCGTACTCGGCGGTGCGGTGCATCGCCCACGTCCGGATCTGCAGCTCCACCGGCTTGCCGTTGGGCCCGATGACCGAGGTGTGCAGCGACTGGTACATGTTGAACTTCGGCATCGCGATGTAGTCCTTGAACCGGCCCGGCACCGGCTGCCAGTTCGCGTGGATCACCCCGAGCGCGGCGTAGCAGTCGCGCTCGCTCTCCACCAGGATGCGAAGTCCCACCAGGTCGTAGATGTCGTTGAAATCGCGGCCCCGGACGATCATCTTCTGGTAGATCGAGTACAGGTGCTTCGGCCGGCCCGACACCTCGGCCTTGATCCGCGATTCCTTCAGTTGCTCCTTGACCTGCGCGGTGACCTGCTGCAGCAGCATCTCCCGCTGCGGGGAGTGCTCGGAGACCAGCCGCGCGATCTCGGCGTAGCGCTTCTTGTAGAGCGTGGCGAACGACAGGTCCTCCAGCTCCCACTTGATGGTGTTCATGCCCAGCCGGTGGGCCAGCGGCGCGAGGATCTCGAGCGTCTCGCGGGCCTTCTGCTCCTGCTTCTCGGGCGGCAGGAACGTCAGCGTGCGCATGTTGTGCAGCCGGTCGGCCAGCTTGATGACCAGCACCCGCGGGTCCTTGGCCATCGCCACGACCATCTTGCGGATCGTCTCGGCCTTGGCGGCGTCGCCGAGCTTCACCTTGTCGAGCTTGGTGACCCCGTCGACCAGCAGCGTGACCTCGCCGCCGAACTCCTCTGAGAGCTCGTCAAGGGAGAACTCGGTGTCCTCGACCGTGTCGTGCATCAGCGCGGCCACCAGCGTGTTGGTGTCCATGCCCAGCTCGGCCAGGATCGATGCCACCGCGAGCGGGTGCGTGATGTAGGGGTCCCCGGACTTGCGGAACTGGCCGCTGTGGAGCTCGTCGGCGCGCGTGTAGGCCCGCTGCAGCAGCCGTACGTCGGCGCGCGGGTGCGCAGCCCGGTGGGTCGCCACCAGCGGCTCGAGCACCTCGGGGAGCGTCGAGGACTGCCAGGGCGCGTTGAAGCGCGCCAGTCTCGCGCGCATCCGCCGGCCGGTGGGAGGGCCGACCGAGACGGCCTCCGAGGAATCGGAGGCCTGTGTCTCGGTGCCCGGGGACTTGCCGCCGGGCCCTGCGGCTCGTTCGGTCACCACCGTCGCCTCCTGCCACTCGCTGTGCCAATGCACGGCTTGCAAGCTTCGCCGCGGCTTGCCTGCCCGCTCCTCAAGCTTAGGTGCACATCGTAGCGGGGACCAGCGGCGGGGCCGGGCGGGTGGATCACATGGCCCCGGCGTCGGCGACCTCTTCGACGATGTCGAGACCGCCGGTGATCTCGCCCAGGATCGTGTAGTTCGCCGGGCTCAGCGTGGAGTCGTCGTAGACGATGAAGAACTGGCTTCCGGTGGTCCCGGGCCCGGCGTTGGCCATCGCGATGGTCCCGGCCGGGTAGTTGTTCTCGCCGTCCTCGGGGAGGTTCTCCTCGGCGTACTGGAAGCCCGGGCCGCCCGTACCGGCCTGCTCGGGCATGCCGGCCTCGATCGCTTCGCGCGCGGTGGGATCACCGCATTGGAGGACGAAGATTCCCTCGGTGGTGAGCCGGTGGCACTGCGAGGTGTCGAAGTAGCCCTGCCCCGACAGGTAGGTGAAGGCCCCCGCGGTGCAGGGCGCCGCCTCGGTGTCGATGTCGGCGGTGATGGTCCCCAGGCCGGTCTCGATCGTCATCTCCTGGGTGCCCGCGGCCGGCTGGGTGGCCGGCGGGGTCTCGGCGCCCTCGGAGCCCTGGGAGGGGCTGTACTCGCACTCGGCGGTCGCGCCCGACTCGGGCTCGCTCATGGCCAGGGAGTCGATGATGACCTCCTGGGCCGGCAGGCCGTCGGTGGGCTGCGCGGGCTCCTCCTCGGCGGGCTCCTCCTCCGCCGGGGCGGTGGTCGGCGCCTCGGCCGCCTCGCCGTCGTCCTCGTCGTCGCCGGAGACGATCCCGAAGGTGATCCAGGCGGCCACCACCAGGACGACCAGCGCCCCCACCCCGCCGAGGCTCCACAGGACGGTGCGTCGCTTCTTCTCCTCCTCGGCCTTCTCGGCCATGCGCTGCTGGAGCTGGGCGCGGGCGGCAATCCGCTGAGCCTGTTTCGACGCCACCGTCGGTTCTCCTTCGAAGTCGTGGGCGGTGCGGGGCTGCTATTCGGTCGGTTCGTCGGCCGGGGGCTCCTGGTCGCCTTCGGCCGGGGCCTCCTCGGTCGGGAGGCCGGTCATCTCCGTCGGGGGGACGTCGGTGGCCGGGTCCACCGGCTCCTCCTCGTCGAAGAAGCCGCTCTGCCACAGGTAGCCGAGAGTGAGCAGGGCCGCGATCACCAGAAGTCCGAGCGTCGCCTGGAGTCGGCGCCGCCGCCGCATCTTGCCGGCCAGGCGCGCGTTCTTCTTCGCGTTCGCGATGCGCTGCTTGCGCCGCTCCATGTGCTTGGACTTGGCGGGCACTGCGGGGCCTCCTCGAAATACCGGTTTAGGCAGAGCTTACGAGCCGCATGACGGCCCGGTACGTTCTGGGGTTACGCGGATTGGAGTGTATCCGGGCATTGCCGGTGGATTGTCAGCGGCGTCACCCACCCCCGCGGGTGTATCCTGAGGCGCGGCGAAGGAGGGAAACCCGAGTGCTCATCGAGACGCTGGTCGCGGACGCGTTCGGCACGAACTGCTACGTACTGGCCGACGGCCGCGGCTCCGAATGCGTCGTGGTCGATCCCGGCATCGGCATCGAGCCGCGCCTCGACGACCTCCTCGCCGAGCACCGGCTCAAGCCGGTTGCGGTCGTCCTCACCCACGGGCACTTGGACCACACCTTCTCGGTCGCGCCCGTCTGCGGTTCCAACGAGGTCCCGGCCTACATCCACGCCGACGACACCCACCTGCTGGAGGACCCGGCCCGCGGCTTCGGCCCCGGCACCGCCGCCATGTTCGGCACCGGCCTGGACTGGACCGAGCCCGACGACGTCGAGATCCTCCCCGACGGCGGCGTCCTCGACCTGGCCGGGATCCGCTTCAAGGTCGACCACGCCCCCGGCCACACCCAGGGCTCGACCATGTTCCACACCACCGGCGACGAGGCCACGCCCTACACGCTCAGCGGCGACGTCCTGTTCGCCGGCGCGATCGGCCGGGTCGACCTCCCCGGAGGCAGCGAGACCCAGATGCGCGACAGCCTCGAGAACAAGGTGTTGCCGCTCGCCGACGAGACGATCGTCCTGCCCGGCCACGGCCCGCGCACCGACATCGCCACCGAGCGCGCGTCCAACCCGTTCCTCCGGCAGGCCGCCGAGCATCATCGCCGCTGACCCGCGCCCGCCGGTCAGTCAATCCGAACGCAGCCAGCCCGAACCAGGAGACAGCCATGCCACGACCCCAGCCGCTCTCGGGATTCCCCGAACTGCTGCCACGGCAGCACATCGTCGAGCAGCAGGTGGTCGACCATCTCCGCCGGGCCTTCGAACTCCACGGCTTCGCCGGAATCCAGACCCGCGCGGTCGAACCGCTGGACCAGCTCCTGCGCAAGGGCGAGACGTCCAAAGAGGTATACGTGCTGCGGCGGCTCCAGGCCGACGCCGAATCCGGCGACGCCGGGCTCGGCCTCCACTTCGACCTGACCGTACCGTTCGCCCGCTACGTCCTCGAACACGCCGGGAAGCTGCAGTTTCCGTTCCGCCGCTACCAGATCCAGCCTTGCTGGCGCGGCGAGCGCCCCCAGGAGGGCCGATACCGGGAATTCTGGCAGGCCGACATCGACATCGTCGACCGCGACGAGCTGCCGGCGCACTACGAGGTCGAGATCCCGCTGGTCATCGCCGACGCACTGCGCGGCCTGCCGCTGCCGCCGGTGCGCATGCACGTCAACAACCGCAAGCTCTCCCAGGGCTTCTACCGCGGCCTCGGCATCGGCGACACCGAAGCGGCCCTGCGGATCATCGACAAACTCGACAAGCTCGGACCCGAGGCGGTCCGCAAGCTCCTCGTCGAGGAGATCGAGGCGAGCCCCGACCAGGCCGACGCCTGCCTCGAACTGGCCGGGATCAGCGCCCCCGACACCTCGTTCGCCGACCGCGTCAGGGCCCTCGGCGTCACCGACCCGCTGCTGGACGAGGGCCTCGAGGAGCTCGCCGCCGTCGTCGCGGCCGCCGAGCAGGAGGCCCCCGGCCTGGTCGTCGCCGACCTCCGGATCGCCCGCGGCCTGGACTACTACACCGGCACCGTCTACGAGACCGTCCTGGAGGGCCACGAGGGCCTCGGCTCGGTGTGCTCGGGCGGGCGCTACGACACGCTAGCCTCGGACGGCAGGACCACCTACCCGGGCGTGGGCCTGTCGATCGGCATCTCGCGGCTGCTGGTGCCGCTGCTGAGCACCGGCGCCCTGAGCGCCACCCGCGAGGTGCCGACCTGCGTGCTGGTCGCGCTCGCCGAAGAGGAGGGCCGCGCGGACGCGAACGCGCTGGCGCGGCGCCTGCGCGCCCGCGGCATCCCGGTCCAGGTGTCGCCGTCGGCGGCCAAGTTCGGCAAGCAGATCAAGTTCGCCGACAAGCGCGGCATCCCGTTCGTGCTCTTCCCCGGAGACGGCGGGCAGGACCCGGAGATCAAGGACATCCGCTCGGGGGAGCAGTCCCCGGTGGACGTCGACTCCTGGGAGCCGCCCGCCGAGGACCTCCACCCGCGGATCGTCGCCGCCTGACGCGACGCCTACGCGGCCGCCGCCTCGCTGCCGGAGGCCGACCGCTCGGACAGGCGGCGGCGCCGGGTCGGCTTGCCGAAGGTCGGGTTGGCCACGCCCCAAGCGGCGCCCTTGCAGATCAGCTCCTTGAAGCGGGCGGCGGACCTGCCCTTGAGGACCGCCGACTTAGCCCGGTCGTCGGCGGTCACGAACTGGATGATGCCGTCGCCGCGGCCGAGGCTGATGCACTGGTTGAAGTACCGGATCGGCACGGTCGGGACCTCCCGACCGGCCAGGCGAGCGGCGATGGCGTCGGCGGCCTGCCAGGCGGCCGGAGTGCCCGAGGCGCACGACATGCGCAGCGGCTTGCCGCCGGGCCCTTCGGCACGGGCGGCGTCGCCGACCGCGTACACCTCCGGGTGCGAGACCGACCGCATGGTCCGGTCGACCTCGATCTGCCCCGAGTCCGATACCTCGAGGCCGCTGGCGGCGGCGATCGGGTGGACGGCGAACCCGGTGGTCCACACGGTCACGTCCGCGCCGATCGCCCGGCCCTCGCCGGTGGCGACGCCGCCGGCCTCGACGCGCGCCACCTCGGTCCGCTCGTGAGCGGTGATGCCGAGCCGGCCGAACACCCCGCGCAGGTGCCGCCGGGCCTTCGGGGCGAGCCAGTCGCCGAGGCCGCCCCTGGTGGCCAGGGCCACCTCCAGCTCGGGGCGGGCCTCGGCGATCTCGGTGGCGGCCTCGATGCCGGTCAGCCCCCCGCCGACGACCATGACCGTTCCACCGGCGGCCAGGCCCTGGAGCCGCTCGCGCAGCCGCAGTGCCGACCGGCGGCCGGCGATCTGGTGGGCGTGCTCGGCGACGCCGGGGACGCCGCGGTCGGCGCCGGTGCTGCCCAGCGCGTAGACCAGGGTGTCGTAGGCGAGCTCGTCGTCGGCGAGCGCGACGGTCCTGCGTTCGGGGTCGACGGCGGTGACGCGGGCGATCCGCACCCGCACCCCGGTGCCGTCGAGCATCTGCTCCAGCCGGCGCCGCTTGAGGTCCTGGCCGGTCGCGAGCTGGTGCATGCGGACCCGTTCGACGAAGTCGGCCTCGGCGTTGACGAGCGTGATCTCGGTGTCGTCGGGGTGCAACCGCCGGGCGAGGCGTCCGGCGGCGGTGGTTCCGGCGTATCCGGCCCCGAGAACGACGATGCGGTGCTTCATGGTCTGTCTCCTGTCTCGGTCGGTTCGTCCCCTGAACCGGACGGGGTAGCGAAATCTGACAGACGCCGGTTATGAACCCGGTCACCACCGGGCGATGAACGGATCCCCCGGTTCGCGTTCCCGCCAGGCGGCGGTGATCCTGACGCACTTGTCCCGGGCGGCGAAGCCGCGCACGGCCGCGATCCCGCCGTCGCTGATGTCGAATGCGACCACGCCCACGACCCGGTCGCCGACCACGGCGAGTGCGGCGGGGGCGCCGTTGACCCGGTCGAGGTGGATCGCGGGGGTCCCGCCGGCCAGCCGCCGCTTGGCATCGGACGGTTTGAAGCCCCGGAGGAAGGCGGTCGCCACCCGCTCCCGGGTGGCGAACCACATCGGGTGCTCGAACAGTCCGGCGCCGTCGGAGAAGCCGGTCGCGTCCTCGGTGAGCAGCTCGACCAGCTCCTCGGTGCGCCCCGAGGCGGCGGCGTCGAGGAACGCCTCCACGATCCGGCGCGCGGTGGCGCGGTCGACTTCGGTGTCGTGCCGCGCGGCGGCGACGCGGCGGCGGGCCCTGTGGGCGTGCTGCTGGCTGCCGGACTCGGTGATGTCCAGGATCCGGGCGATCTCGGCGTGCGGGTACGAGAACGCCTCCCGCAGCACGTAGACGGCCCGTTCCACCGGTGAGAGACGCTCCATGAGGGTCAGCACGGCCAGGGAGACCGATTCGCGCTGCTCGGCGGTCTCGGCCGGGCCGAGCATCGGGTCGCCCTCGAGCAGCGGTTCGGGCAGCCGGTCGCCCGCGGCGCGCTCGCGCCGCGCCCGCGCCGAGCGGAGCCGGTCGAGGCACAGATTCGTGACGACCTTGGTCAGCCACGCCTCCGGCGACTC
Source organism: Glycomyces xiaoerkulensis (assembly GCF_002798405.1). Classification (GTDB taxonomy): domain Bacteria; phylum Actinomycetota; class Actinomycetes; order Mycobacteriales; family Micromonosporaceae; genus Glycomyces; species Glycomyces xiaoerkulensis. Next base: position 19,441 of record NZ_PGGV01000017.1, on the reverse strand, counting down.
GATGCACTCCCGGTCGGCGGCCTGCCAGCGGACGAACGCGTCCTGCACCGCGTCCTCGGCGTCGGCCGCCGAACCGAGCAGGCGGTAGGCCAGAGCGGCCAGTCGCCCCCGGTCGGTCTCGAACCGTTCGGTCGCGGTGCGGTCGATCGGCAAGTGTCCTCCTAGGCGGCCACCGCGGTGGTCCGGTCGGATGCGGCGAGGCGGCGCCGCCGCTGCGGCGGTCCGGCGGTCGGGTGGGTCGCGTTCCAGGCGGTGCCCCGGTAGACGAGGTTTTTCAGGGCCACGGCCTTCCGCCCGCGGATGCACCAGGACTTCGGGCGCAGGTCGGAGCCGACGACTTGGAAGACCGCGTCCCGACGGCCGAGGCCGATGTTATTGCCGACGTACCGCAGCTTGGCGGTCGGGACCCGGCGTCCGGTGAGGCGGGCCGCGATCGAGTCCGCCGCCTGGATGCGGGTGAAGCCGGCCGAGGCGCAGGACATCGGCAGCGGCCGTCCGTTCTCGCCGATGACGTGGACGCTGTCGCCGAGGGCGTAGACCTCCGGGTGTGAGACCGATCGCAGGGTGCGGTCGGCGACGATCCGGCCGGTGTCGGCGACCTCGAGACCGCCGGCGGCGGCGATGGAGTGGACGGCGAACCCGGCCGCCCACACGGTCGCCGCGGCCGGAAGGGACGTCCCGTCGGCAGCGACGGCCCGTTCGGCCTCGACCCGTTCGATCGGGGTGTGCTCGCGGACGGCCACGCCCAGCCGGTCGAGGGCCCGTTGGAGGTGCCGTCGGGCCTTCGGGGCGAGCCAGTCGCCGATCTCGCCGCGGGTGGCGAGCGCGACCTCAAGCTCGGGGCGGGTCTCGGCGATCTCGGTGGCGGCCTCGATGCCGGTCAGGCCCCCGCCGGCGACGAGGACGTCCGAGCCCGGGCCGAGTCCCGCCAGGTGTTCGCGCAGGCGCAGTGCCGATGCACGTCCGGCGATGTCGAAGGCGTGCTCGCCGACGCCGGGGACGCCTCCGTCGTCGGCGGTGCTGCCCAGCGCGTAGACCAGGGTGTCGTAGGCGAGCTCGTCGGCGGCTTCGTCGTCGTGGACGGCGACGGTCCGGCGTTCGGGGTCGACGGCGGTGACGCGGGCGATCCGGACCCGCACGCCGGTCCCCGCGAAGACGTCGGCCAGGTCGCGGCGCGGCAGGTCCCGGCCCACGGCGAGCTGGTGCAGGCGAATCCGTTCGACGAAGTCGGGTTCGGCGTTGACCAGGGTGATTTCGGTTTCGGCGGGGTGGAGTCGGCGCGCCAGGCTCCCGGCGAGTCCGACTCCGGCGTATCCGGCGCCGAGGACGAGAATGCGGTGTTTCATGGTGTTGCTCCTGTCCGGTTCGCTCGCCTCTTGAACGAGGCGGCGCCCGGTTTCATGACAGCAGCGGCCATGACGGAGGTCACCAGTCCCGGACCAGCGGTTCTCCGGGTTCGGCACCGTTCCAGATCCGGTCGGCCCGGACCAGTTTGTCGGGGTTGACGACGCTGCGGACGGCCGCGACGGCGCCGTCGGCGACGTCGAGTTCCATGACCGCGCCGACGCGGCCGCCGACGACGCCGATGAGCGCCGGGGATCCGTTGGCGATGCCGGCGTACATGTCGATCGGGCCGCCCAGGAGCGCCCGCTTGGAGTCGGCGGGTTTGAACAGGCCGCGCAGGAACTTCGCGACCGCCGTCGCGCCCACGATCGGCCTGGGCCGGGCCGGAATCCTCCCGCCGCCGTCGCCGACGCTGATCGCGTCGGCGGTCAGCATCCGCACCAGCGGCTCGGTCTCGCCGCTGTCGGCGGCGGCCAGGAACTCGGTGACGATCCGGTGCGCGGCGGCCCGGTCGACCGCGGCGCGGGTGCGGCCGGAGGCGACGTGTCCCTTGGCGCGGTGGTAGATCTGCTGGCAGTTGGCCTCGGTGATGTCGAGGATCCGGGCGATCTCGGCGTGCGGGTACGAGAACGCCTCCCGCAGCACGTAGACGCCGCGTTCGACCGGGGACAGACGCTCCATGAGCGTCAGCACGGCCAGGGAGACCGATTCGCGCTGCTCGGCGGTCTCGGCCGGGCCGAGCATCGGGTCGCCCTCGAGGACCGGCTCCGGCAGCCACTGGCCCACATAGGTCTCGCGCCGGGCGCGCGCCGAGGTGAGCTGATTGAGGCACAGGTTGGTGAGGACCTTGGTCAGCCACGCCTCCGGCGACTCGATGCGCTCGCGATCGGCCGCCTGCCAGCGCAGGAACGTCTCCTGCACGGCGTCCTCGGCCTCGCTCGCCGATCCGAGCAGGCGGTAGGCGATGGCCTCCAGGCGGGCCCTGGAGGCCTCGAAACGGTCGACCTCGTGCGGACTCAGCGGCATGGGTCGATCCTAGGTCGTCGGGCGCTAACCGTTGACCTCGCGGACGCAGTAGATCGCGGTGATCGAGTCGATCTCGGGGTCCCAGTCGCGGTCGGCCGCCACCGCGGTGTCGGTGAAGTAGTAGTTCGTGTTGTCGTAGCCCTGGCAGGCGTCGTGGGCCGCGGTGGCGTGCCACTCGTCCTCCGGGTCCGGGTCGTCGGGGTCCTGCTCGATGTGGAGCACCTTCCAGTAGGCGTCGTCGTGGTCGCAGGGCACGACGTAGAACCCGGAATCGACGTTCTCGATGCATTCGTCCACTTCGGGCAGGCGGAACTCGGACTCGACGGCCTCGGTGGTCTCCTCCTCGGGGGTGGGGGAGGGCTCGGTGGTCTCCTCCTCGGCGGAGGTCTCCTCCACCGTGGTCTCGTCGTCGGTGGCCACGTCGTCGCCGTCGTCGTCGCCGGTCAGGGTGAGGCCGACGATGATGGCCCCGGCCGCGACCGCCGCGACCACCACCACGAGCGTGACCAGCAGCGGCGTGTTCGTAGAGCGGCCGCCCGGGGGCGGAGGCGCGGGCTGGCCGGGCTGGAACGCCTGGCCCGGGGGCGGGAATTGCCCCGGCGGCGGGCCCATGGCGCTTCCGGGCGGCACGCTGCCGGGCTGCACGTTCATCGGCGGGTTCGAGTAGGGGTTCTGCTGTCCGTACGGGTCGGGACGGGAGTACGGATCGGAGTCGGTGGTGAAGTGCTGCGGCTGCTGGGGCGAGGGCTGTCCGTACCCGGGCGGCGGCTGCTGATTGGGATCGTAGGGGTTCGGGGGCGGGTAGCTCATGGTCGGTTCTCCGTTGCGTCGCCGGGCAGGGGCGCGGGTTGTGGTCCCGCCTTCCATCATATGAGGAGCGTGCGACTGCGCGCCTCGGTCGAGAACGGGGACCGCCGGCGCTGCCCGGCGGCCCCGGGGTCGGACTCGGTCAGAGTGGATCGGCGCAGATCACGCCGCCGGTGCGACCCATGAAGTCGGCGGCGCCCCAGTAGTATTCGCCGCCGGAGCACTCCGCCGACAGGGCATCGATCTCATCCTGCGTCATCTCGGCCGGTGGGTCGACCGGGACGGCGTCGGCGACCCGGTGGGTCGCCGAACCGTCGGCGCAGTCCAGGGTGTACCAGTCGTCGGCGGTGTCGCTGAAGCAGTCCCCGGCCCCGGGCGTCTGCGGCAGTTGCCCGAGCTCGTCGGGCTCCTGCACCGCCTCCATGCAGAAGAACTGGTCGGTGATCCCCGTCTCCTGGTCGTAGACGAAGTTGTAGTCGGTCCAGCCCTGCCCGGGGATCCGGGCGCCGACCGACTCGCCGCACTGGTCGAAGGCGTCCTGGTAGTCGGCCACGTCGGCGCCGGAGATCGTGATCTCGGCGTCGTTGTCGACCGTGGTGATCTCCCAGAACGCGGTCGCGTCGGAGCAGTCGACGATGAAGTCCTCGCCGACGGCGCTGCCGTACTCCTTCGACATGCAGTCGCCGACCTCGGCCTGCTCGGCCGCCTCGACCTCGTCGTTCGAAAGCGTGTTCTCGGTGCCGTCGCCATCGTCACCGGCGCCACCGCCGTCATCGTCGTTGTTGAGGATGGCGAAGGCGGCGACGGCCCCGAGCACGACCACCGAACCGAGGACGCCGAGGATCTTGCCGGCCATGCCGCCGCCTCCGGTGGACGGCGGGGCCGGCGGGGGCGCCCCGGGGCCTCCGTAACCGGGCTGCTGCGGCGCCGCGTAGCCCGGAGGCGGTTGCTGGGGCTGCTGGGGCGGTTGCCCGTAACCGGGCTGCTGCGGGGGAGGCGGCCCGTATCCCGGCTGCTGCGGGTATCCCGGTTGGTGTCCGCCCTGGCCGGCCGGCGGGGGGTGGGCGCCGGGTGGGGGAAAGCTCATTGGTGCAATGCTCCTTGAACACGTACTCTTGCGGGAACGACCTATGGCTCGCACGCTTCGCCATGGGGGGTGTCTCGATCCCGGAAAACAGGGGCCGTGCGATCCGAACACTCTAACCACCCGGCGCGACGCGGTCGTACGCCGTTCCCCTGAACATCACCGGTAACAGCGCCGTTACGAGGTGAGTGCCCGCAACCAGGGCCCGAGCCCGGGAAATGCCGCCGACTGCTCGGATCGTAGGACGAGGGTGTCCGGCAGATGAGCCATGGATTACACTCGTCAGACACTTTGCATCTTTCGGGCCGACGTCGTCCCGTATGAAACACCGCCGTGTTCCAGCGCCCCCACCTCTGCTGGAGCCCTCGACGACGAAGGAGGCCACGGTTGAGTTCTGCCTTGAGCACCGGTCCCGGTCTTTACCGCCCCGAATGGGAGCACGACGCCTGCGGCGTCGCCTTCGTCGCGGATCTCCAAGGTCGGGTCGACCACAGCGTCATCGAGCGCGGGCTGTCCGCGCTGGTGCGCATGGAGCACCGCGGCGCCACCGCCCCGGATCCCGACTCCGGCGACGGCGCCGGCATCCTCATGCAGATCCCCGACGCCTTCCTGCGCGAGGTAGTGGACTTCCGCCTGCCCGAGGCCGGCCGCTACGCCGCCGGCCTGGTCTTCACGCCCGAAGACGAGGAGACCACCGCGCTCGCCCGCGACATCATCGAGAAGTACGCCATCGCCGAAGGCTGCCGCGTCCTCGGTTGGCGCGACGTGCCGGTCGACCCCACCGGGCTCGGCGAGGCCGCCCTGGACACCATGCCGCGCGTCAGCCAGGTCTTCGTGGCCGCCGAAGACGAGTCCGCCGCCGGCATCGAGCTCGACCGGCTCACCTACGCCGTCCGCAAGCAGTCCGAGCGCGAGATGCGCGAGCGGCGGCTCGACCACACCGCGATCGTCACCCTCTCGGCCCGCACCATCGTCTACAAGGGCATGCTCACCCCCGCGCAGGTACCGCAGTTCTACCCGGACCTGCGCGACGGGCGCATGGCCAGCGTCCTGGCGCTGGTCCACTCGCGGTTCTCCACCAACACCTTCCCGGCCTGGCCGCTGGCCCACCCGTACCGGATGGTGGCGCACAACGGCGAGATCAACACCATCCGCGGCAACCGGAACTGGATGACCGCCCGCCAGGCCGAGCTGGCCAGCGAGCACCTGCCGGACCGCCTGCGCCGCCTGTTCCCGATCAACACGCCCGGCGCCTCAGACTCGATGCACTTCGACGAGGTCGTCGAGCTGCTCCACCTCGGCGGGCGCAGCCTGCCGCACGCGATGCTGATGATGATGCCGGAGGCCTGGGAGCACAACGCGACCATGGACCCCAAGCGGCGCGATTTCTACCGCTACCACGCCGCCATCATGGAGCCCTGGGACGGCCCGGCGGCGGTCTGTTTCACCGACGGCGACCAGATCGGCGCCGTCCTCGACCGCAACGGCCTGCGCCCGGCCCGCTGGTGGCGCACCACCGACGACGTCGTCGTCCTCGCCTCCGAGGCCGGCGTGGTCGACTTCGACCCCAGCGAGGTCGCCGAGAAGGGCCGCCTCCAGCCCGGCCGCATGTTCCTGGTCGACACCGCCGAGGGCCGCATCGTCGACGACGAGGAGGTCAAGGACGCCCTGGCCAAGGAGCACGCCTACGGCGACTGGCTCCACGCCGGACTCATCCACCTCGAGGAGCTGCCCGACCGCGAGCACGTGGTCTACAACTCCGAGATCGTGCGCCGCCGCCAGATGACCTTCGGCTACACCGACGAGGAACTGCGCATGATCCTGGCGCCCATGGCCTCCTCCGGCGCCGAACCGGTCGTGTCCATGGGATCGGACACGCCCGTCGCCGGCCTGTCCAAGCGCCCCAAGCTGCTCTACGACTACTTCACCCAGTTGTTCGCGCAGGTCACCAACCCGCCGCTCGACGGGATCCGGGAGCGCCTGGTCACGGCCCTGGGTAACATGATCGGCCCCGAGGGCAACATCCTCGAGCCCGGCCCGCACTCGTGCCGCCAGATCGAGCTGTCCCGCCCGATCCTGAGCAACGACGAGCTCGCCAAGATCCTGCACATCGACGACGACGGCGACATGCCCGGATTCCGCGCCGTGCGCGTCTCCGGCCTGTACAAGGCCCGCCACGGCTCCAAGGGCCTGAAGGACCGCCTGGTCGAGATCTGCCGCCACGTCTCCGAGGCCATCGAGGACGGCGTGCGCATCCTGGTGCTGTCCGACCGCGACACCACCGCCGACCTCGCGCCGATCCCGTCGCTGCTGCTGACCGCCGCGGTACACCAGCACCTGGTGCGCGAGCAGACCCGCACCAAGGTCGCGCTCATCGTCGAGACCGGCGACTGCCGCACCGTCCACCACGCCTCGGTGCTGCTCGGCTACGGCGCCGCCGCCATCAACCCCTACCTGGCCTTCGACTCGGTCGAGGAGATGTGCGACGTCGGCGTGGTCGACCTCGAGCCGGCCCAGGCGGTCGAGAACTACATCGACGGCATGTGCAAGGGCATCCTCAAGGTCATGTCCAAGATGGGCATCTCCACGGTCGCCTCCTACACCGGCGCGCAGGTCTTCGAGGCCGTGGGCCTCGACGAGGGCTTCGTCGGCCGCTACTTCAAGGGCACCGACTCCCGCATCGGCGGCATCGGCCTGCAGACGCTCAGCAAGGAGGTGGCCGAGCGCCACCGACGCGCCTACGAGCAGACGGTCGACCCCGACCAGCCGCTGCCGCCCGGCGGCGACTACCAGTGGCGCCGCGAAGGCGAGGTCCACCTGTTCAACCCCGAGACGGTGTTCCTGCTCCAGCACGCCGCCCGCGCCGGCCAGTACGAGGTGTTCAAGCGCTACACCGACAAGGTCAACGACCTGGCCTCCGACTCCGGCCTGCTGCGCGGTCTGCTCGAGTTCGAGACCGGCTCGCGGGAGCCGGTCCCGATCGAGGAGGTCGAGCCGGCCGAGAACATCGTCAAGCGGTTCCACACCGGCGCGATGAGCTACGGCGCGCTCTCCCAGGAGGCGCACGAGACCCTCGCGATCGCGATGAACCGCCTCGGCGGCCGCTCCAACTCCGGCGAGGGCGGCGAGGACGTCGACCGCCTCTACGACCCTGAGCGCCGCAGCGCCATCAAGCAGGTCGCCTCCGGCCGCTTCGGCGTCACCAGCGAATACCTGGCCACCGCCGACGCCATCCAGATCAAGATGGCCCAGGGCGCCAAGCCCGGCGAGGGCGGCCAGTTGCCGGGCAAGAAGGTCCACCCGTGGATCGCCAAGACCCGCAACGCGACCCCGGGTGTGGGCCTGATCAGCCCGCCGCCCCACCACGACATCTACTCGATCGAAGACCTGGCCCAGCTCATCCACGACCTCAAGCACGCCGGCGGCGGCGACGCCGAGGTCCACGTGAAGCTGGTCAGCGAGGTCGGGGTCGGCACCGTCGCCGCCGGCGTCTCCAAGGCCAAGGCCGACAACATCCTCATCTCCGGCCACGACGGCGGCACCGGCGCGGCCCCGGCCAACTCGGTCAAGCACGCCGGCACGCCCTGGGAGATCGGACTGGCCGAGGCCCAGCAGACCCTCATCGGCAACGGCCTCCGCGACCGCGTCAAGCTCGAGGTGGACGGCGCGATGAAGACCGGCCGCGACGTCGTCGTCGCCGCCCTCCTGGGCGCCGAAGGCTACGGCTTCGCCACCGCGCCGCTGGTGGTCGCCGGCTGCGTGATGATGCGCGTGTGCCACCTGGACACCTGCCCGGTGGGCGTGGCCACCCAGGACCCGGTCCTGCGCGACCGCTACAACGGCCAGGCCGACCACGTGGTCAACTTCTTCCTCTACATCGCCGAAGAGGTCCGCGAGCTGCTGGCCCGGCTGGGCTACCGCAGCCTCGACGAGGCCGTCGGCCGCGTCGAGCGGCTGCGGCAGGCCCCGGCCGAGTCCCGCAAGGCCGCCCGCATCGACCTGTCGAACGTGATCGCCGACCCGCCCGAGGGCACGCGCTCCCGCGTCCGCCTCCAGGACCACGGCATCGACCAGACCCTCGGCGCCGAACTGGTGGAGATCGCCAGGCCCGCCGTCGACGAGGGCCGGACCGTCTCGGCCGAGCTCGACATCCGCAACACCGACCGCTCGGTCGGGGCGCTGCTGGGGGCCGAGGTCAGCCGCACCCACCGCGAGGGCCTGCCCGACGGGTCGATCGACGTGACCTTCCGCGGCACCGCCGGCCAGTCGTTCGGCGCGTTCCTCACCCGCGGCGCGAACTTCAAGCTCGTCGGCGACGCCAACGACTACCTCGCCAAGGGCCTGTCGGGCGGCCGGATCGTGGTCCTGCCCGACGCCGGGGCGCCGTTCAAGGCCGAGGACAACGTCATCGCCGGCAACACCATCCTTTACGGGGCCACCAGCGGCGAGGTCTACATCCGCGGCAAGGTCGGCGAGCGCTTCGGCGTCCGCAACTCCGGCGCCATCGCCGTCGTCGAGGGCGTCGGCGACCACGGCTGCGAGTACATGACCGGCGGGACCGCGCTGGTCCTCGGTCCCACCGGGCGCAACTTCGCCGCGGGCATGTCCGGCGGCGTCGCCTACGTCTGGCGGCTCGACGAGGGCCGCACCAACACCACGCTGGTCGACCTCGACGAGCTCGGCGCGGCCGACATCGACCTGGTCCACAGCCTGCTGCTGCGGCACGGCCGCGCCACCGGCTCGGCCGTGGCCGCCGAACTGCTCGCCAACTGGCCCCGGGCCGCGTCCGGTTTCACCAAGGTCATCCCCGCCGAGTACAAGGCCGTGCTCGCCCGCCAAGAACAGAGCCGGTTGACGGCCAACGAGCCCGCCGAGGGCGAGAAGGAGGCCGAGAATGCCTGACCCGAGCGGTTTCCTCCGACACGACCGCGAAACGCAGAAGAAGCGCCCGGTCCCGGTGCGCATCCACGACAACCGCGAGGTGTACGAGCGCAACGATCCCGCGGTGATCCACGCCCAGGCCTCGCGGTGCATGGACTGCGGCGTCCCGTTCTGCCACAACGGCTGCCCCCTGGGCAACCGGATCCCGGAGTGGAACGACCTGTCCCGGGTCGGCCGCTGGGGCGCGGCGATCGAGCAGCTCCACGCCACCAACAACTTCCCGGAGTTCACCGGCCGCCTGTGCCCGGCCCCGTGCGAGGCCGCGTGCGTGCTCGGCATCGGCGACGATCCGGTGACGATCAAGAACATCGAGGTCGAGATCATCGACCGGGCCTTCGAGGACGACAACGTCAAGCCCAGCCCGCCCGAGCGCTCCACCGGAAAGTCGGTGGGCGTGGTCGGCTCCGGCCCGGCCGGCCTGGCCGCGGCCCAGCAGTTGGCCCGCGCCGGCCACTCGGTCACCGTCTACGAGCGCGACGACGCGCCCGGCGGGCTCCTGCGGTACGGCATCCCCGACTTCAAGCTCGAGAAGCACCAGATCGACCGCCGGGTCGCCCAGATGGAGGCCGAGGGCGTCGAGTTCGCCTGCGGCGTCAACGTCGGACTCGACCTGTCGGCCGAGGACCTGAACGAGCGGCACGACGCGGTCGTGCTGGCCGTCGGCGCGCTCGAGGGCCGCGAGACCGACCAGGCCGGCCGCGAGCTCGCCGGTATCCACCAGGCGATGGAGCACCTGGTGGGCGCCAACCAGGTCGTGGCCGGCAAGGCCCCGTTCGCCCCGATCGACGCACGCGACAAGCACGTGATCATCATCGGCGGCGGCGACACCGGCGCCGACTGCCTCGGCGTGGCCCACCGCCAGGGCGCGGCCTCGGTCCGGCAGCTCGACCTGTACCCGATGCCGCCGCTGGAGCGCGACGAGAACCGCGACCCGTGGCCGACCTGGCCGATGATCGTCCGCGACTACCCGGCGCACGAGGAGGGCGGCGACCGCAACTACGGCAGCGCCGCGCTCGAGTTCGTGGGGGACGAGCACGGCCATGTCCGCCAGATGCGGCTCAGCGAGGTCAAGGTCGACAAGTCCCAGGGCCGCCGGGACATCATCCCGGTGCCCGGCACCGAGCAGCTCGTCCCTGCCGACCTGGTGCTGCTGGCGATCGGCTTCTCCGGCACCGAGGACCAGCTCCTGCTGCGCCAGCTCGGCATCGAGCGCAGCCGGCGCGACGTCATCGACTGCGGGCCCGACTGGCAGACCGACGTGCCCGGCGTGTTCGTCGCCGGCGACGCCCACCGCGGCGCCTCGCTGATCGTGTGGGCCATCGCCGAGGGCCGGGCGGCGGCCGCCGCCGCCCACCGCTACCTCGGCGGCGAAGTGCCGCTGCCCGAACCGATCACCTCCGAAGAGCAACCGCTCGCCGTATAGACGCGAATGGACGCGGAATCGAGTGCCGGCCGCGGCGCGGCCGCGAATTGGCGCGACCAATGCGCCGCACTCAATTCCGCGCATTCTCTTCGTGCGTTCGGGCCGCATTCGGCGGCGGTGAATTCCGCCTCTCATCTGCGGAGACCCGCCGGAGGCGAATCCGCGCCCGATATAGGCTCGCAGGGTGACTCGTAGAGCAAAAATCGTCTGCACCATCGGGCCCGCGACCGCCACTCCGGAACGCATGGCCGGCCTGATCGACGCCGGCATGAACGTCGCCCGAATGAACTTCAGCCACGGCACCCAGGCCGACCACGAAGCCGTGTACAAGATGGTCCGCGAAGCCTCCGACGCCGCCGGCAAGCCCGTCGCGATCCTGGCCGACATGCAGGGCCCCAAGATCCGCCTCGGCGCCTTCGCGAACGGCTCGGAGCGGTGGGAGGCTGGCGACCGCGTCCACATCACCTCCGAGGAGGTCGAGGGCACTCACGACCGCGTCTCGTGCACCTACAAGAAGCTCCCCGGCGAAGTCACCAAGGGCGACCGGCTCCTGGTCGACGACGGCAAGCTCGCCCTCGAGGTGCTCGGCGCCGACGAGACCGACGTCGAATGCCTCGTCGTCGAGGGCGGCCCGGTCTCCAACCACAAGGGCCTGTCGCTGCCCAACGTCGCGATCTCCGTGCCCGCCCTGTCGGAGAAGGACGTCTCCGACATGAAGTTCGCCCTCAACCTCGGCGTCGACCTCATCGCCATGTCGTTCGTGCGCCACCCCGACGACGCCCGCCTGGGCCACAAGGTGATGGACGAGGTCGGGGTGCGGCGCCCCATCATCGCCAAGATCGAGAAGCCCGAGGCCGTCTCCCGGCTCGAGGAGATCGTCCTGGCCTTCGACGGCGCGATGGTCGCCCGCGGCGACCTCGGCGTGGAGATGCCGCTCGACGAGGTCCCGCTGGTGCAGAAGGAGATCATCCGGCTGTGCCGCTGGAACGCCAAACCGGCCATCGTCGCCACCCAGATGCTCGACTCGATGATCGAGAACGCCCGGCCGACCCGCGCCGAGGTCTCCGACGTCGCCAACGCCGTCCTCGACGGCACCGACGCGGTCATGCTCTCCGGTGAGACCTCGGTCGGCAGATACCCGATCGGGACCGTCCGCACCATGGCCAAGATCGTCGAGACCACCGAGAGCGGCCCGATCGACTCCGCCTCCATGGACCACGAGCCCCGGACCAAGCCCGGTGCGATCACGGCCGCCGCCGCCCAGGTCGCCGACTCGATCAACGCGAAGGCCCTGGCCGCGTTCACCCAGACCGGCGACACGGTCAAGCGCCTGGCCCGTCTCAAGCCGGACCTGCCCATCGTGGGCCTGACCTCCCTGGAAAGCGTGCGGAACCAGATGGCCCTGTGCTGGGGCACCGACGCCTACCTGGTCGAGCACGTCGACCACACCGACGCCATGTTCTCGCTGGTCGACAAGGCCATGCAGGAGCACGGCGTGGCAGTGCCCGGCGACCTGGTCGTCATCGTCGCCGGCACCCCGGCCGGTACGCCCGGCTCGACCAACACCGTCCGAGTCCACCAGATCGGAACCTAAGTGACCGAAGTGCTCGTCGGTCAGGACGCCGTGGACTCGCTCCTCGGCGTCCTCGACCTGGAACTGATCGACACCGGCCTCTACCGGGGGCCCCGCGCCGAGGTCGGGCTCCAGCGCGTCTTCGGCGGCCAGGTGGCCGGCCAGGCGCTCGTCGCCGCCGGGCGGACCGTCCCGGCCGAGCGGCGCGTCCACTCCCTCCACGGCTACTTCGTGCGCCCCGGCGACTCCTCCAAGCCGATCCTGTACCAGGTCGAGAACATCCGCGACGGCCGCTCGTTCTCGGTGCGCCGCACCGTCGCCCTCCAGGGCGGCCAGCCGATCTTCTTCATGTCGGCCTCTTTCCACATCGGCGAGCCCGGCCTCGACCACGCCGACCCCCCGCCGGCCGACCTGCCGGACCCCGACCAGGTCCCGACCCTCGGCGAGCGCCTGAAGGCCGACCCCGAGCGCCTGAGTATCTGGCACCGCATCCCGCGCCCGATCGACGTGCGCTACCTCGGCGGCTCCGGATACGTCCGCTCCGGCCAGCGGCCCGCCGAGGCCCGGCAGAGCGTCTGGATGAAGGCCGACGGGAAGCTCCCCGACGACCCCCTCATCCACGTCTGCGTCCTCACCTACGCCTCGGACCTGACGCTGCTGGACACCGTCCTGAGCCGCCACGGCGCCGTGTGGGGCCCCGGCGGGTACCTCGGCACCAGCCTGGACCACGCTCTGTGGTTCCACCGGACGTTCCGCGCCGACGAATGGTTCCTCTACGACGCCGAGTCGCCCACGGCCTCCGGCGGGCGCGGCCTGGCCCAGGGCCGCTTCTTCGACCGGGACGGGCACCACATCGCCTCGGCGACCCAGGAGGGCCTGCTGCGCGAGACCCCGGCCGTGCCCCCGGGCGTCCCCTAGTCGCGCCGGGGTGCCGCCGGACACACCCCGAAATCGCTTGAAACCGTTATCGATCGAGACCGGCGCCACTTTCCCGGTGTGGGGCGATGCCAAGGGGCCGACAGTGTTATGGTCACCAACCGTCCCCCGGCATCCGCCCCCGATGCCCTGCACATCCGCCCAGTCGTGCCCGCTGGAAACAGGCTTGCCCGGTGACATCGACCGGAGACCGAAACCTATGCGTTCGACCAGCGAACGACCGACGGAGCACCACCCGACCACCGACGCACGGGCCTCCCGGCCCGCCGAACGCCCCGAGCACTGGCGCCCCGACATCGAAGGGCTCCGCGCCGTGGCCGTCGGCGTCGTCATCGCCGCCCACATCGGATTCCCGTTCACGGCGGGCGGTTACGTCGGCGTCGACGTGTTCTTCGTGATCTCGGGCTTCCTCATCACCGCCCTGCTCCTGCGCGAGATCGACCGCACCGGCCGGGTCTCGATCACGAAGTTCTACGCCCGCCGCGCCGTCCGCCTCCTACCGGCGGCGGCCACCGTCCTGCTGGCCACGCTCGTGGCCGCCTGGCTCTGGCTGCCGCGCACCCGGCTCGGCGACATCGCCGCCGACACCGCCGCGGCGGCGCTGAACGTCGTCAACTTCCGGCTCGCGTCGGAGGGCACCGACTACCTCAACGCCGACACCGAGCCCTCGCCGCTGCAGCACTTCTGGTCGCTCGCGGTCGAAGAGCAGTTCTACCTGGCCTGGCCGCTGCTCCTGCTCGCGGTCGCGCTGCTGACCGCCCGATGGACCCGGCGCCGCCGCATGGCGGTCGTGACCGTCCTGCTCACCGCCGCCGCGGCCGGCTCGTTCTACCTCAGCGCCACCGGAACCGCAGCCGACCCCGTCTGGTCCTACTTCGGTATCCACACCCGCGCTTGGGAACTGGCCTCCGGCGCCCTCGTCGCCGTCGCCGCCGCCAGGCTCCGGAGACTGCCGGGACCGGTGGCCGCGGCCGCCTCCTGGGCCGGCCTGGCCATGATTGCCGCCGCCGTCCTCGCACTGGACGACGACACCGTCTTCCCCGGCTACGCCGCCGCCCTGCCGGTGGCCGGGGCCGCGCTCGTCGTCGCCGCCGGCTGCGCCCCCCACCGCGGCGGTGCCGAGACCCTGCTCGCCATCGCCCCGGCCCAGTACGTCGGCAAGATCTCCTATGGACTGTACCTCTGGCACTGGCCGGTCGTCATGATCGCGCCCGCCGCCCTCGGCGCCGAGCCCCGGCTGCGGTTCCTCATCCCCATGATGGGCCTGGCGTTCGCGCTCAGCGTGCTCATGTTCCACTTCATCGAGCATCCGATCCGTTCCCGCAAGCCCCTGATCAAGGTGCCCTCCCGGGCCCTGGCCATGGGAGGGGCGCTCATGACCTGCGCGCTGGCGGCCTCGTTCGTCGCCGTCACCCAGCCGGCCCAGCAGGAGGACGGCGCCACCGCCGAGGAGGTCACCGGCAACGACGCCACCGTGTGGCAACTGCTGGAGGACTCCTCCGAGGTCGAGGCCGTCCCGGCCAACCTGCGGCCCTCCCTTGACGACGCCCGCGAGGACAAGCCCCAGTCGTACGACAACGGCTGCCTGGTCAAGCAGAAGGAGACCGACCTGGGCGAGGACTGCTGGTTCGGCGACCCCGAGGGCGGCAGGACGGCGGTCCTGTTCGGCGACTCCCACGCCGCCCAATGGTTCCCCCCGCTCAACCAGCTCGCCCAGGCCTCCGGCTACGAGCTGCTGGTGCTGACCAAGGCCGGTTGCAGCGTACCGGTGGTCGACGAGCTCAACAGCAAGCTCGAACGCGAGTACACCGAGTGCACCGAGTGGCGCGAGAAGGCCCTCGCCGAGATCGAGGACCTGGAACCCGAGCTGGTGGTCGCCTCCACCTCCGACAACAAGGACGTGCTCGGCGACGACCCCGACTGGGCGTGGGTCGACGGCTGGGCGGAGACCGCCGAGCGCCTCACCGGCGCGGCCGGCGGCGTCTACGTCCTCGCCGACACCGCTTGGGGCGTCGGCAACGTCCCCGACTGCCTGTCCGAGCACCCCGACGAGGCCACCGAGTGCGTCAACGACCTCGACGACGCGATCGTCCACCCCGAGCGGCGCGAGGCCGCGATGGAGGCCGTCGCCGAGACCGAGGCGACCGTGATCGATCCGATCCCGTGGACCTGCGACGTCGACGAGGGCAAGTGCCCGGTGGTCGTCGGCAACCTCCTGGTCTACCGCGACGACAACCACCTGTCGTCCAGCTTCGCCGCCGAGCTGGCACCGCAACTGGCCGCCGCGATGCCCATCGAAGGCGATCCGGAGGATCCGGCCCGGTTCGAGGTGCAGTAGGCCGCACCGGACCCGCTGCGCGGTAACCGGATGCGGACCCCGGGCCCCGGTCGCGGCCCTGGAGCGGCGCCCCGTCTGCATGTAGGCTTGTTTCATATTTGAACCGCGCCAAGAGGAGAGGGTCGCATGCGCCGAGTTGCCCCGTGGCTCAAGGCGATCAACGTCGTGCTCGCCCCGACGATCGCGAACAGACGGCACAAGGTGGACCGGATCATCGACCGCGCCGTCCGCGACGCCGAACGCAGGACCGACGGCACCGCCTCGGGCGACGAGGAGTTCATCGACCAGATGCGCTTCGTGCTCGCCAGCTTCGCCGAGGTCGAAGGACTCACCCCCGCCGGCTGGAAGGGCACCGTAGACGACATCGCCGGCCGGCTGGAGAACCGCTTCCGCATCCGCAGGCTCCACGCCCGGCACCCCGAGATCGCCGACGAGCAGGTCGAGCGGCCCATCGTCGTGGTCGGCATGCCCCGCACCGGCACCACCCTCGCCCACCACGTCCTGGCCCAGTCCGCCGACCACCGGGCCCCGCTGATGTGGGAGCTGATGCACTGCGACCTCGGCGACATCCCCGCGGCCACCCGCGCCGAATACGTCAAGCGGACCGAGAAGGTCGCCCTCGGCAGCGTCAAGGCCTCTCCGATGATGCCGCACATCCACAAGCTCGGCGCCGACAAGCCCGAAGAGTGCGTCTTCGTACTCCCGCACGGGCTCATCTACGTCGTCCGCGCCCACATGCCCCGCTACGAGCGGTGGATGCTCGACCGCGACCCCATCGGCGACTACCGGTACCTCAAGCAGGCCCTCCAGGTGCTCCAGCACGGACGCGAACGCCGCCGCTGGGTCCTCAAATCCCCGGCGCACCTGTGGAACCTCCGGACGCTGCTGAAGGTGTTCCCCGACGCGCAGATCGTGTGGACCCACCGCGACCCGGCCACCGTCATGGGCTCCATGTGCTCCCTGGCCGAGACCACCATGTCCGTCCACGTCGCCCGCCCCGACCTGCACCGGATCGGCAGCACCTGGCTCGAGATGCTCGCCACCGGCGTCGACCGGGCCCGCGACGCCCGCCGCGACCTCCCCGACGGGGCCGTCGTCGACGTCTCCTACCGGCACTTGACCGGCGAGCCCGAGCGGCGCTTCCCCGAACTGTTCGAACGCCTCGGGGCCCGCTGGGGCACCGCCGAACGCCTCAATCTGGAACGCGCCCAAGTCCGCGCCGGCGGCGGCAAGGGGCACGTCTACGACCTCGGCCGCTACGGTCTCGACTCCGCCGCGATCGAACGGGCCTTCGGCGACTACGGTCGGTTCGTCGACGGCCTCGACCGGGATTGAAGGACGCCGAGGGCGCATCCGAGAGCACTGGAAGGAATCGACCGTGAGCGAGCAGCGCATCCGCAACCCCATCCTGCCCGGCTTCCACCCCGACCCCTCGATCGTGCGCGTCGGCGAGGACTACTACCTGGCGACCTCGACGTTCGAATGGTGCCCGGGCGTCCGGCTGCACCACTCCCGCGACCTGCGGCACTGGCGGCCCCTCGGCGGCATCGCCGACTCGCCGCGGCTGCTCGACCTCACCGGCGTGCCCGACTCCGGCGGCGTGTGGGCCCCCGACCTGACCCATGCGAACGGTCGCTTCCACCTGGTCTACAGCGTCATGGACAGCTTCGCGTTCGGCTCCAAGGACTGCGCGAACTACCTCATCACCGCCGAAGACGTCGAAGGGCCCTGGTCCGACCCGATCCGGCTGCCCGGGAGGGGCTTCGACGCGGCCCTGTTCCACGATGACGACGGCTCCACCTGGCTGCTCAACATGATCGCGGTGTCCAAACCGGGGAAGGCGTTCTCCGGCATCGAGATCCAGCGGCTCGAGGACGGCGCGCCCGCCGGCGAGCCGCACCGGATCCTGGCCGACTCCCCGGCGGGCATCACCGAAGGGCCGCACCTGTACCGCAGGGACGGCTGGTACTACCTGCTGGTGGCCGAGGGCGGCACCGGCTACGGCCACGGCGCGATCGTCGCGCGCTCGCGCGACCTGACCGGCCCCTACGGGTTCGATCCGAACGGTCCGCTCATCACCTCCCGGGACAAGCCCTACGCCGAGCTGCAGAAGGCCGGACACGGCAGCCTGGTCGAGACCCCGGCGGGGGAGTGGTACCTGCCCTACCTGACCGGGCGCCCCTACAACCGGACCCCCGACCTGCCCGTCCGCGAGCGCGACAAGACCGACCGCTGCGTCCTGGGGCGTGAGACCGCGATCGCCCCGGTGCATTGGGCCGACGGGTGGCCGCGCGTCGCCGGGGCCGAGCCTGCCGTCGAGGTCCCGGCACCGGACCTGCCGCCCCACCCGTGGCCCGAGGTCCCGGCCCGCGACGACTTCGAGGCCGCCGGACTCGACCCGCGCTGGAGCACCCTGCGCCGCCACCCGGACCCGGGGTGGCTGAGCTTGGAGGCGCGCCCCTCGCACCTGCGGATCACCGGCGGACAGTCGGCCTTCGCCCGCCGCGCCCCGAGCCTGGTCGCCCAGCGCGTCACCGCCCGGCGCGGCGTGTTCGAGGCGGGCATGGAGTTCGACCCGGCCACCGAGCACCAGGTCGCCGGGGTGGTCGCCTACTACAACAGCCACAACTGGCACTTCCTCCAGGTCGCCCTGGACGACGGCAGCCGGCGGCTGACCCTGGTCACCTCGGACGGCGGGCGGCGCGATCATCTTCCGGTCGCCGAGGTGGGCCCGAGGCTCGACCTCCGCATCGCCTTCGACGGCCCGGTGCTGCGCTTCGCCTACCGCGAGGAGGAGTGGACCGAACTGGAGGCCGAACGCGACGCGACGATCCTCTCCGACGAGTACGCCTCGCGCGTGGCCGGCGAGCATTCCTACATCGGGGGCTTCACGGGCGCCTTCGCGGGGCTGTGGGTGCAGGATCTGGCGGGCGAGGGCGGCTTCGCCGACTTCGACTACGCCGAATACAAGATCCTATAGGATATAGGGCCGAAGCGGCGGGCCCGGTCGATCGCGGGGGTAGTTAGCTGTCCCTCCGATTGTGTTGTTCTGATGCAATCAGTGTAAGATGGTGCCCATGAGGTTGAAGGAGTGGGCCGCGAAGCAGGGCGTGTCGTACCGGACCGCCCTGAACTGGTTCCACTCCGGCACGCTCCCGGCTCCGGCGCGGCAACTGCCCACAGGCACGATCCTGATCGAACCGCAGGCCGAGGACGACGGCGATGCCGTGGCCTACTGCCGAGTCTCCAGCGCCGACCAGAAGGACGATCTGGAGCGGCAGGCCGGGCGCGTGGCCCTGTCCTGCTCGCGGCGCGGGATCGGGCTGGGCCGGACGGTGTGCGAGACCGGTTCGGGCTTGGAGGGGAACCTGGTCGAGCTGCGGCGGCTGCTGGCCGACGCTTCGGTGTCGACGATCGTGGTCGAGCACCGGGACCGGCTGGCCAGGTTCGGGTTCGAGCAGGTGGAGGCCGCGCTTGCAGCGCAAGGCCGTTCCATTGTCGTGCTGGATGAGGCCGAGGTCGAGGACGACTTGGTGCCGGAGATGACCGAGGTGTTGATCTGGATGTGCGCGCGCCTGTACGGCCGCCGGTCGGCCCAGCGCCGCGCCCGGGCCGCCATGAAAGCCGCTTCGGAGTCCGCGTCGTGAAAGTCATCAAGGCCTACCGGTACGCGCTCGACCCGACCCCGGTGCAGGCCGAGGCGTTCGGCTCCCACTGCGGTGGGAAGCGGTTCGCGTTCAACCACATGCTCGGGGTGGTGCGGGCGAACCTGGACCAGCGGGAGGCCGAGCGGACCTACGGCCTGGCCGAGGCCGATCTGACCCCGTATGTGAACTGGTCGGCCTACGGGCTTCGCAAATCCTGGAACGCCCGCAAGGAGGCGGCCACCGGCCGCGGGGACGGCACGTCATGGTGGGCCGAGAACTCCAAAGAGGTCTACGCGGCCGGTTGCGCCGACCTCGCGATGGC
>NZ_PGGV01000016.1 GCF_002798405.1 Glycomyces xiaoerkulensis | reverse complement strand
CCCGGCAGGCGCCGGTAGGCCCCGACCTCCACCGCCTCACCGGTGGTGTAGTCGAACACGATGGGGACGACCCCGGCCTCGCACGCGAGCAGGCGCGCCTTGGCGACCGAGACCGGTCGGCCCTCCATCAGCGGCACCCGCCCGGTGTCCTCGCCCCGGAGGGTGGCGAGGTCGACCGTCAGATTCAGCGTCGCGGTGTGGCCGTGCCGGGTCGGCGCGGCCGGACCGGCCCCGTAGGCGGCGATCATCTGGTGGAGGGCCTCGGCCCGGCGGTTGGCCGCCGGAGGGAGCACCCCGTCCTCGTCGGTCTCGTCGGCCCGGGGCGGGGGCACGGCCGTCTCCAGCAGCTTCGCGAACAGCCGCCCGGTCTGGCCGTCGAGCAGGCCCTCCAGCGACCACATGCCATTGGGCAGCTCCACCAGATCGACCCGCTGCAGCGACTGCTCGGAGAGCCCGTCCAGCAGCTCTTCGCCCGCATCGAGGGCGGCCTCGATCCGGTCGAGGTAGCCGATCAGCTCAGCCCGGGTGGCATGAGCGCAGTACTCGGCAATCAAGTGCTCAGGGGTGGAGCAGGTGACGTCGCCACCCCACGGGGAGGGGACCGCCTCGCCGTAGGGCACCCGGGCGTAGACGCGCAGGGCCTTCGTGCGCTCCAGGCGGCGGACGGCGACCGCGACCAGATCGATCCGGGCCCGCTCGGCGGCCGCCGCCTCGGCCAGCACCGCGAACTTCCGGGCGCACTTGGCGACCACGGCGATGTCGGCGGCCACCTTAAAGTGGAATCCGAACCCGGTCCGCAGCCACTCCAACGGCGAGGCGAACCCGTCCAGGTCGCGGTGGACCTTCCAGTCCAGCGCCTCGATCACCCGCCCCAAGACCTGGGCATGGACCGAGTTCATCAGCGCCGCCGCGTCGTCGAGGTCGGTGCGGAGGGCTTCGGCCCTGGTACTGCGGGTCCCGGTCGCCGCCATCGCACACCCCCTCATCGAGATTCGAACAAGCAGACCGATTCAGATCGCCTGTGCTACTACTCAATGTTACGGAACGATGACGGATATGGCATCACCCGTACGAGTGAGAGAGTCTTCATGTTCGGCACCGGACAACTTGGGGCCCAACCGGATACGAGGATCATTCACACTCGACGCCGACCCTCCCGCCACGGCCCCACCGCAACCGCCGACCACCCGGCCACGAACACCCACCCCCACCGCCCACCCACTCCTTCGTAGCCGCCTCAGCGCACCGCAGCCACCCGGACGCGGCACCGGGTCACGTCGCCCTATGGCTCGCGGCGTCCGCGCTTTCCGTTACGACTCGAACCGTTCGAATACGAGCGGCCACCAAGCCCCCTCTTCGAACGCGGTGTCATCGACCGCCCTGAGGGTGTACCGCATGCCCGCATTCAGCACCCGGCCCACCTCCTCGGTGTTCGCCGTCTCCATGGCCCAGGCGATCCTGCCGAGGCAGGCGACGAACAGCCGGTAGTTCGAATTGACACCGCGCACCGCCACGGAGGAGGGGTCGAATTGCAGCACCTCCCCGGTGCCCGGATCGATGACGTACAGCATGCTCGGGGTCTGATCCACGGCGCCCACGACGATGAGCCTGACGTCCAGGTCGGTGCCCTCGGCGCTGAGCTGGATCGTGTCGAAAGCCGTGAGGTCGCCCGGTAGCTCGGTCGTGTAGAGGGCCGGAACGCGGTCGGGTACCTCGTCGTCCTCGGGGAGCGAATTCGGGTCGATTCCCTTGGAGACCAAAAGATCCCGTGGGTATCTCATTCGCGCGCCCTCATTTCGCTCGGCCTTCCAGTTGCATGAAGGCCACCGACCACCAGGACTCGGGGTCGGCGAACGCGGCGGGATCGATCTGCTCGAGCCTGCTTCGCAGCGCCGCGGCTCGCTGCGGCCGCCCTGCGGCTCCCGTGTCCTCGTCCAGGAAGAGCGCGAAATGGTACAGGAACTTCGTTAGGGCCTTGAAGCTCGAGTTCACCACTTCCAAGGTTCCTTTTTCGACTCCGAGCATGAATATCCGCCCCGAACGGGTGTCGAAGCAGAAAAGCGTGGCCTCGGGATCGGCGGGCACGGCACCGATGACCACCAGCTTCATGGTGCCTTCCGCACCCGTCTCCAAATTGATGTCCGCGTAGAGTTCGAATTTTCCGGTGAGGTATGAGGTGTACACGACGGACATGCGAATGGGAATGAAATCCACATCGGGATAGGAAGATGCGGGTGCGGGGAAATCGCTCATCCACTGCTGCCGAGGGAATTGGATTACATTGTCGGATTCCCATGCCCTCAAATACTCTTGCCGATCTTCCACAATCGTCCCCTACCGCTATTCGGCCATTCCGCTTTCCTGAAGGTAACTGTACCAGGGGTCGTCCTCCCACCAATGGGACGATTGCTTGGAGAGCGGGCCCCGAATCTCCCGGTACCGAGATCCGAGCGCCACCGTGGCAATGAACTCCGGTACATCGGCGCACTCGACCAGTACGCCGGTGTCCCAACCGTGTTTGAAGTACGTGTAGTGATAGAGGAGGATGTTCCCGGATTCCTTATCCAGCAGCAGGGCGTCTTCTCCGACATCGCCGACCTGCACGCGATCGCGGTCATCGATGGGCTCGCCGGCCGCATCGACCGCGACTTGGTCCCGGAATCGTTTCTCGATCCGCATCACTATGTCGCCGAATCGGCCTCCGTTGGTCGCCGAGAAGAACTCGCCGAGCCCTCCGGGATAATCGCCCGACAATTCGGCCGGGTCGCGCAGTGTCAGCCTGGAGTCGTTGTAGCGGTCGGCGTATTCCTCATCCCAACGCCGCTCCATCTCATCGACGGCGTTCGACGAGCGAAGCGTCCGAATCTTCCGGCTCATCTCGTCGAGGTGGTTCATCGGAGGTCTCCTTGCCCTGGGTCCGTGGAAATCGGCGCCGTCCGGATCTTCGATGTCGGACTCCCTACATGATATTGACCTTTACTCTGGCGCCGTCGGGCACCCGTGAGAGCTGCGAGTTGATCTGACCGCCCATGCCGTGATTCGTGGCGGCGTCGATCGCCCACATGTTGGCGTGCTCGTCTCGACCTCCGAGCTGCAGTTCGTGGGCGTGATCGATCTGCTGGCCGTCCAGCTCATAGATCCGCTGGTCCAGGTCCTCCTGACTCTGAGCGTTGAAGAAGATCTCGCGTTCCTTGGCGGAGCGCCAGGTATCGACGGCGCCGCTGCGGTCCTCGCCGTCGCCGGTCTTCTTGTTGAGGGCGCCGTCCTCACCGAGCTGGCGGAGATGGTTGGACTTAGAGTCGAAGTCGCCTTGATCCCAGTCGTCGTGCTTTCTGAGATTGATCGTCCAACTGTCGGTCTCGGAATCGTACTTGGGCGGTGGCAGATTCTCGGTGTACCCGCTCGTGTAGTTGGTCTCCGGCCTATCCCGCGTCTCGGAATCCGGCATGGTGATCGTCGTCGTCTTGCCGGTCTCCGGGTCGGTGACCTGCCGCTTCCGCCCCCGCGGCAACCGTTGCCTCGGCGGAGTCGGCGCGGCGGGGGTCTTCGGCCGTGCCGTCGATCCGGTCGCCGTCGCGGTCAGGCTCGACTGCTGCCGGCCGACGGGAGCATCCGAGCCGGCGTGATTGGTCCTCGGTCGGCCGCCGCCGCTGTCGCCGTCCGACCCGCCGGAGGAGCCGGACCTGTTGCGCGGCTTGTAGAGGCCGGTGGCGAACACGATCGCCGTGAGCGCGAGTGCTCTGCTGAGGAATCGGGGAAGTCGTCTGCTCATGCGGCGGCCTAGATGTCGAGGAGGGCTCGGAGGTTCTGAATACTCTCCACCAGGCCCGTCAGGATGCTGAAGATGGTGCCGGTCCACTTCACAACCGCTGCGGCGAGCTGAGCGGCCACCACCGGTGTGGCCAGCCCGAGGCTGAAGACCACTTCGGCCAGCCAGACCACGACCCGGGCGATGCAGTCGGCGATGAATTCGCGGACGAACTCCCGCACCGCGGTCACCAGTCCACCGGCACCCCGGGTCGCCGACGCCATCCCGAGTGCGGTTCCGCCCGAGCCGTAGGCGACATCGGCGTTGACGCCCAGCATCTCCCGGTAGGCGTCGGCGGCCTGCCCCTGCCAGGTCTGCAGGTCGGTTTCGAGCCTCGCGACCAGCTCGTCACCGATGGCGAACAGCTCCTCGGCCATGTTGTCCCAGGTGATCGCGTGGGTCTCCACGGTCTCTGGGTCGCCGGCGAGCCAGTCGAGCGCCTCCCTGAGAGGCTCGACCTGCTCCATCGCCCACGAGATGCCCATCGCCAGCAGGGAACTGAACGGATCGATCACGGTGGCGGCGACATTGAGGCCCGCACCGATGCCCGCGACGGAGCCGGCGACCCAGTCGCCGGACTCGATGGCCTGCGAGATGCCCTTGTAGTCCTCGGCGAAGGACATGCCCGTCCAGCCGTCCCGGGCCATCGACGGGTCGATGTCGTCCGCGGAGGCGATCAGGGAGTCGTCCGCCATGCCAATAGCCCCTAAAGCTCGTCGGAAGCGTCGCCGAAGTCTCCGGCGTTGTCGTCGTCGGTGGCCTCGTAGTCGTCGGCGCACCCCTCCACCGCTCCGGCCAGCGCATCGACGTTGAACGCCAACTCGTCGACGAGCTCGTCCTGGGCCACGTGGCGGCCCTCGAGGATCGGCGGCAGCCATTGGCACAGTTGCCCGTAGGCCTCGTCGGCCTGGAAGATGTGGCCGCTGGCCTCCTTGACCGCCGCGAAGCGCTCGTGGATCGTCCGGAGGCTCGAGGCGTGGGCGCGCAGTTCCTCGGGGTCGACTTGAACGTGGTCCGGCACGGTCACCTCGCTCCGGGTTCGTCGCCGTCGTCGAGGCGCCGGGTGAAGCCGGACATCAGCGCCTTGCCGGTGGCGGAGTCGGATCCGACGGTGTCGGCGACGATCGCCGCGGCCTCTTCGGCGAGCTGCACCTGGGCCTTGCGATACGTGTCCAGAATGGTCGCTTGGGTGTGCTCGGCTGCTTGGCGCTGCACGCGCGAGGACAGCCTGATGTCGGTCATGGTGCCGCCGGAGTCGACGGTGATCTCGACCAGACCGTTGTCGTCCCCGGCGGTCACGGCCAGTTCTTGGAGCCTGGAGCCTGCCGCCTGCGTGTCGGCGGCCATCCGGTCGGCGCGATCCTTCCACGCTTCCAGGCGCTGGCGTGCGTCCTCCATGCCCAGGATGGGGTTGTCCATCGCGCCTCCCTGCTCCTGCCCGAGTTGAGGTTTCGTTAGCACTACTCTACCGATTCGTAAGTACTCGCACTGTCCGCAATGTCAGCCCTTGTGGCGCAGGCGATACCGGAATGACCAGAGTGCAACCGTTACAGCCGTGATAGGACGGTCCGGTGATGCGACCGGGACGCAGTGTGAATCCGAGGCCGTGAACGCGCGGAACGAACGTGACCGGCCCGGGGACGCGGGTACCGCCGAGACGCTCCGGACAACGTTTGCCGCCGCGCCACCCAGCGCCGGGGCCTCGGACAAGTCGGATACCGTTGACGCATGGACCTCAACGCGGACCTGGGGGAGGGTTTCGGGCGCTGGGAGCTCACCGACGACTCGGGGCTGCTGCGGGTGGTCACGAGCGCCAACGTCGCGTGCGGCTTCCACGCCGGCGATCCGCTCACCCTCCGGCGGGTCTGCGAGGCCGCCACCGCCGCCGGGGTGCGCATCGGCGCGCAGGTCTCCTACCGCGACCTGGCCGGATTCGGCCGCCGGGAGATGGACGTGCCCCGCCCTGAACTGGCCGCCGAGATCGCGTATCAGATCGGCGCCCTCCGGGTATTCGCACAGGCAGCGGGAAGCGAGGTCCAATATGTCAAACCCCATGGAGCGCTTTATCATCGAGCCGGACGCGACACCGACCAGGCCGGTGCCGTCGTAGAGGCCATGAGCCTCACGGGGGTGAGAGTGCTGCTGTGCCAGAGGGGGACCGAGCTGGAACGAGCCGCCAAGGCGGCGGGCCTGCGAGTGGTCGGCGAGGCGTTCGCCGACCGGGCCTACCGGCCCGACGGGACGCTCGTGCCGCGCGGCCGTCCGGGGGCGGTGCTCGACCGGGACTCGGCGGTGGCCCAAGCGGTGGACCTGGCCTCCTCGCGGGAGGCCACCGCGGACGACGGGAACCGAATCAGGGTGGAGGCGGAGTCGATCTGCGTCCACGGCGACGGCCGCGACGCCGTCGAGACCAGCGAAGCCATACGATCCGCATTGGACGACAGAGGCATCAAAGTGGAGGCCTTCATTTGAGTGTTCCGCGAAACAGAGCCACGAGAGGCGGTCGGCTGCAGCCGCTGCCCTCGGGACCGCGCGGCGTCCTCATAGACTGCGGTACGGGCGCGGTCGCCAGAGCCTGCTACCGGGCACTGCAGGCGCGGCGCGTCAACGGCTCGCTGGAGGCGACCGACTTGATTCCCGGAGCGACGACCGTGCTGGTGGACGGCGTGGAGGAACCCGAACTGCTGGCCGCCGAGATCCCCGACTGGGTTCTGACCGACGACACCGACCTGCCCGGGGAGGCCGTGGAGATCCCGGTGGCCTACGACGGACCGGACGTGGAGGCGGTGGCCGGACTCTGGGGCGTCGAGGTCGACCAGATCGCCCGCATCCACACCTCGGTGGAGTACGAGGCGGCCTTCTGCGGATTCACGCCCGGCTTCGCGTACCTGGAAGGTCTGCCCGAGCGGTACCACACGCCACGCCGCCAGGACCCGAGGAAATCGGTGCCGGCCGGGTCCGTCGGCGTCGCCGGACCGTATACGGGCGTGTATCCGCGCTCCAGCCCCGGCGGCTGGCAGTTGATCGCCACCATGACCAACCCCGGCCGGCTCTGGAACGAGCACCGCGAGCCGGCGGCGCTGCTGGTGCCCGGCACGCGGGTGCGATTCGTGGCGGTGAATCTATGAGCCACATCGAGATCCTCGACGCAGGCGCGCTGACCACCTGCCAGGACGGCGGAAGGCCGGGCTGGGCGCATCTGGCCGTGCCCCCGTCGGGGGCGGCCGACCGCCCCTCGTGGCGGCTGGCGAACCAGCTCTCGGGCAACGCCACCGCCGCCTGCGCGCTGGAGACGACCCTGACCGGCTGCACCGTTCGCGCCCACCGCAACGTGACCGCAGTGGTCGGCGGTGCGCCGTGCCCGGTCACCGTCGACGGGCACCCCGAGGCGTGGGGCCAGCCGGTGAAGCTCCCCGCCGGAAGCGTGCTCGAGGCCGGTGCCGCCGAAGTAGGCGTGCGCTCCTACCTTGCCTTCTCCGGCGGCCTGCACCCGAAGGCGAGCCTGGGCTCGCACTCGACGTGCCTGCTGTCGGGCCTGGGACCGGCCCCGGTGCGCGACGGCGACACCATCCCGCTGGGCCCGAGCCCGGCGCACCCGCCGCTGCCGACCCAGTGGCCGGCGCCGTGGGCGGGCGTGACCGACGAGATCGTGATGAAACTGCACCTGGGGCCGCGCCTGGACTGGTTCACCCCGGAGGCGGCGAACGACCTGGCCAAGGAGGTGTGGACGGTATCGGAGCACTCCAACCGGATCGGGCTGCGCCTGGCCGGACCGGAGCTGCGGCCCCGCGACCCCGGCCGGGAGCTCCCGAGCGAGGGGATCGTGGCCGGTGCGCTGCAGGTGCCGCCGAGCGGCCGGCCGATCCTGTTCGGCGCCGACCACCCCACCACCGGCGGCTATCCGGTGATCGGCGTGGTCGGCCCGGCGGCGCTGGCGGCGGCCGCGCAGGCCCGTCCGGGCACGAGGATCCGCTTCGCCCCCATTCCGGTTCCCCAGTGGGACGGCCGCCCCTGATCTGTCACCCGGAGCCGGTGGGGCGCAGCACCATCGTGCCGCGGTCATGCGGGAGCAGCTTCGACCTGAACCGCGGGTACCGCTCGATCCACTTCTCGCAGATGAGCTGCTCGTCGGCGCGCTTGGCGTCGTCCAAGACCACGATCGCCCGCTCACCGAGCCGGTCGGCCAGCAGCGGCAGCGCCGGGTACCTGGCCTCCGGCCCCGTCCCGGCCGGCGGGCCGTCCACCAGCAGCAGGTCGATGCCGTCGCCCCGGATCGCCTCCGGGTCGTACCACCGCCACGTCCCGGAATCGAGCTCCACGTCGGTCAGTTTGGCGTCGACGACCTCGGCCCAATCGCTCAGTCCGCGCTCGTCCAATTCGCGGCGGGTCTGCTCGGCGAACCGCGGGAGGTGCTCGAGCGCGACCACCCGCCCCGAGCCGAGCGCCCGCAGCGCGTAGGCCACGATCACGGTCGTCGAGCCCGAGCCGCATTCGAACACCCGGGACCGCTTCTGCTCGGTGATCTCCTCGTACAGGAACCGCAGCAGCTCGGGTCCGGCCGCCCATCCCCGCATGCGCGGCAGCGGCCGCTCGGGGTCGATGAGGCGGTACAGGGCCGTCATGTCCTCCACGTTCGCGTACGCGGCGCGGATGCTCCCCTGGAGGGCGCTGCGCTGGCGGCGCTGCTTGTCCTCCACGGCCTCCAGGCGTTCCTGGGTCTCCCGCTGGTTCTCCCCCAACGACTTCACGGCCGCCGAGAGCTCCTCCACGCTGCTCTGCAGTTCAGCGAGCAGCTTCCGGTCAGATCGACGCATCTCAGCCTCCAAGCCGGCCCACGACGGACTCGTATCCGCGGCCAACACTATTGAAGCCCACCGCAACCGCCCCTGCCGGGTCGCGGTCACGGCTCCAAGGCCCGGCCGAAGTCCGCGACCAGGTCCTCGGCGGCCTCGATGCCGGCCGAGAAGCGGACGAGATCCTCCTCGATCCCCTCGGCCTCGGCCGGACTCGAATGTCCACCGGCCGCCGGCAGGGTCACCAGCGACTCGACCCCACCGAGACTGGAGGCCGCGTACGGCAGCCGCAACGATTTGACCAGCGCCTCCGCAGCGGTGACACCGCCGGCCGGCCGGAACGACAGCATCGACCCGAACCCGTCGAACAGCGCCGCGGCGCGCCCGTGGTCGGGATGGCCGGGCAGCCCGGGGTAGCTGACGTGCGCGATCCGCTCGTGGCCGTCGAGGAACTCCGCCAGCGCCCGCGCGTTCGCGCACTGCGCCCGGACCCGCAGCGCGAGCGTCTTGAGCCCGCGCGACAGCAGGAAGCCCGCGTGCGGGTCGAGGCTCCCGCCGTAGTGGGACAGCGCCGACTCCACCCGGGCGATCAGCGGGTGCGAACCGGTCACCGCGCCCGCGGCGATGTCGGAGTGGCCGTTGAGTGCCTTGGTGGCCGAGTGGCACACCAGGTCGAACCCGACCTCGTGCGGCCGGAACACCACCGGGGTGGCCAAGGTGTTGTCGACCACCGACACCAGGCCGTGGCGCCGGGCGAAGCGGGCGATCCCGGCCAGGTCGCCTACCCGGATGAGCGGGTTGGTGATCGACTCGGTCAGGATGATTTTCGTGTTGGGGCGCAAAGCTTCCGACCAGGTGGCGGGGTCGGACGGGTCGGCGGTGTCGACCGTCCAGCCGAGGCGTGCGGCGTGTTCGTCGAGGAAGCGGGCCGGGCCGCCGTAGAAGGTCCCGGCGGCGATGAGGTGGTCGCCGGCCGCCATGACGCTGTGGAGGGCGGTGGTGAGCGCGGCCATGCCCGAGGCGGTGGCGACGGCGGTCTCGGCGCCTTCGAGCGAGGCGAGCCGGTCGTGCAGGTGCCGCTGCGAGGGGTTGGTGCCCATGCGGATGTAGCGGACGTCGCCGTGCGAGCTGCCGGGCGCGGTCTCGAAGACCGTCCCCTGGTAGATCGGGTGGACCACCGACCCGCCCGCGGCCGGGCGGGGCTCGCCGCCGTGGACGGCGAGGGTCTCGAACCTGGTGCGATCGTCGCTCATTCGGCTGAGGCTACGTACTCTCCCGTTGCGGCGGCAACGAATTGTCCTTAAGTTGCGCTTACTTCTGGTCGGGTACCCGCCGGAGGCCGGATCATGCGGTCGTCACCGGGCCGGGGCGGTCGGCCGCTAGCGTTCCTCTCGGTTGAGGCCGGCGAGGTAGGCGTTGTAGACCTCGTGCGGGTCGTCCTCGGGGCGTCCGCCGGCGGCGGCGCGTTCGGCCATGCGGTCCAGGCGCCGGCCTTCGCGCTCCTCCGAGCGGGCCCATTGGGCGATGAGGACGCCGATGATGATGAGGCTGGGGATCTCGCCGAAGGCCCAGGCGATGCCGCCGCCGGCGCGCTGGTCGGCGAGCAGGTCGCCGACCCACGGGAGGGCGAGGTCGGTGTACCAGGACTCGGCGATGACGCCGGTGCCCATCATCAGCGTGAGCCCGAAGATCGCGTGGAAGATGATCGACACGAAGTAGAGCAGGACCTTCGCCGGGTACGACAGCGGCCGCGGCTTGGGGTCGGGGCCGATCACGATCCAGAAGAACAGCGACCCGGCCAGCAGGAAGTGCGCGGTCATGACCAGGTGCCCGAAGTGGGAGCCGAGCGCCCAGGCGAACAAGCCGGTGAAGTACATGATGTAGAGGCTGGTCAGGTAGATCAGCAGCGCGATCAGCGGGCGGCAGACGAAGGCCGCGAAGCGGGAGTGGACCACCGCGAGGATCCATTCGCGGGGCCCGCCGGCCCGGTCGGGCCGGACGGCGCGCAGCGCGAGGGTGACCGGCGCGGCCAGCACCAGGAAGATCGGGGCGAGCATGTTGAGCGCCATGTGCTGGACCATGTGGGCGCTGAACAGCACCAGCCCGTACTTGCCCAGGCCGGTCGAGGTGGCCAGGACGACCACGGCCCATCCGGTGGTCCACAGGGCGGTGCGGTGCCGCGGCCAGGCGTCGCCGCGGCGGCGCAGCCGGCGCGCGCCTGCGGTGTAGAGGCCGACGCCGAGGATCGCCGCCGTGCACGGCAGCACCGCCGGGTACCAGTCCAGCACCAGCGATTCGAAGCCGACCGGCCCGGGCGTGGTGAAGCCGAGGACGGCGGTGTTGGGGTCGGGCAGCTCTGAGGCCGGCGGCGGGGTGACCGACAGGGAGGCGGCCAGGCCGAACGCGACGGCCATGAGCACGAGTTCGACGGCCGCCAGCCGCGTGAAGGCGCGGCGGTCGCCGGCCTCGACGCGCGGCAGGGTGCGGTGCCGGTGGGTCCGGCCGATGACCCCGCCGGCGGCGAGGACGGCGAGCTTGGCCAGCGCGATGAGTCCGTAGCCGGACTGCCACAGGTCGGTGAGGTCGACGTTGGCGACGAAGACGATCAGGCCGCTGGCGGCGATCGCCGGGTAGGCCAGGCCGGCGGCGCCGGAGTAGCGGCGGGCGGCGACCGCCGGGTCGGTGCGGGCGATGAACAGAGCGAACAGGCCGCCGACCCAGAAGGAGGCGGCCACGACGTGGACGATGAGCCCGTCGACGGCGATCTGGTGGTTGCCGTTGGCGGCCGAGTGGCCGGTGAAGATCGGCGGGAGCGCCGCCGCCAGCGCGAGCACCGCGGCCAGGACGGCGCCGGAGACCTTGAACGTGCGGCCGGCGACCAGGGACGCGGCCGCGGCCAGCAGCGCGGCGAGCGCCAGGCTCTGGCCCTGGTCGGACTGCAGAAGGTATGACCAGGTGCCGGGGGCCGTGACCTGCGAGAGCGGCCTGGCGAAGGTGTCGGCGAACTCGACCGGGAGCCGCGCCAGCGCCACGGCCGCCCACAGGGCCGAGGCGAGTGCCCCGACGCGCAGCCAGCGCCACGACTGGGCGGCGAGTCGGGCGCGGTCGGTCCGGCGGCCGGGCAGGAAGAACGCGGCCGCGACGGTGCAGCCGACGGCGGCGAGCATGAGCAGGTCGTAGACGTACCCCAGCAGTCCGGACGCCCAGGTGACGGTCGGGTCGGGGGCCGACAGGCCCGGGACGGGCTCCAGGTCGACCGCGCCGCCCCACTGGAGGGCGAGGACGGCGGCGAGGGCGCCGCCGACGGTGGCGACGAACACGGCCGTCACGCGCGCGCCCGACCGGGCCGGCGAGGTCCGGTCGGGTATGGTGTCGGCGGTGTTTTCGCTGGTCTCGGTCGACGTCGTCACGTGAACCAGCATGGCTGATCGTTCCGGCTCACGCCCCACCGGGTGGGGCGGATCATCTCTGACCAAACCCTGCGAGCCCGCGCACCGGACGGCCGGTGTGTCAGGGCGGTGAGGCATCCTGATCTGCAATGGGAATCATCGAAAAACGCGGTGACATCAAGCAGTTGCTGCAAGGGACCGACGGTGTCCTCGGGAACATGCACTTCACGCTCGACGGCTCCGACGATCCTTCTAACGTGCTCAATCTCATGAGTCTGGACGCGTATCTGGCCGGGAGGGAGCCGCATGCGGTGGTGCGGGCGCTGGAGTCGGTGGCCGACGACCTCGATCTGATCCCCCGGGGCGGGGAGCTCGTCCGGTCCATATCCGGGTCGACGTATCTGCAGTTGGTGCGCGGTGAGGGGTGGACGCTGCGGACCCAGCGGTGGCGCGACGGCTCCGGGCAGGCCCTGGTGACGGCCGGGACCCGCGAGCGGGCCGAGGAGGTCGCCGCGTTCGCGGTCGAGCAGGCCGGGGCGCCCGAGGAGGCCCGCGACGACAAGGTCGACATGGGGTTCTGGTACCGGTCGGCGCGCGGCCCGTTCCGGTCGTCCCGTTCGATCGCGGCGCCGCAGTGGTCCGACATCGAGCGGAACTACTCTTCGTCCGCGGTCTCGGCGCTGGGCAAGTTGATGGCGACGCGGCCGTCTGACGTGACCGGGCGGCTGGTGCTGCTCCACGGCCCGCCGGGGACGGGCAAGACGACGGCGCTGCGGGCGCTGGCGCGGGAGTGGGCCGAGTGGTGCCAGGTGGACACGGTTCTGGACCCGGAGTCGTTCTTCGCCGATCCGTCTTACCTGATGGAGGTCATCATCGGTTCGGAGATGGACCTCCATCTGCCCGACGAGGAGCCGGCCGGCGACCATTGGCGGTTGATGGTGCTGGAGGACTGCGACGAGCTGATCCGCGGCGAGGCCAAGGAGGCGTCGGGCCAGTCGTTGGCGCGGCTGCTGAACCTGACCGACGGGCTGCTCGGCCAGGGCCGGGAGATCATGGTGGCGATCACCACCAACGAGCGGCTCGACCGGCTGCATCCGGCGGTGGTGCGGCCGGGTCGCTGCCTGGCCCAGATCGGGGTCGGCGCGCTCTCCCCGGAGGAGTCGAGCGACTGGCTGGGCGGTGAGCAGGTGTCCGATGCGATGACGCTGGCGGAGTTGTACGCCCGGCGCGGCGGCACCGATCCGACCATCGCCGAGCCGGAGATTCCGCAGCAGCACACCGGTCAGTACCTCTGAACGTTCATTCCCACAGGTCCGCCGGCCAAGCCTGCAGCTCGGCGTCGTCGTGGTCGCCGACGCGGGTGACGATCTCGCCGGACGCGGTGTAGGCGACCGCGCCGGGGAGGGCGCGGACCTCGCCGGTGCCGAGCCGGTATCCGAAGGCGCCGTAGTCCCTCCAGCCCCACTGGTCGTCGCCGCCGTGGATCCACAGCGTGGAGCCGGTCACGGAGGTGGGGGTGTCGGCGTCGAGCGAGGCGGTCGATCGCCAGAGCTCGTCGCCGGTCTCGGTGTCGTAGGCGCGGAGGTTGTCCTCTTCGGCCTCCCAGTCCGCGGCGACCAGGACGTCGGCGTCCGGGCCGAGGGCCATCGCCCGGCCTTCGGTCGGTGCCGACCAGACCGGTTCGCCGTCGGTCAGGTCCACCACGGCCGGGAGCCCGTCGACGGTCAGCGCCAGTTTGCCGTCCTGCGGGACGACGCCGGGCAGATCGCCGCAGTAGCGGAGGTCGTCGGTGACGGCGAGGGCCGCCTCCAGCTCCCACTGCGGATCGCCGCCGGGCGCGTATCCGGTGAGGTGGGCGGTGCAGCCGTCGGCCGGGTTCCGGTCGTGGTGGTCGTAGACGATCAGGTGCCCCTCGGAGGCGATCGCGCCGCCGTCGGTCCGCACGCGGTGGAGTTCGGCGCCGTCGCCGCCGTAGGCGGTAACGGTGCGGCTGCCGTGGCCGGTCGGGAAGGACTCCACCAGCACCGGCTCGGGCATCGGCCGGCCGGTCCAGGGGCTGGGGCTGATGACGCGGGCGCTGGCGTACGTCGGGGTGGACCAGCGCAGGGACAGGTCGGCGGGGTTCCGGGCGTGGAGGGTGCAGTCGCCGATGCGGTCGTCCTGCTCGCCGGTGCATTCGGTCATGAGCAGCGTGTCGGAGAAGACGGTGACGAAGGAGGCGTCGCGGTCGCGCCACACCTCCTCGCCGGTCTCCAGGTCGAGCGCGACGGTGTCCTGCGTGCTCGGCCAGGAGTCGTCGCCTTCGAGGACGCTGGAGACTATCACGGTCCCGCCGGCGAGGCCGACCTCGGCGCGGTAGGAGTCCCAGGTGTACTCCCAGGCGGTGCGGTCGTCCGTTTCGAGCCGGAGCGATCCTTCGACGAGCACGAGCGTGCCCGGATCGACGTGGGCCACCTGGTCGCCGCCCTCGGAGGGCTCCGACCAGAGCGGTTCGCCGTCGTATGCGGCCACTCCGTCCGGCAGCGCGGGTCCGTCCCGCGCCGGTTCGTCTACGGCCACGGTGGCGCCCATTTCGGCGTCCGGCAACTCCCCTTCGGGCCAAGCCGACCGGTCCACGGTGTTCAGTCCGGAGTGGATGGCTGGCAGGGCGAGGCCCAGTGCGATCGCCGCAGCCGCGAACGCCACGACGCCGATCTGGGCGTACAGCGGCCAGCTTCGCAGCTCCCGCCACATGCCGTGCCCGCTCTCGTCCGACGACACGCGGCCCTCCCGGAGTACCGAATCCACAGTTGCGCCCGCACCCTACCGCCGGCCCGCAAACTTGCGACCGGCCGCTAGGATCGCCGCGAACGTCCCCAACCCCTCGGAAGTGCATGGCAACGGCAGCATCGCAGGTCGAACGGTCCCGCCGCGAAGGGCTCCGCGTGTGGTGGATCGTGCTGCTCTCCCTGCTGACGCTGATCCCGCTCGGCGTCTGGAACTCCCTGCGGGAACCGGACACCCCCGCCGAACTGGTGAGCGCCTTCTTCGAAGCCATCCGCGACAAGGACCTCGACCGGGCCTTCGGCTACACCGACGCGACCGTGCCCACCGGCGAGTCGGCCGCGTTCCTGCACCCGGACGCGATCGGCGACGAGTGGGAGGTCCTGGAAGTCAGCTCCCTGCCCGGCGAGTACACACACCAGACGACGGTGTCGGTCACCCTCGGCCACCCCGACGGCGTCGCCACCGGCACGGTCGAAGTCGTCGAGCGCCACGACGAACCGACCATCGAGAACCCGTTCCAGCGGGTCCTCTTCCCGCCGAGCCCGCAAATGGCGGTCCAGGTCAACGACCGGGTCGTCGACCGGGGCCGCGTCCGGTCCTGGAGCGACTGGCGCGAAGCCCAGACCCGCCACTACGAACTGCTGCCCGGCATCTATCGGTTCAACGGCGGTGAGCCGGCCGCGTTCCTGGAGACCGAGGCCTACGCGAGCCCCGTCGAGGTCCGGACCCCGACGCCCGAACCGACGCCGCAGCAGCTCGAAGCGTTGCAGACGCGCGTCAACGAACGCATCGACGCCTGCCTCGAATACGAGGTCGCCGCCCCGCCAGGCTGCCCCTTCTCGACCGACGGGCAGGTCGACACCGACGACCTGCAGCGGCTTGACGAGGTCGAGGAGGTCTCCTGGGACGTCCTCGAATACCCCGAGGCGACGGTCGTGCCCGCCGCGCTGGCGCAGGGAGCGGACATGCTGCGGGTCGAATTCACCGCCGGGGCGGCTCGAACTGTCGGGCACCGGCAGGCTCGGCCGCGACGACTGGATCGAATTCACCGCCGCCTGCCACTTCGGCGGCGGCGAACTGGCGGTGCTGCTGCACGGACAGGACGAGATCGAGCTCGCACCGCTGGGCGAGCCCGAAGCCGACACCTGCCGGGGGACCGTATGAGCGAGAAGGCGGGCGGCCCGATGCGCCGAGTGCTCCTCTGGGCGCGGCCACGCCGCTGGTCCCTCCTGGTCGAAGCGGTCCTGGCCGCTGCTCTGGCGGCCGTCGCGCTCCCGGTCCTGGCCCCACCCGGCAACGGCGACGAAGCGGTCGGGATGGTCGCCGACTACCTGGAGGCGGTGCGAGACGGCGACCTCGACCGGGCGCGGCAGTACATCGCCGAACCCGAACCGGAGGCCGACGACGACCCGTCGTGGCTGACCGCCGAGGCCCTGTCCTCGGACTGGCGGATCGAATCGGTCGAGCGCCGCTCGGGTTCCGAACGCGCCGTCCACGCGGTGATCGCCTCGGGCGACCGCACCGCCGAGACGGTGTTCCATGTGGGGGAGACCGAGCAGGGCCGACGCATCTCCAATCCGTACGCGTACCTGTCGGTCCCGCACCGCCTGCTGGCCGGCATCGAGCTGAACGGCCGCGTCGGCCCGATCGAATCGTCCGAGGAGTACGCCCGGGTGGACGTCGCGCTCTTCCCCGGCTCGTACACACTGTTCGGCGACAGCCTGTCGGTGCCGTTCCTGGCCCTGCCCGACCTCGACCGGCTGGATTCGGGCCGGATGCTGACCGACCTCCTCACCGGCGATTCCGAAGTGGAGGACCGGCTGAACGAGGACCTGGCCGCCTGGATCGACGACTGTGCGGAGAGCACCCGGCCCGCACCGGAGCAGTGCCCCTTCTCGGCCGCCGGCGACTACAGCGAGGTCGACGACGGCACCACCAACTTCGACGAGGTCGGGGAGCTCACCTGGGAGGTCTACCGCCATCCACGGGTCCGGTTCAACCACGACCTGCGGCTCCAGACCGTGTCACCGGGCTGGGTCACGGTCACCGGCACCGGTATCGAATGGGTCGACGAGACCGAGGAGACCATCGACGGCCGGTGCGAGATCAGCGTCTCCGACGCCAACGCCCGGATGCAGGCCGACGGCGGCTTCGAGTTCAGTGTGCACTCCTCGATATGGAGCACCTGCTACCGCGCGCAGACCTAGCCGGACACAAACGGTCGACGCGTCGCTTTCTACCCTTCAGAAGCGTTCCCGTCCGATAGGGTGATCGTCGCTTCCCCCGATTGCATTGACACCGATATGGGGGAACCGTGCCTGATTCGACCGCTGCGCCGAGCCCGCGCCGTACGTCGCCGACCGTCCGCCGCTGGATCCTCGTGATCGCGGGGGCCGCCGCCTTGGCAATAGGGATCGCCGGGGTCTTCAACCGTGCGTCGGCCGAGGTCGTCACCGTGTCCCCGCTCGATCCGGCACTGGGGTTCAACCTGTTCGTCGAGGGCGACACGGCGCTGGCCGAGCACGAGATCGAGGGTCCGGTCGCCACCGGCGGCGACCTGGTGGTCCAGGGGCTGTACGAAGTGGACGTCCATGGCGCCGCCGACTTCGTCTACGGCGACGACGCCGAACCCAGCGCGCTGGTCGTCGGCGGAGGGATCGACTACGGCCGGAGCACCGAGGACGGGATCGTCCGGGTCTTGAACGGCGGCTACGTCAAGATCGGTGACCTCACCGGAAGCGAGGTGATCAACACCGACGAGAACAACGCGAGCGTCGATACCCGCGTCGTCCCCGAAGGGGAAGGTTACGAGGGCTCTCCCCGGATCGAGCTCACGGTCACGCAGCCGGAGGACTCGGTGGAGTCGTCG
This sequence comes from Glycomyces xiaoerkulensis, assembly GCF_002798405.1. GTDB lineage: Bacteria > Actinomycetota > Actinomycetes > Mycobacteriales > Micromonosporaceae > Glycomyces > Glycomyces xiaoerkulensis. Next base: position 381,602 of record NZ_PGGV01000016.1, on the reverse strand, counting down.
CCGATCGACTTCGGCACGGCGTTCTCCACCATGCGGTCCAACTCGGCGACCCTGGCGGCCTGCCAGAACACCGTGACGATGACCGACTCCCGCGACTGGGGCCAGCCGGTGGCCAAGGGGGAGGTTCAGCCCGGTCAGCAGATCTTCATCGAACTGACCGCGGGCCAGACGAACGTCCTGAACGTCACCGGGGAGGACCTGAACAACATGGCCGACCTGACGTTCATCGACCAACCGTCCGCCGACACTCCGTTGCTGATCAACGTGGACACGTCGGCGGCCGGCGGCGTGTTCGACTGGGACGTCGCCCCGCAGGCCGGCATCAGCGGTCAGCAGGCGCCGTACATTCTCTGGAATTTCAACGACGCCACTGATCTGACGATCGCCGGCGGCGACACCGTGGAAGGCAGCATCTACGCGCCGAACGCCGACTTCACCGACCTGAGCATCACCAACGTCGAGGGGCAGATCGTCGCGGCGAACGCCCAGATCGGAACGGTCAGCGACAACTCCGGCGAGATCCACCACTATCCGTTCGAAGCAGAGCTGACCTGCGATACGGAGGTCGACCCGTCCCCGACCACAGATGAGCCGACGACCGACGAGCCGACCACTGACCAACCCACGACCGACCACCCCACCACCGACGAACCCACGACCGAGGCCCCGACTTCGGGCGCTCCGACCACGGCCGATTCAGTCGTTCCGAGCGACATTGGAACCGACGGCCAGCGGACTCCCGCAGGACTGTCGACCACCGGCGCATCGCTCACCGGGCTCGGGATCGCGGCGCTAGTCCTGGTCGCCGGCGGCACTGCCGCACTGGTCGCGAGCCGGAGGCGGAACCGCTCGACCGAATGACCGGCTTCGTCATAGGGCTCCAGTAGTCTGCGACGGTTCGCACCACCAGCACTGGAGCCCTATGCAGTTCAGAACGATCGACGATGACCGCTCGATGCGTCGGCCCGCGATCGAGACCGAGTCGCTGGCAAGGCTCGACGACGATCTCGACCACGACTTCGAATACGGTGAGCGTCTGCTCGACGGCATCGACTGGTCCGGAGGCGTCGGCGACGGCATCCTCGAAGAGAGTGTCGTCAACGACGCCGATCTCTCCGGTGCGGTCCTGTCCCCGTTCGCGATCGTCGACACCGTCATCGGCCGATCCGAGATCTCCAACGGACGATGGGAGCGGGTGACCGCTCGGCGTCTGGAGATCACCGACTGCCGACTCGTGGGCTGGCAGGCGCAGTTCTCGCTGGTCACCGACCTCTACATCGCCGACTGCCGGACCGACTTCGCCGGAATCTCGATCGGTACGGCGAAGGGCCCGATCGTCTTCGAGCGGTGCCGCTTCGCCAGCGCGAGCTTCCTGGGTGATCTGTCCCGGGCCATCTTCATCGACTGCACCTTCCGCGACGCCGACTTCTCCCGGGTGTCCGACGCACGCGGTTGCGACCTGCGCCGTTCCGACCTGGCCGGAGTGAACGGCCTGCTGAGCCTGAGCGGGGCGCTCATCACCGCCGAACAGGCCGTCGACATCTCCGGCGAGCTGGCGGTCGCGGCCGGATTCACGCTCGCTTAGCGTCCGATGCGGATGCCGACCCGAGGCAGGTAGAAGACGGCGGCCACGACCATCGCGGCCGCGAACAGGGCCAGCAGGACGATCGGATAGCCGATGCCCACGCCGATGTCCGTTGTCGCGAAGGCCGACTGGAACTCGTACAGCATCGTCATCGACGCGGAGTTCTGTTCGACTCCGGCGACTCCCACCTGCCATACCGTGTCCTGGGCGTTCACGAGCCAGATGAACATGCCGACGAGCGCGACCATCGGCAAGGCTCCGGTGGCGAACGCACCGGCGGCCTTTCCCGGCCGCGCGCCCGCGGCGACCATCGCCTGGCGTCGGTCCTCCAAGCCCCAGAACAGGGCCGTGAACACGAACAACGCCGGAATCGCGATCCACGCCCGCGGTAGCAGCGAGCCGTAGGATCCGATGTCGTCGGCATCAGCGAGCGACTGGTACGCGGCGAGTACGAGCGGCCCGGAACCGACGAACAGCCAGGGTGCGAACAGCAGCAGCAGCCATCGGGAGCCGCCGCCGAGCGGCCGAAACGCGCCGATGGCGAAGCCGCCGACGACCGAGGTGGTCAGTGCGATCCCGGTTGTCATGAGCGCCGGGAGCCAGGTGTCGAGCGCGACCTCGGTGCCGTCGACCCCCTCGACGGTCGACTCGTTGGTCAGCCGCGTGAGCCACGGCCACAGGCTGATCACGACACCGGCCGCGAAGAGCACCAGGAGTAGGATCCCGGCCGGGCCGGCGCCGAGATGGAAACGGCGGGGCTCGCCCGGCCCGGGCGAGACGTCGACGCGGGTTCGGGTGAGGATGAACAGCAGGGCGGCCCCGATGCCCAGCACCGCCAGGACCGCGAGCAGCACTGTGGACATGGCGGTCCCGATCCCGTATTCGAGGAGTCTGAAGCCTGAATCGAAGATCTGGACCAGCGGCGGCGGTTCGGAATCGACGGGAAGGGCGGTGAAGTAGGGGAAGGTGAAGGTCTGGAGACCGGCCGCCACCAGGGTGATCGCGGTGAGGCCGGCGGCGGTGAGCACCGTGGCGGCCTGCTTGCCGGTGTCGGTGCCGCCGCGGAAGGCGGCGAGGGCCACCAGGATGCCGGTGGCGAGGACGACGCCGGTCATGAGGCTCGCCCAGTCGAGCAACGAGGCGTCCTCCCATGGAGCGCCCTCGCCCGTGTGGTCTTGGATGACGCTGACGTACCAGGCGAGGGTCATGGCGGCGGGGGCGAACAGGACCGCCGCGATGCCCCAGACGATCCGGGACGCCAGCCGCGTGGCGGCGCCAGCGTGGTGGAGGCACCAAGCGACGAGTGGGGCGATGACAGCGCCCGCGATGACGGTCGCGAGCACCGGTCGCAGCAGGACCAGGAACCCGTCGAGGAATGGCAGGTCGCCGAGGACCAGTTCGTAGTTGTCGAGGCCGACCGACTCGGAGTCGCCGAAGAACGGCGCGCCGGACCGCATGCTGTGGGAGATCGTCCGGATCGTGGGCAGGAGGTAGGCGATCACAAGGGCCACCACCGGCACGATGAGCAGGGGCAGGCCGGCCGCGAGGCGGACGCCGCTGCTCGAACTCGGCGGGGCGGGGTACGGCAGCGGTGGTGGTTGCTGCGGCTGACCGTACGGTGCGGCGGGCTGCTCGCCAGGGGCGGGCGGAAAATTCACGGGGCCTCCTCGGTCGAGGTTCGCCGTCAGTCTAGTGTGAACTCGCCAACACCGGATGAAGCCTTCTCGAACGGCAGGAGGCCACCCCGGCGCCACCGGCGCGCCGCCGCGCCTTCCCTTGGGAGCCATCGAACTGCGATAGCGTGAGCCCCATGCCGGACGATCGGAAACCACCTGCGACGTTCATCGACGGTCTCGCCATGCATATCGCCGTGGCGTGCGCGTTCATCACCGACCCCGAGGGGCGGCCCCTCATCGTCGAGCCGAATTACCGCGACGGCTGGCTGTTCGTGGGCGGGCTGGTCGACCGGGGCGAGTCGCCGCACGAGGGCTGCGCACGCGAGATCAAGGAGGAGATCGGCCTGGATCTGCCCGTGGGCGACCTGCTGGTGGTCGATTGGGTCGCCAGGGGCGACCGGCTGGACATGCCGCTGACGTTCTATCTGTTCGACGGCGGTGTGATCGAGGACCCGGCGACGATCAAGTTGCAGGAGGAGGAGCTGTCCCGTTTCGAGTTCCTCTCGCCCGACGACGCGATCGGGCTGCTGGCCGACTTCAACCGGCCGCGAGTGCCGCTGGCATTGGAGGCTCGGCGCATCGGCAGGACGATCTACCAGCCCACCCACGTGGGCGCCGCATAGCGGTCCCGGGACGCTGACACCCAATGAATGACTCGAGGACGACCGGCGATCCGGGAAGCCGCCGCTTGTCGTGATACCGCGTCCGCCGTCTCGGCGGGTCCCGAGGACAGGACCGCCGAGCAGCGGATGCGCCTCGACCTGTCAGCCGGGAGCGACGACGCGTCGGACGCTCTCTCGCAGCAGGTCCCGGCGGCGGTCGTGGAGCTCCTCGGGTTCGCCCTCGGATGCGGCGTAGACGTTGCTGACCGGCGACCACGCCATGGACATCGCGATGACCATCGCCATCAGGTCGAACGGGTCGCCCGGGCGCACGAGCCCTTCGGCCTGCGCGGCGGTGATGGCGCGCAGTTTGGCCTCGTCGAGGCGATCGGCCTCGTCGACGAGGTGGCCGGTCGGGCGGCGCTCCAGGCGTGCCCAAGTGGCGAGCCTGATGAGGTCGGGACGGCGGAGATACTCGTCGTAGAGGCGCACGGCCCAGTCCGCGAGGTCGGTCGCGTCGATCGGCACGACGTTGACTATGCGCTCCAGGGATCCGTGGAAGATGGCGTCGAACAGGCCTTGCTTGCTGCCGAAATAGCCGTATAGCTGGGCCTTGTTCGTGCGCGCGGCCGCCACGATCCGCTCGATTCGCGCCCCGGCGATCCCATGCCGGGCGAACTCCCGTGTCGCGACCTCCAGGATGCGCTGCCTGGTCGCGGCACCTCGCGGTGTCAAAGGCTTGTCGGTCATGCCGAGACGATAACAACAGACCGGTCTGTTTGCTGAATCGGCGAGCCTTGACTAAACTCAAATAGACCGAACAGTCTGTTTATCAGGAGCTCGTATGAGGACCACTACCGGGTGGCGGGCCGAGCCGAACGCCGCCGAGCTCGCCCGCGACACGCTCAAGCACCGTGACCTGCGCGCAGACGACATCGCCGTGCGGATCGACTACTGCGGCGTGTGCCATACCGATCTCCATGCCGTCGAGGCGCACGCCCGCGAACCGGGCGGGCTTCTCGTCCCCGGCCACGAGTTCACCGGAACCGTGACCGAGATCGGAGGCGACGTCACTCGCTTCGCGGTCGGCGATGCAGTCGCGGTCGGCAACATCGTCGACTCCTGCGGCGAGTGCGACATGTGCCTGCGAGAGCAGGAGAACTTCTGCCGCGAGATCCCGACGCTGACCTACGGCGGCACCGACCGCCGCGACGGCTCCACCACGCTGGGAGGCTTCGCCCGCGAGTCCATCGTCCGAGACTGTTTCGCCCACCCGCTGCCGGACGGGCTCGACCCGGCGGCCGCCGCTCCCCTGATGTGCGCCGGAATCACCGTCTGGGAACCGCTGCATTCGCTCGGCGCCGGATCCGGTTCCCGTGTCGCGGTAGCCGGACTCGGCGGCCTCGGCCACCTCGCGGTGAAGCTCGCGGTCGCCCTCGGCGCCGAGACCACGGTCGTCAGCCGATCGTCAGACAAGGCCGACGACGCCCGCAGGCTTGGGGCCGACGATCTGATCGTCTCGACCGACGAACGGCGGATGACCGCCGCCAGGGACCGATTCGACATCGTCATCGACACCATCGCCGCCCCGCACGACCTCGCGCCGTATCTCGGACTCGTCGCCATGGACGGCACGCTCAGCAACGTCGGTCACCTCGGTCAGGTCACCGTGAACACGATCGACCTGCTCATCGGGCGCAAGAGCCTCAGCTCGGCCGGCAGCGGTGGAGTCCGGTCGACCGCGGCGATGCTGGAGTTCTGCGCCGAGCACGGCGTCGCCGCCGATATCGAACTCCTTCCCTCGAGCCGGGTGAACGATGCGCTCGACAGGCTGCGGCGCAACGATGTCCGGTACCGCTTCGTGCTGGACATGTCGGACCTCCCGTAGCGCCGCCGACCGATGGAGGATGAGCCTGTTTCGGGCTTGGAACCAGGCGTCGAAGGCTTCGAGATCGCGGTGGGTGACGCCCTGAGAGGCGTCAACGAGGCAGAGCAGAGCGGGGGCCCCGGCGTCCGAGTCGCTTGTTGCGGACACGATGCCGGTAGTGCAGCGGAGATTCGCCGATCTCGCGCTTGAAAGCGGTGCTGAAGGCCGCTTCGGATGCGTAGCCCATGTCGGCCGCGAGAGCCCCGACGCTCGTGTCGTCATGCATGAGGGCGCGCTGCGCCAGGAGCATGCGATAGCGGCTGAGGTAGGTGACCGGAGGTACGCCCGCCACGGCACGGAAGCGGCGGGCGAACGCGGAGCGGGACATCGCGGCGGCCTGCGCCAGGTCCTCCAGCCCCCACGGTTCGGCGGGCTCGGCGTGCATGCGAGCCAAGGCCGGGCCCAGGCGTTCATCGGTCAGCACCCGGAGCCAGCCCGGCGGGGCCGCATCCTGGTCGAGGTAGGCGCGCAGCACCGCGAGGACGAGGAGCTGGCCGTACTGCCGGATGGCGAAGGCGGAGCCGGTGCGGCTGCCGGCGACTTCGTCGAAGACCTGGTCGATGAGGGCGCGCAGCGGGGTGGCGGAGGAGGCTTTGACGACTCCCACGGGCGGCAGAGTCCGCAACAACAGCTCGTGGCCCGCCGAGTTCACGTCGACGGCGGTGCCGAGCACGACATCGTCCGTGGTGCGATCGGCCTCCGTGAGACCGGTGAAATTCTCCTCGGGACTGATCCGCCGGCGTGGACCGTCCCCCGGCGGACCGCCCTCGTACTCGAGCCAGGTGCGGTTGATGAGGATGGCGACATCACCGGCGGAGAGTTCGACCGACTCATCGAGGCCGTCGGTCAGCAGTCGGCCCCGACCGGCCACCATGGCGATGAGCTTCATCGCGTCGTGGCACGGCGAGCGTGCCACCCAACGTCCGTGGGCGGCGAACCCGCCGGACACCAAGCCCCGGATCTCGACGAGGTCGAGCACCTCGGACAACTGATCGCCCATGGCTGGGACTATCGCACAAAAAATAGGGACTTACAAGTATTCATAGTGCCACTGCTGCTCGTCAGACTGGAACCAGCGGCGACGGACGTCGTCGCGGCGACGACCGAAGAAAGGCACGACCATGGCACTTCAGGCCGCGGGCGAAGCCCGCACGATCATCCTCACCGGTGGCACCAGCGGCATCGAATTGGCCGCGGCCACCGCGATCCTCGGCGACAGGCACGGGCCATGGCACGTGGTGCTCCCCGTCCGCGACGCCGCCCGCGGCAGCGAAGCCACGGCGTCGCTCGCCTCCACCGCAGCCGGTGGCAACACGGTCGAGGCGATGACGATGGACCTCGCCTCGCTCGAATCCGTCCGAACGTTCGTCGCAGAGCTGACCGGTCGCGTGAAGTCAGGCCGGGTCCCCGCGGTGCACGCCTTGGTGTGCAACGCGGGCGTGCAGATGGGTACGAACCTCACCAGGACGGACGACGGTTTCGAGTCGACCTTCGGCGTCAACCACCTGGGCCACTTCGCCCTGGTCGATGCGCTGCTACCGGTGCTGAACGCTCCGGCACGTGTGGTCGTGACCTCCAGCGACACCCACGACCCGGCGCTCAAGCTGGGCCCCGCCCCCGCGTGGAGCGGCGCCGAGGCGCTGGCCCGCGGCGAGCTCGCGGCATCGGCGAAGGCGGACAACGCGTTCGTCGCCGGGCAGCGCCGCTACAGCACGTCCAAGCTCGCGAACCTCTATTTCACCTACGCGCTGGCCCGTCGGCTGCCCGAGGGCGTGACGGCCAACGCCTTCAACCCCGGCATGGTGCCGGGAACCGCCCTGGGCCGCTCGCTGCCCGCACCGGTGCGGTTCGTCGCCAAGCATCTCCTCCCACACCTGACCTGGCTGCTGCGCCGGGTGTTGACGCCCAACATCCACTCGGCCGCCGAATCGGGCCGTGCCCTCGCATGGCTGGCGACCGCCCCGGAGCTTGCCGATACCACGGGCCGGTACTTCGACGGTCGCACCCGGGCCCGCTCTTCGGAGGAGTCGTACGACGTCGAGCGCGCCGAGCAGCTCTGGACCGACAGCCTCAAGCTGACCGGCACGCGCGTCTGACGCGCACCGCCCGCCACTCCACCTCCGAGCGATGCACCGCGATGACCACTGAGGAAACGCGACGATGAACGATGCCGCCGGGCCGACTCTCTCGGCGGCCGAACGCGAACGGCGTTGGAACCTCGCCCGAGCACTCATGGCACGTGAGGACCTGGACGCACTGCTCGTTTTCGGCGAGCATGAGGACGCGGGGCCGGCCCAGGTCGCCTACGGCACCTGGTTCACCAACGAGCGCCGCGACGACCGTCGTATTCCCTCGCGACGGCGAACCGATCGCGCACCTGCCGGGACCGGTGTTCATCATGGACCATCTGGAGGCCAGCCGACGCGATTCCCGATCCTGGATCCCGCCGCATCACCTGCGCGGCTCCCGCGACTCTGCCGAGATCACGGACACCATCGCCGAGCTCGGACCGCGACTACCAGCTCACCGGCACACCCAAAGGACCCACCCGCTGAAAACCACGAACGGTCCGAACCTTCGCAGGTTCGGACCGTTTCCGATGTCCTGAGACATCACATTGGTCGGGTTGACAGGATTTGAACCTGCGACCCCCTCGTCCCGACCGCGCCCTGTCATATGTACAGGGAACTAGATGCAGGCTCAAATCTGGATTAAGGTCCAGGTCATGTGCCATTTTCTAGTGCTGAAACGTGCTGCCGCGTACTGGTTAGTACCAACCCGCCTGCTAACCATTCGCTAACCAGTACGAGGAGAACCACCCCATGGGTTACTCGATCAAGCGCAAGCGCCGGGACGGCTACCGCTATACCGCGATGTACAAGGATCCCGCAGGAGTCCACCGCTCCGCCGGGACCTTCCCCACCAAGAAGCGCGCCGATCAGGAGTGGAAGGCCGCCGAGACGAAGGTGGCCGAATCCCGCGGGAGCCACCTCGTCCGAGGCCGCCAGACCTTCAGGACCTACGTCGAGAAGTCCTGGCTCCCCAACCTCGCCGTCGAGGTCACCACGCGGGAGAACTACACCTACGCCCTCTACGCCCATCTGATGGGGTTCTTCGAGCACAAGCGGATGCTCGACATCTACGCCGACGACGTCCGCGCCTGGATCAAGGGCCTCAAGGACGCCGGCATGAGCGCGCACAGCCGGAAGTACTGCAAGATCCTCCTGTCGACCATCATGAACTGTGCGGTCGGCGACGAGGTCATCGCCGTGAACCCCTGCGCATCGGTGAAGATGGAGAAGGTCGCGGCGAAGCCGTTGCCGATCATCACCCCCGAGCAGTACCAGCAGTTCCACGACGCGCTCCCCGACGAGATGTCCAAGCTCCTGGTCGAAGTCGCGATCGAGACTGGCATGCGCTGGGGCGAGCTGACCGAACTGCGCCCCAAGGACATCAACCGGTCCACCCGGAGGCTCACCGTGGCCCGAGCGGTAGTCCAGGTCAACAAGAAGTTCCACCCAACCGGCGGGCGCTTCCACGTCAAGGACTACCCGAAAAACGGCGAGTGGCGCGCGTTCAAGATCGGCCAGCGCCTCTGCGACAAGCTCGACGGCTACATCTCCGAGAATGGGATCGGCAGCGAGGACTTGATCTTCTCCTTCGACGGGGAGGACTCCCGTGCGCAGCAGCAATCAGAACTCGCACAGACCGATCTCGGATTCACGGAGCCGAACTCGAAGGGTCGCAAGTACCGTCACGGCACGACCTCGGCCTACACCGCCGGAAAGTGCCGCTGCCAGCACTGCCGCCGGGCGATGGCCGACTACCGCGCCAGCCGCAGAGCCGAAGGCAAGGACGACCCCCGCAGCCCTCGGACCTGGGAGACCGACGGCCACATACCGCGCCGCTGGTTCCGTGAGAAGGTCATCAAGCCCGCGCTCGAAGAGGCCGACCTAGGCGTGGACATCCGGATGCACATGCTCCGCCACGCGCACGCTTCATGGCTCCTCAACGGCGGCGCGGACCTCATGGTGGTCAAGACCCGCCTGGGCCACGCCAGCATCACCACGACGGAGCGCTACCTCCACACCCTCGACAACGCCGACGAGACCGCCCTCGATGCCTTCGATGCTGTCCGCTTCCGAAACATCCCTAAGCAAATCTCTGGTGAAGCGGCCCAAGCGACGAGCTTGGTTTCTGATGGCGAGGAGAACGCGCAGCAGCTTCTCGCGCAGTTGACCGAGATCCAGACAAAGCTGGCGAAGCTCGTTACCTGAGGACACGTGTGGTCAAGCGGGTGGATGCGATGGAATCTGCCCATCGGCTCCTCACCGTCGACGACTCCTTCGCCTGCGTTCGCGGGCTTGCTGTCTCTGCTCCAACAACTCCTTGCGGTGTTCTGAGTCTTGGGGCCAGACCGCCCTTACCAAAGCGATACAGAGCCCTCGGATAATCAGCAGAACCGCAATGATTAGGACCGCAACCCACGGAATGGAGTCCGGCAGGGTAAACACGACTCACAGCCTTCCGACCTCGAACGGTCGGGGGGTCACTCAGGCAGCAAGTACGGCGCTCCCCAGCGCACTGCGTTGGTGTCCACCCCGATTCAGGAACAGGGGGAAGGCGGTGTTCGGCCCCCTAGGTGTGATCCGTGGGAAGGCATTGCGAGGACTGATCCTCCAGGAAAGTCCCTCGTCAGCTCGACTCAGCCGCCCCTCTAGCTGGGAAAGGAGCAGGATCAAGAGCCGCCCGAGGAATTGCAAGAGCTCGCGGATCGAGTCAGCCAGGGCCGCCAAGAACGCTCGCGCAGCCGCGCGTCTAGCATGAGCGCTTCTTGCCTTGCGCAGCTCGTCTGCGGCGTTCCGGAGGCGTTCCCGCTTATCGATTCCGGATCGGCTGCTCCGACCGAAGGTCCGACTGTACTCATCGAGTATTTGCAGGAGGGCTTCAGTCTTGCCAGATCCGGTAGGTACCTCGACGACCAGAGACGGTTCGCGAGAATCGAACCGGTTCAGCCGACCGATGGATTGAATGATCTCCGAGGCGGGAACCGTCCTGAAACGCAGCTCGACACCGACCTGGAGCATGTCGCTGCCCAACTCCATCTCACCTCCCCGGGAACGTCCTTCGGTGCTGGTAGTCTATCGGACCCGTACAATGCTTCCGTTCTGGCTATTTGCCCCGGTTTACGCACCCTGCGACTACATCCATGGCCCTGCATTTTTTGATCCATGATGTGTCCGTCAGTGATCCAGCAAGAAGGGGTGGACGCATGCCGTACTCTCTGGCAGTGGCTCGAACCATTTCTCGAAGTCGAGTCCGTGAGTGCTGAGCCAGCTCCGCAGGGATGCCTCGTCTTCTGCGCCGCCCGGGTCGTCAGCGTAGAGCCAGTAGAAGTCCTGATTGAGGAACGCTCGTTCTCGGAACTCCTCATAGATTTCCTCAACCTCGATACCGGCGTTGTCCTGCAAGATGGCAGCTGCCGTGTCGATGATCATGTGGAGTGCCAACGCCTCGCCGACGCAACAGGGCATCTGCCACACGTCTTCAACCAGCCGGTTCGAGACTGTGACTGCGGCGGTGATCATGTGCCTGACGAACAGCACGCCGTAGTGCTCTCGGAAGCGCTCCGGGAGCTGCCACAGGACGGTGTCATCGGTATCAGCGGCTGTTCCGCCGGACTGGCTCAGTTCTTCGTGGGCCTGGAACAGGTCTTCGAGGATGAGACTCGTGCACCAGATCAGAGCCCCGGCTGCGGTCTCAGCGGTCTCACGGTCAGCTTCAAACGTCGCGAGGCTGAAGGCGCGCAGTTGCTTCGCTTCTCCCCGGAGTCGCTCCGCCCACTCGGAGTGCTCTGCTGCCATGTCTCGGTCGTCGCTTGGCGATGGGGAGCGAGGCTCAATCTGTCCCGGGGTTGTTCTGGGATTCGCGAGCTTCTGCTTGAACTCTTCCTCGCCCAGGCTGACCTCGCACTTGGTCACCCGCCAGTCTTCAAGCGGTTCGATTTCTTCAAGGACCCCGTCGAGGATCGCTTCGGCTCCGCCTTCCGCGTCGTCCAGCGTCGGCGCGTCGATGACCAGGAGCAGCAACGCGCCCTGGGGATGGCCGCCGACCCAGTGCCGGACGAGGTCGATCGACTCGCCGTCTTCGGTTTCGGCTCCCCCGACCCGGTCGAGCGTCTGGTCGACCAGCGCGGTCGCGCCCGCGTTCTCAAGGGCATTGAGGTCCGGATGACCCTCTGGGAGCGCCAGTTCGGCATTGAGCACGTATTCGGTCATCGGGGCCTGCTGTCTAGTCCTGCTTCGGGGCGAAGTAGTCGACCAGCATTTCGCCGACCCAGGAGGGTTGAGCGGTTTCTCCGCGCGGCCCCATCTCGGCGAACCAGGGCTTGATGTCGAGGACCGGCGTGCCGTCCACGGCGTCGAGGTCTTCGACGTGGAGGTCGAGGCCGTCGACTTTGAGGAGCTTGCAGCGGCTCACGCCGAGCCAGTTGACCCGTCGCATGTTGCGGTGGCCGAACACGCCGACTTTCGGCCATGCCGGGTTGTCGCGGGCGGCTCGGGCGCCGAAGTGCAGGTCGGCAGGGTCCGTCAGGTGGAAGTAGAACACGACTTCGAGGTGGGAGAACTCGTCCAGTCCCCGAGTGGACTCCTCGTCGAACCTCGGGTCGTCGATGCGGATGATCGACTTCGTTCCGCCCCAGTAGTCGTCGGTGGGCTTCTCCCGGCCGCCGATGACGTGTGCGACCGGCCGGACGGTGAATTCCTCTGTCATGCTGCTCCTCGAATTCGTCACTGCGACTCTGTGAGTAGGTCGTTGGCGCGCTGGCGGAGTTCCGCGACTTGGTCGCCGCCCGCCCCTTGGTACGTGTCGAGCACTTCGATCATGTTGCCGATGACCTTCCTCGTGCGCCCGGACCGGACGCCGTTCATGGCGTCGAGGGCTTGCGACCAGGTATCGCTGGCCGCTTCAAGGTCACCGTCTCGGGCCTGGACCTCGGCGAGATATCCGAGTGTGACGGCGTGGGTTCGCGTGAAGGTGTGCGCCTTCGGGCCTCGACGCTCCGTTCGAACTCACGGATCGCACCGTCGTAGTCACCCATGTCCCGCAGCGCGGAGGCGGTCTCGTGCGCGAGCGCCGCCTCGCCGAAGAAGAAGACCCGGTCGGGTTCTGTATCGCCCGCGTTCGCCGAAGCGAGGTCGTCCTCGGCTCGGAGCAGGGCGCGCGAGGCGGCTTGGTGCTGATTGGCGGATACGAGGGCGCGGGCGTGTACGACGCCCATCAGCGCGCGCTCCTTCGGTCCGGCTTCACGGTAGGAATCGCCCTCGACAGAGGCGGAGGAGTACCGCAGAGCTTGAGAGACATAGCCGATGTCGTTGGCTTGATGTGCCATTGCGCGCAGCACGTGCCCGACCAGTGCCGCGTCATCGGCTTCTTTCGCCAGTTCGACGGCCAGAGCGAAGGCTCGGCGAGCTTCCTCGTGCTGGTTGTCGTCGAAGGACATCCATCCGACCAGGTATGCGGCTTCGCTGGCGGCGGAGAAGAGTTGACGCCGGTCCGTGTCGCTGCGGAACCGCCCGGTGAGGGAGTCGAGGACGTCGGTCATCAGGTACTGCGTCAAGGCGTTCCGTGCGTGGCCGCCGCCGTGCCGCTGGTCGGCGCGGGAGAACAGCGCGGTCATGTCCCGCACTGCCGCGACGTCACCGGCACCGATGGCTCTCGGACCGCCGATGAGGCCGGTCGCACTCACGGCAACCGACGACGACGCCACCATCAGGAAGCTTCTTCGTTCCACGTCTGAACCCTCTACCTGCCGTATCGATCGCAGCAGGTTCGGGCCGAATGCCCCTGCGTCCTCGCCCGCTCTCGCGAGATCGGACAGTTCGGTCGCACTTCCAAGGGCCTCGTCACACCGCTGCGCGACCTCGACGGTACCCGGATGCGCGCCGTTCTCAATCCGCCACAGATAGGTGTGGTCGAAGGACGTTCGCCGAGCTAGAGCACGGAGTGACACCTTGCGGGCCGCGCGCAACTCCTTCAACCGCCACCCGAACTCCATGCCACCTCCTCACGCCATGCAACAGCATGCAACAGCGGGCTTCTAGCTTCTGGTTCTCACGTGAGCCACGATACAACCATGCAGGAAGGAGACCGTGAATGAGCAGCATGTCAGCCTCTAGAGTGGCCGGATCGGCTCCCGATGGCGAACTCGGTTCGTTCAGCGACGGGCGAAGCGATTTCCTGGTCGTCAAGTCCAGTGAGGCGACACTCCACGTCTACTGCGGGCCCGTACTCGCGCTCGTACTGAGGGGCGTCGGTCCCAGTGCAGCCCCCTATGCCGTGTCCTGGTCCTCGCCGTGGCGGTCGTACAGCCGACAGTGGCAGCGCCGCTTCGTGTTCGAGACATTGATGGTCTTTCTTCGTCGTGAAGCAAGCCGAATCGCGAGAGAGTTGGTGGCCCCGCAATGAACGATGTCCACAAGCCCGAACACCGCCTCGGTGTGATCGGCCCCGGCGAGTTCCTTCAGTTCATCGTTTACGGCGACAACCGAACCGACCCCGACACCGTCGAGACCTGGTGCGGCGACTCGGTCAAACTCCTTCGGGTGACTGGCTTGCGGCAGCGCAGGTACGACTTCGGCGACTACGAGGCCGAATGGCCGGACTGGATCGATCCCGGCAATGGGTTCGCCCGAGTCTTGCTCTCCCACACGATCCACCGGGTTCAGCGTGCTAGGCGGAAGGAGCAGCGCGATGCCGTCCGAACACAAGCCTGACGACGAGGTAGCCGATCGCGGATCCGCCGCCGAGGCCGCCACAAAAGAGGAGCTCGGCGCACCGCCCCCAGACGCCACCGAGTTCGAGCAGGCGCGCTGGTACGTCCAGCACAAGCCGGGAGGAAGACTGCGGAAGGTCTTCCGCGCAAACAACAGTGATCCCCGTTCCGACGACAGGAGGTAGCAATGGAACATCAGCCGTGGGGCCTCTCCCGCCTCGCACCGTACGGCACGCCTTCGATGCTTGAGGGCGAGCCCGTTCGGGTGGACTCGGCAACCCAGATGGCCGTGTGGCAGGGTGCCGCAGGCGAGGTCATCCACAACGCCAAGCATCGCCAGTCGGTGAACCACCAGGCGACCACCACGCAGAACTCCACCGACGGCAGCAAACCCGGCGACACCAGCCGCTACACCGACACGAAGTCCTCGTATGACTAGCACCGTCATGGTCGTCACCGAGCTCGGCGACACCACCGCCGACTCGGTGATCGAACACCTGCACTCGACGGGGATGCGCGTCGCGAGGCTCGACCTGGTGGACTTCCCCGGACGGGTCGACTTCGAGATCACGGAGACCGGGCTCGGGAGTCTGGCGACGCCCACCCGGACGGTGTTCTTCAATGACGTCCGTGCGGTCTACTGGCGCAGGCCAACGCCGGTGAGTTGCCAGTACGACGATCCGGCCGTCGCGGAGTTCGCGGAACGGGAGGCTCGCGCCGGGTTCGTCGCGGCGTTGAAGGCGCTGCCGTGCCTGCACGTCAACTACCCGGACTTCACCCGCCGCGCCGAGAACAAGCCGCTCCAACTCCAGCACGCGGGTCGGCTCGGGTTCGCAGTGCCGGCGACCACGATCACGAACCGGCCCGCTCGTGCGCAGTCGTTCGCGCAGCGCCACGGCCCGGTGGTGTACAAGTCGCTCAGGCCGCCGGAGATCGATCGGGACGGGGAGCCGCTGGCGATCTGGGCCGGTACCGTAGCGCCGGAAGAGATCACCGGCGAGGTCGCGGCGACGGCTCACCAGTTCCAAGCCCAGGTCGACAAGATCGCCGACATCCGTCTGACTGCGATCGGCCGGGAGCTGTTCGCCGTCCGCATCGACAGCGATGTGCTCGACTGGCGATCGGACTACGACCAGCTCCGCTACGAGCCGGTGGAGGTACCAGAGGATGTCAGTAAAGCCGTGCGGCGCTATCTTGACGGCTTCTCGCTGCACTACGGGTGTTTCGACTTCGCGCTCACGGCTGCCGGGACGTGGGTCTTCCTCGAATGCAACCCGGCCGGGCAGTGGGCGTGGCTGGAGGACGAGACCGGACTGCCGATGGCGAAGAGCTTCGCCGAACTGCTAGCACGGGGGATGCATGGAATTCGATAGGGCCGCCGATCCCTACCGGCGCGGCATGGTCGCCGACCTCGTCGCCGAGGGCCGCATCTCCTCGCCCGAGTGGGAGTCGGCCTTCGCGTCGGTGCCGCGTCATGTGTTCGTGCCCTACTTCTTCGACCTCGATTCGGCCGGGAGGTGGATTCCGGTCACGGTCGAGACCACCGACGAGGCGAGTTGGCTCGGCCAGGTCTACACGGATCGGACCTGCGTCACCCAGCTCGACGGGGGGACCACTCCGCTCGACGTGCAAGGCGCCGTCGAGGGCCTGGCGACGTCGTCCTCCACTGAGCCGGGGCTCATGGCCGACATGCTCGAAGCACTTGAACTCGACGACGGCATGGCCGTGGTCGAGATCGGCACCGGTACCGGCTACAACGCTGCACTGCTCTCCGAACGGCTCGGCGAAGCGAACGTGACCTCCATCGAGGTTGATCCGAAGGTGTCAGCTGAGGCCAGCGAACAGTTGCGGAAGGCGGGCCTTGCGCCGCGCCTCGTGGTCGGTGACGGCGCGGTGCTCGGCGGCCCACGGGTCGATCGTCTGATAGCCACCTGCTCGTTCCCGACCATTCCCGACGCTTGGCTCAGCATGGTCAAACCTGGTGGCATCATCATCACCACCGTCTTCACCAAGCCCTTCGGCATGGCGATCGTCAAAGTAAGCGTCGGGGAGCGTCGCGGTGAAGGCGAGTTCATCGTGCCCGGCGCGAGCTTCATGGAGACCCGCACCCCGCCGTCCGGCCCGGTCCGGTTCCCCGACCTCGAACAGATCGAAGAGGCCACAGAGCGGGCTACGGAATGGAATCCCGCCGACCTCTTCAGATTCCCGGTCGGGTTTCTGGCCGGTTGGGTGCTCGGTGACGCCAGCTTCTATCCCGAATTCGAGGGGGGATGGCCCGTGATCATCGATCACGCCTCAGACTCATGGGCCGCGTTCACCGACGGCGAGCACGGGCACCGGGTTCGGGAAGGCGGCAAGCGCCGCATCTGGCAAGCCGTCGAGCAGATCCTCACCGAATGGCAGCGCAGCAGTGTCGACGATCTCAGCGGCTTCCGGTACGAGGTTGTTTCCGGGCATGACGGCTACGACGCGCTCGGCTCCCCCGCCATCGGCGTCAAGTGGCAACGCTTCAGGAACGGCTGAACACGATCCAGCGGGGCGGACGGTGGGGCCGCCCCGCCTCCGGCCCGCCAAGGTGGAGGAGGGCCAAGCGCCGGGGCGCGAAATGATCTCGCACCCCGGCGTTTCCCGGTTTCAGGACCTCGAAGTCGGCACCGAACGGGCAGGAAAACATCACGCATCGCCCGGCGAATACCGAGAGGAATCAGCGGAACCGTCACTACAAAGCCGAGAATCCTCCTGCAATGAATGCAATCTCAAGACGACCTGGTACCCGCAGTGATAAGTCAGTACGCTCCAGTACGATTCAATACGGATCAGCAAGAAATGACAGGTAGATTAGACAATCTACCTGCAACAATACCACCTTCATAACCAAGGGAGAAAAGAGCAAGACACATCTTGCACTCTGCGAGTGCGGGATGTAGTGTTGCCGATCCGGCCGCTTCCCCGGCGTCGTTGGTGTCATTTCCTGTCGACTATCTCCCTCTCCTGGTTTGGTGGTATGCGCTGCTTTCGTTGAAGAAGATCTACGCCGGTTCGGGCTACCTGTATCTGACCGAGTCGGTCGCGGCCGGGGACACCCCGAGGGTGTTCGCGACCGAGGCGGACGCGGTCGCCTACTACAACGCGCGCGGGAACCCGCCCGGTGTCTGGCTCGGGTCCGGGCTCGACGGCCTCGACCTGAAGCCCGGCGACAAGGTCGCCGAGGAGCAGATGCGGTTCCTGTTCGGCGAGGGGATGCGCCCGGACGCGCAGCGGGTCATGGACGCCTACAAAGCCGCCAACGCCCACCGGGTGCGCAAGCCCGGTGATGCGGAGCGGATCGCCGAGGAGGCCGTGCGCGCCGCACGACTCGGGCGGCCGTTCCCGAAATATCAGCAGGTCACGGCCGACTACGCCGAGCGGTTCCACCGGCAGGTCGACAAGATCTTGATCGAGCAGGGCCGGGGGCCGACCCCGGGCGAGCTGCGCGAGGCCCGGAAGGTCGCGGCCCAGAAGAGCAAGCAGGCCGTGGCCGGGTACGACCTGGTGTTCGCGCCGGTGAAGTCGGCGTCGATGCTGTGGGCGCTGCACGATTCGCAGCAGGTCCGGGCGCAGGTGAAGTGGGCGCACGACGCCGCCGTGGCCGAGGCGGTGAAGTATCTGGAGGAGCACGCGGCGTTCACGCGGGTCGGGGCCGGCGGCCCAGCGCAGGTAGACACGAACGGGCTCGTGGCGGTCGCGTTCGATCATTTCGACAACCGCAACGGCGAGCCGCACCTCCACACCCATGTCGCGGTCGCCAACCGGGTCCAAGCGGTGACGGACGGGAAGTGGCGGACCATTGACGGGCGCCCGCTGCACTTCATCACCGTGACCGCCGGGGCTGTCTACGACTCGGCGTTCCGCGCCGAACTCACCAGACGCCTCGGGGTCGAGTGGCGGATGCGCACCAACACGCGGGCGGACAAGGAACCGGTGTGGGAGATCGCCGGGGTCAAGGACGAGTGGATCAAGTCCTTTTCAAGCCGCCGTGAGGGCATCGTCGAGCGCTACTACGAACTGGTCGCCGACTACCGCAACGCCCACGGCCGCAGCCCCGACAAGGCCACCGAGCGGCAGCTTGCGCGGACGGCGAACCTCGACACCCGCAACGTCAAAGGAACCGCAAAGTCGCTGGGAGAGTTGAACGCGGCATGGCGGGGGCAGTTCACCGACCGGTTCGGCGCCGACGCCCTGGAGGGATTCCAGCGCGTCGCGGGCAAGAGCCGTGCTCGGTCTCGACGCCGGTGTCCGGACTCGACCTCCTCGCGCTGGCCGAAGCAGTCACGGCGCGGGTGTCGGAGTACCGGGCGACCTGGAACCGGTGGAACATCGAGGCCGCCGCCCACCGCACCCTGGCTGAGCACGGTGTCACCCTCACCGACCACGCCCAGCGGAAATCGCTGGTCGAACAGATCACCGACACCGCGTTGAGCGCGAGCATCAGCCTGGAGGCTCCGGCAGTCGTGCCCAAACCGGCCACGCTGCGCCGCAAGGACGGCGTCTCAGTGTTCACCGCGCACGGAGCGGCCCGCTACACCTCCGAACAGATCCTCACCGCCGAAACCGACCTCGTCCAAGCCGCCACCATCCCCGGCGTCATCACCGCCACCGCGCCCGAACGGGCCGCCGCCACGCTCACGGACTTCGAGCGACAAGCAGGCCAGCAGCTTGACGCGGGGCAACGGAAACTCGTCGAGTCGTTCGCGACCGACACCCGCCAGACCGTCGCCGGGATCGGCCCGGCCGGAACCGGGAAGACCACCGCCATGCGCGCCCTCGCCCACGTCCTCAACGCTGACGGGCGCCGCTTGGTGCCGCTCGCGTCCTCCGGCACCGCGGCCGCAGTCCTCGCCGCCGAACTCGGCCTCCCGTCCGAGAACGTCCACAAGTTCGTCCACAAACACACCAAAGGCACGTCGGCAACCGACCTCTACCAAGGTCAGCCGGTCCCGGCCGAGGTGGAGCAGTTCCGTCTCCGGCCCGGCGACGTGGTCCTGGTCGACGAGGCCGGCATGACCGGGACGCCGAACCTCGACCGGCTCCGGCAGATCACCGACAACCACGGCACCGCGCTGCGGCTGCTCGGCGACCACTACCAGTTCTCCGCCGTCGAATCCGGCGGGGCACTGCGCCTCCTCGCTTCAGAGACTCCGACCGTCGTCCTCGACGAAGTCCACCGCTTCAACGACCCCACCGAAGCCGCCGCCTCGCTCCAGCTCCGCGAAGGCGACAACGCTGCCGTCGACTTCTACGCCAACGCGGGCCGCCTCCACGCCGGAGACAACGACGACTTGCGGGAGCGGGTCTACCAGGCGTGGCTGGCCGACACCCAAGGCGGCAGGGACTCGCTCACGATCGCCGGAACCAACCAAGAGGTCACCGCGCTCTCCGAACGAGCCCGCGAAGACCTCGTCGCAGCCGGGAAGGTCGCCGCGGACGGGGTCACACTCCACGACGGGAACCAGGCCGGGACCGGCGACCTCATCGTCACCCGCACCCCGAGACGCGACCTCGCCTGCCAGGGCGGGCAGTTTGTCAAGAACGGCGACACCTGGACCGTCGAGACTCGCCACGGTGACGACGCCCTGGCCGTAAGACACGCCGAACACGGCGGGCGCCTGGTCCTGCCCGCCGCGTACGTCGCCGAGTCGGTCGAACTCGCTTATGCCGTCACCGGGCATCGCTCTCAAGGCCGCACCGTCGACACCACCCATTCCCTCATCGACCCCGAGCTGTGCGGCAGAGAAGGCGCCTACGTCCCCGTCACCCGAGGCAAAGAGGCCAACCACCTCTACTTTGCGGTGGAGGTCCCCGAGGACCAGCCGCTCACTCCGGACCAAGAACAGTCCGAAGCGCAAGCCGCGTTCGTGCGCGTCCTCGACCGCGACGACGCCGAACGCTCCGCCACCGAGACCCTGCGCGACAAACTCGCCCGCGCCGGAACCATCGCCGACCTCGCCGACAAACTCGCCTACACCGAAGAACTCCGCGCCGCACACAGACGAGACCCCGACCCGGCCGAACATGCGGTGCTCAACTCCGCCCCATGGATCACCGTCGCACCAGTCGGGGACGACCCAACACCCGACAGGCTCGCCGGATACACCAGCGCCCTCGCCGACGCCATCGGCGAACGCGCCCGCACCCTCGCCGAGCAAGCCATCACCGAACGGCCCCACTGGATGGACTACCCCGGCGAAGAACCCACCGACCCCACCGCCAAGGAGATGTGGCACGAGCGCGTCGCCCTAATCTGCGCCGCAACCGACCATGTCGATGCCGAGCAACACAACCCATGGGGCTGGACGCCGAAGACCCCAGAAGAGCGCCGCATCCTCGACATCGCCTCCGCCGCCGCCCACCAAGCCCACGACATCACCACCGGCCGACGCACACCCGATCAAATCCCCTACCCCGAAGTAGAAGCGCGCCAGCAGCAACCAATCCAACCTCAGCGCGACGAACTAGCATATGGCGGTTTCGATCCCACCCTCCTGGAAACACCGAACTATCAGACTATCCAAGGACCGGCCGGGCCTCGCCTCATCTGATCGATATGGGGAAACTGGCTGGTCCAGGTTCCTTTGCATGCTCATTCGCTGAGACGGAAGCGCCTCCCGCGACGGATGAGTCACTTTCCTTCTCGAAGTTGATGATCCTTTACGACATAGAAAGGAATTCGTATACCAAGAATCGTTGCCGGGTTCTTCTTTCGGTAATTCGATATCATCGCGCTCGTGTCATGCCGACTGCCTTCACGCACATTGCAGCTTCGGCAGAGCCAACCTCGAACGAGGCCAGTTTCGTGATCATGGTCGAGAACCAGATCAGCATAGATACCGCATGCGGCGCACCTGCCATTCTGCCATTCCTCCATGATCTTGAACCCTTCATACGATTCCGGGTCCAAGTTCTCTAGCGATCTAACGGGCCATTCCCAGCAGATCGGGTCCGCCTTTGCGAACTTCTCAATGGCACCAGGAATCCGTGCAACGCAGCGCTTGCAGAATTTCCGTCGTCCGCTCTTCGCAGTATTTCGCGCCAGCCATTCATCCAACTCCTCATATGCCAAGAGAGCATACGGCCCCGGACGGTCTCCTACATACCCACCATGCGTGAAGTCCTCCAACCGCATTGGAGGGCTTGGAAGATGAATTCTGGCCGAGCCGCAGTCAGCAGCGTGAATTCGATTCTTGGTGACCACGATGTCGAAGTTGGTCCGCGCCTCCTCAAGCAGCTCTTGTTGCGCGAAATGCCTATCGAAATTATCCCAAACCTTCAGGTAACTGTCGTAGGAGTAGGCGCACATGGAACAACAGCCGCCCATCAGCCCAGGCTCTGGGGCAACATCCTGGGCAACATCTTCCAAGACCTCACGCACTTCATCAATCGAAGCATCACCCATGCTCATTGCTTGGAGCAACTGAACCACCACAGGAAGTTCGATGAACGCACCGCGCCCGAGAGCTTCAGACCGGCCTTTCCCGATCGCGCAATCTGCGATCACCTGGACCTTCTCATAGATCGCTTCACCGACCGTCAGGTTGTAGAACTGGTTGTAGGGCATGCCAATGGTTCTATCCGACGGGTATGACATCCCAAGCACCACAACCAAACTAAGAAACTGGTTGCATCGACTGGCTGGCCCGGTGTCACCGAAGGAACGTCAGCAGGAGAGACGCGCGCTAAGCGGCCACACCGCGCGTTGCCCACGGGAGTTGACGAAGCAATCAGCACAGACCAACGGAGTGTCCAAGGTCACTTCGCCAACCCTCGGGCTTACAGCTACTATCACGAACTGACGTTGTGTTTCACTAACCAGGCGCTAGCCAGGCCGGTTCGGAAACCAGTCAGGCCCCGTCGAAGACAGAGCCTGAGCTGGGATTCTTTGGTCGGGTTGACAGGATTTGAACCTGCGACCCCCTCGTCCCGAACGAGGTGCGCTACCAAGCTGCGCCACAACCCGAAGGTATTCGCTTATCCGTGAGCACGCCGGGGCACCCACACCGGGATCAAATGTTACCCGAAGCGCACCGTCTGCGTCGAACGGGGTCCGGCCGGGCCGGACCCCGTCACAGGCCGAGTGCGCTTCGGGTTCAGCGCTCGGTGGGGACGAAGGTGAGCAGGCTGGCCTCCGGGGCGCAGGCGAATCGGACCGGCGCGTACGGGGACGTCCCCAGGCCCGCGGAGACGTGGATCAACATGTCGTCCCACGTGTGGAGGCCCTTCACGCGCGCGCGGTCGATGCCGCAGTTGGTGACCAGGGCGCCCACGCCCGGCATGCAGACCTGGCCGCCGTGCGTGTGGCCGGCGGCCGCGAAGTCGTAGCCGTCGGCCGCGAAGGCGTCCAGCACGCGCGGCTCGGGCGTGTGGGTCAGACCGATCGACAGGTCGGTGTCCTTCGGGACCCGGCCTGCCACGAGGTCGTAGTCGTCGAGGTCGAAGTGCGGGTCGTCCACGCCGGCGAAGTGGACGTTCAGGCCCGAGACGACCGCGTCGGCGGAGGCGTTGTTCAGGTCGGTCCAGCCGCCGTCGACGAGGATCTTATGCAGGTCCTCGGTCGGCAGCGGCTCGCCGTACCTGTGCTTGTGGTTCGGGTTGAAGTACTGGAAGGGGTTCTTGAACACCGGCGCGTAGTAGTCGTTCGAGCCGAACACGAACGCCCCGGGGGCCTTGAACAGCGGCCGCAGGGTCTTCGACACCAGGTCGAGCGACTCCGGGTGGCCGAGGTTGTCGCCGGTGAGCAGGACCAGGTCAGGGTCGAGCGCGGCCAGCGACGCCACCCAGTGCGCCTTCCTGACCTGCCCCGGCGTCATGTGAAGGTCGGAGATGTGCAGGACTCGGATCGGTTCGGCGTCCGGTGGCAGCACCGGCACCGCGAAGTGGCGGAGCGTGTATTGGACCCGCTCATAGAGCGAGGCGTACGTGAGTGCCAGCGCCCCGGCGCCGACCCCGATTCCGGCTGCTGCGGCAAGGCCACGGCTCATCTTCATACCCCAACGGTAGATTGTCGTTCTATGAGCAGACTAAAGACCCAGTTGGAAACGGATATGAGAGATGCGCTCAAGTCACGGGACAAGGTGACGCTGGGCACTCTGCGGATGGTGCTGTCGGCGGTCCGGAACGAAGAGGTCTCGGGCAAGGCCGCCCGCGAGCTCGGCGACGACGAAGTCGTCAAGGTGCTCACCAAGCAGGCCAAGCAGCGCCGCGAGGCCGCCGAGGCGTTCCAGGAGGGCGGGCGGCCCGAGCAGGCCGAGGCCGAGCTGGCCGAGGAGGCGGTCATCAAGCGCTACCTGCCGGAGCCGCTGAGTGAGGCCGAACTCACGGAAATGGTCCGTGACGTGATCGCCGAGGGCGGCTACGCCGGACCGGGCGACATGGGGAAGGCCATGAAGGCCGTGCAGCCGAAGGTGGCAGGGCGGGCCGAGGGCAAGGTCGTCGCCGGCATCGTGAAGAACGAGCTCTCCTCGGGCGCCTGACCGGGGCCGCCGGCCGTCCCCGGCCCGCGCCCGACCGGACCGGCCGCAGGTCACGGCTATCGTTGATCGTCGGGTCCGAACCACACGTCTTACCTTGAGGAATCCATGTCCAGCCAAATCACGGCCGAATCCGCACGTCGTCGCACCTTCGCCGTCATCTCCCACCCCGACGCGGGAAAGTCGACGATCACCGAGGCCCTCGCCCTCCACGGCCAGGCCATCTCCTCGGCCGGCGCCGTCCACGGCAAGGGCGGCCGCAAAGGCGTCGTCTCCGACTGGATGTCCATGGAGCAAGACCGCGGCATCTCCATCACCTCGGCGACGCTGCAGTTCGAATACCGCGACTGCGTCGTCAACCTCCTCGATACGCCCGGCCACGCCGATTTCTCCGAGGACACCTACCGGGTCCTGACGGCCGTGGACGCCGCGGTCATGCTCCTGGACGCCGCCAAGGGCCTCGAACCGCAGACCCTCAAACTGTTCGAGGTCTGCCGGGCCCGCCGCATCCCCGTCATCACCTTCATCAACAAGTGGGACCGCCCCGCCAAGGACGCCCTCGAACTGCTCGAGGAGATCGAGGACCGCATCGGCATCAAGCCGACCCCGGTCACCTGGCCGGTCGGCATCGGCGGCGAGTTCCGCGGTGTCGTCGAACGGACCGCCATCGGCGGCAGCCGCGCCCCCGGCATGATCCGCTACGAGCGCTCCCCCGGCGGGCAGCAGCTCGCCGTCACCGAAGCCCTCGACGCCGACACCGCCGCCGACCGGTTCGGCGACGACTTCGAGCGCGCGGTCGAGGAGTCCGAACTGCTCGGCGAGGTCGAGGCCGACTTCGACCAGAAAACGTTCGAGGAGGGTCAGACCACCCCCACCCTGTTCGGCGCCGCCCTGGTCCACTTCGGGGTCGGGCAGTTGCTCGATCTGCTGGTCGACATCGCCCCCTCGCCGTACGCCCGCGAAGACGTCTCCGGCGCGCCCCGCGACCTGGAAGCGGGATTCTCCGGGTTCGTCTTCAAGTCCCAGGCCAACATGAACGCCTCCCACCGCGACCAGCTCGCCTTCGTCCGCATCTGCTCGGGCCGTTTCGAACGCGGCATGCAGGTCACCCAGGCCCAGGGCAAGCGCACCATGTCCACCAAATACGCCCAGACCCTCTTCGGCTCCTCCCGCGGCACGCTCGAAGAGGCGTGGCCGGGCGACATCATCGGCCTGGTCAACGCCTCCGGCCTGGCCGTCGG
Organism: Glycomyces xiaoerkulensis; assembly: GCF_002798405.1. Classification (GTDB taxonomy): domain Bacteria; phylum Actinomycetota; class Actinomycetes; order Mycobacteriales; family Micromonosporaceae; genus Glycomyces; species Glycomyces xiaoerkulensis. Next base: position 356,292 of record NZ_PGGV01000016.1, on the reverse strand, counting down.
CGACACCATCTACGCCGGCAAGCCCGTCGAGTTCCCGCCGCTGCCGGCGTTCGCGCCCGAGCACTTCGGCGCCCTCCAGATGCACGACACCTCCAAGGCCAAGCGATTCCGCCGCGGCATCTCTCAACTCGACGCCGAGGGCGTGGTGCAGGTCCTCTACTCCGAGCGGCGCGGCGACGCCACGCCGGTGCTGGCCGCCGTCGGCCCCCTCCAGTTCGAGGTCACGCTCGCTCGCCTGGCCGCCGAGTTCGACGTCCCCGCGGCCATCGACCACCTGCCCTACAGGCTGGCCCGGCTCACCGACGACGACGGCGCCAAGCGGCTCCGGAACGCCCCCGGCGTCGAGGTGTTCGACCGGCCCCGCGACGGCGCCCACCTGGTCGCCATGCCGAACAAGTACCGCATCCAGACCATCGCCAACGACTACCCCGACGTCAAACTCGAACCGCTCCTCGCCGGCGGCCGGGACTGACATGGCCCGGCTGCTGACCTCGTCCGACATCCGGACCCTGGCCCGGGGCCTGGGCATCCGGCCCGCCAAGAAGTGGGGGCAGAACTTCGTCGTCGACGCCAACACCGTGCGCCGCATCGCCGCCGCGGCCGACCTCGGGCCCGACGACGTCGTCATGGAGGTCGGACCGGGAGTCGGCTCGCTCACACTGGCGCTCATCGAGACCGCCCGCCGCGTGATCGCCGTCGAGATCGACCCGAAACTGGCCCTGGCCCTGCCCACGACCGTCGCCCACCGGGCGCCGGCCGAGCACCGCCGGCTGACCGTCGTCGAGGCCGACGCCGCCCGCATCGCCCCCGGCGACCTGCCCGAGCCGCCCACGGTGCTGGTCGCGAACCTTCCCTACAACGTCGCCGTCCCGGTCGTCCTGCACGCCCTCGAGACCTTCCCCGGCCTCACCGGCGGCCTGGTCATGGTCCAGAAGGAGGTCGCCGACCGGCTGACCGCCGGACCCGGGTCCAAGATCTACGGCGCCCCGTCGGTCAAACTGGCCTGGTACGCCAAGGCCAGGCGCGCCGGCTCGGTCTCGGCCAACGTATTCTGGCCGATGCCCAACGTCTCCAGTGGACTGGTTGCCTTCGAGCGGATCGAGTCGCCGCGAGCCGACCGGGCCGAGGTCTTCGCCGCCGTCGACGCCGCCTTCGGGCAGCGCCGCAAGATGCTCCGCCAGGCCCTCAAGTCCTGGGCCGGGTCGGTCGGCGCCGCCGAGGCGGTCCTCGCCCGCGCCGGGATCGAACCTACCCGCCGGGGTGAGTCGTTGGACATCGCAGAGTTCATCGCGCTCGCCGAAGCCAAGGAGGACCCGTGAGTGGTCAGACCGCACCCGCCGCGCCCGAGGCGGCCGTCACCGTCGACGTGCCGGCCAAGATCAATCCGCATCTGGGCGTTGGCGACGCCCGCGCGGACGGATACCACGCGCTCGCCACCGTCTACCAGGCGGTATCGGTCTACGACACCGTCACCGCCGAGCGCCGGTCCGAGCCCGGCGTCGAGCTGACGATCATCGGCGAGGGCGCCGACACGCTGCCGACCGGCGAGAGCAACCTCGCCCACAAGGCCGCCCAGTTGGTCGCCCTCTACGGCGAGATCGAAACCGGCGTGCGTCTCCGCCTGCACAAGCGCATCCCCGTGGCCGGGGGCCTGGCCGGCGGCTCGGCCGACGCCGCGGCCGCGCTGGTGGCCTGCGCCCGCCTGTGGGAGATCGAGATCGGCGACGCCGAGCTGCACCGGCTCGCCGCCGGACTCGGCTCCGACGTGCCGTTCTGCCTCAAGGGCGGGGTCGCCGTCGGCGCCGGGCGCGGCGAGGAGCTCACGCGGGTCGACGCCCGCGGATCGTGGCACTGGGTCGTGGCCACCACCGACACCCAGATCCCGACCCCCGAGTGCTACGAGGAGGTCGACCGGCTCCGCGCCGAGGGCATCGGCCGCTTCTCCGACGACGTCGAACCGATCGTCAAGGCATTCGAGTCCGGGGTCGGCGCCGACGACCTCGCCCGGCTGCTGGTCAACGACATGGAGGCCGCGGCGGTGAGCCTGCGCCCGCAGTTGGCCTCGCTCATGCACGGCGGCCTCGAGGAGGGCGCGCTCGCGGCGCACGTGTCCGGGTCCGGCCCCACGGTCCTGTTCCTGGTCGAAGGCTCCAAGCACGCCTCGGCGCTGGCGCGGCGCCTGCGGATGCGCGGCGGCGCCCGGTCGGTCCACCTCGCGCACGGCCCGGTGGCCGGTCCGCTCGAATGACCCGGCGGGCCGCTCAACGGTTGCGGTCGAAGATCATCCGCAGGCCGTGCAGGGTCAGGTTCGGCTCATAGGCGGTCACGGTCTCGCACTGCTCGATCACCAGCGGGGCCAGGCCGCCGGTCGCGACCACGGCGGTCGGCACCGTGTCCAGCTCGGCGGTGATGCGGCGGACCAGGCCGTCCACTTGGGCGGCGGTGCCGTACACCATTCCCGACTGGAGGCACTCGACGGTGTTCTTGCCGATCACGCCGCGCGGCTTCGCCAGCGGGATCTTCAGCAGGTTCGCCGCCCGCGACGCGAGCGCGTCGATCGAGATCTCGATGCCCGGCGCGAAGGCGCCGCCCAGGAAGTCGCCGTTCTCGGAGATCACGTCGATGTTGGTGGAGGTGCCGAAGTCGATGCTGATGCAGGGGCCGCCGTAGAGGTGGAAGGCCGCGTGGGTGTTCGCGATCCGGTCCGGGCCGGCCTCCTTGGGGTTGTCGATGCTCAGCCGCACGCCGGTCTTGACGCCCGGCGCGATCGACACCAGGTGCGCGTGCGGGTAGTAGCGCTGGACCATCTTGCCGACCTCGGCGCCCTGCTGCGGCACGGTGGAGGACAGGGCGATCCCGGTGATGTCCACGCCGTCGCCGTCGAGGAGGGCCCGAAAGGTCACGCCGATCTCGTCGGCGGTCGCGTCCGGGTCGGTGCGGATGCGCCAGGAGTGCTTGAGGTGCTCGCCCTCGAACACGGCCAGCACGGTGTTGGTATTGCCGATGTCGACGCACAGCAGCACGTGTTCACTCCTCGAAGTCGAGTCCGATGTCGAGTACGGGCGAGGAGTGGGTGAGGGCGCCGACGGAGAGGTAGTGGACCCCGGTCTCGGCGTATTCGACCGCGGTGTCCAGGGTGATCCGGCCGGTCGCCTCCAGTTCGGCCCGGTCGCCGACCGCGTCGACCACTTCGGCCAGCTCCTTGGGGTTCATGTTGTCGCACAGCAGGAACGTCGCGCCGGCCGCGACCGCCTCCAGCGCCTCCTCGAGGGTCTCGATCTCGACCTGGATCTCGATGTCGGGCTCGGCCGAGCGCACCGCCAGGTAGGCGTCGGAGACCGATCCGGCCGCCTCCTTGTGGTTGTCCTTGATCATGGCGGCGTCGAACAGGCCCATGCGCTTGTTGTCGCCGCCGCCGACGCGGACGGCGTACTTCTCCAGCGCGCGCAGCCCCGGGGTGGTCTTGCGGGTGTCGAGCACGGTGGTCGGCCAGTCGGCGAGCACGTCGGCGAAGCGCCGGGTGTGGGTGGCGATGCCGCTGAGGCGGCCCAGCAGGTTGAGCGCGGTGCGCTCGGCGGCCAGCAGGTCGCGGGTGGGGCCGGCGATGCGGGCCAGCGCCCGGCCTTCCCGGATGCGCGCGCCGTCGCCGGCGAGGTAGGTGAATTCGACGTCGCCGGACAGGGCGCTGAAGACGGTGTGGGCGACCGGGAGGCCGGCCAGGACGCCGTCGGCGCGGGCGGCGAGGACGACCACGGAGGTGTGCTCGGGCCCGAACACGGCCTCGGAGGTGGCGTCGCGTCGCTCGGGGGAGAGGTCCTCGTCGAGGTAGTCCCGTACGGCCTCGCGCACCGCCAGCGGGTCGAGGCCGCCTGCCACGAGCCGGGCCTCGGCGTTCCAGTCTTCGCTCATGCGGACTCCCAGGTCGTGTCGAGCCGCCCGTCGGGGCCGAGCGACAGGTGGAGGTGGCCGAGCCAGTCGTCGGAGGCTTCGGGGTGGTCCTCGCGCCAGTGGCTGCCGCGGGTCTCGCGGCGCCGGTGGGCCGCGGCGGTGAGGGCGGTCGCGACCGTCAGGAGGTTGGTGGCCTCCCAGGTGGCCGGGCGCGGGCGCCCGGAGACGTTCTCCCCCAGTGCGGTGAGGGCCTCGGCGGTGGCTTCGAGGCTGGATTCGGACCGGAGGACGCCCGCTCCGGCCGTCATCGCCTCTTGGAGCGGGGCGCGGGAGGTGGTGGAGCTGACCCAGCCTTCGGTGCCGCTCAGTTCGGGGGCGCCGGGCTCGGGTTTCTCCTCGGCGAGGTCGTCGGCGATCCGGCGGGTGAAGACCAGGGCTTCGAGCAGGGAGTTGGAGGCGAGCCGGTTGGCGCCGTGCAGGCCGGTGCAGGCGGCCTCGCCGGCGGCGTAGAGGCCGGGGACGGTGGTGCGTCCGCGCAGGTCGGTGCGGACGCCGCCGGAGGCGTAGTGGGCTGCGGGCGCTACGGGGACGAGGTCGGTGACCGGGTCGATGCCGAGCGCCCGGCACGAGCCGGTGACGGTCGGGAACCGCTCTTCGAGCATGGTGCGGCCCAGGTGGCGGGCGTCGAGCCACACGTGCGGACGGCCCTGTTGCCGCATCCGGGCGGTGGCGGCCTTGGCGACCACGTCGCGCGGGGCGAGCTCGGCCAGTTCGTGGACGTCGGTCATGAACCGCTCGCCCGAGTGGTCGCGCAGGTAGGCGCCTTCGCCTCGGATCGCCTCGGTGATGAGCGGCTGCCGGGCGCTGCGGGCCACCTCTTCGCCTTCGTCGCGGTCGGGCGCGGGTTCGGGTGCGGCTTCGCCGGTGAGGAACAGGGCGGTGGGGTGGAACTGGACGAACTCGAGGTCGGTCACGGCGGCCCCGGCGCGGAGCGCGAGGGCGACGCCGTCGCCGATGGAGACCGACGGGTTGGTGGTGGACTGGAAGATCTGGCCCATGCCGCCGGTGGCGAGCACGACCGCGCGGGCCTCGACGCCGCCGACGCCGTGCTCGACGCCTTCGCCGAGGACGTGGAGGCTCACCCCGGCGGTGCGGCCGGCGGCGTCGGTGAGGAGGTCGAGCACCATCGCGTGCTCGATGATGCGGATCCACGGGTCGCGCAGCACCGCTTGGTGCAGGGCGCGCTGGATCTCGGCGCCGGTGGCGTCGCCGCCGGCGTGGACGATGCGCCGCGCCCGGTGCCCGCCCTCGCGGGTGAGCTGGAGCGAGCCGTCGGCGTGCCGGTCGAACCTGGCGCCGAGGTGGACGAGCTCGGCGATCCGTTCGGGCCCCTCGGTCACGGTGACCTCGACCGCGGCCGGGTCGCACAGGCCCACGCCCGCGATCCGGGTGTCGCGCGCGTGGGCCTCGGGCGTGTCGAGCGGGTCGAGGACGGCGGCCACGCCGCCCTGCGCCCACCGCGTGGAGCCGTCGTCGATGCGGACCTTGGTGACCACGGTGACGTGGAATCCGGCTTGGCGGAGGTTGAGGGCGAGGGTCAGGCCGGCGACGCCGGAGCCGATGACGCACACGTCGGTGGTCTCGGTCCACGACGGGGCCTCGGCCCGCAGCCGCCGCGGCAGTCGCGGCAGCCGGGGCGGCGGCACGGGCGGCGGTGTCACCGGTTCGAGGCCCTCTGGATGAAGTCGGCCAGATCGGCGGACTGCTGGACGCGGGAGGGCTCGTGGACGTACATCATGTGCCCGGCCGGGTAGGTCTTGGTCTCGATCCGCTCGCGCGCCTCGGACGGGACCTCGAGGTGGTCGAGGGTGTACTCGATCGCCTCGACCGGGACGCCGCCGTCGTAGCGGCCCATGGCGACGTGGACCTTCATGTGGGGGTTGAGCCGCATGGCGCTCGCCAGCTTGTCGGTGACGTCGACCGCTTCGCCTTCGAATTCCTTGAACGACCAGGGGTGGACGGCCCGCGACAGCGTCTCGTAGACCGCCTCGTTCTCGTATTCGAGTTCGGCTCGCAGGTAGTGCTGGAGGGCCGCGGTGTAGGGGCCGGCGGTGGCCGACAGGAACGGGTCGTACGGCATCCGCTCGTGGAGGTGGTGGTCGGCCGGGCCGGTGAAGCGGGTGTCCAGGCGGCCGGTCACGAGCTTCCGGTGGCGCTGGAGCTCGGCGTAGTAGCGGGTGTGCTCCAGGCGCAGGTTGGCGTTGTCGACGTACTGTTCGCCGACGCCGGACAGGGAGGCGAGCTTGGCGACGGCATCGGCCCGCTCGGCGGGGTCGAGGTTGTGGCCCTTGGCGAGGATAGCGCGGTACCGGTCGGTGTAGTCGCGGGCCTCGGCGACCAGTTCTTCGAGGTCGCGGCCCTCCTGGAGCCCGTGGTAGTGGGAGGTGGCCGCGTAGGTGGGCAGGAACAGCGGGTTCGGCAGGTCGGAGCGGTTGGACAGGTACAGCGTCTCGAGGTTGAACGCCGGGGCCAGGAACATGGCGCCGTTGAGGAACAGGCCGTACCGGGTCATGAGGTGCTCGGCCAGCCCGGCGCCGCGGGTGCCGCCGTAGGACTCGCCGATGAGGAACTTCGGCGACAGCCAGCGGTTGTGGCGGGTGGTCCACAGGCGGATGATCTCGCCGACCGATTCGATGTCGCCGGTGAAGCCGTGGTAGTCCTTGGCCTTCTCGCCTTCGACGGCGCGGGAGTAGCCGGTCGAGACCGGGTCGATGAACACCAGGTCGGTGTGCCGCAGGAGGGTCTGGTCGTTGTCGAGCAGCCCGTACGGCGGCGGGGTGCGTTCGCCGACGTCGCCGGAGTCGACCCGGCGCGGCCCGAGCAGGCCCAGGTGCAGCCAGATCGAGGACGAGCCGGGACCGCCGTTGAACGCGAAGGTGACCGGGCGGGAGGTCACGTCGGCGTCGTCGAGGGTGTAGTAGGTGATCGAGACCTCGGCCTTGGGTTTGCGGCCGGTGTACTTCTCGTCCTCGACGACTTCTTCTCGCAGCACGATCCGCCCGGTGGTGGCGGTGTAGGCGAGGTCGCCGAGGCGGTGGCGGGTGGTCTTGAGGTCGTCGGCGGGCTCGGGCTTGCCGTTCCCGGCCTCCCGCTCGCCGGTGCCCTTGTCCTCGGCTTTGTCGTCTTTTCGTTGCTCGTCGCTCATGCTCAAGAAAATTACCGCCCGGCCAGTGGGGATGCCAACGCGTTCCCGGCCGTCCCCGGGGCGGGGCGGGCCTTGTCGCCGTCGACCTCGACGATCCGGTTGCGCTCGTCCACGTGCACCACGCGCGGCACGAAGCGGCGCGCCTCGGCGTCCTCCATCTGCGCGTACGAGATGAGGATCACCAGATCACCGGGGTCGACCAGGTGGGCGGCGGCGCCGTTGATGCCGATGACGCCGCTGCCGCGCTCGCCGGCGATGGTGTAGGTCTCCAGCCGCGCGCCGTTGGTGATGTCGACGATGGCGACCTGCTCGCCGTCGAGGATGTCGGCGGCCTCCAGCAGGTCGGCGTCGACGGTGACCGATCCGACGTAGTGCAGGTCGGCCTCGGTGACCGTGGCGCGGTGGACCTTGGACTTGAACATGTTCCTAAGCATCGGGTTCTCCGATCCGGACGGGGGCGTTGTCGATCAGGCGGGTGGTGCCCGCCCTGGCGGCGATGAGCAGGCGGGCGGGCCCGGATTCGGGTGGCTCGCCGAGGTCGGGGCCGCACAGGACCGTGTAGTCGATCGTCAGGCCGGGCTCGGAGGCGAGCACCTTCTCGGCGGCCGCGAGCGGTTCGGGCGAGTCCTGGGCGGCGCGGATGGCGTGCGGGATGGCCAGGGCGGCGGCGCGCTCGGTCTCCGACAGGTAGGTGTTGCGGCTGGACAGCGCCAGGCCGTCCGGCTCGCGGACGGTCTCGACCGGGACGATCTCGATCCCGAAGTCGAGGTCGCGGACCATGCGGCGCACCATCGCCAACTGCTGGAAGTCCTTCTCGCCGAAGCAGGCGAGGTCGGGCCGGACCAGATGGAACAGCTTCGCGACCACGGTGAGCACGCCGGTGAAGAACCCGGGCCGGCACGCCCCTTCGAGGATCTCGCCGCCGGATCCGGCGTGGACGGTGGTGAGGCCGTGGCGGCCCCCCGGGTACAGCTCGGCCTCGACCGGGGCGAAGACGAGGTCGACCTCCTCTTCCTCGCACACGGCCAGGTCGGCGTCGAGGGAGCGCGGGTAGCGGTCGAGGTCCTCACCGGGCCCGAACTGAAGCGGATTGACGAAGACGGTGACGACCGTCGAGTCGGCGACCTCCTTGGCGCGCCTGATGTTGGCGCGGTGGCCGTCGTGGAGCGCCCCCATGGTGGGGACCAGGCCGACGCGGCCGGTCAATCCGGAACGGGCCCGGGCCAGATCGGGCCGGGTGTGGACGAGCAAGGTCATCAGGGGGTGTCCTCCTTGTCCTGGGGGTGGGCTAGGACGTCGAGCAGTCCCTCGGCGTCGGCGGGGTCGAGGCGGCCGGAGTCCAGGGCGCGCTCGGCGGTGCGCCGCGCCAGCGCGCGGTAGGCGCCGGCGAGGTCGGTGCCGTCCAGGGCCCGCAGGTGCCCGGCGACGGTGCCGGAGTCGCCGCGGGCGACCGGTCCGGTGAGCCCGGCGTCGCCGTGGCGCAGGGCGTTTTCGAGCGCGGCCGCCGCCAGCGGGGACAGCAGGCGCTCGGGGGCGCGGACGCCCATCCCGCGGAGCTGGTCGACGGTGTCGTTGACGAGGGTGACCAGGTGGTTCGCGGAGTAGACCAGCGCGGCATGGTAGCGGGCGCGGTCGGCCTCGGACAGGTGCTCGGGCTCGCCGCCCATTTCGACCACGAGGGCCTCCCCGATCAGGCGGGCGTCGTCCTCGGCGGTGATCGCCCAGGACGCACCGGCGAGCCGTTCGAGGTCCTCGGGGCGGCCGGTGAAGGTCATGGCCGGGGCGAGGGCGATGGTCAACGCGCCGGCGTCGGCTGCCGGCCGGAGGATCCCGGCGCCGTTGGCGCCGGAGGTGTGGACGACGATCTGGCCGGGCCGGAACCGCAGCGAGGCCGCCAAGGAGGCGAGGGCGTCGTCGGGGACGGCGAGGACGAGCAGTTCGGCCGCGGCGGCGACGGCGTCGGGGGCGAGGATCTCGGCGTCGGGGAAGCAGCGGGCGGCGCGGGCGCGGGAGGCCTCGGAGCCGGCGGTGGCGGCCACGACGCGGTGGCCGGCCCTCTCGAGGGCGGCGCCGATCGCGGAGCCGACGCGTCCGGCGGACACGACGCCGACCGCGAGGCGGCTGGCCGTCTGGGTCGCGGCTCGCCGCGTGGACCCGGCGCTGGGGTGATCCATGATGCTGATCCAGTCCTGTGGGAGGTACCGGTCATTGCTTACGGATTAATTGTGCTTCGTCAGAATGCCGATGCCAGCCCGGGAGCCTGGGAGTGGCGAGATTCACTCGGCCGCTAGGGTCGGTGCATGGTGGGGTTCGAGCGCTGGAGCGCTGCAATGGACAGGGCCCTCTACGGGCCCGGCGGCTTCTACCGCCGCGAGCTGCCGCGGCACCACTTCTCGACCAGCGCGCAGACTCCCGTGTTCGCCGAGGCGGTAGCCCGGTTGGCCGACGCGGTGGACGCGGGCCTGGGCCGCCCGGAGGCGTTCGAGGTCGTCGACGTGGGCGCCGGGAACGGCGAGCTGATCGGGCACCTGGACTCGCTGCTGGACGAGCGGGCGCGGCTGACGGCCGTCGAACTCCGCCCCAAGCCGGGCGACCTGCCCGAGCGGGTCAACTGGCAGTCGCACCTGCCCGACCGCGTGGTGGGGCTCGTGGTCGCCTGCGAGCTGCTGGACAACGTGCCGTGCGACGTGGCCGTGGTCGACCCCGAGGGCGGGCTGCGCTACGAGGAGGTCGACGAGCACGGCGAGACCCGGCCGGGCGGGCCGGTCGACGACGCCGACGCCAAGTGGCTGGACGAATGGTGGCCGCTGCCCGAGCCGGGGCGGCGCGCCGAGATCGGACGGCCGCGGGAGCGGATGTGGGAGGCGCTCACCGGTCGCGTGGCGTCGGGGACGGCGCTGGCGATCGACTACGGGCACACCCGTGCCGATCGGCCCGAGGCCGGGAGCATGTCCGGTTTCCGCGGCGGGGGCACCGTCCGGCCGGTGCCCGACGGCAGTTGCGACATCACCGCGCACGTGGCGGTCGACGCGCTGGGGAGCGACCGGCTGGTGACGCAGCGGGAGGCGCTGCGCGACCTGGGGCTGCCGGTGGAGCGGCCGCCGCTGTCGCTGGCCTACCGGGACCCGACCCGGTACGCGGTCGACCTGGCGCGGGCCTCGGCCTCGGCCCGGTTGACCGACCCGGGGGGACTCGGGGCGCATTGGTGGATACTCAGTTCCCCTGTCGCTTAGGGCAAGGCCGTATCCTGGTGGTCCGAAGACCAAGCAGGAGAGACGACAGGCGGCGTGGGCAGTAGCGGGGTTCCCGAGCGGGAGTGGAAGTACGAGGACGAGAAGCGCATCCGTGCGCGCGATCGGCAGCGGCGCAACACGTTGGCGATGTTCGACGGCATCGAGCAGATGCTGCTCAACGACATCGCGGCGGGCATTCCGCTGAAGCAGGCGGTCGAGTGGTACGGCCTGACGCTGCGAGGGGTGCACAACCGCGCCAGATGGGACGCCGAATGGTCGGAGCGCCTGGACGCGTCGCTGCTGGCCGGGCGCGATCCGGACCTGGAGCACGGCAGGGACCCGACCTACAAGCGGTTCGGGTGCCGGTGCCCCGACTGCCGCGACGCCCACCGGGCCGGCAAGGGCCGGGATCGGGGCTCCTGACCGTCCGGCGGGGGCGAGGCATACTCGGAGCGGACCGTGCCCGCCTCCGGGGCACCGATCGGAAGGACTCCGCAGCATGTATCGACCCGTCAGCCGCATGGGCCGCCTCTTCGCGGCCGTCGCGTTCATCGAGGCCGCCACGTGGGCCGGGCTGCTGGCGGGGATGTACTTCAAGTACATCCCCGAGACCACCGAGCTCGGCGTGCAGATCTTCGGGCGGCTCCACGGCGGGGCGTTCATCGCCTATGTGGCGGTGACGCTGGTCGCGGCGGTGCGGCTGCGGTGGCGGTGGTGGGTCGCGGGCGTGGCCCTGGCCGCCTCGATTCCGCCGTTGGCGACCGCCCCGGTCGAAGTGTGGCTGCGGCGCACGGGACGCCTGGCACCGAGGGCGCCTGCGAAGAACGCCGAGACCGAGATGGCCCCGGTCGGCTGACCGATCGCCGCTAGTCCTCCGCGAACAGGTCGGCTGCGCTCTCGACCGAGGGCGCCCGCAGAAGCCAGCGCCGCAGCAGTCCGGGATCGGTGCAGGCGGTGATGCGGTCCCGGTCGGCGTCGCCGACGTCCACTCCGCGCTCGCTCAGGAAGGCCAGGATCGCTTCGGCCAAGCCCTCGACGCGCCCCTCGACGCGCCCTTCGGCGCGACCGGTGGCTTCGCCTTCGAGGCGAAGGGCGGACTTGTATCGGTACGGCATGGTCCTCATTATGTTCCTCCAGCTTTCTCGTGCGCAACCTTTGCCGAGGCCGCCCTCGGTGAACTCGGCCCAGTAGGCGGCCGTCTCGGGATCGAGCGAGTCGAGCGCCTCGGCGAGCGGGCGCATCGCCTTCTCGATGTCGGGATCGAGCCGATGGCAGAGTACGGCGAGTACGCAGAAGACCACGTCCTCGGCGGCGGTCTCCGGATCGGTGATGAACGGCGTGTTGTCCGGTCCGACCACGAACGGGAACAGCCTCAAGGACGGGCATCCGGGCGGACCGAGTGTGAGTGGACCCCGCGCCCAACGTGCGGTTTCCTCCTTCGGCGTGATCACCAAGAGCGTGGCCGGGATCTCGTACTTGTTCTCGAGGCAGCTCAGGTAGTAGGCCCAGCTACGGACCTTCTTCTCGCTTACCTCGGTCTGCGGCTCGATGACCAGAAGTCGCGGACCTTCGGCGGTCTCGGCCCTGAGGATCGTGTCGACTCTCCGCTCGAGGGCATCGATCTCGGTCAGGTCGCCGTTGACGAGGCCGACCGCCTCGACTTCGGGGAAGTTCTCGGCTATCACCCGCCTCAAGGTCCGGGTGAACAGGCCGGCGTCCTCGCGGAAGATGTGGTGCAGCGCCTCATGGGGGATCTTCGCCATGACCGAACCGTAAGCGGAGGGTCGCTCGTTCGGGTGGATCCGCTGCGCGTGTCGTCTGTCGGAGAACCGACAGGAGCCCGACCGGTCAGAGCATTTCGAGGAGGGCTTCGATGTACTGGGCGACGCCGTCGTCGTCGTTGCCGGCGGGGGCGATCTCGTCGGCGGCCTGCTTGACCCAGGGGTGGGCGTCGGGCATGGCCACCGCGTGCCCGGCACTGCGGAGCATCGGCAGGTCGTTGGTGGCGTCGCCGAGTACGAGGACGTCGTCCCAGTCGATGTCGAACTTGTCGAGCACGACCTGGATCCCGGCGGCCTTGTTGACGCCGACGGGGCAGACTTCGAGGATGCCGACACCGGACTCGGTGACGGTGACCCGATCGGTGTCGACCACCTCCTGGGCGGCTGTGAGCAGGTCGGGGCCGGAGTGCTCGTCGGAGACGAAGTAGCCCTTGACCATCGGGCCGCGGAAGGCCTCGTGGCGGGGCGCGGTCATGAGGGTGACGGTCGGCCACGGCCAGTTCGGCATCTCGTCGCCGGTGATGTGGCGGTCGGGGTCGGCCGGTTCGGCGAGCGCGCGCAGCGGTCCGACCCGTTGCTCGATCCGCCGGAGTGCGGTGTGGAGGACCTCGCCGTCGACCGAGCGGTTGGCCATCTCGACGACGGTGTCGTCGTAGCGGCACTCGTAGACGAAGGCGCCCTGGCCGAGGACCAGGTAGTCGGCGGAGGGGACGTCGTTGCGGCACAGGTCGAGCAGGCGCGGACCGCGGCCGGTGGCGCCGACGACGATGACGCCGGAGGCGGCCAGGCGCTTGAGTGCGGCCATGCTGCGGGGGGAGACGCTCTCGTCGGAGCGGACGAGCGTGCCGTCGAGGTCGGTGGCGACGAGCCGAGGCGTCTTGCGAAGGTCGATCATGCATCCTCCTTGGTCGTCGAGCTTCGGTCCGCCGCCCCCGGTCGGGTCAGAACCACCGGCGCAGTACGTGCGCGACGCCGTCGTCCCACACGGGCGGGGCCACCTCGTCGGCGGCGCTGCGCACTTCGGGGGCCGCTTGTCCCATCGCCACCGCGTACCCGGCCCACCCGAACATGGTCAGGTCGTTGTGGGCGTCGCCGAAGACGACGGTGTCGGCCGATGATACGCCGTAGTTTCCGGCGATGCGCGCCAGTCCCGTGGCCTTGGTCACTCCCGGGGGTCCGACGTCGATCCAGCCGTTGAAGCCGACCTCGACGTGGTAGTCGGCCGCGTCCAGGGCGGCGGTCTCGGCCAGGCGCAGCGCGTTGGGGCATTGGCGGCCGATGTTGTTGCCGCCGGCGGCTTCCACGCGCGCCACGATCCGCGAGGTGGGGCGGTCGACCAGGTCGTCGAGGCTGATCTGTCCGGCCCACTGGGCTTCGAAGTCTCGCTTGAAGCCCTTGGTGTGGTACCAGCCTTCCATGTCCCAGGCGACGGCGAACTCGACCGAGTCGTCGGCGGCCATGAGCGCTTCGACGGCCGGGCGGGGGTCGAGTTCGGTCTGGTGGGAGAGTTCGCGGGCGGTGAGGTCGTATTCGGAGGCGCCGTGGGAGGCGGAGGCGAAGCCGTCGTCCAGTTCCAGGTCGTCGGCGGTGCGCCTGGCGCCCCAGACCGCGCGCCCGGTCACCACGGCGACCGGCACCCCGGCGTCCCGGACGGCCGCGAGCGCCTCGATCACCGGGCGGGTGGGCCGGGTGAACTCGACGTGCTTGTAGTCGACCACGGTGCCGTCGAGGTCTACGGCGACGAACTTGGGAGGATCCTCCCGGGGGGTCGATGGGGCGTATTGCTGCATTTGACAACGGTATACCGCCGGAGGTGAACGGCAGGGGACCGAGCGGCTGAACTCACGGGGACGCGATTCGCCCCAAACTCACCCATTCAGGCGGCGCGCGGCATACGGTGCCACTATGGCCGACATCACGATTGAGCGCGTCTACGACTACCGGGCCGACCCGGACCGTTCCGGCGCGGTATTCCTGGTCGACCGGCTGTGGCCGCGGGGCGTCAGCAAGGAGGACCTGGCGGGCGTCACCTGGCTGCCCGACGCGTCGCCGTCGCCGAATCTGCGGATCTGGTTCGGGCACAGCACCGAACGGTTCGACGAGTTCACCGGCCGCTACCGCGCCGAGCTGGACGGGCGGCCCGAACATGCCGAACCGATCGTCGAGGCCGCCCGCTCCGGGCCGGTGACACTGCTCTACGCCGCGAAGGACCCGCAGGTCAACCACGCCGTGGTGCTCAAGGCATGGTGCGAGGACGAGCTCGGCGACTGACGCGAGCGAACCGGATCGTAGATCCTATAGGATATAGGATCTCCCCCTATTTGGGTTCGATGACGTCCTTGCCCAGGAACGGCTGCAGCGCCTTCGGCACCCCCAGCGAACCGTCGGGACGCTGGTGGTTCTCCAGGATCGACACCAGCCACCGGGTCGTGGCGAGCGTCCCGTTCAAGGTAGCGGCCACGGCGTTCTTGCCGTGCTCGTCGCGGTACTTGATGTTCAGCCGCCGGGCCTGGAACGTGGTGCAGTTCGAGGTCGAGGTCAGCTCCCGGTAGCGGCCCTGGCTGGGCACCCACGCCTCGCAGTCGAACTTGCGGGCCGCGCTCGTGCCCAGGTCGCCGGCGGCGACGTCGATCACCCGGTAGGGCAGCTCCATCTTCTGCAGCATCCGCTCCTCGTACTCCAGCAGCCGCTCGTGCTCGGCCGCGGCGTCCTCGGGACGGCAGTAGGAGAACATCTCCACCTTGTCGAACTGGTGGACGCGGATGATCCCGCGGGTGTCCTTGCCGTACGAGCCGGCCTCGCGGCGGAAGCACGACGACCAGCCCGCGTACCGCACCGGCTCCGACAGCTCCCCGAGGTTCTCCCCCGAGTGGTACGCGGCCAGCGGGACCTCCGAGGTCCCCACCAGGTACATCTCGTCGCGCTCGAGGTAGTAGACCTCATCGGAGTGCTCGCCGAGGAACCCCGTGCCCTCCATCGCCTCCGGGCGCACCAGCACCGGCGGAATCACCGGCGTGAAGCCGGTCTCGACCGCCTGCTGCACCGCCAGATTCAGCATCGCCAACTGCAGCAGCGCCCCGTCGCCGGTGAGGTAGTAGAACCGGGCGCCCGAGGCCTTCGCGCCGCGCTCGGTGTCGAGCAGGCCCAAGGCGGTGCCGAGATCGAGGTGGTCCCGGACGTCCTCGGGGACGGCGGTATCGCCGACCTCCTTGAGGAGGACGAAGTCGTCCTCGCCGCCCGCCGGTGCGCCGTCGGCGACCAGGTTCGGCAGGGCCTTGCCGGCGGCGTCGAAGGCGGCGGCGGTCGCCGTCACGCGCGCCTCTGCGGCCTTGACCTCCTCGGCGAGGGTCTTGGTGCGCTCCAGCAGCGCCTGCTTCTCCTCGCCCTGGGCCTTCGCGATCTGCTTGCCCAGGCCCTTCTGCTCGGCGCGGAGGGCCTCGAAGGACTGCAGGGCACTGCGGTGGTCGGAGTCGGCCGACAGGAGCGCGTCGACGGTCTCGGGGGAGTCGCCGCGCTTGCGCTGGCTGTCGCGGTAGGCGTCCGGATTCTCTCGCAATGCTCGCAGATCGATCACGTCCCCAGATTACCGGCCTGGTCTCGCGACCCGACAAAGCCTTATCGTGGCCGTGTGCCGGTGGAAATGAACGCGAAGGAATTCGAAGCGGCCGTGGCCGACGCGCTCGACGCGGTGCCGCACGAGCTGATGGACATGTTGGACAACGTGGTGGTCCTGGTCGAGGCCGAGCCCGAAGGGCCCGACAAGGACCTGCTCGGGCTCTACCAGGGCACGGCGCTGACCGACCGGGGCTGGGAGTACGGCGGGGTCCTGCCCGACACCATCACCATCTACCGGGGGCCGACGCTGCGGATGTGCTCCAGCAGCGACGAGGTGGTCGACGAGGTCGCGATCACCGTGGTCCACGAGATCGCCCACCACTTCGGCATCGAGGAGCACCGGCTGCACGAGCTCGGCTGGGGCTGAACCTGGACCGGCGCAGATGCGAGCCTGATGGCAGGTATCGCTCGCATCTGCCGGTATATGATGCGTCCTGTGACGCATTTCCGCATCGGTGAGGCCGCCGAGCTGCTCGGCGTCAGCGGCGACACCGTGCGCCGCTGGATCGACGGCGGCCGCCTCGCCGCCGACCGCGACCACCAGGGGCGCCGCCTGATCGACGGGGTGGACCTGGCCGCCTTCGCCCGCTCCCGCGCCGCCGGCCCCGTCGCGGGCGCCGATTCGACCTCGGCGCGCAACCGACTCCGCGGCATCGTCACCGCTGTGGTCAAAGACCGGGTCATGGCCCAGGTCGACCTGCAGGCGGGACCGTTCAGAGTCGTGTCGCTCATGAGCCGCGAGGCCGTCGACGAACTCGACCTCCGGGTCGGATCGGTCGCCGTGGCCGCGGTCAAGTCGACCACGGTGGTCGTCGAACGGCCCGGCGGCGCAGGCGAGAAGGAGCAACCGTGAAACGCGCCGCCGCGGCCGTGGCCGCCCTCACCGCCGCGCTGACCCTGACCGCCTGCGGCGGCGACGAGGACGGCGCGATCCACGTGTTCGCGGCCGCCTCCCTCACCGAGGCGTTCACCGAGATCGGCGAGGACTTCGAGCGCGCGAACCCGGACGCGAGCGTGGTCTTCAGCTTCGCCGGCAGCTCCACGCTGGCCGCCCAGATCGGCGAGGGCGCCCCCGCCGACGTGTTCGCCTCCGCCGACGCCGCCACCATGGACACCGTCGTCGGCGACGGTCACGCCTCCGAGGCCGAAACGTTCGCGCGCAACCGGCTCGTCATCGCCGTCCCCGAAGGCAACCCGGACGGCATCGCCGGCCTCGGCGACCTCGCCGGTCCCGGACTCCGGGTCGCCGTGTGCGCCCATGCGGTCCCCTGCGGAGCGGCGTCGCAGACCGCGCTCGAGGCCGCCGGAGTCGAACTGACCCCCGCCACCTACGAGACCGACGTCAAGGCCACCCTCGCCAAGCTCACGCTCGGCGAGGTCGACGCGGCCCTGGTCTACCGCTCCGACGTCCAGGCCGACCGGGACGGCGTAGACGCCGTGGCGTTCGCCGAAGCCGACGCGGCCGTCAACGACTACCGGGTCGCCGTCCTCACCGAGGCCGCGAACCCGGACGCGGCCGAGGCGTTCGTCGCCCACCTCGGGTCGGAGGCCGCGCTCGAGACGCTCACCGCCGAAGGATTCCGGACGCCATGACCGCCCCGGCAGCACCGACCGACCGCCGGCGGGGGCCGCACCGGCGGCGAATACCGGTCGCGCTGCTCGTCCCCGCCCTACTCGGCCTGGCGTTCCTGGTCCTGCCGCTGCTCGGGCTGCTGCTGCGCGCCCCGTGGTCGACCATGCCGGAACGACTGACCGAACCCGGTGTGCTCGCCGCGCTGTGGCTGTCGCTGCGGACCGCTACGGCGGCCACGGTGCTCAGCCTGGTGCTCGGCATCCCGCTCGCCTGGCTGCTCGCCCGCGTCGACTTCCGCGGGCGGAGCCTGGTGCGGGCGCTGGTGACAGTGCCGCTGGTGCTGCCGCCGGTGGTCGGCGGTGTCGCGCTGCTGCTGGTCTTCGGCCGCAGCGGCCCCGTGGGCTCCCGGCTGGACGAGGCGTTCGGCATCACCCTGCCGTTCTCCACCGCCGGAGTGGTCATGGCGATGACGTTCGTGGCGATGCCGTTCCTGGTCGTGTCGGTCGAAGGCGCGCTGCGCGGCGCCGACGTCCGGTTCGAGGAGGCCGCGGCGACGCTCGGCGCGGGCCGCTGGACGGTCTTCACCCGCGTCACGCTGCCGCTGATCGCGCCCGGCATCGCCGCCGGGACGGTCCTGTGCTGGGCCCGCGCCCTCGGGGAGTTCGGCGCGACCATCACCTTCGCCGGGAACTTCCCCGGCCGCACCCGGACGATGCCGCTGGCGGTGTACCTGGCTCTCGAGACCGACCTCGAGGCCGCGATCGTGCTCAGCCTGATCCTGCTGGCCGTCTCGGTCATCGTGCTGGCGAGCCTGCGCGACCGCTGGACGGCCGCCCCGTGAGCGCCGCGAGCGAGGGCCTCGACTCCCATCTGGTGGTCGACCGCGGCGCCTTCCGGCTCGACCTCGAACTGCGCGCCGCCGCCGGCGAGACCGTGGCCCTACTGGGCCCCAACGGGGCCGGCAAGACCACCGCGCTGCGCGCCCTGGCCGGACTCGAAGCGCTCTCGGAGGGGCACATCGCCCTCGACGGACGCGACCTCGACCGGCCCGGCAGCCGGCGGTGGACCGCGCCCGAGCACCGCGGCATCGGCGTCGTCTTCCAGGACTACCTGCTGTTCCCGCACCTGAACGCGCTCGACAACGTCGCGTTCGGGCCGCGCCGCCGGGGCCTGGGCCGAAGCGCCGCCCGCGCCAGGGCCGCGGCGCAACTGGATCGCGTGGGCCTGGGCGAGCTGGCGAAGCGGCGCACGCGGCAGCTCTCGGGCGGGCAGGCCCAGCGGGTGGCGCTGGCGCGGGCACTCGCGCTCGACCCGGGCCTGCTGCTGCTCGACGAGCCGCTGGCCGCACTGGACGCGCGCACCCGGCTCGACACGCGTGCCGAGCTGCACCGGCACCTCTCCGACCACCCCGGGGCGGCCGTGTTGGTGACGCACGATCCGGTGGACGCCCTGATGCTCGCCGACCGGCTCATCGTCGTGGAGGAGGGGCGGGCCGTCCAGGAAGGCGACGCCGAGTCGATCACCGCCAGGCCCCGCACCGACTACGTCGCCCGCCTGGTCGGGCTCAACCTGTACCGGGGCCGGGCCGAGGGCCACCGGCTGCGGCTGGACTCGGGCGGGGAGCTGGCGGTCGCCGATCCGCTCGACGGCGAGGCGTTCGCCGCCTTCCGGCCGAGCGCGGTGGCGCTGCACCCGCGCCGCCCGGAGGGCAGCCCGCGCAACGCGTGGCCGGCGACGGTCACCGGGGTCCACCGGCACGGCGACAACCTGCGCGTCCAGCTCGACGGGCGGCTCCACGCGGTCGCCGACGTGACCCCGGCCGCGGCCGCCCAGCTCGGGCTAGGTCCGGGCCAGCGCGTCTGGGCGGCGGTCAAGGCCGCCGAGATCCGCGCCTACCCCGCTTGAGTCGTCGGTCTCGCGGCGGTCGGCCCGGCGGACCATCGGCAGGCAGCAGGCCACGGTGGCGATGGTGCCCAGGCCGATCAGCAGGTAGGTCTGCCGGGTGGAGAGCACCTCCGCGAGGGCGCCGCCGAGGACGAAGCCGCAGAGCATGGCGGCGTTGATGATGCCGTTGACCTTGGCGCCGGCGCGCCCGCGGAAGCGTTCGGGCACGCGGCGGGCGATCGAGACCTGGGTGATCGAGTTCATCGAGGCGTTGATGAGGCCGCCGATCAGATAGAGCGGCACCAGCATGAGCACGGTCGGCAGGGGCGAGCTGAACAGCAGGGTGATCACGCCCATGCCGGTCAGCGCCCCCATCAGGAGCAGGGCGAGGCGGCCGTCGCGCGCGACGCGGGCGATGGCCGCGGCGGTGATCCAGGCTCCGGCGGCCATGCCGGCGGTCCAGGTGGCGTTGATCAGGCCGTAGGTGCTCTCGGAGGCGCCGAAGACCTCGCGGACCAGGAAGACTTCGAGGACGTTGGCCGCGCCCAGGCAGGCGATGACGGCGGCCAGCCCGATCACCATGGCGGTCAGCAGCCGGTCGCCGCGCAGGTGCCAGGCGGGCCGCTCGGTGTTCCCGGCGGGGGCGGTGTCGCGGCGGACGCCGCCGCGGCGGGTGCGGACGTCGCAGGACAGCAGGGCCCGCAGCAGGGCGCAGCTTGCCGCGACCAGGAGCGCGGCGCCGGTGCCGTGGGCGGCGACGATGAATCCGGCGGTCGCCGGGCCCGCGGTCATGCCCACCAGGTTGCCGGTCTGGACCGTCGCCACGGCGCGCGGCAGGTCCTTCGCGGTGGCGATGACCGGGACGAGCGCGCTGACGGTGGGGCTCAGCAGCACGGTGCCGGCGGCGTTGACCACGACCAGGGCCAGTAGCGCCGGGAGGTGGTCGGTGAGGACCATGCAGGTGATGGCGGCGGATTGCAGGAGTCCGCTTCCGGCCATGAGCGCGCGGCTGTCGAAGCGGTCGGCCATGTGTCCGGCGACGGGCGCGAGCAGGACGATCGGGAGGGTGGCGCAGAAGATCAGGGTGGCGACGGCGGCCCCGCCGAGGCCGGCGGACTGGAGCTGGAGGATCAGCGCGAAGTCGGCGGTGAACATGGCGGTGCCGCCGAGCAGTGAGCAGGCGGCGGTGGTGTAGAGGTCGGACCAGCGGGTGCCCTCGGGGAATGATGTGAAAGACATATTTCGAAAATACTATTTCAGATCTAAGTATAAAAGATGTTTTTCAGATTTTTTCGGGAAGCTTCGCGCCTAGGTGTGCGGGAAGATGCGGGTGAGGTAAGTGAGGATGACGGTGCCGTCTTCCTCGGTTCCCGAACGTGCGGCGTGCGCCAGGCTCTTGCGGGCGAACTCCTCGTTCAGCTCCATCAGCCGCGACCGGAACTCCTCGGCCTCCTCGATCGTGAGCCGCAACTGCCCCTGGGACAGGTTCGACAGGTCGCGCAGCTCCGGTTCGACCTGGTCCCTGACCTCCAGCCAGCGCTGGAAGCTCCGGGCGTGCTGGTCGTTGAACGCCTGGGCCATCTCCCGGCTGACGACCTTGTCGCTCTCGGGGGCGTCGGCCTCGGCCCCGATGTCCAGGGACTGGAACTTCAGTCGCCAGACCCGCTCGCGCGCGTCGCCCCGGTTCGGCGCCTCCTCCAGGTACCCGGTCTTGGCGAGCGTCCGCAGGTGATAGCTCATCGCGCTCGGAGTCATGCCCGCCGCCTCGGCTATCTCGGTGGCCGTCGCACCCTCGAAACCCTGGAGCCGGCGCCTGCTCAGGAAGTTGAAGACCTCGAGTCTCGCCGGGTGGGCCAGGGCCTTCATCCGTTCGGGATCGGTGATCCGGACGCGGGCCAGATCGGGCACCGGCGGTTCCGGCGGTGCGGGGGGCTCCGGTGGAGCGGGCGGCTCCGGATTCGAAGCAGACGTTTCAGGCATGCCTCTAGCTAACCACGCAGGTCCGCACCCGCGGCGAGCACTCAGCCGCCCGCGCCGCCCGCACCGGCGGCGCTGACGGCGACGGTGGCGGCGATCGAGGCCATGACCGCGGCCTGGGCGCCCTCGACGGCCTTCCGGGTGGCGTGGCCGCCCCACATGCCTTCGGAGATCGCCTTGAAGACCTTGCGGGCCCGCCGGTGGTCGCGCCCGGGGAGGGCGGCCTTCTCCAGGTTGAGGGCGTAGACCAGCGAGGCGAGCGCGGCGGTGCGGGCGTCGTCCGTGCCCTCGGCGTCGGCGGTGGCCGCGAGCCGGTTGCGGGCGTCGTCCTCTACGGCGGAGTCGCCGGGCAGGTGGCGGTGGAAGGGGATGAATCCGAGCGCCTTCTCCCCGCGGTGGACCAGGAGGCCGCGTGCTACGAGGCGGTCGAGGACCGCCCGGCGCTTGCCCTTGGCGGCCCGCTGGACCGCCGCCTGGGGTTTGCGGGGCCCGTCGGCGGCGAGCTTGTGCAGCGCCTGGTCCAGGAGCGGGTCGCCGGTGGGTGCGGGCTGGACGACCCGGACCTTGCCCTCGATGACGTCGATGCGTCCGGCCAGGGCCAGTTCCAGGATGGTCGCGCCGCCCAGGCCGATTTCGAGTTGGCTCGATTTGTTGAACCCGGAGGAGTCGTCGTAGGCGAGCAGGAGCACTTCGTCTAGCAGGGAGGCCATGCCGTCAGCCTAGGACGGATCGGCCGGCCGCGGGAATCACTCGTGGCCTGCCTCACGCAGGCGCCGGAGCCAGGCGGTGGAGTCGGCGAAGTCGGCGTCGGTCTGGCCCGGAGGCGCCGGGACCGGCGCGTCGGCGTGGTCGCGGCGGTAGGAGCCGAGGTAGCGGACGTCGGCGCAGATGCGGCGCAGCCCCATGAGCGCCTCGCCCATCCGGGCGTCGTTGAGGTGGCCGGCGCAGTCGAGGAAGAAGGCGTAGCGGCCCAGTCCCTCGCCGGTGGGGCGGGACTCGATGCGGGTGAGGTTGATGCCGCGGATTGCGAACTCGGTGAGCACGGCGAGCAGGGCGCCGACCCGGTCGTGGTCGATGTAGACGGCCAGGGAGGTGACGTCGTTGCCGGACGGCTCGGGAGGCGGCCCCGGCCTGACGACGTGGACGAACCGGGTCTCGGCCCTCGCGTTGTCCCCGATGTCGAAGGCCTGCACCGGAAGCCCGGCGGCCTCTGCGGTGAACGGCGCGCAGACGCAGGCGTCGGCCTCGCCGCGCCGGACCTGCTCGGCGGCCTCGGCGGTGGACAGCGCCTCGAGGGACCGCGCCGAAGGCAGTTCCCGCCGCAGGTAGCCGCGCACTTGCGCGAGGGCGTGCGGATGCGAAGCGACCGTGGCGATCTGGTCGGTCGCCTTCGCCGAGGCGAGTACGAACGTCACCGGCAGGACGACCTCGCCGGCGATCACCAGCGGGTCACCGCCGACCAGCTCGTCGACGGTGACGGTGACCGTCCCCTCCTGGGAGTTCTCCAGCGGCACGAACCCCGCGTCGACCTGCCCGCGGCGCACGGCCTCGAGCACCTCGGCGACCGAGGACATCGGGGCGGTGTGCGCGCCCTTGGCGTCGGGCAGGCGCCGCAGCGCGGCCTCGGTGAAGGTGCCGCGAGGGCCCAGGTAGGCGAACTCCATGCGCCAACGCTAGCAAGCTCGGGCTGAGACGGTTGTCTCACTGGAGCCCCGGCGTAGACGGGCGGGTTCGGGTCACGTATGCTTGTCGGGCCCGAGCGGAATTCCGCGGTGGTAAGCCCAGTGATTTCGAGATGCGGCGCTTCGCGTCGACTGTCAAGCCGCTGAGAGCCCCCATCGTCTAGAGGCCTAGGACGCCGCCCTTTCAAGGCGGTAACACGGGTTCGAATCCCGTTGGGGGTACACCGAGGCGCGGTTCCGGTCACACGGAAGCGCCTGGTATAAATTAAGAGGTCTTACGACCTTGGAGGATCTCGATCCACTCAAGGTCCCGTGGAGCAGTACGGAGTGCTCGCCGCCCTGTCAAGGCGGAGGTCGCGGGTTCAAATCCCGTCGGGACCGCAGAAATGGCCCGCTGGACGACCAGCGGGTTTTTGCTTGCCCCATCGGAACGCGCACCGCCGGTCAGCGTCGGCCTCCGGTGGGGTCCGGCGGCGGGCCCGCCTCCCCGGACTCTCTGAGCCGGGCCGCCCTGGCACGGTCGTCCTCGGTTTCGCGGACGGCTTCCTGCTCCGGGTCCTCGGGCGGCGCCTCGGTCTCCTCGGCGAAGACGTCCCAGCTGTCGACCAGGGCGCCCGCCTGCGGGTCGGCATCGTCCCGTCCCTCCTCGGAGACCTCCTCGTCCGGCTCCTCCGGGCGCTCCTCTTCCAGCGCCTCGTCCAGCGGCACCCCCGTCCGCTCCTCGGCGGGGGTCGTGCCGTGTCTGGTGACGCCCCGGTAGTCCTCGGCTTCGAGGATCTCCTCCTCGAGTGGCTGCTCGGTCCGCTCCTCGTCGTCGACGTAACCGAACGCTTCCTTCTCGTCGGCCGAGTACGGCCTGCGGTCGTCCGACATGGCTCCTCCTTCGCTCCGTACCCGGGGGCTCGGGATTGGTTACCCACGCAAACCGATTCGACTCCTCCGGCGGCGGGCGCTAGCGTGAGTCGATGACGTGGACTATCAAGCCGATCGAGCGCGAGCGCCCGCCGAACACCGGCCCCGAGCGCGACATGCTGGAGGGCTTCCTCGACTACCACCGCCGGACGCTGCTGGTCAAGAGCTCCCGACTGCCCGAGGACCGGCTCAAGCGGGCCCCGGTCGCGCCCTCGGGGCTGTCGCTGCTGGGACTGATCCGGCACCTCACCGAGGTCGAGTACGCGTGGTTCTCCCAGTGCGTCGACCGGCGGCCCGCCGACCAGATCCCGTACTACGCTCGCGAAGGCGACAGGGAGGTCGTTTTCGGCCAGGCGTCCCGCGCCGACCCCCGGGAGGCCGTCGAGCGCTACCGGCAGGCGATCGCGGACTCCCAGGCGGTCGCCGCCCGGCACGGCCTCGACGAGGTCTTCGAGCATCCGCGTTTCGGCCGCATGAGCATCCGCTGGCTGTACCTGCACATGATCGAGGAGTACGCCCGCCACAACGGCCACGCCGACCTCATCCGAGAGTCCATCGACGGCGTCACCGGGGAATAGAGCCCACCGGCGTCCGCGCGTGCCCGGGATCTTCAGAGCTCGTTCATCTGACATTCACCTTTCCCTTGAATATTGTGGTGTATGACGAAAAGCGAGCCTTTGACCCCGTTCGGAGCCGATCTGCCCCCGGACCGGTTCCTCGACCGCGAGGAAAGCTGGCTGCGCTTCAACGGCCGAGTGCTGCGCCTCGCCCAGTCCCCCGAGCTGCCGCTGCTGGAGCGTGTCCGCTTCCTGTCGATCTTCTCGTCCAACCTCGACGAGTTCTTCATGGTCCGCGTCGCCGGCCTGATGCGCCGCATCGCCACCGGCCTGCCCGTCCGCACTTCCTCGGGCAAGCCGCCCCAGAGCGTCCTCCACCGCATCGCCGCCCTCGCCCACCGGCTCAGCCTCGAGCACGCCGAGTACTTCCGCGACGAGATCGCGCCGCTGCTGGCCAAGGAGGAGATCGCGATCCTCCGCTGGGAAGACCTCGCCGAATCCGAGCGGGGCCCGGTGCACGAGCTCTTCCGCACCCATATCTACCCGGTGCTCACCCCGCTCGTCGTCGACCCCGCCCACCCGTTCCCGTACATCTCGGGCCAGTCGCTCAACCTCGCCGTCCAGGTCAGCGACCCCCGCAAGGGCGTCATCCGCTTCGCCCGCGTCAAGGTCCCGCCGCTGCTGCCGCGTTTCATGGCCGTCTCGCCCGGCCGGTTCGTGCCTCTCGAGGACGTCATCGCCGCGCATCTCGACCAGTTGTTCCCCGGCATGGACGTCCTCGGCCACCACACCTTCCGGGTCACCCGCAACCAGGACCTCGAGATCGACGAGGACATCACCGAGAACCTGCTGCAGACGCTCGAGCGCGAGCTGCTCCGCCGCCGGTTCGGGCCGGTGGTGAGGCTCGAGGTGGAGGACACCATCGACCCCGGCGTGCTCGAGCGGCTCACCACCGAACTCGACGTCGGCGACGAGATCGTCTACCGGCTGCCCGGCCCGCTCGACCTCGCCGGGCTCGGCGCCATCGCCGACCTCGACCGCGCCGAGCTGAAGTACCCGCCGTTCCGGCCCTCGGAGAAGGTGCTGCCGCCCGACGCCGACCTGTTCGGGGTGCTGCGGGAGCAGGACGTCCTCGTCCATCACCCCTACGACTCGTTCACCACCTCGGTCGAGCGGCTCATCGAGGAGGCCGCCGCCGACCCGCAGGTCCTGGCCATCAAGCAGACCCTCTACCGCACCGGCGGCAAGTCCCCGATCGTCGACGCGCTCATCAGCGCCGCCGACGCCGGAAAGCAGGTGGTGGTCGTCGTAGAGCTCAAGGCCCGCTTCGACGAGCAGGCCAACATCGACTGGGCGCAGAAGCTGGAGCAGGCCGGATGCCACGTCATGTACGGCATCGTCGGACTCAAGACACACTGCAAGCTGGCGCTGGTCGTGCGCGAGGAGAACGATGGGAGCCTGCTGCGCTACAGCCACATAGGGACCGGCAACTACCACCCCAACACCGCGCGGCTGTACGAGGACTTCGGGCTGCTCACCAGCGACCGAGCTGTCGGCGAGGACGTCAACGCCGTGTTCAACCACCTCACCGGCTACTCCCACGCCGAGGAGCACCAGCGCCTCCTGGTCGCCCCGCGTTCGCTGCGCTCGGGCCTGATCGACCGGATCGAGCGCGAGATCGAGAACCACCGCAACGGGCTCCCGGCCGGGCTGCGGTTCAAGTGCAATTCGCTGACCGACGACGACATGATCGACGCCCTCTACCGCGCCTCCCGCGCCGGAGTGCCGGTCGACCTGCTCGTCCGCGGCATCTGCGCCCTCCGCCCCGGGGTGCCGGGCCTGTCCGAGCGCATCCGGGTCCGCAGCATCCTCGGCCGCTTCCTGGAGCACTCCCGGATGTACGTGTTCGAGAACGGAGGCGACCCGGAAGTATGGTTGGGCAGTGCGGACCTGATGCACCGCAACCTCGACCGGCGCGTCGAAGTGCTGGTGCAGGTAACCGGCGATGCCCATCGGCGCCAACTGATCTCGGTGCTCGATCGCGGCATGGACGACGGGACGCGCATGTGGCGGCTCGGACCGCTGGGACTGTGGTCCCGTCCGTCCACCGGCATCGAACACCAGGAAGTCCTCATGCAGGAGCACCGTTGAACCGACCCGAGATCTTCGCCGCCGGCGCCGTGCTGTGGCGGCCGGGCCCCGGCGAGCCCGAGCTGGCGTTCATCCACCGCCCCAAGTACGGCGACTGGTCGTTCCCGAAGGGGAAGCTCAAGCGGCGCGAACACCTGCTGGCGGCCGCCCGGCGGGAGGTGTACGAGGAGACCGGCATCCGGCCCGTGCTCGGTCGGCCCCTCGCGCCGTCCTTCTACGACAAGGAGGGCCGGCTCAAGCGGGTCGACTACTGGTGCGCCACGCCCGCCGCCGAAGCGGTCGACGACGCGGTTGATCCGAGCGAAGTGGACGGTCTGGAGTGGGTGCCGCTGAGCCGCGCCGCCGAACGGCTCACGCACGAGCGCGACCGGCCGGTCCTGGCCGACTTCGCCTCGAACCCGGTGCGCCGGACGGTCCCGTACATCTTCGTGCGGCACGCCGTCGCGATGTCCAAGGCCGACTGGTTCGATCAGGACGAACTGCGCCCGCTCAACCGGCGCGGCCGCGAACGCGCCGCCGAACTGGCGGTCCTGCTGTCCGGATACCCGTCCGGGACCGCCTACTGCTCCTCCAGCGGCCGCTGCCTGGAGACGCTGCTGCCCTACTGCGCGGGCGAGGGCGTGCCGCTCATCGGCCTGCCCGAGTTCACGATCGGCGGCGCCAAGCCCGGCCGGGCGCAGCGCCGCATGGACCGGCTCATCGAGGACGGCGAACCGGCCGTCATCTGCGGCCACGGCGAGAACCTCACCGAGCTCATGGAGCACTTCTGCCACCGGCTGGGCGCCGATGCCCCGCCCGAATCCGATCTGGCCAAGGGCTCCTTCCGGGTCTTCCACACCAGCGAGGGTCGGCTGGTCGCGACCGAGCACCACGACTGACACCGTCGGCAATCCGACAAAACCGCGTCTTCGAGGTCACCCACTCGTTTTGACAGGAGGAACACCTGTCACGAAGGGACCCCTGATGCCGGGAGACGCCCACGAACTCATCGCAATGGCGATCCGGGACGAGCCTCGCACCGCCGCTTGGTTGCTCGACCTCGCGGACTTGGACCGCCGGGCCCACGTCTGCAACGGCGCCGAGACCCGCAGTGAGTCGGTCGGCTCGCCCGGGCCCACTGAGCGTCGGGCCGACGCCGTGGTTCGGCTGTCGCTGCCGAACGAATCGGACCGGATCGTCATCTGCGAGGCGCAGAACTCATGGAAGGACGAGAAGTATTACCGCCTCCCCGGGTATATGACCCGTGCGTTCGAGGATCATCGGATACCGGTGGAACTGGTGCTCATCTGCAGCGAGGACTCGCTGGCGATGCGCTACCGGAAAGGGGTGTACCTCGGCCCTGGGAACACCATGATGGTGCACGCCCTCGGCCCATCGGATTTCCCCGATCTCATCGACCCGGACTCGGTACCCAGTGTCGGGGGTGCGGTCGTGGTGGCCGCGATCTGCAAGAGACCACGGACTCGCGCACCCGAGTCGTTCATATCGACACTCGACCAGCGCCTCGGTACCATCGAAGCAGGGCGAGCCGCCGACTACGCCAAGTTCTTGCTCACGGCGCTGGCCGAGGCGCCCGCCAGGATGCTGGAGGAACTCATGCAAACCAAGTCAAGGCCCTATCACTCGGAATACAGCGACCGCCTCCGCACGGAGGGCCGGCAGGAGGGCCGACAGGAAGGCCGGGAAGAAGGCGCGGTTGAGCACGCCCGCAGCGTCCTGCTCAGGATGATCGAGACCTCCTCCGACCGCACCGCCGAGGCGCAGCGCAAGCGCATCGAGGCCTGCGACGATCTTGAGCAGCTCGACGCCTGGATCACCGAGTTCCTGGCAAAGGGTTCTGAAGCGAGCATCTTCCACCCATAGTCGCCCGAGCCTGCCGAGGGCCGGTGCGCCGGAGGCGCACCGGCCCTTCCCGTACTAGCGGCGGAGACGGATGGAGTCGAGGTAGATGCCTCCGGCCCGGAAGCGCAGGTAGAGGTCGTCGACGCCGGCGGCACCGGTCAGCGGGGCCTCGACCTCTTCGAACCGCTGCAGGTCGCCGGTGACGGGGACCGCCGCCCGCCCGAGGAGTTCGCCGTCCGGCGCGCCCCGCCGGACCTCCACCACCGGATCGGCCAGGTCGGCCCATTCGGCGGCGCTGGTGGCCGCGCGGAGCACGACCGCGGTCGCGCCCTCCAGGTTCACCTTCGTGAAGCCCACGAAGTCGCCGCGTCGCCGCGAGCCGACCGAGTGGTATCCGCCCTCGCGCGCGAGGGTGTTGAGCTTGGAGACCTCCCAGTAGGTCACGCCCTGGGCGATCGTCGCCCGCTCCCAGATGTTGCGCGTCGAGGACAGGTCGAGCTCGCCGATCGTCTCGCCTTCGATCGCCACGACCGCCTCCGGGCCCTCGGCGCCCGCGAAGAACGCGTAGCGGCCGGTCTCGACGACCCGCTTCCCGGAGACGACGTCCCAGACGAACAGGTCGTCGGGGTCGACCTCGATCGACACGCGGCGGGTCTCGCCGGGGGCGACGCCCCTGACCCGCCGGAAGCCGGCCAGTTGCCGCCGCGGGACGCGCTCGCCGTAGGCCGAATCGAGCGAGCGGGCGTACACCAGCGCCACCTCGTCCGAGGTCCGCTCCCCGGTGTTGGTCAGGTCGAACGACACGGCGAACGGCTCGGCGGCGGACGCCTGCCGCGGCACCTCGAGGCCGCCGTACTCGAAGGTGGTGTAGGTCAGCCCGTGGCCGAACGGGAAGAGCGGCTCGGCCGCCGAGTAGCGGTAGGTCAGGCCTGCGGCGATCACGTCGTACTCGAGCATGTCCGCCTGGTCGACGCGGAATTCCTCGGTCTCGGCGCCGGGTTTCGGGAGCGACTCGAGGTCGGCCGGCCAGGTCGCGGTGAGCCGCCCGGCCGGGGAGTGGTCGCCGAACAGGGCCTCGGCGATCGCGGTGCCCGCCGCCTGGCCGGCGTGGGAGGTGTACACGATCGCGGCCACGTTCGGGTCGTCGGCGGCCTCGCCGATCGCCAGCGGGTAGGACGAGACCACCACCACGACCGTCCGGCCGGGCTTGGCGGCGGCGGTCTCGCGAACCAGGTCGGCCTGGCGCGGGGCGAGGTCGAGGCCGGGGCGGTCGAAGCACTCGCGGGCGTTCATCAACGGGTGGTTGCCGACCACCACGACCGCGTAGTCGGCCTCGCCCGCGATCGCGGCGGCCGCGGCCGGGCCGTCTTCGACCAGGGTCTCGGTGAGCGGCGTCTCGGGCCGCCCCTTGGCGAGCGGGAGCGTCCCGTCCTCGGCGAGGCCGACGTGGAAGGCGTCGGCGGGCGTGATGTCGGCCTCGACGTGGTTGAGCCCGAACATGGAGATTCGGTCGCCCACGTGGCGGTAGTGGAAGTTCTGGAAGGTGAACCAGGCGTGCGCGTCGACCATCTCGTCGTCGGCGGCGACCAGGACCGGCCGGGTGTCGCCGCCGGCGGCGCCGGCCTGGTTGGTGAAGCTCGCCGGGCCGTCGCCGTGCTCGAGGATGTCGCCGGTCACGAACTTCCCGGTGCCGACGTTGCGGAACATGTACTGGTCGTGGGCCCAGTCGTAGACCTCGAAGGTCTCGTCGCGGCCGATCGATCCGGCGCGGGCCGCGAGCGTCCCATCGGCGGCCGGGGCGACGTAGTGGTCGCCGGCCCGCCAGGCGATCCGGTCGTTGCCGCGGTGGTGGGTCACGTTGCCGGCGCCGATGCGGTCGCGGATCGCCTGGAGCGGGGTGACGCGGTCGTCGACCAGGGGGCTGTAGTAGTCGCGCAGGTTCACATCGGACAGCGCTCCGAGGACGGCGACGCCGGAACCGTCCGGGAGCGGGAGCAGGTCCTCGTTGCGCAGGAGCACGAGCTGTTCCCGGGCGGCCCGGAGTGCGAGCTCGCGGGACTCGGGTCGGTCGTGCGGGGCGTCGGTCACCTCGATCCGGTTGTACGGGCAGGCGTCGCCGTCGAGGAGGCCGGTCCGCACCAGGAACATCAGCCAGTCGCGCGCGACCCGTTCGGCGTCGGCCGAGGTCAGTCCGAACAGGCCGCGCCGGACCGCCTCGGCGGCCTTCTCGCCCAGCGGCAGTTCGGAGCCGTCGCGGAAGTTCGTCTGTCCCGCCTTGAGCATCAGTCCCGAGGCGTAGACCAGGATCTCGTCGGCGTCGATCCGGCGGCCCTCCTCGGCCGCCAGAGCCGCAGGATAGGGCACGTCGCGTGCCTCGGGCGTCTCCCAGGTGTCGAACGGTGCGCCCTTGGTGGTGTTGAGGTTGACCGCGTCCCAGCCGTCGGGCAGGAACATGAACCCGTCCGGCGCCCATTCGCGCCGCAGCGTGTCCATCATGGGTCCGATGATCGCCGGTACGCCGTTGACGAGGTTGTAGGCGGTCATCGCTCCGCCGACCGCGCCGGCCTCGACCGGTTTGCGGTAGGGCACGGCCTGGTATTCGTGCAGCGCGCGCACGCTCATCGACGACGAGGTGCGGTGGCGGTGCCATTCGTGGCAGTAGCCGAGGAAGTGCTTCATCTGCGGCAGCACGCGCACGTACTCGGGGTGGGGGCCGCGCAGGCCGCGGGCGTAGGCGGTCGCCATCGCGCCGACGTGCAGGGGGTCCTCGCCGAAGCCCTCTTCGTAGCGGCCGGCCAGGGGGTTGGACCGGATGTCGGCGACCGGCCCGAAGGCGGCCAGGGCCTCGGGGTCGCGGGAGCGCATCTCGTGGGAGACGACCTCGCCGATCCGTTCGAGCAGTTCGGCGTCCCAGGTGGCACCGAGGCCGATCGCCTGCGGGAACAGGGTGGCGTTGCGGTGGTGCCCGGAGCCGTGCAGGACTTCGGCGAAGCGGTTCTGGAAAGCCGGGAGCTCGTAGCCGTCGGCGAGGGTCAGGCCCTCGGGGATGCCGCCGAAGCAGTGGAGCTTCTGCTCGTCCGACATGAGGGCGAGGATCGCTTCGACGCGTTCGGCGGTGGGCCGGGCGGGGTCGAGGTAGGTCGGTTCGGCCATGGTCTTCCGTTCGGTGGGGTGTCAGTGGCCTCCGAACATTACGACGTACGACCCGACAAATTCAAGTGGGAATCGGGGCCTCGCCCCCGACCGCTACCATCGCTCCCATGCTCCGCCCCCCAACCCCGCTCCCCGCCCTGGGCATCGACTTCGGCACCTCCCACACCATCGCGGTGGTCCGGCGACCCGACGGCAGCGTCCGGCCGCTGCTGTTCGACGGTGCCCCGCTCATGCCGTCGGCCGTGTGCGCCGGGCCCGACGGCGGCCTGCTGGTGGGCAACGACGCCCTCCACAGCGGACGCCGCCACCCCGAGCGGTTCGAACCGAACCCCAAGCGGCTCATCGACCGCGGCTCGATCCTGCTGGGCGACGACGAGTACCGGGTCGTGGACTTGATCGCCGCGGTGCTGCACGCGGTCGCCGACGAATGCCGCCGCGTGGTCGGACCGCCCCGGCAGGTGACGATCACCGTCCCGGCCGTGTGGGGCCCGACCCGCCGCCGCGTCATCGAAGCCTCCGCCGCCGCGAGCGGGCTCGGCCGCGTGCGACTGGTGCCCGAACCGGTCGCCGCCGCCACCTACTACGCCGACGCCCTCAAGCACCACATCTCCATCGGACAGTCCGTCGTGGTCTACGACCTGGGCGCCGGAACCTTCGACGCGAGCGTGGTGCGCCGCACCGCGAACGGCTTCGAAACGGTCGCGCTCGACGGCCGCGGCGACCTGGGCGGCCTCGACATCGACGCCGCGCTCATCGAGCACCTGGGAAGGACGTACGGCGAGCACGAGGCCTGGCCGCGCCTCACCGGCCCGGCCACCTCGTCCGAGCGCCGCCGCTCCCGCGAGTTCCGGGAGGAGATCCGCGGCGCCAAGGAGCGCCTCTCGCGCCACCAGCAGGTCGACATCGCCATCCCGCTGCTGGAGGTCGACGCCCACCTGACCCGCGCCGAACTCGAACAGGTCGCCGCCCCGCACCTGGAGCGGACGATCCGGGTCACGCGGGCGGTGATCGAGGCGGCCGGACTCGACCTCGGCGGCGGCTCCGGCGTGTTCCTGGTCGGCGGCGCCAGTCGCATGCCGCTGGTGGCGACCGTCCTGCACCGCGCCCTCGGCGTCGCTCCGACCGTCCTCGACCAACCCGAGGTCGTGGTGGCCGAGGGCAGCGTCCTGTGGACCGAGGCGCAGCCGCCCGCTCCGGCCCCGCCGGTTGTTCCGAACGCCGCCACCGGCCCGACCGGGGGCTCGCTGCCGCCGACCCCGACGCCGCCGCCCGATCCGCCCTCCGCAGCCGAACGGGCCGCGAAGAAACGGCGCACCAGGCGGATCGTCCTGGCGGTGGTCCTGGTCGACATCCTCATCGTCGCCTCACTCATCCTGTCCCTCCGTCCCGACGGCGACGGCGGCGACGGCGGCGACGGCGGCGACGGGACACCGGTGAACGCGTCGGTCTCGGTCGAGCTGCAGACCGAGGCGACCGCCCACGAGGGCGCGGTCAGATCGGTCGTGACCGTCCCGGACGGCCGGTACTTCACCGCCGGCCAGGACCGCACCGTCAAACGGTGGGACACGGGATCGCTCGAGGCCGAGGTCGAACTCGAATACCCCGTGTTCACCATGGCCGCCGTGCAGCATTCCGACGGCGACCCGCGGGTGGTCATCATCGACGCGCGCTTCGGGATCCACTTCTGGCACCCGGACGAATCCGACCTCGAGACCCTCTTCGAACCCGACGAGGACGCCGACCCGAGCGCGATCCGGCGGTTCAAGGTCGGTACCTACGACGGCCACGCCACGTTGGCGGCCATGAGCGACGCCGGCTACGGCGCCTTCGACCTCGAGGACCGGACCCCGCTGACCGATGGCGCCGAGTTCACCGAGGAGCAGGGCAACGGCTACTCGAACTTCGCGGTCTTCGACGACGCCATCGACGTCGTCACCGTCACCGCCGGGGGCGAACTGGTACGCCACGACGCCGAAACCGGCGAGGTCGCCGACGTCGAGTTCGAGCCTCCGACCGACTGGGACTCCGGCGACACCCCCGAGTCGCTCAGCGTCGTCAAGATCGGCGGCACGCCGCACGCCATGGTGCTCAAGGAAGGCGACTTCCACTTCTGGAACCTGGAGACCGGCGAATTCGGCTGGAGCACCGGATGGGAGCCCGACACCGGATCGCGTCTCGTCACCGAGGCCGTGACCGTCGGCGACGGCCACGCGCTCATCGCCTACGGCGGCGACAGCGGGGCCGAACTCGCCGACATCGCCACCGGCGAACCGCTCGCCGACTTCGACCGGACCGACTCGGTCGATCCGAGTCCGGTGATGAGCGCGGCAGCCGGAACCGACCGCGGGGATACGATCGCGATCACCGGTCACGACGACGGGACCGTACGGCTCTGGAAGCTCGAGGAAGGCTGAACCTTGATTGTCCTCATCATCGCCCTGATCATCGTGGCGGCCGTCGCGGTCGGCTACTGCATCTGGGCGCTGCGCCAGGAGCGGACGGCCGAGACCGTGATCGACCTCCCGGCTCCAGCCCACCGGGTGTGGGCGGTGCTGACCGACTTCCCCGCCTACGGCGAGTGGAACCCGCTCATCACCGAGATCAGCGGCCAACTGGGCGAACAGGACCGGCTCGAAGTGGCCCTCGCCCGGAAGGACGGGAAGACCGTCCGGCTCCGCCCGACCGTCCTGCGGGTCTCCCCGGCCCGGCAGATCCGCCTGCTCGCCAAGACCGGCCCCGGCGGCCTGCTCGTCGGCCAGCACTACTTGGTGCTCGAACCCAGAGAAGACGGCACCACCAGGCTCGTCCACGGCGAGCGCTTCACCGGCCTGTTGGTGCCGTGGATGCCGGACCTGGTGGCCGAGACCGAGGAGCAGTTCGACTCCATGAACGCAGCGCTCCTCGACCGGGTCAGGTTACGGACGCGGGTCGGCGCCGCGGCATCCGCCGCGGCGCCGACCCGTTTGCTGGACCCCGTGGTTTACAGCAGGCCGGCTCCCACCAGGCCGGTAGCGTCGTCGACGACGCCCTCGGGGGCGGCACCGCCGTCGAGCAGCCCGCCGACGACCGGAACGCCGCCGGTCACCGAGTCGGCGGCGCCGGTCACGGTGTCGAGCCCGGGGACGCCGCCCGCGGGGAGCTGCTCCTCGACGCCCGCCGCGCCGGCGGACTCGGCCGAGTCCGACTCCTGGTAGCCGCTGTGCTTCTTGTGGCTACCGCTCTCGTCACCGGGCATGTCGGCGTCGGCGCCGCCCTCGCAGGAGGCGTCGGCGGCACCGAGGACCGCGATGGCGTTGCCGCACACGTTGACCGGCGCCTGCACCGGCGCGTAGACCTGGTTGCCGTTGCCGAGTCCGGTGTTGTCCTGCGTGGTCAGATCCTCCACGGGACCGTCGTTCGAGGCCGAAGCCCCGCCCTCGCATTCGGCGCCGGCCGCGCCTCCGATCGCCAGCGCGTTGCCGCAGGCGTTGATGGGCGCCTGGATCGGCGCCAGCAACTGGTTGCCGTTGAGCAGTCCGGTGTTCCGCTCGCTCGTCACCGTCGAACCCGAGCCGGCCTCCTCGATGGAGGCGTTCGAGCCGCCGGTCGACCAGGCGTCGGCCGCACCGCCGACGGCCGCGGCGTTGCCGCTGATCTCGGTCGGGACCTGCACCGGCGCGTACGCCTGGGTGCCGTTCAGCAGGCCGATGTTGTCCTGCGTGGTCAGGTCGCCGCCGACGCCGCCGTTGGTGGCCTCCGCGCCGCCCTCGCAGGCCGCGTTCGCGGCCCCGAGGACCGCGGCGGCGACACCGCACACGTTGACGGGCGCCTGCACCGGGGCGACCACCTGGCTTCCGTTGACCGCGCCGACGTTGTCGGACGTGGTGATGTCATCGCCGGCCGCGTGCGCCGTACCGGCGCCGGCCACGAGGACAGCCCCCGCAGCGATAGCACCGCTCTGTGCAGTCTTGCGTGCCCATGAATTGTTCACGAACCGTCACCTTTCAGGGTTCTCGTCGTTGCATCACGTGTCCCCCGTGAAGCTCCCCGACTCCGGTCCGCGGGCGCACCCTCGGACTGGAGTGGAGATTCGTGCCGGTGAGCGGGACGCCCAGGACCGGGCCCGTGTCCTGGTCCGTACCGCTCACCGTGATCCGCCGGCCGGGGACGGAAGCGACGGTGAGATCCGTCCGAGGCCGAGGCGGTCGTCTCGCTAGAAGGGCAGCGGGACCGGAAGGCCGCCGCCGAGGTCTCCGAGCAGGTCGTCGACCGGGCTGCCCGCCGGAGCGGCACCCTGGTCGGCGGGCATGTCGGTCTGGTCGGTCCGGGCGTCGGCGGGAGCCGGAGCGGTCTGGCTCGGGGCCAGAGTATCCAGACCCGGAGCCGAATCGACCGGGAGTCCGTCCAGACCGGGCACCGCCCCGGTCGGGTTCGGCAGGCCCCCCAAGAGCTCGGGAGCCGCCTGGACGTCGTCGAGATCGGCCTGGTCGGCTTCGGCGTCGGCGGCCTCGGCGGCCGTCCCCGCGAACAGCAGAGCCCCCGTGGCGATCCCTCCGACGAAGGTCGCCTTACGCATGGCGCGCATTTCCATCTGCTATCTGTCGCCTTTCTTCAGACCACACGGGCGTCCGCGGTGCGGCTGGGGAATCAGCGCAGCGCGAGGCACCGTGAGGACCAAGTTCGTGAGTTGTCAGTTCGGTCGCAGCGAGCCGGGGCGCGTCGCGCTCGCCGGTGGCGGCCCTCAGCCGCAACCGCGCCGACTGGAACGCCGACGACGGGTCGAGGGCCGTGCACGCTGCTGGCGGTCCGGTGACACCTCCGGCCGCCGACTCCGCGGACCGTTGGCCGCGCAGCCACCCTGACTAACTGAGGAGATGCGGAAGCGGTTACGCCCGCACGCGAAGAAATTCGAAAACATCGGTGCCTTGCCGCCGACCCGACACTTTCGGACCCGTTTGCCCTAGAGAGTTACCTTCTTGTGCCGCTTGGACTCCCAGACCATCGCGGTGAGCACCAGCGCGGCGCCCAACAGCGCCAGCAGGATCGGGCCGGCCACCGGACCCGAGGGCGCCTGGAGCGCGTTCTGCTCGCTCTGCCAGGGCCACAGGGCGCGCAGCGATCCGGCCAGGAGCCCGGCCAGGACCGCCATCGTCGCTTGTCGACGGTGGTGGAGGAGCCACTGGAGGAGTTTGACGAACGAGCCCAGTCCGATCATCGCGCCGAGAGCGAAAGTCCCGATGAAGGCGAGGTTCCGGTCGTCGACGGCGTGCTGGACCGGCACGTACAGGCCCAGGGCCAGCAGCAGGAAGGAACCGGACACGCCCGGCAGCACCAGGGCGTTGACGGCGACCGCGGCGCCGAGGAACACCATCCACAGCGGCGGGTCGGACAGCTCGGCCTCCGGCAGGCCGGTGAGAAGGAACGACACGGCCGCCGCGGCCACAAGGAGCACGACATCGAGCACGCGGAACCGGTGCGGCATCATGCGGACGGGCACGGCGACCGAGACGGCGATCATGCCGAAGAACAGCCCCAGCATCGGGGCCGGGTGCGACTCCAGCAGCGGGGCGACGGTCTGCAGCGTCAGCAGAAGCACGACGGCCATGCCGGCCAGCACCGGAACCAGCAGCGGCCAGTCGACGACCTGGAGTGCCCGCAGGCCCGGGCCGAACCCCCGGCGCTTGACCGGCCCGGAGACGAGGGCGCGGGCGGCGTGCAGCAGCTCCCCGGCGGCGTCGATCAACTGGTCGTACAGGCCCACCACGAGGGCGATGGTGCCGCCGGAGACGCCCGGCACGCCCTCGGCGGCGCCGATGAGGCCGCCGCGGAGGGCCGAGAACGGGGCGGAGCGCCACGAGGTCCGCCGACGCGGACCGCCCCGGGAGGCGGGGTCGACCGGGACCGGGCCGTCGTCGGTGCTGTGGTAGATCGTCACGCCGCCAGCCTAGTCGGCCCGCATCGGAGGCGCCTCG
The DNA here is from genome assembly GCF_002798405.1 of Glycomyces xiaoerkulensis. Taxonomy (GTDB): domain Bacteria; phylum Actinomycetota; class Actinomycetes; order Mycobacteriales; family Micromonosporaceae; genus Glycomyces; species Glycomyces xiaoerkulensis. The sequence continues at coordinate 318,888 of NZ_PGGV01000016.1, read as the reverse complement.
GTCGTACGGGTGGTAATGCGCGCTCGCGAACCCGGGCACCTTGCGTTCGCGCATGTGCAGGGCCGGGCCATACTTAGTGGTAAATCGCGGAACTTACGGCTCGCACGCCCATCGTGGGGCCGGATGACTGCTCGCAAGGGCGGCGTGGAGGGAGGGCTCGATGAGTCGCACGGTCGGGCCGTACAAAGATGTCGAGACCGCTCGTGTCGAGGGCGCCTATGAGCTGTGCGAAGGCGTCGACGAGACCGGGCGGGCCGTGCACATCCTGACACTGGGCACGAGCTCCGCCCGGGACCCGGCCCGCCGCGGCCTGCTGTCGGACACGGTGGCCTGGGCCTACGCGACCGCCGGCCCGGACGACGCGCCGATCCTGGTGGCCGACCTCGAGGGCGAGCAGCCCTATGTGGTGGTGCTGCGCGATCCGCGGCTGCGCGGCGCCGACCGGATCATGGAACGGCTGCTGTCGCTCGGACCGGCGTCGGGGCCGCTGCCGGCCGGTTCGGCCCCGCACCGGCCGCAGGCACCGGCGTCCCCGGCCGGGCCGCCCTCGGCGCCTCCGATGTCGCCGGCGGTGGCGATCCCGCCTCCGAAGCGGCGCTCGCAGGTGCGGCCGATCCTGATCGGGATCGCGAGCGTGGTGGTGATGACGGCGCTGGTCGTCGGCGGTTGGATCATCTGGACGGCGCTGGCCTCGGGCGACGGCGACGGCTCGTCGGCTCCCGCGGCCGACGAGCGCGAGTCGGCGGTCGGCGAGGAAGCCCCCGAGGACGCGGCGGCGGAGGAGGCGCAGGTCCCGGAGTGGGACCCGGAGGCCTCGGACGTCGCGCTGGCCGGTGAGCCGTTCGGCGAGTCCGCGGACACGAAGGTCGTCGCCTACGAGGGCTGGCCGTTCGCCTTCCGGACGCCGGCCGACTACGAGTGCGCCCGGGACGAGGCGTCCACCGAGTGCAGTTCCGCCGGCGGGGACTCGACGGTGCTGGTGGCGTGGTCGGTGTGCGAAGGCGACTGCGGCGAGGCGGCTCGGGAGGAGCTGCGGCGGCAGCTCCCGTACCAGCCGATGCAGTTGCTCGAGAACGGGGACGCCGCCTTCTCGGTGCGGACCCCGTACGGGGAGTGGAAGGCCTCGCTGAGCGTGTTCCTGCCCGGCGGCGAGGAGACGCTGCACGTGACGGCGGTGATCGAGGCCGACCAGGAGCGGGCCGGCGAGGTCCAGCCGGTCCTCAACGACGTGTTCAACCAGGCGTGGTCGCTGCCGCGGGAGTGACCGGCGTCAGCCGCCCGACGAGTAGGCGTCCCAGGCCTGGAGGACGGCCTCGACCGCCGAGGCCGACTGCTCCGGGGGCTGGGGGACCGACGGGCCGAAGCCGGAGGCGCTCAGTATTTCCGGGTACTCGGGCAGCCCGTAGGAGCGCAGCAGGTTGTTCGCGGCCTCGCGGCGGTCGTCGTCGAGGTCGGCATCGATCAGCATCGGGTATTCGAACTGGCCCACCTGGGCCGGTCCGATCGGCTCCTGGAGCCCGGCGCCCTCCTGCTCGTTCAGGCGCCGCACCTGTGCGGCCGACATGACCTCGTAGGCGTCGTCGGAGGCCCCGGAGGCGGAGTCCTCGGTGACGCCGAACAGCACCATCCACTTCAGGCTCGCCGGGTCCTCCCGGGGGTTCTCCAGCGACACCTCGACGCCGTCGGGGGTGACCTGGTCGGTCGACTCCCCCTCGGGCAGCGCGAGACCGACCGCGCTCGAGGCGGTCGAGGTGTTGAGCACGTCCCACTGCTCGTCCAGATCCCGCTCGGGGATGTGGAGCCACAGCCCGGTCTCGGGAATCCACACGTCGGCGTCGACTTCGTCGATCTCGGTGCCTTCGGCGGCGGTCACGTCGATCTCGGCGCACACGTCGGAGCCCTTCTCGGGCGCGCCGCCTCCGGCGTCGACGAACTCCTCCAGGACCGGCGCCAGCTCGGGCGCGGCGGCCACGGTCAATGTGGTCTCGGTCCCGCACGATTGCACGTGCGCGATGGCGGCATTCAGCGTATAGGCCGTGACCGGCCCGAACACGGCCAGCAAGGCGACGCCGCCCAGAAGGCGCCGACCCTCCTTGGAGAGTCGGTGCGGTCTGCGGTGTCTGCCGGTCATGCGACCAGTGTATGGCCGGACACAACCTGAGTCGAGGTCTGCCTATTCGGTTATCCGCCCCGGCCGGGGCGACCGGCCGGGGGCGGTTCAGCGTCGACGGCGCCGCTTGGGCGGCGTCAGCAGGTCGGCGACGATCCGCATCGTTTCGGGGACGAGGCGGAAGTAGGCCCACACCCCGCGCTTGTCGCGCTCGACGACCCCGGCCTCGACCAGGATGCGCAGGTGGTGGCTGACGGTCGGCTGGGACAGGCCCAGCGGCTCGGTCAAGTCCGCAACGCAGGCTTCCTGATCGGGAGAGGCCTGGATACGGCTGATGAGCTGGAGACGGTTCGGGTCGGCAAGTGCTTTTAGGACACCTGCGATGCGCTCGGCGTCGGCAGAAGAGAGCGTCTCTCCGCTGACCGGCGAAACGGGCGTCTCGGCCTCAACGGTGACTCGCACCATGATCGCGTTCCTTCCGGATGGTTCCAGGCGGGGACCGGACGATTGGCCGCGCTGCCATCAATCCAGTTCCAACCCTGAATATGCCCTTGCGTTGTGGCCGGGCGGTAACGGCTACACTTCCGGCCCGCAAAAGGTTCGGTTCCTTGGATCCGAATGGGAGCTGCACCACGGCTCCTACCTGATCCACAACCGAGAGTACGCCGCAGTCGCCACCTGGACCAGCGATCCCGCCGGCCCGGAATTCCACGACTCGACCACTCTCGACGGGCCGTGGAGAAGCTACCAGGGCTAATATCAATACACGCCAATATTTAACCGTTTACCGGTTGCCGCCGTGAGATGGAAGTCACGCTCTGTTGGTGATGTGCGTCTCATTATCTAGAACTATCCGCTGGTCCGCAGCGTAGGGACCTCGGCAGAGAACCCCATAGGATGTTTTCCATAGAGCATCCGGCTCATAACGAGTCGTACAGGAGTATTGTAATAGTACGACGCGACTCACACCCAGAACGACAACTCCGGCCGTCCCCTGCAAACCGGACTCCGAGAGGCCGGTCCGCGCAATCGCCCGCGGACGGAGTCACTCCGGGCGCCCGGCCATTCCGGCCGCGCCGCGCGCGGCCGTTCTATCGAAAAGTCCGTTCAAAGAATGGGTCCCGTCCCCCCGGAACAATCCACCCCTTCGACTACCGCACGCGCGGCGGCGCGGTGGAATCGCGCTCGATCAGCTCGGCTTCAATGGAGAGCTGCTCGGGGAACTCACCGTCCTCCTCCACGGCCGCCTCCAGCGCTTTGGCCCCCATGTCGTGGAGCGGCAGCGCCACCGTCGTCAGCGACGGGGTCAGGTCGCGCACCACCGGGATGTCGTCGAAGCCGGCCACCGACACCTCTTCCGGGATCCGGACCCCGCCCTCCCGCAGCGCCGTGCACAGGCCGGTCGCCTGCACGTCGCTGGTAACGAACACCGCCGTCGGCAGCTCGCCGCGCTCGAGCAGCTCGCGCCCCGCCTGATAGCCCCCGTCCCGGCTGAACTTCGAGGCGACGTGGACGAGCTTCGCGTCCGACGGGAGCGCATCGGCGAAACCGTCGCGCCGCTCCCGGACGACCTGGAGCTTCTCCGGCCCCGAGACCACCGCGAAGTCGCGGTGGCCGATGCCGACCAGATGCCGGGCCAGCGCGCCGGCGCCCTCGCGGTTGGCGGGACCCACCACCCGGCCCGGCAGCCCCGGCTGGCCGACGCTGACGACGGTCGCACCGAGCTCGAGCAGGTCGGACAGGTGGTCGGCCAGCCGGCCCTCGGCCGCTTCGTCGGTGGTTCGCGAGCCGGCGACGATGACCGCGCGGGGCCGGTAGCCGCGCAGCGAATCGAGGTGCTGCACCTCCGAGTCGGGGTCGATGCCGGTGTCGGCGATGAGCACCCGGACGTTGCGGCGGGCGGCCTCGGCGAGGACGCCGCCCGCGATCTGGCCGAAGTAGGGGTCGGTCACGTCGTGCAGGAGCAGGGCGACCGTCTGCGAAGTGGACCGGGCCAGGACCTGCGCCCCGACGTTGGGGGCGTATCGCAACCGGCGTGCCGCCTCTCTCACCCGTTCGCTCAACTGATCGCTCACGCGGTGAGGGGATCCGTTGAGGACGCGGGAGGCGGTGGCCACCGAGACACCGGCGGCTCGGGCGACATCGGCCAGTCGGGCCGGCTGTTTACGTTCCATTTCGCTGAGGCTACCGACTCTCTGAAAGCGCTGCTCAGGCGGTCCTGAAGCGCCGTTCCCTCCATACGCGCCATACCACATACGCCACAGCCGCAACGCCGATTCCGGCCGCGGCGATCTTGAGTCGCTTCGGCCCCGACAGGGCGGGCCGGAGCTCGACCGGGCGTCGGAAGGTCAATTGCGGCCAGCCCTCCTCGGCGGCCAGGCGCCGCAGGCCCCGGTCGGGGTTGACCGCGCGCGGGAAACCGACCGCCCGCAGCATCGGCTCGTCGGTGATCGAGTCGGAGTAGGCGAAGGACGCCTCCAGGTCGATGCGGCGCCGGGAGGCGAACTCCCTGATGGCCTCGGCCTTGGCCGGCCCGGCGGCGTAGAACCCGATCTCGCCGGTGAACCGGCCGTCGGGGCCGATGAGCATCCGGGTGGCGATGACGTCGGTGACCCCGAGCATCGTGCCGATGGGCGCGACCATCTCCTCGCCGGAGGCGCTGACCAGCACGACCGCCCTGCCGGCGGAGCGGTGCGCCTCTATGAGGGCGGCGGCCTCGGCGTAGACGAACGGGTCGATCAGCTCGTGCAGGGTCTCCTCGACGATCTCCCGGACCTGGTCGGCGGGCCAGCCGCGGGAGAGGGCCGCGACGTAGTCGCGGGTGCGCGCCATCTGCTCCTCGTCGGAGGACCTTCCGAGCCGGAACGCCAGGTGCGAGTAGGCGACCTTCAGGACGTCGCGGCGGCCGAGCAGGCCGCCCCGGTAGAGCGGGCGGCTGAACGCGAGGGTGCTCGCCTTGGCGATGACGGTCTTGTCCAGATCGAAGAAGACCGCCCCCTTGGCCTCGCCCTCGGGCGCCGAAGGGGCGGGATTCGGCTTGAGCGAGAGTGCCGGCGAGCCATGGATCGGCTCCTCTGGGATCATGCCGCCAGTCTAGGCGCAACCGCCGACCGCCACCTCCGGTTATCGAGCGGCCTTCCGGGTGGTGTCGGTCGCGGCCCGTAGGCTTGCGCCATGCCGAAGAGCCAGCGGATCTCCTACGCCTGCGCCGCATGCGGGCATCGCGTCGCCAAATGGGTCGGCCAGTGCCCCGACTGCGGGGAGTGGGGTTCGATGGAGGAGTCCGCGGCCCCGCCGCGGCGGACGGCCGGTCCGGCGGCGCCCGTCTCGAGCGCGCGCCGGCCCGCGTCGCCGGCGCGTCGGATCGGCTCGGTCTCCGCCGAGCAGGCGGCGAGCCTGCCGACCGGGATCGGCGAGTTCGACCGGGTCATGGGCGGCGGGCTGGTCCCCGGCGGGGTCACGCTCATCTCCGGGGAGCCGGGCGTGGGCAAGTCGACGCTGCTGCTGGCGGTGGCCCACCGGTTCGGCGAGGCCGGGTACGGCCGCGCGCTGGTGGCGACCGGCGAGGAGTCGGCCTCGCAGGTGCGCCGCCGGGCCGACCGGACCGAGTGCCTGTCCGAGGAGCTGTACCTGGCCTCCGAGACCGACCTGGCCGCGGTGCTCGGGCACGTCGACGACGTGAAGCCGTCGCTGCTCATCCTCGACAGCGTCCAGACGGTCATCGCAGGCGACGCCGACGGCGTCCCGGGCGGGGTCACGCAGATCAAGAGCGTCGCCGGCGCGGTCATCGCCGAGGCCAAGTCCCGCGACATGGCCGTCGTCCTGGTCGGTCACGTGACCAAGGACGGCAACATCGCCGGGCCGCGGGCGCTGGAGCACCTGGTGGACACGGTGGTGCACTTCGAGGGCGACCGGCATTCGATGCTGCGGCTGCTGCGCGGGGTGAAGAACCGCTTCGGGCCGGCCGACGAGGTCGGCTGCTTCGAGATGACCGAGGACGGGATCGTGTCGCTGGCCGACCCGTCGGGGCTGTTCCTGGACGACGCGCCGAGCGAGCCGACGCCGGGGACGTGCGTGACGGTGACGATGGAGGGCCGCCGGGCGGTGCCGGTGGAGGTGCAGGCCCTGCTGGGCAAGTCCATCAAGGACGGCGCAGTGCCGCGGCACACGGTCTCGGGGCTGGACCAGGCCAGGCTGAACATGGTCCTGGCGGTGCTCACCCGACGCGGCGGCCTGCGGTTGCTGGACCGCGAGGTGTACGCGACGACCATCGGCGGCATCCGGGTGCGCGAACCGGCCTCGGATCTGGCGCTGGCGCTGGCGCTGGTGAGCGCCGAGCAGGAGATCGCGGTGAGCGCGGACCTGGTCGCGATCGGCGAGGTGAGCCTGACCGGTCAGGTGCGGCGGACGGTGAACGCCGACCGGCGGCTGTCCGAGGCGGGGAGGCTGGGTTTCAAGACCGCGATCGTGCCGCGCGGCTCGGTGGTCGAGCGGCACCGGGGCATCGAGGTGATCGAAGTGGAGACGATCAACGACGCCAAGCAGGCGGCGGCCCGGTCCTGGGCCCGGCGAAGCTGAACCTATCGGCATGCCGCGACCCGACGGTCGGCGAGGAGCTTGTCGACCGCCTCTTCCGTCCGGGTGAACAGTTCGCGGTAGTGGCGCTCCCGGGCCTGCCCTTGGAGGTCTTGACCCTCACTGTCGAACAGGGCGGCCACATGGGTGTCCGGTACGTCGCAGAACTCCGAAACCCCCCGCTTCAGCGGCCCTTCCAGGAGCGTGATCACCAGATCGGAGTTCGGGTCGTCCTGAGTGAGCCCGGCCAGGCCGAGCCACAGCATCCGCTTTCCCGCCATCGGGGACTTGCTCCGGCCGTAGGTCAGACCGTAGTTCCAGACCCGATCGAACCATCCCTTGAGGAGGGCAGGCAGCCCGAACCACCAGACCGGGAAGACCGGGACGATCACATCGGCCGCGTGGACGCGGTCGACCTGAGCGTGGACCTCCTCGGAGTAGCGCTTGTCGCGGTTGCCGTAATCCGGCTCGTCGGCAACGTTGTTCCTGGGATCGAATCCCTCGGCGTGGAGGTTCAGGAGGTCGATCCGGTATCCGGCGGCCTCCAGTCGCGTCGCCGCCCGGTCGGCCACGGCCGCGGTCAGCGCATCCGAGCGATGGTGGGATACGACGACCAGGGCGGTGAGTTCGGCATCGGTGGCGCGGTCTTCGGTGTGTTCGCTCATGGATCCAGTACAGTCCGGATTCGCTGGACGGGCCATGGCCGAGGACCACCTGTTCCTTGGTCATCGTCTACTCTTGCGCGCGTGGATCCCATGAGTCACATGCTCGGCGGTATCCGCGCCGAGGGCGCGTCGGTGAGCCGGATCTCCCTGGAACCGTCGTGGACGACCCGCTTCGCCCACGAGTCCTCGCTGACCATGCTCACGCTCGTCGTCGGCGGCGGCTCGGTGATCCTCGGCGACGGCTCCGAATACGTGATGAACGCCGGCGACACCGCCCTGGTCAAGGGCCCCGAGCCGTTCCGACTGGCCGCCGCCGTCCCCGGGGATTCGCTGCGGACCGGTGAGGGCACCCGCCTCGGCGACCGGTGGCCGGACCAGGGCGAGGAGCGGACCACCGCGGTCGTGGGCGCCTACCGGTCCACGCGGGCCGGCCACGAGCGCCTGCTGCGAGCACTGCCGCAGGCCCTGGTGCTCCACGAGGAGACCGACGACGTGCTCTGGCTCCAGTCGCTCGAGGACGCCCTGCGCCGCAGCGACCGGGCCGGAGGCCAGGCCATGATCGACCGCGTGCTGGACTGGGGGCTCGTCTGCACTCTGGGCTGCTGGTTCGACATGCAGGGCCGAGAGGCCCCACCGTGGTACCTGGCGGTGACCGACCCGGTCGTCGGACCTGCGCTCGAGACCATCCACCAGTATCCCGCCGAACCGTGGACCGTCGGTTCCCTGGCGGCGGAGGCGCACGTCTCCCGCGCGTACTTCGCTCGGCGATTCACCGAGGCCATGGGCCAGGCGCCCCTGCGGTATCTGACCGAATGGCGTATGGACCTCGCCGAGGAGCTTCTGTCGGATCCGAATCCGAGCGTGCGGGAAGTGGCCGCAGCGGTCGGATACTCCGACCCGTTCGCCTTCAGCACGGCTTTCAAGCGGCACCGGGGCATGAGTCCGAGGGACTTCCGGACTCGACACGGCTGAGCGCCCGCCCCGGAGCCGTTCCTCGCGCATGCCGGTCCCGCTCAAGGCAGCCGCCCGGTAGCGGGCCGTTCGGCCCCGAGCCCCGCCTACCCTGGAGACCATGCGTCGAAGCACATCCGCCCCGTCCGGAACGTATGCCCCTACGGCAACGCCCGGTGGCGCTTCGATGCCCGCGCAGACGACTTCGAACCGAACGGATGCGTGTCGGCAATGTCAGTACAACGCCAGATCCCGAGGGTCGACCGCACCCCGAAGGAGACGATGTGAGCATCCCGAACGAACGCCGGAAACTCGGCCGCACCGGCATCGAGGTCACGCCCCTGTGCATCGGGACGAGTCCGCTCGGCCGACTCGAAGACCCCGGTGATTTCGACAGCGCCGACGCACGCGCCGTCGCGACCGTCGAGGCGGTGTTCGACAGCCCGGTCAACTTCCTCGACACCTCGAACGGCTACGGCATCGCCGAGCAGCGCGTCGGCGCAGCCGTCCGGAAACTCGGCGGCCTGCCCGAAGGCTTCGTCCTGCAGACGAAGGTCGATCCGGATCCGGTCACGAAGGACTACTCCGGGGCGCGCGTCCGCGCCTCGGTCGAGGAGAGCCTCGAGAGGCTCGGCGTGGACCACCTGCCGATCCTCGCGCTCCACGACCCGGAGTTCATGTCGCAGGACGGGTTCGCGCCCGGAGGCGCGCTCGAAGCGCTCGTCGAGTTGCGGGACGGCGGCGTCGCCGACCACCTGGCGGTGGCGTCCGGCGCGCTCGAGCTGAGCGAGCGCTACCTGGACACCGGCGAGTTCGACGTGGTGCTCAACCACAACCGCTTCACGCTGCTGAACCGCTCCGCGGAGGCGCTCTACGCGAAGGCGCGCGAGCAGGGCATCGGCGTGCTGAACGCCGCGCCGTACGGCGGAGGCATGCTGGTGAAGGGGCCTGAGGCGCAGCCGAAGTACGCCTACAGGGTGCGCGAGGACGCCTTCCGCGAGAGCGCGGTCGCGATGGCGGCGGCCTGCGAACGCGCCGGAGTTCCGCCGGCCGCTGCGGCGCTGCAGTTCTCCATGCGCTCGCCGCTGGTGGACTCGACGGTGGTGGGCGTCACGCGTCCCGAGCGGGTGCGGGAGTCGCTGGACCTGATGGCCGTCGACATTCCCGCGTCGCTGTGGGAGGAGCTCGACGCGCTCGCCCCGGAGGCCTCGATCTGATCGGAGCGATCGAACCGTCCTGCGGGGCGTCCGGGTTCAGCCGAGCCAGAACCGATTGACCTCGCCCGAGCCGGCGGTGACCAGCACCGGCCGTCCGTCGAGTTCGGAGACGGCGATGTGTTCGAATCCGAGTCCGGGCATGTCGGTCTCGAGCAGGATCTCGCCGGAGGCGACGTCCCAGAACGCCATCGTGCGGTCGAGGGTGCCTGCCGCACCGACCAGGGTCCCGCCGATCTCGACGACCGTCATCGCCTTGACGGTGCTGCCGTCGATGTTGACCTCGGGGCCGTACTCCCGGTTCGCGGCCACGTCCCAGGCGACCGCGTTGCCGCCGAAGTCGCCGGACACCACCAGGACGGTCTCGCCGAGGTAGCCCACGGCGAACTCGCTGACGCTTCGGTCCTCGTGCTCGTACATGGGGTAGTCGTGGAAGAGGGATCCGGTGCCGAGGTCCCAGGCGCCGACGCCGTACTCGCCGCCGACGACGTTGGCGGCGACCAGTACCGACTGCTCGCCGATGTCGATGACGTCGCCGTAGCCGACCGAGAGTCCCAGGTCGTAGGTGTAGTGCTCGATCGGGTCGAGGGTCGCCAGATCGGTCACGGTGATCTCCTTGCCGGCGTTGACGAACACCGGCTGCCCCCGGTATTCGGTGACGGTGGTGATGTCGTAGTCGCCGCCCAGGTCGATCTCGCCGAGATTCTCGCCCGAGGCGAGGTCCCAAGCGTGCGCCAGTCCGACTTCGACGGAGATGACCACGACCTCGCCGTCGACCTCGGCCGCGTGGAGTTCGGTGACGGCGTTCTCGTGCTCGGACAGCGGCGGCGCGGCCTCTTCGCCGGTGTCGAGGTCGTAGATCTCGACGTCGCCGTCGCGGGTGCCGGACAGCACGACCGGAGTGCCGTCGAGCTCGGCTACGGTCATCGCCGAGGCTCCGGCCATCCCGAGAGACCAGGTCTCGCCGATCTGCTCGCCGAGCGAGTCCAGGTCGGCGTCTTCGAAGGAGGGGATGGCGCGCATGGAGGCTGCGGCCGGATCCGCTCCGCTGCCGGATCCGGTGGATTCACCGGTGGTCTCGCCGGTCGGATCGATGGTCGCTTCATCGGCCGGGTCGTCGCCGCAGGCGGCGAGCGCCCCGGCGAGCACCACACCGGTCGCGGCGGCGACCGGCCTGCGGAGGGAGTTGAGTGCCATGCGAATCGGGTCCTCTCGTGCGGTCGTCGGCTCTGGTCAAGAAACCTAGTCGGTGGCGTCAACCCGGCCATGGACGGGCGGCCGCGGGCGCTGCGACACGATGTGACCTGGGGAGGTCGAAGTCCGAATCGTTCCCGACTCGGGCGTCGGTGCGCCTAGAGGCCGAGCTTCACCAGGTCGTTCCTCGAGGCGACGCCGAGTTTGGGGTAGGCCTTGTACAGGTGGTATCCGGCCGTGCGCGGGCTGAGGTAGAGCTGCTCGCCGATCTCGCGGTTGCTCAGACCCGCGGCGGCGAGCTTCACCACCTGCAGCTCCTGGGGTGTCAGCCGCTCGGACAGGTCGGGCTCGGCCTCGATCGGGCCGGAGTCCCCGGCCGCTCGGAGCTCGCGGCGGACCCTGTCGGCCCACGGTTTCGCGCCCAGCCGCTCGAACACCTCCGCGGCCGTGCGCAGCCGCGCCTTGGCCTCGTTGACTCTTCTGGCGCGCCTGAGCCATTCGCCGAGCAGCAGGTCGGTCCTGGCCGTCTCGAACGGGAACGGGTCGTCTTCGCGGTGCAGGTCGGCGGCGCGCTCGAAGTGCTTGCCCGAGTCGGCCTCGTCCGACAGCAGCCCCCGACAGCGCTCGACCATCGCCGCCCAATGCGGCTTCCCGGTCGCCGCGGCCCAGGTCTGGAACCAGGACCAGGCGTCGCCGATCCGTTCGGGACGGCCCGCGCGCACGGCCGCCTCGACCACGACCGGCACGTGCGTGAGGGCGTCCCCTGGCGCCTGCGAATCGAGGTGGGCCAGGTACCGCTCGAGCGCGTTCCCGTAGCGGCCGGAGCTGAAGTCCAGCAGCGCCAGCGCCGTGTCGGTGGAGACCGACGTTTCCGGGGCGCCGTCGGTGGCCCGCTCGATGATGTCGCGGGCGCGGGTTTCGTCGCCGCGCAGCGCGGCGATCGGGGCGAGCACGTGGGCGCGGGCCCGCACCGGCCAGATCCTCTGGCCCAGTTCGTCGGAGATGTCGACGGCGCGGTCGGCGAGGGCTTCGGCCTCCCGCCAGCGCCCCCGGTGGAACTCGGTGATGCCGTTGAGGACGAGGACCCTCGGCAGCGGGCCGGAGGCGCCGATCTCGCGGCACTCGCGCACGAGGTCGGCGGCGTCGCGTTCGGCGGCGGCCATGTCCCCGATCATGGTGTGCCACCAGATCATCATGGCACGGTTGGACAGCGAGTTCTGGCTCTGGAATCCCAGGTGCACGTCGATGAGGCGGCGCAGGGAGTCCACGCCTTCGGCGACGGTGACCGAGCACGAGCGGTTGAATCCGGCCGAGGCGATCGCGAGGTCGCGGACCAGCGGCGCATGGTCGAGGCCGAGGCGTTCGGCGTGCTCGGCGGCCACTTCGGCGCGGGAGAAGTCGCCGCTCTGCCAGGCCAGCTCGACGGCGCGGAACAGCGGGTATCCCGCCGCTTCGTGCCGCCCGGCCATGAAATGGTCGGCGGCCTCCATCCACAGCCGGTAGGCCTCGCGGCCGTCGCCGCTCCAGGAGGCGACCGAGGCGGCGACGGTGTAGGCGCGCCCGAGGACGGTCCGGTCGCCGGTGAAGCGGCCGACCTGGAAGGCCAGTTCGGCGGCCTTCGGGCCGTTGCCGGCGGTCAGGGCGGCTTCGGCCGCGCGCATCAGGCGGCGGCCTTTCTGGGAGCCTTCCGGGCTGAAGGAGGCGGCGCGCTCGAAGATGGAGTATTCGACCGAGTGTCCGCCGCACCCGGCGGCGCATTCGGCCGCGACCTCCAGGTTCTCGGCGATCTGCTCGTCGGGCCCGGTCGCGGCGGCGGCGAGGTGGAAATAGCGACGGTGGTCCTCGGGGGCGTAGGACTCGGCGAGGGTCCGGTGCGCCTCCAGGCGGCGGTAGCTCGGCGCGCTCCGGTAGGCGGCGTTGCGGATGAGGGGGTGGCCGAATTCGAAGCGGCCCTGGTGGTGCCGGATGAGGTCGTCGGCTTCGGCGGGGGCGAGATCGGCGAGGGTGGAGCCGAGTTTCTCTGCGGCGGCGAGGATGAGTCCGCTGTCGCCGGAGTCTTCGGCGGCCACCAGGAGCAGGAGGGTACGGGTGGCCTCCGGCAGGCGCTCGATGCGGTCGGTGAAGGTCTGCTTGAGGCGGACGGTGGTGGAGCGGCGGTGGCCGGGGAAGGCCGCGGCCAGGCGAGGGTCGGTCTCGACCGGCGGCAGTTCGAGGAGCGCGAGCGGGTTGCCTTGGGCGGCTTGGAGGATGCGTTCGCGGGTGGAGGGCGACAGACCGGTCATGCGCTTGCCGAGCAGGTCGGTGGAGGCGTCTTCGCCGAGGGGGCCGAGGTTGAGCTCGTCCAGGCCCGGGGCGGGGAAGTCGGGGGCGTAGCCGTCGCGGGCGACGAAGACCATGGCGACGCGTTCGGCGGCGAGGCGGCGGGCGGTGAAGAGGAGGACGTCGGCGGAATCGCGGTCGAGCCAGTGGGCGTCGTCGACGATGCAGAGGACGGGGCGGTCGTCGGCGGCCTCGGAGAGGAGGCCGAGCACGGCCAGACCCACGGCGAAGCGGTCGCTGCCGGGACGGGCCTGCCCTTTGGGGATTTCGATCAGGCCCAGGAGGATGCGCAGGGTCCGGGCCTGGGGTTCGGGGAGGGCGTCGAGGTGGCCGGCGAGCGGATGGAGGAGGGCCTGGAGGCCCGCGAACGACCAGGTGGTCTCGCTCTCGACCCCGACGCAGCGCAGCACGTTGAAGTCCCCGGCGGAATCGGCGGCGGAGTCGATCAGGCTCGACTTGCCGATGCCGGCCTCGCCGCGGACCACCAGCGCGGCACCGCGCGATGCGCGTGCGTCGTCGAGAAGGGACTCGAGGGCGGCGGTCTCGGCGGCGCGTCCGTGCAGCATGGCTCCAAGCCTAGCTCTGCGCAAAGGCCGCAGAACCCCCCGAATCCCAGGTCGGACCTTCTCGGTGCCGCTGCCGCGGCGCCGCCGAAGGCCGGCGGTCCGGCGCGGCGGCGCCGGACCGCCCCCTCACGCCGGCAGCGGGGCCTCCTTGCGGGCACTGACCAGCGCCCGCGCCCACCACCGGAGCTCGTCGAGGAACGCCTTGGCGAACGGCTCCGAGTCGGCGAACCCGGTGAACTCGCCGTTCTCATCGAGCTTCTCCCAGTACATCGGGAAGGCCAGCGAATGCCGGATCGTCATGGCGCGCACCTCGGGGAAGATCTGCCGCAGGTGCTCGACCGCGCGCACGCCCCCGGATCCGGCGCCGTACGAGATCAGCCCCACCGGCTTGGCGTGCCACTCGTGCATGAAGTAGTCGATGGCGTGCTTCAACTGGGCCGGGTAGGAGTGGTTGTACTCGGGAGTCACGACCACGAAGGCGTCGGCCCGGTGCAGGCGTTCGCCCAGGCCGGCGACCGGCTCGGAAGGCCGCTCCGGCGTCGCCCACATGTCCCGCTCGCCCAGGTACTGCGGCAGGCCCGCCTCGCGCAGGTCCACCAGGTCGACCTCGAAGTCCCCGTGCGCCTCCGCCTGCTCGGCGATCCACTCGGACGGCACCGGGCCCCAGCGGCCCTCGCGCGTCGAGCCGATGATGACGGCCAGCTTCAGCCTCTCTGACATGTCGTTCCAACTTTCATCGGTTCGGTACGGGTTCGGGAACGAAGCTACGGACGGACCGACTGGAGGCGCATCCGTCGGCCGACCGGCGGCCGACCGGTCCAGTCGGCCCCGCCGGGCTGAGCCAGTCGGTCGACGGATGCCGCACGCGTCGGCCCGTCCGTACGTTCGGGACCATGACGAACACACTCGACCCGGCCCCGGAGGCCGAGCGCACCCGGTGGGGGACGATCCTCGCCGTCGGCTTCGCCCAGCTCGTCGTCGCCGGCGGCATGTCCGGCGTCGCGGTGGGGCTCCCGCCGATCCGCACCGCCCTCGGCGTCAGCGAGGCCGCCACCGCCTGGGTCCTGCTGGCCTACGCACTGCCGATGGGCGCGGTCGCCATCGCCGCCGGGCGGCTGGCCGACCGCGCCGACCTCCGCGCGGTCGCGGTGTTCTCGATCGGCGGCCTCACCGTCTTCTCCGCCGCGGCCGCTCTGGCACCGAACTTCGCGGCCCTGGTCGCGGCCAGAGCCGCCCAAGGGCTGCTGGGAGGGCTGCTGTTCGGGATGACCGGCCGGATCGTGGTGACCTGCTCGATCGAAACGCAGCGCGGCCGCGCGATGTCGGCGATCACCCTGATGATGACCATCGGCGGCATGGGCATGATCGCCCTCGGCGGCTTCATCGTCGCCGCCTTCGACTGGCGGGGGCTGTTCTGGATCTTCGCCGTCGCCGGGGCCGGCGCCGTCATCGCCCTGCGGGCGACGGTGCCGAGCAACGGCACCGGCCTGCCGCGGGTGGACCGGACGATCCTGATCGACCTGGCGACCTCCGGCGGCGCGATCTTCACGTTCCTGCTGGCGTTCGAATACCTCGACCGGGCCCCGTGGATCGCGCTCGCGGCGCTGGCAGCCAGCGTCGCGCTGGGGGCCGTGTGGGTCCGTCGGCCCGACTCGGCGCCGACCGTGGCGATGCTGCGGAACCCGGCGATGGCCGGTGCGCTGCTGAGCCTGACGCTCATGTCCGCGTTGACCGGCCTGCTGAACTTCAGCCTGCCGTTCCTGCTCACCGACGTCCACGGGGTCAGTCCGGACCTGGTCAGCACCGTGCTGCTGGCCTTCGTCGGGGGCCTGGCGGTCATGACGCCCGTCTCGGGCTGGCTGGCCGACCGGTTCGGGGCCGGGCGCGTCTCACTGGGCGGGGCGGGCCTGCTCCTGGCCGGGATCGTCCCGCTCCTGCTGGTCGACGAGTCGACCTCCCCGGCGGGCATCGGCGTCCGGATCGCGGCGATCGGCCTGGCCTTCGGCGTGTTCAACACCCCGATGAACACTTATCTGCTCGCCACCGCTCCGAAGGACCAGTCGGGCACGGCCGGGGCGTTCATGGCCACCACCCGCACGATCGGCACCTCGCTGGGACCGGTCCTGGCGGCGCTGGCCTGGGGCCTGGGGGCGACGGCGATCGACGGGTACCGGCTCTCGGCTTGGACCGTCGCCGCGACCATGCTGCTGGGAGCAGCCGCCATGGCTACTACGAAACCGTGGCGGTCCCGCACTCGAAGCGGTCGCCCGTTATACGGCGACGACCCGAAGTGTCGATTCCAGGCCGAGGAAGTCATCCGGATTCCGGGTGTAGAGCGGGATCTCGTGAACCGAAGCGATCGCCGCGATCATCAGATCCATTTGGCGCGGCTTCGGAGACCGGCCCTGCGACAGCACAAGTGCCGCAAGGGTGCCGAATCGACTCGCGGCCTCACCGTCGTACGGCAACGGTTCGAAGTCAGCGACCGCGGCGCTGAGTTTCTCCAGACGCACCGCGCGCTGCGAGGACGACCTCGCCATCGCAATGCCTTGGTGCAGTTCGGTCATAGTGACGGCGGTCAGTTCGGGGACGTCGGGAAGCAGATCCAGTTCGACGTCCTGAAGGTCGATGTACACGCAGGTGTCGAGCACTCCTCGAGGCTCAGTCTCGTGCATCGGCCCGCTCCCAGGGGTCGTCGTCACCGACTCGGTTCTCGCCGAAGAATTCGTCGGCTTCTCTGCGCATCTCCGCGTAGTCGACCGGAGGGAGCCTCCGGTGCCGCTCCATCAGTTCCGCGGAGGAGACCTTCCGGCGCCGACTGCGAGGGCGCACCTCCGCCACCTCGATACCGTTCCGCGTGATGACGTAGGTTTCCCCGTTCTCAACGGCAGTCATCACGGCCGCAGAGTTGTTGCGGAATTCGCGCTGGGTGATCGTCTCCATACGGAGTACGATAGCACCGCGGGACACGTGGGGCTACCGGGCGACGGTCCGCACCTACAGGTTGAGCTTGGCCAGTTCGGTCCTGGAGGAGACCCCGAGCTTCGGGTAGGCGTTGTAGAGGTGGTAGCCCACCGTCCTCGGGCTGACGAACAACTGCTCGCCGATCTGGCGGTTGGTCAGGCCCTCGGCGGCCAGCCGCACTACCTGCAGCTCCTGCGGGGTCAGCCGCTCGGCCAGGTCCGGGCCGGTCTTGATCGCCGTCGAGTCCCCGGCCGCACGCAGCTCGCCCTGCGCCCGCTCGGTCCACGGGTTCGCGCCCAGCCGCTCGAAGACCTCGGTCGCCTCGCGCAGATGCGCCCGGGCCTCGTTGATCCGGCGCTCGCGCCGCAGCCACTCGCCGAACACCAGCTCGGTGCGCGCCCGCTCGAACGGGTCGATGTCGTCGGCGTGGTGCAGCTCCACCGCCCGCGCGAAGTGCGCGCCCGCCTCCGCGTCGGCATCCAGCAGCCCGCGGCACCGCTCCACCAGCGCCTCCCAGTAAGGGCGCCCGGTCGCGTCGGCCCAGTCGGCGAACCAGCCGAACGCCTCCTTGACCTCCTCGGCCCGGCCGGCCCGGAAGGCGGTCTCCACCAGCGTCGGCACCTGCGTGAGCAGCTCCATCGGCGTCGAACCCTCGACCAGGCGGTGCAGCCGGTCGAACGCGGCCTCGTACCGGCCCAGCCCGAGATCGAGCAGCCCCAGCGACGTGTCGGCCGGGATCACCGAATCCTCCGGGGCGTCCTCGATCGCGGCGGCGATCAGCTCGCGGCATCGCCGCTCCTCGCCGCGGATCGCCGCGATCGGTAGCAGCACCCAGACGCGGCCCTGCATGAGCGCCCGGCGGTCGTTCGTCTCCGCAGCCAGCTCGATCACGCTGGTCGCCGCCGCCTGCGCGTCCGCGTAGCGGCCGTAATGCAACTGCGTCTGCGCCTGCACCAGCAGCGCCTGGATGAGCGGGCTCGTCGCGCCCGCCTCGCGGCAGTCGCGGACCTTCTCGCTCGCGGTCAGGTGCGCGGCCGGCACGTCCCCGGCCAGCAGCCGCCAGCGCGCGGCCAGCACCTGGTCGAAGCGGCGGAAGTCGTCGTGGAGCGGCTGGTAGTAGTCGTAGAGGCTCCGCAGGGCGTCCACGGCCTCCCCGGCGGTCACCCACGGGCGCCGGTTCAGCCCGGCGGCGGCGCGGGCGAGGCGCTTGGCCCAAGTGTTGTTCGAGCCGCCGAAGCGGGTGGCCAGCTCGTTCGCGTACTCGACCTTCGCGAAATCGCCGGTCTCCCACGCGTTCCACACCCCGCGCAGCAGCGGGTAGCCGGTGTTCTCGTGGCCGGTCACCGCGTAGTGCTCGGCCGACTCCATCCACACCTCGAACGCGCCCGCGTCCCCGGCCCACGACAGGATGGTGGCCCGGATGAGCGCGGTCCGCGCCAGCAGCACGTGGTCCTCGGTGAGCCGCTCGGCCTTCTCGGCCAGCTCCAGGGCCTTCTCGACCAGGCCGGCGGCGTAGGCGGTGTGGGAGGCCTCGACCAGGCGGCGGGCGCGCTCCTCAGCCTCCGGGGTGAAGGACGCCGACCGTTCGAGCGCGGCCATCTCCGCTACGCATCCGCCGCGTTCGGCCTCATAGGACGCGATCGATTCGAGTGCGGCGGCGGCCTTCTCGTCGGGGCCGGTGGTGGCCGCGGCCAGGTGGCGGGCGTGGCGGATGTCGCCCTCGCCGAACGCCTCGGACAGGGCCCGGTGGGCGTCGATGCGGCGGGTCCGCGGCGCCGAGTGGTAGGCGGCCGAACGGATCAGCGGGTGGACGAACTCGATGCGCCCCATGTGGTAGCGGACCAGGTCGTCGATCTCGGCGGGCTCCAGGTCGGACAGGTTCGCGCCGAGCCGCGCGGCGGCCTCGGTGATCACGGCCGTCTCGCCGGTCTCCTCGGCGGCGGCGACCAGCATGATGGTGCGGGTGCTCTCGGGGAGGGCGATGATCCGCTCGGTGAACGCCTGCTTGATTCGCGAGGTGGTGGTGTAGCGGCTGTTGGAGGCCTCGGGGCGGTGCATCGGGTCCTCGTGGTCGGCGACCGGGAGCTCGAGGAGCGCGAGCGGGTTGCCCTCGGCGAGGCGGAGGATCCAGTCCCGGCTGGTGAACGGCACGGCGTCGGCGCGGGTGTCCAGCAGGGCCTGGGAGGCTTCGGCGTCGAGCGGGCCGAGCGTGAGTTCGGCGATGCCGGGGGCGGGGAAGACCGGGGCGAAGCCGTCGCGGACGACCATGACCATCGCGACCGACTCGGTGGTCAGGCGCCGGGCGGCGAACAGGAGCGCGTCGGTGGAGTCGCAGTCCAGCCAGTGGGCGTCGTCGATCACCACGTACACCGGGCGCTGCGCCGAGGCGTCCACCAGCAGGTTCAGCACCGCCAGGCCGACCTGGAGGCGCTGGGCGCGGCCGGCGCCGTCGCCCATGCCGAGCGCGGTGCGCAGGGCCTCGGCCTGGGCGGCCGGGAGGTTGTCGATGCGGTCGAGCAGGGGGTGCAGCAGCATCTGCAGACCGGCGTACGACCAGGTGTGCTCGGCCTCGACGCCGAGGGTGCGCAGGACGGTGAACCCGTCGGCGCGGTCGACCATGGCGTCGACGATCGCGGATTTGCCGATGCCCGGTTCGCCCCGGACCACCAGCGCGCCGCCGTGGCCGAGGCGGGCACCGTCGAGCCGGGCCTGGACGGCGTCGACCTCCGCATCGCGTCCGTACAGGACGGTGCGGGAGGCGTGGTTCGGCGCGTCGCAGTAGGTGGGGGCCGTGCCGTCGACTCGGCATTCCACCGCGGCTTTGCTCGTCATGACCCCGATTGCGGGGCGGGCGGTGGACTTCACGTCGACTCCAGTCCTCGTCGCGACAGGGCTCCCACCAGGGTAACCGCGGACCGGTGGGGACGCATCCGTCATTCGACTGGGGTCTGCCGGGGCGGGCCCGACTTGGCTCGGCGACCGGCCGATTCCCAGTCATCCGCACCAGTCGATCGACCTACTCCCGCGCGGGCGGGCCGCCATAGCTTCGGGGCCATGGAAACCACCGCTCGTTCGAAGCACACGACGGCCGACGCGATCGGCTGGGTGCCGGTCGCGTCGGCCGCTTACGCGCAGGCGGCCGCCTTCGCATCGGCGGCCGTGCTCGCCTTCCTGGTGACCGACGCGAGCGCGGCCTTCGGGGCCGCCGGCGGATCCCGGCTGTGGCCGTTGGGCGTGTACGCGCTCGGGCTGGCGGCCGCGGCCAACGCCACGCGCCAGGCCGGGCCGGTCGGCCGGGCCCGGTACAGCGGGTCGGCGGCCCTGGCCGGGTTGACGCTGTCGGCGGCCGCGGTCGCGCTGGCGCCGAGTTTCGCGTTCCTGCTGGTCGTGTCCCTGCCGATGGGAGTCGCGGCCGGGCTGGTGATCGCGATCGCGGGCCGGGTGCTGGTGGCCGCGCGGGTCGGGGACGGGACCGGTTCGGTGGCGCTGTCGGCGCTGGCGGCGCTGGCCGGGGTCGGGGCCGGTGCAGGGGCGCTGGCGGCGCTGCCGGCTTTCGGCTGGCGGGGCGTGTTCGGGCTGGTCGTGGTGGCGGCGGGGCTGGCGGCGTGGAAGTTCGCCGAGCACGCCCCGCCGGAGTGAGCTGCCGGGTATTCGGAGGTTTGCCCGGCTGTACGGGCGCCGATTCGCCATCCATCCTGTGGCCGGCGCCCGGCTCGGGGCCTGGGTGAGGTTCGAGACACCCGGGCCCCGTTTCGGTTTCACGGGCGCTGGGTCAGGCGTGTTCTCGGGCCCGCTCGCAGGAGGCCGGATTCGAGTTCGCGGCCCATGATGTCCTGGGCCAGTCCCGCCACTTCGAGCAGTGCCTCGAGGTCGACGCCGGTCTCGACGCCCATGTCGTGGAGCATGTGGACGACCGCTTCGGTGGCGACGTTCCCGGTGGCTCCGGGGGCGAAGGGGCAGCCGCCGAGGCCGCCGACGCTGGCGTCGAACTCGGTGACGCCGCGGTCCATCGCCGTCAGCAGGTTCGCCAGGGCGGTACCGCGGGTGTCGTGGAAGTGCATCAGCATCGGCAGGTCGGTCTCGACCGCGTCCAGCAGGTCGGTCACCCTCCTGGGGGTGGCCATGCCGGTGGTGTCGCCGAATGCGACGCGGTCGGCCCCGGCCTCGGCGGCCCGGTCGACGATGCCGGCCACTCGCGCCGGGTCGACGTCGCCCTCGAAGGGGCAGCCGAAGCTGGTCGCGATGATCGCCTCGACTCCGGCCAGGTGTTCGTGGGCGAGCTGGACGATGTCGCGCAGTTCGGTGAGCGAGTCGTCGGTCGAGCGGCCCACGTTGGCCCGGTTGTGGGTATCCGAGGCCGAGACCACGACTTCGACGGCGTTGAATCCGGCCTCGAGGGCCCGGTGGACGCCCTTGAGGTTCGGGGCGAGCGCGCTGTAGTGGATGCCCGGGTGGCGCTCGACCGACCGCCACACCTCGTCGGCGTCGGCCATCTGCGGCACCGCCCCCGGGTGGACGAAGCTCACCGTTTCGATGCGGGCCAGTCCGGTGCGCGCCAGAGCGTCGATCAGGCGGACCTTGTCGGCGGTGGGCACGGGCGGTTCGTTCTGGAGGCCGTCGCGCGGGGCGACCTCCCGCAGCGAGACGCGATCGGGGCGGTGCACGGGCGTCCCTCCCTTCGACTCAGCCCATGCTATCCCACTATCCGGGAGCGAGCGAGCGGAGCGCGGCCTCGCGAAGCAGGTCCCTGACCTCGTCGGGGCCGACCTGGTCGCCCAGGGCCAGGAACGGGGTGGAGTTCATCAGGCCGAACGCCCCGTGCGCGAGCACCCGCGCCTGCTGGGGCTTGAGGCCGTCGGTCAGCTCGCACAGCACCCGCACCCATTCCTCGACGTAGAGCCGCTGCAGCTTGCGGACCTCGCGGCGGGGCTCCTCGGGGAGCCGGTCCAGCTCGTGCAGGTGGAGGATGACGATCTCGGGGGAGTCGACGGTGACCGCCAGGTGGAAGTCGACCAGGGCCTCGAGCGCGGCCCGGGGGTCGGCCGAGTGGAGGGAGGCGTAGTGGCGGCCGCCGGTGAGCAGGCGCTCGGAGACCGGGATGAGGGCGTCGGCGAGCATCTGCTCCTTGCCGCCCTTGAAGTGGTGGTAGAGGGCGGGGCCGGTGATGTTCGCCGCGGCCCCGATGTCGTCCATTGAGACCCCGTGGTACCCGTGTTTGGCCAGGAGTTTCACCGCGACGTCGAGGATCTCGCGGCGGCGCTTGGAGCCGGCGCGGCCGCCTGCGGCGAAGCCGGCGAGCCGTCCGACGGCATCGTCTGGTTCGAAGTTCACCAGCTCCAGGGTACCGTTCAGTCGGAGGGCCTCCGCTGTTCGACGGGGCTGTCGCTGAGCAGGTTCTGGATTTCGCCCTGCATCTCCGCGTTCTCGGTGTCGGCCTCGGCGAGCGCGAAGTTCCCGTTGCGCACGTCCATGATCGACTGGTAGGAGTTGACGCGCATGCGGGGGATGCAGTGCGGGTATTCCTTGACGATCCAGGCGATGAGGTGTTCGCGCACCTCGCAGCGCAGGCTCCACTGGTTGGAGGGGTTCTCCGCCGAGATGGTCAGGCGGATGCGCATGTAGGGGCCGACCGCGTCGATCACGTCGATCCCGGAGTAGCGTCCGTCCCAGAGCGGGTTGACCGTCAGGAAGCGCCGCAGTTCAGCGCGCGCCTCGGTGACCGGCAGCCGCCAGTCGACGTCGATCGAGATCGTCCCCAGGACCGCGGGATTGTTGCGGGTCCAGTTGACGTAGGGCTTGTCCTTGAAATAAGAGGTCGGCATGACCATGCGGCGCTCGTCCCAGATCCGGACGACCACGTACGACAGGGTGATCTCCTCGATGCGCCCCCATTCGCCCTCGATGACCACCACGTCCTCGAGCCGCAGCGCGTCGCCGAACGCGAGCGCCATGCCGGCGAACACGTTCGACAGCATCGCCTGGGCGGCCAGGGCGGCGACGACACCGGCGACGCCGGCGGCGCCGAGCATGGTGGTGCCCAGGGCCTTCAGCTCGGGGATGTTGAACAGGACGATGCCGACCGCGACCAGCCACACTCCGGCCGAGATGAGCCGGTAGAGGACGATGACCTGCGTCCGGCGCTTGCGGCCGTCCACATCGTCCTGCTGGAGGGAGCCCCAGCGGTCCTGCACCGGACTCTTGGCGGCGCTGAGCAGGTTGGACACGAGCCACGCGCCGCTGGCGACGGTGCCGAACAGCAGCCCCTGGCTGAGGTCGGCGTTCCATCCGTCCTCGCCTCCGCCCCAGCCCGATTCGTCCTGCTGGACGAACAGCAGGATCTGGACGCCGCCGGTGGCGGCCATGACCTGGGCCGGGCGCAGGGCCTTTCCGATCAATTCCGACCAGCCCTGGGAGGCGTGGCGCAGCAGCAGCCATTTCACCAGAAGGCGGGCGAGGCTCACTACCAGGGCGGAGAGGAACGCCACCGCGATGATCATCATCCAGGGGTCGAGGTTGCGCATGGAGACAGGTTATAGGTCCGCGCATGAGATGCACTCATCACGGGGCCGCCGAATGGAACCGGCCGTATTCCGGTTTCCCGGAATACGGCCGGCGGTCGAGCAGCGGAATTCGATTCTTCTTGCGCCGTAAGGTCATTACGGCTGTTCCGAGCGGCCGGTCTCGGACCTGGCCTCGGTCTGGGCGTCGGTGCCCGAGCCGTAGCGGCCCGAGGAATAGCTCTGCCCCATGGGATCGGCGGGCTGCTGCCGGCTGGAGACGGACTCCTTGGCACGGGCGGTCTCGGTCTCGGCGCTGCTGAGCATCCGCTCCCAGCGATCGCGCATCGGGCCGATGAGGCCGCCGCCGACGCCGACGATGATCACTCCGGCGATCGAGGCGAACACGGTCCACATGATCGGCTCGGTGACGGTGTCGGCGATGCCGGCCTGGCCGGTCGCGGCCACGGCGCCGATGAAGATGATCGCGACCTGGGCGATCCGCGCGAGCGTCTTGCCGTAGGCCGTTTCCGAGAGCACGCCGCTGATCAGACCGAACACCGCATTGGCGACCGCGAAGGCCACCACCAGGATCAGGATCGCGACGAACAGGCTCGGCAGCCAGGCGACCAGGGCCGTCAGCAGCTCCGACACCGGGTTGGGCCCGAAGGAGCCGAACGCCACCTGCAGCACGAACAGCAGCAGCATGTAGTAGATCAGCTTGCCGAACAGCCCACTCATCTCGTAACTGCCGGTGAAGCGTCGCAGGCCGGACCTCTCGCCGAGCCGGTCGAGCCCGACCTTGGCCAGTAGCTTGCCCACCAACTTGCCGATCCATTTTGCGATGAACCAGCCGATGAGCAGGATGGCAAGGAACGCGAGGGCTCTGGGCACGAATTGCACGATGTCGTCGAATGCATTCTGGAGGCTCTGCATAATATCCATGAGCGCAGAATAAGACAACAATCGGCGACTCCGTCGACTTTCCGATAAATGTCGCTCGATCAGGTGGGCCAAACGCGCCAGCTTTTCCAGGATTTACTCGGAGTCGGACCGCGCTGGCCCTGATAACGAGACGCATTCACGCTCGAACCGTAAGGGTGCTCGGCCGGGGACGACAGCCTGAAAACGCACAACTGCCCGATCTTCATTCCCGGCCACAGGGTGATCGGCAGATTCGCGACGTTGGACAGTTCCAGAGTGACGTGCCCGGAGAAACCGGGATCGATGAATCCGGCCGTCGAGTGGGTCAGCAGCCCCAGGCGGCCGAGGCTCGACTTGCCCTCGAGGCGCGCGGCCAGATCCTCGGGCAGCGTGAATATCTCCAAGGTCGAGGCGAGCACGAATTCCCCGGGGTGCAGCACGAACGGTTGGTCCGGGGCGACCTCCGCCGATTCGGTGAGCTCGTCCTGGCGTTCCGCGGGGTCGATGTGGGTGTACTTCTGATTGTTGAACACCCGGAAGCGCCGGTCCAGACGCACGTCGACGCTCGAGGGCTGGATCAGCTCGGGCTCGAACGGCTCGATGCCGAGCCGCCCGGCCTTGACGGCGCCGGCGATGTCGCGGTCGCTTAGCAG
Organism: Glycomyces xiaoerkulensis; assembly: GCF_002798405.1. Classification (GTDB taxonomy): domain Bacteria; phylum Actinomycetota; class Actinomycetes; order Mycobacteriales; family Micromonosporaceae; genus Glycomyces; species Glycomyces xiaoerkulensis. The sequence continues at coordinate 294,256 of NZ_PGGV01000016.1, read as the reverse complement.
CATGGCCTCAGGCTAACGCCTCGTCCGGCCGTACCGCGTAGGCCACGGTCCCCAGCTCGACCAGGTCCCAGTCGTCCGGGACGATCGCGTCGCAATCGTCGATCTCTTCGGCGCAGACGACGGCGTCGACCTCGCTCACCTCGGCTCCGGGACGGCCGGGGACGACCGACCGGAGCGCCACCAGCTCGACCTCGTCGGGCAGCAGGATCCACCACGGGTACTCCCAGGAGTCGTTGCCCTGGACGAGGCCGACCGTCTCCACGCCGGAGCCGGCCACGGCCGCGGCCGCCTCCTCGTACTGCGGGAGCCATTCGAGCCGGCGGACGAACTGCTCCTCCCGATCGTCGATGGTGAACACCGACCAGGCGCCGGTCAGGCGGCGCGGATACCCGTAGGCGACCGTCAGCAGTCCCGCCAGGGCGGCGGTGACGGCGAAGACCGAGACCAGGCCGCAGGCGATGACCCGGCGCCGGCGCCGGTACAGGCCGCGGGAGAGGACGGCCAGCAGGATGCCCCCGGCGGGGGCGGCGAGGACGACCAGGAACATCACCAGGCGGTTGATCCACGGCTGCCAAGCGACGGTGGCCGCCAGCAGGACGAACGCCGCCACCAGCGCCGAGGCGTAGGCGCGCCGCAGGCCCGGGCCCTGCCACAGGAACCGGGCCAGCCCTGCCAGGACGGCCAGCGCGGTCAGCGGGAACGCGGCCCGGTCCTCGTCGGGATACCAGGCCGGGACCGGGAACGCCGTGCCTTCGAAAGTGACGGCCGGGTCGTTGACCTCGACGCCGACCAGGTCGGCAAATCCGTCCACGCCGGAGGCGAGAGCGTCGGCGAGCGGCCGGATCGGGGTGTCGAGGGCGGTGTGGGCGATGCGCAGCCCGTTGACGGCCAACAGGCGGGGATCGGCGGTCTCGGTGCCGACCGAGTCGCGCAGCACCGGCGGCCCGAGCGGGTGCCCGAACGTCGAATGCATGCGGGCCAGGAACGGCCCGACCAGGGCGATCGCCAGGACGATGACGGCGACCGAGGCGAGCACGGTGCGCAGCCGGTCGACTCGGGCGGTCGGCATGAAGTCGCGCGAGCACTCCTCGGGCTCGTGGCCGCACGCGCAGCGCCGCCTGCGGTGGCGGTCGCGGCGGAGCCGACCGATGCCCCACAGCAGCAGGAGCGGGCCGGCGGCGAGCAGGCCGGTGGTCTTGGTGACGGCGATCAGGCCGAGCGCGAGGCCGAGGAAGAGCGCGTCGGAGCGCGGCGGTGCGGCCGCGCCGCGGCCCGCGCCGAGCAGGCCCGGGCCGCCGTGTTCGCCGGGTCGGGTGAACTCGTCGAGGACGAGGGTGGCCAGGCAGGCGACCCAGGCGGCGGCGACCAGGTCGACCTGGGTGCTGGAGGCCTGGAGCAGGATCTCGGGGGTGGTGGCGAGGAGGAAGACGGTGGCGACCTGGGCCATCGGGCCGCCGCCGAGCTGGGCGGTCAGGCGGGAGGCGGCCAGGGCGGCGCCGATGGCGGCGAAGTACTGGAGCAGGTTGTAGGCGGCGTCGCCGCCGGTCAGGAGCCGCAGGTGGGTGAGGAGGTATTCGGCGCCGGGGCTGATGTCGACCTGGCGGTGGATCTCGGTGGCGTAGGGCGCGACCGAGCCGTTCTGGACCCAGTGCTCGATGCGGGGCAGGTGGTAGGTCTGGGAGTCGAAGTTGCCCGGAGAGGCGGCGACCGCGAGCACTCCGGCGCTGAGGAGCAGGATGGCGATGATGCAGGCCAGCGCCCACTGCCAGGCCGGGGCGGCGGCCGCGGCCGACCGGGTCCGCCGCCAGGTGCGGCGGGTGGCACCGCGTCCGCCGCGCAGGCGGTCGCCGATGGCGCGGACGGGTGCGGCGTCGCGCAGGAGGCGGGCGGCCACGGCCGCAGCGACGGCGGCGGTGGCGGCGATCCAGGCGGCGGCCAGGGGGCCGGGCGCGAGGGCGCCGAGGGCCGAGAGGAGTTCGACGGTGCCGATCGCCCAGGCGCCCAATAGGACGGCGGCGCGGATGACGGCCAGCCGCATCGGCGCGACGAAGGAGCCTTCGAAGGGGCGGAGGGCATAGGCGAGCGCGGGCAGCAGGACCAGGAGCCACAGAACGAGCAGCACGGCTCCATTGAACCTCACCCTCCGGCCGATGCCGCCGCCGAGTTGAGGCGTTATGGTAATCGAGTCGTGTTCAGACGCGGGGGACGGAGCAGCAATGTTGTTGTCGATTCTCGTTCCGGTATTCAATGAGGCGCACCTCGCCGCCGGAACGATGAAGGACCTCCTGGGCGTGGAGTTCCCCTGCGAGACCGAGATCGTGGTCGTGGACGACGGATCGCGCGACCGCTCCTGGCAGGTGCTGCAGATCTTCGACGATCAGCCCCGGGTGAAGCTGATCCGCCACACCAGGAATCGGGGGAAGGGCGCCGCGATCCGCACGGCGGCCGAGTCCGCCTCGGGCGATTACGTGGTGGTGTACGACGCGGACGGCGAGTACGAGGCGAGTGATCTGCCGCGGCTCTTGGCGCCGGTGCTCGACGGCCGGGCCGAGGTGGTGTACGGCTCGCGCTCGTTCGGCTCCCATTCGGCCTATTCGTTCTGGTATGTAATGGGCAATAAGGGCATCACGCTCGCGGCCAACCTCCTGTTCAATTCCTATATCTCCGACCTGGAGACCTGCTACAAGCTGATGCCGCGCAGGCTGTACCTGGACCTGCGGGTGCGCTCGGCGGGGTTCGGCATGGAGGCGGAATTGACCGCCAAGCTCCTCAGACGCGGCGTGCGGCCCTTCGAGGTCCCGATCTCCTACACCGCCCGCACCCGCGAGGACGGCAAGAAGATCACCTGGTCCGACGGCGTCCACGCCCTCTGGCTGCTCGGCAGGGAGCGCCTCCGGCGGCGCTGAGCGCTCTCGGACCGCGGCCGCGCGGACCGATGGCCGGGTGCTAGCGCGTACGGAGGACGCCGCGGACGGCCAGGACCGTGAGCACCGCGAAGACCGGGTAGAGGACCGCCCCGACGGCCAGTTGCTGGAGCATCTGGGCGACCGGTCCGTAGTGGTGGACGTGGTCGATCTGGAGCGCCGGGTCGCCGAAGGCGCGCGTCGCGGCATCGGACAGCGGCGTGCCGCGCCCGACCAGCGCGTCGTGGACCAGCGGACCGGGGGCGGTGACCAGCGCGAACGCCACCCCTGTGAGCAGTGCGAACCAGGGCCACGCCCGCCGGGGCCGCTGCGGTCCGGCGCGTCGCCGCCGTGCGATCCGGACCGACCAGCCGGTCAGGAACGGCAGCGTAACCGCCAGCACCGGGGTCAGGGTGAGGAAGGCGATGGTGTCGTCGAGGAGCCAGTGCACGTACCAGGGAATCGGCGGGCCTCCCTTCTCGAGCGCGGTCGAGTGGTACCAGAAGAGCGCCAGGCCGGCCCCGTAGCAGTAGGCGGCGCTGATGAGCAGCAGGGTCAGCGCCGAGAGCGGGTCGCGGTAGTAGTCGCGGCAGTGGGTCAGCAGGCTCCGCGGTGTCGGCGGCGGCATCGTTCCGGCCTCCGGTCGGCGGGCCCGGGGGTCGAAGACGGCGCGGACGGCCGCGGTGTGGTCGGGGGAGCGCATCGGGATTCCTTTCATCGGGGAGCGGTGCGGCCCTGGCGCGGCGACGGTGCATTGGAGCGCTCCCAATCGATGCGGAGTGCTCCCCGTGCACGGACGCGGGCATGGCGTGAGAGGGGGGAGTGGAGGCGCCGGCGGCCGCGACTCGGGCAGCGTGTCGGCCGGACGGTCAACGCGGGGTTCGCCCGCGGTCGCACTCAGAATACATCGATCTACTTCGATTTAATAGGGCTGAGTGCCACGAATTCACCAGCAATGGGTCTCAATCATCCGAAATCACGACATCGAGCCGCCGGGGGCCGTGGACCCCTTCCACCCGCTGGAGCTCGATGTCGCTGGTGGCCGAGGGGCCCGAGATCCAGGTCTGGGGATTGGAACGGTGCAGCCGGGGCAGCGCCTCGGCGAGGTGGCCCACGATCCGCTCGCGCTCGACGACGATCACGTGGTGGTCGGGCACGAGGCTGACCGCCCGCCGGCCCTGGGCGGGGCCGGCGTCGAGCATGATCGTCCCCGAGACGGCCACGGCCGCCGCGCAGCCGGTCAGCACCGCGTCGGCCGCATCGAGATCGGCGGTCGGCAGCCGGTCGTCCTCGACGAACTCCGCGCCACCCGTCCGCCATTCGGCGGGGAGGTCGGCCGGGACCACCACCCGCCTCGCGTCGCCGAGCGCGTCGGCGATCGCCCCGGTGCCGCGGTGGACCCGGGCCCGGTAGTCCTCCAAGCGGTCTATGAGCAGATCGACCACGTCGGTCCCGGGTTCGAGCGCGCGCCGGTAGTCGCGCGGCACCTCCGGCGCCGGGCCCGCGCCCTCCAGGGATTCGCGCAGCCGCGCCAGGATCTCCTCGCGGGCGTTCACCGCTCCCGCTCCTTCCACCAGTCTCTGAAGCTCAGCCGCGGCGGCACGCTCATGTCCCGGCTGCCGGTCCACTTCGACCCCGGCCACGGCAGCCGGCGCACGTGTCCGCGCCCCCGCCACGGCCGCGAGAGGAACCGGGCCGCCCGCAGCGCCGCCCGCCAGAGCCGCGGGCGCGCCATCACACGCTGAGCCGCGCCCATGACCGCCCGCTCCCCGGCGCCGTGCGGCCCCTGCCGGCGCAGGTGCACCAGGACCTCGGGGATGTTGATCTTGACCGGGCAGACCTCGTAGCAGGCCCCGCACAGGCTCGAGGCGTACGGGAGGTCGTCGTGCTCGCCCGGTTCGAGCTGCGGGGCGAGGATGGCTCCGATCGGCCCGGGGTAGACGTGGCCGTAGGCGTGGCCGCCGGTGCGCTCGTACACCGGGCACACGTTCAGGCACGCCGAGCAGCGGATGCACGACAGCGCCTGCCGTCCGACCTCGTCGGCCAGGACGCCGCTGCGGCCGTTGTCGAGCAGGATGATGTGCACGTCCTCGGGGCCGTCGCCCTCGGTCGCACCGGTCCAGACCGAGGTGTACGGGTTCATCCGCTCCCCGGTCGAGGACCGGGGCAGCAACTGCATGAACACCTCGAGGTCGTCGAAGCGGGGCAGGAGCTTCTCGATCCCGACGACGCTGATGAGGGTCTCGGGCATGGTCAGGCACATCCGGCCGTTGCCCTCGGATTCGACCACGACCAGCGCACCCGACTCGGCGATCGCGAAGTTCGCGCCCGAGACGGCGACCTTCGCCGACAGGAAGCGGCGGCGCAGATGCAGCCGGGCCGCCTCGGCGAGCGCGGCCGGGTCGTCGGTCAGGTCCGAGGGAGCGTCGGGCATCCGCTCGTTGAAGATCTCGCGGATCTCGGTGCGGTTGTAGTGGATCGCCGGGACCAGGATGTGGCTCGGCCGGTCCTCGGCCAATTGCACGATCAGCTCGGCCAGGTCGGTCTCCCAGGCCGCCAGACCCTCGGCCTCGAAGTGCTCGTTCAGCTCGATCTCCTGGGTGGCCATCGACTTGACCTTGACCACCTCGTCGGCGCCGGCCTCGCAGGTGATCCGCGCGGCGATCCGGTTGGCCTCGGCGGCGTCGCGCGCCCAGTGCACCCGGGCGCCGGCGGCCCGGGCGTTGCGCTCGAATTCGAGCGCCAGTTCGGGGAGGCGGTGCTGGACGTCGGCCTTGACCGCCGCCGCGGTGCTGCGCAGCTCCTCCCAGTCGTCGAGCTCGCCGGCGACGTCGGTGCGCTTGGCGCGGATGGCGCCGGTGGCGTGCGCGAGGTTGGACCTCAGTTGCGGCATGCCGAGGGCGACCTTGGCGGCCTTCGGGAACGCGGTGCTCATGGGGCGCTCGCAAGGATTTCGGCGTAGTGGATCGGTTTCGGCACGCCGCGGCTGGCGCGCGCGGCGCGGGACAGGCCGCCGCCGATGTGGCTCAGGCACGAGTTGTCGGCCGCGGCCAGGTATTCGGCGCCGGTGCCGGCGGCGTTGCGGCACTTGTCGTCGAGCATCGCCGAGGAGACCTCGGCGTTCTTGAGCGCGAAGGTGCCGCCGAACCCGCAGCACTGGTCGGGCTCGGGCAGGTCGATCAGCTCGATGCCGCCGACGGCCCTGAGCAGGCGCAGCGGCTTGTCGCCCAGGCCGAGTGCGCGGGTGCCGTGGCAGGTGGGGTGGTAGGTGACGGTGTGCGGGAAGCGGGCTCCGACGTCGTCGACGCCCGCCTGGTCGATCAGGAACTCCGACAGCTCGTACACGCGGGCGCCGATGCCGCCGCCGATGAGGTCCGGGTACTGGTCGCGGGCCATCGCGGCGCACGAGCCCGAGGGGGTCACGATCGCCTCGTATTCGCCGAAGGCGCGCTCGAAGCCGCGGGCGAGCCCGGTGGCGTGGTCGCGGTAGCCGGAGTTGGCGTGCATCTGGCCGCAGCAGGTCTGCGCCTGCGGGAAGTCGACCTCGTATCCCAGGCGCTCCAGCACGGTCACGACGGCTTTCGGCGTCTCCGGATAGAGGGCGTCGTTGACGCAGGTGATGAAGAGACCTATGCGGTTCAAGGGGTACGGTTCACCTCACTCCCGGGGCCCCACGGCCGCGTCGGCGCGGCCGAAGGCCGCGGCGTGCCGCGCGTGGGAGCCGTTGAGGTGGCGACGCATCGCCTCCTCGGCTGTAAGCGGTTTCCGCTCGATGATAGCCTCCGCGATCGCCAGATGCTCGGCCTCGGTCTCCTCGATCGCCTTCGACCCGATGTGGGAGCGGTGGAGGTGGAGGTGGGCGTCGAGGCGGTCGATGGCCTGCGCCAGCATCCGGCTGCCGCTGAGCCGCCCGACGCAGTTGTGGAACCGCTTGTCGGCCTCGGTGAACTCGAGCCGGCTCAGCGGGGCGTCGGCGCTGAACTCGGGGGTGCGCGCCAGCGCCCGCAGGTTCTGCTCGAGGTCGCCCTCGTGCCGGTCCGGATCGCGCCCGGCGGCGCGAGCGGCGGCGACGGGCTCGAGGAGCCCGCGCATGTCGAACAGGTCCTCGAACTCGTCCTCGGTCAGCAGGGAGGTGACCTTGTACCCGCTCAAGGGCCTGCGCTCCACCAGGCCCTCGATCTCCAGGCGGGCCAGGGCCTCGCGGATCGGCGTCTGCGAGATCTCGAGGCGCTTGGCCAACCCGTCGATGCTGAGTTTCGCCCCGGGCTCGAGACCGCTCTGCATGATCCGCGATTTCAGCTCGGTGTACGCCTCATCGGCGAGCGTCTGCCGCTCGGGCCACACCAGTGCTTCTCCCATAGGATATATCCTATAGGATGTCGTCGAGACCGCTTCGACACACACGCCGATCGCCCCGAAGCGTCGCACATGTCCGCATTGGAGTTGCTCCGTGGCCGATGAACGCCCCGCCCTAGCGCGGCGCCGCCTCGGTGACACCGACGTGTCGGTCACCGCCGTGGGCCTGGGGTGCGCGCCGCTCGGCGGGCTCTTCACCCCCGTCGACCCCGCCGTCGCCGAGGCCACCGTCAAGGCCGCCTGGGACGGCGGCATCCGCCACTTCGACACCGCCCCGCACTACGGCGCCGGGCTCTCCGAGGAACGTCTCGGGAGCGCTCTCACAAATTTGCGGCGCGGCGAGGCCGCGGTCTCGACCAAACTGGGCCGCGTCCTGGTCGACCACGAAGGCCCCTGGGACCTGTGGGCCGAGGACAACGGCAAGGCCTCGGCCTTCGACTTCTCCTACGGCGCCGCCGACGAAGCCCACCGCGGCAGCCTGGCGCGGCTCGGGCTCGACCGGATCGACATCGGCCTGATCCACGACCCCGACGACCACCGGGACGAGGCCGTCGCCGGCACCTACCGGAGGCTCGCCGAGCTCAAGCGCGACGGGGCGGTCGGCGCGATCGGCATCGGCATGAACTCCACCGGCGCCGCCGCCGACATGCTCGCCCGCGCCGACTTCGACGTCGCCCTCATCGCCGGGCGCTACACCCTGCTCGACCAGTCCGCCCTCGCCGAGCTCTACCCGCTGTGCCGGGATCGGGGCGTCTCCGTCATCGCCGCCGGAGTCTTCAACTCCGGCATCCTCGCCGACCCCCGCCCCGGCGCCACCTACCAGTACACCGCCGCCGACCCCGGCGTCCTCGCGCGCGCCCGGGCCGTCGCCCGAATCTGCGCGAAGCACGACGTACCATTGCGAGCCGCGGCGCTCCAGTTCCCCGCCGCCCATCCCGCGGTGGCGTCGATCCTCATCGGCGCCCGCACCCCGGCCGAGGTCGAAGACGCCCTCGCGATGTTCGCCCACCCCATCCCCGGAGCGCTGTGGCATGACCTCAAGCGGACCGGGCTGCTGGCCGAGGAGGCTCCCCTACCATGACATCCCGCCTGGTCATAGACGCGCATCACCACGTCTGGACCGCCGACTACCCGTGGCTCGCGAGCAAACCCGAGTTCGCGACCATCCGGCGCGACTACGGCATAGCCGACCTGCGCGCCAACCTCTCCGCCGCCGGAGTCGACCGGACCGTGCTGGTCGAGGCGGGCTGGGGGCACCCCTCCGAGACCGTCGAGTTCCTGCACCTGGCCGGCGCCGTGGACGAGATCGCCGGCGTCGTCGGGTACATCGACCTGCTCGACCCCGACCTGCCGTCGGTCCTGGCCCGCTACCAGGCCCACCCGCGCTCGCGGTACCTCGCGGGCCTGCGCGACCAGATCCAGGCCCGACCCGAGGCCGACTTCCCGGCCCGCCCCGAGGTCATCGCCGCCCTGGGGCGCATCGCCGCGGCGGTCCCCACCTTCGACCTGGTGGTCAGGGCCGACCAGATTCCGGCCGCGGCCAAGGCCGCCCAGGCGGTGCCCGAACTGACCTTCGTCCTCGACCACCTTGGCAAGCCGCCGATCCGCGACGGCTCCGACGGGCTGTGGTCCTGGCGCGAGGCGCTCGCCTCGCTCGCGGCGCAGCCCAACGTGACCGCCAAGCTCTCCGGCCTGGTCACCGAGGCCGACTGGCGGGTGTGGACCGCCGACGACCTGCGGCCGTTCGTGCAGACCGCCCTCGAACTGTTCGGACCCGACCGCCTCATGTTCGGTTCCGATTGGCCCGTATGCGAACTGGCCGCCACCTACACTCGCGTCAAGGAAGTGCTGACCGAGATCGTCGGCCACGAGGACCCCGACGTCTTCTCCGGCACCGCCGCGAGGACCTACAAGTTGGGAATTGTATGAAATACCTTCGCATCGGCGCTCCCGGCCTGGAGACCCCGATCGTCGCCCACGGCGGGAAGCACTACGACGTCTCGGGGCACTACGGCGACATCGACGGCGACTTCCTCGCCCGCGGCGGCGTCTCGAGCGTGTCCGGATTCGCCGAGGTCGACATCGCCGGCGAGCGGATCGCGCCGCCGATCTCCCGGCCCGGCGCGATCGTGTGCATCGGCATGAACTACGCCGCCCACTGCGCCGAATCCGGGGCGCGGCCGCCCGCCGAACCGGTGGTGTTCTACAAGCACCCCAACACCATCGTCGGCCCGGCCGACCAGGTCCGGATCCCGCGCGGTTCGACCAAGACCGACTGGGAGGTCGAACTCGGGGTCGTCTTCGGCAAGCGCGCCTCCTACCTGGAATCCGAGGCGGACGCCCTCGACTGCGTCGCCGGCTTCGTGGTCGCCAACGACATGTCCGAACGGGAGTTCCAGATCGACCGCTCCGGCGGCCAGTTCTCCAAGGGCAAGGCCTGCCCCACCTTCTCCCCGCTCGGCCCGCACCTGGTGACCCCCGACGAGATCGAAGACGTCCAGAAGCTCCGCATGTGGTCCAAGGTCAACGGCCGGATCCGGCAGGACTCCAACACGTCGGACATGATCTTCCCGGTCGCGCGCATCATCCACCACATGTCGCAGTTCATGGCCTTCGACCCCGGCGACCTGCTCCTGACCGGCACCCCCGAGGGCGTGGCCCTGTCCGGCCGCTTCCCCTACCTCCGGGCCGGGGACGTCGTCGAGGTCGGCGTCGACGGCCTCGGCGCCACCGAGAACCCCCTGGCGCCGGCGTGATCACGGCCGTCGACGTGCTCGACGTCCGCTTCCCCACCTCTGCGAGCCTCGACGGCTCCGACGCGATGAACCCCGACCCGGACTACTCGGCCGCCTACGTGGTCCTCCACGCCGACGACGGCTTCGAAGGCCACGGGTTCACCTTCACCATCGGCCGCGGCAACGACGTCTGCTGCGCCGCCATCGAGGCGCTGGCCGATCACGTGATCGGCCGGGACGTCGACGACCTCGGCGAGTTCCACCGGCGCCTGACCCACGATTCCCAGATCCGCTGGCTCGGCCCCGAGAAGGGGGTCATGCACCTGGCCGCGGCCGCGCTCGTCAACGCCGCCTGGGACCTCGCCGCCCGGCGCGCGGGAGTCCCAGTGTGGAAGTACCTCTCGGGGCTGACCCCCGAGCAGATCGTCGACTGCGTCGACTGGCGCTACCTCAGCGACGCCCTCACCCCCGGCGAGGCGCTCGACCTGCTGCGCGCGGCCGAGCCGGGCAAGGCCGCCCGGATCGCCGAGCTCGAGCGGGACGGCTACCCGGCCTACACCACCTCGCCCGGCTGGCTGGGGTACTCCGACGAGAAGGTCGTTCGGCTCGCCCGCGAGGCCGTCGCCGACGGCTACGGCCAGATCAAGCTCAAGGTCGGCGCCGACCTGGCCGACGACCGGCGGCGCCTGGCCGCCGCCCGCGAGGCGGTCGGGCCCGACGTGCGCATCGCCGTGGACGCCAACCAGCGCTGGGACGTGGACCGGGCCGTCGAATGGGCCGGTGCGCTGGCCGAGTTCGACCCGTGGTGGATCGAGGAGCCGACCAGCCCCGACGACGTGCTCGGCCACGCGGCGATCCGGCGCCGGGTGGCGCCGATCAAGGTCGCCACCGGCGAGCACGTCCACAACCGGGTCATGTTCAAGCAGTTGCTGCAGGCCGGGGCCGTCGATGTCCTCCAGCTCGACGCCGCCCGGGTGGCCGGGGTCAACGAGAACCTCGCCGTCCTGCTGCTGGCCCGGCGCTTCGACGTCCCGGTGTGCCCGCACGCCGGCGGGGTGGGCCTGTGCGAACTGGTCTGCCACCTGTCGATGTTCGACTACGCCTCGGTCAGTGCGACCATGAAAGACCGGGTGATCGAGTACGTCGACCACCTGCACGAGCACTTCGTCGCGCCCGCCGTCGTCGAGAACGGCCGCTACCGGGCGCCGGACGCGCCGGGGTTCTCGGCCGAGATGAAGCGGGAGAGCCTGCATCGCCACGCCTTCCCGAACGGTCCTGAATGGAGACAACACCATGGCTGATTTCAAGGGACTCACCGTCGCCGTCTCCGGCGGGTCGTCCGGCATCGGCGAGGCCGCCGCCGACGCCTTCGCCGCCCGCGGCGCGAACGTCGCCGTCCTCGATCTGAACGAGAGCCCGAAGCACTGGTCGGCCCGGTGCGACGTGGCCGACGACCACCGGGTGCGCCAGGCGGTCGAGGCCGTCGTCGATCACTTCGGCGGCATCGACGTCCTGGTCAACAACGCCGGGATCGGGGCGGTCGGCACCGTCGAGGACAACTCCGACAAGCAGTGGGTCCGGGTGCTCGACGTCAATCTGCTCGGCATGGTCCGACTGGCGCGGGCGTGCCTGCCGCACCTGCGCGCCTCCGAGTCGCCTGCGATCGTGAACACCTCCTCGATCGCCGCCACCGCCGGCCTGGTGAAGCGGGCCCTGTACTCGGCGTCGAAGGGCGCGGTGCACTCCCTGACCCAGGCGATGGCCGCCGACCATGTGGCCGAAGGCATCCGGGTGAACTCGGTGGCCCCCGGCACGGCCGACACCCCGTGGATCGGCCGCCTGCTCGACCAGGCCGAGGACCCCGAGGACGAACGCCGGAAACTGGAAGCGCGCCAACCGACCGGCCGCCTGGTGGGCCCCGAGGAGGTCGCCGAGGCGATCGTCTACCTCGCCTCCCCGGTCAACAAGTCGCTGACCGGCACCAGCGTCGCCGTCGACGGAGGCATGTCCGGCCTCCGCCTCGTCCGCTGACGGCACCCGCGCGGCGATCTCCCGACCCGTGGCTCCACACCTCGAAGTGGACGCCGAACCCCTCGGCGGCGCCGTCGCATGCAGTGCCCACGGTGCGGTGTGGACCCGGTCACCGATTCATCGTTGCGGGATGGACATCGGGATCGATGTTTCTGTTGCGCCCGTCACTCTCTCCTTTGGCCGAAAGGGAAAGCGATCAGGGTGACCATTGAGGCGCATGTCTGCGGCTCCTGAGCCCGCTGTGCCGATCGATGCCGAATGGGCGCAATACCCGTGCGTCGCAAACTGCAGCATTTATACCGACCTGATAACAACTCAAGCCCATTTCGGAAGTGGAGCCGCCGGATTTAAGGTTCACAAGCGAATATCCAGATATGCCATCCGAAACGAACCGGGCCGGGACCGGGCGCCGAAGCGCGGGCATCAAGGACCGGGGTGTGACCGTTGCCGACGACGCCGTCGTCGAGCAGCTCCTCCGGCCGATGCGCCGCTACATCCCCGTCGATTGGTTCGACTGGGAACCGTACGCCGAGCGGCCCCGGAGCCTGCGGCCCGACCTGTGGCTGCTCGCCGCGTTCCTGGTCATGTCGGCGCTGCTCACCTTCCCCTCGCCGCTGGTCGAGCTCGACTACGAACTGCGTCTGTGGGTGATAGAGCACAAAGTACAGTGGCTTTGGGATGCCGGACGCACGGTCGTGCTGCTGGGCCAGGCGAAGTACGTCGCGCCGCTCACACTCGCCTTCGCCGTCTGGTGCGCACTGCGGTCGAGGTCCATCCGCCCGATGCTGATGTACGTGCTGTCGTTCATCACCCTGGCGGTCATCCTGGGCATGAAGCACCTGCTGGGCCGCCCGCTCTCCCAGCATCCGTTCGCCCTGGGGAAGGTCTCGCCGGAGGGGCCGATGCTGTTCACCTACCACCCGGAGGGCGGCGGCGCCATCACCGACGCGACCGCCTACCCGTCGGGCCACGCGGTCAACTCGATCCTGCTGTTCGGCCTCATCGTCATGCTCATCGGCGGGCTGCTTCCCAGGTGGCTGCGCTTGACGCTGCTGATCGCACCGCCGGTGCTGGTCGCGGTCGGACAGGTCTACACCGGCCAGCACTGGCTGCTGGACGAGCCGGCCGGTTTCATGCTGGGGATCGTCATCCTCCGCGCGGCCAAACGCGTCGACTGGCACGACCTGCCGCTCGGGCCGCTGCGGGTGTTCGACCCGGCGCGGCGCAGCACGATCCTGATCCTCACCATCCTGATCGTGGGCGTGATGATCACGCCCACCCTGCCACTGGTACCGGCGCTGATCTCGGCGGCGGTCCTGCCGGTCCTGGGACTGGCGTGGCTGCTGCTGACCACCCGGTCGGCGAGGCGGCGGGAGGCCGCTGCCGTGCCTAGGCAGGCTTCCGGTAGTTCCCGGTCAGCTTGACCGCGTCGTCGCCCTCGGCGACCTCGCCGATCACCCACGACTCGAGGTGGCGGGCGGTCAGCACCGCCAGCGAACGGTCGACCTGGTCGGGGGCCACCACGGCGATCATGCCCACGCCCATGTTGAAGGTGCGCTCCATCTCCTGGTCGCTGATGCCGCCGATGCGCTGGACCACGTCGAACACCGGGTTCGGGGTCCAGGTCGAGCGGTCGACCTGGACGGTCAAGCCGTCCGGGATCGATCGGACCAGGTTGCCCGCGATGCCGCCGCCGGTGATGTGGGCGAAGGCGTGCACGTCGCACTCCTTGGCCAGCTCCAGGCACTCCTTGGCGTAGATGTGCGTCGGCGTCAGCAGCTCCTCGCCCAGGGTGCGCTGCCTGCCGAACTCGGGCACCTCGGTCGTCAGCTCCATCCCGCCGTCGCCGAACAGGGCCTCCCGCACCAGCGAGAAGCCGTTGGAGTGCAGGCCCGAAGCGCGCATGGCGATCGCGACGTCGCCGGGCTTGACCCGCTCGGGACCCAGCAGCGCGTCGGCCTCCACCACGCCGACGCCGGTGGCGGAGATGTCGTAGTCGTCGGCCTTCATCACCCCGGGGTGCTCGGCGATCTCGCCGCCGATCAGGGAGCAGCCGGCGTAGCGGCAGCCGTCGGCGATGCCGGCGCCGATGTCGGCGATCCGCTCGGGCACCACCTGGCCGGTGGCGATGTAGTCGAGCAGGAACAGCGGCTCGGCGCCGCACACCACGAGGTCGTCGACGACCATCGCGACCAGGTCGATGCCGACCGTGTCGTGGATGTCCAGCCGCTGGGCGATGACGAGCTTGGTGCCCACGCCGTCGGTCGAGGAGGCCAGCAGGGGCTTGGTGTACTTGTCGACGTCGAGGGCGAACAGCCCCGCGAAGCCGCCGATGCCGCCGACGACCTCGGGCCTGGCGGTCTTGCGGATCGATGGTTCGAGGGCCTCGACGGCCTGGTCGCCCGCGGCGATGTCGACGCCCGCGGAGGCGTAGGAGATGCTGCCCCGTCTGGTGGAGGTGCCGCTGCTCACGCTGTGGTCCCTTCCCGCACTTGCGTGCTCGCTTCGGTGGGTTGCGGTGTTGGAGACTGCGATTCCAGGAGGTGCTTGCCGATGAGGTCGGCGGCGGGGAGTTCGATCGGGTACCGGCCGTCGAAGCAGGCCATGCACAACCGGGAGGCCGGCTGCTCGGTGGCCCGCACGAGGCCCTGCTGGGAGACGTAGCCGAGGCTGTCGGCGCCGATCTGGGCGCGGATGCCGTCTACGTCGAGACTGCCGGCGATCAGCTCGGCGCGGGTGGCGAAGTCGATGCCGTAGAAGCACGGCCACTTGACCGGCGGCGCCGAGATCCGGATGTGGACCTCGACCGCCCCGGCCTCGCGCAGCATCCGCACCAGCGCCCGCTGGGTGTTGCCGCGCACGATGGTGTCGTCGACGATGACCAGGCGCTTGCCGCGGATCTGGTCGACCAGGGGATTGAGCTTGAGGCGGATGCCGAGCTGGCGCAGCGACTGCGACGGCTGGATGAAGGTGCGCCCCACATAGGAGTTCTTGGTGAAGCCCTGCCCGTACGGGGTGCCGGACGCCTCGGCGTAGCCGATCGCGGCGGGGATGCCGGACTCGGGCACCCCGATCACCAGGTCGGCCTCGACCGGATGCTCGTCGGCGAGGACGCGCCCGACCTCGACGCGGGTGGCGTATACGTTGCGCCCGGCGAGGTTCGAGTCGGGGCGGGCCAGGTAGACGTACTCGAACAGGCAGTTCTTCGGCTCGGGGTTGGCGAACCGGGTCGAACGCAGCCCGTATTCGTCGATCGCGACCATCTCGCCGGGCTCGACCTCGCGCACGAACTGCGCGCCGATGGTGTCGAGCGCGGCCGTCTCGCTGGCGACGGCCCACCCCGAGGCCAGCCGGCCCAGGACCAGCGGGTGGACGCCCTGCGGATCGCGGGCGGCGTACAGCGTGTTCTCGTCGGTGAACACCAGGCAGAAAGCGCCGCGCAGTTGCGGCAGGACGCGCTCGGCGGCGGCGGTGACCGACTCGTCGGGGCGGGCGGTCAGCAGCGCGGTGATCAGGTGCGTGTCGGAGGTGTTCTCGCCCATCTCGACGCCGAGCCGGTCGACCTCCTCGAGCAGGTCGGCGGTGTTGACGAGATTCCCGTTGTGGGCCAAGGCGATAGCGGTGCCCGTGGTGGTCGACCTGATGGTCGGCTGGGCGTTATCCCAGGTGGAGGCCCCGGTGGTGGAGTACCGGGCGTGGCCGATGGCCATGTGGCCCTGGAGCGGGGCGAGCGTGGACTCGTCGAAGACCTGGGCCACCAGGCCGAGGTCCTTGTAAACCACGGTGCGGGAGCCGTCGGAGACGGCGATCCCGGCCGCTTCCTGGCCGCGGTGCTGCAGCGCGTACAGCCCGAAGTAGGTGAGCTTGGAGACCTCTTCCCCCGGTGCCCACACGCCCACGACGCCGCAGGCGTCGCGGGGGCCGGGCTGGTCGGGATCGAGTTCCGTGGTGAGTTGACCGTCACCTCGGGTCACTGCAACTCCTCGGTTGGTGTGTGGCGGGCGGGAGGCGCCTTGTCACAGTCTATCCGAAGCGGCGGCGAACTCCACCATCCCGATCAGGCGATCACGCGCGGCGAGGCGAGGGTTCGGTCACCAGGAGCGGGGCCGGTCGTCCCACTCGCCCCAGCCTCGGCGCTCGTCGTCGCGGCGGTAGCGCGAGGGGGTCGGCGGGTCCTCGTCCTCGGGGCGCTGCGGCCGGTCGGCCCCGTACGGGGAGGCCGGCGGCTGCGATCCGTAGCCGCCCTGCGGCATGCCCTGGGCCTGCCCGGGCGCGTACGGCTCGTCCGTCGCAGGCGGCGGCGCATACGGGTCACGCCCGCCCTGCGGCGGGTACGGCGACTGCTGCGGGCTCGGCTGCGGCGACGGGCTCGGCTGCGGCGGCGGCGCGTACGGGTCGTGTCCGGCTGGCGGCTGCGGCGACGGGCTCGGCCGAGGCGGCTCGAACATCGACGAACCGGTCGGCGGCGGCGTCGGCGACGGATGCGGCTGAGTGGCGGCCGGATCGCCGAACGAGCTCTGCGGGGGCCGCGCCGGGGGCGGGCCGCCGGGCCCGCCGGCCTGCGGCATCACCTGCGTGGAGTCGCCGCCGGGGCCCTGGGGGGCGCCGGGGACGTTCGGGGGGCCGCCGGGGGCTCCCGGTCGACCGGGCCCGCCGGGTCCCTGGACGGTGGAGAGGATCCGGGTGTCGTCCTCCGGGGGCGGGCCGCCGGGCCCGCCGGCCTGCGGCATCACCTGCGTGGAGTCGTCGCCGGAGCCGTAGGCGGGGCCGAACGCCGAGCCGGGGGCGCCGGGAGCCCCCGGAGCGCCGGCCTGGCCGTCCTGGACGAGCGGTCCGTTGTGAACCATGGTGGGGGCCTCGGCCCCCGGAGCCGGCCCCGACTGGTAGACACCGGGGCTGCCGACCTGGGCGGCGGTCGGCTGGTGGTCGGGGGGCCCTTCGGGGAAGCGGTCCTCGGCGCCCACTTCATCGTCGTCCTTGCCGCCGCGCAGCAGGAAGATGATGCCGACGATGCCGCCGACGACCAGCAGGCCGCCGACGATCAGGAGGAAGAGCAGCGTCCCGGACATGCCGCCGCCCTCGGCGGCGGCCACCGACGGCGTGGGCTCCTCGCTGGCCGCCTCACTGGTAGCCGCTTCGGTGGTCTCCTCGGCTTCTTCTTCCACCGGGTCGATGGTCATGTTCTGGCTGAAGCCGGTCCCCTCGGCGACGTCGAACTCCGTCTCGCGGTCTTCGAAACCCTCTTTGGAAACGGTGAGTTTCAACGTGCCGGGCGCGATGAAGGTGCCGTCGTCGCTGCCCTCGAAGCGGAACTGACCGGAGCCGTCGGTGCTGGTCTCGTGGTCGGTGCCTTCGCCGTCGGTGAGCACGACCTTGGCGCCGTCGATCGGTTCGGCGTTCGAGGTGACCTGGCCGGCGACCTCGGTGACCGAGCTCGGCCCGGCCTGGGCGTGGCCGGCGACGGTGACGCTGGTCTTCTGCTCGCCGTTGCCCCGGCCACCGGCGTTGATCTTGAGTTCCCCGGTCTTCGTCTCTCCTTCGGGCAAGTCCGACTCGCCGACCGGGGCGATCACGAACTGGATCTGGCGCTGCTCGTTCGGCGTCATGCCCGAGCAGGTGGCCTGGGCGACGTTGGTTCGGGTGCAGGCGCCCTCCTGAACGTCGATGCTCGCGAGTTCGTCGAGGCCCGAGAGTTCGGCGGTGATGACGACGTCCTGCGGACCCTTGTCGCCGTCGAAGGTCGCCTTGACTTCGTGGGTGACGTACGCGGGGGCACCGCCGACGTCGACCCACTGGTCGTGACCGGTGGAGATCCAATGCTCGAAGTCGGCGGCGTGAGCGGCCTGCGGAAGAGCGAAGGCGCCGAGCAGGACGCCGAAGAGCGCGGCGAGTCCGACCAGGCGTGTGCGCAGGCGACCCCGTGGCCTCGGCCGAGACGGGGAGAGGCTACTCTTGGCCCAGCTCCGATCGGCCTCTGCGGCAGTCATCTACATCCCCTCCTGGGCATGCCCAAGGGCACTGTTCACCCACTGTCGCGGGTCGTCGACGCCACTATGCCTGGTCTCAATTCGGTTACGGGACGCGGGTATGGGCACAGCGGCGCGCGCCGAACGGCTCGGCGCCACCCCGCGAATTCTAACCTTGCATGAAGGAATCTCCATGGATGCTGTGGCCGACGCCATCGCCGCGTTGGACGACGACAGGGCACCGGATCGCGAGACGCTCAAGGGCGCGGTGCGCGAACTGCTGGGGCGACTGGCAGAGCGCGCACCCGGGCATTCGGTGGAAGTGCGGGTGCCACCGTACGGGGCGGTGCAGTGCGTCGCCGGCCCCAGGCATCGCCGCGGGACCCCGCCGAACGTCGTCGAATGCCCGCCGCTGGTCTTCCTCGAACTGGCCGCCGGGCGGATCCGCTTCGACGAAGCGGTCGCATCGGGCCGGGCCACGGCCTCCGGGCAGCGCGCCGACCTGTCGGAGCAGTTGCCGCTCATCTGAAGCATGAATTCTCGGTGAACGGTCCCGCACCGGCCGGAGCGGGACCGCCTCGTCGACGCTATTCGCCCAGGCCCGCGCCGATGCGGCCCTTCCAGGCCGCCGCGAGGTCGTCGCGGGTGATGTCGAAGTGGTCGCGCAGGTGCAGCCCGTCGGTGCTCGAGTCGGTCACGCCCAACGGCGTGATCGGCACTCCCCGCTGCTCGCACGCCCCGCGCACGGCCACCTCCTGGCCGCGCGGGATCACGATGAGCACCCGCCCGGTCGATTCGCTGAACAGGTAGGTGAACGGGTCGACGCCCTCGGGCAGCAGGACCTGGGCGCCGAGCTCCGAGCGCATGATCGCCTCCACCAGCGCCTGCGACAGCCCGCCTTCGGACAGGTCGTGCGCGGCCGCGATCTGCTCGGTCGAGGCCAGGCGCGCGAGCAGTTCGGCCAGCTTCATCTCGTGGTCGAGGTCGACCTTCGGGGGGACCCCGCCGAGGTGGCGGTGGGCGGCCCAGGCCCACTCCGAGCCCGAGAGCTCCTCGGCGGTCGTGCCGAGCAGCGCGATGGTGTCGCCGGCCTCCCCCAGCCCGACCGGGATCCGGCCCCGCACGTCGTCGATGACGCCGAGCACGCCGATCACGGGCGTCGGGTGGACGGCCTCGCGCCCGGTCTGGTTGTAGAAGGAGACGTTGCCGCCGGTCACGGGGATGCCCAGGCGCTCGCAGCCGTCGGCGATGCCGGTCACGGCGCGCTCGAACTGCCACATCACGTGCGGGTCCTCCGGCGAGCCGAAGTTCAGGCAGTCGGTGACCGCGATCGGGGTCGCACCGGTGGTCGCGACGTTGCGGTAGGCCTCGGCGAGCGCCGACTGCGCCCCCGAGTACGGGTCGAGGCGGGCGTAGCGGCCGTTGCCGTCCAGGGAGATCGCGATGCCGACGCCGGTCCGCTCGTCCAGGCGCAGCACCCCGGCGTCGTGCGGGGCGGCCAGGACGGTGTTTCCGAACACCGAGGAGTCGTACTGCTCGGTGACCCAGGTGCGGTCGCACAGGTTCGGGGAGGCGGCCATGTCGAGGACGGTCTGCCGCAACTCGTCGTCGCCGGACGGGCGCGACAGCGTCTCGGCCCGGTCGACGGCGACGAGCGCCCGGTCGTTCGGTTCGGCGATGGGCCGCTCGTAGACCGGGCCCTCGTCGGCCAGGCTCGCCGGCGGCACGTCGACGACGGTCTGGCCGTGGTAGTCGACCACGAGCCGGCCGCTGTCGGTGACGGTGCCGATCTCGGTGGCCAGCAGGCCCCAGCGGTGGGCGCGTTTCAGGACGGTCTCGGCGTGGGCCGGGTCGACGATGAGGAGCATCCGCTCCTGGGACTCGGACGCGAGGATGTCGTGCGGCTCCATGCCGGCCGCGCGCAGCGGAACCCGTTCGAGGTCGACGTGCATGCCGCCGTCGCCGGCCGCGGCCGTCTCCGACAGGGCGCAGGTGAGCCCGGCGCCGCCGAGGTCCTGGATGCCGACCACGAGTCCGGCGTCGAACAGTTCCAGGCAGGATTCGATGAGGAGTTTCTCGGTGAACGGGTCGCCGACCTGCACCGAGGGTCGCGAGTCGGCGTCGCCGTCCTCGTCGAAGGTGGCGCTGGCGAGGACCGAGACGCCGCCGATGCCGTCGCGGCCGGTCTTGGCGCCCAGCAGGATCACCGCGTTGCCGACGCCGCTGGCCTGCATCGACTGGAGGCGGCGCCGCGGCATGATGCCGACGCTGAGCGCGTTGACGAGCGGGTTGCCCTGGTAGCTGGGGTCGAAGACGGTCTCGCCGCCGATGTTGGGCAGACCGACGCAGTTGCCGTAGTGGCCGACGCCGTCGACCACGCCGGGCAGGACGCGGGCGGTGTCGGGGTGGTCGGCGTCGCCGAAGCGCAGCGAGTCCATCACCGCGACCGGGCGGGCGCCCATGGCGAGGATGTCGCGGATGATGCCGCCGACGCCGGTCGCCGCCCCCTGCTTGGGTTCGACGTAGGACGGGTGGTTGTGGGACTCGACCTTGAAGGTCACCGCGATCTCGTCGTCGACGGCGACCACGCCGGCGTTCTCGCCGATCCCGGCCAGCAGGCGGTCGGTCTTCGGGTTCTTCCGCGCGAACTGGCGCAGGTGGACCTTGCTGGACTTGTACGAGCAGTGCTCGGACCACATGATGGAGTACATCGCCAGCTCCGACTGGGTGGGCCGGCGGCCGAGCACGTCGCGGATGCGTTCGTACTCGTCTTCCTTGAGCCCCAGTTCGGCGTACGGCTGCTTCTCGTCCGGCGTCGCCGAGGCGACGCCGACGCTGTCGACGACGACGTTGAACCGGCTGGTCATCTGACGGCTCCCTCGTTCAGGTGGGCCAGGACCGAGGCGACGACGCCGAGCCCGTCGGTGGACGGGCCGGTCAGCGCCTCTACGGCGTGCTCGGGGTGGGGCATGAGTCCGACGACGTTGCCCGCCTCGTTGCAGACCCCGGCGATGTCGCGCATCGCGCCGTTGGGGTTGTCGAGGTAGCGGAACACGACCCGGCCGGCGGACTCGAGTTCGTCGAGCGTGGCCTCATCGGCCACATAGCGGCCCTCGCCGTGCTTGGCCGGGAACACCACCTCGGCGCCCTCGCCGTAGGCGCGGGTCCAGGCGGTCTTCGCGGTCTCGACGCGCATCCGCGCGGGCCGGTTGCGGTACCGCAGGTGGGCGTTGCGCACCAGCGCGCCGGGCAGGAGGTGGGACTCGCACAGCACCTGGAATCCGTTGCAGACGCCCAGGACCGGCAGGCCGGACTTCGCGGCGTCGGCGATCAGGCCCATCACCTCGCTGAAGCGGGCGATCGCGCCGCAGCGCAGGTAGTCGCCGTAGGAGAAGCCGCCGGGCAGGATCACCGCGTCCACGCTGCGCAGTGCGGCCTCGTCGTGCCACAGCGAGACCGGTTCGGCGCCGGACAGGCGCACGGCGCGGGCCGCGTCCCGGTCGTCGAGCGAGCCGGGGAAGGTGACCACGCCGACGCGGGCGCCGGTCCCGCGGTCCCGGCGCTCCTCGGGCACGACGCCGCTCATGCGGCGTCCTCCGCGGCCACCGAGATGTGGAAGTCCTCGATAACGGGGTTGGCCAGGAGCTTGTCGGCGATGATCCGCGTCTGGCGCTCGAGGTCGGTCGCGTCGTCGTCGAAATCGAGCTCGACGCGCCTGCCGATCCTCACCGAGGACACTCCGTTCACACCGATGCGGGGCAGCGCCCCGAGCACGGCCTCGCCCTGCGGGTCGAGGATTTCGGGTTTCAGCATCACGTCGACCACTACTCGGGCCACGATCGCACTCCTGTCGGTCACTTGGACGGGACGGGACCTAGCATATTCAGCGCCTTTGGCCCGGGCCAGTCGCGCGCGCAGCGGCTCGGTTCTGAGTCACAGGAAGTCATAGGATGTCTCCGGGCCGGTAGGCGGCCGCCTCTGGGTGGGCTTTCGCGGCCTCGGCCACCCGATCGGCGACCCGGTCGATCTGACTCCTTGCGGCACCGGCGAATTCACCCGGATCGGCTACGAGACCCGAGAGCGCGTCGCGGTCGAGCGGGAGCCGGTCGTCGGCGGCGAGCCGGTCGAACAGGTCGTTCTCGCGGCGCCCCTCCTCCCGCATCGCGCGGGCGACGGCGACCGCGTGCTCCTTGATCGCCTCGTGCGCGTCTTCGCGGCCCGCGCCGCGCTTCACGGCCTCCATCAGGACTTTCGTCGACGCCAGGAACGGCAGGTACCGGTCGAGCTCGGCGCCGACGACCGCCGGGTAGGCCCCGAAGTCATCGACAATGGTGAGAAACGTCTCATAGAGCCCGTCGACGGCGAAGCACAGGTCCGGCAGCGCGACGCGGCGGACCACCGAGCAGGACACGTCGCCCTCGTTCCACTGGTCGCCGGCCAGCTCGCCGAGCATCCCCGCGTAGCCGCGGGCGATCGCGGCCAGTCCGTTCACCCGCTCGGAGGAGCGGGTGTTCATCTTGTGCGGCATGGCCGAGGAACCGACCTGGCCCTCGGCGAACCCCTCGGTGGCGAGCTCGGCTCCGGCCATGAGCCGGACCGTGACCGCCGCGCTCGAAGGCGCGCCCACGGCCTGGACCAGCGCGGTGGCGACCTCGTAGTCGAGCGAACGCGGATAGACCTGGCCGACCGAGTCCATCACCCGCTCGAAGCCGAGGTGGGAGGCGACGCGCCGCTCCAGCTCACCGAGCCGGTCGGCGTCGCCGCCGAACAGGTCGAGCTGGTCCTGCGCGGTCCCGACCGGGCCCTTGATGCCCCGCAGCGGGTAGCGGCGCAGCAGGTCCTCGATCCGGTCGTAGGCCGCCAGCAGCTCCTCGGCCCACGAGGAGAACCGCTTCCCGAGCGTCGTGGCCTGGGCCGGGACGTTGTGGCTGCGTCCGGCCATCACCAACCCGCGGTGCTGCTCGGCGCGCGCGCCCAGCCGCACCAGCGCCGCCACCAGCCGGTCGCGGACCAGCTCGAGCGACTGCCTGACCTGCATCTGCTCGACGTTCTCGGTCAGGTCGCGGCTGGTCATGCCCTTGTGGATGTGCTGATGGCCGGCCAGCTCCGAGAACTCCTCGATGCGGGCCTTGACGTCGTGCCGGGTGACGCGCTCGCGCGCGGCGATCGACTCGAGGTCGACGGTGTCGAGGACCCGCTCGTAGTCGGCGATGACGCCGTCGGGCACGGTCACGCCCAGGTCGTGCTGCGCCCGGAGCACGGCGAGCCACAGCCGGCGTTCGGCCTTGATCTTGCCGACCGGGTCCCAGATCTCGCGCATCCGCTGGGACGCGTACCGCTCGGCGAGCACATTCGGAATCACCGGCCCATCATGACATCGGGCACGCGCTCGCCCGCGCAGCGTCGGCGCGCCTGTAGGCCGGCCCGCACCGGCCCCGTAAACTGGCCCCGTGCGAGTACTCCTGATCGGCTCCGGCGGCCGCGAGCACGCCGTGGCGGCGGCGCTGGCCGCCGACGAATCCGTGGAAACGCTCATCTGCGCCCCCGGGAACCCGGGCATGGCCCGGCTCGGCGAGTGCGTCCGGATCAACCAGAGCGACCCGGCCGCGGTCGCGTCGCTCGCGGTGACCTCCGCCGCGGACCTGGTGGTGGTCGGACCCGAGGCCCCGCTGGTCGCCGGAGTGGCGGACGCGGTGCGCGCCAAGGGGATTCCCGTATACGGACCGGGCCGCGAGGCCGCCCGCATCGAGGGTTCGAAGTCGTTCGCCAAGGACGTCATGGCCGCCGCCGGGGTGCCGACCGCACGGGCTCGCTCGTGCGGGACGCGGGAGGCGATCGAGGCCGCACTCGACGAGTTCGGTGCACCGCACGTGGTCAAGGACGACGGGCTGGCCGCCGGCAAGGGCGTCGTCGTCACCGAGGACCGCGAGGAGGCCCTGACGCACGCGCTCGACTGCGAGCGGGTCGTGATCGAGGAGTACCTCGACGGCCCCGAGGTCTCGCTGTTCGTGATCGCCGACGGCAAGAGCGCTCGCGCGATGCTCCCGGCGCAGGACTACAAGCGCATCGGCGAGGACGGGCTGGGGCCGAACACCGGAGGCATGGGCGCCTACACGCCGCTGCCGTGGGCCCCGGACGACCTGGTGGCCGACATCATGGGGCGCGTCGCCGAGCCGACGCTCGCCGAGCTGGCCGCCCGCGGGACGCCGTTCGTCGGCACCCTCTACTGCGGCCTGGCGCTCACCTCGAAGGGCCTCAAGGTCGTCGAGCTCAACGCCCGCTTCGGCGACCCGGAGGTCCAGCCGATCCTCGCGCTGCTGGAGAGCCCGCTGGGCGAGCTGCTCTACGCCGCAGCGACCGGGAAGCTCGAGGACTTCGGGCCGCTGTGGTGGCGCGAGGGCGCGGCGGTGAACGTGGTGATCGCCAACGAGGGATACCCCGGCGAGGTCGTCAAGGGCCGGCCGGTCTACGGCGCCGACGAGGCGGGCGTGCTCCACGCCGGGACCGCCCTCGACGCCTCGGGGCAGCTCATCGCCACCGGCGGACGCGTCGTCAACTGCGTCGGCACCGGCGACTCGGTGGCGCAGGCCCGCGTCGAGGCATACGAGCTGGCCGACGGCGTGAAACTCGAAGGCGGCTACCACCGCCGGGACATCGCCGCCGGTCTCTGAACCGCGCTCGCGGCGCGTTCGCGCCACAATGAGGAATGAGCGCAATCGACATTCGACCCGCCCTCCCGGCCGAGCTCCGGGACGCGGCGGGCCTGCGGTGGTCCTGGGAGCACGAGCACCCGCCGGTCCCCCGCATCGACCGCGAGCGGTACGTGGAGGCCTTCGCCGAGTGGGCGGCCCGGCACACCGAATCGCACCGGTGCCTGGTCGCGGCGCGCGACGGCCAGGTCGTGGGCATGGCGTGGCTGGCGGTCGCCTCGCGCCCGCCGACCCCGCGGGACTTCGATCGGGCCTGCGGCGACCTCCAGTCGGTGTACGTGCTGCCCGACGAGCGCGGCCGCGGCGTCGGGGGCCGCCTCGTCGCGGCCGTGCTCGAGCTGGCGCGGGACCTCGGGCTCTTCCGGGTAACGGTCCAGGCGGGCAGCGAGTCGGTCCCGTTCTACACCCGGCAGGGCTTCGCCGCGACGGCCGGATTGCTGATCGCCGAGCCGTCCGCGTCCGACGACGGATGACGATCCCGCTCGCCGACCGCGCGGCCGGGGGCCGGAGTACGGCCCGGCTCGGGTGCGGCGGTCGGGCCTCCAGCCCGGCGAGCCGTACGGGCCGGGTCCTGATGCGGCCGGGAGTTTCGCTCTCCGGTGGCGGGGCGGTTTTGGCGTACGCTGAAACAGACCAAGGGAGGTTTCCTTCCGTTGGTATTGGGAGGTGGGCCGCCGTTCTGTTTTGCTCATAGGTGGGCGGCCCACCGGTCCATTTGCTTTTGTCGGCTGCGCGTGGCGCTTCATTCGACGGTCGCACAGGTTCGCGGCTCGGACGACCAGCGACACGCGCGCCGCTCCCGTCTCAACAGTCCTTGATGGTGCCCTTCGGTCACATCAGATTTTCGTAGGGCCGTGCTATTCCGTCGTAATGCTTGGCTCAGGAACGGCTGTGTTTCACGACTCAATGGGAAGCGGGTCCCTGGCGATCGGGCACGACATGCACCTGGGGCCGCCGCGTCCGCTGCCGAGCTCGGAACCGGGAATGGTCATGGTCTTGATCCCCGCCCGTTCGAGACGGCCGTTGGTGACCGTGTTGCGCTCGTAGGCGACCGCGACCGCCGGGGCGAGGGCGAGGGTGTTGTTGCCGTCGTCCCACTGCTCGCGCTCGGCGGTGACCACGTCGCGGGCGCCGGTGTGGATGATCTCGATCCGCTCGACCCCGATCGCCTCGGCGGCGGCGTCGAGGAAGCTCCTCGGCCCGTCGATGGCCGGGTCCTCGCCGTCGCCGGGGGTGATCGTGTAGGCGTCGAGCCGGTTCTCGGCCGGCGCGTACATCACCATGCGGTCGACGTCGACCATGGTGCAGACGGTGTCGAGGTGCATGGTCGCGCGCCGCTGGGCGATGGGGACGGCCAGGACGGTGCGGACGGTGCCCCGCTCGAACACCCGCCGGGCCAGGCGCTCGACGCCGGCCGGGGTGGTGCGCTCGCCGACGCCGACGGCGAGGACCCCGGGCGCCAGCGCGAGGACGTCGCCGCCCTCGAGGTGCTCCAGCGACGGGTCGTAGATCTTGGGCACGTCGGCGAAGCGATGGTGGTGCCGGTAGATGACGCTGGTCAGGGACGTCTCGCGGCGGCGCGCGGGCATGGCGAGGCTGGTGACGGCCACCGCGTCGCCGATCCACACCGACGAGTCGCGGGTGAACATCATGTTGGGGAGCGGCTCGATGACGAAGTCGGTGCCGCGCATCAGCTTGCCGCGCAGGCTCCCTCCCGAGCCGAACTCCTCTTTGGTCAGACCCTCGACGAGGACCGCGGCCAGCCGCTCGGGGCCGAGATCGGAGAGGTAGGCCCGCAGTTCGCGTCCGAGGGTCTGGCCCAGGCGGGGGTCGGCGGCGGCCGAGGCGATCGCCTCCTCCCGCGCCTCGGGGAGGTAGAGGCACTCGGTGAGCAGGGCGCCGACGTAGAGGACCTCCACGCCGTGGTCGAGCAGGGTCCGGGCGAACCGGTCGTGCTCGGCCTGGGCGCGCTCGACCCAGGGGACGCCGTCGAACAGGAGGGCGCCGTTGTTGCGGGGCGTCAGGCGGCGCAGCTCTCCGCCGGGCCGGTGCAGGATGACGCTCCGCAACCGGCCGACTTCGGAATTGATCCCGAACGATCGTTCAGTCGAACTCATGATCCAGACAATAGAGGCACTGCCACCGAAGATCAACTTTTCCCTGTTATCGTGGATAGACCCAGCGTGACGACAACCCCCGGGATATCCATGACACAACTGGAATTGGTCATCCCCCTTCGCGCCCCGGCACCCGGCACCGATGGCAGGCGGCTTCATCCCGGGCTGGTTCCGTGGCGTGCCGCGGTGTGCGCGAGCACCGATCCCTGCCTGCTGCTCGCGGCCGACACGCGCATCGTGGCGGTCGCCGAGGCGGCCAAGGAGATGCTGCGACTGCCGGTAGACGTGGAGACGGCCCGCCCCCGATTCCTCAACGCCGGATTGAGCTTTCTGGACTTCACCGCGGACGCGAATCCGCTGGGCGAGGCCGAGCTGGCGCGGCTGGCGCCGATCCAGGCGCTGCAGACCGACGCCCTGGAGCACGGCCTGATGCGCCTGGAGCAGGGCGGGAGCCACCGGACGTTCGACGTGATCGCCTCCCCGCTGCACTCCCCGCCGCAGCTCGACGCGATCGGCTCGCTCGCCTTCGTCACCGCGGTCGGCCTGTAGGCCGCGGCGCGCACCGGACGTCCACCATCACCGTCCATACGCGAACGCTCACTTGCGACCGGTCCCTACCCTGTAGGCATGGCTCCGTCCCCCTACCGGCCCGGCGACTCCGAAGGCCGTCGCCCCGACGCCTTCACGATCGGGTCGGTGCTGCCCGAAGCCGGAGCCCCGCAAGGACGCGGGCCGGGACTCTGGCTGATCGGCGGTGGAGTCGTCATCGGGCTCGGCCTGGTCCTGGGCGCGATCCTGTGGATCGCGCAATCGCTGTCCGGCGGCCCCGGACCGACCGATCCGGAGACCACGGCAGAGGCCGCCGGCGGTTCGAGCTCCCCGCCCCGTTCCTCCACCGATCCCGCGGCGGACGACTCCGGCGAGGCGGAGGACCCGTTCGCGGCGGCCGAGGCCGCGGCGACAAGCTTCATGGAGTACATGGTCGGCTGGAGCGACGCGGACGTCGCGGAGTTCGCCTGCAGCGAGGTCGAAGCCGACGACATCGACCAGGCCGCCGCCGAGCTCCAGGACAACCCCGAAATGGCCTTCCTGGACGACATCCGCGTCCACGACTCGTATTACGAGGGCGACGACATCCACGTCGTCATGGCCTTGAACGTCGCCGACGAGGTCGAAACGACCGACCCGCTCGTCGTCACCGAAGAGGACGGGGCCTGGCTCGTCTGCGGCTCGCTCGACTAGAGCATCTCGGTCTCGCCCAGGCGGTAGATCACCGCGTCGTCGGAGCGCTCGACCTCCACGCCGGGCGGATCGGTCTCGAGATCCAGGCGGTCCCAGTCACTACCAGGCAGCCAGTCCGGGATCACCACCACCGTCTCGATGCCGGCCTCCCGGAGCGCTTCGATCGCGCCCGGGTCCGGGAAGGTCGTCGACAGCTCCCTGATGCCGGCCTGCTCGTCCGGAGTGAAGGCGGAGACGCCGTTGGCCATCTCGGGGAAGCCGTCGATGCTCCAATACTGGACCTGCGTGTCGCGGCCGTCCGACGGCAGGAACAGCACCGGCCCGTCCAACTCCGACATCGCCACCGGGGCCGGTTCCGGCTCGTGGTCGTCGGCGACCGTCAGGCCCTCCAGCAGGACCAGCATCAGCGGCAGGAACAGCAGCGCGTGCGCGCGCTTCGGCGCCTTGACCACCAGCCGCCGGTCGACCCGCTGGCTGTGGGCGATCGCGTCGGCGTCGTCGGCGATGCGGGTCAGGATCCCGGCGGCGAGGACCGCCAGCAGCAGCGTCATGTAGATGACCAGCCGCCCGGGCGTCCGGATCGCGTCGAACCCGGGCACGTAGTCGTAGAGCAGCACCCACGTCCAGGCGCCGTCGTCGAGGAAGTTCGGGCCCATAGCCAGCGCGAACGCGACGCCGAGGCCCAGTGCCAGCCAGGCCCGCTGCCGGCGGCGCCACGACGACCACATCAGTCCGGCCAGCGCGAGCGAGAGCAGGGTGAAGCCGACCAGCATCGCCTGCTCCGGCGGCCAGGTCATGTCCTCGCGGGCCGCGGCGTGGGCCTCGCCCCACAGCCGCGACTCGGGCGGGCCGATGATGAAGCTCTGCCAGGTGGGACTGAACCAGGAGATGTAGTCCAGGTCCCGGATCGCCTCCGGGTGGGCGCGGGCGACCACGGCGTGCTTGTCGGCGAGCCACAGCACCCCGAGGCTGAAGACGACGCCGCCGGCGCCGTCGGCGGTGAGCGTCTGCCAGCGCAGCCGGGGCCGCTTGGTCAGCCAGAACATGCCCACGACCACGCCGATCACGAGCAGCAGGTATACGAACGGGACGCCGAGTCCGGCGCCGATGCTGAACTGCCACAGCGCGGTCAGCCATCCGGCGACGATCCACCCGGGGCGCCGGCGTTCGGGCCTGAACCCGTCGCGCAGCGACCAGCCGTGGCCGCGGGCGAGCATCGCCAGCGCCAGTGCGATGCCGCCGCAGGAGAGGACCTGGAGGTGCCCGGCCTGGCCGAGTTTCCAGGGCGCGTAGGCGAAGGCGGCGGCGCCGACGGCGGATCCGGCGACGCGGGCGCCGAGCTGTCGCAGCAGAGCGTAGGCGCCGAGGAACGCCAGCGCGAACGATCCCATGTAGAGGACGTTATAGACGACCAGGGCACTGGTGGTGTCGGTGGCCAGCAGCGCCGCGGGGGCGTAGCCGAGGAGGGTGTCGGTGAACAGGTAGGAGTCGGCGGAGGGCCAGAAGCTGTTGCTGGTCCAGAGGCCGGCCGGGTCCTCGCGCAGGGAATGGCCGAGCCATCCGAGGGTGTAGGTCAGCAGCAGCGGGTCGCCGGTGTCGTGGGGGACGACCTTGTGGATGTCGCGGGCGAGCGGCCAGGTCATGGCGGTGGCGAGGAGGGCGCCGACGAACGCGGCGGCGGTCCGTTCGGAGGTGGCGGCGCGGCGGGCGAGGCGGGCGAGGCGGCGAAGCCACCCGGGGCGGCCCGGGCCGGTCTCGTCGGCGAGGGTGTCGCCGGCGGCCGCGAACCGCTGCCAGCGCGCGGCGTCGGCCTCGGGGTCGGTCCGGTCCGCGGTCTCGGGCGCGGAGTCGGCCGGGGACCCGTCGGCCCCGGGCTCGGGCTCCTCGGCTTCGGGTGCTTTGTCGGTGATCGCCATGAGGGAGGATTCTCGCCGTCTCGGATAGTGGTGTCTCGGCTCATCCTACGGTCGGTCGGCACGTGCGGCTCGGAAGCGTCGGCGCCGCGCCGGATCGGGCAATGAGTCCCGGTGCCGCCCGTCACCTCCGCCCGGCTCGCTCGTTGAACGGTGTTGAGACCTGAATCCCGCGATCGCCGCGGAGCCGTACGCATCCGGATACGCAGTTGGAGAGACGCAGGCATGGGAAGACACACCACGAAGCCGGGGGAGTCGTCGCGAGCTGAGGCGCGTCCGCCGCTGCCCTATCCGGTGGGCGACGGGCGCATCGGCCCTTCGTCGCGGTCGGCGATGGAACGCCGGTCCCGGCGCCGCCGGTCGCGCCTGGCGGCGCTGTCGGCCGCCTCGATGCTCGCCGTCGGCGGCGCGGCCGGCGTGAGCATGGCGACCGCCGATGAACCCGAGGCCTCCTCGAGCGGGGAGATCGCATTCAGCGGCGGCTGCGGCACGCTCAGCCTGGTCGGCCCCAGCTCGCAGCCCGACTCCGAGGAGATCACCGTCACCGAGGGCTCGCGGGTGAGCTACCGCAACGACCTCGGCGTCGGCGCCGAGCTCCACGTAGGCGACAGTGTCTACGAGGTCGGCGCGGACTCGACCGAGCAGTTCGTCATGAACCGGTCGGTCGAGGTCGCGATGGTCCCCGACTGCCCCGGCCTGTTCGCCGAGTACGACTCCGCGCAGGTGAACGTCGTGGCGGCCCCGGCGGACGAGGACGAGTCCGACCGGCCCGAGGGCGACGGCGACTCGACCGGTCAACTGCCCGACCCGGGCGCCGATTCCGGCTCGGACGGGCCTTCGGGCTCCGAGGCGGACGCCGAACAGTCCGACCGGCGGGGCGAGGGTCCCGACCTCCGCGGCGATCAGAGCGACCAGACCGGGCGCGAGGCCGAGGACGGCGAGGACGGCGAAGACGAGCGGGAAGAGCAGACCGAGCAGGACGAGTCCGAGGTGGACGCGTTCGCCCCCTCCGAAGGCGACGAGGCGGGCGTCGACGGCGGTTTCACCCCGGCGAGCGACGAGGTGGCCGCGGTCGACGCCGAGGCGGTCTCGGACGGCGCGAGCGGGCTGCTCGCGCTGGTGGCGATCGTCTGCCTGGTGGGCGTCGCCGCCGCGGCGATGCGCACCATTCTCAAGCAGCGGGCGGCGGCATGACCTCCCGGTCGGCGATCCCGGCGGCGCCGGGGCCCCGGCGCCGCGCGGCGGTGTCTCCGTGAGGCACTGATCCCGGGCTGTCGCGGTGGTCATTTCCTCCCCAGGTCCCACACCGAGAGCCCTGGTCAGTGCCTCACGGTCCCCCTCGGCCGCCGCAGCGGGCGTTGATCCGGCCCGCTGCGGCGGGCGTTTCGTACGCCGGCGCGTGTAGCGTTATTCAAGTGTTACCGCCGGGGCCCTTCGCGTCATCACCCTCGCGGTCGTAAATTGGCACAGACCCGGCTTGTCGCCGAAAGACCTCCTGCTTTAGCGTGGTCCGGAGTCCGGTGTCATCAGTCCTCCCCAGTCAAAAGTCAGGTACCCCACAGTGACCACCAAGCCGAAATCCTCGCGGCGGCTTTGGCCCTTCCTAGCCGTCCCGGCGCTCGCCGTCCTCGTCGCCGCGGTCATCTATGTGGGCGACTTCTCCTCCGAGGACGCGGGCGTCGCCGGCGCCGCGAAGGAAGAGCTCCCGGGATCGCAGGTCGGCGAGTCCGAGCTCGCCGACTCCTCGCTGCGCCCGGACCCGGGCGAGCAGCACGCGGCCGCGCAGGACCAGTTGCAGGCGGCGCTCGACGAGGCCGTCGAGGACTACCTGTCCGAGATCGAGGACCAGAACCTGTACGTGTCGGTCGCGGTCGGCGACGGCGAGTTCGAGCTCGGCTACAACGGGGACGAGCAGCACGACACCGCCTCGATCGTCAAGGTCGAGATCCTGATCATGCTGCTGCGGCACTACGAGACGGTGGAGGCGATCCCGGACTGGGTCATCGGCGAGGCGGAGCGGATGATCAAGGAGTCCGACAACGAGGCCACCAACAGCATCCTGTTCGGCATCCTCGACGGGCACGCCACGATGCGGGAGGCGCACGAGCTGCTGGGTCTGCCCGGCACCGAGCCGCACACGACCGAGCGCTGGGGCCTGACCCAGACCACCGCCGCCGACCAGCTTCTGATCCTCGACTTCGCGCTCTACGAAGGCGTGCTCAGCGAGGCGCAGGCGGAGCTGGCGCGCGGCCTCATGGGCGACCTGGCCGACTTCCAGGACTGGGGCGTCAGCGCCGCGGCCGAAGCGGGCGAGACGGTGTGGATGAAGAACGGCTGGGACACCCGCACGGACCTGGGCGGCGAATGGCTCGTCAACTCGGTCGGCATCATCGAGGGCGAATCGGAGGAGCCGGTCAGCATCGCCGTCCTCACCGGAGGCTCGGCCTCCGAGGAGGCCGGGATCGCCCTGACCGAGGACCTCGCCCGGATCGCGCGAGAGGTCATCGACACCGACCCGTACGCCTGACCGCGAACCCTGGGCCCTATATCCTATAGGATATAGGATGCTCGCTATGAGCGAGCTTTTCTCCGCGCTGTCCGACACCGGGCTCACCCCGGTCACCGACGCCGACGTCATCGCCGCGCACTCGGTCGACCACGCCCGCCTCGTCGAGCCCGGCCGCGCCGCCGCACTGATCCGCGCCCGCTCCACCGAAGAGGTCGCCGCGGTCCTGCGCGTCGCCGCCGAGCGGGCCGTGCCCGTGGTCCCCCAGGGCGCGCGCACCGGCCTGGCCGGTTCGGCCACCGCCGTCGACGGGGCGATCCTGCTCGACCTCTCACCCATGGACTCGATCCTGTCGATCGACCCGGTCAACCGGATCGCGGTGTGCCAGCCGGGCGTCCACAACGCCGAGATCTCGGCCGCCGCCGCCGAGCACGGCCTGCGCTACGCCCCCGACCCGAGCTCCTGGCGGATCTCCACGATCGGCGGCAACATCGCCACCGCCGCCGGCGGCATCTGCTGCGTCAAGTACGGCGTCACCGCCGAATACGTCCTCGGCCTGGAGGTGGTGCTGGCCTCCGGCGAGATCATGCGGTGCGGGCGGCGCACCGCCAAGGGCGTCGCCGGCTACGACCTGGTGCACCTGTTCTGCGGCTCCGAGGGCACGCTCGGGGTCATCACCGAGGCCACCGTCAAGCTCTCCCCGATCCCGCCCGACCGGCTGACCCTGGCCGCCGTCTTCGACACCACCGCCGCCGCCGGCCGCGCGGTCACCGCGATCATGGCCGCCGGAGCCCAGCCGAGCCTGCTGGAGCTGATCGACAACGTCCACCTGCGGGCCCTGGAGGACCTGCGCCCGATGGGGCTGCCGACCGACGCGGCCGCCCTGCTGCTGGTGGCCGCCGACGCCGACCCGAACCTCGAACTGGCCGAGATCGAGCGGCTCTGCGGCGGCGCCGGGGCCGCCGAGGTCTTCCGGGCGACCGACGCCGCCGAGGCCGACGCACTGCTGGAGTCCCGGCGCCAGGCCCTCCACGCGATGGAGCGGCTCGGGACGGTCCTGGTCGACGACGTGGCGGTGCCGCGCTCGCGGTTGGCCGAGGCCCTCGATGGGATCCAGGCCGCCTCGGAGCGGCACGGCGTCGTCATCGGGGTGATCGCACACGCCGGTGACGGGAATCTCCATCCCAATATCGTGGTCGACGCGGACGACGGGGACTCGGTGGCGGCGGGCCGGGCCGCCTTCGACGAGATCCTGGAGCTGGCCCTGGGGCTGGGCGGCACCGTCACCGGCGAGCACGGGGTCGGGACGCTCAAGCGCGAATGGCTCGAGAGGGAAGTCGACCCGGTGAACCTGGCGGCGCAGCGCCGCATCAAGGCCGCATTCGATCCGCTGGGGATCCTGAACCCGGGAAAGATTCTGGCCGGCTGACGAGCCGAAGGCCCTATACCGATCCGTAGCGATTCCGTTACATGATAATGGGGCCGCAGTGCTTGCCCATTCACTGCGGCCCCGATAAAGTGGAGGAGCTCCACTTTTCATTGGCACCGGTCGGGCTGTGCCCGATTGCCCTGACCGGTTATGTGCCCCCGGATTGTTCCGTGCCTCCCAGAAGACTGCCCATGTCCATCTGTTCGGCTTGTCGGCGTGACCGGAACGATTTTTACTATGAGGACCGTCTCTGAGTACGGCCTGTGGCGAGGCTGAGAAAACCCTGGGAATCGATGCCGAACCGTTACGAAGGCACCTCGAATCCGGCGAGTTTGTGCAGCTCAGCCGTGATGTCCGGGCGTTGATCAAGAGCCGCCCCATCGATTGTTGTGATAAACGCCACACCACGGACCGACGAGCTCAGCCACGCCGCCTCGACCCGCTTGAGCTCGGCCGCCGTGATCAGTCGCTCCGCAGTCCGCAGCCCCGCCTTCGGCGCGTTGTCCAGCAGGAACGCGCTCGTCGTCCCCGGCAGGACGCCGCTGGACAGATCCGTGGTGCACAGCGTGTCGCCCTCCAGCCACAGCAGCGAGGAGGTCGGCCCCTCCAGCGCGTAGCCGTCGGCCGAGACCCACAGCGCATCGTCGGCACCCTGCGACTTGGCCCAGCGGCCGACCGCCATCTGCGTCGCGTACGACAGCGCCTTGACCCCGCCTAGAAGCCACGGGGCTCTGCCCCGCGCGTCGGCGTCCACCCCCAGCGAAGCCGTGACCACCCTCAGTCCGTCCCGCCGCGGCAGGGTCCGCTCCCGCGGCACCGGATCGATCGTCGCGAACACCGTCGGCGGGCCGCCGTGCTCCCGCCCGCGGGTAGCGACCAGGCGCAGCGCGCCCTCTCCGGCCGAGCGCTCGCGCCACGCCTCCAGCGCCCGCTCGGCCAAGGCCGCCAGCTCCTCGGCCGGCGGCAGCTCGAACTCCATCCGGCGCGCCGAATTCACCATGCGCGCCAGGTGCCGGTCGAGCAGGAACGCCCGCCCGTCCCGGACGTTGATCGTCTCGAACACCCCGTCGCCGCGGAGCACGCCCAGATCGTCGGCGCACAGGATCGGCTCGTCGGAGTCGACGACTCCTCGGTGCAGTACTGCAGTAACCATTGCCATGGAGTCATTCTCCTCCCGGCGCGAAGTACGATTCACCCATGCCCACCGAAGCCGAGTCAGATACCGAACTGGCGGCGGTGCTGCGCTCCAAAGGCATGCGCATGACCGCGCAGCGGCAGCTCGTGCTCGATGCGGTGCACGAGCTCGGGCACGCGACGCCAGAGCAGATCCACGAACGCGTCAGGGACCACGTCGACGGGGTGAACATCACCACCGTCTACCGCACCCTCGACCTGCTCGAGGAGCTCCAACTGGTCTCGCACACCCACCTCTCCCACGGCGCCCCCACCTACCACCCGCCCGGCGACCGGGGGCACGCCCACCTGGTGTGCCACCGTTGCGGGCGGATCATCGAAGTCGAACCAGCGGTGTTCGCGGACGCGCGCAAGGAGGTGGCCGACCGGACCGGTTTCGTCCTCGACGTCGGCCATGTCGCGGTGTTCGGAACCTGCGCCGAATGCTTGGAGAATCGTCAATGACCGAGACAGCCCCGTCCCCGCTGCTGGAGGTGCCCGGTGCGGTCGCCGACGACGCCGGGCGCATCGCCCGCCACTACGGCAGCCCGCTGGTCGAGCAGCGCAAGGCCGCCGGGGCCGGGGCGATCTTCGACCGCTCCGACCGCGAGATCATCACCGTCGGCGGCGAGGTGCGCCTCGAATGGCTGCACTCGCTGTCGACCCAGCACCTGACCAGCCTCGAGCCCCACCAGGGCACCGAGACGCTGTTCCTGTCGCCCAACGGCCGCGTCGAGCACCACGCCGCCGTCTACGACGACGGCGAGACCGCCTGGCTCGACACCGAGCCGGGCGCCGGCGAGCCGCTGCTGAAGTTCCTGGAGCTGATGAAGTTCCGCACCGAGGTCGACATCCGCGAAGTCAGCTCGGAGTGGGCCCTGCTCACCTACACCTACTCCGAATCCACCGAGGCGCCCGAGCCGGCCCGCCAGCCGGTGCCGGTCGCCAAGTTCGCCTCCAAGGACCTCCAGGCGGTACCCACCGCCGTCTACGCCGGAGCCGCGCTCGACCACACCGCCGGCTGGACCCGCCGCACCGACGCCCTCCGCGAAGGCACCTACGACGTGATGATCCGCCGCGAGGACGTCGCCGAGAACTTCACCGGCCCCGACACCGTCCACGCCGGCTCGTGGGCCTTCGACGCCCTGCGCGTCCAGGCCGGCCTGCCGCGGTTCGGGACCGACACCGACGAGCGCACCGTCCCGCACGAGGTCCCGGCCTGGCTGACCGGCGCCATCCACCTCGACAAGGGCTGCTACCGCGGACAGGAAACGGTCGCGAAGGTCCACCACATGGGCCAGCCGCCGCGGCGGCTGGTGCGGCTGCACCTCGACGGCACCGACGAGCACCCGCCCGCCCCGCGCACCCCGGTGACGCTGGAGGGCAAGGAGGTCGGCTTCGTAGGCACGGCCGTGCAGCACTACGAGGACGGCCAGATCGCCCTGGCGATGCTCAAACGCACCGTCGCGGGCGACCCCGAGGCGCGCCTGACCGTCGGCGACCAGATCGCGACCCAGTGACCGACGAGACTCAGAACGTGAAGCTCATGACCGCGGCCGACTCCGAGGCGGCCGCGTCCTCGAAGAACGCCACCAGACCGGCGTAGTAGGACTCCAGATAGGCCAGGTCGTCCCCGTCGTCGCCCCAGACGCCGGGGTAGACCTCGGCGGACGTCATCGCTTCGGGGTCGAAGTGGGCGGACAGCCGCTCGAACGGCAGCTTCCCGAACCGCTCGGACAGTTCCCGCACCGACTCCGGCGGCCACGAGAACATCGTGCCCTCCTCATCGATGAGGCCCCCGTCCATGAGGAACTCGAGGCCGAAGCCGGCCCCGTCCAACAGGTATTCGATCCCGGCCCACGCCTTGTCGAGATAACCGTCGGGATCGGCCTCGGCGCGGTTCTCGTCCTCCAGCAGGCGCTCGGCGAACTCTGGATCGGCCTCGGCGCGGTCGAGCTCCTCGGGGGTGACCTTGATGAACGAGATGACCTGTCCCACGGCGGATGCTCCTGTTCGTCGGGTTCCGAATCCGGCGCGGACGACCGTATCGGCGAGGTCCGACGGTCCCGCCGCGAAGCCGGACGCGTCTCATCGTCCGCGATCGGGCGGCGAGCGAACGCGCGCGAGGCTAGTCTCCGCGGTATGGCAGCTTCCTATCGCGGCGGCGAACCCGTCGCAGAAATCGTCCGCTCCGGCTTCACCGAGAGCATCCACCGGGGCAGCGTCGCCGTCACCGACGCGGCCGGCCGACTGGTCGGCTCGATCGGCGATGCCCACGCCCCCGTGTTCGCGCGCTCGGCCAACAAGCCGCTCCAGGCGGTGGGCGTGCTCCGCGCCGGCTGGAAACCCGACAGCGACCCCGACCTGGCGATCGCCGCGGCCAGCCACCGCGGCGAACCGTTCCACGTCGCCCGGGTCGAATCGGTGCTCTCCCACGCCGGTCTCGGCGAGGAGCGGCTCCAATGCCCGCCCGACCTGCCGGGCGACCCCGCCGCCCGGCGCGCGGTGGTCGCTGTCGGCGCCGGAGCGCGGCGGGTCTACATGAACTGCTCGGGCAAGCATTCGGCGATGCTCGCCGCGTGCGCCGCGTGCGACTGGGACCTCGACACCTACCGCGAACCCGACCATCCGCTGCAGGACCGGATCACCGCGACCGTGGAGGAACTGTGCGGCGAGTCGGTGACCGCGATCGGCGTCGACGGCTGCGGCGCGCCGGTGCTGGCCGAAACCCTGGCCGGCCTGGCCCGGGCGTACGCCCACCTGGTCGCGGCCGAGGCCGGTACGCCCGAGCGCACCGTGGTCGACGCCATGCGTGCGAACCCGATGCTCATCGACGGCACCGAAGGGGGCGACCACCGCTCGATGGCGGCGGTGCCCGGCCTGCTGGCCAAGGGCGGCGCCGAGGGGCTGCATGCGGTGGCGGTGCCGGGGGTCGGCGCCGTGGCGGTGAAGATCGACGACGGGGCCGGACGCGCCTCGTTGCCGGTGGCGCTCCGGGCGCTGACGACGATGGCCGGATTCGAATACCCGGAGGCGGCCGGGCCGGTGGTCGAGGCGCTGACGTGGCCGGAGGTCTACGGCGGCGGCCAGCCGGTCGGGAGGCTGCGCACCCTGCTGTAGTGGCGCAGCGCTCAACCCGGGCAATACCCGCTCGCCACCTGCGGACGGGACAGGGTAGTATCGTCGCGTCGGCATCGCCGACGTACTCAACGCGAGTGGCGCCTGGGTTCTCAGGTCCGCCGCTCGCGGGCGCGAGTGGCGGAATGGCAGACGCGCTGGCTTCAGGTGCCAGTGTCCGAAAGGACGTGTGGGTTCAACTCCCACCTCGCGCACCGCCCAAAGCCCGGTGGTTCGACCACCGGGCTTTTTGTATGTTCGTGCCCTCCCCTGGGCGTTCGCACCTCCCGGAGGGACCAATGCCGTTCGCTTCCGCGTTAGGCTCGGGGGAGAGGGAGCAGTACACGCCGAGACGACTTTGGGGACGCGTCAGACGATGAGCGAAGAGAACACCGAGCCGGAGCGCGACGAGCGAAGCGAGCACGAGTCGGACGACGAGTTGCTCATCGTCGACGCCGAGGGCAATCCGATCTCGGCCGACGAGGCCGCACGGCAGCTCGAGGCCGCCGGGCAGGAGGGGACCGAGACCGACCCGTCCAAGCTCGTCGCCGAACCCGCCAAGGTGATGCGCGTCGGCTCCATGATCAAGCAGTTGCTCGAGGAGGTCCGCGCCGCCGAGCTCGACGACCGCGGCCGCCAGCGCCTGCGCGACATCCACGCCCGCTCCATCTCCGAGCTCGAGTCCGGCCTGGCTCCGGAGCTGCGCGACGAGCTCGAAAGGCTCTCACTGCCGTTCACCGAGGACGTGACGCCCACCGAGGCCGAGCTGCGCATCGCCCAGGCGCAGTTGGTCGGCTGGCTCGAGGGCCTGTTCCACGGCATCCAGGCCGCGCTGGTGGCACAGCAGATGGCGGCCCGTCTCCAGCTCGACCAGATGCGGCAGGGCGACATGCGGGCCCTGCCTTCGGGCGGCAACGATCTTCCGCCTCAGTTGAGGGCGATCATGGCCGAGCGCGCCGCACGCGGCGACGATCACGATCACCATCCAGGTCAATACCTGTAGTCACGGCCGATGCCATAGACTCGGCCTGCCTTTTCTCGGCGAGGCCCGCGTGCCCGGGATATCGACCAACCCTTCCCACCGCCGGGGTGAGAACCACTGGAGAGCTGAACACGGTGCTGTACAAGACGCTGCAATGGACGGCCGCCCCGACGATCAAACTCATCTGGCGGCCCTGGATCGACGGCAAGCAGAACATCCCCGAGACCGGCCCCGTCATCATGGCGTCGAACCACCTTTCGGTCGCCGACCACTACTTCCTGGGTCTCACCACCAAGCGCCACATCGCCACGATGGCGAAGATGGAGTACTTCACCGGGGCGGGCGTCAAGGGCCGGATCATCTCCAGGACCGTCAAGGCGCTCGGCCAGGTGGCCGTGGACCGCTCCGGTGGACGCCGGAGCGCCGCCTCGCTGGAGCCGTCGCTGAAGGTGCTCGAGGAGGACCGGGTGTTCGCGATCTTCCCCGAAGGCACGCGCTCGCCCGACGGGCGGCTCTACCGCGGCAAGCCGGGCGTGGCGCGGTTGGCGCTGGCCTCGGGTGCGCCGGTGGTCCCGGTGGGGATGATCGGGACCGAGCGGGTGCTGCCGATCGGGGAGTCGCGCCCGCGCGTGGCACCGGTGGGCGTGCGGATCGGCAGGCCGCTGGATTTCAGCCGCTATGCGGGTATGGAGAACGACCGGGTGATCATCCGGGCGGTGACCGACGAGATCATGGACGCCATCCGGCAGCTCACCGGTCAGGAGTACGTCGACAAGTACGCCAAGCGCGAGCGGCCGGGCAAGGACGAACCCGAGTCCGATTAAGACGGTTCGGCGCCGTTGGGCGGCGTGGTCGGGTCGTCGGTCCCGGGGGTCGTCTCGGTGTCGGCGCCCGCGCCGCCGGGGGTCGGCTCGCCGTCCGGGGGCGGTCCGTCGTTGCCGGCCGGCAGGTCGGATTCCTCGGCGATGGTGATCCCGAAGACGGTGACCGGCTGGGGCGGTTCGCCGTCGTAGACGGTCGATCCGGGGACGGCCGCGAGCTCGTCGAGCACTTCGAAGCCGTCGACGACGCCACCGATGACGCTCACGCCTTCGGTGGGGACCGCTTGGCCGCGGATCAGCGTGAAGGCGCTGCCGGCGTCGCCCTTGTCGTCGGTGACCAGGGCTAGCACGTCCGCCACGTCGACTCCGGCCATGCCGACCTCGGTGCGGTGTCGCCATCCGGGCCCGAAGGTGCCGTCCGATTCGGGGTCGTATGCGGGGCTGCCGCATCGCAGGATCGCGTACGGGTTCTCCTGCCGGGTGGTGAGCCGGTCGCATTCGTGGACGTCGTAGTATCCGGCCTCGGCCAGGTGCAGGAAGGCGGCGACACCGCAGGGGGCCACGTCGCCCCACAGCATGACGTCGATGTCGCCGTGGCTGGTCTCGATGGTGACGATCGTGCGGTCGGCGGGCTCGTCGAGGCGCGGCGGCTCGACCGTCGGCTCGGCGTCGCCGGCCTCGACCACACCGCACCGCTCGTGGATGACCTCTCCTGCGGCCGGGGCGTCGTCGCCGTCGTCGCGGAAGGCCAGCCAGGCGACCCCGGCGACCGATCCGGCGGTGAGCGCGAGGGCGCCGAGCCCGGCCAGACCGCGTTTCCATCCTCCTCGGCGCTGCCAAGGGGGCGTGCCGCCGTAGGGGTTGGCGGCTACTGGCTCGTACTCGGTCTCGGCTCCGCTGCCGCTGGACTCCATGCTTGTGCATCGTACGGTGCGTCGTCTCGCGCAAGGTACGCATATGCGACGCATATCAGGCCGTAAGAGACCGCCACACCCACGAGCGCCCCGGGCGCATAGCCGTCGGGCGGCACGACCACGGCGGCGGCGAACAGGCCCGCGAGGTAGCCGACGTTGTAGATGGTGTCGTTGACGCTGAAGACCCGGCCCCGGTATCGGTCCTCGACGCCGCGCTGGATGCTGGTGTCGACGGTGATCTTGATGCCCTGCGAGGCGATGTTGACCAGCAGCACGGCGACCGCGAACATCACCGGTTTCATGGTGCCGGCGAGGGCCGCCACGACCACCGCGCACAGGGCCATGAGCATCACGGCCCAGTTCTTGGGCCCCCATACGCGTGTCGCCCGCGGCGTGACCACGGCGGCGGCGAGCACCCCGAGGTTGCCCATGATGGCCAGTACCAGCAGCCAACTGATGGTGGTGGCCCGGCTCGGGTCGGACTCGACGTTCCAGAAGAAGCCCATGAACAGCGCGATCGCGATGATGAACACGATGCCGTACAGGAACCGGTGGGTGCCCTGGAGGGCCATGATCAGCGCCGGGCCGCGGCGGCGGGAGAGGTGCCTGAAGCCCTGGAGCATGCCGACCGTGGTCGCCGCGACGCCCCGCCACAGGCCGGTCCGCTCGGTGTCTTCGGCGTCCGGCCCGAGTTCGGAGCGGGCGAACGCGGCCGAGACCAGCGTCGCCGAGACCAGGTAGCCGACGCCCGCGGCCAGCGCCAGCATCGAGTAGGAGATGCCGGAGTCGACCAGCCGCGCCACGCCGGTGGTGGCCAGGCCGAGCCCGTAGGCGAGCGCGCCGAGCGTGGAGGCCAGCGAGTTCGCGGTGACCAGTTCGGGCGGGTCGACCACGTGCGGGTGGGAGGCGCCCAGGCCGGCCAGGACGAAGCGGTTGGCCGCCAGCACCACCATCGCGCACAGCACCCAGGTCCAGTCCAGACCGGTGGGGAGGGTCAGGGCCACGACGACGACCAGCGCGGCCCGGAGCACGTTGGCGCCGCCGATGAGGCGGCGGCGGCTGAAGCGGTCGAGCACGACGCCGACGTAGGGTCCCAGCAGCGAGTACGGTCCGAGCAGGAGCGCGACGGCGGCAGCGTAGGCGAACGGGTCGGTGCTGTCACCGAGGGCGGGGTTGAAGAAGACGCTGAGCGCCAGGGACGCCTGGAACATGCCGTCGCCCGCCTGCGAGGTCAGCCGCACGGCCAGCAGTTTGCGGAAGCGGCGGTTCGCAGCGAGGGTCCGGACGTGTCCGTCGGTGCGCATTGTCCGAGGATAACTCCACAGGGTGGTGAGGGAGGCCCCGTTGTTCGCGCCCTCGGGGCCTCCCGTTTCGCAGCGGTCGGGCCGCCGTCACCGGCCTTCGATGAAGTCGTTGACGGCGACGCGGGCGTCCTCGTCGGAGAACTGCTCCGGCGGGGACTTCATGAAGTAGCTCGAGGCGCTCGGCACCGGGCCGCCGATCCCGCGGTCCCTGGCGATCTTCGCCGCGCGGACGGCGTCGATGATGACCCCGGCCGAGTTCGGCGAGTCCCACACCTCCAACTTGACCTCCGCGTTGAGCGGTACGTCGCCGAAGGTGGTGCCCTCCAGGCGGATGTAGGCCCACTTGCGGTCGGACAGCCACGGCACGTGGTCCGATGGACCGATGTGGACGTCGGCGCCCTGCATCTCGTGCGGGATCTGGGAGGTCACCGACTGGGTCTTGGAGACCTTCTTCGAGACCAGGCGGTTGCGCTCCAGCATGTTCATGAAGTCCATGTTGCCGCCGAAGTTGAGCTGGTAGGTGCGGTCCAGCCGCACCCCGCGGTCCTCGAACAGCTTGGCCAGCACGCGGTGGACGATCGTGGCCCCGACCTGGGACTTGATGTCGTCGCCGACGATGGGGAGCCCGGCGTCGGAGAATTTCCGGGCCCACTCGGGGTCGGAGGCGATGAAGACCGGCAGGGCGTTGACGAACGCGCAGCCGGCGTCGATCGCGGCCTGGGCGTAGAACTTGGCGGCTTCCTCGCTCCCGACCGGCAGGTAGCAGACGAGCACGTCGGCTTGGGCTTCGCGCAGGGCGGCCGCGACGTCGACCGGCGACTCGGAGGACTCGGTCACCATCTCCTCGTAGTACTGGCCCAGGCCGTCCAGGGTGGGTCCGCGCTGGACGCTCACGCCGGTCGGCGGGACTTCGGCGAACTGGATGGTGTTGTTCTCCGAGGCGTTGATCGCGCTGGAGAGGTCCTGTCCCACCTTCTTGGCGTCGACGTCGAACGCCGCGGCGAACTCGACGTCGCGCACGTGGTAGTCGCCGAACTGCACATGCATCAGGCCGGGGATCCGGTCCTCGACCGCGGCGTCGCGGTAGTATTCGACGCCTTGCACGAGCGACGAGGCGCAGTTGCCCACGCCGACAATGGCCACGCGTAGCTTACCCATCGCGCATGCCTCCTTTGTCTTGTTTACCTGGTTCTTCATCCTCTGCGGCGGCCTGGACGGGCCGCTGCCGGCCGGCCAGCCGGTCGCCGAATTCGCTTCGCCCCGTGGCATAGCCCTCCTGCTCCGAGGCGATGAGCTCGTTGAGCCACCGCACTTCCCGCTCGGCGGTCTCGAGCCCGTGCCGCTGCAGTTCGAGCCCGTAGGCGTCGAGTCGCTCGGCGGTGCGGGCAAGGGCCTCGCGGATCCGCTCGCGGCGCTCTTCGACCCTGCGTCGGCGGGCCTCCAGGATGCGGAGGCGCGTGGCCGGGTCGGTCCGGGAGAAGAACGCGAAGTGCACCCCGAAGAGGGCCTCGTCCGCGGTCTCAGGGCCGGCTTCGGCCATGAGCTGGGCGAAGTGTTCCTTGCCCTCCGGGGTCAGTCGGTAGACCTTGCGGGCGCGGCGACCGGTGAGCAGCGGTTTCTCTGCGGTGCCCTCTCCTGGGACCTCTTCGACGATGAGTCCGCGCTGACGCATGCGTTTGAGGGTGGGGTAAAGGGAGCCGTAGCTGAAGGCGGCCCTGATGGCCCCCAACAGGGACAGCAGGCGTTTCCGCAGTTCGTATCCGTGCATGGGGGATTCGTGCAGGAGCCCCAGGATGGCGAGCTCGAGCATCGGCGTCCCTCCTTCCACGGGTGAGCCGCGGGCCGTCCGTCGGGCCCGACTGCTCGTCGGCCGTACGATGCCGCGTGTTCGCGGCGGCATCGCGGATCGATCTGACGGTTCGATGTATCGAGCCGATACATCTAGGAATACTTTAGCGACGGGGTCAAATCACGTCAAGGGCGGGCTCGAGACCCTGTTCAGGCCGGCTCTCATCCGCTAAGCTCGGCAGGATCAACCGATCTGGTGGGTTTCTCCTGGCTGGCGTGTGCGAGACTGCGGGACACCGGGTCGTCGAACGAAGGCGACCGCCGATCGACAAAATGCCGCCGCGACCGGGCACCCCCACGCTGGGCGCGGGACCAAGGCGAAGCCGTTTGGCGGCTCGCGAGCGCCGTGACGCTGGCGTGCGGCCATAACCTGGCAAATCACGTGGATGGTTGAGCATGAGCGACTACGGTTATCGTCCGACTCCACCCCCAG
The DNA here is from genome assembly GCF_002798405.1 of Glycomyces xiaoerkulensis. Lineage (GTDB taxonomy): Bacteria > Actinomycetota > Actinomycetes > Mycobacteriales > Micromonosporaceae > Glycomyces > Glycomyces xiaoerkulensis. The sequence continues at coordinate 249,756 of NZ_PGGV01000016.1, read as the reverse complement.
AGGACGGACGACCCTTCGGCGACGCCGCCCCTCGGGGAGGTTCCCGCGGGAGCGCGTCGGTGCGCGGCTCCGCCTCGCCGGGCGCCGCCCCGAACCAGCCTCAGGGAGGCGCCGACTACGGCTGGGGACCGCAGCAACCGCAGCCGCCCCGCCACGGCTCCCACTCCGGCGCCGCCAGGCCCGGGGCCTACGGCCGCCCGGCCTCCGGCAGCGCCTCGGTCGGGCGGGCTTCAGGGTCGGCGTCGGTCGGCGGCGGGCGCGCCTCGGTCGGCTCGGCCTCCGTGGGCGGTGCCGCCGGCAGCGCCCCTGTCGGATCCCCCCGCCCCATCGACCTCGGCGAACCCGAGCCGCAACCGGTCAGCCCCGCCGGACCCGGCCACGGCCGGGCCGCCGGCAGGCGGCGCGCCGGAGCCGGCCCGCTGAGCGAGGACGACCTCGCCGAGCGCAAGAAGCTGAAGAAGAAGCGCCGCCGCCGGAAGATCTACGCAGGCCTCATCGCCGTCGCCGTCGTGTTCGTCGCCGCGATCACCGTCGTCGGCGCCTGGTTCTTCCAGGAGGTGCCGCTGCCGCAGGACGTGCGCCGCGCCGGCGAGTCCAGCACCTTCTACTACGCCGACGGCTCGAGCGAGGCCGGCGGCTACGGCGAGACCCTGCGCAAACTTGTCGACTCCCCCGACGAGATCCCCGACACCGTCGCCCAGGCGCTGGTGAGCCTCGAAGACCGCAAGTTCTACGACCACGGCGGCGTCGACTACCAGGGCACGATGCGCGCGCTGGTCAACAACGTCACCGGCGGCGACACCCAGGGCGCCTCGACCATCACCCAGCAGTACGCGGGCATGGTCGCCGAGATCCGCGACGACATCTCATACGGCCGCAAGGCCCGCGAAGCGGTCATGGCGATGAAGCTGGAGCAGGAGTACAGCAAGGACGAGATCCTGATGTTCTATCTCAACCTTGCCTACTTCGGCCGCGGCGCCACCGGCGTCGAGGCCGCCGCCCAGGTCTACTTCGACGAGCCGCTGGACGAGCTCGACCACGCCGAGGCGGCGTTCATCGTCATGCAGGTGAAATCGCCCAACGGCGCCTACGACCCGTTCATCGCCGACGACGAGGGCGCGGCCGCCGAGGCCCGCTGGAACCACACCATGGACTCCATGGTCGAGACCGGCTACCTCAGCCGGTCCGAGCGCGAGGAGTTCGAGTTCCCCACTCCCATCGAGGACTTCGAGGTCCGCGGCTCCTGGGGCGGCGACACGCCGCTGGGGTTCATCGTCAACGAGCAGGACGGCTACATCTTCGACGAGCTCCACGACCGCTACGGCATCGCCAAGGAGCAGTTGTACGGCGGCGAGGGCCAGGAAGGCGGCTACTCGGTCGTCCTGACCATCGACGAGGAGATCCAGGAGTCCCTGGAGCAGACCGGCTCGCGCGGCGAGATCATGCTCGAGACGAACGACGACGGCGACTACGTCGACGAAGACGGCGAGGTCGTCGAATCGCCGAACGACGCCGCGAAGATCGAGACCGACGACGGCTACTGGCAGTTCGAGAACGACAACGAGGACGCCACCCTCTACGACTACGACCCGTCGATGACCAACGCGATGGTCGCGATCGACTCCGACACCGGCGGCGTCGCCGGCTACTACGGCGGCGACGACGGCTTCGGCATCGACAAGGCCGGGCCCGAGTCACCGCACCCGCCCTCGTCGACGTTCAAGATGATCACCGCCGCCACCGCCATCCAGAACGACGACTCGATCGAATCGTGGTGGAACGCCGAGTCCCCGCGGCAGTTCGACTCGCTCACCGACGACGCGAGCCAGAGCTGCATCGGCGGCGGCGAGTACCCCGACTGCACCCTGCGCAACGGCAACCAGTCGGCGGGCCGGCTCGACATCACCCTCACCGATGCCGTGCGCAGGTCGAAGAACACCCCAATGTACGCGATCAGCGAGAAGTACGACGCCAGCACCATCCTCGACAACGCCGACAAGATGGGGCTGGAGCAGATGAGCCAGACCGTCCAGGTCTTCGACGCCGACGGCGAACCCAACGACGTCAGCATCACCTACCGGCTCCACGACGACGGCACCTACACGATGCACGCCGCCACCGTAGACGAAGCCGGCGACTACGTCGTCGACGAGCTCGGCAACGTCGACAAGGAGGCCCCGATCCGGGTCGACGACGACTGCAACCCGGTCCCCGACGACGAAGGCCGGCTCGTGGTCGACGAGGACGGCGAACCCGACCGCTGCACCATCGGCAACAAGGGCGGGACCGACCCGTTCTACCACCACCTGGCGTTCGGGCAGTACCCGACCAGCGTCCGCGACATGGCCTCGATGTACGCCACCATCGCCAACGACGGCGTGTACAACGAGACCCACTTCGTCAAGGAGGTCCGCGACCGCGACGGCGAAATCGTGGATCCGAAGCGCGACCTCCACTCCGAGCAGGCCATCGCGGTCGAGACCGCCCGCGACCTCCAGTGGGTCGGCTCGGAGATCTCCGGCGAGACCCAGGCCGAGCCCTTCAGCCGCCCCTACTTCGGCAAGACCGGAACCTGGGAGGCCACCGGCAAGGACAAGGACGGCAACGACTACCCGTCCAGCTACAACGCCCACGCCTGGTACGTCGGCGCGATCCCCCAGCTTTCGATCGCCGCCTGGGTCGGCAACATCACCTCCGAGTCCGACCCGATCTCCGACCCGAACGGCGACTACAGACACGTCTACGGCTCCAACACCGCCTACCCGGTCTGGTACGACGCCATGACCCGGCTCCTCGAGCAGAAGCAGGACGCCGAGGGCTGGGAGACCATCGAATGGGAGGGCCCGGTCAAGAAGGGCACGGCCACCACCTCGGACATCGAGAACGAGGACGGCTCGATCGACCCGGAGAGCAAGTACTGCCAGGAGAACGAGGACGACCCCAAGTGCGGCGCCGACGAGGAAGAGGACGAGGATGCCGAATGCCGCGGCAACGGGAACGGCAACAACCAGGACTGCGACGACGAGGGCGAGGGCGGCGACGACACGACCGACCCCACCGATCCCGGTGACGGCGACGGCGACGAAGGCGACGAGGACTGCGGCGGCTGGTTCGATCCCTGCACCGAGGAGCCGACCGACGACGAAAGCAGCGGCGACGGCGGTGGCGGCGACGGCGGCGAAGAAGAGCCGACCGATGACGAAACATCGTCCGACGATTCCCTGGATCCGCCCGGACAGCAGGACAACTAGCCGCCCGCACCGGCCGTGACCGGCGCCCTGCGGCATGGGACATACTGTGTCCCATGCCGCAGACGCGTCCACAGCCCCCAGCGCCAGCCGCGCCCTCGCTCCAGGACCGCTTCGTCCGGTTCCTGTCCGGTTTCCTCGGAGGGCCGCTCGGCGACCACGCCCACAACCCGCCGCGACGCCGCTTCTGGACGCCGCTGCGGGTCATCCTCTTCACCGGCCTGATCTTCTTCGCCATCTCCTGGCTGCAGAAATACCCCTGTTCAGGAGGAGGCTGGCTCGACTGGAGTCAGTACACCAACGCCTGCTACACCGACATCCGCGCCCTGTGGGGAGGCGAACGACTCCACGAGGGCGCCATCCCCTACCGCGACCACCCGGTCGAATACCCGGTACTGACCGGATGGTTCATGGGCGTGCTCGGACAGATCGCTTACCGCGTCGGCAACATCGCCGAAGTCGACGGCGGCACGGTCTTCTACCACCTCAACGCCGTCACGCTCTTCGCCTGCGGCATCGCCGCCATCGCGATCCTCTACAAGATCCGCTCCGCCGGCACCCGCACCGACCTGCGCTCCCCCGAACTGACCGAAGTCGCCGCCTCGGCCCGGGAGCGACCGGGCCGGCCGTGGGACGCGATGATGCTGGCCGCCGCCCCGGTCGTCCTCGTGACCGCCACGGTCAACTGGGACCTGTTCGCCATCGCCCTCTCGATGCCGTTCTTCCTGTACTGGCAGCGCGACCGCCCGGTGCTGGCCGGGCTGTTCCTCGGCCTGGCCGTGGCCGCCAAGTTCTACGCCCTGCTGTTCATCGGTCCGCTGCTGGTCCTCGCGCTGCGGCAGCGGCGCCTGCTGCGGGCCCTGATCGCCACCGCCGCCGCCGCGGTCACCTGGGCCGCGATCAACGCCCCGGTCGCCGCCTTGTGGCGGGACTCGTGGCTGCGGTTCTTCGAGCTCAACTCCGAGCGCCCGGTCGACTGGGGTACCGGCTGGTACGTCGTGCGCGGACTGTTCGGGTGGGAAGAGCTGTGGAACCCCGAATTCGTCAACGACGCCTACCTGGTGCTGTTCGCGCTCTCCTGCCTGGCCATCGCCGGGCTCGGCTACTTCGCCCACCGCGGCGCCGAACCCGGCGACGACGTGGTCCCGCGCCTGGCCCAGCTCTGCTTCCTGGTGGTGGCCGCGTTCCTCCTGTTCGGCAAGGTCTGGTCCCAGCAGTACGTGCTGTGGCTGCTGCCGCTGGCGGTCCTGGCCCGCCCCAAGTGGGGCATGTTCCTGGTCTGGCAGATCGCCGAGATCGGCTACTTCATCGCCTTCTACGGCAAGATGCTGCAGGTCTCGGCCGAGGACGGCCGCGGCATACCCGAATGGACGTTCCTGACCGCGGCCTCGGCGCGCTGGCTCGCGGTGGCGGCCATGTGCGCGTTCGTGGTCTGGGAGATCCTCAATCCGCGTCGCGACGCGGTGCGATTCCTTCGGCCTCGGCCCACGCCAGCAGTTCGGCCTCGGCCTCCTCTCGACTCAGCGGACCCCGCTCCAACCGCTGCTCCTTGAGGTGCTTCCAGGCCTTGCCGACCGCCGGGCCCGGTCCGATGCCGAGCAGCTCCATGATCGCGTTGCCGTCCAGGTCGGGGCGGACCGCGCGCAGGTCCTCCTCGGCGCGGACCCGGGCGATCCGGTCCTCGAACCGGTCGTAGTCGCGCTGGAGCCGGTCGGCCTTGCGCCGGTTGCGGGTGGTGCAGTCGCTGCGGACCAGTTTGTGCAGCCGCTCCAACTCGGCGCCGGCGTCGGTCACGTAGCGGCGCACCGCCGAGTCCGTCCAGCCGGCGTCGCCGTAGCCGTAGAACCGCAGGTGCAGGGCGATCAGGAGCGAGACCGAGGCGATGTCGGACTTGGGGAAGCGCAGCGCCCGCATGCGCGCGCGGGCCAGGCGGGCGCCGACCACGTCGTGGTGGTGGAAGGTGACGTTGCCGCCCTTGGTGACGCCCTTGGTCTCGGGTTTGCCGATGTCGTGCAGCAGCGCGGCCATCCGCAGGATCAGGTCCGGGCCGCCGTCCTCGTGCCCGATCGCGTTGCGCAGCACCCGCAGCGAATGCTCGTAGACGTCCTTGTGCTGGGCGTGCTCGTCGATCTCCATCCGCAGCGCCGGAAGTTCGGGCACGAACCGCTCGGCCAGGCCCGTCTCGATCAGCACCCGGATCCCGATCACCGGGTCGGGCGCGAGCATGAGCTTGGAGAATTCGTCCCTGATGCGCTCGGCGGTGATGCGGTCGAGTTCGGCGGCCATGTCGCGCATCGCCGCCAGCACCTCGGGCGCGATCGCGAAGTCGAGCTGGGCGGCGAAGCGGGCGGCCCGCAGCATCCGCAGCGGGTCGTCGGCGAAGGAGGACTCGGCGCTCGCGGGGGTGCGGACCGTGCGCTGGGCCAGGTCGCGGATGCCGCCGAACGGGTCGCAGAAGGCGTGGTCGGGCAGGGACACCGCCATGGCGTTGATGGTGAAGTCGCGACGCTCCAGGTCGTCGACGAGGGTGTCGCCGTACCGGACGACGGGGTTGCGGCTGACGCGGTCGTAGGCGTCGGCCCGGAAGGTCGTCACCTCGGCCTGGACGCCGTGGAAGAGCCCGCCGACGGTGCCGAAGGCCGCGCCGGTGGTCCACACCGTCGAACAGGCCTCGCGCAGCAGCCGCTCGGTCTCCTCGGGCCGGGCGTCTGTGGTGAAATCCAGGTCGTTCACGCTCCGGCGCAGGATCGCGTCGCGCACTGAGCCGCCGACCAGATGCAGTTCGAATCCGGCGTCGGCGAACACCCGACCCAGCGCGTCGGCTACGTGAGGCACTGTGATTTCGTTACCACTATTGTTGTCAGACATCGCCGGGCAAGCTTAGCGGAGAGAGCGGGAATGGCCGAAAGTAGAGCGAGACCTGATCGCGGTCCGCAGGCCTCGCCTTCCGGCCCTGGAGACCGGCCGGTCACCGGGAACGGATTCGGCCACGGCGATCGCGCCGCCGGGTCGGAGCAGTTCCATGCGCCCGAACCGGCCGGAACCCCCGCACCCGGCGAGGGCCGCGGGCGCGGCGTCGCCCGCTCCAGCCTGCTCATGGGCGCCGGGTCTCTGGTCAGCCGCGTCACCGGCTTCGGCCGCACGGTCGTCATCAGCGCCGCCATCGGCGCCGGGCTCCTGGGCAACTCCTACACCACCGCGCAGTATTTCCCCCAGATGATCTACGAGCTCGTCATCGGCGGCGTGTTCGCGAGCATCATCCTGCCGCTGTTCGTCAAGTCCCACAAGAACGACTCCGACGGCGGCAACGCCTTCGCCCACCGCCTGCTCACCCTGGCCCTGCTGGCGCTCGCCGGCGCCGCGCTCATCGTCACCCTCGCCTCGCCCCTCATCGCCAGGGGCATGTCCGAGCCCGACCAGCACGACCTGGTCACGCAGCTTTCGTACCTGATGCTGCCCGCGCTGATGTTCTACGGCCTGTTCGCGGTCCTGTCGGGGGTGCTCAACTCCCGCGAGCGGTTCGGCGCCCCCATGTGGGTGCCGATCATCAACAACCTGGTCGTCATCGTCGTCGGCGCCGCGTTCTTCCTCAGCTACACGCGCGACGCCGTCCCGGACTCCGACGGCCGGCTGTTCTACGACGCCGACCAGGTCACCACCGGCATGCTCCTGCTACTCGGCGGCGGCACCACCGCCGGCGTGGTCATCCAGGTGGCCAGCCTCTGGCCGGCGCTGCGCCGCGCCGGCTTCCACTGGCGGTTCAGGTTCGACTTCTCGGCGCTGCCGCTGCGCGAGATCCGGCGCCTGGCGTCCTGGACGTTCCTGTTCGTGGCCGCCAACCAGATCGCGGTCATGGCCGTCATCAAGCTCGCCAACGCCGCCGCGGGCGGCCAGGGCGAGGAGGGGCCGTTCATCCCCGGCACGACCGTATACAACAACTCCTATCTGATGATGATGATGGCCCACGGCATCGTTGCCGTCTCGGTCATCACCGCGATCATGCCGCGCATGACCCGCGCCGCCGACGACCGGCACTGGCCGGAACTGGCCGAGCACCTCTCCGGCGGCATCCGCATGGCCTCGTTCCTGCTGGTCCCGATCGCGGCGGCCTTCATCGCCCTGCACGAGCCGTTCGCCCGGGCGATCTTCCAGTGGGGCGCCTACAGCCCCGAGGAGGCCTACGCCACCGGGACCGTGCTGGCGGTCGTGGGCCTGGTGCTGCTGCCGTTCTCGGTGAGCCAGCTCCAGATCTACGCGTTCTTCGCCCAGACCGACACCAGGGCGGTCGCGCTGTTCAACCTGCCGGTCATCGCGATCCGCATCGGCGGCTACCTGCTGGCCTTCGCGCTGCTGCCGCTCGAGTGGGTCGTGGTGGGCCTGTTCGCCGCCAACGGCCTCTCGTATCTGGTCAGCCTGTTGCTATCGATGTCGCTGCTGCGCAAGCGCATAGGCTTGCTCGGCATGCGCAAGGTGTTCCTCGTGCTGCTGCGCACGGCCCTGGCGGCGGCCCTCGCCGGCGCCCTGGCCTGGCTCGGCTGGCTCGCCTGGCCCGATGTGACCGACTCCAAGATCGGACAATTGGCGGCGGCGACGGTGCTGGGTGTGGGCCTGCTGGCCGTCTACTTCGCCGCCTGCCTGGTCCTCCGCGTGGGTGAGATGACGTCGTTCCAGGCCACAGTGCGCGCAAAACTGCGCAGGTGAGCCAAGTACCATCCATACGTGTGCCACCGCCCTGAGCGAGATCACGGAGCCATAACATGACAGGACGCCGCGGAGGCGTCCGCGCCGGAAACTGGCACCGGCCGGCCCCGTGCCCGGTCGCACTGAGAGGGGAGGACCCCGCATCATGAGTTCTGTGGAAGTGCCGTCCGTGGGCGACCTGCTCGCGGAGCGGTACCGCCTCGAAGAACACGTCGGAGGCGCAGGCGGCCACCGCCAACTGTGGCGGGGCACCGACATCCTGCTCCACCGCAACGTCGCAGTGGTGCTGCGCTCCCCCGGCGGCGAGGACGCCGCCGAGACCCTGACCGCCGCCGTCGCCGCCTCGCGCGCGCAAGCCGACTCGATGGTCGACGTGTACGACGCGGTCGACGAGGACCGGTTCGCCTACGTGGTCCGCGAATGGGTCAGCGGCTCCTCGCTGCGCCACGTGCTGGCGCGGCGGCCGCTCGCGCCCACACACGCGCTCGAGCTGGTCGCGTCCGTCGCCGACGCCACCACGGCCCTCCACGAGGGCGGGGTCACCCACGGCGACCTGCACCCCGGTTCGGTGCTGCTGTCCGAGGACGACCGGGTCATGGTCACCGAGCCCCGCAACGAGCCCGGCCACACCCGGGTCGGTGACGTCCGCGCCCTCGGCGCGACCCTCTACGCCTGCCTGACCGGGACCTGGCCCGCCATCGTCCCGGCCGAGGACGTCGGCCTCCCCGACGCCCCGCTCGACGACTGGGGCCGGCCCCTGGAGGCGGCCGCGGTCGTGCCGAACGTGCCCGCCTCGCTCAGCCGCCTCACCTCCGACCTGCTCGACGCCGCCGAGGCCCCGCCGTCGGCCGCCGAGCTCGCGGTCGAACTGCGCCGCCTCGCGGGCAGCGGCGGGGCCGGGCCGCTCGACGCGATCGGCGGCCCCGACCGCGGCGCCGAGGCACCGCCGGCCGGGATGAAGCGCCTGGCGATCATCGCCGCCACCGTCGCGGTCGTGGTGTTCACCGGCGTGGTCACCAGCGCCCTGGTCTGGGGCGGGGGCGAGGACGATTCCGGCGCCGACACCTCGCTGGGTCTCACGGGCGACGGCGCCGCCAACGAGGACAAGTCCCCCTCCGACTCCGAGTCCGAAGTCGCCGCCCCCGCCGAGGTCGAACTGACGCTCGACGACGTCCGAGTGGTGGACCCGCCCGAAGGCGACCGCAACGAACTCGAGGGCATCGAGGCGGTCGTCGACGGCAACGCCTCCACCGGCTGGTCGACCAACACCTACTACAACCGCTCCAACTTCGGGAACCTCAAGCCCGGCATGGGCATTCTCATCGATCTCGGCGACGAGGAGGAGGTGGCCTCGGTGCGGGTCCAGATGACCAGCGCCGGCGCGACCGTCGGCCTGCTCTCCGGGGACGAGGACCCCGGCGACAGCAGCGACGGCGACCAGGCCATCGTCGACTCCTTCTCGACCCTCGCCGAGCCGGTCGAGGACGCCGACACCAACCTCGAACTCCAGGCCGGCGGCGAGTCCACCCGCTACGTGGTGGTGTGGATCACCGACCTGCCGCCAGTGTCCGACGGTTACAAGATCACCATCAGCGACATCAAAGTCTTCGTACGGTAGGAAGCCATGCCCGCCGCCCCCAGCCCGCCCGAGCCCGGACCGCCCGCCGAACCCGGCCTCGGCTTCGCGGCCGCACAGGCCGGCGACGCCGAGCTGCTCTCCCGTCACGTCGCGGGCGACCGCGACGCGTTCGGCGAGCTGTTCCGGCGGCACCGCGGACGGCTGTGGGCGGTCGCGGTGCGCACCCTCGCCAACCCCGACGACGCCGCCGAGGCCCTCCAGGACGCCATGATCAAGGCCTACCAGGCCGCCGGCTCGTTCAAGGGCAACTCGGCGGTCACCACTTGGCTGCACCGGATCGTCGTCAACGCCTGCCTCGACCGCATCCGAGCGGCCGGGCGCCGCCCGACCGTCCCGCTGAGCGAGGACGACCGGACCGTCTCCGACCGCGGCGACCCCGGCGACTCGGACCTCAAGCTCCGCGTCCGCCGGGCGCTGGCCGAGCTCCCGTTCGACCAGCGCGCGGTGCTGGTCTACATCGACATGCTCGGCTACCCGGTCGAAGAGGTCGCCGCCATCCTCAAGGTCCGGGCCGGGACGGTGAAGTCCCGCGCCTCCCGCGGCCGGCGGCGCCTGGCCGCCGCCCTGCCCGAGCTCGACCCGGCCGCGGCGCCGGTCACCGACGGCGGCGGGAACCCCGGTCGCCGACGCGGCGTCGAACCCGGCAGACCACCGGGGCCGGGATCGATCCGAGAGGAGGGAGGCCGCCGATGAGCCCGCAACGCCACGACGAAGCCGAGGCCACCAGGGCGCTCCGTTCCGCCTCGGATCAGTACGAGGGCCTCCCCGGGAACGTCGCCGACCGGCTGGACCGGGTCCTGGACCAACTGCCGACGGCCGACACCCTCCACGCCGGCGAGAACCGGCGCACCGCCGGATGGGCCGAGCGGATGCGCGCCAGGCGGGTCCGCTACGCGCTGGTGAGCGCGGCGGCCGCGCTGCTGGTGACGATCGGCGGGGTGGCGGTCGCCCTCCAGTACGTGAGCGGCCTGCAGGAGGACTCGGCGACCGTGGCCGACGCCGGAGGCGACGATGGGGGCGCGCAAGCCGAGTCCGAGGAGGACCCGGAAGCGGCCATCAGGGAATCCGAGCTCGAGGCGGACAGCGGCGAGGACTTCGCCGAGGAACCCGAGAGCGCCGAGGAGACCACCGGCATCGCCACGTTCTCCACCGGCAGGGACTACCAGGAGGGCAGCGACCTGCTGTCGGCGCTGCGGGAGCTGAGCGCCGACAGCGCCACCGAGGCGGTGCCCGAGGAGCTGGAGGCGCTCGCCGAGGGCGGGCGGCTGTGGCAGGACTGCCAGGAGGCGCTCGCCGAGGCCTACGAGAGCCTGCCGGTGGCGGTGGACTTCGCCCGCTACGACTCCGAGCCGGCGGTGGTGGCGCTGCTGGTGTCGGATTCGGGGGAGATCGCGGTGGCGGTGACCCCGGAGTGCGCGCAGGGGGAGATCGAGCCTCTGGTCTTCCAGCAGTAGGCCCGCGGGCGCTGCCGGGACGTGAGTTCGCACACGTTGGGGGTCTTCGCCCGTCACAGGCCGGACGCGGACCGGCTCCGCGGAATTTCCTGCCAATAGGATGGCGTTGAAGCTGTCAGCCTCGGTAGGACGCCGCCCGCGAACGCCCCCGCGCGGCGTCCGGGGAACGCCGCAACATCGTATAGGAGCACATCCCGGTGAGCGAAACACGGAACGTCATCATCATCGGCTCGGGACCGGCCGGGTACACGGCCGCGCTGTACACCGCACGCGCTGACCTGCGCCCACTGGTCTTCGAGGGCTCCCAGTTCGGCGGCGCGCTCATGCTGACCACCGAGGTGGAGAACTACCCCGGGTTCCCCGACGGGATCATGGGCCCGGATCTGATGGACCACTGGCGCAAGCAGGCCGAGCGCTTCGGCGCCGAGCTGGCGGCCGAGGACGTCACCAAGGTCGAGCTCGACGGCGAGGTCAAGCGCGTGTGGGTCGGCGACCGGGAGTACCGCGCCAAGACCGTCATCCTCTCGATGGGTTCGGCCTACCGTTCGCTGAACGTGCCGGGCGAGCACGAGCTGATGGGCCGCGGCGTCTCCTCGTGCGCCACCTGCGACGGCTTCTTCTTCCGCGACCAGCACATCGCGGTCGTCGGCGGCGGCGACTCGGCGATGGAGGAGGCCACGTTCCTCACCAAGTTCGCCTCGAAGGTGACGATCATCCACCGCCGCGACGCCTTCCGCGCCTCCAAGATCATGGCCGACCGCGCCCTGAACAACCCCAAGATCGAGGTCGAGTGGAACACGGTCGTCGACCGGATCCTCGGCGAGGGCGGCAAGGTCTCCGGCGTCGCGGTCTCGGACACCGAGAGCGGCGAGCAGCGCGAACTGCCCGTGACCGGACTGTTCCTCGCGATCGGGCACGACCCGCGCTCGGAGCTGGTCAAGGGCCAGGTGGAGCTCGACGAGTCCGGCTACGTGCTGGTCGACGCTCCCAGCACCCGGACCAACCTGGAGGGCGTCTTCGCCGCCGGGGACCTGGTCGACCACACCTACCAGCAGGCGGTGACCGCCGCCGGCACCGGCTGCTCGGCCGCGCTCGACGCCGAGCGCTACATTTCCAGCCTCGCCGACTGAGCCCGACCACCGCTTAGCAGAACCGACGAACAGGAGGATGCCCATGGGCGCCATCAAGCCAGTAAGCGACGCCGACTTCCAGACCGAGGTGCTCGAATCCGACAAGCCCGTGCTGGTCGACTTCTGGGCCGAGTGGTGCGGCCCGTGCAAGAAGGTCTCACCGGTGCTGGAGGAGCTGGCCACGGAGTCCGATGCGATCCGGTTCCGCAAGCTCGACACCGACGCCAACCCGGAGACGGCCCGGAAGTTCCAGGTGATGAGCGTGCCGACGATGATCCTGTTCAAGGACGGTCAGCCGGCCGACCAGCTCATCGGGGCGCAGCCCAAAGCGGCCATCAGGAAGTTCCTGGAGAAGTAGCACCGCATCGAGGGCGGTGGGCCGACCGGTTCGGCCCGCCGCTCCTTTCGTGTTCAGGCGCGGCGCGGGATCCCCGGGCGGCCGTCGCGCGGGCGGACTATGCCCGGCTCGTCGAGACCGGGCGCGTCGAAGAACTGCTCCAGCTCGGAGTCGTCGAGCTCGAACCACTCCACCGTCCGCGGAACCTCGAAGGTGTCGGCGGCCTGCTGGTCGCGGTCGGCCGGCGGACGCAGCTCCAGCCGCAGCCGGGGGTAGCGCGGGTCGAACCGCACCGTCTTGAACCCCACCGAACGGTAGAAGTCCGCCGGCACGAGGCACGCGTTGGACTCGCCGCGGGCGTCGCCGAACGTCTCGATCGCGTAGACGCCCCGCCGCGCCACGTCGGCGGCCACGGCCTGGACGAGCTGCCGCCCCAGGCCGGTGCCGGTGTAGGCGGGCCGGACCAGCACCGTCATGAGCAGCGCCGCGTCCGGCGAGACCGGCCCTGACGGGAACTCCACCGCCCGCGGCACGAACTTCGGCGAAGCGAAGGTGACATAGCCGGCGACCACGTCGCCGTCGTAGGCGATCCGGCCGCAGCCGCCCCACTCCAGCAGGGTGTGCGACAGCCAGGCCTCCTTCTCGAGCGCAGGGTCGCCCACCTCCCCCGTGGCCTCCGCGCACAACGGGGAAAGCTCCCAGAACACGCAGGCGCGACACCGTTTCGGCAAGGCGTCGAGGGTGTCGAGCGTGAGGTTGACCAGGCGCCTATGCACCTACCCAGATTACGTCGACCGGGCGTTCATATGGTGGAAAACACGCATGGCCGTCGTTCGCCGTGCTAGTAGGGTAGGTCGATCGGTGTCGCGGACCCGTAGGGTGTGGTGAGCGGCGCCGTCTTTCGGGCGGAGCCCGCGGGCCGCATCGGCCCGGTGATTTCGACGTCGCGACCGACGCCCCACAACCCAAAATCCGTGAGAAACTCTAATTCCAGGCTCGCGGCCCCGGCCGCGGCAGCCGTGCAGGCCCTTGAAGGAGGTCTCCGCGTGTCCGGTACAACACTCGACGATTACACCGGTCGGTACGCATCCCGGGTTCACGGGATGGCACAGTCGGAGATCCGGGCACTCTTCTCGGTCGCCTCGCGCCCCGAAGTCGTCTCCCTCGCCGGAGGGAACCCCTACACCGCCGCGCTCCCGATGGACGACCTCGGCGAGATGTTCACGAGGCTGCTGGCTCAGAGCGGTCCCCAAGCGCTCAGCTACTGCCCCGGTCAGGGCAGCACCGCGCTGCGCGAGACCCTGTGCGGGGTCATGGAGCTGTCGGGCATCACCGCCTCGGCCGACGACCTCGTCCTCACCAACGGCGCCCAGCAGGGCCTCGACCTGCTCGCCCGCACCTTCCTCGACCCCGGGGACATCGTGCTCGCCGAGGGCCCGACGTACGTCGGCGCGCTCGGCGTCTTCCAGGCCGCGCAGGCCGACGTCCGCCACCTGCCGATGGACCGCGACGGACTGGTGCCCGAAGGGCTCGAAGAGGCGCTCGCCGGTCTGCGGCGCGAAGGGCGCGAGGCGAAGTTCCTCTACACCGTCCCGACCTACCAGAACCCCGCCGGCGTCACCCTCTCCGAGGATCGCCGCGAGCGGATCCTGGAGATCGCCGAACGGCACGGCCTGCTCATCATCGAGGACGACCCGTACAGCATGATCTCGTTCGAGGGGGCGCCGCCGGCGCCGCTGCGGGCCCGGGTGGACCGCGGTGTCATCTACCTCGGCACGGTCTCCAAGATCTTCGCCGCCGGGCTCCGGCTCGGCTGGGTGCTCGCTCCACCGGCCGTCCGCGACAAACTGCTCCTGGCCGTCGAGGCATCGATCCTGTGCCCCTCCTCGCTCATCCAGGAGGCGACGCTGCGGTTCTTCACCGAGATGGAGTGGCGCCAGCAGGTCAAGGTCTTCATCACCCTCTACCGCGACCGCCGCGACGCGCTCATGGCCGCGCTGACCGACTTCATGCCCGAGGACACGGGCTGGACGCACCCGGGCGGCGGCCTGTTCGTGTGGGCGACCCTGCCCGAGGGGCTCGACTCCAAGGCCATGCTCCCGCGTGCGTTGCAGGAACGGGTCGCGTACGTGCCGGGCACCGGCTTCTACGCCGACGGGAACGGCCGGCGCCAGATGCGCCTCAACTTCTCGACCCAGTCGGCCGACTCCATCCGCGAAGGGGTGCGGCGCCTGGCCGGGGTGGTCGCCGGCGATATCGAGCTGCGCGACACCTTCGCCGGGGGTGCGGCATGACCGAGAGCGCCGCAGCATCCGACGCCCGCGTCCTCATCCTCGCCGGCGGCATGTCGTACGAGCACGAGATCTCGATGAAGTCGGGCCGCCGCTCCGCCGCTGCACTGCAACGCCAGGGCATGGTGTGCGAGATTCGCGACCTCGACGGCGACCTGCTGCCGAGCCTGCAGGAGTTCCCGCCCGACGTCGTACTGCCGCTGGTACACGGCGCCCCCGGCGAAGACGGCTCCCTGCGCGGCGTGCTGGAGCTGTCGGACATCCCTTTCGTCGGCACCGACGCCTTCGGCGCCCGGCGGGCGTGGAGCAAGGCCACGGCCAAGGACCTGCTCCGGTCGGCCGGCCTGCCGACCGCCGACTGGGCGGTCATGCCCCGCCAGGCGTTCTCCGACTTCGGGGCCCGCAAACTGCTCGACCGCATCGCCGCCAAGATGGGACTGCCGCTGGTCGTCAAGCCGAACTCCGGCGGCTCGGGACTCGGCGTGCACGCCGTCCGCAAGGAGGACGACTTCCCCTCGGCGATGATGGGCTGCTTCTCCTACAGCGACGAGGCGCTCATCGAATCGTTCGTCGAGGGCCGCGACATCGCGGTCGGGGTGATCGACCTCGGCGACGGACCGATCGCTCTGCCGCCGGTGGAGATCACGCCGCTGCACGGCGACTACGACTACGCCGCCCGCTACAACCCGGGGGCCACGCGGTGGACCGTGCCGGCCGACCTCGACGGGGCCACGTCGGCCCGCGTCGCCGAGGTCGCCGTCGGGGTGCATCGGACGCTGGGCCTGCGCGACGTCTCCCGGGTCGACCTCATGGTCGACCGGGCAGGCGACATCCAGGTCCTGGAGGCCAACGTCGCCCCCGGCACCACCGAGACCTCCCTGCTGCCCATGGCGGTCGAGGCCGCGGGCATGGACTTCGGCGAAACGCTTGCGACGATGGTCCGCCGGGCGCTCGCCCGCAGCTAGTCCGACCCGACCGACGTTCGGCCGCCGATGTTTCACGTGAAACATCGGCGGCCGTTTCAGTCGGCGCTGAGCCACGCCGAGATGTACTCCAGGTTCATCTGCCACTCGTACTCGTCGATCGGCGGCAGGACCTCGTCCCACATCGTCATGAACGGTCCCCGCAACTGCAAATAGCCGTGCGGGCGGGCGAGGAACCACATCTGGAGATGGGCCGTACCGTCGCCCCAGCGGTTCACGTGGACCTGCGCGACCGACTCGAGGGAGCGGATGGCCCGTTCCAGGCGGACTGTCAGCACCCCGAGCTCGGCGGCGTGCATGGTCGACAGGTCACCGAGGTCGAGGTGGGCACGCGGCTCCAGGATCACCACCACCGGCAGTCCGCTCGGCTTGGGCGGACTCTTCAGCCGCCAGCGCTCGTCGGTCCACAGGTAGGCGCTGTCGGGCGTGTGGCAGGCAGAGCACTGCTCCTGACGATCGCCTCGGCGCGGCGGCTCGGTGCCCACCGGCTGCTGGAGCGGCTTGAGGCGCAGGTCGCCTTCGAAGGGGAATGCGGGCCAGTCTACGAATGCGGGCAGTGCGGACTGGGCGCCGCCGGGGCGCCGGCCATGTGACCGGTGCTGGTTTGCTTGACCTGACTGGGGACTCGGGCCGGGGGTACTCGCTGATGCCACCCTCGAAAGGTACCGCATGCCCGTGAGTCTGGAAACCGCCGGAATCAACCTCTTGGCGAAGCTTGCGAAGCCTGAAGCGACCGTCACCGTTCGCATCACCCCCGCACCGACTCGAATAGTGCGTATCCCACGCAGATACCCGGATTCGGGTGCGATAGTGACGTGCGCCCATATGGCGGGAAGCCCCTGTCGGCGAGCCGGGGACGTAGGGCAAGCTGGTAGGCGTGCATGCAACAGTGACTGATAGCTCCACGCCAGAGGCGTCGCCCGGAAACGAGGACGACGTCTCAGTCTTGGTGGATCCGCCGGTCACCGCCGCGCTCGTCGATGAACTCAGCCACCTCTGGGTACGGGTTACGAACGCCGGCGGTTCCGTCGGGTTCGTCCCGCCGGTGAGCCTCGACCGGGTTCGCCCTCACACCGTGTCCATTCTCTCGCGAGTGATCGACCAGACTGACACGCTGGTCGCTCTACAGGAAGGAGCCGCCATTGTCGCTTGGTGTGTTCTCACATCAAACGACAGCCCGCCGCGGCAGGGATGGCGCTCGATCCGCCACGTCCAGGTCGACCCGGAACGTCAAGGCAGCGGCATCGGTGGCAAGCTGCTGGCGGCGGTCGATGAAGTGGCTCGCGAGGATCTCAAGCTGGAGGCGCTGAGCCTCAAGGTCCGCTCGGGCACCGGTGCCGACGCCTTCTATCGGCGGCACGGGTTCACCGAGGTCGGTCGCCTGCCGCGCGCGGTGCGAGTGGCCGACGACGATTACCGCGACGACATCATCATGTGGCGGGAACTGTCCTGATCCGCCGGCGAACCGGACCGTCCGCATGACGGCGCGGCGATGACCGCACCGGTCCCGGGAGTTCGAACTTCCAATACGACCGACGATGGGGTGGGGTTCCAGTTGGAACCCCACCCCATCGTCGTCGCGGGGGCCGGCGTCTCGAGACGTTTCACGTGAAACATCAACGCCGAGATCCGCCGACCGGTGCGGGTCGTCGCCGACTGCGGCGACGGTCCCGGCTCGCGGGCCTACTCGACGCCGATCTGCTCGACGATCCGGTCGAGGTCGGACAGGGAGCCGAACTCGATCACGATCTTGCCCTTCTTCCGGCCCCACGTGACGTTGACCTTCGTCTCGAAGTGGTCGGACAGCCGCTCCCGCAGTTCTTCCAGCCCCGGGGCCTTGATCCGGTCCTTCGGCGCCGGTCGGTTGGCCTCCGCCTTCGGCTCCGCGGATTCGGGTGATTCCGATTCCTCCAACCGGCAGGCGGTCACGAGTTCTTCGGTGCTGCGGACCGACAGTCCCTCGCTGATGATCCGCTCGGAGATGTGCTCCTGGGTGTCGTTGTTCTCCAGACCGAGCAGAGCGCGGGCGTGGCCCGCCGTGAGCACGCCGGCGGCCACCTTCGTCTGGACCGTCCCCGGGAGGCTCAGGAGCCGGATCATGTTCGAGATCTGCGGACGGCTCCGACCGATCCGCTTGGCGAGCACTTCCTGCGTCACGTCGAACTCTTCGAGCAACTGCTGATAGGCGGCGGCTTCCTCGAGCGGGTTCAGCTCGACCCGGTGGATGTTCTCCAGCAGCGCTTCCCGAAGCAGCTCCTGATCGGTGGTCTTCCGGATGATCGCCGGAATCGTCTCCCACCCCAGCGCGGTCGCGGCGCGCAGACGCCGCTCGCCCATCACCAGTTCGTAGCGCGCCCCGTGGGCATCGGCCGCCGCCTCGGGGTCGGTCCGCTCGCGCACCGCGATCGGCTGCAGCATCCCCACTTCCGACAGGGACGTCTCCAGTTCGGCCAACTGATCCTCGTCGAAAACCTGCCGCGGCTGCTTCGGGTTGGTGGAAATCTCCTCGACCGGAATCAGGCGGAAACTGGCGCCCGGTACCGGAACCAGTTCCGGTGCGGTCTCGCCCTCGTCCTCCGGCTCGGGCTCCGTTTCACGTGAAACATCGGCGGTCTCCGCCGGCGATGTTTCACGTGAAACGTCGCGCTCGCTCGGCACCGCCTGCTGCGGAGTTCCGTTCGGTTTCTGGGGAGCTTCGTCGATCTCCTCGGCTTCAGTGGTCATGTCCTCGGCCAGGCCCGTCGGGATCAGCGCCCCGAGCCCGCGACCGAGCCCTCCACGTTTCGTCGCCGTCATCGACTAGTTCCCACCCTTCTCGCTCGTTTGACTCTGCCGCCGCGAACTTGATTTCGCGCCCCGGAGGGCGATCTCCTCGGCCGCCTCGAAGTAGCTCGTCGCACCCCGAGATCCAGGATCGTAAGTCATGATCGATTGGCCGTAACCCGGAGCCTCCGAGAGTCGGACGCTGCGCGGCACCACCGAGTCGAGCACGATCTCGTTGAAGTGGCCGCGCACCTCCTGCTCCACCTGATCGGCGAGCTTGGTCCGCTTGTCGTACATGGTCAGCAGAATCGTCGACACCCTCAGGCGCGAGTTCAGGTGCGCCTTGACGAGCTCGATGTTCCGGAGCAACTGGCCGAGCCCTTCGAGCGCGTAGTACTCGCACTGGATCGGAATGAGGACTTCTTCGGCCGCGACGAGCGCGTTGACCGTGAGCAGACCCAGCGAGGGCGGGCAGTCGATGAAGATGTAGTCGACCTCGCCCTCGAAGGCGGCGATGCTCTTCCGGAGCCGCGCTTCACGTGCAACCACGTTGACGAGTTCGACCTCTGCGCCGGCCAGATCGATCGTGGCCGGAACGCAGTAGAGCGAGGGAATGCCTTCGACCCGGTGCGCGACCTCGTGTAGCGGCGCGTTGTCGACGATGGCCTCGTAGACGCTGTTGAGTCCCGCGCCGTGCTCGACGCCGAGCCCGGTGGAGGCGTTGCCCTGCGGGTCCAAGTCGACGACCATGACGCGGTTGCCGTGGAGGGCCAGCGCGACGGCCATGTTGACGGCGCTGGTGGTCTTGCCGACCCCGCCCTTCTGATTGGCCACCGCGATCACTCGCCGATGCGCCGGCCGCGGCATGGAGACGCTTCCGGCCGGATTCAGCACCCGCACGGCCCGCTTCGCCTCCCGAGCCAGCGGGAGGTCGTCTCCGGCCGGATCCGATTGCTGCGGGATCTCCCCGCTGCGTTCTTCCAACCCGGATGCGGCACCGCCTTCGGCGGCGCCCACCTCATAGCCATGGGATTCCCGGATCTCTTCCTGCCGGAAGTCGGCGCCGGAGGCGGCGGCCTCACGCGCGGTGTGACGTCCGGACCTATCCGCTTTCGATGTGGGCTTTCGCATTTCGTCCCGTTCCCCGCTGTGGTTCGGCAGTTCGTTCTTGCCGGGGAGAACCGGGTCCGTCTCGTCGGTCGCGTACTGAGCGCCCGGCCCGGTCTCCTCAGGGAACGATTCTGTCCCAGCGGAGCCGTAGCCCGGTGCTGCGCCACCCGGCGACTCGGAAGTTTCTCGGTACCGCCGCCGAGGAGGGGACTGCTCTTCGCTCACAGCGGCATCGAGGACGTCCTTGATGCGGCGCTCAGCAGGGGTATCGCCGCCAAGGGAGCTCTGTTGTTCACGATCTTCTGGAGGAAGGGGGTCGCGCACATTCACCGCCACAGATTACGGGCCGGATGTTTCACGTGAAACATCGACCCCGTTCTTGAAGAAGCTTACGAGCCATACACTAGCCCAACTCCCAGACCCGTGTACAAGCCAAGCGGACAACGCCGGGTCTCAAAGACCGAACACGTTCGGCCACATGCACTCTGGGATTCAGATGGAAGCAGTCGGCCGCTCGGCCCTTGGACGACATTCAGGGGTGGCCGCCCCGGGTCGTGATCGACCTCAGGGCGATACCGCTAGCGGATCCGAACCGCCCGAACCACGGTCGTCGGCACGGTGAAGGCCGGCTCCCGCAGCTTCGAGGCGCCGCACCGCTCCACCGTCACCTCGCCGCCGCCGGCGGCCCGGATCCGCCCCTCGTCTCGCTCGATTTCCTCCGCGGCGCTTCGGCCCTTGATCGCCAGCATCGCACCGCCCTTGCGCGCCACCGGCAGGCACCAGTCGGCCAACCTGCCCAGCGGGGCAACGGCCCTCGAGACCACCGCGTCCGCCTTCCCCAGCGGCGAAACCTCCTCCGCCCTGGCACGCAGCACTTCCACATTGTCGATCCCCAGCAGCGCCACCACCTCTTCGAGAAAGGTCACCCGCCGCTGCATCGGTTCCACGAGTGTCACCCAGAGGTCCGGGCGCGCCAGCGCCAGCGGGATCCCCGGCAGGCCCGCGCCGGAGCCCACGTCGACCACGTCCGCCTCGGGCTCGATCAGCTCACCGACCACCGCACTGTTCAACACGTGGCGCCCCCACAGGCGCGGCACTTCCCGCGGACCGATCAGCCCGCGTTCGATCCCCGCGGTCCGCAGCAGGCCGACGTAGTCCTCGGCCCGGTCGATCCGCTCTTCATCGTCCCCGAAAACAGAGGCCAATGTTTCACGTGAAACATTGGCCTCTGCGGCTTCGGAGCTCCTCGGCTCCCGACTCATTCGCTTACTCGGGCCGGACCACGACCCGGCGGCGCGGTTCGGCGCCCTCCGACTCGCTCTGCACACCGGCGGTGGCGTTGATGACGTCGTGGACGCACTTGCGCTCGAACGCGCTCATCGGATCCAGCTTGACCGCCTGTTCGCTGTCGATGACCTTCTTCGCCGTCCGCTCGGCCAGGTCGCCCAGCTTCTTGCGACGCCCCGCACGGTATCCGCCGATGTCCAGCATCAGCCGCGAGTGGTCACCGATCTTCCGGTACACCGCCAGCCGGCACAACTCCTGCAGCGATTCGAGGGTCTGCCCCTTGGGGCCGACCAGGTTCCCGAGCTGTTCCCCCACGATCTCGACCTGCGGCCGGTCGCCGACCACGAGCTCGTCGATGTCGCCGTCGAGGTCGAGGATGTCGAGCAGGCCTTCCATGTAGTCGGCGGCCACTTCGCTCTGTTCGAACAGTTCGTCTTCGGAGGCCACCTCGTCCTCCCGCACCGTTGCTCCCATAATTGCTAACTGTGTCCTATCACTAGAAATAGCCTAGTTTTTGCCCCATTATTCGCGACTCTAAACCGCCTACGCGGCCCGCGAGCCGCCCCCCTTGCCCTTCTTCTTCTTGCCCGCCTGCTGGGCGCCGCTGACCTTCTTGGCCCGCGCGATCCGCTCGGCCCGCGATAGGTTCTTGCCCGATCCCGGGCCGGCCGGCTTCTTGGGCGGATTGCTCTTCGGCCGGTCGTTCACCCTGTCAGCGTTCTTCGCGTCGTCGCCGCCCTCGTCCTGCGCGGGCCGCTCCGGCGCTTTCTTGGGCTTCTGCCCGGGCTTGGGCGCCAGCGACTTGCGGCGCTCTTCGGCCTCCCGCTCCTCTTCCAGCATCTTCTCGTGCGCCTTGGTCCCCGGCTTCGGGGGCTTGACCGACGCGTTCTGCTTCGGCGGCGGGTACTTGCGCAGGACGTACTGCTGCTGCGCCAGCGAGAAGAGGTTGTTCACCGTCCAGTAGATGACCACGCCGATCGCGAAGATCGAGCCCGAGAAGATCAGGATCACCGGGATGCCGTACAGCATCACCTTCTGGATCATCCGCTGGTTCGCGTCCTCCGACCAGCCGGTCTTCAGGATCATCTGCCGGGTGGTCAGGAACGTGGTGACGATCATCGCCGCGATCAGCACCACCGCCACCACGCGCACCACGATCGGGTCGGATCCGACCTCGGTGATGTCGGTGGACGGCGAGCTCAGCGAGGACCAGAACGGGGCGCCGAACAGCTTCGCCTCGATGTAGGTGTTCCAGTGCGAATCGGCGCCGTCGTGGTAGCCGGTCCACCCGTACAGGTCCGTGTTCTCCGTCTGGTGCGGATCCGGGCGCCGCAGCACCCAGAACAGGCCCAGGAACACCGGAGCCTGGATCAGGATCGGCAGGCACCCCATCAGCGGGTTCGCCTTCTCCTTGCGGTACAGCTCCATCATCTCGCGCTGGAGCGTCTCGCGGTCGCCCTTGTACCGCTCCTGGAGCGCCTTGATCTCCGGGGCGAGCTTCTGCATCGCCCGCTGGGACCGGATCTGCTTGACGAACAGCGGGAACATGATCACCCGCAGCGTGATCACCAGGCACACGATCGCCAGCACCCACGCCCAATCGGTGGCGAGGGCCTCGGCGCCGTTGAATACGCTGCTCCACAGGTCGTGCCAACGCAGCAGCAGCCACGACACGCCTATGTAGATCCAGTTCAAGCTCACTGACGGACTCCAGTCGTTTCCATGCCGACGCGCGGCTCGCTCATCGACCGGTGCTGCCGTGGCGGAGGCACCGGGTCATGGCCTCCCGGATGGAAGGGGTGGCACCGTCCCAATCGCCGCAGGCTCAACCATAGGCCACGGAAGGCCCCGTGCCGGGACAGCGCCTCGAGGGTATATGCGCTGCAGGAGGGGTAAAAGCGGCACCGGTTCGGCAACGCCGGACTTATCCACCGACGGTACGCGATAATCGGCGCGCGCAGTGTGCGGGTGGTCAGGCGCGAGACCTGCGCGATCATGACGCGTCCCGACCGGCACCGGTCTGAGGCGAGGGCCTGCGGGAGCGGCGTCCTCTGCCGTTCGGGGACCGGCCGCTGCGCGCCGCGGCCACGGCCCCGGCCAGGTCCCGGCTCAGTTGGGAGTAGTCGCGTTCGGCGGCCTTGGGGGTGGCCCGCACCACCACGTCGGTCCCGGGCGGCCAGGTGCGCAGCAGCTCTGCCGCCGCGTGCCGCAGGCGGCGCTTGACGCGGTTGCGCACTACGGCGTTGCCCACCGCCTTGGATACGACAAAACCCGCCCGTGCCGTGGATTGTCCTTCGGCATCGGACGGTTTCGTCGGGCTTTGCGCCTCGCCGCTCGGCGGCGCCCAGTGGACGACCACGCCGCCCCGGGCCGCCCTGCGGCCGCGCTTCAGCGCCACGCTGAAGTCCCGGCTGCGGCGAATGCGCGCCTCGGCTGGCAGCACCTGGATCACGTTCCCCGGGGACGGGCGCCGGCTGAGCGTTGATCGCTCAGACGGTCAGGCTCTTGCGGCCCTTGCGGCGACGGGCGTTGATGATGGCGCGACCGGCACGGGTGCGCATGCGCAGCCGGAAGCCGTGGGTGCGCTTGCGCCGGCGGTTGTTCGGCTGGTAGGTGCGCTTGCTCACGTCGGACTACTCCCATTACGTATCAGTTGGTGTGGCGTCGGCTCCGCGCCGGGCGCGGGACCTGCATGCGAGCACGAGGCCGCGACGCAAAGTTCAGCCTAGCAGGGCTTTCGGGTGCCTTTCGCGGCGCGGAAGGCGGGTGTGGCATGCCCCTCGGGGTTCGAGGGCAACTCGGACATGTTACGCGCCGTTCCAGGGCCGCGGCCACCGCACCCGGTGGCCGCCGGGCCGGTTTCCACAGGGTGAGCAGGGTCGCCACCCGCCTGTGGATAACTTCCCCCGATCGGTGGACGCCTTCGGCGCTCGCCCAACGAAATCACGTGACAATATGACCGTAATCGCAGTTCAGCGGCGCATGACGAGCGATTCGGCGGGGAGCGGGCGATATGCACAGGCCACTTGACCGCCTGTGGATAACCTGTGGAAAACTGCTTAGACGCACCGCGGGCGACCGCGTTGGAAGGTGTGGATCGACGCCGGTGGGGATAACCGCTACGGGCCGCTCGAATACGAAAGTCTAGCGCACGGGAGCACGACGCGTGCGCGGACGCCGATGAGCATGATGAGGGATGGCGAAGGTGACCGACCGAGATCTCGCGGAAGTCTGGTCGGCGGTGACAGCCGAACTGACGGAGGCGTCGGTGCTGACCCGCCAACAGCAGGCGTGGATGAGGCTGACCCAGCCGGTCGTGGCGGTGAACGGCACGTTCATCATCGCCGCGCCGAACAAGTTCGCGCGGGCCGCGTTCGAATCGAAGCTGCGCGACCCGATCAGCGAATCGCTGTCCCGACGCTTGAGCCAGCCGACGCAGATCGCGGTCACCATGCAGGACAACTCCGGAGAGGCCCCGGCCGACCTGCCGGTTCCGGCCCCGGCGGCCACCCCGCCGCCCCGCGACGACGGCGACGCCACGCTGGTGTTCGAGATGCCCAAGATCGATGCGACGCCGCAACCGGGGCCGGGCGAGGACGGTGCCGAGAACGGCCCCCCGAGCCTGTTCGACACCGACGCCTTCCGCGTCGCCGAGCGCGGGCGGTCCGAGCCCGACCGGCCCGCCGACGAGTCCGAGCGCCCCGGCATTCCGCACCAGCAGCAGCGCCCCGAGGACGACGACTCCGAGGACGAGGACCGGTCGGCCGAGCCCGGCGGTTCGCCTCCGGTGCCGCCGCCGCCCTCGTCCGACCCGGATCCGGATCGGCGCGGCGGCGTGTCGAAGCCGGCGAAGCAGCCGGCGACCAGCTCAAACGGTGTCGACGGGATCGGGCGGCTCAATCCCCGCTACAACTTCGACACCTTCGTCATCGGCTCGTCCAACCGCTTCGCGCACGCGGCGGCGTTCGCGGTGGCCGAGGCTCCGGCGAAGGCCTACAACCCGCTGTTCATCTACGGCGGGTCCGGGCTGGGCAAGACCCACCTGCTGCACGCGGTCGGGCACTACGCCTACGACCTCGGCACGGCCCTGTCGGTGCGGTACGTGACCACCGAGGAGTTCACCAACGACTTCATCAACTCGCTGTCGGACCGCCGGCAGCAGGCGTTCCAGCGCCGCTACCGCGATGTGGACATCCTGCTCATCGACGACATCCAGTTCCTGATGGACCGCGAACGGACCCAGGAGGAGTTCTTCCACACCTTCAACGCGCTGCACAACGCGAACAAGCAGCTCGTGATCTCTTCCGACCGCTCGCCCAAGCAGCTCCAGACCCTCGAGGACCGGCTCCGCACCCGCTTCGAGTGGGGCCTGCTGGCCGACATCCAGCCGCCGGACCTGGAGACGCGCATCGCGATCCTGCGGAAGAAGGCGGTCCAGGACGGGCTCAACATCCCCACCGACGCGGTCGAGTTCATCGCCTCGCAGATCCACCAGTCGATCCGCGAGCTGGAGGGCGCGCTCATCCGGGTGGCCGCCTACGCGAGCCTCAACCGCAAGCCGGTCGACCTCGGACTGGCCGAGGAGGTGCTGCACGACTTCATCCCCGAGGGCGGCCAGACCCCGGAGGTCACGGTCGACCAGATCATGCAGTCCACCGCCGACTACTTCGGCGTCCAGGTCTCCGACCTCAAGGGCAACTCCCGCTCGCGGGTGCTGGTCAACGCCCGCCAGGTGGCGATGTACCTGTGCCGGGAGCTGACCGACCTGTCGCTGCCGCGCATCGGGCAGGCGTTCGGCGGCCGCGACCACACCACGGTCATGCACGCCAACAAGAAGATCCGCAAGCAGATGGCCGAGCGGAGGGCGCTGTACAACCAGATCGCCGAATTGACGAACCGTTTGAAACACACCGACGAATGAGCCCCCTGTGGACAAAGCTGTGGACAACCTGTGGAAAAAGCCGGATTTCTGTGGAAAGGCTGTGGACGGAGTGTGGAAAACCGTCGGAGCCATGAATTAAGCTCGCGTTTTCCCTGTGTACAAACTTGTGGAGAAGTTGTGGAAAAGCTGTGGAAACTGCTGTGGACGAGATGTGGAAAACTCGGCACATGGCGCGGCCTGTGGATAAACTGCCGATTCATCCACAGGTTCTCCACATCCCGTC
The DNA here is from genome assembly GCF_002798405.1 of Glycomyces xiaoerkulensis. Lineage (GTDB taxonomy): Bacteria > Actinomycetota > Actinomycetes > Mycobacteriales > Micromonosporaceae > Glycomyces > Glycomyces xiaoerkulensis. The sequence goes on along the minus strand of NZ_PGGV01000016.1, from coordinate 223,648 downwards.
CACAGGCCGATATCGACACCTAGCAGGGGAAAGACCGGTTTTCCACAGTATCCACAACAGCGACGACGACGACGATAGTTATATCTATAGAGAGTTCATTAGTAGTAGCGCTGTGAACAACCGAGCTTCAGCCAGATGAGGAGCGAGCACGCCATGAAGTTCCAAGTTGATCGAGACACGTTCGCCGACGCGGTCTCCTGGACCGCCAAGAGCCTCCCGGCCCGACCCTCCGTCCCCGTGCTCGCCGGCGCCCGCCTGTCGGTCGACGAAGGCAAACTGACGATCTCCGGATTCGACTACGAGATCTCGACCCGCGTCAGCGTGGACGTCACCGGGGAGTCGGCCGGTACGGCCCTGGTGTCGGGCAAGCTGCTGGCCGAGATCGTCAAGGCGCTCCCCGGCAAGCCGGTCGACTTCACCGTCGACGGCCCGCACGCCGAACTCACCTGCGGGTCGGCGCGGTTCACCCTGCCGACCATGCCGCTGGAGGACTACCCGAGCCTGCCGCAGATGCCCGAGGCCATCGGCACCATCGAGACCGAGGACTTCGCCCGGGCCGTCGCGCAGACCGCCATCGCCGCCGGCAAGGACGAGACCCTCCCGACGATGACCGGCGTCCAGATCGAGATGACCGGCGGCGGCATCGGCTTCCTGGCCACCGACCGCTACCGCATGGCCATCCGCGACACCGACTGGGAACCGGGAGCCTCCGACGTCGACGTCACCGTCCTGGTCCCGGCCAAGGCCCTCGCCGACACCGCCCGCACCTTCGGATCCATGTCGGGACCGGTCACCGTCTCCGTCCCGACCGGAACCGACGGCTCCCCCGGCATGGTCGGCTTCACCGCCGGCGGCCGCCAGACCACCTCCCGGGTCCTGGACGGCCAGTTGCCGCCGCTGCGCAGCCTCCTGGCCACCTCCTACAGCACCACGCTGCGCGTCAAGACCTCCGAGCTGACCGAGGTCGCCCGCCGCGTCGCCCTCGTCGGCGACCGCAACTCGCCGATCCGGCTGTCGTTCGACGACGACGGACTCGTCGTCGAGGCCGGCGGCGCCGAGGACGCCAAGGCCAGCGAAGCGATGGACTGCACCTTCACCGGCGAGGCCGGCAAGATCGCCTTCAACCCCGCCTACCTGCTCGACGGACTCTCGGTCGTCGACGCCCCGGTGACCGCCTTCAAGATGAACGAGCTCGGCAAACCGGTCGTGATGACCGGCGAGAGCGAACCCGACGCTGAGGAATCGGACACAAACTACGACGGCTACCTGTACATGCTGCAACCATTGCGTTGGGACGCCTAGCGGATACTCCGCTCGGGCGCGCACATCGCTCCGGCTGCGGAAGGGGGCGCGGCATGCAACTGGGCATGATCGGGCTCGGCAAGATGGGCGGCAACATGAAGTTGCGGCTCGAACGGGACGGACACCGGGTCGTCGGCTACGACCGAGACCCGGACAAGTCCGACGTCGGCTCCCCGGCCGAACTGGTGGAGGCGCTCGAGGCGCCCAGAGCGGTCTGGGTCATGGTCCCGGCCGGCGCGCCCACCCGCTCCACGGTCTCCGAGCTCGCCGGCCTGCTGTCGGCCGGCGACCTCGTCGCCGACGGCGGCAACTCCCGCTTCTCCGACGATGAGACGAACGCGGCGCTGCTGGCCGAGCACGGGGTCGGCTACGTCGACGTCGGCGTCTCAGGAGGCGTCTGGGGCTTCTCGGAGGGGTACGCGCTCATGGTCGGCGGACCGGCCGCCGACGTCCGGCGCCTGGGACCGGTCTTCGAGACGCTCAAACCCGAGGGCGACTTCGGCTACGTCCACGCCGGCGGCGTCGGCGCCGGCCACTACGCCAAGATGGTCCACAACGGCATCGAGTACGCCATGATGGCCGCCTACGCCGAGGGCTACGAGCTGCTGGAGGCCAGCGAGCACGTCGACAACGTCCCCGAGGTCGTCAAGTCCTGGCGCTCGGGCACCGTCATCCGCTCCTGGCTGCTCGACCTGCTCGACCGCGCCCTCGACGACGACCCGGAGCTGGCCGAGATCCGCGGCTGGGTCGAAGACTCCGGCGAAGGCCGCTGGACGGTCGAGGAGGCCGTCCGCCTGCGGGTGCCGCTGCCGGTCATCGCCGACTCCCTGTTCGCCCGCTTCGCCTCCCGGCAGGACGACTCCCCGGCCATGAAGGCCATCGCGGCCCTCCGCAACCAGTTCGGCGGCCACGCCGTCAAGCCCGAATAGCGCCCGGTGCATCATAGAGACGTGCGTGTTCGACAGCTCCAACTCACCGACTTCCGGTCCTACGCGCACGCCCAGATCGCGTTCGACGAAGGACCATCGATCCTGGTGGGCCCCAACGGGCACGGCAAGACCAACCTGGTCGAGTCGCTGATCTACCTCGCCAATCTGCGCTCGCACCGCGTCTCCAGCGACGCGCCACTGGTGCGCAGCGGCGCCGACCAGGCCGTGATCCGCGCCGAAATCGTCCACGACGCCCGCAGGCTGCTGCCGGAGCTGGCGATCGTGCCCGGCAAGTCCAACCGGGCGCGGCTGAACAAGACCCCCCTGCCGCGGCCGCGCGACCTGGTCGGCGCGCTCAAGGCCGTGGCCTTCGCCCCCGAAGACCTGGCGCTGGTGCGCGGCGAGCCGTCGGTGCGGCGCCGCTACCTCGACGAACTGCTGTGCGCCCGCTACCCGCGGTTCGCGGGGGTGCGCGCCGACTACGAGCGGGTGCTCAAACAGCGCAACACGCTGCTGCGGACCTCCTACCTGGCCAAGAAGACGGGCGGACGCGGACCCGGCGCCGCCGAACTGGCGACCCTGGACGCCTGGGACGCCCACCTCGCCGAGTACGGCGCCGAGCTCCTGGCCGGGCGGCTCGCGCTCGTCGCCGACCTGAACGAACCGCTCGCCAAGGCCCACGCCCGCATCGCCGACGGCCGGTCCGAGGTCGCCCTCGCCTACGCCTCCGAGCTCGGCGACGACCTCACCGCCGACCGCGAGGTCCTCAGCGCGCGCCTGTCCGCCGCGCTCGCCGCGGCCCGATCCAAGGAGATCGAGCGCGGATCCACCCTCGTCGGCCCCCACCGCGACGACCTCGAACTGGCCCTCGGCACGCTCCCGGTCAAGGGCTACGCCTCCCACGGCGAATGCTGGTCGGTCGCGCTGGCGATGCGCCTGGGGGCGTTCGAGCTGCTGCGCGCCGACGGCGCCTCGCCCGTCCTGGTCCTTGACGACGTGTTCGCCGAGCTCGACACCACCCGCCGCGAACGCCTCGCCGAGTACGCCGAGGCCGCCGAGCAGACCCTCATCACCTGCGCCGTCGCCGCCGACGTCCCCGACCGGCTGGCCGGCGCCCGATTCGACGTCTGGGAGGGGGAGATCCGCCGTGTCCTCTGACCCGCACCGGTCCCGGTCGGTCCGCGGCCGCTCCGACGATCCGCGGTTCCGCAGGGAGTGGTCCGGACCCGGACCCGACAAGCGGGACCCCGAGTCCATCGGGAGCCTGCTGGGCCAGGTGGTCCGCAGGAAGGGGTGGACCGGGAGGATCTCGGGCGCGGCGGTCTTCGGACGCTGGAGCGAGATCGTCGGCCCCGAGATCGCCGACCACTGCCGCCCCGAGCAGTTGGTCGACGGGGAGCTGCTAGTCGTGGCCGAATCCAGTGCCTGGGCGACCCAACTGCGGCTGTTCTCCAAGCAGATCTACGGCAAGATCACCGCCGCTCTCGGACCAGGCGTCGTCAAACGCCTCAGGATCGTGGGGCCGAAACAGCCGACTCGTTCGTACGGGCCGAGGCGAGTACGGTTTAATGGCTCTCGTGACACATTCTGAGGCTGGACGCCCCTAGGTCCGTAGGGGGGTTCATGTCCTCGACTCCCGGTACGACTGTGACGACATCACGCCCCAGAGACAGGCGAAACCATGCTCGACCGCAGTAAGATTGTCAGATGTGCGGCGGTCGGCGCTGGCAATGCGTCCGACCGCCTCCTTGATGAGGGAACCGCGGGCGTTAACGGACAGGAAGCACGGTTAACGGCCAGAAGACTGAAAGTGTCACACCCGTGGACTAGCTTTCTCACTGACGGTGAACGACGACAGAAGGAGTTGCCGGTGGCGGCGAAGAAGCAGGACGACTACAGCGCCAGTTCGCTGACCGTCCTCGAGGGCCTCGAGGCGGTCAGGAAGCGCCCGAGCATGTACATCGGCTCGACCGGTGAGCGCGGCCTGCACCACCTCCTCCAGGAGATCGTCGACAACTCAGTGGACGAAGCGCTCGCCGGGTACTGCAGCCAGATCGACGTCACGCTCCTGTCCGACGGCGGCGTGCGCGTCAGCGACGACGGCCGGGGCTTCCCGGTCGACCTCCACCCCAAGCTCAAGAAGCCCGGCGTCGAGGTCGCCCTGACCGTCCTCCACGCCGGCGGCAAGTTCGACTCGCAGACCTACGCGGTCTCCGGCGGCCTCCACGGCGTCGGCGTGTCGGTCGTCAACGCCCTGTCCACGCGGCTCGAGGTCGAGATCCGCCGCGACGGGAACGTGTGGCGCCAGAGCTACAAGAACGCCCTGCCCGGCCCGCTCGAGAAGGGCGAGAGGACCGGCGACTCCGGGACCATCCTCAGCTTCTGGCCCGACGGGGACATCTTCGAGACGCTCGAGTTCGACTACAAGACGATCTACCGCCGCCTCCAGGAGATGTCCTTCCTCAACAAGGGCCTGGCGATCACCCTGCGCGACGAGCGCCCCCAGCGCATCGAGGAGGAGGGCGACACCAAGGTCGTCACCTTCAAGTACGACGAGGGCATCGCCGACTTCGTGCGGCACCTCAACGCCACCAAGAGCTCCATCCACCCGACCGTGATCTCCTTCCAGGCCGAGGAGGACCAGCAGTCGGTCGAGGTCGCGATGCAGTGGAACGAGTCCTACGGCGAGTCGGTCTACACCTTCGCCAACGCCATCAACACCCACGAGGGCGGCACCCACGAGGAGGGCTTCCGGGCCGCGCTGACCAACGTCGTCAACCGGTACGGCCTGGAGAAGAAGATCCTCAAGACCGACAAGGACCGCCTCTCCGGCGACGACATCAGGGAGGGCCTGGCCGCGATCATCTCGGTCAAGCTGCGCGAGCCGCAGTTCGAGGGCCAGACCAAGACCAAGCTCGGCAACACCGAGATCCGCAGCTTCGTGCAGAAGGTCTGCAACGAGTGGCTCCCCGACTGGCTCGACCGGCACCCGCGCGAGGCCAAGACCATCATCCAGAAGGCCTCCAGCGCCGCGCAGGCCCGCAAGGCCGCCGCGCAGGCCCGCAAGCTGGCCCGGCGCAAGAGCCTGCTGGAGACCTCCTCGATGCCGGGCAAGCTGGCCGACTGCCAGTCGACCAACCCCGAAGAGTGCGAGATGTTCGTGGTCGAGGGCGACTCGGCCGGCGGCTCGGCCAAGCAGGGCCGCAACCCGCGGACGCAGGCGATCATGCCGATCCGCGGCAAGATCCTCAACGTGGAGAAGGCCCGCCTGGACAAGATCCTCAAGAACAACGAGGTCCAGGGCATGATCACCGCGCTCGGCACCGGGATCCACGAGGAGTTCGACATCGAGCGGCTCCGCTACCACAAGATCATCCTGATGTCGGACGCCGACGTCGACGGCCACCACATCAACACCCTGCTGCTGACGCTGCTGTTCCGCTTCATGCGGCCGCTGGTCGAGCTCGGCCACGTCTACATGAGCCAGCCGCCGCTGTACAAGATCAAGTGGAACAAGAAGGGCGACGTCGTCTCGTACGCCTACTCCGACACCGAGCGCGACCGGCTGGTCGAGGAGGGCGTCGCCCAGGGCAAGCCCGACCCGCGCCGGTCCGACGGCGTCCAGCGCTACAAGGGTCTGGGCGAGATGAACTACACCGAGCTGTGGGAGACGACGATGGACCCCGAGCGGCGCAACCTCCTCCAGGTCCAGCTCGACGACGCGGCGACCGCCGACGAGCTCTTCAGCGTCCTCATGGGCGAGGACGTGGAGAGCCGGCGCCGCTTCATCCAGGAGAACGCCAAGGACGTCCGGTTCTTGGACATCTAGGCCCGTTCACGATCCCGTCCGACGAAGCAAGGAAGCACTGGTGCCTCAGAACAACCAAGACCAGCTCGACCTACTGGAGAGCCACGGCCGCATCGATCCGGTGGGCATCGACGTGGAGATGCAGCGCTCCTACCTCGACTACGCCATGAGCGTGATCGTGGGGCGGGCGCTGCCGGACGTGCGCGACGGCCTCAAGCCCGTCCACCGGAAGATCCTGTACGGGATGTACGACGGCGGCTACCGGTCCGACCGCGGCTACGTGAAGTGCTCCCGCGTCATCGGCGACGTCATGGGGCAGTACCACCCGCACGGCGACTCGGCGATCTACGACTCGCTGGTGCGTATGGCCCAGAGCTGGAGCCTGCGGTACCCGCTCATCGACGGCCAGGGCAACTTCGGCTCGCCGGGCAACGACCCGGCCGCGGCGATGCGGTACACCGAGAGCCGGCTCGACCCGCTCGCGATGGAGATGCTCCGCGACATCGACGAGGAGTCGGTCGACTTCGAGCCGAACTACGACGGCAAGACCACCGAGCCGACGATCCTGCCGTCCCGGATTCCCAACCTCCTGGTCAACGGCTCCGAAGGCATCGCGGTCGGGATGGCCACCAAGATCCCGCCGCACAACCTGCGCGAGATCGCAGGGGGCGTGAACTGGTGCCTGGACCACCCCGAGGCCACCGAGGAGGAGGCCCTGGAGGCCCTGCTCGGCATCGTCACCGGTCCCGACTTCCCGACCGGCGCGACGGTGCTGGGCCGGGCCGGGATCGAGGACGCCTACCGGACCGGCCGCGGATCGATCAAGATGCGCGCCGTGGTCGAGGTCGAGGAGGACAACAAAGGGCGCGCCTGCCTGGTCGTCACCGAGATGCCCTACCAGGTCAACCCCGACAACCTGGCCGAGCGGATCGCCGACCTGGTCAAGGACGGCAAGCTCAGCGGTATCGCCGATATCCGCGACGAGTCCTCCGGACGCACCGGGATGCGGCTGGTGGTCGTGCTCAAGCGCGACTCGGTCCCCAAGGTGGTGCTGAACAACCTCTACAAGCACACCCAACTGCAGGAGACGTTCGGCGCGAACATGCTGGCGCTGGTCGACGGGGTGCCGCGCACCCTGAACCTGGCCCAGTTCATGCGCTACTACGTGGCCCACCAGATCGACGTGATCGTGCGCCGCACCCGCTACCGGCTGCGGAAGGCCGAGGAGCGGGCGCACATCCTGCGCGGCCTGGCCAAGGCCCTCGACCTGCTCGACGAGACCATCGCGCTGATCCGGCGCTCGCCGTCGGCCGAGGAGTCGAAGGCCGGCCTGATGGACCTGCTCGACGTCGACGAGATCCAGGCGACCGCGATCCTCGACATGCAGTTGCGCCGCCTGGCGGCCCTGGAGCGGCAGCGGATCGTCGACGAGCTGGGCGAGATCGAGACCAAGATCGCCGACTTCAACGACATCCTGGCCCGGCCCGAGCGGCAGCGCTCGATCGTCAGGGACGAGCTGAAGGCCGTCGTCGACCGCTGGGGCGACGAACGGCGCACCACGATCCTGCACGACGCCGGCGAGGTCTCGATGGAGGATCTCATCGCCCGCGAGGACATCGTGGTCACCATCACACGCGGCGGCTACGTCAAGCGCACCAAGACCGACTCCTTCCGCTCCCAGAAGCGCGGCGGCAAGGGCGTCCAGGGCGCGCACCTGAAGCAGGACGACATCGTCAGCCACTTCTTCGTGTGCACCACCCACGATTGGATCCTGTTCTTCACCAACAAGGGCCGGGTCTACCGGGCCAAGGCCTACGAGCTGCCCGAGGCCGGCCGGTCCGCGCGCGGCCAGCACGTGGCGAACGTCCTGGCCTTCCAGCCGGACGAGACGATCGCGCAAGTCATCAAGCTGCATTCGTACGAGCAGACGCCGCACCTGGTGCTGGCCACCCGCGACGGCCTGGTGAAGAAGAGCCGCCTGGCCGACTTCGACTCCCCGCGCACGGGCGGTATCGTCGGCATCAACCTGCGCGACGGCGACGAGCTGGTGGGCGCCGCGCTGATCACCCCCACCGACGACCTGCTGCTCGTGTCGCGCAAGGCGCAGTCGATCCGCTTCCAGGCCTCCGACGAATCGCTTCGGCCCATGGGCCGCGCGACCAGCGGTGTGATCGGCATGCGGTTCGTCGGCGATGACGAATTGCTCACCATGATCGTGCTGCGCGATAATATGGACATCCTCGTGGCCACCAGCCGCGGATATGCGAAACGAACTCCGGTCGAGGCGTATCCGCAGCAGGGCCGCGGCGGAAAGGGCGTTTTGACGGCGAAGATCACGGAACGACGTGGCGATTTGGTGGGGGCGCTGTCGGTTACGCCCGATGACGAGCTGTTCGCGATCACCTCGGAAGGAGGCGTCATCAGGACTCCGGTCAAACCGGTCCGCCAGACCACGGACCGCAACACCATGGGGGTCAAGCTGATCGACCTGCCCGACGAGGTCTCGCTGCTCGCGATCACCAGGAGCGCCGAGGAACCCGACGAGGGGCAGGACGAGTAGATGACGGAAGCGAAGGCCAACACTGCGGAGACCGAGTCTCGCGAGGACGTGGACACGGACTCGGACGATGATCCGGTCGAGCAGTCGGAGGTGGACGAGACGCCGTCTACTGACTCGACCGAGGCCGACGAAGAGGACAAGACTCTGTCGATCCGCCGCCCGCCGGGGATGACCCCGCCGCCGGTCACGCCCGAGTCGGTCCCGGAGATGGAGGGGCCCCAGCCGCCCGTGACCAGTTCGGCCCGGGTGGCCGACGCGGTCCGGGCCGCCAGGGCCGCGGTGTCGCAGGCGGCCTCGCGGGGACCGCGCCGGGCGCGGCTGCGGCTGAAGCGGATCGACCCGTGGTCGGTGATGAAGTTCTCCTTCGCGGTCTCGATCGTGCTGTTCATCGTCATGGTCGTGGCGACCACGGTGCTGTACATCGCGCTCGACGCGATGGGTGTGTTCGACACCGTCAACGACATGCTGGCCATGCTCATGGGGACCAACGGCGAGGCCGGCGTGGAGACCGAGAACTTCCGGATCACCGCCAAAGGCGTGATCGGGGCGGCGGCCCTGCTGGGCGTGGTGAACATGGTGCTGTTCACGGCCCTGGCCACGCTGGGCTCGTTCATCTACAACGTGTGCGCCGACCTGGTCGGCGGCATCGAGCTGACCCTCGCCGAGCGCGACTGAACCAGGCTTCGCGACGGCCCGCGGGCTCTCCCGCGGGCCGTTCTTCCTTTCACTTCGCGGCCGCCGTCCGGCGGGTTCGTACGGGGAGGCGGCGCGAGTGACGGCCGTCCCGGAGGCGAGGGGGCCCGGGTGGCATCGCCATCCAAGGTGGGGTAACCTTTCTCAGCGTTGCCGATCAGGCGATCCCGAGCGGGCCCGCGGGCCCCTCGATATCCAATAATCTGGGGCTATAGCTCAGGCGGTTAGAGCGCAGAGCTGATAACTCTGAGGTCGATGGTTCGAGTCCATCTAGCCCCACCGCAGACCCGCCGGAAACGGCGGGTTTTTTCGTTCCCGGCCACCCCGGCGCGCTCCGGGGACCTCGCTGGGGCGGCGACACCCGCGACCGGCCCGAGACCTACGCGTAACGTTGTTCGCTATGCTGTGTCGCATCATGCGATGTCGAATCGGACATTGTTTTACATTTCAAGCTCTGGTATAGGGGGCCTGGGTTCATGTGGAAGAAGCTTTTGATCGTCGCCGGCGCCGCGACGGTCGCTGTGGTGGTCGCGAAGAAGGTCAAGGCGATCAACGACGAGCGCACGCTCTGGCACGAGGCCACGACCTCCGCCGAGGACGTACGCTGACGGAAGGCGTTAGCCAACTCACTGCGCTCCGGGTATCCTCGCTCGTGCCGCGAGCACGGCGGGGATACTCGTACGGATCGCAGTACCCTTCAGGGGTCCGGGGCTATAGCTCAATTGGCAGAGCACCGCTTTTGCAAGGCGGAGGTTAGGGGTTCGATTCCCCTTGGCTCCACTCTGATTCCCCAGGTCACTGACCTGGGGGTTTTTCATGTCCACCTGAGGCGGTCGCTCGTGGCGGTGCGTGGACTCTGCTTTCGTTCACCGCGGACGCATGCTTCGAATCCGGCGAAGAAGGATATCGAGTTGGCCGGAGTTCCGTGCTCTGGCAGGATGCGCCCCATACCCACCCCTACCCGGCAGATCCGCGCGCGGTTCGACGCGGAGACGATCACCGTCTATCAGGCCTACGACCCTGCCATTGCCGAACCGGCCCTGGCGGCGCAGACTTTCACCAGTCCGTTCAAGCGTGGACGGATGACCTGGATCAAGCCTTCGTTCCTGTGGATGATGTACCGCTGCGGCTGGGCGACCAAGCCCGGCCAGACCCGAGTGCTCGCCGTCGACCTCACCCGCACCGGGTTCGAATGGGCCTTGGCGCACTCGTGCCCGAGCCGCCCGGCCGACGGCGAGGACCCCGAGGCATGGCGTACTCGGCTCGCCGCCGCACCGGTGCGAATCCAATGGGACCCCGAGCGCGACCTCCGATCGGCACGCCTGGAGCACCGGTCGATCCAGATCGGCCTGTCGGGCGCGGCGGTCGACCGGTATGTCGATCAATGGATCACCGCGATCACGGACGTCACCGACCTGGCGCACCGGATCGCGATCGACGTCGGGGCGGGCCGCATCGAGGACGCCGAACGGCGACTGCCGATCGAAAGGCCCTACCCGCTGTCCGCCGACCTGCGTGAGGTATCCGACGGCTGAGCGCAGCGGCAGACCCGCGCCGGTCGAGGCGGCGTGCGAGGCAATCGCGGCATTAGACGCCTTGCGTGCCTTACGGATCACCAGCGCAACCGACTGAGTCGTGTCGGGGCTCGGTGTGGCGGCGCGGCGTCGAGGGCCGCGGAGTCCGTCCCCGCTACCGATCGGAGTCCGCTCGGTGTACCGCCAGCCCCCGCAGCATCGTGTCGAAGGCGTCGTCCCAGTGGCGGCTCGCCTCCTCGGCGCTGCCGAGTGCCGCGCGCAGTTCGAGGCTGCACAGTCCGTGCGTCAGTCCGTTGAGCCTCAACGCGACGTCTTCGGGCTCGGCCGGTGCGAAGACGCCCGCCTCGACACAGCGGGCCACCGCCTCGACCAGTGCGTCGTAGGTCGGCCGGATCAGATCGGCGACCTCTTCGTCGGGCTCGAATTCGGGCACGGGCCTGCCGAACATGAGCTCGTACAGGTGCGGATTTGACAGGGCGTTGGCACGGTAGGCGCGGCCCAGTGCCGCCAGGTCGGCGAGGGGGTCGCCGGTGCGGGGGACGGCCTCGAACGCCTCCGCCAATCGCTCGAACCCGGCCAGGAACATTTCGCGGACCAGGCCGGCCTTGTCGCCGAAGAGCTTGTAGACCGCCGTGGTCGACACGCCCGCCCGCTGCGCGACGCGGCGGGTGCTGAGGGCCGACGGACCCTCGGCGGCCAGGAGCCGACCGGCGGTGTCGATCAGTTCGCGGCGGAGTTCGCCGTAGTCGCGGTTCCGTGGTCTTGCCATACCGGAGATAGTACCGTAACGTCGTTACAAAACATCGTTACCTAACTTGATTCCGGAGCACCGACATGTCCGAACTGCACGTGGTCCTCGGCGCCACCGGCGCGATCGGCGCCGCGGTCGTCGCGGAACTGACCGACCGGGGCCACCGGGTGCGCGCCGTCAGCCGCAACGGCGGCGACCCCGACGGCTTCAAAGCCGATGTCGCCACCACCGAAGGAGCCGTAGCCGCCTGCGAGGGCGCCGACGTCGTCTACCAGTGCGCGCAGCCGCCGTACGCAGGCTGGACCGAACGGTTCCCGGGCCTCGTCGATGCCGTCCTCACCGGAGTGGAGGCCGCCGGCGCGAAGCTGGTCATGGCCGACAACCTCTACGTCTACGGCCCCGTGGACGGTCCGATGACCGAAGACCACCCGTACGAGGCCGCCTACCCCAAGGGCCGGGTGCGCGCCGAGATCGACCGGCTGATCCTCCGGGCCCACGACTCGGGGAGGATCCGCGCCGCGCTGGGGCGGGCCTCCGACTACTACGGCCCCGGCGGGGTCGCCACCATCCTCGGCCCGAACGTGTTCGCCGCCGCAGTCGAGGGCAGGACCATCCGCTGGGTCGGTGACCTCGACCAGCCGCACACGGTGTCCTACCTGCCCGACATCGCCGCCGCCCTGGCGACACTCGGCGAACACGACCACGCCGACGGGCGCGCCTGGCACCTGCCGGCCGCCGACGCGGTCACCGGACGGGAGTTCCTCGCCCTGGTGCGGGCCGCGGCCGGCGGCTCGCCCAGATCCGCCGGGCTCGGCCGCGGAGCGGAGCGGCTCATCGGGCTGTTCAACCCGACGGTGCGCGAACTCGCCGAGACCCGGTACCAGCGGGACCGCCCGTTCGTCGTCGACGACTCGGCCTTCCGCGAAGCGTTCGGGCCGGTCCAGGTCACTCCGCACGAGGACGGAGTGTCGGCCACGCTGGACTGGTACCGGCATCGCCGCTGACGATCACGCCGGACCGGATCCGTGCGATAGGTTCACCGGATGAGCACCGACCCGACCTCGCGCCTGCGGATGATCTGCCGGGGCCTGCCCGAAGTGACCGAGCGGCCGAGCCACGGGACCCCGGCCTGGTTCGTTCGCGGCAAGCGGATGTTCGCCCAACTGTGGCATCGGGGCCACCACGACGAGGAGTTCCCGCAACTGTGGTGCGCCGCGCCGCTCGGAGCGCAGGAGGAGTCGATCGCGCTCGACCCGCGGCGGTACTTCCGGCCCCCGTACGTCGGCCACCGCGGTTGGATCGGCCTGCGGCTGGACGGCGAGCCCGACTGGGACGAGATCGCCGACCGCTGCGAGGACGCCTACCGGTTCGTCGCCCCGGCGAAGCTGGTCTCGCAGCTCGACCGGGACGGCGGCTGACCCGCTACATTCGATGGCGTGTCCGAGTCGCCGAACCCCCCGCTGAGCCGGGTCCTGCGCGCCACGCCTGTCCCGGCGCTGCTCGCGGTCGCCGGCGGCGGCGCGCTCGGGGCGCTCGCCCGCTACGGCCTCGGCGCCGCCCTACCGCACGAACCCGGCCGGTTCCATCCGGCGACCTTCGCCGCCAACGTCACCGGCGGCCTCCTCATCGGCGCGCTCATGGTGACCGTCACCGAGGTCGCGCCCGGCACCCGGCTCATCCGGCCGTTCTTCGGCGTCGGCGTCCTGGGCGGGTTCACCACCTTCTCCGCTTACATCCTCGACATCGGGCGGGCCGCGAACGGCGGAGCGACCGCCCTGGCGGTGACCTACGCGTTCGCCACCCCCGCCGCGGCCCTGGCCGCCGCGGCCGCCGGCATGTGGGCCGCCCGCCGACTCCTGGTGCGCCACCGCCGGGAGGACCGATGATCCTGCTGCTCGTGGCGGCCGGAGCGGCCGTCGGTGCCCCACTGCGATTCCTGACCGACCAGGTCCTCGCCCACTACGCGGGCCGCCGCCTGCCGTGGGGGACGCTGGCGGTGAACGTGAGCGGCTCGGGCCTGGCCGTGTTCCTGGCCGTGACGGTGAACGACCCCGGCTGGACCGCGCTGCTCACCGTCGGCTTCTGCGGGGCGCTCACCACCTACTCCACCCTCTCCTACGAGACCCTGCGGCTGGTCGAGGACGGCCGCCGGGCGCACGCGCTCGCGAACGTCGCCGCCAACCTCGCCGGGGGCCTCACCGCCGGACTGACCGGCCTCGGCCTGGCCCACCTGCTCACCGGCTGACCGCGACACGCCGCCGGCCGAGGTCCGGCGCTCACCACCCCGCGTGGCAGAGGATCGGGGTCCAGCCCGTCGCTTCGAGAGGAACCCGCGATGCAGCTCCGCCGCAACCTGCCGCTCGCCATCGCGCTCCTGGCGCCGCTGCTCACCGCCCAACCCGCCGCCGCCGAGTCCGACCGGCAGGTCTGGCTCGTCGAGCTCGACGACGGGGCGAGCGCCTCCCGCCTGGAGGCGGCCGCCCCCGAATTCGGCTTCGAGTTCCGGCACGACTTCAGCCGCATCTGGAACGGCGCCTCCATCGCCGCCGAATCCGCCACCGCGCAACGGCTCGAAGCGCTCGACCTGGTCGACCGGGTCTGGGGCGACGTCACCTTCAGCGGGCCGTCGATTCCCGAGACCGGGCCGACCGAACTGGCGCTCGCCACCGAGACCACGAACGCCGTCGACGCACACGCGCGCGGCGTCGACGGCTCCGGCGTCAAGGTCGGCGTCATCGACACCGGCATCGACTACACCCACCCCGACCTCGGCGGCTGCTTCGGACCCGGCTGCCGGGTCTCGACCGGCACCGACTTCGTCGGCGAGGAGTTCGCCGACCCCGACACCGACGAGCCCGAACCCGACGACGACCCGGCCGACTGCGCCGGGCACGGCACGCACGTAGCCGGTATCGCAGGCGCCGACGGCGAGGTCACCGGGGCAGCGCCCGCGGTCGAGCTCGGCGCCTACAAGGTATTCGGCTGCGAGGGGTCGACCAGTGCCGAAATCATCATGCAGGCGATGGAACGCGCCCTCGAAGACGGCATGGACGTGGTCAACCTCTCGCTCGGACAGTCGTTCCAGTGGCCCGGCTACCCGACCTCCGAGGCCGCCGACGCGCTCGCCGCCGAAGGGATCGTCGTCGTCGCCTCCATGGGCAACTCCGGCCATTCCGGCGTCTGGTCGGCCTCGGCCCCCGGCGTGGGCACCGACGTCATCGGCGTCGCCTCCACCGACAATCCGGCCCGGCGGATGCGGGCGGCCGACGTCGAGGCGCTCGACCGGCGCATCGGCTACGCCGTCCTCGACCAGGCGCCCGAGCCCGAGACCGGCGACGCGACCGACCCGCTGGTGTGGTTCGGCCGCGCCTGCGCCGACGACCCCGCCGAAGGCGACGTCGACGGCAAGGCGGCACTGATCGTCCGCGGCGAATGCACCTTCAACGAGAAGTACGAACGCGCCGTCGAGGCGGGCGCGACCGCCGCGGTGATCTACAACGACCGGGCCGGCCCCTTCGGCGGCACCGGAGCCGAGGACCTCGGCGTGCCGCTGGTGGCGGTCACCGACACCGACGGCGAGGACCTGCGCGATCTGGCCGCGATCGGGGCCGAACCCGTCCTCGAGTTCACCGGCGCCACGGTCCTGGTCGACCTGCCGCGCGGCGGACTCGCCTCCGACTTCTCCTCCTACGGACCGTCCCCGGACCTCGGCTTCAAACCCGACCTGTCCGCGCCCGGCGGCGGCATCTGGTCGACCTTCCCGGTCGATGAGGGCTCCCACCGGTCGCTGTCGGGCACCTCGATGTCGGCCCCGCACGTCGCCGGCGCGGCGGCGCTGCTGCTGCAGACCGAGCCCGGCCTGGACCCGGCGGCCGTCCGCACCCGGCTGGCGAACACGGCCGAACCGATCGAGTGGGGCGAGAACCCCGAACTGGGCCGCCTGGAGGCGACGCACCGGCAAGGCACCGGCGTGATCGACATCGCCGCGGCGCTCGACGCCGGCGGCTCCCTCGAACCCGGCGGCATCGGCCTCGGCCACGGCACCGGACCGCGCACCTTCGAGGTCGAGCTGTCCTCGCGGGAGTGGATGCCGCGCACCTACCGGCTCCGCCACGACCCGGCCATCGCCACCACCGGCGACATCCGCGACACCGGCTTCCACGTGGCCGAACCGGAGGTGACATTCCAGCCCGAGCAGGTCACGCTGCGCCGCGGCCGGAGCGCGACCGTCACCGTGACCGTGGAACCGAGCCCGGACCTGCCCGACCGCAGCGTCTTCGGCGGCCGCGTCGTGGCCGAACCGGTCGGCGGCGGCACCGAACTCGCGACCGCCTACGCCGGCTACCTGGGCGACTACCTCGACCTGCCGATCCTGGAGCACCCCGACTACCCGAAACTCGCCGTCGCGGTCGACCAGGACCCCGACACCGGCGAGATCGACTACCGCGACCTGAACGACGACGAGACCTTCGAGATCGGGGGGACGCTGCCGTCGGCCCTGGTCTACCTGGGGCACATGCCGGCGGCGATGGAGATCGACGTCGAGAACGCCGACACAGGCGAGGTCGTCGAGTGGGACCGCGAGGAGTTCCTGCCGCGCTCGCCCGGCCCCGACGACACGATCGCGATCGACCTGTCCGACTTCGACGACGACAGGCCCGGGGTGCTGGAGCCCGGCCGGTGGCGCATCGAGGTGCGCGTCCTCAGCGCGCTCGGCGACCCGGACGACCCCGACCACTGGGAACGGTGGCGCTCGGCGGCGGTCGAGCTCGTCGGATAGCTACCGGCGGTGGACGATCCGGGCCCCCGCCTGATCGCGGGGCATCATCGTGATCTGGTCGACGTTGACGTGGGCCGGGCGGGTCGCCGCCCACGCCACCGCCTCGGCGACGTCCTCGGCGCTCAACGGCGTCATGCCCTCGTAGACCGCCTCGGCGCGCTCAGCGTCGCCGGAGAAGCGGACCAGGCTGAACTCGGTCTCCACCAGGCCCGGGTCGATCTCGCAGACGCGGACCGGCTCCCCGAGCAGCTCCAGCCGCAGCGCCCGCGTCACCGCGGCCTCGCCGTGCTTGGCGGCGTTGTAGCCCGAACCGCCCGGGTAGGGCTCCCGGGCCGCGATCGAACCGATGGTGATCACCTGCCCGTTGCCCGAATCGATCAGGAGCGGCAGCAGCGCCTTGGTCACCCGCGCCCAACCGAGCACGTTGACCTCGTACATCCGCCTCCAGGCGTCGAGGTCGGCCTCGGCGACCGGCTCCAGCCCGAAGGCGCCCCCGGCGTTGTTGACCAGCAGATCGCACCGGCCGAGCCGGGCGACGAAGGCCGCCACCGATTCGGGGTCGGTCACGTCCAGGGGCCTCGCGACGGCCCCGGCCGCCTCGGCGGCCTCGGCCAGGCGGTCGGAGCGGCGGGCCCCGGCCACCACCTCGAATCCGGCCTCGGCCAACGCTCGGGCCGAAGCGGCGCCGATGCCGCTGCTGGCGCCGGTGACAACGGCGACTGGTCGGTCACTCATCGGTCCCCTCCCCGGTTGCGCGATACCGCCGGCGACGATACCCGGTCGTCCCCGTTCCCACAGTGCGGCCGCGGGCGGCCGTCCGGCCCGGGGCGGCCGTACCATCGTCGGCGACGCCGGTTCCGGGACGGCCGTATGCCGGCCCGGCTAAGAGGGAACGCTGGTGCGAATCCAGGACTGCCCCGCAGCGGTGAGAGGGAACGAAAGTCGCCATGGAGCACTTGGCCCGGGTCCCGTTTCCCGTGCACATGGGGAACGGGCGGATGGAGGCCTGGGAAGCGGCGGCCGGTAGGAGCCGGAGCAAGCGGCGCGCCCTCGAGTCCGAATACCTGCCGACGTACCGCGCACGCTCGTGCGCGGTCCACGCTGTCCGAGTTCGAGGGAACTGACACACATGAGTACCGCTAAGAAGACCGTGCACGCCACCGTGCTCGGCTACCCGCGCATCGGCGCGAACCGAGAGCTCAAGCGCGCCGTCGAGGCCCACTGGTCCGGACGCCTGGACCGGGCCGGACTCGACGCGGCCGCGGCCGAGATCCGCTCCCAGATGCTCGACGACCTCGCCGCCGCGGACCTGCACTCGGTGCCGACCGGCACCTTCTCGCTCTACGACCACGTGCTCGACACGACCGTGGCCGTCGACGCGATCGCCGACCGCCACCGCCGCGACGACGAGACCGCCACCTACTTCGCCGCCGCCCGCGGCGACGACCGGGCGGTGCCGCTGGAGATGACCAAGTGGTTCGACACCAACTACCACTACCTGGTGCCCGAGATCGGGCCGCGGACCCGGTTCCGGGCCCGGCCCGAGAAGGCGCTCGGCGAATTCGACGAGGCCCGCGAGCGCGGCCTCGAGGCCCGGCCGGTGCTGCTGGGGCCGGTGTCGTTCCTGCTGCTGGCCAAGCCCGCCGCCGACGCCCCCGCCGGCTTCGCGCCGCTGGACCGACTCGGCGAACTGGTCGAGGTCTACGTCGAACTGGTCGGCGCGCTCACCGAGGCCGGCGCCGAGCGGGTGCAGCTCGACGAACCGGCGCTGTGCGCCGACCGGAGCCGGGAGGAACTCGACGCGGCAGGCTCGGCCTACGAGCGGCTGTCGGAGGCGGCCGAACTGCTGGTGACCGGCGGCTACGGGCCGTTCGGCGAGGCCCTGCCGGTCCTGCTGGAGGCCGGCGTGCAGGGACTGGCGCTCGATCTGGTGCGCGGTCGCGCCGACCTCGAAGCCCTTGAGTCGCTGGATGTTTCACGTGAAACATTCATCCTGGCCGGAGCGGTCGACGGGCGCAACATCTGGCGCACCGACCTGCTGTCGGCCGCGGCGGACCTCGAACGCCTCCACCGCCTCACCCACCGGCCCGGGGTGTCGACCTCCTGCTCGCTGCTGCACGTACCGGTCGACCTCGACGCCGAGCACGACCTGCCGAAGTCGCTGACCGAGCGGCTGGCCTTCGCCCGCCAGAAACTGCGCGAGGTGGTGAGCCTGTCCCGGCCGGACGCGCCCCGGCTCCAGCGGCCGACCGCGCCGACCGAATGGCGCGACCGGACCGTCCGGTCCCGGCTGGCGGCACTCCCCGACGGCACCGACCGCCGCGTGCCCTACGGCCGGCGCGCCGCGGCCCAACCGGAGCTGCCCCCGCTGCCGACGACCACCATCGGGTCCTTCCCGCAGACGACCGAGCTGCGCAAGGCCCGCGCCGCCCGCCGCCGCGGCCTGATGATCGAGGCCGACTACAACGCCCGGATGCGCTCGGAGATCGCCGAGGTCATCGCCGAGCAGGAGAAGCTCGGCCTCGACGTCCTCGTCCACGGCGAACCCGAGCGCAACGACATGGTCCAGTACTTCGCCGAGCAGCTCACCGGCTTCGCGGTGACCGCGGCCGGCTGGGTGCAGTCCTACGGATCGCGATGCGTGCGCCCGCCCATCCTGTACTCCGACGTCGCCCGGCCCGAGCCGATGACCGTCGAGTGGATCTCCTACGCCCGGTCGCTGACGTCCAAGCCGGTCAAGGGGATGCTCACCGGCCCGGTGACGATCCTGGCCTGGTCGTTCGTGCGCGACGACCAGCCGCTGGCCGACACCGCCGACCAGGTCGCGCTGGCGCTGCGCGACGAGGTCGCGGATCTGGAGCGGGCCGGAACCCCGATCATCCAGGTCGACGAGCCGGCGCTGCGCGAGCTGCTGCCGCTGCGGGCGGCCGGCCGCGAGCGCTACCGCGAATGGGCCACCCGGGCCTTCCGCATCGCCACCTCCGGGGTCCGGCCGGAGACGGCGATCCACACCCACCTGTGCTACTCGGAGTTCGGCGACGTCATCGACGCGATCGGCGACCTCGACGCCGACGTGACCTCCATCGAGGCCTCCCGCTCGAAGATGGAGGTCCTGGCCGACCTCGATCGCGCCGACTACCGGCGCGGCATCGGCCCGGGCGTGTGGGACATCCACTCCCCGCGGGTGCCGTCGGCCGAGGAGATGGCCGCCTCGCTGCGGCTCGCCGTCCGGGCCGTCGACCCCCGCCGGGTGTGGGTCAATCCCGACTGCGGGCTGAAGACCCGCCGCTATGAAGAGGTGCGGCCGAGCCTGGCGAACATGGTCGAGGCCGCCCGCACCGTCCGCGGCGAGCTGGGATAGCCGCCGCGTGCCCGGGACCGGGGCCGGAAACGCCAGCGGAGCCGTGGGCGGGGGCCGGCCCCGGACGGGGACGTAATCTTGAACCGTGGCGATAGACAACTACCGCATCGTGTCCGAGCCGGTGTCGGGGGACATGGCGGGCCTGGCCAAGGCGAGCATGGACTGGCGCCGCCTGGCGCACAACGTCGAGACGCTGGCCGGGCTCACCGCAGCGCCGCAGATGGCGATGATCAAGGCCGACGCCTACGGCCACGGCCTGGTCCCGGCCGCGCGCATCGCCGCCGAGGCCGGGGCGGCCCGATTCGGCGTGGCGACGCTGCGCGAGGCCTGGCGGCTGCGGCGCCTGCCCGACCTGAGCCGGGTGCCGGTCATGGCGTTCATGTACACGCCCGACCAGCCGGGCCTGGCCGAGACGATCGGGGCCGGAGCCGAGATCGGGATCTCCTCGGTGCCCCAGTTGGAGGCAGTTGCCGCCGCGGCCGAACGGGCCGGCCGTGCGGCCCGCGTCCACCTCAAGGCCGACACCGGCATCTCCCGCGGCGGCGTGGTCGAGGCCGAGTGGGAGGCGTACGGCGAGGCCGCCGCCAAGCACCGGGCCGCCGGCGCGATCGAGGTCGTCGGCGCCTGGAGCCACCTGGCCTGCGCCGACGAGATCGGGCATCCGGCGGGCGATGAGCAGAAGGCCGCCTTCGAGCGGTTCCTCGCCGCGGTCGCCGCCGCCGGTCTCGAACCGGAGGTGCGGCACCTGGCCAACTCCGCGGCGCTCATCAGCGACCCCGAGACCCACTACGATCTGGTGCGGCCCGGCATCGCCCTCTACGGCTACAACCCGGTGCCCGAGATCGCGGTGGACCTGCGGCCGGTGATGGAGTTGCGCGGGCACGTCATGACCGTCAAGCGGCTCCCGGCCGGGACCGGCATCTCCTACGGGCACACCCACCACCTCGAACGCGACTCGAACGTGGCGCTGGTGCCGCTGGGGTACGCCGACGGGATCCCGCGCATCGCCTCCGGCAGCGCCGAGGTCTACCTGGCCGGGCGGCGCCGCCCGATCCTGGGCCGGATCTGCATGGACCAGTTCGTGGTCGACCTCGGCGACGAGCTGGTCAAGCCCGGCGAGCCGGTCATTCTCATCGGCGCCGGCGACCAGCATCCCGACGCCGACGACTGGTCGGCGTGGGCGGGGACGATCCCCAACGAGATCCTCACCGGCATCGGGGACCGCGTCCCCCGCTACTGGAACCGGGGGTTGCATTGAGCAGACGCACCGCACGCCGGGCGGCCCTCGCCGGCGGGATCGCAGGGGGCCTCGCCGCCGGGACCGCGCTCGCGGTCGCCTTGCCCCGCTACCTCGCCCGGCGCTCCCGCGACGGCGCCGGCACCGGCGACCCGTACGCGACCGAACCGTTCGAACTGCCGCCGACGACCTCGGTGCGGACCGTCGTCAGCCGCGACGGCGTGCCGGTACACGTGGAGACGGTCGGCCCCGACGACGCCGACCTCACCGTGGTGTTCGCCCACGGCTACCTGCACGACTCCTCCACCTTCTACTTCCAGCGCAAGGCGATCGCCGAAGCCGCACCTGCCGGCTGCACGATGCGGGCGGTGTTCTACGACCAGCCCGGCCACGGCCGGTCCGGACCCCTGCCGAGCACCGAATACTCGATCGAGGACCTCGCCGCGACCCTGTGGGACGTGATCGCGGCCGCCGCCCCCGACGGGCCGCTGGTGCTGGTCGGCCACTCGATGGGCGGGATGACGATGCAGGCGTTCGCGCGCCTCTACCCCGAGCGGTTCCGCGAGCGGGTCAAGGGGACGGCGTTCCTGTCGACCAGTGCGGCCGGGCTCGACACCGTCGAGACCAAGCCGATGCGGGCCCTGCGGCGGATGCGGCGGACGGTCCTGCCGATGCTCCAGCAGATCCCCGGCTGGACTCCGCAGTTGATCGACCGGGCCCGGCTCCTGTCGGGCGACATCGGTTACCTGGTGGTGCGACGCAACGCCTTCGCGGGGTCCGATCCGCCGCATTCGCTGGTCGAACTGGTCGAACGCATGAACCGCCACACCCCGCTGCAAAGCGTCGTCGGCTACGTGCGCGCTATCCTCGACCACGACGAGACGGCCACCCTGCACGAGTTCGAGCGGATGCCGGTCCTGGTCGTGGTGGGCGACAGCGACATCCTGACGCCGCCGCAGCATTCGCGGCGCCTGGCGGACGCGATCAAGGGCTCCAGGTTCGCGCTCATAGCCGAGGCGGCCCACTCGCCGCAGCTCGAGTATCCTGGGGAGATCTCACAACTGCTGTTGGAGATAATTGACAAAGTCGCGGTCGACATCGGCCCGTCCGGAACCGCCGTGGTGAGCGGGAACGCCGCCCACCCGCGGCGACCCCGCCGGGCCGCGGGCCCCGAACGCCGCGGCGACCGGTCGTGGACCCCGTTCTCCCGGGCCGCATCGGGCGCGGAAACCGACGCAGACAGAGGAGTGACATCGTGAGGCTGACCATGCCGACAGCCGCCTGCACGCACGAATTCGGGAAGCGCCTCGCGGCGCTGCTCCGCGCGGGCGACCTCGTGATCCTCACCGGCCCGCTCGGGGCCGGCAAGACCGCCCTCACCCAGGGCATCGGCGACGGCCTCGAGGTCGCCGGCCGCATCACCAGCCCGACCTTCGTCATCGCCCGCGGCCACCGCGCCGGGCCCGCCGGGCTGCCCCTCCTCCACGTCGACGCCTACCGGCTGGAAGGCCTCGACGAACTCGACGACCTCGACCTCGACACCGACGCGGCCGACTCGGTCACCGTCGTCGAATGGGGTGCCGGCCTGGCTGAACGCCTGGCCGAGTCCCACCTGGAGGTCGCGATCGAGCGCCACGGCGACGAGTCCCGCGAGATCGCGCTCCACCCCCGCGGCGGCGACTGGGCCGAGCGCGTCGACACCCTCGCGGAGCCGGTGGGCGCGGCCGCATGAACGTCCTCGTCGTCGACACCTCGACCAGCGCCGTCCAGGCCGCGATCGTCCAGATCGACGGCGACGAGCTGTACCTGGAGTCCTTCCGCCGCGAGATCGACGGCCGCGGACACGTCGAGCGACTCTCCCCGTTCATCGAAGCGTGCCTGGAAGAGTCGAACCTGAAGCCGAGCGGTATCGATGCGGTCGTGGCCGGCACCGGCCCCGGCCCCTACACCGGGCTGCGGGTCGGGATGGTCACCGCCGCGACCTTCGCCGCCGGGCGCGGCATCCCGGTCTACGGGGTCTGCTCGCTCGACGGGATCGGCGGCAGCGCGCGCGGCCGGGCGCTGGTGGCGACCGACGCGCGTCGCAAGGAGATCTACTGGGCCGTCTACCACAACGGCGCCCGCCAGGGCGATCCGCAGGTCGGCAAGCCCGCCGAGCTGCCCGACCTGGAGGCCGACTACGCGCTCGGCGAGGGCGCGGCCAAGTACGCCGAGCGGCTTCGCATCCCGGCCGAGGAACGTCCGGTCTACCCGGATCCGGTGAAGCTCGTCGAGCTGGCCGTGCCGCGCGTCCGCGACGGCGCGCCCACCGAGCGGTTGACGCCGCTGTACCTGCGCCGCCCGGACGCGAAACCGGTCAGCCCCTAGGCGTGGTAGAGGTGTAATGGTGGACGGGGACTTGCGGATCGGCCGGTTGCGCTGGTGGCACCTGCCGGCCGTGGCCCGGATCGAGCAGGCGGTCTTCGGCCCCGAGGCCTGGAGCGAGGGCCTGCTGTGGACCGAACTCGCCGCCGGGCACGACTACCGGGCCGTCTTCGACGGCGACCGCCTCCTGGGGTACGCGGGCGTGGCGTTGGGCGGCAACGAGGCCTGGATCAACAACATCGCAGTGGACCCGGCGGTGCGGCGGCGCGGTATCGCCACGATGCTGATGAGCGACCTGCTCTCCCGAGTCCGCCTCGCGGGCGCGAAGGCGGTGTTCCTGGAGGTCGCGGTCGACAACGGGTCGGCCCAGCGGCTGTACGACCGGTACGGTTTCTACGGCATCGGCGTGCGCAAGAACTACTACCAGTTCACCGGCACCGACGCCGCGGTGATGAGGATGGATCTATAGATGAGTGAACCGTTGGTGATGGGCATCGAGACCTCGTGCGACGAGACCGGGGTCGGGATCGTGCGGGGGACGGATCTGCTCGCCGACGAGGTGGCCTCCTCGGTGGAGGAGCAGGCGAGGTACGGCGGGGTGGTCCCCGAGGTCGCCTCGCGTGCTCACCTGGAGGCGATGGTGCCGACCGTGCAGCGCGCCCTCGACGAGGCGGGGGTGACGTTGCACGACCTCGACGGCATCGCCGTGACCGCCGGGCCGGGCCTGGCCGGGGCGCTCATGGTCGGGGTGGGGGCGGCGAAGGCGTACTCGCTCGCGACAGGCGTGCCGCTGTACGGAGTCAACCACCTCAGCGCTCACATCGCGGTCGACACGCTGGAGAACGGCCCGATTCCGGAGCCGTCGATCGGGCTGCTCGTCTCCGGCGGGCACTCGACGATCATGATGGTCGAGGATCTGGCCGGCGAGGTCAGCCAGCTCGGCGCCAGCATCGACGACGCCGCCGGCGAGGCCTTCGACAAGGTCGCGCGCCTGCTGGGCCTTCCCTTCCCCGGGGGGCCGTACATCGACAAGGCTGCCCGCGAGGGCGACCGGGCGTTCGTGGAGTTCCCGCGCGGCCTGACCGCCGCCAAGGACATGGAGCGGCACCGCTACGACTTCTCGTTCTCCGGGCTCAAGACCGCGGTCGCCCGGTGGATCGAGGCGCAGCGGGCCGAAGGCAAGGACATCCCGGTGAACGATGTGGCCGCCGCCTTCCAGGAGGCGGTCTGCGACGTATTGAGCCGCAAGGCGATCCTGGCGGCCAAGGAGCAGGGCGTGGAGACATTGCTCCTCGGCGGCGGGGTGGCGGCGAACTCCCGGCTCCGCAGCATGGCCGTGGAGCGGGCCGAGCGGGCCGGGTTGACACTCCGCTTCCCGAAGCCGAAGCTGTGCACCGACAACGGCGCGATGGTCGCGGCCCTGGGTTCCCATCTGGTGGCGGCCAAGGCCGAGCCGTCCGCGATGAACTTCCCGGCGGACTCCTCGATGGACGTAACGGTCGTGAGCCTCGCCGACAAGCTCGATTGAGCATGGCAGTGACGCACTTCTACGCCTTTGAACTGCGATTCACCGCCCCACCCGGTGGGGACGTCATTGACGCCTTGTACGAAGCGGGCTGGGACGATGCTGTGATCTCGCTCGACCCTTGCACAGGTGGCCAGGGGCAGGCGATGTTCGATCGGGAAGCACCATCTGCGGTGAAAGCCGTGGTCTCGGCGATCCGGCAAGGTCGCCTGGCCGGTATCGAACTGACCGGCGTCTCCGAGGACCTTGTCACGTTCGGCGAAATCGCCGAGCGCACCGATCGGACCTTTGCCACTGCGGATCACTGGGCTACCGGTCGGCGGGGCCCCGGAGGGTTCCCTGCGCCGAAAGTCGCTCGGCCGAGAGTGAGCCTCTACTCCTGGGCCGAGGTGGTCATGTGGCTGGCGTCGCACGGTTTGGCCCGGATGTCTTCGGCCGATGTGGAGATCGCCCGCGTCTGCGAGGCGGCCGACGCCATGATCCGAGTGCAGAGACTGCAAAGTCGACTTCCCGCTGAGGACCGAGAAGCGCTGACCGATGCGGTTGCGTGACTCGACTGAGCGGACGGTACGCGAGTACCGGGCGATCCCGGTGACTCGCGAAGAAGCTGGACAGCTATTCGAAGAGTACCGCGATCTGTAGGTCTTCGCCACGACTGAACCGGCCCGTTATTGCGACCGTTCGCCGGAGGTTCCGGCGGTCCGGTCCATCGGGCTAGCCTGGCGGTCATGAGGAATCCTCCCGAACCTCTCGTGCGGCGCCGCTCCGCTCGGGTCCTCATCGTCGATGAGAGCGACCGGGTGCTCCTGCTGCACAGCTCCGGTTTCGTGACTCCGGAATCGCAGTATTTCGTCACCGTCGGCGGCGCGGTCGACGAGGGGGAGTCCCTCGCCGAGGCGGCGGCGCGGGAGGTGTTCGAGGAAACCGGCCTGCGCGTCGCCCCGAGCGATCTCGAGCCGACGGTCGCGCGCACCGCGGGCGAACTGTGGTTCGGTCAGGAGGAGGCTTCGTACTTCTTCCTGCGGACACCGCGGTTCGACCTCGACTTCGACGGCCTGGAAGGGACCGAGGTCCAAGAGATCACCGGGTACGCTTGGCTGGGGCCGGATCAGCTCCGGGAGGTCGACGACTCGGTCTTCCCCGTACCGATAGCCGCGCTGGTGGAGCGGTGCGTCAGCGGAGACATCCCGGCCGTGCCGGTCGAACTCGACTGGCCCGGATGGCGCGGCGACCTCAAGCGCTGCCCGATCCCGGGAGGGGCGACGCCCTGAACGGTCCCGGACCGAAATCCGATGCGGCGCCTGACGACCGGTGCCCGAACGAGACTGGACGGCCGCCGAGCGTCCCGGGATACTTGACCGATGCGCGCGATCGACGAAGCACCCCGTATCGATCGGCGCGGAGCGCGCGGCATCGTCATCGACGAGCGGGACCACGTCCTCTTCATCGGTCGCGCCGCGGTTCCCGAGCGGCCGGCGTCCTGGATCATCCCCGGCGGCGGCATCGACCCCGGCGAGGCCCTGGCCGAGGCCGCGGCCCGAGAACTGTTCGAAGAGACCGGACTCGTCGTTCCCGCCGAGGAGCTCATCGGACCGGTCGCCCGCCAGCTCTTCCGGGGCTGGAAGGACGAGGCCCCATTCGTGCAGGAGAACCACTTCTTCTTCACCCGCGCCGCCCGTTTCGAGCCGCGCATCTGCGGTGGCGAGGCCTATGAGCAGGACCTCGAGTTCAGGTGGATCCACGTGGACCGGATCGCCTCGACCGACGGCCTGCGCAGGGCAGAGCCGCTGCTCCGGTTGGTCAAGCTCCTCACCGCCGGGGACGTCCCGGTCGAACCGCTGCGGCTCGAACCTGCCGGCAGGCCGTTCGCCTAGTTGGTCTCGGCCCCATAGAGCCGTAGGAACATCCGCACCCCCTCGGCGACCATCTGCTGGATCTCCTCGTCCCCGATCGGCAAGGCCCCGAGGAAGGTGCGCTCGGCTATCGGGGTGAAGCTCAGCAGCGTGTAATACGCGGCTGCCTTGTCGGCGTCCTCGAAGTCGAGCAGCCCCCGCTCCCGCATCGCCAGGAAATGCGCGGCGATGTCGCGCTGCGACCGGACCGGACCGGCCTCCAGCCAGGCGTCGACGACCTCCCGCGGGAGGTGCTTGACCTCGGCGCGGACGGTCCGGGCGATCGCGGCGTGCTCCTCGGGGGCGTTGAAGATCGCCTGCACCCGGTCGACGCCGAAGTCGATCAGGTCCCGCTCGAGGTCGAGGATCTTGCGCAGGTGCCGGTCGGCCAGGAGAGCGATGGCGTCCGAGAGCTCGTGCGTCGCTTCGAGGGCGGCGAGGCGGAACAGCGCCGCCTTGTCGTCGAAGTGGTTGTAGATGGTCTTCTTCGACACACCGGCCTCCCGGGCGATGGCATCGACCGTCGCGCGCGCGAACCCGTCCCGGCCGAACACCAGGTTGGCCGCGCGCACGATGGCGCGGTGCTTGTCGGGCCTGCCGGTCCAGACGACGTCGGTCCCCATCTCCGCCCTTCCGTTGCGTTCATGCGGACCTCAGTCTATTGACCGGAGGGGCCCGGACCCCTCCGGCTGGCGGCCTCAACGCAGGAAGGCCGACACCTCCTCGAAGAACCGTCGGGGCTGTTCGGCGAAGGTGATGTGGCCGCTGTCGAATTCGACGTAGGTGCTGCCGGGGATGCGCTCGGCCAGTTCGGCGGTCAGGTCGACCGGCACCGTCCCGTCTTTGCGGTTCCCGATGACCAGGGTCGGCGCGGCCACGCGCGGCAGCGATTCGCGGATGTCGACGCGCAGGTCCAGGTCGATGTGCCGCAGCGTGCCCTCGTCGGGGACCATGCCGGCGTTGACCGCCGCCAGGGTCCCCTCGTCGAGCCCCCCGAGGAACCCGGGGCTGAACGCGGCCACGGTGGCGAACTTCCCGAACCGCTCGGGGTCGGAGGCCAGCGACCGCCACAGCTCGAAGCTCTGCCGCATCGCCGGGTGGTCGGCGTGGGGGAACCCGGCGACGCTGACCACCCGGCGGACCAGATCGGGCCGGCGCGCGGCGGCCGCCGCGACCAGGGTGCCGCCCAGGGAGAAGCCGACCAGGTCGGCCGGCCCTCCCCCGGAGTCCTCGACGACCGCGATGATCTGCCCGACCAGACGCTCGACGGTCAGCTCGCCGCCGTCGTCGACGGTGTTGCGCGCCCCGGACAGGTCCGGGAGCACGATCGTGCGGCCCTCGGTGAACTCGTCCGGGGCCTGGCCCCAGACGAGCTCGGCGCCGCCCGAGCCGGTGCCGTGGACGAGCACGGTCTTGGGGCCGTTACCGCTGATCTCGTAGTGGACCTTGGCGTCGTCGACGGTGATGGTTGGCATATCCTGCTCCGTTCCTTGAGGAAACCAGTGGGTTTCCTCGAATGTACACCCGTAGGTTCCGTGTGGAAACCGTATGGTGCATATGTGTTCGGAGTCACTGCACAGCAAAGCGGGGCCGACCCGGATGACCGGGTCGGCCCCGCCGTTCGGAGGCTCGGTTCGTGCTACAGCTCGGTCTCCGAGCGGTCGGCGGACCACTCGGTGTGGAAGACGCCCTCCCGGTCGACCCGCCGGTAGGTGTGCGCGCCGAAGAAGTCCCGCTGACCCTGGACCAGCGCGGCCGGAAGGCGCTTGGAACGCAGGCCGTCGTAGTAGGCCAGCGCCGACGAGAAGCCGGGGGTCGGGATGCCGGCCCGCACCGCCGTGGCCACCACGCGCCGCCAGGCTTCCTGGGCGTCGGTGACGATCTTGGTGAACTCGGGGGCCGCCAGCAGCGTCGGCAGCTCCGGATTCTCGCGCCAGGCGGCGGTGATCTTGTCGAGGAACCCGGCCCGGATGATGCAGCCGGCCCGCCACAGCGTCGCGCACGAGCCCAGGTCGATGTCCCAGTCGTACTCGGCGCTGGCGGCGGTGAGCTGGTCGAAGCCCTGGGCGTAGGCCACGATCTTGGAGGCGTACAGCGCCTGGCGCACGTCCTCGACGAAGGTCTCGGGCAGGTCGACCCTGCCGTCGGGCCCGGCCAGGACGCCGACGGCGCCCTCGCGCTGCGTGGTCCCGCTCGAGAGCGCCCGCGCGAAGGTGGCCTCGGCGATGCCGGTGACCGGGACGCCGAGGTCGAGCGCGTTCTGCACCGTCCACCGGCCGGTGCCCTTCTGGCCGGCCCGGTCGAGCACGACGTCGACGAACGGCCTGCCGGTCGCGGCGTCGGTGTGGCCCAGCACCTCGGCGGTGATCTCGATCAGGTAGGAGTCGAGCTCGCCGCCGTTCCACTCGGAGAAGATCTTGCTCAGCTCGGTCGGTTCGATTCCCGCGCCGCGGCGCAGCAGGTCATAGGCTTCGCCGATGAGCTGCATGTCGGAGTATTCGATGCCGTTGTGCACCATCTTGACGAAGTGTCCGGCCCCGTCCGGGCCGAGGCGGGTGCAGCACGGGGTGCCGTCGGGGGCCTTGGCGGCGATGGCCTCCAGGATGGGGCCGAGGCTCGCGTAGGACTCCTCGGAGCCGCCGGGCATGATGGACGGGCCGTTGAGCGCGCCCTCCTCGCCGCCGGAGACGCCGGTGCCGACGAAGTGGATGTCCCGCTCGCGCAGCGCGGCCTCGCGGCGGCGGGTGTTCTCGAAGTGGGCGTTGCCGCCGTCGATGATCATGTCGCCGGGCTCCATGAGCTCGGCGAGCTGCTCGATCACGGCGTCGGTGGCGGGTCCGGCCTGCACCATGATCATGGCCTTGCGGGGCCGCTTGAGGGAGGCTACGAAGTCCGCGAGCTCCTCGGAGGGGACGAAGTCGCCCTCGCCGCCGTGCTCGGCGATCAGCTCCTCGGTCTTGGCGTAGGTGCGGTTGTAGACCGCGACGGTGAAGCCGTGGCGGGCGAAGTTGCGGGCGAGATTGGAGCCCATGACGGCCAGTCCGACCACTCCGATGTCGGCGGTGCTCATGTACCGAGTCTCCCTACTTTTCTCGAGTGGCCCCTCGGCGACGCCGTCGGAGCCCTGGATCTACTCAGCGTGCATGTCCGATTCTCGCTGAGTCCGGCGGCGTCGGTGTCGCCGCGGCCCATCGTATCCACGCTGCGGGACCGTTTTCCAAGCGGCGACGACACGGTGACGAGAGTCCTTCCGTCGCACGTCAACGGGGCATAGGCTGTGAGGGTGCGTTATTACGAGACGGTTCTCGACCTCATCGGAGACACCCCCCTGGTGAGGCTCAATTCGGTCACCGACGGGGTGGCGGCGACGGTGCTGGCGAAGATCGAGTACCTCAATCCCGGCGGTTCGGTCAAGGACCGCATCGCCGTGCGTATGGTCGACGAGGCCGAGGCCTCCGGCTCCCTCGGGCCCGGGGGCACGATCGTGGAGCCCACCAGCGGCAACACCGGCGTGGGGCTGGCGATGGTGGCCCAGCAGCGCGGTTACCGGTGCGTGTTCGTCTGCCCCGACAAGGTCTCCGAGGACAAGCGGAACGTGCTCAAGGCCTACGGCGCCGAGGTGGTCGTGTGCCCCACCGCCGTCGACCCGGAGGACCCGCGCTCGTACTACAAGGTCTCCGATCGGCTGCTGACCGAGATCGAGGGCTCGTGGAAGCCCGACCAGTACTCCAACCCGGCCAATCCGGCTTCGCACTACCACCGGACCGGCCCGGAGCTGTGGGAGCAGACCGACGGGGAGATCACTCATTTCGTGACCGGCATCGGCACCGGGGGGACCATCACAGGCACCGGCGCCTATCTCAAGGAGGTCTCCGGCGACCGGGTCCAGATCGTCGGCGCCGACCCCGAGGGCTCGGTCTACTCGGGCGGATCGGGGCGGCCCTACCTCGTCGAAGGGGTCGGCGAGGATTTCTGGCCGGAGAACTACGACCGCGGCCTGCCCGATCGGATCGTGGAGGTCACCGATTCGGAGTCGTTCGAGATGACCCGCCGCCTGGCCCGCGAGGAGGGCCTGCTGGTGGGCGGCTCGGCGGGCATGGCCGTGGTGGGCGCTCTCGAGGTGGCGCGCGAGGCCGGTCCCGAGGCGCTGGTCGTGGTGCTGCTGCCCGACGGCGGGCGCGGTTACCTGTCGAAGATCTTCAACGACGGTTGGATGACCGAGTTCGGCTTCATGGGGGCCGGGTCCGGCTCGACCACCGTCGGCGAGGTGCTGGCCGGAAAGGGCGGCGACATCCCCGAGCTGGTCCACGTCCATCCGAACGACACCGTGCGCGAGGCGATCGACATCATGCGCCGGTACGGGGTCAGCCAGATGCCGGTGCTGGGGGCGGAGCCGCCGGTGATGAGCGGCGAGGTCGCCGGGGCGGTGGCCGAGCGCGAGCTCATGGACGCCCTGTTCAAGGGCAAGGCGACGCTGCACGACTCCATCGAGGGGCACGTCGGCGGCCCGCTGCCGACCATCGGCTCGGGCGAGCTGGTGGATCGGGCGGTGGAGGTGCTCGAGGACAACGATGCGCTGATGGTCTTCTCCGAGGGGAAGCCGATCGGGGTGCTCACCAGGCAGGATCTGCTCAGCTACGTGGAGCGATGAAAGCGGTGACAATCTGAACCGATTCCTCTCGCTGCCCGTGGGAGCGCTGGGCAAATCGGGCGGACGGGAATCTCTCCACCTGCGGACTCTTGACACGCGACCGGGAATCGACAACCATGATTGTAATTTCTGTTAGGAATATTTACTATCATGGAGGGCGCCTTGAAACGCACCCGAACGGCGGCGCTGATCGCCGCCTCCACCCTGATCGCGGGGGCGGCCGCCGCCGTCCCGGTCGCCTTCGCGACCACCGCGTCCGCCGCCGAATGCCAAGGGGAGCCCTGGGACGCGGACACCGTCTACTGGGGTGACGACCTGGTCAGCCACCAGGACGAGGAGTACCGCGCCCAGTGGTGGACCCGCGGCCAGGAACCCGGCACCACCGGCGAGTGGGGCGTGTGGGAGCACCTCGGCGCCTGCGACGGCGCCGGTGACGACCCCACCGCCGAACCGACCGATGAGCCTACTGACGAACCCACCGACGAGCCGACGGACGAGCCGACCGACGCCCCCACGACCGGTCCGCCCCCCGGCGACGGCGAGACGACGCTGACCGGCTACTGGCACAACTTCGACAACGGCTCCACCGTGATGCGCCTGTCCGAGATCCCCGCCGCCTACGACATCGTGGCGGTGGCCTTCGCCGACGCCGTCCCGAGCCCGGTCGGCGCGGTCGACTTCACCCTCGACTCGGACGTCGCGAACCAGCTCGGCTACACCGAGGCCGAGTTCAAGTCCGACATCGCCGCGATCCAGGCCGAGGGCCGCAAGGTCATCATCTCGGTGGGCGGCGAGAAGGGCAACGTCACCATCAACGACGCCGCCTCGGCCGACGCCTTCGCCGAATCGGTCCTTTCGCTGATGGACGAGTACGGCTTCGACGGCGTCGACATCGATCTCGAGCACGGCATCGACGCCTCGGCGATCGAGACCGCGATGCGGGCCGTCCACGCCGGCGCCGGATCGGACCTGGTCTACACCATGGCCCCGCAGACGATCGACTTCCAGTACGAGAGCGCCGGATACTACCAGTTGGCGGTCAACACCAAGGACATCCTGACCATCGTCAACATGCAGTACTACAACTCCGGGTCGATGCTCGGCTGCGACGACCAGGTGTACTCGCAGGGCGACGTCGACTTCATCACCGCGCAGGCGTGCATCCAGCTCGAAGCCGGGCTCGCGCCGAGCCAGGTCGGCCTCGGCCTCCCGGCCGTGGCGAGCGCCGCCGGGAGCGGCTACGTCGACCCGGCGATGGTCAACGACGCCCTCGACTGCCTGACCCGGCTGGCCAACTGCGGCGACTTCACGCCGAGCCAGGCCTATCCGGGCATCGGCGGCGCGATGACCTGGTCGGTCAACTGGGACGCCACCAGCGGCTACCACTTCGCCGACACCGTGGCCGGCCACTTCTCGACCCTCCCTTAGCCCCACTCCGTTCCGCGGCCGCCACCGCGGAACCAGGGCGGGCCCGGCGAGCGCACAACGCCGACCGGGTCCGCCCGCTCCCGATCCGACGTGCGAGCACGAGCCCGGCCCGGTGCCGTCAATGTGATCCTCGGCGCAGGGCGACACACCGCCGGAAATACGACCCCTCATGCTTGTTGTTGACGCTTAATCTCCATTCATGCCGAAAACACCTCATGAGGCCCTGCACCATCTGTTCCGGGACGACCCGGACTTGTTCCGCCGAGCGCTGAAGGAATGCCTCGGGGAGGACTTCCCGGTCTTCCGAGGCGTGGCGGCCATCGACTCGGACCTCACCGAAATCAAGCCCGTCATCCGCGAAGTGGACACGGCGATGCGGATCGAGACCGACACCGGCGCCGAGATCCTGGTCATCGAACCGCAGTCGACCGTGCCCACCCGGGCGAAGCAACGGGCATGGCACTGGTACCTGGCCTACCTCGAGGCGTACTTCGGACTTCCCGCCACGCTGATCATCCTGACCGCCGATCCGGCCACCGCGGCGGCCTGCCGGGCCCCGATGACGCTCGGCCCGGAGCGGCGGGCCTCGGCCACCATCCATCCGTTCGTCATCGGCCCCGACAACACGCCGTTCATCACCGATCTCGCTCAGGCCGCCGAAGACATCATGCTGGCCATCATGGCGGCTCTGACGCATCGGAACCACCCCGACATCGCCATCGCCCTGGACGTCCTGGCCGAGGCCCTCGACGGGATCGACCTCGAATCGGCGAAGTTCTTCGCCGAGTACATCGAGGTCGGTCTCGGGGAAGGTAGCGCACACGACCACTGGAGGAGCATAATCATGACCATGACCTACCCGTTCGCTTCCGGACTGCGCCGAGAGCTCAAGGCCCTGGGGCGTGCCGAAGGCCGAGCCGAAGGCCGTGAGCAGGGCCGAGCGCAGGGCCGTGAGCAGGGCCGAGAGCAAGGACGAGTGCAGGGCCGGGCCGAAGCGCTGTTCGGCCTGCTGTCGATGCGCGGCATCGAGCTGCGCGCCGAAGACCGGGACCGCGTGCTCCGCTGCGAGGACGAGCAGATCTACCTCGGTTGGCTCCAGCGGGCGGCGACGGCCGAGACCGCCGCCGACGTTTTCGAACCGACCGACTGAGACCGCCCCAGCGTCGTCTACGACCCGATCTTGATCTTCGGTTTGCGGCCGATGGACAGGACCGGGTCACGGGTCTCGGCGAAGAAGTCGTTGCCCTTGTCGTCGACGACGATGAAGGCCGGGAAGTCCTCGACCTCGATCTTCCAGACCGCCTCCATGCCCAGCTCCGGGTACTCCAGGACCTCCATGGCCCTGATGTTCTCCTCGGCGAGCTTCGCGGCCGGTCCGCCGATCGAACCGAGGTAGAAACCGCCGTGCTCCTTGCACGCATCGGTCACCTTCTGCGAACGGTTCCCCTTGGCGAGCATCACGAACGAACCGCCGGCGGCCTGGAACCGGTCTACGTAGGAGTCCATGCGGCCGGCGGTGGTCGGGCCGAACGAGCCCGAGGCGTAGCCCTCGGGGGTCTTGGCCGGACCCGCGTAGTAGACCGCGTGCTCCCGCAGGTAGTCGGGCATCGGCTCACCGGCGTCGAGGCGCTCCTGGATCTTGGCGTGGGCGATGTCGCGGGCGACCACGAGCGGACCCGACAGCGACAGCCGGGTCTTCACCGGGTACTTCGTCAGCTCCTCGCGGATCTCGGACATCGGCCGGTTGAGGTCGATGCGGACCACGTCGCCGTCGAGGTCGTCCTCGGTCGTGTCGGGCATGTACCGGCCCGGGTCGGTCTCGAGCCGCTCCAGGAACACCCCCTCGGAGGTGATCTTGGCCTTCGCCTGCCGGTCGGCCGAGCAGGAGACGGCCAGCGCAACCGGCAGCGAGGCACCGTGCCGGGGCAGCCGGACGACGCGCACGTCGTGGCAGAAGTACTTGCCGCCGAACTGGGCGCCGATCCCGAACCGGCGCGTGAGCTCCAGCACCCGCTGCTCGAGCTCGACGTCGCGGAAGCCGTGGCCGCCGGGCGAGCCCTCGGTGGGCATGCCGTCGAGGTACTTCGCGGAGGCGTACTTGGCGGTCTTGAGCGCGTACTCGGCGCTGGTGCCGCCGATGACGAGCGCGAGGTGGTAGGGCGGGCAGGCGGCGGTGCCGATCTGGCGGAGCTTCTCGTCGAGGAACGCCATCATCGCGTCGGGGTTGAGGATGGCCTTGGTCTCCTGGAACAGGAACGACTTGTTGGCGCTGCCGCCGCCCTTGGCCATGAACAGCAGGTTGTACTCGTCCCCGCCGTCGGCGTAGAGCTCGATCTGGGCCGGCAGGTTCGAGCCGGTGTTGCGCTCCTCCCACATCGACAGCGGCGCCATCTGGCTGTAGCGCAGGTTCAGGTCCCGGTAGGCCCGCCAGACGCCCTCCGAGAGGTGCTCGGCGTCGCGCATGTCGGTCAGGACGTTCTGGCCGCGCTTGCCCATGACGATCGCGGTACCGGTGTCCTGGCACATCGGCAGGACCCCGCCGGAGGAGATACCGGCGTTCTTGAGCAGGTCCATCGCCACGAAGCGGTCGTTGCCGCTGGCCTCGGGGTCGTCGAGGATCGAACGCAGTTGCGCCAGGTGCGCCGGGCGCAGGTAGTGGGAGATGTCGTGGATCGCTTCGGCGGCCAGGTCGGCGAGCACCCGGGGCTCGACGGTGAGGAACCGCCTGCCGGCGGCCTCGACCGTGTTCACCCCGTCCGCGGTCAGCAGGCGGTACTCCGTCGTGTCCGGGCCGATGGGAAGCAGGTCGGTGTATTGGAACTCAGCCGTCACGACACCCAACTTAGCGCGAGCGGCGGCCCTGCGTTGTCGGCGGCCATTGGTAGCGTCACACCTGGGCGGCGCGCCGCGGGCGCACCGCCCATATGCAGGTACGATTACCGGGTTGTCCGCCGTCGAGCGGTCAACGAGCAAGTCATCCTCCTGCCACGGAAGGACCGTGGCCGTCGAGACCAGAGGAGGTGGAGCGATCTTGCGGCATTACGAACTCATGGTGATCCTCGAACCGAATTTCGAGGAGAGCCAGGTCAGCCCGACGCTGGAGAAGTTCCTGAAGGGCGTCAAGGACGCCGGGGGCGCGGTCGACAAGATCGACGTCTGGGGAAAGCGTCGTCTCTCCTACGAGATCGAGAAGAACAGCGAAGGCATCTACGCCGTCGTCGACCTGCAGTCCGAGCCCGCACCCGTGGCGGAGTTGGAACGGCAGATGCGGCTCAACGAGTCGGTGCTGCGGACCAAGGTGCTGCGGCCGGAGCTTCGGTAACCCGACATTGCAACTGCGAGACCTTAAGGAGTAGAGGTCATGGCAGGAGAGACAGTCATCACGGTTATCGGCAACCTCGTCGACGACCCCGAGCTCCGGTACACGCCCTCGGGGGCCGCCGTTGCGAAGTTCCGGATCGCCTCCACGCCGCGCACCTTCGACCGGGAGTCCGGTCAGTGGCGCGACGGTGAGGCGATGTTCCTGACCTGCAGCGTGTGGCGGCAGTACGCCGAGAACGTGGCCGAGTCCCTGTCGCGCGGTTCGCGCGTGATCGTGCAGGGGCGGTTGAAGCAGCGCAGCTTCGAGACCCGCGAGGGCGAGAAGCGCACGGTGTACGAGATCGACGTCGACGAGGTCGGCCCGGCGCTGCGGTTCGCCACGGCGAAGATCACCAAGACCAGTGGCGGAGGCGGCGGCCGTTCCCAGTTCGGGGGCGGCGGCGGTGCTTCGGTGCCGGACGACCCTTGGGCGTCGGCCGCCCCGGCGGGCGGCTCCTCGTCCGGCCAGGGCTTCGACGAAGACCCGCCGTTCTAACCGGGTCCGGCCCGGATCGATCTGAAGTAAGGCAAGAAGAAGGACATGGCCAATTCGAAGTCGGCTCCTCTGCGGAAGCCGAAGAAGAAACCGAACCCTCTGAACAAGGAGGGCATCACCTACGTCGACTACAAGGACACGGCGCTGCTGCGGAAGTTCATCTCCGACCGCGGCAAGATCCGTGCCCGCCGCGTCACGGGGGTGACCTCCCAGCAGCAGCGGCAGATCGCCGCGGCGGTCAAGAACGCCCGCGAGATGGCGCTGCTGCCGTACACCAGCCAGAGCCGTTAGGAAGGAGTGAGCTTATGAAGATCATCCTGACTCATGAGGTCCCCGACCTGGGCTCGGCCGGTGAGGTCGTGGACGTCAAGCCGGGCTACGGCCGCAACTACCTGCTGCCGCAGGGCCTGGCGATCGCCTGGACCAAGGGCGGCCAGAAGGAGGTCGACGCGATCCAGCGCGCTCGCGCCGCGCGCGCGATCCACGATCTGGATCAGGCCCGCCAGGTGGCCGAGCGGTTGAAGCAGACCGACGCCCACATCGTCGCCCGGGTGGGCGACGCCGGGCGACTGTTCGGCTCGATCACGGCCTCCGACGTGGCGAAGGCGGTCGAGGAGGCGGGCGGCCCCAAGGTCGACCGCCGCCGCGTGGAGCTGCCGGGGACCATCAAGGCGACCGGCACCTACGACGTCCAAGTGAAACTGCACCCGGAGGTGACCGCCAAGTTCAAACTGCAGGTCACCCCGGCCAAGCGCCGCGCCAAGAAGTAGCGTCCGGCGCGATACGGGCCCGGCCGCCTCGCTGAGGCGGCCGGGCCTTGATCTGTCCGCCGGGGTCGGAGTCCGCGCGGGGGCTCCGACGTGTGTCCACGAGCATGGCCGGGCGCTGCCGGCGCACGACGAACGGCCCCGAATTCCGCCGACCGGCCCGGCGGCGCCGGGGCAACGGTCGCTCAGTTCGTCCAGCCGGCCGTGCGGAGGATGACCGTCACCAGCCCCGCGCCGAGGATCGCCGCCGCGGTGCCGGCCACCCCGGCGCGCCAGCCGGCGCGCGGGAGCCGCAGCAGGACCGCCACGAGCAGGCTCGCCGTCAGCGAGGAGGCTATCCACGCCCAGCCGCCCGAGACCGCCGCCGCGATGCGCGCCGCGGCGGTGCAGCCGGTGGCGGCGCAGTTGGCCTCGACCGCCGGTTGCGAGACCACCCACACCAGGTAGGCGATCGCCGGCACCACGTACCAGGCCAGCGTTACCAGCAGCGTCGGCGTGAACGCCCGCTCGCCGGGGCGATCGTCGCCGTCGGGGTCCAGGCGCGGTCGGCGCTCGGGGCGCTGATTCGGCGTCATGTGAGCCTTCCTCCGATGGGAGCGCGTCCGGTGTCGCCCTCACCATACCGGTGAACTTGGCACGAAGAAATTCTCGTCCACAGGCAGTGGATAACGAACGACCTGGTCAAGGTTGCAATGTGAGCGCAGTTCTCATTGATGTCCACAGTCCGTCCACAGATCCACCCAAGTTATCCACAGGTTGTCCACAGACTTGTCCACAGGTTGTCCACAGGGGCGTTTGCTTCAATAGCGGCGACGACATAGCGTCGTTGAGGCCCCGGGCAGTCGCACCCGGGCGGTAGATTCTTCGTGAACGCACGGTGACCGAGGGGGTGGGCGACATGACCGATGTGTCCACGGGCAGCGCCTACGCGCGTGAATCCAACGGCGCCAACGGCTCATCGTATTTCGACTCCGCCCCGCAGGACGACCGCTTCGGCGGCGCCCGCGCCTTCGAACGCACGCCCCCGCAGGACCTCGCCGCCGAGCAGTCCGTGCTCGGCGGCATGCTCATGAGCAAGGACGCCATCGCCGACGTGGTGGAGACGCTCAAGGCGAGCGACTTCTACCGGCCCAGCCACGGCATCATCTTCGACGTCATCTGCGACAAGTTCGCCGGCGGCGACCCGGCCGACGCGGTCACCGTCGCGGCCGCGCTCGCCGACTCCGGCGACCTGGCCAAGGTCGGCGGCGGCCCTTACCTGCACGACCTGCTCGACGCCGTCCCGACCGCCGCGAACGCCGGGTACTACGCCCGCATCGTCAAGGACAAGGCGATCCTCCGCCGCCTCATCGAGGCCGGCACCAGGGTCGTCCAGCTCGGCTACGGCTCCGGGCAGGGCGGCAGCGACATCGACGACCTGGTCGACCTGGCGCAGCAGGCCGTCTACGACGTCACCGAGAAGCGCCAGAGCGAAGACTTCTCGGTGCTGTCGGATCTGCTCCAGCCCGCCATGGACGAGATCGAGGCGATCGGCGCCAACCAGGGAGTGCTCACCGGCGTGCCCACCGGCTTCGCCGACCTCGACCGGCTCCTCTCGGGCCTGCAACCGGGCCAGCTCGTCATCGTCGCCGGCCGTCCGGGCCTGGGCAAGTCCACCGCCGCTATGGACTTCATGAGGCACGCCTCGCTGCACCACCGGCACCCGGCGGCCCTGTTCAGCCTCGAGATGAGCAAGCTCGAGATCGTGATGCGCCTGCTGAGCGCCGAGACTCGGGTGCCGATGCACGTCCTGCGCTCGGGGGACCTGTCAGACGACGACTGGACCCGCCTGGCCAAGCGCATGGGCGACATCTCCGAGGCGCCGCTGTTCGTCGACGACACCGCGTCGATGACGATGATGGAGATCCGCGCCAAGGCCCGCCGCCTGAAGCAGCGGCACGACCTCAAGCTGCTGGTGGTCGACTACCTTCAGCTCATGACCTCCCCGAAGAAGGTCGAGTCGCGCCAGCAGGAGGTCTCCGAGATCAGCCGCGGACTCAAGCTGCTGGCCAAGGAGATCGAGTGCCCGGTCATCGCCGTCGCCCAGCTCAACCGCGGCCCCGAGCAGCGCACCGACAAGCGCCCGGCCTTGAGCGACCTACGTGAGTCCGGCTCACTCGAACAGGATGCGGACGTGGTTCTGCTT
Organism: Glycomyces xiaoerkulensis; assembly: GCF_002798405.1. Classification (GTDB taxonomy): domain Bacteria; phylum Actinomycetota; class Actinomycetes; order Mycobacteriales; family Micromonosporaceae; genus Glycomyces; species Glycomyces xiaoerkulensis. The sequence goes on along the minus strand of NZ_PGGV01000016.1, from coordinate 184,024 downwards.
CTGCACCGCGACGACTACTACGACAAGGAGTCCCCGCGCGCCGGCGAGGCCGACTTCATCGTCGCCAAGCACCGCAACGGCGCCACCGACACCATCACCGTGGCCGCGCAGCTCCACCTGTCGCGGTTCGTCGACATGGCCATCTGAGCCTCAACGCCACCACTCCACCAGCAGCGACGGCCCGGCCGACCGCCTGCCCGACGGCGCCGCGGCCCGTTCGGGCGCAGCGGCGGCGGCGTCGCGCAGCGCCAACCACCATCCCAAGAGGATCGCCGGGTACAGCAAATAGCCGAAGCGGGTCGCGGGCATCAGCAGGAACGCCGCCGACAGACCCGCGGCGCACCACAGCGCGGCCCCCGCCGCGGTCTCGGGCGGGCGCTGCCACAGCAGCGCCGCGATCAGCACCGCCGCCGCACCCAGCAGCGCCGGGGCGATCAGGTCCCCGAACGGGACGTACTCGGCGATCAGGAAGCCCGGCAGCGGCGACCGCGCCGGAGACTCCACCACGCCGTGCCCCAGACCGAAGGCGACCGAGTTGTCGGCGAAGCCCCGGAAGTCGACCAGCAGCACCGGCAGCAGCGACACCGCCACCGGCACGGCGAAACCGCCCAGATGGCGCCGCAGGCACTCGGGACCGCGCCGCCGGACGAGCAAGGCCAGCACCACCGCCACCGGCCAGGCGAACAGCTTCAGCGACGCCGCGGCCCCCACCGCGAGGCCCGCACCGAACCACCGCTCGCGGGAGCACAGCGCCAGCGCCAGCACCGCCAAACAGACCACCGGCATGTCGTCGCCTCCGGTGGCGAACGTCAAGGCGCACACCGGGAGCAGCACGCTCGCCTGGAACGCCCGCAGCAGTGTGCCCTTCCCGGCGGCGCCCCGCAGCAGCCGCATCGCCCCGTAGAGGCAGGCCGCGGCCGCCAGCATGAAGAAGATCCGGGCATCGGACCACCAGTGGTCCCCGAAGACCGCGTCCGGAACCCCGAACAGCGCCATCGCCGGCTGGTACGGGTAGTAGCCCAGCAGCGGCTCCGGCAGCGCGGCGATCTGGTCGGCGTGCAGATAGGGGCTGCCGGTCTCCAGCAGCCGCCGCCCGGCGTCCTCTACGACCACGACCTCCTCCTGGGCGCGGCCGGCCACCCCGTCGGCGTGTTCGATCGCCTGGGCCAGCAGCGGGATCGCCGCGACCGCGACCCCGGTCGCGCCCGCCACCAGCGCCCGTTTGAACCAGGTGACGCCCACCTGGGCGAGCAGCATGGCGAGCGCGAACGCGGCCGGAGCGTAACCGCCGACGGCGATCGCGCCCCAGTTCCGGTGGGGTTCGAGGGTCGACCAGAGCGCGGTGGCGCCGGCGGCCAGCGCCGCCAGGGCATAGAGGGACAGATCTATTGCGAGCGGTCTTTTCGACACGCGTTCAGCGTACGGGGACTCGTGCCCACACTTCCTGTGTGCCGTCGCCGAGGGGCCGGGAGCCCCAGCGGCTGGACAGTTTGGACACGATGAGCATGCCGCGCCCGTGCGCCGAGTCCAGGTCTATGGGGAGCACGTGCGGGTGGGTGGCCGAGCCGCCGTCGAGGACGCGGACCTCGACGTCGGTGGCGCGGATGGCGACGCCGACGCAGACGTCGCCGCCGGGCAGGGGCTTGGCGTGCCTGACGGCGTTGGAGACCAGTTCGGTGGCGCATACCAGCAGGTCGTCGCGGCTGTCGTCGGGGAGTTCGGGGAGCGCTGAACGGAGCCAGCGGCGGACCAGGTTGGGGGCGCTGGCCTGGTGCGGGACCCGCAGCCGCTCGGATGCCGGTTTGGCGGCTGGCATGGCGACTCCCTCCCACCTGGTTGCGCCTGTCGGCAGCTATACAGCAACCTACCCGCTGCTCGCCGATGTCGCCAGCATTACGTCGGACGCCGAGTGCGTCATCGGGGCGAATCCGTCAGCGCCTTCCTGATCGCGGCGGGGCGGTCGGTGAACAGGACGTCGGCGCCGGCCTCGGCGAGGCGTTGGGCGGTTTCGGCGTCATTGACCGTCCAAACATACGCCTCGTAACCCTGCTCGTGGGCGCGTTCGAAGAATGTCGGCGTCGATTCGACGTGGTCGACCTTCGAGCTCAGCGCTTGCACCCCTTCGGGAGGGCGGCGGAACGGGTACTCGAAGATCCACACCAGCGGGGTGGTGTTGTCCAACCGGCGCCAGGTCTTCAGCGCCGCACGCGAGAACGACATGACCGTGGCCTGGAGGCCGGGCCAGCGCCGCAGGGTCTCCCACAGCCGCATCTCCAGGCGCGGCCCGAACTTGGAGGGGTGCTTGGCCTCGATGTAGAGCCGGATGTCCCTGCCGGAGTCGGCGACCAGTCCGAGGACGTCCTCGATGGTGGGGATGCGGGCGGCCTCGGGGTCGGAGCGGCAGTCGGGGTGGCGGGCGGCGAAGTTGAGTTCGCGGAGCTGGGCGAGGGTCATGTCGGCGATCGCGCCCCGGCCGTCGGAGGTGCGTTTGACGGTGCGGTCATGGTGGAGGACCAGGTGGCCGTCGGCGGTGAGCCGGAGATCGAACTCGAACCCGTCGGCGCCTTCGACGATCGCCTGCCGGTAGGCGGCGAGCGAGTGCTCGGGAAGGAATTCGCTCGCGCCCCGGTGGGCGGCGATCAGCGGTTGGGACACACCACGACGATAGCCGGAGGCGGGTGACAGTATCGAGGCGTGCAGACGAACAGTAACGGCTTCGCCGACCTCGGCTGGGCGAAGATCGACACGGACCGGCCGGCCCGGACCGGGTCGGCCGAGGCGGTGTACGCGGCGGGCAAGTCGCCGCAGCAGGTCGTCGATGCGCTGCGGGTGCTGCGCGCGGCGCATCCGGGGCGGCCGGCGGTCGCGACCAGGTGCGACGAGGCGTGCCTGGCGGCGGTGGCGGAGGCGTTCGGTGCGGAGGCGTCGTGCGAGGCCGGGACGGCGGCGGTCGGGGCGTTCGGCGAGCCGGAGACCGGGCCGGTGGCGGTGGTGTGCGCGGGTACGTCGGATCTGCCGGTCGCCAAGGAGGCCGAGCTGGTGGCGCGCGCGAACGGGCTGGACGCGGTGCTGCTGGCCGATGTCGGCGTGGCGGGCCTGCACCGGCTGCTGGAGCAGGTCCCGGCGCTGCGGGAGGCGGTGTGCGTGATCGTCGTGGCCGGGATGGACGGGGCGCTGCCGAGCGTGGTGGCGGGTCTGGTGAGCGCGCCGGTGATCGCGGTGCCGACCTCGGTCGGCTACGGGGCGGCCTTCGGCGGTCTGGCTCCGCTGCTGACGATGCTGAATTCCTGTTCGCCGGGGGTGACGGTGGTGAACATCGACAACGGTTTCGGCGCGGCGGTGGCCGCTTCGCGGATCTTGAATGTGAAGGCGGACCGGTGACCGAGGCGTGGTTGGACTGCTCGGCGGGCGCGAGCGGCGACATGTTCCTGGGGGCGCTGGTCGGCGCGGGTGTGGACCTGGCGGTGATGCAGGAGGCGGTCGACGCTCTGGGTGTCGAGCCGGTCCGGTTGACCGCGCGGTCGGTCGAGCGGCACGGCCTGGCGGGGGTGAAGGTCGACGTCGAGGCTCCTGAGGCGGCGTTCGACCGCCACTGGCAGGCCGTCCGGGGCCTGATCGAGGATGCGGGCCTGGGCGACGGGGTCAAGGCGCGGGCGCTGGAGGCATTCGGGCACCTGGCTGCGGCCGAGGCGGCCGCGCATGGGATCGAGGTCGAGCGGGTGCATTTCCACGAGGTGGGTGCGCTCGACTCGATCGCCGACATCGTGGGTGCGGCCGCGGGGCTGGAGGCGCTGGGGGCGGACCGGGTCACCGCCTCGACGGTGACGGTCGGGTCGGGGACGACGCGCGGTTCGCACGGTGCGATCCCGCTGCCGGCCCCGGCGGTGCTGCGGATCCTGTCGGAGGCGGGAGCGCCGGTGGTGGGGGCGGTGCCGTACGAGTCGTGCACGCCGACCGGCGCGGCGCTGATCGCATCGAGCGCGGGCGGCTGGGGCCCGATGCCGGAGATGGTGGTCGAGCGGATCGGCGTGGGCGCCGGCGGGAAGGACCCGACCGAGCGGGCGAACCTGCTGCGCATTGTGGTCGGCCGGGAGGTCGGTGCCGCCGCCCCGAAACCGGTGGTGATCGAGACCAATGTGGATGACTTCGATCCGCGGCTGTGGCCGGGCGCGCTGGCGGCGCTGCTGGAGGCCGGCGCCTCGGACGCGTGGCTGACGCCGATCCTGATGAAGAAGGGCCGGCCGGCGCACACGGTGCACGTGCTGTGCCGGGCCGAGGCGGTCGAGGCGGTGCGGTCGGCGCTGGTGCGCCATACGACCACGATCGGAATGCGTTCGTACGAGATCGAGAAGTACGCGCTGGAGCGCCGGTACACCGCGGTGCGGGTCGGCGGGCACCGGATCGGGGTGAAGATCGCCGCCGAGGGCGGTGAGGTGGTCAACGCCTCGGTGGAGTACGAGGACGCGGTGGCCGCGGCCGCGGCGCTGGGCCGTCCGGTGAAGGTCGTCATCGCCCAGGCGACCGCGATGGCGGCCGAGCAGTACGGTTGAGCCTCCGGCCGCAGCGGCCGGACCGGTCGACTCAGGTGTGGTCGTGGGCGGCGCCGCCCTCGGGGACGGTGCCGATCTCCTCGCCTTCGCCGAGCACCACGAACTGGCCCATCATGCCCGCGTCCTCGTGCATCAGGATGTGGCAGTGGTACATGTACGGCAGGTTCGGATCCGAGTAGTCGGTGAACCGCATCGCCAGGCGGTACCGGCGCTGCGGCTCGAGCTGCACGGTGTCCTTCCAGCCGCGCAGGAACGGCGGCGGCTCGTCGCCGTCGACGGTGAGCACCTGGAACTGCACGTCGTGGACGTGGAAGTTGTGCAGGTAGCCGTCGTTGTTCTGCACCTCCCACACCTCGGTGGTGCCCACCCGGGCGCCGAAGTCGATGCGCTCCATGTCCATCTGCTCACCGTTGATCGAGTTGAACCCCGCCAGGCGGAAGGACCGCTCCCGAGCGACCGGGTCGCCGCCGACGTCCGGGGCGGTCCCCATCGCCGCCGGGATCTCGGTCTCGTCGGCGGGCGCGTCGGCGACGTGGAACCGGCAGACGTCCAGCCGGTCGTCGCCGCCGTTGAGGCGCCCGAACGGGCCGGTGTAGCCGAATTCGGCCGGGTACGAACGCAGGTCGACCGTCTCTCCGGGCTCGAACGCCGCCACGATCTCGGCCCGCTCGCCCGGTGACAACTGCAGCCGGTCGGTCTCCCAGGCCTCGGGCAGCAGCCCGCCGTCGGTCGCGATCAGCGAGAAGGGCCGGTCGTCGGAGAACCCGAAGTTGTACAGCCGCGAGTTCGAGCCGTTGAGCAGCCGCAGCCGCACCAGCCGCGTGGACACCTCGAAGTAGGGGCCGAGCGTGCCGTTGACCAGGATCCGGTCGCCCAGCACGCCCTGCGTGCTCATGAACGAGGAGCGCTCGTCGAACTGGTTGCCGCCGTCGAACTTGCGGTCCTGCACGATGAACGGCACGTCGTCGACCCCGTAGGTGCTCGGCAGGTTCAGCGACTCCGACACCTCGTCGTCGATGATGAACATGCCCGCCAGGCCCCGGTAGACGTGGCGGCCGGTCCGCCCGTGCGGGTGCGGGTGGTACCACAGCGAAGCCGCCGGCTGGTCGATCGTCCACTGGGGCGCCCACAGTTCGCCGGGCGCGATCCACTGGTGCGGCCCGCCGTCCATGACCGCCGGCAGGTGCATGCCGTGCCAGTGGAGCGAGGTGTTCTCCTCCAGGCCGTTGCCGATGGTGAACGCGACCTCCTCGCCGCGCCGGGCCCTGATCGTCGGGCCCAGGAAGTCCTGGTTGATTCCCCAGGTCTCGGTGGCGCGGCCGTTGCGGAACCGCCTCTGCCCCGTCCGGATGTCCAGATCGAAAACGCGCGCGCCCGAGGCGTCGAGCTCCGATTCGGCCAGCGGCGGGACCGCCAGTGCGGTGTCGAAGTCGACCTCGCCGACCGTGTCGAGCTTGGCGGTGCCGTACAGGTACGCGACGGTGCCCCCGCCGCCGAGCGCGAGGGCCCCGACGCCCCCGCCGACGCCGATGAGGGTCCACTTCAATGCCTTGCGCCGTTTCATGGTGGCAATGCTGCTGGCCGGGAGGCGGCGTCGGCATCGGGCGACGGAGGTCAATCCGTGTACCACCGGGGGATGAGGAGCGGGCGGCCAATGCACCCGCGGTTGCGCCGTCTCAGGCTTCGGTGAGGTATCCGCGCAGGTGGGCGGCGTTGACCGCTTCGGTGCGGTTGGAGACTTCGAGTTTGGCCATGGCCCGCGACAGGTGGACGCTGACGGTCTTCTCGGAGATGTAGAGCTCGGTGCCGATGCGCCGGTTGGTCAGGCCCTTCGCCACCAGGCGCAGCACGCTCAGCTCGCGCGGGGTCAGCGGGCCGGAGTCATTGCCCGGGAGGTCGAGGCGGGCCCGTTCGGAGAGCGCGGTCAGCTCGCCGAGCAGTGGTGTCGCGCCGAGTCCGGCGGCGGTCCGCTTCGCTTCGGCCAGGTTCGCGGCGGCCTCGGCCCGGTCGTCGGGGGTGCCTCGTGCCAGGAGCGACTCGGACAGGCGCCACTGGGCGTAGGCCTGCCGGTACGGTTCGCCTTCGCCGGCCTCGGCGTAGGCGAACGCCTCGTGCACCCGGCACCAGAGGTCGGGGTCGCCTCCGCCGTCGAGGCGGTCGGCCTCGGCCTCCAGTTGCGCGGCCCAGGCCCGGCCTTCGGGGCCGATCGTGCCCGACAGCGGGCGGCCGTGGGAGAGGAAGTACCGGCCGCGGTCGGCCAGGCGCTCGCCGGAGCGCACCGCGTGCTCGGCGCCGTCGGTGTCGCCGTCGCGGCGGCGGCGGTGCGCCAGGTCGGCGGCGGCGCCGATCCCGACCACGGTCACCGACACGCCGGCGAGGTGGTAGCCGCTCATGTTCTGGAGCCGGTCGGCGGTGCGCTCGGCGATCTCGACCCCGCGCTCGGGCCGGCCGCGCCAGCGTTCCAGTTCGGTCCCGCACAGGCCCGCCAGGCACAGGACCTGGCCGTCGATCTGCCAGCGGTCGGAGAGGTAGGCCAGGCGCCGGTCGGCGACGTCGAAGCGGCCGCGGGCGACGTCGACCAGCAGCGCCGCCGCCGCGAGGCGGGTGACCACGACGCCGGGGAGGACGCTGGAGGCGATCGCGCCGGCCGCGTCGGCCTCGTCCCAGCGGCCGAGGATGAAGTTGCACACCACCAGCCGCACCGCGGTTTCCAGTCCGAACGAGCTCCAGTGCTGTCCGGTCTCGCGGGCGCGGGCCAGGCCGCGCTCGAAGTATTCGAGGCACTCGGCGATGCGGGCGTGTTCGACGAAGAAGATGCCGGGAACGAAGTGGGCGCGCAGTTCGACCTCTTTCCAGTCGCCACCGCCGGCCAGTTCCAGGGCCTGTCGGCAGCGCTGGACGGACCGGTCGATGTCGCCGCCGGTGCGGAAGTCGGCCGAGGCGGCGGTGATCATCGCGTCGGCCTTGGCGGCGATGTGGGGTCCGGTGCCGTCGATCGCGTCGGCGGTGGCGATGGTGCGCTCGGCCCACCCGGTGGCGCACTCGTGGTCGCCCAGGCTGTTGCAGGCGCGGGCCATGACCGCCTGCACCCAGGCCATGGTGGGGTGCGGCTCGTCGTCCTTGACGAGGTCCCATGCTTCGCCGCAGATCCGGTGGGCTTCTTCCTCGTTGCCCTCGACGGCCAGCAGGTGCTTGGCGTACTTGCGGCGGCAGGCGGCGGCCTGGACCGGGGTCTCGTCCCGATCGGCGAGGGCGACCGCCTCGCTGGAGTACGCCAGCGCCCGCTTGATCTCGCCGCAGGCTTCGGCCTGTCCGGCGGCGATCAGGGTCAGGCGAAGTTCGCTGACGCCGTCGGGCCGCCGCTCGGCGGGGACGCGGTCGAACAGGCGCAGCGCCCGCTCCAGGTGCAGCAGCGCTTCGGCCGGGGCGGCCAGTTCGACGGCCTCCCGGGTGGCCTGCACCGATGCCGACAGTGCGGTGGGCAGGTCGCCGGACTCGTGTGCGTGGTGTGCGAGTTCGGCGGCGGCGCCCTTGCGGGTGTCGTCGGCCAGGGATTCGGCGATGCGGTGGTGGTAGCGGCTGCGTTCGCCCGGCAGGAGGTCGGTGTAGACGGCCTCGCGGAGCAGGGCGTGCCGGAACGCGTAGGTGCCGTTGCTCTTCTGGACGATGATGCCGTGGGAGATGGCCGCGCGCAGCGCCTGGTCGAGTTCGCGTTCGGATTTGATGCCGGTCTCGTCGAGCAACGACCAGACCGCGGCGTTGAGCCGCTGGTAGGTGAACTGGCGGCCCATGGCCGAGGCCAGGCGCACGACCTGTTGGGCGGTCTCGGGCAGGCGCTCGGTGCGGGCGAGGAGGACCTCGGCGAGTTCGAAGGTGACGGTGTGGGTCTCGGCGGCGGCGAGTTCCTCGGCGAGGAAGGCGTTGCCTTCGGAGGCGGCGGCGATCTTGGCGACGGTCTCCTCGTCGAGGCCGCTGTTGAGCTCGCGGACGAAGTGGATGGCGTGCTGGGTGTCGAACGGGTCGACGTGGAGGCGCTGGACGGCGGGCAGCCGCACCATCTCGGCGAGCAGCCGGCGCAGCGGGTGGGTGCGGTGGAGGGCGTCGGCGCGGTAGGTGCCGACGATGAGCAGGCGCTGGTCGACCAGGCGGGAGGCGAGGAAGGCGAGCAGGTCGCGGCTGGAGCGGTCGGACCAGTGGAGGTCTTCGACGGTCAGGACGACCGGTTGCTCGGCGGCGAGGTCGGCCAGGGCGGTGTGGAGGGCCTCGAACAGGCCGAGGCGGCCGAGTTCGCCTTCGGCGGGTTCGGACAGGCCGGGCAGGAGGGGGCGCAGGCCCGGATGGGCGGCGACCAGCTCGGGCCGGAGGCGGGAGAGGGATCCGGCGGCTTCGGCGAACGGCAGGTAGGGGAGGGCGGAGTCGGCGGTGTCGAGGCAGTGGCCGGCGACGGTGAGGGCGCCGTCGCCGGCGATGGTGTCGAATTCGTGGAGGAGTCTGGATTTGCCCACTCCGGCGTCGCCGGAGACGATGACGGCCGCCGGTCGGCCGGAGCGGGCCTGGTCGAGCGCGTCCCGCAGCGTCGCCAGTTCACGGTCGCGGGCGAAGAGCGGGAGATCGGAACCGAGGCGCGGCATGTCGATAATCATGACATGACCTCATGACGTTCCGGTGTTTTTATTTCGCCGTCTGGAACCGGCGCACGCGGCGGGCCCTCCGTCCTACGCTGCGGCGCAGGTAGGCCGCGAGACGCGCGGCGGCTCCGGTCCGGCGTCGGCCTCCGGCCCGGTCGCCGCATGCTGCGGCGATGCGCCGGTGGTCGGCTTCGGCGATCAGTTCGCGCGACCGGGAGCTGTACAGGTAGTGCAGTTCGAAGTCGTTCACGGGGTTTCCTTGGTGTCGTCGTTTCCGTTGACACCAAGTCTTCGGCTGAGGCCGGGGCCCGTGCATCAGCACATCGCGTCGGAACCGGCGCGGAGCCCTTACCTCTCCTCGGCCTAAGGCCCCTCAGGGGGCCTTACCTCGGCCTGCGCGGGCATGACGCCGACGGGGCAGGAGAGACCGTTGGGGCCGTGGTTGCAGTAGCCGCCGGGATTGTGGAACAGGAACTGCTGGTGGTAGTCCTCGGCGAGCCAGTAGGGGCCGGCCGGGACGACGGCGGTGGTGATCGGCCCCAGGCCCGCCTCGCGCACGCGCGGCTCGAACGCCCGCTTGGTGGCCTCGGCGATCTGGCCCTGCTCGGGCGTGGTGGTGAAGACGACCGACCGGTACTGGGAGCCGATGTCGTTGCCCTGCCGCATGCCCTGGGTCGGGTCGTGGTTCTCCCAGAAGACCTTGAGCAGTTGCTCGTAAGGGACCTGTTCGGGGTCGAACACGACCCGGACGGTCTCGGCGTGCCCGGTCGTGCCGGTGCAGACCTGCTCGTAGGTGGGGTTCGCGGTGTCCCCGCCCATGTAGCCCACCGAGGTGGTCCACACTCCGTTGGTCTGCCAGAACAGCCGCTCGGCGCCCCAGAAGCAGCCCATACCGAAGTAGGCGATCTCGGATTCGCCCGGAGCGGGGCCTTCGATGGGGTGCTTCAGGACCGGATGGATCTTGGTGGCCATCCGGCAAGTGTGGCACGGGCGAAATACGGTCGCCAGGCGGCGACGCGGAACATTAGCTTGAACGCATGGTTTCAATCATCCGGAAGGTCGCGGTCGACAGCCGCGACTCGTACGCGCTCTCGAAGTTCTGGGAGCAGGTCACCGGCTGGGGCGAGGACCCGGAGGATCCCAACGAGCCCGAGCACGAGGAGAACTACATCGGTCCGGGCGACGGCCGTCCCGGACTGCTCTTCATCAACGTTCCCGAGGGTAAGCAGGTCAAGAATCGCCTGCACCTCGATCTGGAGCCCGAGGGCGCGACCCGCGACGAGGAGGTCGAGCGGGTGCTCGGCCTCGGCGCCACCCTCGTCGACGACCACCGCAGGCCCGACGGCCGGGGCTGGGCGGTGCTGGCCGACCCCGAAGGCAACGAGTTCTGCATTCTGCGCTCCGCGGCCGAACGCGCCCAGGGTTGAGGCGGGGCCGGGGCGCCCCGTTCGGGGCGCCCCGGCCCCGAAGTCCGATCGGGGTTATTCCTTGTCGACCATCGTGTCGAGTTCGCCGTCGCCGGAGGAGTCGACCGCCGCGGAGTCGAACTTGCCGTCGCCGTCCTGATCGAGCAGGACGTTGTCGATCACGCCGTCGCCGTCCCGGTCGACCGCCTTCATGTCGGCCACGCCGTCGTCGTCGACGTCCACGTGGTACTCGACCGATCCGTCCTCGTTGCGGCGCACGCCCACCGTCTCCTCGTGGCCGTTGCCGGTGATGTCCATCTTGTGTACTTCGTCGAAGCCCATGAGGCAGCCCCTAAGTGAAGAAGGTACGTATCCCCTGCAGCCTAGCGTGGCTATGCATGGCCACCGCCCAGTCGGTCGGTTAGCGTTAGGGGCATGCACGAGGGCCACGGATTCTCCACACGCGCGATCCACGCCGGCCAGGAGCCGGACCCGCTCACCGGTGCCGTGGTACCGCCGATCTACCAGGTCTCGACCTACAAGCAGGACGGCGTGGGCGGCCTGCGCGGCGGCTACGACTACTCCCGCTCCGGCAACCCCACCCGCGCCGCCCTCGAGACCTGCCTGGCCGACCTCGAAGGCGGCACCGGTAGCTTCGCGTTCGCCTCGGGTCTCGCCGCCGAGGACACCCTCCTGCGGGCCCTGCTCGAACCCGGCGACCGGGTGGTCATCCCCGACGACGCCTACGGCGGCACGTTCCGGCTGTTCGACAAGGTCACCTCCCGCTGGGGCCTGCGGTACGCTCCGGTACCGATCACCGACCTCGGCGCCGTGGCCGAACGCGTCCGCGAAGGCGCGCGCATGGTCTGGGCCGAGACCCCGACCAACCCGCTGCTCAACCTCGCCGACATCGCCGAGCTCGCCGGCCTCGCACACGAGCACGGCGCGCTCCTGGTCGTGGACAACACCTTCGCCGGCCCTTACCTGCAGCGGCCGCTGGCGCTCGGCGCCGACGCGGTCGTCCACTCGACCACCAAGTACCTCGGAGGACACTCCGACGTGGTCGGCGGCGCGATCGTCGTCGGCGACGACGCCCTCGCCGAACCGATCGGATTCCACCAGAACTCCATGGGCGCCGTCGCCGGACCCTTCGACTCGTGGCTGACCCAGCGCGGCGTCAAGACCCTCGCCGCCCGCATGGACCGCCACTGCGACAACGCCGAGGCCGTCGCCGAGTTCCTCGCCGGCCACGACGCGGTCGCCGAGGTCCTGTACCCGGGCCTGTCCACCCATCCCGGCCACGAGGTCGCCGGCAAGCAGATGCGCCGCTACGGCGGCATGGTCTCGTTCCGCCACTCCGGCGGCGAGCAGGCCGCGGTCGAAGCGTGCAACCGCACCGAGCTGTTCACCCTCGGCGAGTCGCTCGGCGGAGTCGAATCCCTCATCGAGCACCCGGGCCGCATGACCCACGCCTCGGCGGCCGGATCGGCACTCGAGGTGCCGGCCGACCTGATCCGGCTCTCGGTCGGCATCGAAGACCCCGACGACCTCCTGGCCGACCTGCGCCAGGCCCTCGGAGGCTGAACCACGGCGGCCGGGCCGCCCCGAAATCCCAACGAACACCGAGTCTCTGAAAGGACGTGCCGTGAGCTGGTCGGGAACTACCGCGCACCAGATCGCCAAGGCGGTCAGGCGAGGCGACGCCGACGCCGCCGTCGTCGTCGACCACCACCTGCGCCGGATCGAGGTGTACCGGGAGTCGGCCGACGCGCTCACCTCGGTGCGCAAGGTCGAGTCCCTGGCCGAGGCCGCGGCGGTCGACCAGATCGACGACCGGTCGGCGCTGCCCGCCGCCGGAGTGCCCGTCGCGGTGTGCGAGCAGCTCCCGGTGACCGGCCACGCCCCCCGCCTGGGATCCAACGCGACGGTGCTGCCGATCGCCGAGACCGACCACCAGGCGGTGCAGCGCATCCGCGGCGCCGGCGCCGTCGTGACCGGCTTCGGCCGCTCCTCCGAACTGGGCCTGTGGCCGGCGACCGACGACGACGGCAACGTCCCGGCCAGCCCGTGGCGGCCCGACCGCGGCGTCGGCGGCCCCAGCGGCGGAACCGCCCTGGCCGTGGCCGTCGGCGCGGCCCCGATCGGCATCGGCCTGGACGGCCCCGGTTCGGCCGGCGGCGTCCGCACCGCCGCCGCGGCCTGCGGACTGGTGGCCTACAGTCCCGAACACGTACCGGCCGACATCAACACCGACCCCGACCACTGGCTCGGCGGCCACGTCGGGGTCATGGCGACCACCGTCGACGACGCCGCGCTCGCGTACGCGGCGCTGACGCACCGGGCGCCGCGGGCGACCGGCGACCCCGGGCGGCTGCGGATCGCGGCGACCAACGGCGTCGCGCTCCCGGCCCGCGTCGACGAGGAGGCCACAAAATCGCTGCTCAGGGCGGTGCGCTGCCTGACCGACCTGGGCCACGACACGTTCCGCTCCCGCCCCAGGTTCGGCCCGCGCCTGGCCGGTGCCTCGTCCGGCGCGTGGTCGTGCGCAGCGTACCTGCGCAGCCTCAAGTGCGGCCCGGACGGGCTCCAGCGGCGCACCAGGCGCATGGCGGCCCTGGGCGAGAAGACGTACCTGCGCGGGCTCTTCGGCGGCGTGCTCGGCGACGGCGGCCGGGTGCGGCGGCATCTGGAGGACTGGTTCGACCAGTCCGATTACGACCTGCTGGTCACCCCGGGGCTGCCGGGCCCGTCCCCGGCGGCCGAGCGGTGGTCGGATCAGACGCTCCGCTCCAACGTCGTCCACCTGGCCTCGGCGGCGGCGTTCACCGCCCCGTTCGGACTGGCGGGCCTGCCGTCCCTGGTGGTCCCGGTCGGGATGCGCGGCGACGGGGTCCCGGCGACGGTCCAGTTGGTCGGCCCGCCCGGCTCGACCGGACGGCTCTTCGACGTGGCGGCCCAACTGGTGGCGAAGCTCCGGCCCCGCCGCTACGCCCCCGGCCTGATCTGGGATTAGCGCGAGACGCGCCCGGCCCGTATGGGCCGGGTCACTCGCCGAGGAAGTCCAGCAGCAGCCGGTTGACCTCGTCGGCGCGTTCGGTCGGGACCAGGTGCCGGGCGCCCTCGATCGGTTCGATTCGGGCGCGGTCGATCTCGGCGGCGATGGCCTCGGCGTCCGCGGCGGTCGTGACCTCGTCCTCGGTCCCGTACACGACCAGTGTCTCCGCTTCGACACCACCGAGCCGGCCCCGCAGGTCCCACCGTGAGAGCGCCTCGCAGCAGGCGGCGTACCCCTCGGCGTCGCAGGCCGCGAAACGGCGCCGGATGTCGGCGACCACCTGGGGGTCGGACTCGCGGAACCGCGGCGTGAACCAGCGCTGCATCGCACCGTCGGCGAGGGCGCCGCACCCCTCGGCCCGGGCGGTGGCGGCCCGCTCGCGCCACGATTCGACCGTCCCGAGCTTCGGCGCCGTGCTCATGAGCGCGAGTTTTCGTACTCGCCCCGGATGCCGCAGCGCCGCGGTCATGGCGATCGCCCCGCCCAGGGAGATCCCGACCAGGTGCGCCGACGGCGCACCGACGAAGTCCATCAGCTCGGCGACGTCGTCGGCCAGGTCCTCGACCGACCACTGACCGGCCTGCACGGCGGTGCTCCCGCCGTGCCCCCGCGTATCGAACCGCACCAACCGGAACCGCTCGCTCAGCGGCCCGACCTGCGGTCCCCACATCTCCAGCGTGGCGCCCAGCGAACCGATCGCGACAACCGCCTCGCCGGACCCGTCGACGGCATGGTGGGGAATCAAGCCACAACCTCCTCCGCTTCGACCGAACCCCCAGCCTAACGGCGTGACCGGCATCTCCAGGACCTGGCTGGGGAGCAGACTTCAACGGTGTGTAAACTGGTCCCGGTTCCGATGCTTCGGAGCATCCCAAGGGGCTATGGCGCAGTTGGTAGCGCGTCTCCATGGCATGGAGAAGGTCAGGAGTTCGAATCTCCTTAGCTCCACCACGAACCGGCATTCGCCGTATCGGGGATCATCGTGGCGATGGTCCCTTTTTCCGTGCCCGACGGGGCGCGTCGGGCGGTCGCACCCGCCCCGCACCCGCCGCCGTCTTCGGCCGTCGGCCGAAGACGAGTCGGGCGGGAACGGGGGTCGCGGGCGTACCGACCCTGCTAGTCGACGACGTTGACGTACTCGACGGGCGAGTAGACCCATTCGGTGGTGTCGCTCCCCTGGTAGGCGAAGTACCAGTATCCGTCCTCCTGGGCTACGCCGTAGCCCCACAGCACGCCGTTGCTGTACGTGGTGAGGTCGTCGAGGTACTGGATGTAGGAGCTGCCGTAGGGCCGGAACGCCAGCTTCACCGGGTGTCCGCTCTCGCCGGTGTAGCCGCTGCCGGAGGACCAGTCGGCGAACTCCAGGGAGCCGATCGTGCTCACCGTGTTTCCGGGGCTGGTCACCGGCGGCGACAGGTCCATCTCGATCTTCGAGTCGCGTTTGATGTAGAAGCTGTCGAGGTTTCGCTCCCAGGAGTCGGGGTGGCCGCCGGCTGCGTACCAGTACTCGTACCCGGAACCGACCTGTCCGGGAATCACCATTGCGTCCAGCGTCCAGCGCCCGGCCGAGGCGTTGCTCAGTTCCGAGCCCGCCTCGGGGGTGAACTCGAAGGTGCAGTCGGCCCGGGTGTCGGTGACTTCGACGCAGCGCCCGCTGCCGAAGTCCCAGAGATTGGTGCCGTCGGGTCCCTCCAGTGTGGCCCAGGCGAGATGCCTGATCCCGGTGTCGTGGCGGGCGGTGATGTTGACCTCGACGGTCGCCGACTCGTTGGGACCGAGTGCGATCCCGTATGAGTCGATGTCGGCCGAGAGGATCTCGGCGGGGTCGGGCGGCTGGGCGTGTGCGGGAGCTCCGAGCAGGGGCAGGCTCAGGACGCCGGCGGCGATCGACGCCAGTATGCCTGCGGAGCGACGCTTTCGGTCGGGGGCCATGCTGCTGTCACGTTCCTTCGCTGCAATCGGCGGAACAATGGGACGCTTCACATAGTACCGCCGGGAACGGGATCACCGCAGTACAGCGGCATTGGGCACCAACGGGGTCCATTGCAAGGGAAGAACCGTTCGGTGGGCAAATGTCCCGTATGGGTTCCATGTCGAGATGCGACCACCGCCGACGAACCAGGACCCTTGTGGATCCGTCTTCTGAATAGCCCTTTCGGACTGTGGGACGACCGCCGCGTACCGCCGGTCACCGGTCGGCCGAGCGCAGCGGATAGCCGTACCGCCGCAGGAACGGCAGGGCCGCCGCGCTCGCCAGCCACCGGTCCAACGGGCGCTGGCTCGCCCGCCACTCGCCGTCGGGCCGGACGGTGACCCGTCCGGCAGCCCGGCCGGACGGATTGCCGGCGATGGCGTGGCTCGCCGGAACCTGCACCGTGCGGTCGTCCAGGAACGCCGAACCGGTCGGCGGCGTGCCCGCCAGGGCCGCGACCGCGTCCACCGCCGCGCGGGGCGCGGCGGCGAAGTCCTCGTACCGCAGCCGCATCCCCCGGTCCGTGCCGGCGCGGTGCAGCACCGTCTCCGAGCCGAGGTTGAGCAGGTCCCAGCGCAGCGTGGCGTCGAGCGCCCCGCGTGTTCGCACCGGAGCGCCCGCGGCGCCGGTGTAGCGCCGGGCGCGCCAGGAGTACGCGGAGGCCCGCGGGTCGCGGACCAGGTGCACGAAGTACGGGTCGACGCCGGGCATGCCGCGGACGACCATCGCGTACGACGGCCGCTTAGAGGTGTCCACGATGGTCTCGCACCCGGTCACTTCGGTGATCGCGGCGTAGACCCGTGCCATGGCCTCCCGGTAGCGCTCGAGCGCCGGCCAGCTCCCGCCTTTGAGCAGACGCGGCAACCGGGATTCGCCCAGCACCTCGTGCTGCCACCGGGCCACCCGGCCGCGGTCCAGGTCTTCCAACCGCGCCAGCACCCGCGACCAGACGGGGCACCTGCTGACGGGCTCGCCGCAGGCGCACGGCGAGTCTTGGACGAGCACGGGGTCCCACAGTGTCCGCACCTCACCGGCCGAGAACCACCCGTCCGGCGCGCCGAGCACCTTCCCGACGATCGTGCTTCCGCTGCGTCCCCTCCCGAGCAGGTAAATCACGCGCATGACCGAACTCGCCGACGCTCCACGGCGATACACCTCCGCTCGCGCTTCTGTTGTGCCCCATTTCACAAGCCGACTCTATGTCCCCGGCCGCCGCCTGTCAGTAGGGGAGGCGGAACGAATTTCGTCGGCGCGGCGGACGGCGCACCGGTCAGGCGGTCACGACGGCGAGGATTTCGCCGTAGGCGTAATCGGCCCCGGGCCTCAGTCGATGACCGCGAACGACCCGGACTGCAGCTCCCCGACCCGGCGACCGCCGGCGTCCCGGCTCCAGAAGGAATGGATCGTGCCCGCGTTGAAGTTCACCGCCTGCGACACGGTGATCCCCGACGACTCGGTCCAACTGACCATATGGACCCCCGGCGCCACCTCGGCGGTCCGCAGCCGCACCTCCTCCGAGGCCCCCTCGGCCAGCCCTTCGACGGCCTCGTAGTGCAGCGTCGTCCCGTCGGCGGAGTAGATGTTGTGGTACACCGCCCCGTTGTCGGCCTTGAACTCGATGGTCTTGCCCGCAAAGACGGATTCGCCCATATCCCGCTTCCTTCCTCGGCGGCGCGTACGTCTGCCTTCAAGCTAGGCCGACCGGCGCCGCTCCGGCAGCGGTTTCGCCCGGTCGGCGAGGCCGTTCGCGATCGCGGCCCGCACCCCGCCGCCGATTCCCGGCATACTCGTCCCATGGGAGAGTTGCAGGAAATGCCGACCGACTGGAACCGGGCGCTGGCCATCGTGGCCCACCCCGACGACATGGAGTACGGTGCCGCCGGCGCCGTCGCCGCCTGGACCGGGCAGGGCCGCGACGTCCGGTACCTGATGGTCACCCGCGGCGAGGCGGGCATCGACACCATCCCGCCCACCGAGTGCGCGCCGCTGCGCGAAGCCGAGCAGTTCGACTCCGCCGCGATCGTCGGGGTCGACACGGTGGAGTTCCTCCACTACCGCGACGGCGTCATCAGGGCCGGCGTGCCGCTGCGCCGCGACCTGGCGTCCGCGATCCGCCGCCACCGGCCCGAGTTGGTGATCACGCTCAACCGCCGCGAATACTGGATGCCGGGCACCTGGAACAGCGCCGACCACCGCGCGGTCGGCGAATCGGTGCTGGACGCGGTCGCCGACGCGGGCAACCGATGGATCTTCCCCGAACTGGTCGGGAACGGCCTGGAGCCGTGGCAGGGCGTGCGCTGGGTGGCGCTGGCCGGTTCACCGGAGGCGACGCACGCGGTCGACACGACCGCCACGATGGAGACCGCGATCGCCTCGCTGGCGGCGCACCGCACCTACATCTCGGCGCTGTCCGACGCCGAACCCGAGGCGTACGCACGGGACTTCCTGACCGGCATGGGCGCGATGGGCGGCGAGCGGTTCGGCACCGAGTTCGCCACGGCCTTCGAACTGGTCTCGGTCTAGTCCTGCCCGGGCCGGACGTCGCCCACGATCGAACCCGAACCCGTCTCGGATTCGGCCTCGAGGACGAAGTAGTCCCCGCCGGAGTCGCGCGAACCCGAGCCGTGGCTGAACTGGGCCGCCAGCGTGTACTCCTTCGGTTCCAGTTCCTCGCCGTCGAGGAGCGTCCACCGGTACACCAGGAACCCGTCCCGCTCGAACACGTCGGGCTCGCCGAAGAACTGGTCGGCGGTCGTCCACGCCTCGAAGTACTCGAGGTCCTCGCGCTGGACCACGTGCAGCTCGACGGTCAGGTCGGTGATGGTCTCGCTCGAGTCGAGGACCAGGTCGGTCTGCGTCCACCACTCGTTGCTGCCGTCGTTGACGTAGGCGTCGATCCGGCAGCAGTCGAGCTCGTCGACCGGCTGGCGACGCTCGGGCGTCACCTCCGGCGAGGTGGCCGAATCCGAAGGATCCTCGGAAGTCGGCCCGCTCTCGCTCTCGGCGCCGGTGGGGGCCTCGGACGTCGGCCGCGGCCCGGGACCGGAGCTCGTGGCCTCACCCGGCGGGACCGGCTCCGAAGCGGGCTCGAGCCAGTAGCCGACCGACACCATTGCGGTTATGAGGACCACGGCGAGTCCGGTCGCGATCGACAGGTGCGGGACGCGGGACCGGATCGGTCGGGCCTTGACCATCGACGGCTCGCGCGCGCCGGCGGCCACCCGCTCCCACATGCGGTCGGCGTCGGGCCGGAACTCCTCGGCGGCCATGTGCAGCCGCTCGCGCATCTCGTCGTCGTTCACAGCCGCGCCCCCCTTCCGAGGCTCCTCCACGCCGTGCGTTCGTCCCCGCCGTCCGCGGCGAGCAGTCTACGCAGTTCGGCGAGGGCCTTGGAGGTCTGGCTCTTGACGGTGCCGACCGAGACGCCGAGCGCCTCGGCCGTCTCCTGCTCGGACAGATCGAGCGAATGGCGCAGGACCACGCAGGCGCGTTTGCGGAACGGCAGCCGGGCCAGCGCACGCCGCACGTCGACCACCGCGGCCAGGTTCGGCTCACCGGAGGACTCGGCCGGACTCCGCCAGAACAGGACGTTGCGGCGTCGCTCGCGCACGGTGGTGCGGATGCGGCTCTTGGCGAGGTTGGCGACGATGCCGCGCGCGTAGGCCAGCCGTGCCTCCTCGCGCCGTACCTCGTACCACTGCTTCCACACCGCCAGCATCGCGTCGGAGGCGATGTCCTCGGCGGCGGACCGCTCGCCGACGACCAGCCAGGCGAACCGGGCCAGTTCGCGGTGGTGCTGTTCGAAGAAGGCGCGAAAAGCATCCTCTTCGGGCGAGGCGGGGACGTCCAAGGGGGTCCTCCGGGTCCCAGAAGGTGCAGGCGAGCCGGAGTTTAGCAGCGAGTCGGCCGCGGGCAGCATAGTACCCGCGGCCGCTCGCCGGTCGGCGCGCTTGCGAGTCGAGGCCGGTTGCCGTGGTCCGGCCAGCGCACCGTTCGCGTCCGGCTCGGTGCCCTGAGGGTCGTCCGCGGTAGCGCGCCCGTCGGTCCCCCGTTCAGAAAGGGTCACCGTGCCTTCGGCGGAGTGGAACGTCGGTATCGTGACGCCGTCGAGCCTCATCGTCGTCCGCTCTGAAGTAGGTGCGGTGCGGCGGAGCCGGGTTGCCGCACCACTGGGTAGTTGCCACCGCACCGCGGAAGGTTGCCGCCGGGTTCGGAGTTTTTTCCGGCGGCCCCGCCGCGCGGGTGCCGCGCCCGCGGAGGCGCCGATAGCGCTTGCTGCCGAGTATTGTGCCCGGGACCGGGGTAGCCGTAGGCTGAGTCCGCCCCGGCTCCCGCCTTTGGAGGTAGACCCATGGAACCGCTACGGCCGCACCGGCTCCGGCCGGGCGACACCGTCGTGATCGCCGCCCCCTCCGGGCCCGCGCTCTCCACCCGCCGCCACCAGCTCGACGCCGCCGTCGACACCCTCGAGGAGATGGGTTTCAGCCCTCGCCCGTCGCCCCTGGTCGAGAGCGGCGCCAAGCACTTCTGGCGTTCGGGCACCCCGGCCGAGCAGGCCGCGGAGATGAACGACCTGTTCGCCGACCCCGAGGTCCGAGCGATCGTCCCCTTCAGCGGCGGCAACGCCACCACCGGCTATCTCGACCGCATCGCCTACGACACCGTCCGTGCCGACCCCAAGCCGATGCTCGGCTTCTCCGACATCACCGCCCTCCACCTGGCGCTCTACTCCCGGACCGGACTGATCGGGCTCCACGCCGACTTCGCCGCGCCCGGCTTCGGCGACATGTGGCTCGAGGCCGAGTCGCGCCGCCGCCGGGAGCTGTTCGACCTGTACCGGGACCTGCTGACCGGCCGGACCGGGGAGGTCCCGCTCCCCGCCTACCTCGACTGGGAGACCTGGAAACCCGGCCGGGCCTCCGGTCACCTGGTCGGCGGCCTGCTCGACCGGTTCGTCCGCCTCCAGGCGACCCCGTACGCGCCGGCCCCCGAGCGGTTCGACGGGGCGATCCTGTTCTGGGAGGACGTCGGCCGCAAGATCGGCCACATCTGGAACGACCTGCACGCCCTCCGTCTCGGCGGCGTCCTGCACCGCATCGGCGCGATGGTCGTCGGCATCCCCTCCGAGATCGAGGCCCCCGGGGCCGACTACGGGGACGCGACGGTCAAGGACGTGGTGCTCGAGGTGATGGACGGCATCGACGTCCCGGTCCTCGCGGGAGTCGACTTCGGACATACCGCGCCGAATCTGCCCATGCCGATCGGACTGCCGGCGGCGGTCGACGCCGACGCGCCCGACCTCCGCCTCCTCGAATCCCCGGTCGTCTAGACGCCCGGCGCCGGTTCCGCTTTGTGTCGCAATTCCGTCCGCATTAGTGGTTGCTTTCCTTTGGACCTTCAGGCACGGTTGGTAGACATGAAGATCCGTACGGCCGGACCCGCAGACGCAGACGAGATCGTGGAAGTCCGGAACGCCTCCTGGCGGGCCGCCTACCGCGGCCTCATCGCCGACGACACCCTTGCGGCACTGCGGGACGAGCCGGGGGAGGCGTTCGTGATGAACCTCAGCTCCCCTCCGCCGTTCTGGCTCACCCTGGTCGCCGAGCGCGGGCCCGACGTGATCGGCTACATCATGCTCGGCTGGGACACCAGGGAATCCGATTCGGACCAGACCGGCCCGGGCGAGCCCGGTGAAGTGTGGGCGCTCTACGTCCACCCCGACCGCTGGGGCACCGGAGTCGGCCGGGCACTGATGCGCGAGGCCCACAAGGCCCTCGACGAATTCGGGCTCGCCCCGATCCGCGTGTGGGTGCTCGAGGGCAACGACGTCGGCCGCCGCTTCTACGAGCGGTACGGCTTCGTTGCCGACGGCGAGCGCACCGACTACGAGGTCGACGGCCGGACGTACCCGATCGTCCGCCTCGCCCTCCCCGGGGACCGGGTGGCCGACGAACTGGTCTGACTCCTACGGCATCCGGACCGTGGCCAGCACCGGCGCGTGGTCGCTGCCGTCCTTGTCCAGGACCTGGAAGTCCAGCACCGCCGCGTCCTGCTCGACCAGCACGTGGTCGAGCGCCACGCCGGGCGGCCGCACCAGGCCCCTGAGGTAGCCGCGGACCGGACGCCAGGTCGCGGTCAGGCCCCGGCCGGTGGCGTCGGCGGCGTCGGTGTACCCCGATTCGAGCAGTTCGCGCATCGCGTGGTGGTCGAGCGTGGCGTTGAAGTCCCCGGCGAGGATCCACCGATCGTCGCCGTCCGGCCGCGGCAGCTCGGCGAAGTCCTGCTCCCACTCCGGAATCCGGTGGGGCGCATAGGGCGCGGCGGTATGGACGGCGAGGAACCGCACCGTGGACCGGTCCGGCAGCGATACCTCGGCGGCGATCTGGTGGAAGATCCCGTCCGGCTCCAGCTCCTCCAGCCGCTCCAGTGGGTGGCGGGAGTACAGCGAGGTCCCCTCGGCGGCCCGGCCGGTGGTCGTGATCGCGTGCGGCAGCCGCTCGGTCAGGCCCAGCTCGGCCAGCCGGTCGATCGCGGGCGCGGTCGTCTCCTGGACGCTCAGCAGGTCCGGATCGTGCTCGTCCACCAGGTCGACGACGTGCCGAAGGTTCGCCTCCCCGACGTAGAGGTTCACCGAAAGGACCGTGAGCGACTCCCCCGCGGCGGCCGGCTGCGGATCGGCCACCGCCCGCGGCACCACCGCCGCGCTCAACGCCAGCGCCATCGCCGCGGTCACGGCCGCGGCCCGCCAGTGTCGCACCAGCGCCTGCAGTCCGGCGCCGACCAGGGCCGCGACGGCGACGTACGGGGTGAACGACACCATCGCGACCGGCGCCCAGCCGGTCTCCAGGCCGTACAGCCGCATCGCCGCATAGGCGATGAAGCCGAACCCGGTCGTCCACGACAGCGACCGGACGATCCGCCCCCGGTACCAGGGTGCTTTGGTGCGTTGGGCTTCGGGCGGGCCGGGTCGGTCGAGTTCGGCCGTCCGCCCGCCCGGACGTGGCTCGCTCATCGCGGCGAGCCTAGCCGACCGGAGCCCGTGGCGCCGCTCACCCCATCCGGTGGACCATCCGGACGTAGTCGCCGAAGGCCCTGTCGACCATGTCGAAGTCGAGTCCGTAGTGCGTCAGGCTGTATTCGTGGCCGCGCTTCATGCCCGGCCGGGCCAGCACGGTGCCGAGGTTGTCCTCGTCGTCGGCGGTCCACTCCATCTCCAGGCGCTCGAAGACGCCCGGCAGCTCCTCGTACGGGTTCGCGGTCAACTGGTGGTAGGAGACGTCGACGATCCGGTCCCGCGGCAGCCGGGAACGGCTGTCGCGCGCGGTGCGGATCATGTTCGACAGCATCTCCAGCCAGTCCGCGCCGATGTCGCGCGGATCGTAGGTGCTGTTGCACAGCGCCACCCCGGTCTCCATGAGCGAGCACCACGAGCCCATGACGGTGTTCGGGTCGCGGTGGGTCCACATGATCTTCGCGTCGGGGAAGACCCGCAGCAGGGTCTCGAGGTAGTCCAGGTGGTAGGGCGACTTGAGGACCCAGCGCCGTTTCGGGGCGCCGAACTGGAGGACCTGCAGCACCTGCTTGTAGTAGCGGAGGTCCTCCAGGAAGTCGTGGTCCTCGAGCCAGCGGCGGTACTCGGGCATGCGGTACGTCACCAGCCAGTACTTGCCGTGCGGCAGCGCGAACACGCACTCCTCGGGGGACTCGGGCTCCATGGGGTGGATCTGCGGCAGGACCGGGGAGAAGAAGTGGCCGAACGAGGCCGAGCGGGCCGAGACCCTCTGGCGCCGCCGGCGCAGCGCCCGGTCGATGTCGGACCGGTCGGTGGCCTGGAGCTCCCACATCAGCGGGGCCCGGTGGCCTTCGGGGCGGGCGAGGATCTTGTGGGCGAGGGTGGTGGCGGTGCGCGGCAGCCCGGTGACGATGATGGGCCGCTCGATCGGCTCGTCGGCGATCTCGGGGTGCTCGGCCAGCAGCCGCCGCACCCGGAACCGGTTGGTCATGCGGGAGCGCAGGTCGCCGAGCCCGCCCACCCAGCCCAGCGGCGAGATCGAAGGGACCGAGGCGATCCGGTGGAGGAGGCGGCGGTAGTCCTCTACGAACGCCTCGTCGCCCTCGGCGGTGCCGCCGGAATCGGCCTCGGCCTGCCGGAGGGCCTTGTCGAACGCGGCGTCGGGATCGGAGCGCCGGCGCCTGGACGACGATCGCAGCACGGCGTTGACGGGACCGACCAGTCTGGAGGTGCGTCGCATGGGATTCGGTTCCTTTCGTGGGGGCTCCGATCCGAATCCTGGCACACCATCGCTTGTGGGCCCGGCGAGGGTGCTTGCGGCACCGGCGCACCGGTGCCGCAAGCGGGTTTCCAGGCGGATGCGTTCAGGCCTCGGCGGGCTGGGGCGCGCCGCGGTCGGCCCGGATCCGCTTGGCCGCACCGCCGGCGCGACCGGCGACCGCCATGATCAGCAGGCCGTTGACCGCGTGGAGGCCGAAGATCAACTGGCCCACCACGGTCCCGTCGACGCTGACGAGGGCGATGACCGACTGCAGGATCACCAGTCCGAAGGCGATCGACGCCAGTGCCACCGGCTTGCCGCCGGCGCGGGCCAGAGCCGCCAGCGGGATCGACACCAGCGACAGCAGGGCGATCAGGCGGCCGTTCATGATGTGCAGCTCGTACGCCTCGGCCGGCGCGCCGACGGCGATCGCGCCGTAGCCGGCCAGGAAGATCTGGACGCCGAGCAGCGCACTGATCACGGCCATCCAGATGCGGAACAGATTAAGCATGGAGAACACCTCTCTCGGCGGGTTCGGTTCGGATCGGGCCCGCCTGGATGCGGTCGGCGGCGTGCACGACCGCGAACGCGAACAGGGACACCACGGAGTGGTCGGCCAGCGCTCCGGCGCGCCACGCGGCCACGTCCTCATCGGTGACCGAGCCGGGATCGAGCGCGGCCGACGCCGCCAGCCGGGCACCGAGCGCCACCCGGCCGGGCAGCGCCCCGATCCCCGCCGGCTCCGGCGGACCGGGCACCGGACCGGTGCCCCACCGGTCGACCGCCTCCGCGACCGTCCGCCGGACCGCGGCGGCGGCCGGCTCGCCGAGCAGGCCGCGGCCGCACGAGGCGGTCGCGCGCAGGTGCGTCCACGCCGTCCCGACCGGCGAGTCCCCGGCCCAGGCCGGGACGCCCAGGTCGAGGCCGGACCACTCCTCCTCGAGCCAGCGGGGCCGGCGGTCCAGCACCGGCAGGCTCGCGCCCGGCTCGAGTCGGGCCGCGACCCGCTCGCGCAGGGGCCGCGAGGCCACCGACCGCCCCAGCCGAGAGGCCGTGACCGGATGCGGGGCGGCGTCGGTCGCCATCACCTTCACCAGGCGGGTGATGATCTCGAAGACCAGCGCGGTGCCGATGAACCGCGGCGCGGCCCCGGCCGGGAACGGCCCCTCCGCGCTCGGCGAGATCGCCCACGCCGCCGCGTCGGCGTGCGAGGGCGGGGTCCGGCCTTCGCGGAGGGCCTCGGCCGACTCGTGCTCGCCGAGGGCGTGCAGCATCGTGGCGTGGGCGTCGGTGCAGAACCCGCACGAGTTCTTCACCGAGATCGCGGTGGCGACGACCTCCTTGGCCGTCCGCTCCGCCGGGCCGCCGACGAACAGCGACTCGCGCAGCAGCGCCCACACCGAGGCGAGCAGCTCCGGGGCGGGGGTGAGCATCAGGAACGGCGCGCCGGGGCGGCCCACCTCGGCCCTGGCCTGACGCAGGACCTCGGCCACCACGCCTTCGGCGGGTCCGGGGTCGACGGGTGTGACGTGTCGGATTGAGGGTGGCATGGGACTGCTCCTCGAACGGGTTCGCGGCGGGGTGTCGCCCGCCTGCCCACGAGCCTTCCCCGAGCGGGAGCGAACGTCGTCGACCCTGGGCCGACAATCCGGTCGGCGCCGTGCGCCTCAGCCGGCCCGGCCGCGTACCACACCGGTGGTACGGGTCCTCTGGAACCGCGGGCCGACGCGCCCGCCACCGAAGCCGCTTACGATGAGGGCATGTCAGAACGCCTCGGCCCCGACGGCCGGCCCGGACCGCTGCGCCGGCTCAGCGGCCGACGGCTCGACATCCTGGTCGCGGGCCTCACCCTGGCGCTCTCCCTCGGCACCGGACTGTCCACAGTCCTGCTCGAGGACCGGCAGCTCGGCCTCGGGTGGCTGCTGCTGACGATCGGCCCGCTGTCGCTGCTGGCGTGGCGCCGCTACCCGCGCACGGTCATGGTCGCCTCGGTCCTGGCGCTGGCGGCGATGAACCACCTCGACCTCGGCCCGCTCCCGGCCGTGGCCGCGCTGTTCGCCATCGGCTTCTCGATGTACCGCGGCGCGCGGGGCCTCACGGTCGGTACCGTCCTGGGCTTCTCGGTACTGACCGCCTTCGGCAACTGGCAGGCCGCCGACTGGAACTTCACCCCCGCCGGCCTCCAGCAGACCATGCTCGTGATCGGCTGGCTCCACGTCGCGATGATCTCCGGGGAGTCGAAGCGCCAGCGCGACGCCTACATGGAGGAAGCCGAACGCACCAAGGAGGAGGCGCTGCGCCGCAAGGCCGCCGACGAGCGCGTGCGGATCGCCCGCGAGCTGCACGACGCCCTGACCCACTCGATCTCGGTCATCCGGGTCCAGGCCGGTGTCGCGGTCCACTTGGCGCGCAAGCGCGGCGACCGGCCTCCCGAGGCCCTCGTGGCGGTCGACGAGGCCGCCAAGGACGCCACCCGCGAACTGCGGGAGACGCTGACGATGCTGCGAGGCGACGAAGGTCCGCGCCTGGGCCGCATCAAGGACCTCACCAGCCGCTACGACGGGCTCGGCTTCGAGATCGGCGTCGACTGCCCCGGATGCGACCGGCTCGAGGTCGGTCCGGACGCCGACCACGCCGCCTACCGGATCGTCCAGGAGGCGCTGACCAACGCCGTCCGGCACTCCGGCGGCGACCGGATCGAGGTCGCGATCGACGTGCTCGACGACCTGCTGCACGTCGACGTGGTCGACAACGGCGCCGCCGACCACTACCAGCCCGGCCGCGGCATCACCGGCATGCGGGAGCGCGTCGACTCCCTCGGCGGCTCGCTGGTGGTCGGCCCCGACGCGGGCGGCTTCGCCGTGCGTGCGCGCCTCCCGGCCGCGGACCGGGCCGCCGAATCCGAAGGGACCGCCGCATGATCAGGGTGCTGCTCGCCGACGACCAGCCGCTCATGCGGGGCGGCTTCCGCGCGCTCATCGACGCCGAGGACGACATGACCGTCGTCGCCGAGGCCGCCGACGGGCCCGCGGCGGTCGAACTCGCCCTCGCCCACCGTCCCGAGGTGGCCCTGATCGACGTCGAGATGCCCGGTGGCGACGGCATCGAGGCCGTCCGCGCCGTAGCCGAGCGCCGGGAGCTGGCCGGGCTGCGGGTCGTGATGCTCACCAACTACTCGTTCGACTCCTATGTGTTCGACGCTCTCCGTGCGGGCGCCGCCGGCTACCTGGTCAAGGACACCGAGCCCGGGGAGCTGCTGCGGTGCGTGCGCGCGGCCGCCGCCGGCGAGACGCTGCTGTCGCCGGCGATCGCCTCGAAGCTGGTGGCCGAGTATGTGGCGCATCCACCGGCGCGCCTGGCCGGGCGCGTCGAGGGGCTCACCGAGCGGGAGTCTGAGATCGTCGCGCTGGTGGCGCGCGGGCTGTCCAACGGCGAGATCGCCGAGCGCCTCTACATCAGCCCGGCGACGGCCAAGACGCACGTGCACCGGGCGATGATGAAGCTGGCCGTCCGCGACCGGGCCGGACTGGTGGTCTTCGCCTACGAGTCGGGGCTGGTGCAGCCCAAGGGCGCGGAGTGAGCGGTCATCCGGCGGCGGCTTCGTCCTCGCGCTCGGGCCGGAGGGCCGAGGCGTTGTATTCGGATCCGAACAGCAGCACCGCGTTGGTGATCCACAGCCACACCAGGAACACGATGGCGCCGCCGAGCGTGCCGTAGGTCTGCTCGTAGTTGCCGAAGTTGGCCACGTACAGCCCGAACAGGGCCGAGGCGGCGACCCAGAGCACGACCGCCAGTACCGCTCCGGGGGCGCGGAACCGGAAGGTGGTGCGCACCGCCGGCGACAGCCAGTACAGCAGCGCCACGATCACCATCACCAGCACCAGGATGGTCGGCCACTTGACCCATTGCCAGAAGGTCGAGGCGACAGCGCCGGCACCGAAGGCCCGGCCGAACTCGGCGGCGACGGTGCCGCCGGTGGCGGCCACCACCGCGCACACCGCGGTGAGCGCGCCGACCACCACCGTGAGCACCACGCGGACGATGAGGACGATCCACAGTTTGCGCGTCTCCTCGGTCCCGTTGACCGCGTTGGTAGCCCGCATGAACGCGCCGATGTAGTTCGAGGCGGCCCACAGGGCGGCGAGGAGGCCGACGGCCGCGAGCACGCCGGCGGTGGCCGGGTCGGTCTGGAGGCGGTCGACGGCGTCTTCGACGATTTCGGCGCTGTCGGCCGGCAGCAGCTCGCGGACGCCGTCGAGGAGGGCGTCGGTGGCGTCGTCGCCGAGCAGGCCGATGATGGAGGTGCCCACCAGGATCGCCGGGAACAGCGACAGCACCGAGTAGTAGGTGAGCGCCGCGGCGTTGTCGAAGCGGCTTTCGGTTATGAACCGCTTGACCGCGGCCACCAGTGATCTCCGGCCCATGGCCACTATCGTGCCAGCCCGGGCCGGGCGGCGGGTGTCAACGGGGGATGCGGTGGTCGTCGCCGCTCTCGCGGGGCGGTTGGACCTGCGTGGTCACCGCCCAGATGACGAACACGTCGACGGCGAGGACGAACGTCGATTGGAAGGGGAACTGCGGGGCCAGGAGGCATTGGTTCACCGCCGAGACGACGGTGATCAGCAGCGTCGCGGCCGCCCAGGCGCGGACGCGGCGCGGGCGCCGCGGGGCGGCGACCAGGACCAGTCCGATCAGGAGTGCGGAGGCGCCGACGGCGACGTTGACCCAGCCCCATCCGGGGCTGTCGGTGCGGTACCAGTAGGCGCCGCCGGAGAGGACGAACGCCTCGCCCTGTGCGATGGCGTAGCCGATGAAGATCTGCCAGCCGCCGACGGCGAGCAGCCCGATTCCCGCGATGAGGAGACCGCCGGGGTGGCGGCGATCGGGCGGACTCCAGTCCTGCCGGGTCAACGGCCACCTCCCGCCGCGGGTTCGCTTGCGATAACAGCTTAGACAACCGTCGGACTCCTATGTGTCCTGGCGAGCGGCGGCCGGTATCCGCGTCAGCCAGTTCTCCAGTAGGGCGCTGCCGTCCTCGGTAAGGATGGACTCGGGATGGAACTGCACGCCTTCGACGTCGGCGGCGCGGTGGCGCAGCCCCATGACGAGGCCGTCGGCGGTGGTGGCGGTGACCTCCAGCGGCGGTGCGACGGTGTCGGGCTCGACCGCGAGCGAGTGGTAGCGGGTGGCCGTCAGGGGGTTGGCGCAGCCGGCGAAGAGGCCGTCGCCGTCGTGCTCGATCGGGGAGGTCTCGCCGTGCCGCAGTTGCGGCGCCTGCGCGACGGTCGCGCCCCAGTGTTCGGCGATGACCTGGTGGCCCAGGCACACTCCGAGGATCGGTACGCGGCCGGCGAAGCGGTCGAGCAGGTCGTGGCCGAGCCGGGCCTCTTCGGGTCGGCCGGGTCCGGGCGAGAGCAGCACCCCCGCCGGCAGCAGGGCCTCGGCCTCGGCGACGCTGGTCTCGTCCGACCGGCGCACCTCCACGCGGGCGCCGACGGCGCGCAGGTAGCTGACGATGGTGTGGACGAAGGAGTCGCGGAAGTCGACGACCAGGACGCTACCCATCGCCCTCTTGGTCCTCCGCGTCTTCCGGAGGGGCCGCGGTTTCCCAGTCCTCGGGATCGAAGTCGGTGTCGCGGCAGTCGACTCCGGGTGTGCAGGTGGGTTCGTCTCCGGCGGGCTCGCCATCGCCCTCCTCCTCGTTCACCAGCGACCCGCCGTCGACCTCGACGTTGCTCCAGGGCATGTGCGGACGGACGGCCGGGAAGGCCACGAACCACAGCAGTGCGAAGGCACCGGCGGTCAGCGCGAGCGACCCGATGAGCTTGCCCGGCAGGCCCCCGGGGAGTTTCCTCCAGATCCATCCGTACATCTCACGCCTCCGGGTCGATCGCTTCGTCGGGCAGATCGCCCTGCGGGTCGCGCTCGTGGGTATCGGTCAGGGTGCCGAAGACGACGTAGCGCTCGAAGTTGTCCCACAGCGGGTGGCAGGTGAACAGCGTGAGCCAGTAGTCGTCCTCGCCCGGCGGGGTCCCGGGGTTCCGCGGGACGGGCGCGGTGATGTCGACCGCGGTCTCGTCGACCACGACGTGCTCTTGGACCTCGTAGACGTAGAAGGACTCCTTGGTCTCGATCACGACCTTGTCGCCGACCTCCAGGTCGCGGATCTTCTGGAAGATCGCGGGCACGTTGTGGCCGGCGAGGGTGAAGTTGCCCTGCTCGCCGGGGTAGGCGCCGTCGAGGTAGCGGCCGGGCGCGTACTCGATGTCGGACAGATCGGTGCCTTCGACCAGGGTCCAGGACTCGGCGCGGATGTCGGGGGCCCACATGCGGGCGAAGGCGTCGCCGAGTTCGGGGACCGGCGCCCCGTCGACGCCCTCCTCGCTCTCGGCCTCGGTCTGGTCCCAGACGACGTCGAGGCCGCCGGACAGGTCGTCCTGGGCGGCGTTGATCTCGGCGGAGACGCCGAAGATCTCGTAGGCGGCGTACAGCAGGACGATGACGCCGAGGCTGATGAGGATCTCGCCGGCGCCGCGGACGCCTTTGCGGAGGCCGCCGGCGAAGTCGCCGCGGTGGCGCTTGACCGACCGCTTCTTGCGGACCTCGCTGTCGGCGCCGGCCGGGGCGGGGACCTCGCCGGAGGGGATCTGCGGAAGGACCGCGGTGCCGTCGGGCTCGGGGATGAGGCCCCCGGCTCCCTGCTTGCCGGTCGAGGGCGGCCGCAGGGGCATGGTCTGATCGTGCGGCGGGTTCGAGCCGGGCGCGCCGCCGGGCACGGAGGCTTTCCCGGAGGCGGCCCCGGCCGGTGCCGAATCGGCGGCGGGCCGTGCGGCGCCGGACGGGCGCGCCGGACCCGGCCCCGGTGCCGACGCGGACCCGTGCGGATACGGCGACGGTTTGGGGCTCGACGCCTGCGGCGTCGACGGCGGCGAGACGGACGCCGAGGCCCGGGGAGCGGACGGGGGCGGGGTGGCCCGGCCGGGGTCCCGGTCCGGTCGCGGCGCGGGCGGCGACTCCTCCGCGAACGGCGACCACTCCTGATTGCTCACCTGGGAATCTCGCCTCCGTCGGATCAAGTGATCGGCTCGTTGGGAAAAGGCTCCGTAACCATAACGCCTCAGGACAGGGTATGGTCACGTCCCGATCTCAAGTATCGCCCGAACGGGCAAAGCGGTGTGTACCGGTGCTCACGGTACTCTGGTTTTGGATAAGTACCCCAGTTGGAGAGTATTCGATGCCGAAGTCACGCGTGCGAAAGAAGAAGGTCTACTCGAACCCGAGCGGCAAGGGCTCCCAGGCCGGCGACAGCTACGAGCCCAGCCCGATGTGGGTGCCGATCACCGCCGTCGCGCTCATCGTGATCGGCATCGGGTGGCTGACCCTGTACTACTTGTCAGGGCAGGAGTACCCGGTCGGCGTGTGGGGCTACTGGAACCTCGCGGTGGGATTCGCCAGCATGGTCGCGGCCCTGCTGGTCCTCTCCAAGTGGAAGTGACCCCCGGCGGCACGCCCCTGCCGGACCGAGGTCCCCGGCCCGACCCAAGCGACGCGAATCCTATATCCTATAGGATGGCTTTCCTATAGGATATAGGATATTTCCTATAGGATCCGCTAGCGCAGCAGCTCGAACACCGTCGCATTCGCCATGCCGCCGCCCTCGCACATCGTCTGCAGGCCCCGATGCGCACCGGTGTCCCGCATGTAGTGCAGCATCGTCGTCGCCAGCCGGGCGCCGGAGGCACCCAGCGGGTGGCCCAGCGCGATCGCGCCGCCGCGCGGATTGAGACGCTCCTCGTCGGCCCCGGTCTCGGCCAGCCACGCCAGCGGCACCGAAGCGAACGCCTCGTTGACCTCGAACACGTCGATCTCGTCCAGATCCAGGCCGGCCCGCCGCAGGATCCTCGCCGTCGCCGGGATCGGCCCGTCGAGCATCATCACCGGATCCGCACCGACCGTCGCGGCCGCCGCGATCCGCGCCAGCGGCGCCACTCCGAGTCGGCGAGCGTGCTCGTCGGTGGTGACCACCAGCGCCGCCGCCCCGTCCGAGATCTGCGAGGACGAACCGGCGGTCACCGAGCCCTCCGCGCGGAACGCCGGCTGCAGCGCCGCCAGCTTCTCCCGGTTCGTGTCCCGCCGGATCCCCTCGTCGGCGCGCATCTCGGCCAGCGGCGCGATCTCGGCCTCGAACGCGCCCTTGTCGGTCGCGTCGGCGGCCTTCCGGTGGCTGGCCAGCGAGAACTCGTCCATCGCCTCGCGCGGGATCCCGTACCGCTCGGCCACCAGCTCGGCGCCCACACCCTGGTCGAACGGCATCGCCCGCGCGGCGTCCACCCGGTCGGAGTACCGATCGCGCACCGCCGGCCCGTACGGCTCGCCGGCGCCGGCGCCCGTGTTCGACCCCATCGGGACCCGGGTCATCGACTCCACGCCCCCGGCGACCACTACGTCGGCGTGCCCGGCCAGGACCGCCGCGGCCGCGTTCGCGATCGCCTGCTGGCCGGAGCCGCACTGCCGGTCGATCGAGGTGCCCGGGATCGCCTCGGGCCACCCGGCGGCGAGCACCGCGTTGCGCGCCACGTTCCAGGACTGCTCGCCGACCTGCGAAACGCAGCCGAGCATCACGTCGTCGACCGCGTCCGGCTCCAGCCCGGCGTGGTCGAGCACCGCGTTCAGGGCGTGCGAGGCCAGGTCCACGGCGTGGACTCCCGAGAGAGCGCCACCGCGCTTGCCGACCGGTGTGCGCGCGGCAGCGAGGACGACCGCCTCAGGCATTTCGGTACACCGGCGTGATCAGTCCGCGCGCCAGGACGTTGAAGGTGATGTTGGCCGCCCCCTTCGCCATCGAGGTGTCGGACGGCAGATCCAACCGTTGCTTGAGCGCGTGGACGGCGAAGATGTAGCGGTGCTCGTAGTCGCCGGGAGGCGGGGCCGCCCCGGCGAAGCCGACCTTGCCGGAGTCGCTGCGCAACTGCACCGTGCCGCCCGGCGGGTCGGCGTCGGCGCCGGAGGGCAGTTCGGTCACCGACGGGTCGAGGTCGAGCACCATCCAGTGCCACCAGCCCGATCCGCTCGGGGCGTCGGGGTCGAAGCAGGTGACGGCGAACGCCGCGGTCTCGGACGGGAAGCCCGACCAGGCCAGGTGCGGCGAGACGTCCTTGCCGGCCACCTGGTCGGGAGGGAGCGTCTCGCCGTCGGAGACGTCGTTCGAGGTCACCTCGAACGACGGAACCCGCGGCAGGAAGTCGTACGGCCAGGGAGCCTTCGGACGATCGAGCGTCATCGATCTCCTCCTCATGCTTGATCATGAATGCTCGGCAATGCTCGTGCTCGGCGACGCTCGCGGGGGCGAATTCCCGCCGCGCCGCGATGCGGCGGACCCGCGAACCCCCAAGGGGCCCGGCGGTACCCCCGCATCAGCACCGTATCGCGCGTGGCGGTGCGCATGTCGCCGACCGGCGCGACCGACCCGACGCCGCCGGGCGGGCGGTCGACGACGGGCCGCCGGGCCGCATACGCTGTTGACATGCCGAACACCGACGTCATCTCATTCTCCCGGGGCGCCCCGTCGCTCGACATCGTCGACACCGAAGGACTCAAGGCCGCCGCCGCGGCCGCGCTCGACTCCGACCCGACGCGGGTCACCGGCTACGGCACGTCCGTAGGCTACCCGCCGCTGCGCGAGTGGATCGCCGCCAAGCACGACGTGGCCGTCGAGAACGTCCTGGTCACGAACGGCTCGATGCAGGCCGACGCGTTCCTGTTCGACGAACTGGTCGAGCCCGACGCCGCGGTCATCGTCGAGCGGCCCACCTACGACCGGACGCTGCTGGGCCTGCGCAACCGGCACGGGCAGCTCCACCCGGTGACGGTGCGGGCCGACGGCGTCGACGTCGACGAGCTCGAAGGCGTACTCAAGGGCGGGGTCCGGCCGAGACTGGCCCACATCATCCCGAACTTCCAGAACCCGGCCGGCGTGACGCTCTCGGGCGAGAAGCGCACCCGCCTGCTCGGACTGGCCGAGGAGTACGACTTCACCATCTTCGAGGACGACCCCTACCTGGACATCCGCTTCCGGGGCCGGCAGTTCCCGACGATGCTGTCCCAGGACCGGAACGACCGGGTCGTCTACGCCTCCTCGTTCTCCAAGACCGTCTGCCCGGGGCTGCGCACGGGGTACCTCGTCGGTCCGGCGGATCTCATCAAGCGGATCGCCACCGCCGCCACCAACACCTACATCGCGCCGAACATGTTCGCCCAGGCCACCATCCACCAGTTCGCCGCCTCCGGCGACTTGGAGCGGTCGATCGCGACGGTCAAGGCGGCGCTCGAGGAGCGGGTCGACCAGCTTTCGGCCTCCCTGCGTACGCACCTGCCGAACGCCGAGTTCGTGGTGCCCGACGGCGGCTATTTCCTGTGGGTCGACCTCGGTGAGGGAGTCGACTGCGCCAAGGTCGCCGCGGCCGCGGCCGACGAGGGCGTCCAGGTGGTCAAGGGCACCGACTTCGTCGTCGACGGCGGCGAGTCCTGCCTGCGGCTGGCCTACTCGGCGGTACCCGCCGACCGGATCGACGAAGGGGTGCGCCGCCTGGCCAAGGCCGTCGAGGCCGCGCGAGCCCGATGAACACGTGCGGTAACGCTCCCAAGACCTATTGTCGATGATTGGTGGCGGTTATGCGACATGGCGTATAACCGCCACTGTCGAACCCTTCACATTACGTCGAAGGGACGCGAGAATCGGAGTCGTGAACGCGGTGGTCGTCGGCCTCGCTCCCGGAGCGATCGGTCGGCACGGCCGCGTGGAAGGACCGAATTCCCGCCCCCATTGGCGCCGGGCCGGTGAACTCGCCCACTCCCCCCCGGGGCGAGGGCGCCGGTCCGGCGTTCTTTCTCCCGTCGGAACGCGTCGACCGGTCCGGACGTTCAGACGGGCCGGGCCGATCGATCGGCCCGGCCCGTCTGAACGTCCGCTCAGGGTGCCCCGATCCGGACGCGGCGTGTGCGCCGCGCACCGACCCGGGCACCGCCCGGACAGCCGGAAGCGGGCCCCGCGGCGCTTCGCGCCGGGAGCGCCGTCAATCGAACCGAGCCGAGCCCGAGTGCGCACCGCTAACGCGACACGCTGTCGACCAGTTCCTCATTGATCGCCTCGTCGGTGATCTGCGGCTGCTGGCGCCTCTCGGCCTCCTCGGTGTCGTCCAGGAGCTCGTCGGCCAGCAATGACTCGCCGAGCGACTCGCTGCGGCGGCGGTACATCAGGTACGCGACCGCGCCCGCGGCGGCCGTGACCCCCGCACCGACGCCCGCGGCCACCCAGGGCCACTTGGGAGCGCGCCGCTTCTTCAGTCCGACCTTGGTCAGCACGACGTTCACCCTCGGCGCCGCCGCCTCCCTGGTCCCTCTCGCCGCAGCGGACCCCGCCCGCTTGAAGCTGGTCGCCCCCTGGGTCAGGTTCTCCCTGACCTCCTTGACCGGCGCCGTGGAATTCCGGCTGAAACCCATCGTGTTTGCCTCCTTCAGGTAACTCCGTATCCCTCATGTTGCACCGGGTTTCGACACTCGTCGAGGGAAACGGGGTAGAAAGTTGGACCAACCTGGTGCGTCTGGCACCATGGACGGCATGACAAAGGCGACTCTGCAGACGAACGTCGGCGACATCAGGATCGAACTGCTCGACGATCACGCGCCCAAGACGGTCGCGAACTTCGTCGGACTGGCCGAAGGAACCAAGGAGTACACCGACCCCAACACCGGTCGGCCCGGCTCGGGCCCGTACTACGACGGTTGCCTCTTCCACCGTGTCATCGACGGCTTCATGATCCAGGGCGGCGATCCCACCGGCACCGGCCGGGGCGGCCCCGGATACCAGTTCGCCGACGAATTCCACCCCGACCTGCACTTCGGACAGCCGTACCTGCTGGCGATGGCCAACGCCGGGCCCGGCACCAACGGCTCCCAGTTCTTCATCACCGTCGCCCCGACGCCGGGACTGAACGGACGGCACGCCATCTTCGGGACCGTCGCCGACGACGAGTCGAAGGCCGTGGTCGACCAGATCGCCAAGACCCCGACAGGTCAGCAGGACCGCCCGGTGAACGATATCGTCATTAATTCGGTGAGCATCGAGAAGTAGATGAGCGAGGAGCAGTCGCCCCCGGTCTGCTATCGCCACCGGAACCGCCAGACCTATCTGCGGTGCGTCCGCTGCGATCGGCCCATCTGCGCCGACTGCCGCATCGACGCCCCCGTCGGATTCCAGTGCCCCGAGTGCGTCGCCGAGGGCAGGAAGACGATGCGCCGGGCCCGCTCGGCCTTCGGCGGCCGCGCCTCCACCTCGTTCGGCGGTTCCTCCTCCGGCGAGGCCGGCACGGTCACCAAGGCCATGATCGGCGTCAACGTCGTCATGTTCGTGCTGACGCTGGCCGTCGGCGGCAGCGCGGCGATCGGCGGCGCAGTCACCGAGCTGCACTTCGCCCTGGCCGAGTACTCCCGGCCCGCGCAGGCACCGGTGGAGCTGCTCGGGAGCCGCTACCTGCTGCCGACGGTCGCCGCCGGCGGCGAGTACCGGCTGCTCACCTCGACGTTCATGCACTTCGGGGTCGTGCATCTGCTGTTCAACATGGTGGTGCTGTGGATCCTGGGCCGCGTGCTGGAGAAAGACCTCGGGTCGCTGCGCTACCTGGCGGTGTACCTCCTCTCCGGGTTGGGCGGGAGCGTGGCGACGTACGTGTTCGCCAACCCCGAGACCTGGTCGGCCGGGGCCTCCGGCGCGATCTACGGCCTGTTCGGCGCGCTGATCATGGTGAACCGGCGGTTGAGCCGGGACAACAGCGGCCTCTACGTACTGCTGGGTCTGAACCTGGCACTGACGTTCCTGGTGCCGACGATCAGCATCACCGGCCACCTCGGCGGACTGGTGGGCGGCGCGCTGTGCGGGGCCGTGCTGTCGTTCACCCCGCGGCCGCACCGCCGCATCCTGCACTGGGTGGGCTTCGCCGCGATCCTGGCGCTGCTGTTCGTCCTCACCGTCTGGCGCACCGGCGTCCTGACCGCGGCGTACGGCGTCACTTGAGGTCGGCCGCCCAGGCGCGGGCCTGCTCCAAGTCCTCCGGCGTGTCGCAGTCGAACCACGGCGGCGGCCCCGAGTAGTCCCAGTGGACGGTCGTCGTCCCGATCCCGGCGAACAGGAGCCTGGCCGGATCCCCCGGCTTCGCGCGCGCCGCGTTCGCACGGACCGCCTCGGTCGGCCAGACGCCGCACAGCCACTGCCGCCTGCCGGCCTCGTCGCAGTAGACCGCGCCCGCGTCGCCGCCGGCCCGGTCGGCCGCGCTCACCAACTGCGTCAGCGCCTCGGCGGTCAGGAACGGCAGGTCCCCCGGCAGGATCGCGACGCGCGGGTGTCCGGTGGCGACCTGCCCCAGACCGGCCGCCACGGCCCAGGCCGGTCCCGAGCCCGGCGGGTCCTCCACGACCGACGCCACCCCGTCGGGGAGCGGGTCGGCGGTCGGCGGCCTCCGGCCCACCACCAGGCGCGCGGCGTCGGGGCAGGCGGCGAGCATCCGCTCCAGGATGGTCGAACCGCCCACCACCAGTTCACTCTTGGCCGCCCCGGCGAGTCTCCGGGCCCGGCCCCCGACGAGGAAGATCGCGGCGAGATTACTCGGGGACTCTCCCATGGACCCAGACTAGCCACCGCCGCTCCCGCAGGGGAGGCCACCGCCGATCCGGGACAGCGCCCCGGGAGGGATCCCCGCCTGGAGCGAGGCCATGAGCATCTGCGCCAGCCGGTAGTTCGGCTGCCACTGCAGGGCCCGCTCCAGCGCCTCGGCGGCGAGCACCCCGTTGCCGTTCCGGTAGGCCGCGAATCCGGCCACGGTGGCCGCGGGCGCCGCCAGGTCCTCGGCCAGGTGCCGCGCCAGCCAGACCCACAGGTCGGTCCGGTTTCCCGGGAAGCGGCCCGAATTTATCCGGCGCAGGGCGTAGTCGCGGACGTCCACGTCGCCGAGCGCGAGCCCGAGGGTGGCGATGTCGTCGAATCCCGGCAGTTCGCCCGCACCGAGCCAGTGGTCGACCGCGTGCAGGTCCCGGCCGCGCTGCTCGGCCCAGTCGATGCCGGCCTCGGCCCGGAGGGCGGCCTCGACCGCTCGGGCCACCGCCTCGCGGCCGGAGGGCTCGGCCGGGTCGAGCTGCGCCGCGACCTCGGTGCGGTCGTCGAGGGCGTGCGCGCCGGCGACGGCGACCTCGCACGAGGCCGGCGAGGTCTCCGGCACCGGCAGGCCTTCGGCGGGGCAGCACGCTCCCGCGCAGCCGAGGCTGAACCACCGGCCGTCGGTGACCCGCAGCCGGTCGACCGCCTCGATCCCGGCCGCGTGCAGGCGCAACGCGGTCCGCGCGAGCGAGGCCTCGGCGACCTCGCGTTCGCCGTAGACGATGAGGACGGCCGCGTCGCATTCGTTGCGGCACAACTGCGGCGTGAGGTCGTAGAGGTGCTCGATGTGGTCGGCCGACCCGGGCAGGTCCACCCGGAAGGTGCAGCGGACCTCGAACCGGTGCAGCCCGACGACCACGAGGCTGCACTCGGGGTGGAAACCCAGGAGCAGCGGGACGGTGGTGATGATGTCGGTGGGACTGTTGAGCTTGATTTGTGCCTCTGTCAAGTTCATGTGACCAGCGTCCGCCCGCTGCCGACCGAAGACAATCATTCATATTCACCCTGTGGATAACCCGCTGCCGCCTGTGGACAAGTTTGAGTCGAATGCGCTCCTACCAGCGGATTCGTGCCGATCGAGGTCGACGGCACCCGGAGCGCGGAGCGGCCGCACGGAGGCGGAGGCGGCGACTAGGCTGGAGAATCTGAAATCCGGGGCCCGGCATCCCGGTGCACAGCGAGCGAGCGTTCAGGGAGCGTCAGGTGTCGAAGCAGTTCGTCCATCTTCACGTGCACACCGAGTACTCGATGCTCGACGGGGCGGCCAAGCTGGGGCCGTTGTTCGAGGAAGCCGACCGCCTCGGGCAACCCGCCATCGCCATGACCGACCACGGCAACATGTACGGCGGGTACTCCTTCTACCACCAGGCCAAGAAGTCCGGCGTCAAGCCCATCCTCGGCATCGAGGCCTACCTGGCGCCGCACGACCGGTTCCACAAGAAGCCGGTGTTCTGGGGCGAGCCGGGCCAGCGCGGCGACGACCTCTCCGGCGCCGGCTCCTACACCCACATGACGATGGTCGCCAAGAACTCCGCCGGGGCCCGGAACCTGTTCCGCCTGTCGAGCAAGGCCTCGTTCGAGGGCTACTACTACAAGCCCCGCATGGACCGCGAGCTGATCTCGCAGCACGCCGACGGGATCGTCGCCACCACCGGCTGCCCGTCGGGCGAGGTCCAGACCCGCCTGCGGCTGGGGCAGACCGAGGCCGCCTACCAGGCCGCCTCCGACTACCGCGACATCTTCGGCGCCGAGAACTACTACCTCGAGCTGATGGACCACGGCAACGCCGTCGAGCAGCGCGTCCGCGACGAGCTGTACGAGATGGGCCGGAAGATGGGCCTGCCGCCGCTGGTCACCAACGACTCCCACTTCGTAACCGAAGGGCAGAAGGACACCCACGCCGCGCTGCTGTGCGTCCAGTCGGGATCCACCATGGACGATCCGAAGCGGTTCCGGTTCGACGGCGACGGCTACTTCCTGCGCTCGGCCGACCAGATGTACGCCGTCCGCAGCGACGACCTCTGGCAGCGGGGCTGCGACAACACGCTGCTGGTGGCCGAGCAGGTCGAGGGCTACGAAGACATCTTCGACCACCGGGACCGGATGCCCACCATCGAGGTTCCCGAGGGCCACGACCAGGGGTCCTGGCTGACCCATCAGGTCATGGACGGGCTCCGGGAGCGGTTCGGCGGCGGGATCCCGGACGAGTACGTCGAACGGGCGCGGTTCGAACTCGACGTCATCATCAAGACCGGCTATCCCTCCTACTTCCTGGTCGTCGCCGACCTCATCGCCCACGCCCGCTCCATCGGCATCTACGTCGGGCCCGGCCGGGGCTCGGCGGCCGGATCGCTGGTCGCCTACGCGCTCAAGATCACCAACATCGACCCGCTCCCGTACGGCCTGCTGTTCGAGCGGTTCCTCAACCCCGAGCGCGTCTCGATGCCCGACATCGACATCGACTTCGATGACCGCCGGCGCGGCGAGATGATCACCTACGCCACCGAGAAGTACGGCCAGGAGTTCGTCGCCCAGGTCATCACGTTCGGCACCATCAAGACCAAGGCCGCGCTCAAGGACGCCGCCCGCGTCCACCACGGCCAGCCGGGCTTCTCCATCGCCGAGCGCGTCACCAAGGCCCTGCCGCCGCCGGTGGCCGCCAAGGACATCCCGCTCGAAGGCATCACCGACCCCGATCACCCGCGCTACCAGGAGGCGGCCGAGGTCCGGGGCCTGATCGAGAACGACGGCGAGGTCCGCCAGATCTTCGACACCGCGCTCGGCCTGGAGGGACTGATCCGCAACGCTGGCGTCCACGCCTGCGCGGTGATCCTCTCCTCGCAGCCGCTGGTCGACTGCATCCCGATGTGGGCCAGGCCGGACGGGTCGATCATCACCGGCTGGGACTACCCGTCCTGCGAGGACATCGGCCTGCTGAAGATGGACTTCCTGGGGCTGCGGAACCTCACCGTCATCGGCGACGCCATCGAGGCGATCAAGGCCAATAGGGGCGTCGACATCGACCTCGACACGCTCCCGGTCGACGACCCGAAGGCGTACGAGCTGCTCGGCCGCGGCGACACCCTCGGGGTGTTCCAGCTCGACGGCGGGGGCATGCGCGAGCTGCTCAAGCGCATGAAGCCCACGGAGTTCAACGACATCGTCGCCGTCCTGGCGCTCTACCGGCCGGGCCCGATGGAGGCCAACTCCCACAACAACTACGCCGACCGCAAGAACGGCCGCCAGCAGATCACCGCGATCCACCCCGAGCTGGCCGAAGCGCTGGAGGAGATCCTGGCCGAGACCTACGGCCTGATCGTCTACCAGGAGCAGATCATGCGCATCGCGCAGAAGCTGGCCGGCTTCTCCATGGGCCAGGCCGATGTGCTGCGAAAGGCCATGGGCAAGAAGAAGCTCGCCGTCCTGGAGAAGATGTACGGCCAGTTCGAGGACGGCATGGCCGCCAACGGCTTCTCCAAGGAGTCGATCAAGACCCTGTGGGACATCATGCTGCCCTTCGCCGGGTACGCGTTCAACAAGTCGCACGCCGCCGGCTACGGCCTGGTCGCCTACTGGACGGCCTATCTCAAGGCCAACTTCCCGGCCGAGTACATGGCGGCGCTGCTGACCAGCGTCGGCGACTCGAAGGACAAGTCCGCGGTGTACCTGTCCGAATGCCGCAAGATGGGCATCACCGTCATGCCGCCGGACGTCAACGACTCGCGGCACGTGTTCCACCCGGTCGGCGAGGACATCCGCTTCGGCATGGGGGCGGTCCGCAACGTCGGCGCCAACGTCGTCGAGGGCGTCATCGAGGCCCGCGAGGGCCAGGGCTCCTTCACCGACTTCAAGGACTTCCTGCAGAAGGTGCCGGCGCAGGTGTGCAACAAGCGCACCGTCGAGTCGCTGATCAAGGCCGGCGCGTTCGACTCGCTCGGCCACACTCGGCGGGGCCTGGCCGAGGTGCACGAGAAGGCGATCGACGCGATGGTGTCGATCAAGAAGGAGGAGGCCCGCGGCCAGTTCGACCTGTTCGGGGGCATGGCCGAGACCACCGACACGCTGGGGATCGACCTGACGATCGGCGATGAGGAGTGGGACCGGCGCGACAAACTCGCCTTCGAGCGGGAGATGCTGGGCCTGTACGTCTCCGACCACCCGCTCAACGGTTTCGAGCGGCTGCTGTCGTCGAACGCCGACCGGCCGGTCGCGGCGCTGCACGGGGAGGAGCTGAACGACGGCGCGAACGTGAAGGTCGCCGGCATCCTGCAGAACGTCGCCAAGCGCGTCACCAAGCAGGGCAAGCTCTGGGCCTCGGCCACGCTGGAGGATCTGGCGGGCTCGATCGAGGTGCGGTTCTTCCCCAACACCTACGAGATGGTCTCCGATTCCCTGGCCGACGACCTGATCTGCTGCATCAGGGGCAAACTCGACCGCCGCGACGGCACCGCCCAGCTCATCGCCCAGGACCTGGCCGTGCTCGACACCTCCAGCGGCCCGGAGGCCAGTTCGGCGCCGATCACGCTGTCGCTCAGAGCCGGCGCGGTCAACGAGAACCTGATCGAACGGCTCTCGGACACCTTCCGCACCCACCGCGGGGAGGCGCAGGTCCGCGTCCAGCTCTCGGGCGGACCCAAGCCGACCATGCTGGCGCTGGGCGACGAGTGGCGGGTCCGCCCCTCGGTCGAGCTGTCGGCGGACCTCAAGGCGCTCTTGGGGGCCGGCGCGCTGACGAACTGAACCCCGCCTGTTCCGGCCGCGGCCTCGGGGACTGACCTGCAGGAGATCCGCGCCAATGGGTTCAAACTCGCCCGACGTCCCGGCTCAGTCCTCGAAGTCGACCCCGGCCAGGGCCGCCGACCGGAAGTCGGCGAGCCGCTCGGCCTGCTCGGTCACGGCCCGCTTCGCCGCTGGCTGCAGCGACCGCCACGGCCGCACGGCGACCCGCAGCCTCTTGCCGGACTTGCGCGGACGCCAGGATCCGGCCACCTCGCCGTCGACCAGGACCGCCCCAGGACGGCCGAGCACCGGCCACAGCTCCTTGGCCCGAGCCGCATCGGGCACCAGCGTGGACCGGTCTCTGGCCTGGAGGAACAGGTCGAACGGACCCAGCAGCCGGGTCGCCGCGGACGGCTCCGCCGACCGCAGCGCCTCCTCGTCGTCGGCCAGGATCCAGCGTGACCGGCCTTCGACCGACACCTCGACCGCGTCTTCGGGCCAACGGGCCTTGACCTCCTTGACCGGGGAGTCGATGAACTCGGCCGCCTGCTTGAACGTGGCCGGACCGAGCAGGCGCAGATAGGCGCGCACCGGATCGAAGCGCGGCTCGGTGCCGGAGGCCGGCTCGAACCCCGGGATGGGCCGCAGCACCGGCGGCGAGGTCCCCGGCTCCAGCTCCAACCCGGCCCGCACCGCCGAGAGCCGGAACGGCTGCTCGTAGAGGTGCACCGCGTCGCAGACCCGGCAGTACCGGTGGTACGGCTCGGGCATCGCCGCCGAGACCTTCTCGGACAGTTCGCCCTTGCCCACTGGCGCGGTGACGATCGAGCGCATCCGCTCGGCGACCGCGTCGAGCGCCTCGAGGTTGCCGATACCGGCGGCCTGCAACGGTTTGGAGGCGTCGAAGATCCGCTTGCCCGCGTCGGCGTCCGACCACGGCGCGACCGCGGCCGCGATCCGGCCGACGTCGCCGCGCCGGTACCGGTGCGGCGCGCCGCGGAGCGTCCACAGCAGCACGAAGTCGTCGTCTGAAGCCGCAGAGAGATCGACGCCGCGCAGCGCCAGTGCCCAGCCGGAGCCGTCGGGGCCGGAGTCCTGCGCGCCGATGTCCAGCACGGCCGTGTCCGCCACCGCGCCGCGCTCGCGGTCGAGCTGCTGTGCCCGGACGCGGTAGCGCAGCACCTGTCGCCGATCGATCATCTCCCCACGGTAAGCCTCCGGGCCGACATAAGGGCCCCAGCGCGAAGCGGGAGTGCCGATCCGTCTCACGCTCGGGACGATTTGACTGCATCCGGCCGCCGTGATTAATATAAGTGTGAACTTATAAAGGAGGAATCATGGAAATCAACTCCGATCCCCTGGAGA
Organism: Glycomyces xiaoerkulensis; assembly: GCF_002798405.1. Lineage (GTDB taxonomy): Bacteria > Actinomycetota > Actinomycetes > Mycobacteriales > Micromonosporaceae > Glycomyces > Glycomyces xiaoerkulensis. The sequence continues at coordinate 140,351 of NZ_PGGV01000016.1, read as the reverse complement.
CGGTGAACCTGGTGGGCCGGGAGATCCGCAGCGGCACCCGCGACGGCGAGCCGACCAAGATCGCGGTCGCCCGCCGCAGGTACTCCGCCGAGCGCCCCGACGTGTGGGACGCGCTCACCAACCCCGAGCGGCTGCCGCGCTGGTTCATGCCGGTCGAGGGCGACCTGTCGGTCGGCGGCCGCTACCAGCTCGAAGGCAACGCCGGCGGCGTCATCGAAAGCTGCACCGAACCCGAAGGCTTCAACGTGACCTGGGAGTACGGCGGCCAGGTCTCCTGGCTCCAAGTCAAACTCAGCGACACCGGCCGCGGCACCCTCCTCGAGCTCACCCACGAGGCCCACGTCGACCGCGACTTCTGGGAACAGTTCGGCCCAGGCGCGACCGGCGTCGGCTGGGACCTCGGCCTCCACGGCCTCGACCAGCACCTCACCAGCGGCGCCGACCTCGACCCGACCGCCGCCGAGGCCTGGACCCTCAGCCCCGAAGGCAAGCGGTTCATCCGGAGCGCCGCCGAACACTGGGCCGAGGCCGCGGTCGGCGACGGCGACGACCCCGAGCAGGCCCGGTCGGCCGCCGAGCGTACGGTCGCCTTCTACACCACGCCGCCGGAGGCGGCCGACCAGGAGGGCTGATGTCGGGCGAGGTCTTCGACGCGCTGGGCGACCCGGTTCGCCGTCGAGTCCTCGAACTCCTCGGCGAGGGCGAACGCCCGGCCGGGGCGATCGCGGCGGCGCTGCGGGACCGGTTCGGGATCTCCCAGCCGGCCGTCTCCCAGCACCTGCGGGTCCTGCGCGAGGCCGGACTGGTCACCGTCCGCACCGAAGGCACCCGCCGCATCTACGGCGTCGACACCGACGGGCTCGCGCTGGCCCAGGAGTGGCTGGCCCGCTTTGCCGACGCCTTCGCCCAGCCGCTCGACGCCCTGGAGACCGAGCTCGCTCGTGGCCGCCGCGAACGCCGCCTGGCGGACGCCGCGGATCGGGAGCGGCGGCCTCCGGTCCAGCGCCGTCCCCCAGGGGCCGCGGCCGGTTGAGCGTGTCGCTACCGACGATCGCGAGACGGCGAAAGGGCCGCGCCGGACCTTCCCACCAAGACGTCCGACGCGGCCCCTTGCCTCCCTCGGCCCAGGCTCTGTGCGGGGACCTGCCGAGGGAAGTAGGTCGGGTGCGGCCTCCCGGCGGGAGGCACGGGGACTGTGGACAACGACTGCCGGAAAGCCGCACCCGAGTCCGGGTCAGGCCCTTACCGGGCCTGTTTCCATTTGCCGTACAGGTCGATCACCTGCCGGCGCAGCCGCTCTCGCAGCTCGGGCGTGGGGAAGCGCCAGTGCGAGGTGCCGTCGAGGTAGAGGGTCGGTGAGTCGGTCTCCATGCCGGCCACTACGCCGAGGTACTGGGCCAGCTCTCCCGGAGCGATGCGGAGGCAGAGCACCGACCCCCAGTCGGGATCGAAGAGGCAGCGGACGCGCGTGGGTCCGACGAGGATGATGCCCACCTCGATGTCGTCGGGGGCCGCCGGCGGTACGTCGGATTGCGCACTCGGATACAACACCACTGCCTCCAATAAGGATTCTCGTCTTCTTCGTGCACGGTTGGCGTCCGGGAGCCGCGAGTAGATCGGGAGGTCGCGGACTCCCGGACATTTCCCCACCTGTCGCGAGTCCCTGGCGTACCCGCGACGACTTCAATCTATGCGTCGTTTCCCCAGGTGGCAAGGGGACACGGCTTCCTAGTTCATTGAGGGAGAGGGCCTTCCAAGAGACTGGTCCAAAAATTTTGGCCAAATCCTTTGAGGCCATTCCCAGTGGGGGTTATCCAGTTCGAGGACGCATGCCATCATGGATGGCTATCAGTGTCATTCCCACCGAATGCGGGGTTCATCTCATGGCGCGTAGGTCGCTCTCGGAGTGGTACGTCATCGCAGAACTCATCGACCGGATGCATGCGGCCGGAGCCACGGAGGCCGAGGTCGCCGAGCTGCTGGGGTACTCCACCCAGACGATCGTCAACTGGAGGAAGGGATCCGGACAGCCCTCGGTCGGCGACGTCCGCGAGTTCTTCGCCCACTTCGGCAACGGCGACGAGGAGGCGATGCTGTACATGCAGCAGGTCGTCCGCAACAAGAAGGCGGACCTGAAGATCATGGAGGCGGATCCGCGCTTCAACATGCTCATGCTGGGCAAGGGCGAGCTGCACTATCGGTATCTCTTCAAGTGGTGGCCCGGCATCTTCCCTGGGATCGTTCAGACGCGGAGTTTCCATTTTGATGTCCTGCAGCCGCTGGACGGGAACAGCGACGAAGTAGCCGAGCGCAGTTGGGATTTCAAACAGCGTCGGGCCAAGGGAATCCGGAGCCGTGCAGACGACTATGAACTGGCCATCATCATTGGAGCGTCAGCCTTTCTATGGTTGAGCGCGTTGACTCCCAGTTCTCGCCGCCAGCAACTAGACCACCTCAAGGAGTGCAATACCTGGCCTGGATGGGATATCCGAGTTATGGCCGGTCCCAATACGCTCGGTAGCGGATATGAGCTGTTCCTACCGGATGGCAAGACCACCGCAGGGCCGGGCTTTGTCTATACGGAGGTCCGCGACCGTAGTTGGTGCGTCGAGGAATCGAAGCGGGTGAAGCTGTACCATGAGCCGATAAAGCCGAACTGGGCTCGTGCGACACCACTGGAGGAGTTTCTCGATGCAGAGCGCGACCGCTTGGCGTAAGAGCACCCGCAGCAGCGGAACCAATGACCCCAACTGCGTCGAATGCCGTCAGACCTGGCGCAAGAGCACCCGCAGCAGTGGCACGAACTCCAACAACTGCGTCGAGGCCCGTACCAGCGGCGGGGCGTTCCAGGTCCGCGATAGCAAGCTTGGCCACGAGTCCCCGGTCTTCGACCTGGGGGCGGCCGACTTCGCCGGACTTCTCAGCGCTGTGGAACGCTTAGGCTCCTCAGAGTAGGGATCCTCAGTCGATCGTCGGGAACATGCGCGCGATCCGGCGCCAGTCTCGCCGGGCTATGAGCCATTCGCGCAGCGTCGTCGGTACCAGGGTTCCGTCGCCCCGTTCCAGGTGGACTCGGCGCTTCGAGATGACGAACCGCTCGCCGTCGCGGAGCACGTATTCGTTGTAGATCTTCGGCCACTGGGTCTTGAGCACGATGCGCCGCTCCTCCACGGTCCCGATTGAGAAGATCAGCATCGGTAGATGCACGACGACGCCCACGCCGGTCATGAACAGGAGGGCATTGAGGACCTCGCGCGGGCCGACCGCTTCCCTTTCGTACAGCAGGCCGTATGCAAGGATCAGAACGGTGATCGTTCCGGTGACGACCACCGTGATCCGGGCCGAGTAGCGAATCTTCATCACCTGATCGTCCCAGTGCTACCGCGACCGCCACGTGCCCCTTCCGCTCGGTCACGGCCGGTGGTCGTCCGCAGTCTCGCCGCAGCAGTCGTCGGCCTCGGCTACATGGTCGGCCGGGATCGCGCAGTCGTCGCAGTGTTCGCCCCGCCAGGCTTCGACGCCCTCGCGGAAGGCGACGGCGGCGATCACCAGCGCCGCGATGGGGTCGGCCCAGGACCATCCCAGCGTCGCGTTCAGCACCAGGCCGGCCAGCAGGACGGCGGAGAGGTAGGTGCACAGCAGCGTCTGGGTGGAGTCGGCCACGACCGTGGCCGAGCCGAGCTCGCGGCCGGTGCGGCGCTTGGCCCAGACCAGGGCGGGCATCACGACCACCGAGACCGCGGCGATCCCGATTCCGACCGGGGAGGGCTCGGCCTCGCCCTGCCCCAGCAGGGAGCGGACGGCGTCGACGCTGATCCAGGCGGCCAGGGCGAAGAACGAGGCCGCGATCAGCTTCAGCGCCAGGCGCTCTCGGGACTCGGGAAGGCGGGAGCGGAACTGCCAGATCACCACCAGGGCCGAGGAGACCTCGATGAAGGAGTCCAGGCCGAAGCCGATGAGCGCGGTGGAGGAGGCCGCGGCACCGGCGGCCACGGCGACGATTCCCTCGAGGAGGTTGTAGCCGGCGGTGGCGTAGCCCAGGTGCAGGCTGCGCCGGTTCAGCGTGGCGCGCCGCTCCGCGGTCAGACCGGCCGCGCTCACCGCTCGGCTCCGGCGGTCTCGGCGGCCGCGGTGCCGTAGGTCGGGCACAGGGCCACGGCGCGACCGGTGGCGGCCAGGACCTGCTCGGCCGTCTCGAGCAGGTCGATCAGTTCGGGGCGCGACAGCGCGTAGAAGGACTGGCGCCCTTCGCTGCGGTAGTCGACCAGGCCGCAGTCCCGCAGGCAGGCCAGGTGCTTCGAGACCGTCGACTGGGCCAGGCCGAGCTCGCCGGTCAGGTCGACCACGCGGGCCTCGCCGCAGGCCAGGCGCTGCACGATCCGCAGCCGGGTCTCGTCGGACAGGGAATGGAACAGTGCCGCTGCGGGGGCCACGCCCGCCTCGATCTCGGTGGTCATGCACCGCACAGAATCAATCGCCATATGGCGATGGTATCCCGAATTGGCGATGAATGTCGAGCGGCCCGCCTCAGGTATCCGCCGGGTCGGTGCGCGGCCGGTGCGTCCGCCCCGGCTCAAGCGGGACATTGCCTCTTCTCGCCGACGCGCGGACACCGGAAGTGCGTAGGCTGAACCCATGGCACCGGACCAGGCACAGCAGACCGCGGCAACCGAGCACTCCACAAAGGGCGCATACGTCACCGGCGAGGAATTCACCAGGGACACCAACTACATCGAGGATCGCGTCGTGGCCGACGTCGAGGCCGCCCGTGCCGCGCCGGCGGAAGCCTCCTCCAAGATCGGCGACCCCAGGATCACCGGCCTCACCGAGGGCGCACAAGCCTGGCCGGTCGAGCCGGGCCGGTACCGGCTCGCGGCCGCGCGGGCCTGCCCCTGGGCGCACCGCTCGATCATCATCCGCCGCCTGCTCGGACTCGAGGACGTCATCTCTCTGGCCACCCCGGGCCCGACCCACGACGTCCGCTCCTGGACGTTCGACCTCAGCGTCGACGGCCGCGACCCCGTGCTCGGCACCGAGCGGCTGCAGGAGAACTACTTCAAGCGCTTCCCCGACTACCCGCGGGGCATCACCGTGCCCGCCCTGGTGGACATCCCCTCCGGCGGCGTGGTCACCAACAACTACCCGCAGCTCACCTTCGACTTCTCCACCCAATGGGCCGCCCACCACCGGGAAGGCGCGCCGAACCTGATCCCGTCCGAGCTGATCGACGACATGCTCCCGGTGATCGAGCGGATCTACCACGAGGTCAACAACGGCGTGTACCGCGCGGGCTTCTCCGGATCCCAACGCGCCTACGACCTCGCCTACAAACGGCTCTTCGGAGCGCTCGACCTGCTCGAGGAGCGGCTCGCCGACCGCCGGTACCTCATGGGCGACCACATCACCGAGGCCGACGTCCGCCTGTTCACCACGCTGCTGCGGTTCGACCCGGTCTACCACGGGCACTTCAAATGCAACCGCAACAAGCTCACCGAGATGCCGAACCTGTGGGCCTACGCGCGGGACCTGTTCCAGACCCCCGGCTTCGGCGACACCGCCGACTTCGACCAGATCAAGCGCCACTACTACGTCGTCCACGAGGACATCAACCCCACCCAGGTGGTGCCGGCCGGCCCCGATCTGGAGAACTGGCTCTCCGACCACGGCCGCGAGAAACTGGGCGGGTCGCCGTTCGGCCGAGGCACCGCTCCCGGCCCGGTCTCGGCCGAAGAGGAGCCGCCCGGAGCCAACCCGCTCTACCGGCGCTGAAGCTGGCGACCTAAACGCCCAGCTCCGCGAGCACGGCTCTGATCGCCGGGCTGGCGTCGGCGCTGCGCCGCCACGCCGCGTGCACCTCGCGTCGCGGCGGCCGCCGTAGCGGCCGGACCACGAGTCCCTCCTTCAGAGGCGGGCGGGCGAGGCGGGGGATCAGGGCGACCACGTCGCCCGAGGCGATCAGCGACAACTGGGTGGAGAAGTCGTCGACCAGGTGGCGGACGTCGGGGTCTTCGGGCACGTCGGCGAGCAGCCGCCGGAACCACTGGTGGCACACCGTGCCGGGCGGGCTGGTCACCCACGTGCGGCCGGCCAGGTCGGCCTTCGCCAGTGGCGGGTCGCGCCGCGCGAGCGGATGCGTGCGATGCACGACGAGGTCACCGACGTCGGTGTGCACCCGGCGCCCGGTCAGCGATGCCGGCAGCGGGGCCGGCAGTCCGTCGGCGTCGTGGACGAGCGCGAGGTCGGCGATGCCGGACTCGACGCTGTGAATCGCCTGGTCGGGGTCCTGCTCGGTGAGGTTCACCCGCAGGTCGGGGCACCGGGCCGACAGTCGCGGCATCACCGGGGAGAGCAGTCCGCGGATGCCGGTCGAGAAGGCGACCACCCGGAGGAGGCCGCGCGGGGCGCCCTCCGAGACCGATCTGGCCGCTTCGGTGCAGCGTTCCAAGGCCTGGAACACGCCGGGCGCCGAGTCGACGATGGCCCGCCCGGCCGGAGTGAGCACCACCCCGCGCCCGGCCGCCGCCAGCACGGGCACCCCGACCTGGCGTTCCAGCCGCTTGATCTGCTGCGACACCGCCGAGGCGGTGAACCCGAGTTCATCGGCGGCCCGAGCCAGGGTCCCGAGCGAGGCCACCGACCGCAGCGCCTGCAGCGCCCCGACGTCGATCATGAAGCCATGCTACGCAATATCGGCAAGAAAGCTTCGCTGGACCGCACCTGTCAACGGTGGCAGGATCAAGCCATGACCCACCCGCAGCACCCGGCCGACCTGCTCTTCGGCTCCAACCTCGTCGCCGTGGTGACGCCGATGCGCCCCGGCGGCGCCATCGATGAACCCGGGCTCGCCGACCTCGTCGACCACCTGCTGGCGACCGGATGCGACGGCATCGCCGTCGGCGCGACCACCGGCGAGTCGCCCACCCTGACCGAAGCCGAGGCCGCCAAGCTCGTCGGCGCCGTCGCGGGCCGGTCGCAGGGACGGGCCCGGGTGGTCGCCGGCATCGCCACCGCCGACACGGCCGCCGGCGTCCGGCGTGCCCGCGCTGCCGAAGCCGCCGGGGCGGACGCGCTGCTGCTGTCCTGCCCCTACTACTCCCGACCGCCGCAACGCGGCGTGGTCGCCCACTGCTCGGCGGTGGCCGACGCGACCGAGCTGCCCGTCATGCTTTACGACGTCCCCGCGCGCACCGGCATCGCGATGGAGGCGCCCACGCTGATGGAGCTCTCCGCACATCCCCGCATCCGGGCGGTCAAGGACGCCAAGGGCGACCTGTTCGAAGCGATGTCGGTCATGTCCGGCACACCGCTGGCCTACTACTGCGGTATCGACGAACTCAACCTGGCCTACCTCGCGTGCGGGGCCACCGGCGTGCTCAGCGTCGTCGGCAACGTCGCCGCCGACCGCAACGCCGAACTCATCCGAGCGGTGCGCGGCGGCGACCTCGCCTCGGCGAAGGCGATCCAACGCTCACTGCTCCCCTTGGTGGACGCCGTCATGCGCACCTCGCAGGGGGCCGTCACGTCCAAGGCGGCGCTGGCCGAGCTCGGAATCATCCCGCACGCGACGGTGCGCCTCCCACTGGTCGAATCGCCGCCGCACGACCTGGAACGGCTCCGGCAGGCCCTGGCGGCCGTCGCCGCACCCGCCTGACCGTGCGGCGCCGGTCCGGAGCGATGTCACACTCGCGGCCCCGCAGGACTCTCAATCGATGACGGGCGCGAGAGCCGCGCCCCGGACAGAGAGGCCCGCACCAATGAGACTGGTCATCTTCGGCGCGAACGGCGGTACCGGCCGCCGGCTCACCCGGCAGGCGCTCGACGCCGGCCACCACGTGGCGGCGGTGACGCGGAACCCCGACTCGTTCCCCGTCGAGCACCGCCGACTCGACCTCGTCGAGGCCGACGCCCACGACGCCGAGGCGGTCGCGAAGGCCGCCTGCGGCGCCGACGCCGTGCTCTCGACGCTCGGAGTCGGCTTCACCCGCCGACCGATCACGGTCTACAGCACCGGCATCGCCAACATCATCGCCGCGATGCGCGAGCACGGTATCGCCCGGGTGGTCGCGGTGACCTCCAGCGCGGTGGAGCCGCACCACCACGCCGAGGGCGGACTCCTCCTCAACCGCGTCCTCCAACCGCTGGTCACCCGGACGATCGGGAAGACCACCTACGACGACATGCGGGCCCTGGAAGGCCGCCTCGCCGACAGCGGCCTGGACTGGACGGTCCTGCGCCCCTCCGGGCTCTTCGACACCGACGCGGTGAGCGAATACCGGCTTCGGGAGGACCACGCCGACGGCGTCTTCACCAGCCGTGCCGACCTGGCCGCCTGCATGCTCGCCCAGGCCGCCGACCCCACTTGGATCCGCAAGCGGGTCGCCGTCTGGACCACCGAGGGCACGCCGAGTATGCGGCGGATGATCCTTGGCGAGGCGTCCGGCGGGCGAACGGCGGGCGACCGATTAGACCCACTGGGCCCGGCGGGCGGTGCGCCGCAGCACCCGCAGCAGGACCGGCCCGGTCAGGACGATCAGCAGGGCGGTGGTGACCGCCCGCCCCAGGTCCCAGCCGAGCGAGGTCGCGAAGGTGTAGGCGAGCAGGCGCGGCAGGTTCTCGCCGGCGCCGCCGCCCGGCACGTACGCCAGGTTCCCCTCGGTGATCGCGAACGGCCAGAACGACAGGTTGAGCAGCAGGCCGAAGGCCAGCGAGGCGACCACCGCGAACGCCGCGAGCATCGCCAGCTCCCCGGCCCGGCCGAGGCGGGTCGACGGCGCCGCCCCCGGCAGCAGCCCGGCGCCGAGACCGACGAAGGCCGCGGCGAACATCTGGTACGGCATCCACGGGCCCACCCCGCCGGTCAGCAGCGCCGAGGCGAACAGGCCCGTGTTGCCCAGGATGAAGCCGAATCCGGGCCCGAACACCCGGCCGGCCAGGATGATCAGGAAGAACACCGTCTCCACTCCGGCCGCCCCGGCGCCGAACGGCCGCACCGCGGCCACCACCGCCGACAGCACGCCCAGCATCGCCACCGCCCGGGCGTCCATCCCCCCGTCGGCGAGCTGGACCAGCACCACCGCGGTCACCAGCGGCAGCAGCAGCGCGAACAGCCAAGGCCCCGAAGTCGTCTCGGTCAGCGCGCCGCCCGGAGCGGCCAGCAGCGGCCACGAGGTCGCCACCAGCCCGAACGCCGCCGCCAACCCCAACGCGAGGGCCCCGCGCCACCGGATCGCCGTGCGGGGGCTAGCCGGGCTCGCCATCGGAGGCCTCCAGCGCCGCCGCGACCTCGCCGACCGTCAACCGGCCGGGGATGACCTTCTCCACCTGCGGGGCGAACATCGGCGAGGCCGAGACGATCTGCCGGGCCGGTCCGTCCGCCACCACTTCGCCGTCGGAGAGGATCACCACCCGGGAGGCGAACTCCGCCACGAACTCCACGTCGTGGGTCGCGACCATCACGCAGTGCCCGGCGTCGGCCAGTTTCCGCAGCCGCGCCGCGAGCGCCTCCTTCCCCGGGTAGTCCAGGCCGCGGGTCGGCTCGTCCAGCAGCAGCAGCGGCGGTGCCGCCGTGAGCGTCACCGCCAGCGCCAGCGCCAGCCGCTGCCCCTCCGACAGGTCCCTGGGGTGCGCCGCCTCATCGAGGTCCTCGACCAGGTCGGCCAGGATCTTCGCGCAGGTGCCCGCCGGGGCGCCGCCCTCGCGGTCGGCGGCGGCGCATTCGGCGGCGACCGACTCGGCGTAGAGCAGGTCGGCCGGCTCGGCCGGGACCAGTCCCGCCAGCGTGCGGCGCCGGGCCGCCTTCGACTCGGCCGGGTCGGCGCCCTCGATCGCCACCGACCCGCTCGACCGCCTCCCGGTGCCCTGCAGCGCCCACAGCAGGCTCGACTTGCCCGAGCCGTTCCGGCCCATCAGCGCGATCCGCTCGCCGCGGCTCGCGTCCAGGTCGATCCGGTCGACCGCCCGGACTCCCGGGTAGTCGACGGTGACGGCACCGGCCCGCAGCAGCGGCGCATCGCTCGGCTCCGGCTCGGGCTCGGTCGGGGCCGGGTTCGCCAGCGCTTCGCGCAGGGGCCCGGCCGACCGGCGGGCCTGCCGGATCGTCACCGGCGGCCCGGGCCACCCGGCCAGCTTGCCCAGGTGCACGACCGGCGGCGCGACCGGAGAGGCCGCCAGCACCGCCCCCGGCGTCCCGGAGGTGACCTCGCCGCCGTGCAGCAGCAGCGCCGAATCGGCATACTGCGCCACCCGCTCCAGGCGGTGCTCGGCCAGCAGCACCGTGACTCCCAGGTCGTGGACGAGCCGGTGCAGCGCCGACAGCACCTCGTCGGCCGCCCCGGGGTCGAGTGCCGAGGTCGGCTCGTCGAGCACCAGCGCGCTCGGGCCCGCCACGAGTGCGGCGCCGATCGCCACCCGCTGCCGCTGGCCCGAGGAGAGGCCGGCCAGGGCCCTGCCGCGGACGTCGGCCAGCCCCAGCAGGTCGACGATCTCGGTGACGCGCTTGCGCATCGTCGCCTGCGGCAGCCCGAGCTGCTCGGCGGTGTAGGCCAGTTCGAGTTCGACCTCGTCGGTCACGAAGCCGGCGAGGGGGTCTTGGGCGACGTAGCCGACCACGTCGGCGAGGTCGGCGGGGCTCGCCTCCCGCACGCTGCGGCCGGCGACGGTGATCTCGCCGCTCATGGTGCCGCCGGTGAAGTGCGGGACCAGGCCGTTGACCGACCGCAGGAGCGTCGACTTGCCGGCCCCGGTGGTGCCGACCAGCAGGCAGAACTCGCCTTCGGGGACCGCGAAGGTGACCTCGCGGAGGATCGGCCGGTCGCCGTAGCCGAAGGTCACCGAGTCGAAGCGGATCATGCGGGGCCTCCTTGCGGGATCCGGGCCGGGACGAGTGCGGCCGGTGCGGCGGCGATGAGGATCCCGGCCGCGGCGGCGGCCGGCAGGGGCGGGGCGGTGAGCGGGCTGGTCGCAGGCCAGACGGCTCCGGCCTCGACGGCGCCGCTGACGACGGTGCCGGCGACGGCGGCCGAGCCCGCGGCGAGCACCGCCCAGTCGCGGGGGCCGAACCGGTCGGTCCGGTAGCGGGTGTGCGGGACCCGTTTGGAGGCGAAGGCGATGCCGAACACGGCCGCCGCCGCGCCGATCGCCAGCAGGCCCCAGGCGACGGGCGCGGGGGTGGCTTTGCCGAGCAGCGCGTAGGCGCCTGCGCACAGCCCCAGCAGCCCGGTGAGGAGGAACGCGGAGGTGGCGCGCCGGGCGGGCGCCGGGATGCCGGCGGCGCGGCCGTAGCCGCGCGAGGCCATCGCGGCGGCCAGGGCCAGGGACCGGTCGAGCGCGTCGTGCAGGACCGGGACGACGACCGTGCGCATCAGGTTCGCCGGGTTCCGCCGGGTGTTGCCCCGCAGGGCCCGGGCGCGGCGGATCCTGGTCACGCTCGACACCAGTTGGGGGGCGACCGACAGCGCCACGACGACGGCGACGCTCACTTCGTACAGCGCCGCCGGCATCGAGCGCAGCAGCCGCCTGGGGCTGGCGAGGGCGTTCGCGGCCCCGACGCACACCAGCAGGGTCGCCAGCCGCAGGCCGTCGTAGGCGGCGGCGAGGGCGCCTTCGGTGGTGACCGCGCCGCCGAGGCGGAATCCGGCCGCCCAGTCGGGGAGCCGGACCTCGGGCAGGCGGAACAGCACCGTTGCGCCTTCGGCGCCGCCGAAGATCACGTAGAAGACCATGCGGACGGCGATCGCGGCGGCCCCGATCAGCAGGAAGACCCGGTAGGCGCCCGACCAGGGCTCGTCGCCGCGGCACCAGGTCACGACCAGGCCCGAGACGCCGATGATGAGCAGCAGCAGCCACGGGTTCGCGGTCCGGCTGGCCGCGGTGGCGAGCAGCAGCGCCCAGCTCCACCACGCGACCGGGTGCGCGCCGGTCACGGTGTCCGGCGTTCGCGCAGCCGCCAGATCGCGAGGCCGGCGACGGCCGCGAGGATCACGATCGCGACGATCCAGGTCGGCGACGGCGTCGAGGAGGTCTCCGGGTCGGCCGTGGATTCGGGCGCGGCGGCCTCGTCCGGGTCGAGGTCCGGCGGGGCGGAGCCGTCGCCGAAGACCCAGCCTTCGACGTCGCCGTCGTCGGGGTCGGCGGTGCCGGCGCCGACGTTGGAGAATTCCCAGGCGCCGTCGGCGGCCCGCCAATAGGACCAGGACCGGTCGGCCGGCGGCATCGGGCCGCAGTCGGTCTCGGGGAATTCCTCGATCCGGCACACCGCGCCGGGGAAGCTCGCGACCTCGGTGACCGCGAATCCCGCCTGGTCGAGCGCCTCGATGCCGCTGCCCGGGTCGTCCTCGGCGCAGCCGACGACCGGCGCCTCGCGCATGCCCGCGTCGGCACCGGCCTCGCCGAAGTCGACCACGACCGCCACGCCGTGGCAGTCGTCGTGGGCGCCGACCGGTGCCGCCCACGCCAGGGCCGCGGCGCCGAGCAGGGCGGCCGCGGCGCTGGCGCGGGCGGCGGCGTGCCGGATCACTCGTCGGCCTTGGCCTCGGCGTTGCCGCGCCGGACCCGCACCAGCGTGTAGGCGACGATCGCGGCCAGCAGGACCGCGGCGCCGACGATCAGCCACGGCGCCCACGAGTCGGAGTCCTGCTGCTGTTCGGGGTCGTCGGCGGTGGGGGCCCCGTCGCCGCCGGCCTGGGTGGCGCATTCGACGGCCGGGATCCCGTCGCTCTGCTCGGAGGCGTCCAGTTCGGCCAGGTGCTGCCCCGACAGGGGGATCAGGGCCTGCGCGGTGGCCAGCACCCGCATCGATTCGCCCCACTCCTCGTCCTCGGGGTCGGTGGCGCGGACGGCGCCCTCGGCGTCCTCGCCGCAGCCGAACTGGAGTCCGATCAGGAACGCGGTGGCCAGTTCGGCGGCCTCGGTGCGCTCGGCGCCGAGCAGCGCCTGCCCGGCGTAGGCGGTCGAGTTGGCGTTCTCGCCGAAGCCGTTGTCGAAGCCGCCGCTCTCGCTCTGGTGCTCTTCGAGCCAGGTGACGGCGTCCGCGTGGGCGTCGGCGGCGGGCTCGCCGATGACCTGGAGGGCCGACGCGGCCGGGCCGGTCGTGTCGGGGTCGCCGGAGCAGTCGCCGCCTTCGGGGGCCTCGAAGGTGAAGCCGCCGTCGTCGCACTGGGCGGCCAGCAGTGCCGCGGCGACCTCCTCGGTGACCCCGGCCTCGCTGCGCGAGAGTCCGAGCGCGGCCCACGACAGCGCGCCGGGGTCGATGCCCTCGACCGAGGCGTCGGCGAGCTCGTCGGCGAGCTTGACGCCGCCGAAGTCGGCGGGATCGCCGCCGGCGGTGGCCACGGTGAACATGACCTTCCCGGCCGCGCCGGGGCTGAGCTGCGGGTCCTCGGATTCGTCGCCGGCCGGGTAGATGTAGGCGCTCAGCACGTCCGGGTCGTTGAGCCATTCGAGGGTGGCCTCGACCTGGTCCCCGCCGACGCCGGCGGCCATGAGGCCGATGGCGGCGTCGAGGGAGCTGGAGACGTCGCCGTCGGACCACGACGGGCCGTCGGCCTCGGACGCGAGCCAGGCGGCCGCGGCCTCGGCGGGGGCGTCGAAGGTGTCGTCCTGGGCGTGGGCGGGAGAGGCGGTGGCGAGCCCGATGACGGGCAGGGCCGCGGTGGCGGCGAGGATCCGGCGGACCGGATTGCGCAGTCGAGTCGACTGGTGGCGCATTGCCTGACCTTTCTGAAGCATTCGCGAGGTCTCGGGCAGGCGGCGGCGCCGCAAGCGCCTGCAGACCGCGACAGGCGTTGACGATGTTGGACACTGGCTTCCGGCGGGCATTCGGGCTCACGCGGGTGGGCCGAGCCGTTGCTGCTGAGAGGCTGGCTCGGCGAGAGTTCGAGGTCGAACCGCGACTACCGTTGCGGGTCAGCGCCGGCTTCCGACCGGACTTCCCCCGCAGGAGGCCTGTTGAGTTTGCGTTCATTCTCTAGGGCGACGCTACGGGGTGTCAAGGCGGTGGTGCGGTGAGTGGATCCGTTCACTCGCGCACCGGGGGTGCCGCCGCCCATTCCGGTCATTGACCGGTAGCACCGGGTGTCGATACGGTGCAAATGTGAATAGAAATAAGAATGCCGACTTGGACAGAGTCCTGAGGGCGGCGACCAGAACCTTTCTCGAAAACGGGTTCTCGGCAACCTCCATGTCGGACCTGGTGGCGGCCACCGGCATGAATCGCGCCGGCCTCTACTCCTCGTTCGGATCCAAACATCAGCTCTACATCACCGCGCTCGCGCGCTACCGCGAGGACACCGAACCCGAGATACGCACGATCGCCCGCCGGGCGCTCGAACGCGACCCGGCCGATCAGGTCGACGCCCCCCGCGTGATCGGCGACATCCTCGAAGTGGTGGCCAGGCACAGCAAGGAAGGCGGGTTCGTCCTGCGCGCCGCCGTCGAACTTGCCGACGACCCGGCGACCGTGCGGCGGGTCCAGGACGCCTGGTCCGAGCTGGAACGCGATCTGACCGCGATCCTGGCACGCGCGGCCGACCAGGGCGAGACCGCGATCGACGACCCCCGCCGCCTGGCGCGGACGGTCCTGGTGTTCATCCAGGGCGCCTACGTCGTCGGCCACGCCGACGAGGACGACCGCCGACTCGCCGACGCCGTGGCCGGGCTGACCGGGCTCCTCTGAACCGGACGCGGACGCCCCACCCCGCGCCTCACAGCCCTTCGGCGACCGAAGCCCCGATCCGGAGCCAAGCGGCCAACGACGCTCTGCTCAACGACTCGTAGCGGATCGGCTCCCCCGAATCCAGCAGCTTCTCGTACGGCGCCAGCAGCACCGCGCGCGTCCTGGCCGCGAAGTGACGCTGCACCGCCGGCAGGTCGACGTCCTTGCGATGGGCCGGCATCGAGACCACCGAGACCGCGCCCCGCACCAGCTCCCGGCGCCCGGTCTGCTCCAGGTGGTCGAGCATCCTGGCCGCGGTCTCGGCCGAGTCGTTGCGGGCCGACATGGTGACCACGAGCTGATCGGTCGCGTCGATCGCCGCCTGCCAGTTCGCGGCGCGCACGTTGTTGCCGGTGTCGACGACGATGAGCTTGTAGAACCGCGAGACCGCTTCGCGCAGGTCGCCGAAGGCGTGCGAGGTGAGCATCTCCCCGGCCGTGGCCGACTCGTCGGAGGCCAGGACGTCGAACATCGCCCCGCCCTGGGCGCGCACGTACTGCGACAGATCGCCCACCCGCCCGGTCGGGCCCTTGAAGTGATCGAGGTCGCGCAGCAGGTCCCGGACGGTGCGCAGGTGGAAGTCCTGCTGGGCTCGCATGCCGAGCGTCCCCTGCGTCTCGTTGTTGTCCCAGGCGAGCACGTAGCCGCCGCGGGCGCGACCGAACGTCAGCGCGAGCATGAGGACCGCGACGGTCTTGCCGGCCCCGCCCTTGGGATTGACGACGGTGATCTGGCGCAGCCCGCCGAAGTTGCGGCGCACGGTGTCGACGTGGTAGTGCCTGGTGCGCTCGCGGGCGCTCGGCGGCAGCGACAGCAATCCGAACGACAGCCGGTTGAGCGCGGCGCGCAGGCCGGTCTCGGCCGAAGGTTCCTCCGGCGGCACGACGCGGCGGCCGGCGAAGTCGTCGGCGGTGACCGCGACCGGCTCGAGTGCCCCGGGGTGGTCGGGGAAGGCCGGCACCGGGCGGTCGGCCGGCGGCGGCTCCGGCCGGGCCGGCTTCCCGCCCGGCGCCCGGTCCGAACCCGACCGCGCCGCGGGCTCGGACCGCTCGCCTTGCGGGACACCGGTCTCGTGCGGGGCGAACGGCGACCAACCTGGAGCATCGCGCCGGCGCAGAGGCACAGTGTCCTCCTCGGTGTGCTCCATGGGCCCTCCCTAGGTCGACTGCTGCGGTCTGCGACCTATTGTGGCCTATCGAACCGTGGTCGCGCGGGAACTCCGCGTCGCGACCGCGCGGCGCGCTCAGAGCAGCCGCGGCTGCTCAGGGCCCGAACGCGTCACCGGTACCATCCCGAATGGACTGAAAAGGCCCTGATCTACATCGGCCAGGAGGGGCGAGCCGAGCCCGGTGTGGCTCACATAGGCCAGATCCCGAGTGCGGCTCAGGGCGACGTAGAGCTCGCGGCGGGCCACGGCGGTGTTCGGCCAGGCCTCCTCGGTGACCCCGGTCAGGCACACCACGCGGTACTCGCCGTCGGCGGCCTCGGCGACCGACACGCCGCCCGGGCCGATCACGGCGATCTCGTCGTCGGCGACGCCGAACTCGTCGAGGCGGCCGATCAGGTCGTCGACGAAGCGCTTCTCGTCGTCGCCGTCGACCGCGTAGCACCGTCCGATGCCCGACCCCTCCAGGGCCGGCCGCTGCGGCTGGGTGAGCCGACCCGGCACCCGGCTGATCGGCTCGATGACCTGCGAGGAGGCGACCAGGACCGCGGCGGGGCTGCGGTGGTTGCGCGAGAGTCGGACGACGTGGGCCTGCGCGAACTGGTCGGCGAAGGCCTTGAACGCGGCGGGCTCGCCCGAGCACAGCGCCGAATCGGGATCGCCGGTGGCGGTGACGTCCGCACCGGGGCGGCGCTGCTCCATCAACTGCCGGTAGAGCCGCATTGGCATCCGCGGCAGGTCGTCGACGAACAGGTGGCCCAGCTCCGGGGCGACGCGCCGGTAGGAGGAGCCTTTCGAGTTCTCCCCGGTGAAGTCGGCGAACTCGGCGACGGTGATCCGGGCGGCCTCGTCGCCGAGCAGCTCGGCCAGCTCGCGGCGGATGCGCGCGGCGCCGGCGGCGGAGGCGGCCACGACCAGGCACTGCCGGGCGGGCACGCCCAGCTCCTGGACGAGGTAGGCGACGCGCCGGATGAGCAGGTGGGTCTTGCCGGTCCCGGGAGCGGCGTTGACCAGCAGCGGCCCGGGGCCGGCCGAGGCCGCCACGCGCTGCATCGCGTCCAGGGAGTCCAGGAGACCGGCGCCGACCTCGGCCATGCCGGTCAGCAGCGGGGCCGAGTCCTGCCGGGGATCGGGGGCCGTGGTCGTCAGCACCGGCTCCGGCATCGGGACGGCCTCGCGCGCGGACCTGGAATGGTGCCGGCCCGGACGGCGACGGCGCTCGGCAGTGGTCCGCATGTCGGCTGACAGCTCGAACAGCGGGGACGCCACCTGTGGTCTCGATCGTTCGTCAGGTCGGCGCACCACTGCATCCTCGCAAACGGGAATCGGTGGGGGCCAGGCGGCTCCCCGGAGGCACAGTCCGAGAAATCCTCACCCTCCGGCGAAGGGCGGGAGCACCTCGACGGTGACCCCCTCGGCGAGCGGCGCGTGCTCATCGCGCGCGGTCAGGCCGTCGACCAGGATCGTGGCCACCTTCAGGATCCGCTCCAGGCCGGGGCCGTGCCGCTCGGCCAGCGCGGTCCGAAGCTCGGCGACGGTCGCGGCCGCCACCCGCTCCTCGGCGCGGTCGGCGGCGGCCTTGGCGCCGGCGAAGTATCTGACCCGCACCGGCATACTCAGCCCCCGATCGCCGACATGGGCCGGGAGGGCTGGAGGAACGACGGATCGTCGATGCCGTGGCCGGGCTTCTTGCCCCACATCGCCTCGCACCAGCGCGCGGCGATCTCCTCGTCGCCGGCCCCGGAGCGGGCCAGATCGCGCAGGTCGGTCTCCCCGGTGGCGAACAGGCAGTTGCGGACCTGGCCGTCGGCGGTCAGCCGGGTGCGGTCGCAGTCGCCGCAGAACGGCCTGGTGACCGAGCCGATGACGCCGACCTTGGCGGGGCCGCCGTCCACCAGCCAGGTCTCGGCCGGAGCCGAGCCGCGGTGCGCCGGGTCGGGCGTGAGGTCGAACTCGGCCCGGAGGGCCTCGAGGATCTCGGCGGCGGTGACCATCTGGTCGCGGCGCCAGGTGCCGCCGGCGTCGAGCGGCATCTGCTCGATGAACCGGAGCTGGTAGTCGTGGGCGAGCGCGTAGCGCAGCAGCGCGGGGGCCTCGTCGTCGTTGATGCCGCGCATGAGCACGGTGTTGAGCTTGACCGGGGCGAGTCCGGCCGCCGAGGCGGCCTTGATGCCGTTGAGGGTCTGGTCGAGGCGGTCGCGCTTGGCCAGTTCCTTGAAACTGTCGCGGTCGATGGTGTCCAGGGAGACGTTGACGCGGTCGAGCCCGGCCTCGACCAGCGGCACGGCCAGGCGTTCGAGACCGATGGCGTTGGTGGTCAGGGAGACCTCGGGGCGTGGCTCGAGGTCGGTGACCGCGTCGATGATGGATCTCAGGCCGGGCCGCAGGAGCGGCTCGCCGCCGGTGAAGCGGACCTCGGTGACGCCGAGCCTGGTGACGGCGATGCCGACCAGCCGGATCACCTCGTCGTCGGTGAGCATGGTCGGTTTCGGCAGCCACGGGAGTCCGGCTTCCGGCATGCAGTAGGTGCAGCGGAGGTTGCAGCGGTCGGTCAGCGAGACCCTGAGGTCGGTCGCCACCCGGCCGTGGCGGTCGCGCAGGCGTGGGCTCGACATAAATCGAGCCTAGTCCGTAGAAGTGACAGTTTCGTTAAGTGCGACGAGACGTGCAGGTACCGGGCGGGTGGGCGGCGGATTCGGCCGACCCCCCGCGGTTGACACCCCTCGATGTCTCTCGTAATATGACGGCACCCTCACCGAAAGTTTCAAATTGGTTCCGAAACTTTCGCTACCCCGCTAATCCCTCTGCTCCGGAGCTGAAGAACATGACAGATCGACCCCCGTCCCATCTGCGCCGCATCGGTGCGCTCGGAGCCGGAGCGCTGCTGCTGCCGACAGCCGCGCTCGCCTTCGCGCCCTCTGCGGCCGCCCAGGAACCGACGGTCGTCTACGAAGCCGACTTCGACGACGGCGACCTGAACGGCTGGACCGAACGCGGCGCGGTCACCCTCTCGGTCGAGGACGGCAGTCTGCTGACCACCGACCGCGGGGACACCTGGCAAGGCCCCGCGCTCGACGTCACCGACATCATCGCCCCCGGCGGCACCTACGAGATCGAGCTCGACGCCCGCCTGGCCGACGGCAGCCCCGGCGACGCGCTCACCGTGACCATCGAGAGCACCACCGACGGCGAGTCCAGCTACGACAGCATCGCCTTCGAGGCCGCCGCGAGCACCGACTGGAACACCTACGGCGGCGAGTACAGCACCGGCGGGGCCGACAGCCTCACCCTGTACGTCGAGTCCCCGGTCGTCGAGGACTCCTACTACATCGACAACGTCGTCATCACCGAACTGGACCCGCCCGGCGTCGAGCAGGACATTCCGAATCTCAAGGACGAGCTCGGCGACCACTTCCCGATCGGCGCGGCCGTGGACGGCCGCGACATCGTCGACCCCTCGGCGGAGCTGCTGAACAAGCACTTCAACTCCATCACCGCCGAGAACCACATGAAGCCCGAGTCCATCCAGCCCACCGAGGGCGAGTTCGACTGGACCGAGTCCGACGAGCTGGTCGACTACGCCGAGGCCAACGGCATGCGCGTGTGGGGCCACGTCCTGATCTGGCACAGCCAGACCCCCGACTGGTGGTTCGAATACCCCGAGGACCACGAGAACGCCGGCGAGCCGCTCGGCAGCTCCGATGAAGACCGCGACATCATGATCCGGCGGATGGAAGACCACATCGGCGCCATCGCCGAGCGCTACGGCGACAGCATCTGGGCCTGGGACGTGGTCAACGAGGTCATCAGCGACAACAACGACGAGGTGCACCGCAACAGCCGCTGGTACCAGATCTTCGAGGGCACCGACTACGTCAACCAGGCCTTCGAGATCGCCCGCGCCGAGTTCGACGCGGTCGGCGCGACCGACGTCCAGCTCTACATCAACGACTACAACACCGAGAACCCCGGCAAGCGCGACAACATGTACAACCTGGTCGAGGACCTGCTCGCCGACGGCGTCCCGGTCGACGGCGTGGGCCACCAGACCCACGTCAACCTCAACACCTCGCTCGACCAGATCGAGGACAGCATCGTCAAGTTCGACCAGCTCGGCCTGTCGCAGGTCATCACCGAGCTCGACGTGGTCATCGGCGCCCCGACCGAGGACGAGGAGTTCCCCGAGCTGGAGGACCGGCTCATCGAGCAGGGACACTACTTCCGGGACCTGTTCGACATGTTCCGGGACCACTCCGACAAGATCGACACGGTCACCGCCTGGGGCCTCCACGACGGCCGCACCTGGCAGCGGACCCGCGAGACCCCGCGGCCGCTGGAGAGCCCGCTGATCTTCGACGACCAGCTTCAGTCCAAGTGGGCCTACTGGGGCATCGTGGACCCGAGCGAACTGCCCGAGCTCCCCGACACCGAGGAGCCCGATTACGCCCGCGTCCAGGTCCCGCGCGCCGACACCGCCCCGGTGATCGACGGCGAGGCCGACGAGGTGTGGGACACCGCTTCGGAGGTGACCACCGAGGTCCACGTCGAGGGCAGCGAGGACGGCGCCAAGGCCCAGGTCTCGCTGCTGTGGGACGAGGGCTCCTTCTACGCCCTGTTCGCGGTCGCCGACCCGGTCCTCGACGACGCCAGCGCCAACGCCTGGGAGCAGGACTCGGTCGAGCTGTTCCTCAACCCGGGCAACACCCGCACCGGCGGCTACGACGAGTCCGACGGCCAGTACCGGGTGAACTACGAGAACGTCGTCTCGGTCGGCGCCAACGGCCCCGACGCCGGCGAGATCACGAGTGCGACCTCGCAGGTCGACGGCGGCTACCTGGTGGAGGTGTCGATCGAGCTGGCCTCCGAGTTCGCCGAGGTCGGCGTCGAGCAGGGCCTGGAGCTGCAGGTGAACGACGCCGCCGACGGCGAGCGCACCGCGGTCCACACCTGGTACGACCCGACCGGCCAGTCGTGGAACACCAACGCCGACTGGGGCATCGCCGAGCTCGTCGAGGACCTCGACGGCGCCGGTGACGGCTCCGGCGGCGGGAAGCTCCCCGCGACCGGCCTCGGTCTGACCGGCGGCATCGCCGCCGCGGCGGCCCTGGCCATCGCCGGAGCGATCGCCCTGTGGCTGGTGCGCCGCCGTCGCATGGCTGCCGACTGGGGCGAGTAAGACCTCTCCTCCCGTTGCAGATGGGCCGGCCCGCCGCGGAAGCGGCGGGCCGGCCATCGTCGTCTCGGGTGTCAGGAGAAGCGGGCCACGACCTCCATCAGCGGCCCCCGGAAGGAGCGGCCGAACAGGGTGGTGTGGACCAGCAGCGGGAACAGTTGGTGGAGGCCGATCCGCTCCCGCCAGCCGTCGGCGAGCGGGGCGACTTCGAAGTAGCCGGCGAGGATCTCCTCGTACAGCGGCACCCCGCCCCACAGCGGCAGGTTGGCCAGGTCGGTCTCGCGGTGCCCGCCGTGCGCGGCCGGGTCGATCATCCAGGCCCGGTCGGCGGCCCAGTGGACGTTGCCGAACCACAGGTCGCCGTGGGTCCGGGCGGGCGGTTCGGGCGGTCCGGCCAGCTCCGGGAGCCTGCCGGCGAGGGCCTCGATCGCGGCCGCGTCGGCCGCGTCCAGCGCCCCGTTGTCGCGCGAGGGCCGCAGGTAGGGCTCGATGCGGCGCGCCGCGTACCACTCGGGCCAGTCCGGCCCGGCCGGGTCGTTGTCCATGAACGTCTCGCCGATGTAGCCGCGCCACGGGGCGCCGAACCGCTCGGCCCCGGCCTTGTGCATGAGGGCGATCCGGCGGCCCAGCTCGACCGCGTGCTCGACGGTGGGTTCGGCCGGCTCCAGCCACGGCTCGACCAGGATCCGGTCGTCGGCGTAGAGGACCTCGACCACCGATTCGCACGCCTCGCGCAGCCAGCGGAGCCCGTTGGCCTCCGCGGCGAGGTATCCGGGCCGGTCGCCGTGGGCGAACTTGGCGAACGCCGAGGAGCCGTCGTCGAAGGTCAGGCGCTGCGCCGAGGCCGACGCTTCGGACTTGACCGGGGTGGTGCGCACCCGCTGGTGCTCGATGAGCGCCGGGAGCAGCCGCAGCCGCTCCCGGTCCGATGCCTCCATGCCGCTCAGGAGAGCCGTTCGGCCACGTAGTCGATCGACTCGGTCAGCTTCGCGGCGTCGGCGGGGTCGACGGCCGGGTAGGTGGCGATGCGAAGCTGGTTGCGGCCGAGCTTGCGGTACGGCTCGGTGTCGACCACGCCGTTGGCGCGAAGCACCTTCGCGATCTCGGCGGCGTCGACACCGTCGAAGTCGATCGTGGTGACCACGTTGGAGCGCAGTTGCGGGTCGGTCACGAACGGGTCCGCGAAGTCGCGCGATTCGGCCCACGAGTACAGCGTCCCGGCCGAATCGGCGCAGCGGTCGGCGGCGGCTTTGAGGCCGCCGGCGGCGTTGAGGGCGTCGACCTGCTCGGCGGCGAGGAAGACCGTCGCCACCGCGGGGGTGTTGTAGGTCTGGTCCTTGCGCGAGTTGTCGATGGCGGTCTTCAGGTCCAGGAAGGCCGGGATGTAGCGGCCGGAGGCGGCGATGCGCTCGGCGCGTTCGATCGCGGCCGGGCTCATCAGCGCGATCCACAGGCCGCCGTCGGAGGCCAGGCCCTTCTGCGGCGCGAAGTAGTAGCAGTCGGTCTCGGCCGGGTCCACCGGGAGTCCGGCGGCGGCGCTGGTCGCGTCGTGGAGCATCAGGCCGTCGGCGGCGACCCGCTTGACTTCGACGGCGACGCCGGTCGAGGTCTCGTTGTGCGGGGTGGCGTAGACGTCGACGCCTTCCTCGGCGGTCAGGTGCGCGGCCGTGCCGGGTTCGGCGGTGACGACGGTCGGGTCGGCCAGGTGCGGCGCGGCCGCGACCGCCCCCGCGAACTTGGAGCCGAACTCGCCGAAGCTGGCGGCCTGGACGCGGTGGTCGACCAGTCCGAAGACGGCGGCCTCCCAGAAGGCGGTGGTGCCGCCGACGCCGACGATCACCTCGTAGCCGTCGGGGAGCGAGAAGAGCTCGGACAGCCCCCGGCGCAGCCGCCCCACCTGGTCCTTGACCGCGCTCTTGCGGTGGGAGGTGCCCATGACGGACTTGCCGGCGTCGGCCAGGGCGGCCATCGCCTCGGTCGGCACCTTGGAGGGGCCGGATCCGAATCGCCCGTCGGCGGGAAGCAGTTCGGCGGGGATGGTGATCTCGTCGGTCACTGTCGGCTCCGTTCTCGGTCGGTCCTGCGCCTCACTGTAGTCGGGATCAGTCGTCGCGCCGCCGCGCGGGGGCCCACGCGGTGGGCGGTCCGTCACCGGCCGCGGCCTCGGCGGAGTAGAGCGCGCCGTCGGCGCCGACCGCCCACAGCCGCAGGATGCCGGCGGCGTCGAAGGCGAGGGCGGGCCGCCGGGTCAGGACGACGTCGCCGTGGCCCCAGCGGATCCGGGGCCGCTCGGACGGACCGTGCTCGAGGGCCTCGACGCCGAAGACGGCCACGGCGGCGGCACCGGCGCCGTTGTCGGCGGCGATGGCGACCGTGCCGTCGCCGGAGACGGCCACCGACGGCGGCATGATGCCGCCTTCGAGCCGCAGGAGGGTCGCCGTCCAGGTCCGGCCGCGCCCGAAGTGGACCACGACGTCGGCGCTGCCGCCGGAGCGGGAGGCGAGGACGATGCGCCCGCCGGGCCCGCCCGCGGCGGCGACGGCCCCGGCGGGGGCGTAGCCGGGCTCGCCGCCGACGTGCGGCAGGTCGAGGTCGCGGACGGTCCAGCCGTGGCTGGTCCACCGCCAGATCGCAAGCCCGGAGGGGGTGGCGCCGACGATCTCGATGCGGCCGTCGGCGGTGGCGTAGGCGTGCGGGGAGTCGTGGATCATGGGGCCGTCGAGTTCGGTCCAGTCGGTCCAGTCGCGGCCGACCGGCTTGGTGCGGACGGCGATGGCGCGGTCGGGCGCCCGGACGGCGACCAGGGCGGTGGTGCCGTCGTCGGCCGCGGTCGGCGGGCCGATACGGCGGGCGTACTCGCCGGTCCCGGCGGGGTTGCCCAGATCGGTCCACCGCCCGGTGGCCAGGTCGAGGCAGTGGAGGTCGCGGACGTGGGCGGCCGGGTCGTGGGTGTGGTCGGCGCGGATGCCGAACACGCGCGAGCCGGCGGTGGCGATGCCCGGAAGCAGGTCGGGCCCGCCCATTTCGGTCGATCCCGGTCCGCTGTGGAGGCGCAGGCGGGTGCCCTGGACGGTCAGCGCCCGGTGCCGCCCTCCGGTCTCGGCGGCGGCGACGGCGGCCGCGTAGCGCGGGTGGGTGCCGAGCCCGTAGGAGTCGCCGGTGCCGGGGCCGACGACGACGCGGTCGCCGCAGCCGACCGGGTCGCCGCAGTCGAAGCCGTCGGCCCAGGAGTAGAGGTTCAGGGCCCGGCCCTTGGCGTCGCGGTCGGCGGCGCCGAGGTTGCCCGGCCAGCGGCGGTTGTAGTAGCCGCGCCAGGATTCGATGACCGCGGCTCCGGCCCATTCGCGGGCGGCGTCCCATGCGAACAGGGCGGCGGCGGTGTGGTCGATGTGGTCGGAGTAGCCGCGCTGCTCGGCGCCGAGCCGCTCGCCGACGACCGGGTCGGGATCGGGGTCGAGGGTGTTGACGACCGTCGGCCGGTAGTGGTCGAGCAGCTCGAGCAGGCTGCCGGTGACCGTCTCGCGGTCGACGGCGGTCGCGTCGGTGAGCGGGGAACCGGTGGGCGGCAGCACCAGCGAAGACCGCAGGTCGCCCTCCCACAGACCGAGCAGGCGCGTGTAGCGCCCGGTGATCCGGCCCAGGTTAGTCCACAGTGAGCAGAAGATGAGCTGGACGTCGGGGCGTCGGCGCAGCAGGCAGACCTCGACCTGCTGACCGGAGCCGAGGACGGCGCGGGAGCGATCCCAAGGCGATTCGGAGTCGCCGGTGGCCATGTGGGCGTAGGCCCGCCGCAGCCCGGTGTTGCGGGCGGCCGAATAGCCGGCGTAGTCGGGAGCGCCGGCCGGGTCGCGGGTGTTGCGGCCGTCGGACTCCCCGGCGGTGAGCACGACGGTGCAGAGGGCGGCCCCGGCCGCCAGGACGCGGGCCATGCGCGGGTTGATGAAGTACAGGCAGTCGTCGGGGTGGGCGACGACCTGCAGGTGGACCGGCCGGGTCCGGGGCGGGGGCGGCAGGGGGCGTTCGTCGCGGCCCGAGTCCCACACCGACCGGGCGCTCTCGGCTCCGGCGGCGGCCACGGCGAGGCCGGCGAGGCCTCCGACCAGGAGGTCCCGCCGGCGCAACGAAGATCGTCGGGGCACGGGGGCCGGGGAGGGCATCGGTGGTCTCGTTCGGCGAAGTCAGCGGTGGGTTTCCGGCCTCATCCTATCCGAACGAGCCGACTCGGGCGGGGCGCTACTTCCAGCCCTCCACTTCGGATGGCCGACGGGGTCCGGGGCCGACGTACTTGGCCGAGGGGCGCACGATCCGGCCGAGCTTCTTCTGCTCGAGGATGTGGGCGCTCCAACCGGCGACGCGGGCGCAGGTGAACATCGGCGTGAACAGTTCGGAGGGCACCTCGGCGAAGTCGAGCACCACCGACGACCAGAACTCGACGTTGGTGGCGAGCACGCGGTCGGGCTTGCGGGCCTTGAGCTCGGTGAGCGCGGCGCGCTCGAGGGCCTCGGCGATCTCGTAGCGGGGCGCGCCCAGCCGCCGGGCGGCGTCGCGCAGCACCCGCGATCGCGGGTCCTCGGCGCGGTAGACGCGGTGGCCGAAGCCCATGAGGCGCTCGCCGGAGTCGAGCAGCTCCTTGACGTAGGACTCGGCCTCGCCGCGCTTTTCGACCTCTTCGATCATGTGCAGCACGCGCGAGGGGGCGCCGCCGTGGAGCGGGCCGGAGAGCGCCCCGATGCCCGAGGAGATCGCGGCGGCGGCGTCGGCGCCGGTGGAGGCGACGACCCGGGAGGTGAAGGTGGAGGCGTTCATGCCGTGCTCGGCCGCGGAGATGAGGTAGGTGTCGACGGCCTTGACGTGCGCGGGGTCGGGTTCGCCGCGCCAGCGGCGCATGAAGCGCTCGGTGATGGTCTCGGCCTTGTCGATTTCGGACTGGGGCACGGCCGGGCGGCCGGAGCCGCGGGCGGACTGCGCGATGAACGACAGGGTGGTGACCGAGACGCGCGCGAGGTCGTCGCGGGCGGTCGCCTCGTCGATGTCGAGCAGGGGCGCCAGTCCCCAGAACGGGGCGAGCATGGAGACCGCGGCCTGGGCGTCGACGCGGGTGTCGCCGGAGGACACGGGCACGGGAACCGGTTCGGCGGCGGGCAGTCCGTTGCCGAACCCGCCGTCGACCAGCAGGCCCCAGACGTCGCCGTACGAAGTCTGACCGACCAGGTCCTGGATGTCGACGCCGCGGTAGCGGAGCGCTCCGCCTTCCTTGTCGGGCTCGGCGATCTCGGTCTCGAAGGCGGTTACGCCTTCGAGACCGGGCTTGAACTCAGACATCGTTGTACTCCTGAGTGGTTGTCCCTGTTGCAGCCGACCGGGGGCTTCCGGGAGGCGACGGTTCGTAGTCAATGGGGAAATGGTGCCTCAAGCAGTTCGACTACGGAAGACCGCGCGCGGCGGGGGTGATCCCGATCCGGCACCCGAAGACGGCGCAAAATATGAGACGAGCATCGTGAGCTTGGGTTTTCATACCGTTTTGACCGATTCAGTGGGAGGTTTTCGATAACGACTGTTGTCGGTTCCAACGGTTCGCTGCGATCTCGCACACATCGATACGCGTGCCTCCGGCCGTCGGTCATGAGCTAACGTCAAAGCACGTCCCGCCCATCCCGAACGACACGGAGGTACCCGATGGCGCTGTCCGGCGAGCAATGGTCGATCGCCTACAACGACCACGAGGCGACCATCGTCGCCGTCGGCGGCGGCGTGCGCTCTTACACCTACCGCGGCCGCCAGATCGTCGCCGGATACGGCGACGACGAGCTCGCGCCCGGCTGGGCCGGCCACGTGCTCGCCCCCTGGCCGAACCGGGTCCGGGACGGCGAGTACACCTACGGCGGCGAGCGGTACCAGTTGCCGATCAACGAGATCGCCACCAACACCGCCCTGCACGGCTTCGTCGCCTGGATGGAGTGGAACGCCGTCGAGGTCACCGGCAGCTCGGTGACGCTCGAGTGCCGCCTCCCGGCGCGGATGGGCTACCCGTGGACGCTGCAGCTCCGCACCCGGTGGTCGGTCGGGCCCGGCGGGCTGCGGGCGGCGCACACCGTGTCCAACCCCGGCACCAGGACCGCGCCGTTCGGGTTCGGCACGCACTGCTACTTCACCGCCGGCGGCCTGGACCGCATCGACGAGGCGACCCTGCACGTACCGGCCAAGAAGAAGCTGAAGCTCGACAAGCAGCAGATCCCGACCGGCTCCGGACCGGCCGAACTCGGCGAGCCGACCTCGCTGGGCGGCCTGGTGCTCGACGACGCCTACGGGCAGCTCGAACGCGGCTCGGACGGGACGGCCGAGGTCAGGCTCGCCGACCCGGTGTCGGGGGCGGCGACGCTGGTGTGGATGGACGACTCGTTCGACTGGGTGCACATCTTCACCGCCGACGGGCTCGAGGGCGAACGGCGGCGCGGCTCGGTCGCGATCGAGCCGACCACGTGCCCGCCGAACGCCCTCGCCAGCGGCGAGGACCTGATCGAACTGTCCCCGAGCGAGGCGTGGTTCGGCGTCTGGGGCATCCGCCCCGAGTAGACCCGAGTGACCGTCACTTCTCGACGGTACCGCCGCCGGTTGTCCACAGGACACCTGCATCCTTTCTGAACTGCGAAAACATCCACTCCGGTCGAAGTTATCCACAGGCCGCGAACTTTTCCTTGCCGCCTCTTGTCGATTCGGTCATGGTTACTCCAGGTAGCAGATCAAACACCGATCGCAGGAGTAGCCATGGCCGCCACCACGCTCGACCGAACCGCAGCCGAACCGCGCAAACCCGGCCCCCGCCACGCCGCACCCCCCGCCGAAGCCCTGCTGGTCACCGGCGACGACCGCCTCGCCGAACAGATCGGACCGATCGCGGCGGCGGCCCGACTGCCGCTCCACCGGGCCGAAGACCCCGCCGCCGCCGAAACCCACTGGCAGCACGCACCCCTGGTGATCGTCGGCGCCGACACCGCCAGAGCCTGCATCGAGCGCGGACTGCCGCCCCGCCCCGGCCTGATCTTCTGCGCCACCGGATCCTGGCTCGAGGCCGAACCCGGCGACTCCTCGATGATCTGGCCCCTGGTCTTCGAACTCAAAGCCGAACACGTCATCTCCCTCCCCGAAGGCACCGAGTGGCTCCTCGACCGCCTCACCAGAGCCGGCCGCGACACCACCGAAGCCCCGATCGTGGCCGCCGTCGCCGGCCACGGCGGCGCCGGCTCCTCGACCCTCGCCCTGGCCACCGCCACCGCAGCGGCGCACCGAGGCGAACGCACCGTCCTGATCGACCTGGATCTCACCGGCGGCGGCATCGACACCGCCGCCGGACTCGCCGCCCAACCGGGCTGGCGCTGGCCCTCCCTCGCGACCGGCTCCGGGCCGCTCCAACCCGAACGCCTCCTCGCCGGACTGCCCCAACGGGGCAACCTCCACCTGGTCGGCCCCGACCCCCGCAACCCCGTCGTCGTGACCCCCGAAGCGCTCGACCGGATCCTGCACGCCGCAGAAGCCGCCGCCGACCTCGTCGTCGTCGACCTGCCGCGACACCGCACCGCCGCGTCCGCCCGAGCCGCCGCCGCGGCCCGCACGGTCGCGGTCACCCTCGGCCCCTCCCACCGCTCGCGTGAGGCCGC
The DNA here is from genome assembly GCF_002798405.1 of Glycomyces xiaoerkulensis. Lineage (GTDB taxonomy): Bacteria > Actinomycetota > Actinomycetes > Mycobacteriales > Micromonosporaceae > Glycomyces > Glycomyces xiaoerkulensis. The sequence continues at coordinate 111,648 of NZ_PGGV01000016.1, read as the reverse complement.
CCGCAGCGTCATCGCGGCCTACCGCGCCCACACCGCCCACCTCGGCACCGTCGACCGGGGCCGGACCCGCAGACGCGACCCCGACCCGGACGGCGGGATCGGCCTCCCGAAATGGGGCAGCCTCCCCACCGACGACCGGCTCCCCGAACGACTGCGCCAAGGCCGCCTGCCGAAAGCGGCCGCCCGCCGCCTGCACGCCCTCACCGCCGAACTCACCCGCCCCCGCACCCGCGGCGGCGACACCGCGCCCGCCGACCGCGACCCCGCCGGAGCCGCCCGATGAACCTCGACCTCATCAGCAAAGTCCGGCGCCAACTCGTCGCCCAGACCGGCCCCGGCCGCACCCGGCGGAACCGGCGCCGCCCCGCCAGAGCCGACATCGTCAACGCCCTGTGCGAGGCCGGAGCCGCGCCGCCCGACCAACCCGAACTGCTCCAACTCACCGAGCACGTGGCCGACAACCTCACCGGCGCGGGACCACTGCAACCGCTGCTGGACGACACGACCGTCACCGACGTCGTCGTCAACGGCACCGACGGGGTGTGGATCGACCGCGGCCACGGCCTCGAGACCACCACCACCAGCCTCGGCGACGACGACACCATCCGCTCCCTGGCCTGCCGCCTCGCGGCCGCGGCCGGCCGCCGCCTCGACGCCGGCAACCCCTACGCCGACGTGCGGCTCCCCGACGGAACCAGATTCCACGCCGTCCTGCCGCCGATCGCGGCCCGCGGACCGTACCTGTCGTTCCGCACCCACCGCGCGAAGGCCTTCACCCTCTCCCAACTGGTCGAGGTCGACACGCTCACCACCGACATGGCCGAACTCCTGCTCAGAGTCGTCACCGGCCGACTGCCGTTCCTCGTAACCGGCGGAACCGGAACCGGAAAGACTACCCTGCTGGCGAGCCTCCTTTCCGCGGCCGACCCAACGGAGCGGATCGTGATCGTCGAGGACGCCGCGGAACTGGCGGCCGACCACCCGCACACGCTCACCCTCGAAGCCCGACCGGCGAACATCGAAGGAGCCGGAGCGGTCGACCTGGCCGCACTCGTGCGCCAGGCCCTGCGAATGCGGCCCGACCGCATCGTGGTCGGCGAATGCCGCGGCGCCGAAGTCAGCGAACTGCTGGGCGCACTCAACACCGGCCACGAAGGCGGAGCCGGAACCCTCCACTGCAACGCCGCCGCCGACGTCCCGGCCCGCCTCGAAGCCCTCGCGCTCCCGCACGGCATGCCCAGAGCCGGACTGCACGCCCAGCTCGTCGCCGCGCTGCGAGTGATCGTCCACCTGCGGCGGAAAGGACCGCGGCGCCAGGTCGCCGAGATCGCCCTCATCGACTCCGGCCGTTCCCGCGGCACCCAGGACCTGGAGGTCGCCACCGCCTGGACCAGGCACGGACCGGGACCAGCGGCCGGCGTCCTCGAACGACTGCTCAGGGAGCGGAACACATGAGAACCACGCTGAGCGCCCTGCTCACCCACCGACCGCGAACCACCGTCGCCGCCATGGCCGCCACCGCCGGACTCGCCGCCGCGTGGACCGCCGAAAGCCTCGGCCCCCTCGCCATGATCACCGCCGCACTGACGGCGGCGACCTACACCGCCGCAGCCGCGACGGCCGCGCGCCTAACGCTGCAGCGCAGCCGCCTCCGCGAGGCACGACGCGCCGCCGCCGACACCGTCGCCTACCTCGCGGCCGACCTCGCCGCCGGCACCGACCCGAACCGCGCGGTCGCCGCCATCGAAGCCGACTGGCCCCACCGGGCCGAAACCACCACCAGGCGCCTGGCGGCGGCCTGGAAGGTCGCCGCCGAAATCGGCGCACCGGCGGCCGAACTGTGCCGCCGACTCGCCGAACAGCTCCGCGAGGACGAGCAGGCGGCCGCCCGGTCCCGCGCCCAGACCGCCTCGATCCGAGCCACGGCCGCCCTCCTGACCGCCCTCCCGGTAGGCGGCGTGGCACTCGGTCAGGCCCTCGGCGTCGACGCGGTCGCCTTCCTCCTGGCGACCGGGCCCGGCATCGCCTGCCTCGCGGCGGCCATCACCCTGCAGGCCGCGGGCCTCGCCTGGACCAGAGCGCTCATCGCATCGGTGGGAGTGGAGGCGGCATGAAGCACCGACGTTTCCTCGCACCGCTCATCGGAGCGGCCGCCGCGCTGGCGATCGGCGGCCCGACCGGAATCGCGGCCGGGCTCGGCGCCTGGTGGCTCGCCCGCCGGCTCCTCGACAGCGACCCCGACCGGGCCGAGAAGCGGACCGCCGAGCGCCTGGCGCCGCAATGGACCTGGACGCTCGACCTCCTGGCCGCCGCCCTGCGGGCCGGAGCCCCCTTCCCCCAAGCGGCGTACGCGGTCGCCGGCGCCCACGACGGCGAGCTCGGCGCGCGCCTGAGCCGCTTCGCACAGGCGGTGGACCTGGGCGCCACCGCCGCCGAAGCCGCCCCGGAACTGGGCGGGCTGCCGGGCGCCCAACGCCTGGCCCGACAGCTCGACCGCTCCTCCACCAGCGGAGCGGCGATCGCCGGAGGGCTCGAGCAGCTCGCGACCTCCCTGCGGACCGAGCGCCGGAACCGGACCGAGGAGCGCGCCGGGCGCGCGGCGGTGGCACTGATCGGGCCGCTGTGCCTGTGCTTCCTCCCGGCCTTCGTGACCGCGGGCATCGGCCCGGTGGTGTTCGGCATCGTCGCCGACACAGCCGCGGCCGGCCTTTGAACCACACCGACTCGACCACGACACCAGAGAAGAAAGGCGAGAACCATGACCACGACGACCAGTCCCGGACCGACGACCAGGACCCGACTCGGCATCCTGGCCACCGAAACGGACGAATGCGCCACGGCCTGCCCGCTCAAGAACCGGTGCGAACTCGCCGACGCGGACCGGTGTCCGAAGCGGCGCCGCCCGCCGCAGCCGGTCGCCCGCCGTCCGCGCCCCGAACCCCGCGAGGACGAGTGGAGCCGGGGGCGGATGAAGGGGGTGACGAAACCGAGCTGGGGAGGCAAGTTCGCCTCCAAGATGCGCGGCGAGAGCGGCATGTCGACCGCCGAGTACGCGGTAGGGACCCTGGCCGCGGTGGCCTTCGCGGGCGTGCTGCTGAAGGTGCTGACCTCCGGCACGGTCCAGAGCGCCCTGTCGAACCTCATCGAGCGCGCGCTGTCATGAGGTCCGTGCGTCCGCGGGATCGGGGCTTCGTCACCGCCGAGCTGGCGGCGGCGATGCCGGCGGTGGTCGCGGTCCTGGCGATGGCCGTGTGGGCGGTCGGCACCATGGGGCTGAAGGTGAGGTCGGTCGACGCGGCCAACAGCGCCGCGCTGGCGGCGGCCCGCGGCGAGGACGCGCGGGCGGTGGCGGCGGCCTACCTGCCGGACGGCGCCACGGTGAGCGTCTCGACCGAGGGCGACCTGGTGCGGGCAGAGGTCACGGTCGCGTCGAGGCCCCTGGGTCCGTTGGCGCCGCCGGTCACGGTCGAGTCCGATGCGACGGCCGCCGTGGAACCGGGGGTGCTCGAATGAACGCCCGCCCCGCCGGGAGGGAACGGGGATCGGCGACGGTCCTGGCGGTCGGCGCCATGGCGGCGACCGTGGTGCTGGCCGCGGGGTTCGTGGCCGTCGGTCAGGCCGGTGCGGCCCGTCACCGGGCGCAGGGGGCGGCCGACGCCGCCGCCCTGGCCGGCGCCGCGAAGGTGCTCATCGGTGAGGAGGCGGCCTGCGGCGCGGCGGCGCGGCTGGTGTCCGGGAACGGCGCCGAACTGCAAAGCTGCGAAGTGAACGACCTGGAGGTGACGGTCAGGGTGACGGCCGACGCGAACGGCGTCCCGGCGGTCTTCGGCCCGGCACAGGCGGTCTCGAGAGCGGGACCGGTCATGGGCCTTTGAGATCGGACCGGACGACCCGCAACCGGGCCGCGGCGGGACCGGCCGAACCGCCGCGGCCCCGCATACCGGCAGAACATGTCGACTCCGCGGGACAGGGCCGTTTCGGTCACATCCCGGGGTTTCGGCGGGGTCGGCGGCGGCGGGCGGGAGCCCGGCCTGTCTAGACTCTCCGCCATGGAGGAACACAATTCTTCGCCTGACCCGGCGCCCGCGACCCGGGAGCCCGGTCGCCGCACCTACCTCATGTGCCGCCCCGCCTACTACGCCGTCGAGTACGCCATCAACCCGTGGATGGACACCACGGCCCCCGTCGACACCGCGCGCGCCTGCGCCCAGTGGGAGACCCTCACCGCCGTCTACACCGAGCTCGGCCACGACGTCGAGTACATCGAGCCCGAACCCGGGCTGCCCGACATGGTGTACGCCGCCAACGGCGCCTTCGTCGTCGACGGCGTAGCCTACGGCGCCCGGTTCCGCCACCCGGAGCGCCGTCCCGAGGCCGACGCCCACGAGAAGTGGCACCGCGCGGTCGGCCGCCGCTACGTCAGGCCCGAGTACACCAACGAAGGCGAAGGCGACTTCACCTACCTGCCCGGTCGCGAGCTGATCCTCGCCGGCTGGGGCTTCCGGACCGACGCCCGCGCCCACGCCGAGGCCGCCGAGGTGTTCGGCCGGCAGGTCGTCTCGCTGCGCCTGGTCGACCCCCGCTACTACCATCTCGACACCGCGCTCGCCCCGCTCGACGGCGAGCGCATCGCCTACTATCCGGAGGCCTTCGCCCCGGGCGGTCGCCGCCTGCTCGAACGCCTCTTCCCCGACGCGGTCACCGCCGATGCCGAGGACGCGGCCGCGTTCGGACTCAACTTCGTCTCCGACGGCACCCGCGTGGTGCTCAACGCCGAGGCCGCCGGCATGGCACGCAAACTCCGCGACGCCGGCTACGAACCGGTCCCGGTCGACTTGTCGGAACTGAAGAAGGGCGGCGGATCGGTCAAGTGCTGCACCGCCGAACTGCGCCCGTGAACGCATGAACCCCGCCGCGGACGGTGCGGGGACGAGCCGGGCCGCGAGGGCCCGGCTCCCGTAAGTCCCCGGGAGTTAACAGCGCCGCCGCGAACGCCGGGTCGAAATCCATCGGCTGCATCGGCCGGGCCTCGGCCACCGCGCCCGGGCGGCGGAACTCGCGAGCGAGGACCGCGTCGATCCGCCACACCCGCTTGGCGTGTTCGGCCGGCAGCCAGAAGTGCCACCGGCCCGGCCCGGCCGCGCCGGCGCCCTCCGGCACGGTGAACCCGAGGTCCACGCCCGGGCCCTTCGGGTCGGCCGACCACCGGAAGTGCTCGACGCCCCGGATCGGCGCGTCCAGGCACGGCCGCACCCGGCCGAGCATGCGCGACTGCCGAGTCACGACCAGCCGCTCCGAGGTGAGCATCAGGATGCAGTCGCCGCCGGCCAGGCCGTCCGAGCCGACGCAGCCGGTCAGCAGCGACACCCGCTCCCCGGGCCGGACATTGCGGCACAGGAGTGGAACGTGCCGACTGAGGGCGGTCTGGGTCAATCCGGCCTCGGCCGACGAGGCGAGCATGGTGCGGGAGAAACGGTTCATTTGCTTGTACCCCACAGATATTCGTTGCGTTCGTCACTCTGCGACGCGCTCTGTATCTGTAACGGATATCCGCACATGCAAGTTACGGCTGCGAGAAAAGGAAATCCCCCGCTCACTCCAAGGGGCTAACCGGCCCCACGGTCATGTGCTCGAGGATCAGCTTCGGATCCGAATCCTTGTTCGAGCCGTCGGTGGGCTCGGCGGGCGCGCTCGGGAGCGGCTGCCCGGTCGGCTCGCACTTCCCGTGCTCCGGCGGCACCGGGTGCGGCTCCTCTTCCACCGGGCCATCGGCCGGCGAGCTGCTCGACGCCTCCTCCGTGGGGGCCGTCGGTGCCGCGGGCTCTTCGGACGGTCCGTGCCCCGTCGCGGGGTCGGATTCGGGCGGCTCCCCGGTCCGCTCGCCGCCGAGCGGTTCGACCCGCGGTTCGCCGGCTCCTCCGCCCGGGGCCCGTCCCGTGGGTGAGTCCGGTGTCGGACTCGGAGCCGATTCGGCATCGATCACCATCGGATCCTCGACCGCCCACCCCGGCGGCCCGGCCGCCTCCGAGCCCTCGTACAGCCCTGTCGCGTCAGTGAACGCCCACGCCACCGCCGCGAACATCGCGACCGTTCCGGCGCTCACCCCCACCAGGGCGAACCAGGCCCCCAGCGGCCAGCCTCCGGTCCGGTTGCCGCCTATGCGCCCCACCGTTCTCCTTTCCCGCTACCCCCGTGCGACGAAACGCCCGTTCAGGGCCGATGATGTCGTTGGCCCGACCGGGCGGCTACCCAGGGTCGAATGCCAGCCTACGAATGGTAATCGGACCTCAGCTGCGGAAGCGCGCGCGCCACGGCTTTGGCATGCTTGGAGATACCGGAATATCAATAAGGAGGCAACTATGGGCACAGTTGACCGACCGCGCCCCGCCAAGAAGACGGCCAAGAACCGTCGGAAATCCGCCTCGAGCACGAACGACCCAGAGTTCGTCCAACTGCTGACGCCCGAAGGGCGTCGCGTCGACCACCCCGATTACCACCTGTCGCTCACCGACGACGAATACCGCGGCCTCTACCGCGACCTCGTCATCAGCCGCGAGCTCGACGCCCAGGGCACCGCCCTCCAGCGCCAAGGCCAGCTCGGCCTGTGGCCGAGCATGCTGGGGCAGGAGGCCGCCCAGATCGGGTCCGGCCGGGCCCTCAAGCCGAAGGACACCGTATTCCCCGCCTACCGGGAGCTCGGGGTCCAGTGGGTGCGCGGCGTCGACATCATCTCGCCGTTCGCGCTGTTCCGCGGCGTCGATCTCGGCGGCCGGGACGTGGAGGCCGACCGCTTCCAGATCTATTCGATCGTCATCGCCTCCCAGACCCTCCACGCCGCCGGCTACGCCATGGGCGTGGCCAAGGACGGCGCTGTCGGCGACGACGGCGAGGCCGTCATCGTCTACCACGGCGACGGCGCCACCAGCGAAGGCGACTTCAACGAGGCCCTCATCTGGGCCGGTGTCTTCAACTCCCCGCTGGTGTTCTTCTGCCAGAACAACCAGTACGCCATCTCCGAGACCAACGCCCGCCAGTTCCGCGTCCCCCCGTACAAGCGCGCCGAGGGCTTCGGTCTCCCGGGCGTCCGGGTCGACGGCAACGACGTCCTGGCCTGCTACGCGGTCTCCGACTCTCTGCTGCAGCGGGCCCGATCGGGCGAGGGGCCGAGCCTGATCGAGGCCTACACCTACCGCATGCAGCCGCACACCACCTCCGACGACGCCACGCGCTACCGCGACGAGGCCGAGCTGGACTACTGGCGCGGCAAGGACCCGATCGCCCGCTACCGCACCTGGTTGGAGGCCGAGAGCCTGGCCGACGACGACTACTTCGCCTCGGTCGACTCCGAGGCCTCCGAGCACGTCCTGGAACTGCGCGAGCGGGTGATGAACCTGTCCGATCCGGACGTGACCGAGATGTTCGATTCCGTGTACGCGGATGTGCCGCCGAGCCTGGAGGCCGAGCGCGCCGAGGCGGTCGCCTTCAGGGCGTCGCTCGACGAGGGGAGTGAGTCCTGATGGCGACCATGACGATGGTCAAGGGCCTCAACGAGGGCCTGCGGCAGGTCCTGGAGCAGGACGAGAAGGCCCTCATCATGGGGGAGGACGTCGGCCTCCTGGGCGGCGTGTTCCGCGTGACCGACGGCCTCCAGAAGGACTTCGGGTCCGAGCGCGTGGTCGACACCCCGCTGTCCGAGTCGGGCATCATCGGCACCGCGATCGGTCTCGCCCTGCGCGGCTACCGGCCGATCTGCGAGATCCAGTTCGACGGCTTCGTCTATCCGGGTTTCGACCAGTTGGTCTCGCAGTTGGCGAAGCTCCGCAACCGGTCCGGCGGGCGCATCAAGATGCCCGTGGTCGTCCGCATCCCCTGCGGCGGCGGCATCGGAGCGATCGAGCACCACTCCGAATCGCCCGAGAGCTACTTCGTGCACACCGCCGGCCTCAAGGTCGTCACCTGCGCGAGCCCCGAGGACGCCTACTGGATGATCCAGCAGGCCGCCGCCTCCGACGACCCGGTGGTCTTCTTCGAGCCGAAGCGGCGCTATCACGCCAAGGCCGAGGTCGACACCACGGCCGCGCCGCTGGGACTGCACCGGTCCCGAGTGGTCCGGTCCGGATCCACCGCCACGCTGATCGCCTACGGCCCGACCGTGGACGTGGCGCTCAACGCGGCCGGGGCCGCCGCCGAGGAGGGCCTCGACCTCGAGGTGATCGACCTGCGGTCGCTCTCGCCGATCGACTGGGAGCCGCTGCGGACCTCGCTGCGCAAGACCGGCCGGGCCGTGGTCGTCCACGAGGCGCCGCAGACGCTCGGCATGGGGTCCGAGGTCGCCGCCCGGCTCTCCGAGGAGTGCTTCTATTCCCTGGAGGCCCCGGTGATGCGGGTGACCGGCTATGACGTGCCTTATCCGGCGAGCCGCCTCGAAGACGACTATCTTCCGAACCTGGACCGGGTGCTCGACGCCGTCGACCGGTCCCTCGAGTACTGAGGAGGCCGGACCATGGGACAGAAGATCACCTTCAATCTGCCCGACCTGGGCGAGGGACTCACCGAAGGCGAGGTCGCCGCGTGGCTGGTCGAGCCCGGCGGCGAGGTCAAGCTCAACCAGCCGTTCGTGGAGGTCGAGACCGCCAAGGCCGTGGTCGAGGTGCCGAGCCCCTACACCGGCACGCTCAGCGACCGGCACGCCTCGCCGGGCGACACGGTCGACGTGGGCTCGCCGCTGGCGACCTTCGAGGTCGAAGGCGTCGAGGAGAGGGCCGAAGCGACCACGAAAGCCTCCTCCGAGGGCAAGCGCACCCCCAACCTGGTCGGCTACGGCGCCAAGGAGGACGCGCCGAAGCGCCGCAAGCGCCGGCGCGAGGCGGCCACCCCGCCGCCGCCCGCACCGGAGCCGCCGGTCGCCGAGCCGGTGACGCCGCCGGTGATGACGCCCCCCGAACCCGAGCCGGAGCCGGCCCCGTCCGGGCCCGCCCTGGCCAAGCCGCCGGTGCGCAAGCTCGCCAAGGACCTCGGTATCGACTTGCGTACGGTCGCACCGACCGGTCCTCACGGCACGGTCACCCGCTCCGACGTCGAGGCCGCGGCCCGGGCGCCCGCGGCCGCGCCCGGTGCCGGCGGCGAGGAGCGCATCCCGATCAAGGGTGTCCGCAAGGCCACCGCTCAGAACATGGTCGCCTCGGCCTTCACCGCCCCGCATGCCACGGTGTTCCTCACCTGCGACGTGACCGGCATGATGGATGCGATCGAGGAGCTCAAGGGCCGCAAGGAGTTCACCGACGTCAAGGTGACGCCGATGCTGCTGGTGGCCAAGGCCGTGCTCATGGCCTGCCGCCGCCACCCGATGATCAACGCCCACTGGGACGAGTCGGCCGGTGAGATCGTGGTCAAGCACGATGTCAACCTCGGCATCGCCGCGGCCACTCCGCGGGGCCTGGTGGTGCCGAACATCAAGGCCGCTCAGCATCTGAGCCTGGTCGACCTGGCCGGGTCGATCGGCTCGCTGGTCCGCACCGCCCGGGACGGCAAGACCCAGCCGGGCGACATGTCCGGCGGCACGATCTCCATCACCAACGTCGGCGTCTTCGGTGTCGACACCGGCACCCCGATCCTGCCGCCCGGCGAGTCGGCGATCCTCGTGTTCGGCGCCGTGCGGCCCCAGCCGTGGGTCCACGAAGGTGAGATCGCGGTCCGGCAGATCACCACCCTGGGACTGGCGTTCGACCACCGGCTCATCGACGGCGAACTCGGAGCGAAGTTCCTGGCCGATGTCGGTGACTTCCTTGCGGACCCAGGGGAAACGCTCCTGGCCTGGACGTGACCAAACCCACCTGGGAATCGTTGGCGATTCCGGGCCTCGAGTGCTGTAATTGTTGCAAGGAAACTGCGAAGTAACATTACTTCGAAGTTTCGTTACGTCGCCGGGCGATGACTGGGAGTCGAGCATCGGCCGCGACGACCGCCTCGATCCGAGGCCCGGAACCTATCTCCTCCCAATGGTGCGGGCGACAGCGCCGAGTCCCCGCACCGCCGAGACCCTCTCCAGGGGGTTCTCACACCGGCCGGGCGCCGCGTAGCCATGAGGGGTGGGCTACGACCGGCGCCCGGCCTTTAACATCGCCTCCGCCGGTTCATCGCCGTTCGAACGTTCTGCCCGCTACCACGGCTTCACCCTGTCGAGTGAGAGCGTGTCCTGCTGCTGTACCGTGTGCTTCGTCCGGCGTTCCCTGGACCCCGGACCGAAAGCACCGATGAGGAGCAACCGTGACCTCCGAGCAAGGCAACGCATCAGAGCAGGGCGAGACCCCGGAAGACGGGGCCCCCGAGAAAAGCGCCTCCCCCGAGGAAGGCGCGACCCAGGCCAGCGCTCCTGAGCCTGCGTCCGCCGAGTCCGAGGCCGCGCCCCAGCCCGAGGCGGCGAGTGCGCCCGAACCGCGGGACGATGCGCCGGAGTCCGCCGAGGCGCCCGCTTCCGAGGCGCCGGCCGAGCCGGAGCCTCCCGCCGCGCCGGAACCGGTCGATGAGGGGGCGACTCAGGCCATGCCCGCTCCGGAGCAGGCCGATGTCCCGCCTCCTCCGGCCGCCGACGAAGCTCCCGCGCAGACGCCGCCCGCGCCCGCTGAGGCCGAGGCGTCGGCCGAGCCTCCCGCTCCGGCGGAGTCCCCGGCCGCTCCGGCCGAACCACCCGCCGCGCCGTCCCCGCCGGCCGAGTCGGGCGGCATGACCCCGTCCGACGCCGACGACGAGGGCACCACCGTGCTGCGGCCGGCCGGTTCCTCGCAGTCCGAGTCGCCGGAGCCGAGCGTCGAAGAGGAGCGCACCGAGGTCCTCCCGCCCCAGGGCGTCGGGTTCAATCCGCCTGCACCGTTCGGCGAGGAGGGCCAGCAGCAGGCTCCCGGCCCGCAGCAACAGCAGCAGCCGCAGCAGCCCTCCGAGTCGACGTGGCCGTCGCCGCCGCCGAACCCGCTCGGCGGCGTGATGCCGCCGGCCGACGCCGGACTGCCGCCGTCGAATCAGCCGCCGCCGCAGCCGCAGCAACCACAGCAGCCGCAGTCGATGTACCAGGCCGGGCCGCCCCAGCCGCAGCAGCAGCCCCCGCAGGGCCCGCCTGCTTCGGAGGACACGCAGCGGCTCATCATCGGCGCGCAGTCGCCGCAGAGCGAGCCGCCGCAACCGGCCCAGCCCGGCTACGACCCGAACCAGCAGCAGATGCAGCCGGGTCAGATGCCGCCCGGCAGCGTCCCGCCCGGTTCCCAGCCGGGGCAGATGCCCCCCGGTTCGGTGCCGCCGGGGCAGATGCCGCCGCCCGGGATGCCCGGCGGCCAGTACCCGCCGCAGCAGCCGCCGCCCAAGAAGAGCCGCAAGTGGCTGGTCCCGCTGATCGTTGTCGTCGCCGTGGTCGTGATCGGCGGCGCGGCCGGAGCCGCCTACTTCCTGCTGCAACCGCCGTCGTTCGAGACCGGCGGCTGCGTGCGCCACACCGGCGACGACACCGCCGAGGCGATCGAGTGCGAAGAGGCGGTCGAGGGCGAGGACTACAAGATCAGCTCCGAGGTCGACGACGGCCAGGAGTGCGCCGACGCTGGCCGGGAGACCCTCACCGTGGGCGACATGTCCGACCCCGAGGCGATCTACTGCCTGACGCTGCTCGGCGAGGAAGAGGAATCGGGCGGCGACGATGAAGGCGCCGAAGGCGAAGGCGAGGACGGTCCGACCGAGGACGAGGGCACCGAGGACGAGGACTAGCTTCGGCGGTGCGCGCTAGGCTCGTCGGGTGAATCAGTCCCGTGTTCGTGCGGCCGAACTCGTCGGCCGCGGTTGGCTCAACACCGGCGGTCGTCGGCTCGACCTCGAGCGCCTCCGGGGGAAGGTCGCGGTCCTCGACTTCTGGACGTTCTGCTGTGTCAACTGCCTGCACGTCCTCGACGAGCTGCGGCCGCTGGAGGAGAAGTACGGTGACGCGCTGGTCGTCGTCGGCGTCCACTCCCCGAAGTTCGACCACGAGCGCGACCCCGACGCCCTGGCCGCGGCCGTGGAGCGCTACGGCGTCGCCCACCCCGTCCTCGACGACCCAGAGCTGACCACATGGGACGCCTACGCCGCGCGCGCCTGGCCGACACTGGTGGTGATCGATCCCGCCGGCTATGTCGTGTCCACGATGGCCGGCGAGGGTCATTTCGAGGCCCTGGACGCGATCATCGGCGACCTCGTCGCCGAGCACACGGCCGCCGGGACGCTCGACCCGGTCGGCTCGCCGTACGTGGCCCCGCCGCCGGCGGAGACCACCCTGCGCTTCCCGGGCAAGGCCGTCGAGCTGCCGGGCGGCGACCTGCTGGCGTCCGACTCGGCGCACCACCGCCTGGTCCGGCTCGCGCCCGACCTGGAGACGGTCCGGGCCGTCATCGGCACCGGTGCGCGCGGCCGGGCCGACGGCCCCGAGCCCGAGTTCAACGAGCCGCAAGGGCTGGCGCTACTGCCCGGCCCGGTCGCCGAGCGGGTCGGCTACGACCTGGTCGTAGCCGACACCGTGAACCATCTGCTGCGCGGGGTCCGACTAGCCGACGGCTCCGTCGCCACCGTCGCCGGGACCGGCGACCAGTGGCGCATGGACGGCCGGTCCGGCGCCGCGCTCGAGGTCGACCTGTCCTCGCCCTGGGACGTCGCCTGGTTCGACGGCAAGGTGATCGTGGCGATGGCCGGCATCCACCAGTTGTGGTACTTCGACCCGGTCGCCCGCACCGCGGGCGTATGGGCCGGCACCACCGTCGAGAGCCTCCGGGACGGGCCGCCGGCCGAGGCGTGGATGGCCCAGCCGTCCGGGCTCGCCGCCGACGGCGACCGGCTCTGGCTGGTCGACGCCGAGACCTCGGCGCTGCGCTACGTCGAGAACGGCCACATGCACACCGCCGTCGGCCGGGGCCTGTTCGACTTCGGGCACGTCGACGGCCTACCCGACCGCGCGCTCATGCAGCACCCGCTCGGACTCGGCGTCCTGCCCGACGGGCGCATCGCCGTGGCCGACACCTACAACGGCGCGCTGCGCCGGTTCGACCCGGACACCGGAGAACTCGCCACGCTCGCGACCGGCCTGGCCGAACCCAGCGACGCGATCGTCGCGGGCGGACGCACGGTGGTCGTCGAATCGGCCGCGCACCGCCTGACCGTCCCCGAGATCGCCGAGGCCGCCGTCGAAGGCCGCCGCCACCGCGTGACCCGCAAGCGCACCGCCGTCGCCCCCGGCCCGCTGCGCTTGGAGGTCCTGTTCGAGCCGGCCACCGGGCAGAAGCTCGACTACTCCTTCGGTTCACCTCTGTCACTGAAAGTCTCGGCGGACCCGCCGCAACTGCTCGAGACCGGTTCCGGCTCGAGCGGGGAGTTCACCCGGGAGCTCGCCCTCGCCTCCGGCGTCGACCACGGGGTGCTCCAAGTGGTCGCACAGGCGGCCACCTGCGACGCCGAAGCCGAACACCCGGCCTGCCACCTGACCCGCCAGGACTGGGGTGTGCCGATCGAGATCGCCGAGGACGGCACGGACACGCTGCGCCTGGCACTGCGAACCTGAACGACCTGCCGCGGCCGGTTCCGCGTGCTTTCCAGTACATTTCACCGTCGAACGGCGTGTCGGCCGGCCGCACCGGGTCCGGTCCCGATTAGCTTGGGCCAGACCCACGCCGCACACGCCGAGCGCATCGACGGCGCCGCGAGCGGCGCCGAGACGAGGAGGAACATTGACCGCCGAAGCGCAGGTCGCCGAACGATACGCCGAATACGAGCACTGGCTCGTCCTCAATCCCGCCGACCAGATCGTGGAGGTGGGCCAGCTACTCGCCCAGAAGGTCAGGACCCTCGAATACCTGACCGCCGAATCCGCCGCGGGCGACCTCGCCGCCTTCGAACCGGACCTTTCCGGTATTCATCCGAAAGGCTAGTCAACAGTAACCTTTCGTACGATATTCGGTGGTACCGATCGGAGTAACGTCGGCAACGACGCGAGAGGTGCGTCACCCGGCGAACGGGGTCCGGCCCCGCCGGTCGGGGGCACCGCACGCGCCGCGGGCCGCCTCGGCGTAAAAGGGCACTCAACGGGCACTGAGCAACACCGACAACAATTCGCCGAGACGGCCCGCCCCGCCCCGGTTCCGCTCAGGGCGTAACCGACGCCGACAGCCGCGACCTGGGGTCGTCCGCCCCCGCTGCTACCGTCGACGAGTGGAAGCTTTCGAACGGCCCTTCGGCGGAGAAGAGACCGGCCCTGTCCAAGCACCGATGCATCCGGCCTGGATCAGGATCATGCCCTGCAGCATCGAGCTCTTCCGGACCGTCCCGTCCCTCAGTCCCTTCCCGGCGACCTGGTGGTCCGACGCCTTCCCCGACGAAGACATCTGGAACGAGCCCGTCTGGTGCGACCCCGGCGACGTCGACGACTGGATAGCCGAGGCCCGCGAGCACAACTACGGCGCCTCTCCCGAAGTGGTCGAGAAGGAGGCCCGCGAAGAGTACGACCGCGCCACAGGCGAACGCAGCGACCGCATCGCCACCTTCACCGCCCACTGCGAGCGCAGCGGCCTGCCCGTCCCGCACACCGTCCGCGACCTGCTGGAATTCCTGCTGGCCCTCGGTCTGTACCGCAGCGAGCAGCGCCACGGGAAGCTGTACGTGGCGCCGCAGCTCTACACCAACCCGTTCGACGTGCTCGCATTCGGCAAGCTCGAAGCCATCGAGGAGGCCGCCGACCAGCGCGGCGACCTCGAAGAACTCACCGCGATCGCCATCCGCCGCGTCGGCGGCGTCGAATACGAATTCGACGAGGAGGGCCGCTTCTCGCTGCCCGGCGGCGCCGAATCGGTCACGGTGTCGGTCAGCCTGGAAGCCCTGGCCGACCACGCGGACCTGCCGCCGCAGGTCGTCCGCGGCATGCTGATGGAACTGGCCGAGGACGGGGACGTGGCCGCCGAGGTCGACATCGCGACCGTGCCCATCGGCGAGGTGTTCGCGCTCACCGCCTCCGACGATCTGCTCGGCGGCTACCCCAACGACGAGCTGCTGCCGCCCGAGCACGCCTGACCGGGGGCGTCACCGGACGCCTCCTATACCTCGTTGCCGCACAGGATCGCGCTGGTGCGGCCCTCGACGTCGGTGACCTGCCAGTAGAGATCGCCGCCGCAGGTGGCCTCCTCGGCGGCCTCGTCGTCGGACAGCTCCCGCGGTTCGTCGTACTCGACGGTGCCGACCACCTCGTACAGCGCCAGATCCGAGTCGCACGGCACGGACCACCACTCGTTCGAGTCGTCGAAGCAGTCGCCCTCGTCGGGCACCACCGGGATGCGGCCGTCCTCGTCGGCCGTTTCGAGCGCCTCGATGCAGTACAGGTAGTCGATCCCGCCGGTCGCGGAATCGTAGACGTAGTACCAGTCCTGCCACGGCTCTCCGAGTTCGAAGACTCCCGAGCTCTCCCCGCACAGGTCGTAGGCCGGCTGGTTGTCGGCCAGGCCGCCCTCGTCGTCGACGCTGGTGTCGACGTCCTCGGACCAGTCGGTGATCTCCCAGAACGCCTCGTCGTCCTCACAGGAGGCCAGGACCTCGACCTGCCGGTCGTCCACCTGCGGCTCGTACGGCAGGCACCGGCCGGCGAACCGGTCGTCCGCTTCGGTGGTGGGCTCTTCGGTCGGCGTCTCGGTTTCCTCGGCGGGCGACTCGGTGTCCGTGGTCGGATCGGCGATCGGATCTTCCTCGTCCTCGCCCGTCAGCAGTGTGACCAGGAGGACCGCGCCGAACGCCAGCAGCGCGAGGCCGAGGACGATGGCGCCGATGAGCCGGCCCCGGCGCGGCGGGTCCTCCGGTGGTTGCGCCGGTCCGCCCGACTCGGCGGATCCCTGGCCGCCACCGGTCGAGCCGCCGTGGTTCGGAGGATAGGTCATTTCCATACCATATGAGCCGAACGCGGCGGCTACGGCGATCCGGCGATATCGGTGGGCGAAGTCCTGCGACCTCCACCGGGGGATGCGGCGGCGCAGGCATCATAGGGTGTCCGGCAGGATCAGCACCCGCTCGGTCGTGTAGTCCTCCATTGCGGACCTGACGCCCTCCCTGCCGACGCCCGAGGCCTTGACGCCGCCGTAGGGCATCTGGTCGGCACGGAACGAGGGCACGTCCCCGATGACCACGCCGCCGACCTCGAGCTCGCGGTGCGCCCGCATCGCCCGCGGCAGGTCCCGGGTGAACACCCCGGCCTGGAGCCCGTACTTCGAATCGTTGATCGCCGCCAGGCCGGCTTCGAAGCTTTCGACGCGCTGCAGCACCAGTACCGGCCCGAAGACCTCTTCGCGCAGGACTTTCGCGTCCGGCCGTACCTCGGTGAGCACCGTCGGCTCGAGGGTCGCGCCCGTTCGCGGCGAGCCGCCGCCGAGCACCTTCGCGCCCTCGGCGACCGCCTCACCGATCCAGGCCTCGACGCGGTCGGCGGCCTCGGCGCTGATCATCGGACCCACCTTGCACTTCGGGTCGTTCGGGTCGCCGGTGGGCAGGCTCGCCGCCTGGGCGGCGATGCGCTGGGCCATGTCGTCGAAGGCCGGGCCTTCGATGAAGACGCGCTGGACGGCGATGCACGACTGCCCCGCCTGGTAGTTGCCGAACGTGGCGATCCGCTCGGCGGCCCAGTCCCGCTGGGGGTAATCGGCGGTCACGAGTACGGCGCCGTTGCCGCCGAGCTCGAGCGTCACGTGCTTGTCGGGCACGCTCCGCAGGATCTGTGCGCCGACCGGCGCCGAACCGGTGAACGACACCACCGGCAGACGCGGGTCGTCGACCAACTGCCCGGCGCGGTCGTTCGGCACCGGTACGACCGACAGCATCGCGGGCGGCAGGTCGGTCTCGGAGAACAGCGCGCCCAGCATCAGCGACGACAGGGGGGTGGCCGGGGCGGGCTTGACCACGACCGGGCAGCCGGCCGCGATCGCCGGTGCGACCTTGTGCGCGACCAGGTTCAGCGGGAAATTGAACGGGGTGATGCCCAGGACCGGGCCGCGCGGGAACCGGCGGACCAGCGCCATGCGGCCCTCGGCGGACGGGTCGGTGTCGAGACGCTGCACCGCGCCGGCGAATCGGCGGGCCTCCTCGGCGGCCCAGCGGAAGGTCGAGACCGCGCGCTCCACCTCGACGCGCGACCACGCGATCGGTTTGCCGGATTCGGCGGTGATGAGTTCGGCGGTCGTCTCGGACTCCTCGTCGATGCGGCGCCGGACGTGGTCGAGCGCTCCGGCGCGGACGTGCGCCGGCAGGGCCGCGCACTCGGCGGCCGCCGAGTGCGCGGCCGCCACCGCGGCTTCGAGCTGACCGTTCGTGGCCCAGGAGGTGGCACCGACGGGCGCGTCGTCGTAGGGGTGGGTGACGAAGAATTCCTCCTCGCCGTGCTGGGGACGGCCGGCCACCCAGATCGGCGAAACGGGACGAAGACGTTGCGACATGACCCCAGCCTACGGGGTGTGTTGAGCCGCTCGCCGGAATCCGCGTGCGCTTCGCACCCACTTGCCGCCCTTATTGCGATCGCAGTGCATGATAGGGCCATGAGTGAACAGCAATCAGGTGCGGGATATCCGCAGCAGCCGACCTCCGGCCAACCGCAGCAACCGGGGTACCCGCCCCAGTACGCCTCCCCGCAGGCGCAGTACCAGGCCCAGCAGCAGTATGCGGCCTACGCCCCGCAGGGCCCCTCGCTGTTCGAGAAGCTCGGCGTGCCGTCGATGCCGGCCATCCTCGGGCTCTCCGGTCTCGGCGCGCTCATCCTCGCCGGCCTCATCGCCGGCACCAGCGACGGCACCGCCCTCGGCGACACCGTGGGCCGGGAGTTCGGCGGGATCCAGTCGACGCTGACGGCCACGATCGTGCTGTTCGGGCTCGCTTTGTTCGCCGGGGAGCGACTGCGGCCACTGTGGAAGGCGCTGACGCTCGCGGTCGTCGCGCTCTGGGTGGCCCGCACCCTGTTCGTGGTGCTCGACCTGCCCGACGGCTCCAGCGGTTCGGACGCCTCGGCATGGATCGGGCTGCTGCTCCTGGTGGCGGCCTACGGACTGTTCGTGACCGGCGCGATTCTGGTCCCCACCAGCGCCGAGGCCGCCGAGGCCAAGGCCGCGGCCAAGCAGCAGCAGGCGCAGGCGCAGGCCGCCCAGCAGCAGCAACAGCAGCCGCCGACCGGCTACCAGCAGCAGCCGGGCCAGCAGAACCAGTGGCCCCAGGCGCCGCAGCAGTAGATTCCCGAAGACAGCGAAGGGGCGGTCTCGATGACCGCCCCTTCCGCGCTTGCTGTTCGGGGAGAACTCCGCCGGCCCGCGCCCGACTCCAGCGGCGGATCGACACCCCGCTCTTCACCGCGCTCGGCGGCCCCACGCCGAACCGAGGGCGACGCGGGATGCGGGATCGCGAGAGCCGTGCCGTCGAACCTACCCGGGCCCGCCTGCGACGGGCCTGGCGAGCGGGTCTAACTGCTTGTTCGGCGGGAGCCAGTCGTCTTCGCTGAGCTCGTCCTCGTCCGTGTTGTACCGTTCGGCGTAAGCGGCGTACTGGTCTTCTTCGGATCGCTCATCGTCCGTGCTGTCACGCCCGCCGGTCAGCTCGCGCTCCAGCGCTCGCAGGTCGGTGTTCGGAGCATGGTACTTGAGCTTCCGGGCCACTTTGGTCTGCTTCGCCTTGGCTCGGCCGCGCCCCATATGGCTCGACCCCCTCGCACAGAAATCATCGGGGCAGCCGATACGGCGCCCCGGCATGCTTGCAATCTCTTCGTGGCTCCTACGGTACAACCTTGCGGCGCTCGGTTGCATCCCGGCCCATGAGTTGGATGCCACAGATTGGCGCTGATTCCGCCCTTCCGGACGCGGAATCCGATGCGCACGCCGTCCCGAACCCGGGCCGGGGCCGCCGCGCGTCCCGGCCGGATCGCGGGACGCGGGCGTCCACTCTATGGGAAAGTGTGATCAGCGGAACAACCGCAGCCGCTGCAGCCGGCCGACGGCGGTCATGCGCTCCTCGGCGATGGATTCGGCGGCGGCCTCCGGGGTCACCCCCTCGCTCTTGGACCGGTCGAGGATCTGCGCGGTGGTCTCGAAGATCCGCGCGGTGCGGCGCTTGGCCCGCTCGAAGTCGAACCCGCCGCCGTACTCGTCGGCGACCTGGACGACACCGCCGGAGTTGACCACGTAGTCGGGGCAGTACAGGATCCCGGCCCGCTCGAGTTCGGTGGCGATCGAGGCGTCGGAGAGCTGGTTGTTGGCGGCGCCGCAGACGATCTCGGCGTCCATGACCTTGATGGAGCGCTCATTGAGGACGCCCCCGAGCGCGCACGGGGCGTACACGTGGAGCCCCGAGGCGATGAGTTCGTCGGCGTCCGAGACCAGCCGCACGCCCGGGTAGTGCTCGGTGGCCCAGTCGCGGGCGGCGGCGCTGACGTCGGTGGCGACCACGTCGGCCCCGGCCTCGGTCAGATGGGGGATGAGGTGGCGGCCGACCTTGCCGATCCCGGCCACGCCGACGGTCCTGCCGGCGAGGTCGTCGGTGCCCCAGCGGTGGCGGGCGGCGGCCCGCATGGCCTGGAAGACGCCGAACGCGGTGAGGATCGAGGAGTCCCCGGCGCCGCCGGCCTCGGGGGACCGGCCGGTGACGTGGACCGACTCGCGGGCGACCACGTCCATGTCCTCCACATAGGTGCCGACGTCGCAGGCGGTGACGTAGCGGCCGCCCAGGGAATCGACGAACCGGCCGTAGGCCCGCAGGAGGGCCTCGGTCTTGTCGGTGGCCGGGTCGCCCCAGATGACGGCCTTGCCGCCTCCGTGGTCGAGTCCGGCTATCGCGTTCTTGTAGGCCATGCCTTCCGCCAGGTGCAGGACGTCGGTGACGGCCTCGTCCTCGCCGGCGTAGGGGCGGAAGCGGGTGCCTCCGAGGGCCGGGCCGAGCGCGGTCGAGTAGATCGCGATGACGGCTCTCAGCCCGGAGTCGGGATCGTGGCAGAACACCACTTGTTCGTGGCCGGATGCGTCGAAGATGCTCATGGCTTGCTCTCCAGTTCAGTGAACGGTACGCTGCGCCGTTCGTGGCTCGGCCGGGTCGCGACCGGGGCGATTCCGATGTAGCGCGGGTATGCCTACGCCATAAGCATAAGTCTTCGCCTCCCCGGTTCCATGGAGGCGATTGCCGGTGGGGTCGGGGCCCCTTCCCGCGCCGGGAGCCGTCCGGTGCGCGGAGCCGCGCCGACTACCTGCTCACCGCCTTGCCGAAGGCCATCGAATCGTCTGGTCCCGACTGTGGAAGTATCTGGCTCGTGTACGCACCGAACGCTTCGTATCTGCGCGTCTATGAGCCGGCAGGGGTCTTCGCCGATGCCGACTACTGGCGCGCCTACGCGGCTTCGGGGCGCGCGGTCGATCCGCGCGAGGGGCCGAAGCTGCGTAGGGAGGCGCTCTACGAGCGCATCGGCTGGCCGTGGCGGATCGTGCCCTCCTTTCCCCGCGAGGCGTACGTCATCGACGCCGAGGAGGAGGGGGGCGATCCCCTCATCTGCCCGTGGAACCTCCGCTATCGGATCGCCCAGTCGGCGATGGAACTGCGCCGCCTGACCCCCGAGCCGGTGGCCGAGGCGCTCGTCCCGGCCGACTTCCTGGCCTCGGCGGCCGAGATCGTCGCCCACGACGAGGGCCGGGACCGGCACGAGGCGCCGGCCGACACGCACGAGCAGGTCGCCTCCTGGTCGGTGCCGCTGCGCTGGTTCGCCTGCGTCAGGCCGGAGGACCGCGAGCTCGTCGCCGAGGACGGCCGGCGGCTTCGCTACCTGACTCCGATAACCGGGGCCCGCACCCGGTTGACGGTCGCGCGCAACCGGATCCGTGCCGAGTTCGGCGACGAGGCCGACCTCGCCGCGGCGCTGACGGAGACCCTGGAGTGGCTCGAGGGATTCGACGACGGCGCCCTCGTGGAGCTCGACTACGGCGGCCTGGTCTCCCGGATGGGCGACCGGGAGCTGAGCGAGGAGGACTCGGTCGACCTCACCTGGGAGGCGATCGACCATCTCGGCGACGGCGAACCCGATGCGGCACAAGACTGCTACGCCCGGCTCGTCGAACGGTGGCGCGACCGCCGTCTCGCCGAGCGTCTGAACTGAGCCGCATTCTCGTTGGGGCGCGGGCCGAGGGACTTTCAATTCCCTTGTGGAGTGATCGCTCGGATGAGCCCCCGGCGATTAAGGTCTACGGAAAATCGGCCGTTCGGCCTATGTCGGACATCTACGACAGCACGGACGATTGGAGAAGGAACGAATCGAGGCTGCGGCAGCCGGTGATTCACATGCCCGTCTGTGGAGGAGACTGAACGATGACGACAGACTTGAACCTTCCGGTTGAATCAGAGGCCCTGCTCACCCCCTCAGAGGTCGCCGCGATGTTCCGCGTGGACCCCAAGACCGTGACCCGCTGGGCCAAGGCCGGGAAGATCTCGGCGATCCGCACGCTCGGCGGGCACCGCCGCTACCGCGAGTCCGAGATCCGCGCCCTCATCAACGGCGAAATCCCCGCCCAGCGCGAGGCCGGCGAGTAGACGCGACACCCCGGGCCGGCCGGACCGCCCAGCCGGCCGCCCTTGGGCCGCGAAGACCGAAGACCGCCGACACGGCACCCGTGTCCGGCGGCTTCGTCGCGTTCGGGGTCCGGACGTGACGAAGCCGCCGAGGTCAGAGCGCGCGGTACCCCGGCGGCATCGTCGTCCGCTCGGCCGCCGCGCCGGTATCGGCGGCGCGGCAACCGCCCCGACCGAATTCATGCGGCCGGTCCGCGGTCGACGCGACGTTGTGATGGCGCGAGCCGCGTCGTCGTGTTCCTGGCCGACCGCGCGGGGACGGTCGTGGCAGCGGGTGATCCGGCTCCGGCACCGGCGGTGAGCACGGGCCCAGTGGCCCGTCCGGTGCCCCGCTTGTATGAGAAGCGGAGTTCGACCCGGAGCCGCCGATCGTGGCGATCGGCACCCGGCCGAGCATCATGAAGTTCTTTCAATTACGAATTTAGCAGGGCAAACGCCGCTTGTCATCAACTCGGGAATTTGAATCGCCCGGCTTCGTCGGTCTCGATCAGCCCGTCGCCGATCAACTGCCCGAGCGCCTCCTCGCGCATGGCCGCCTCGGGCCAGACCGCGTCCATCCGCTCCCTGCCGACCGGCCCGTCGGCCTCCCGGAGCGCCTTCATGATCTCGCCGCGAACATGCCGGTTGGTGCCCCGGTACCGCTGGCGCTTCCGGCTGGGACCGGCCGGGACCTCCCGGCCCGAGAACCCGCAGACGTCCTCCACCGGGCAGGCACCGCACTCCGGACGGCGGGCGTCGCACACCAGCGCCCCGAGCTCCATCAGGGCCAGCGACACCCGCGCGGCGGTCGGGGCGTCCCGCGGCAGCAGCGCCTCGGCGGCGGCGATGTCGGCCTTGGAGGTGGCCGTGCCCGCGTCGGCCTCGCCGCCGAGCCGCGCCACCACCCGCCGCACGTTCGTGTCGACCACCGGGTGGCGCCGGCCGTAGTGGAAGACCGCCACCGCGGCGGCCGTGTAGACGCCGATGCCCGGCAGCCGCTCGAGCTCGGCCGGGTCGGCCGGGACCTCGCCGCCGTGCTCCTCGGCGACGATCCGGGCGCACTCCTGGAGCCGCAGCGCGCGCCTCGGGTAGCCCATCCGGCCCCAGGCGCGCAGCACCTCCGCGGTCGGCGCCCCGGCCAGGTCGGCCGGGTCCGGCCACCGCTCCATCCACGCCTCCCACACCGGGGCGACGCGCGCCACCTGCGTCTGCTGGCTCATCACTTCGGATACCAGCACCCCCCAGGCGGTGGTGCCGGGCCGACGCCACGGCAGGTCGGTGCGATTGTGGGAGTCGAACCAGGGCAGGAGCCGCTCTGCGAGCCGTTCGGGTGCGAGCATGGCGCCGATTATCGCGTGTAGTTCCGACGAAAGGCGCCGCGGGTGGGTTAGCGTCCCGGCGTGCAGCGTTTCCAGGACAAGTGGGTGAAGGGCGCCGAGCCGAGCGCGGTGTACTGGCGGCGCCGCGCGATCGTGGCCGGGGCCGTGGTCGTCCTCATCCTGCTCATCGTCGTGGCCGTCAAGGCCCTCGGCGCGGGCGGTGAGGCCGGCGCCGAGGGCGGGCCCGGGGCCGCGGAGGACTGGGTCACCCCTTCGATCTCGTCCACGCTCAAGCGCCCGTACGTGTCGGGCTCGCCGAGCGACGAGCCGAGTCCGGAACCGGCCGAGTCGTCGGCCGAGCCGGTGGCCGAGTGCGAACCGTCCGACCTGATGCTCCAGGTCGTGGCCGGGTTCGAGGAGGTCCGATCCGGCTCGGAGGTCCCGGTGAGCGTGCTGGTCGCCAGCGGCGCCGACGCGGTCTGCACCGTCGGACTCGAATCGGTCGAGGTCGAGCTGGCCGCAGGCAGCGACGTGGTCTACTCGACCGCGCACTGCGACCCGCCAGAGGCCGAGACCGTGGAGCTGGACGAGGGTTCGGGACGGACCGTGGAGTTCCGCTTCGAGGCTCTGGCCTCCGAGCCCGGCTGCGAGGGGGACCGGCGGCGGCTCCCGGCGGGCGACTACGAACTGCGGGCCCGTCTGGGAGAGGCGGAGTCGCAACCGGCGTCGCTGCGACTGAACTAGATGTAGCGGTCGAGTATGGAGACTTCGGCCAGTCGGGTGAGGTTCTCGCGGATGCTCTGGGCCCGGCCGGGACCGATCCCGTCGACGTCCCGCAGGTCCTCGACCGAGACGCCGAGCAGTTCTGGCAGGGTGCCGAAGTGGCTGACGACCCGCTCGACCACGGCCTCCGGCAGGCGGGGCACCTTGGCGAGCATGCGGTAGCCGCGCGGGCTCACCCTCCGGTCGAGGACGTCGGGCGCGTTCGGGAAGCAGACCGCGCGGGCCACGGCGGTGAGGTCGAGCAGCTCGGTCGAGGTCATCTCGTCGACGGTGCGCAGGGCCTTGGGGAAGTCGCCGCCTTCGGGCAGGTAGTCGCGGACGATCAGTTCGCGATCGATGTCGACCCCGGCCATGAGCTCGTCGAGCTGGAGGGCCAGGAGCCGGCCGTCGGTGCCGAGCTCGATGACGTGGCCCTCGACCTCGTCGGCGATGTGGCGGGCCATCTCGAGCCGCTGGAGGACCGTCACCGCGTCGCGCACGGTCACCAGGTCCTCGATCTCGAGACTGGAGAGGTTCGCGGCGACCTCGTCGAGGCGCTGCTTGTACCGTTCCAGCGTCGCCAGGGCCTGGTTGGCGCGGGAAAGGATCTTGGTCGACGGCTCGAGCAGGTGGTGGACCGCGCCCATATACAGCCCGATGGTGTGCATCGACTGGCTGACCGAGATGACCGGGAGACCGGTCTGCTTGGCGACGCGCTCGGCGGTGCGGTGGCGGGTGCCCGATTCGGCCGAGAAGATCGACGAGTCGGGCATGAGGTGGACGCCGGCGCGCACGATGCGGGAGCCGTCGGTGGTGAGCACCACCGCGCCGTCCATCTTGCACAGCTCGCGGAGGCGGGTGGCGGAGAACTCGACGTCGAGCTCGAACCCGCCGGTGCACATCGATTCCACGACCTCGTCGCGGCCCACGACGATGAGCGCGCCGGTGCGGCCGCGCAGGATCCGCTCCAGGCCGTCGCGCAGCGCGGTTCCCGGAGCCATCGTGGCCAAGGTCGCGCGTAGGCCTTCATCCGGGATCGCCGGCACGAGCACCCCCAAAGTCTGGTTCTGCCGGCCGGGGAGCGGCCGGTCGGACATTGCGGTCCGATGCCCGGAGCCGGAGCGGCTCCCGAACTTCGCCGTGGAGGGGGCGGACGAGGCGGGCATCGGGTTGCTCCCAGTGTACGGACGGGGTGGCGGGGTCCGGGAACCGCGTTGCGGCGAGGAGTCTGAAATGTCCGTCCCCTTGCGCCGGTTCAGCCGCACCACCTGCGGATCGAGCACTGCAAACACTGCACCGGGCGCCGCGGGCGGCGGGGCGTTCCGGCAACCGCTTCCGGCCGTGCGCCGGCGGCGGGTTCCCACTCGTTACCCTTGCGGTCGGGGAGGTGACCTGGTGCGAAGAAGCTCGGAGTGGACCGTGGTCGAACGCAGTTCCCCCGCTCGTCGGATCTCCTCGCTGGTCCTGTACGCCGTCGTGTGCGCCACGGCCGTCGGCGCTCTGGTGTGGCTGGTGCACACCGAGCCCGGCACGCTCGATTCGGGAGAGTCGAACCCGGTGGTGGTGCTGCCGGGCTTCTTCACCGTCATGGCGCTGCTGGGCGTGCTCTTCTTCCTGGTGCCGCTGCTGCGCCCGCCGAAGCTGTCGGTCAACCACTTCGGGCTGCGGGTGCGGCCCAGCTTCGGGAAGGTGCTGCTGATCCCCTGGAGCAACGTCGAGGAGCTGGCGGCGATCACGGTCGGCTCCAGGCGCAGGGGCCATTCGTACCTGCTGCTGGCGACCGACGTGTACCTGGGTCGGGGCGGGTCGGACCGGCCCGGCTTCATCGATCGCTCGGTGCTGCGCGAGGCCAATCGCGCCACCGAGGGCCTGGTGGCCGGTTTCGACCTGGCGATCAGGTGCAACGACTTCGACCTCAAGGCGCAGCAGCTCCTGGCCCGCCTGGCGTCGTTCGCCCCCGGACACGTCCAAGTGGTCGACCGGCTCTGAGATTCTCATCGATCGCCGTAGACCGCGGCGGTCCCCAGTCGGCTCGTGCCGCGGGCGTCAGTCCGCGGGAGGAGACAAGACCTCGTCGGCGCTGTTCGCAGTGGCCGCGCGTTTCCCCGCGAAGTTCGCCGCGTCCTTCGAGCTCACGGCGGAGTTCGGAGGCGAATGGGTAGGTCACGGTCATACCCTGCCCTGGGGCGACGGATCGGGGGAGCGGACCCGAGCGGACTCAGATCAGGCTGTGGCGGATGATGTTCTCGTCGCGGCCCGGGCCGACGCCCATGACGCTGACGCGCGCCCCGCACAGCTCTTCCAGGCGCTCGATGTAGGCCTGCGCGTTGGCCGGGAGCTCCTCGAACTTGCGGCAGCCCGAGAGGTCCTCGAACCAGCCGTCGAGGTACTCGTAGACCGGCTTGGCGTGGTGGACGTCGGTCTGGGTCATCGGCATGTCCTCGACGACCTCGCCTTCGACCTCGTAGCCGACGCAGATCGGTACCCGCTCCAGCTCGGAGAGCACGTCCAGCTTCGTCACGAACAGGTCGGTGATCCCGTTGACGCGCACCGCGTAGCGGCCCAGCACCGCGTCGAACCAGCCGCAGCGGCGGCGGCGCCCGGTGGTGACCCCGTATTCGCCGCCGCGCTTGAGCAGGAACTCGCCGGACTCGTCGTGCAGTTCGGTGGGGAACGGGCCCGAGCCGACGCGGGTGGTGTAGGCCTTGATGATCCCGATCGCGGTGCCGATCTTGTTCGGGGCGATGCCGGTGCCGACGGAGGCGCCGCCGGTGGTCGGGTTCGACGAGGTCACGAACGGGTAGGTCCCGTGGTCGACGTCGAGCATGGTCGCCTGGGCGCCTTCGAGGAGCACGTTCTTGCCGTCCTCGACGGCCCGGTTGAGCAGCAGGCGGGTATCGGCGATGTAGGGCTTGAGCCGCTCGGCGTAGCCGAGGTACTCCTCGGCCACCGCCTCGGGGTCGATGGCCTTGCGGTTGTAGACCTTGACCAGGATCTGGTTCTTCTCGCGGAGGATCGCCTCGAGCTTGGCGCTGAGGATGCCCGGGTCGAGCAGGTCCTGCACCCGGATGCCCATGCGCGCGACCTTGTCGGCGTAGGTGGGGCCGATGCCGCGGCCGGTGGTGCCGATCCGGGAGTTGCCCAGGTAGCGCTCGACGACGCGGTCGAGCGCCCGGTGGTGCGGCATGATCAGGTGCGCGTCGGCCGAGAGCTTGAGGTTCGAGACGTCGACGCCCCCGGCGGTGAGCTCGTCGAGCTCGGAGATGAGGAACTTGGGGTCGACCACGACTCCGCCGGCGATCACCGGGACCACTCCCGGGGTGAGGATGCCGACCGGGACCAGGTGGATGGCGTACTTCGTGCCGTCCGGGGTCACCACGGTGTGCCCTGCGTTGTTGCCGCCCTGGTAGCGGACGACGTAGTCCATGTCGGCGCCGAGCAGGTCCGTGACCTTGCCTTTGCCCTCGTCGCCCCACTGCGTTCCGACGACCGCGATAGCTGGCATGCTGCCCATCCTCCCGGGAACTTGATCACCCGATTACCGTGTAAGCGTACTGGCACCCGCTGCTGTCGCGTCTCACCAGCCCTGAGTCCTATGGGCCCGGCCTCCGTCGCGTCGTATGGTTGTTCGCTGTGGAAGTTGTCGTGTTGACGCCGGTGGAGTCGGGCTGCTCGAACACCGGCCCCCGGACACAGGCGCTGCACCTGGTCGACGAGCTGCGACGGCTCGGTGCCGAGGTGCGGACGGTGGAGGCCGCCTCCCCGCGCGAGATCGATCCGGTGGTCGAGCAGACCGGGGCGAGGATCGTGCTGGCGGCCGACAACGACGAGCAGATCAACGCGGTCGTGGCGCGCATGGTGCGGCGCCTGGCCCCGGCCCCGAGCGAGCGGCCCGACGACCTGCCGGTCGGCCGCACCGTCCCGGACCTGCCGCCCCTGGCGGTGCTGCCGCTCGGGAGCGTGCCGGGGATCGTCGAGCGGCTGGGACTGCCGCAGCGGCCCGCCGAAGTGGCCGAGGCGGCCGTGAACGGCACGGTGCTGCGTACGGACATGATGCGGCACGACGGCGGCGGCGTGTGCGTCGACGGCGTCCGGATCGGCGGCGGCGACCGCCCGTGGCGCGGGGTGGTCAACCTCGACGACGCGGTCCTGGCCGACGGCACCGAGCGGATCCTCGCCTGCGCGGTCGCCAACGCCGACGGCTACGCGGCCGCCGACGACCTGGTCCTGGCCGAGCCCGATCCGGCCGACGGCCGCATCGACGTGGCCGTGGCCGTCCCGGTCGTGACCGGGAGGTTCCGCCGGAAGGTGCGGATCGAGGTCCGCCGCGCCCGCGGCCGGGCCGTGGCCGTCCACCCGGAGGACTCCGCCACCTTCATCTCCGACGGGCTGGTCGACGAGCTCAAGCGCAAGCGCACCTGGTGGGTCGAGCCGGGCGCGGCCGGCTGGCGCCGCTGAGGCGATTTCTTTCTGGAATGGTTCGAAAAAGCAGGTCACAGGGGTGGATGTAGGAAACCGTTTGCCGTAGTCTAGGGGGCGCACCGACCCTCTCTCAGCAAAGGAGACCCCGATGGCCATCGTCTACGGCGGCGACTACAACCCCGAGCAGTGGCCCCGCGAGACCTGGGCCGAGGACGTGCGCCTCATGCGTGAAGCGGGTGTCAACCGGGTCAGCGTCGGCATCTTCTCCTGGGCCAAACTCGAGCCCGAAGAGGGCCGCTTCGACTTCGGATGGTTCGACGAGGTCCTCGACATGCTGCACGAGGGCGGGATCGGCGTCTGCCTGGCCACTCCCACCGCCTCCCCGCCGCCGTGGTTCGCCGCCACCTATCCCGAGGCGCTTCCGGTCGACGAGTCCGGCCGCCGGCTCACCCACGGCTCCCGGCAGGGCTTCGACCCCTCCAGCGACGTCTACCTCGCCAAGGCCCTGGCCATAACGGAACGGGTCGCGCGGCGCTACCACGACCACCCCGCGGTGCGTCTCTGGCACGTCCACAACGAGTACGGCTGCCACAACGCCCGCTCCTACAGCGCCGCCGCCACCGCCAAGTTCCGCCTCTGGCTGCGCGAGCGCTACGGCGACCTCGAGAGCCTCAACGAGGCCTGGGGGACCGCGTTCTGGTCGCAGGCCTACTCCTCCTGGGACCAGATCCACGTTCCGCTGCCCACGCCCTCCATCCCCAACCCCGCCCACGTGCTCGACTTCAAGCGCTTCTCGTCCCGGCGGCTCCTCGAGCTCTACCGGGCCGAGGTCGCTCTGCTGCGCTCGATCGATCCCTCCAAGCCCATGACCACCAACGTCATGACCGGCTCGCACCCCGACATCGACCTGTGGGAGTTCGCCGAGGAGGTCGACGTCGTCTCCGCCGACCACTACCTGGAGCGCCCGTTCGAGCACGTCAACCTCGGCTTCGCGGCCGACTTCGCCCGCTCGCTCGGCGGCGGGAAGCCGTGGATCCTCATGGAGCACTCCACCTCCGCGGTCAACTGGCAGGGCCGCAACCGCGCCAAAGCCCCCCGCGAACTGCTGCGCAACTCCCTGTCGCACTTCGCGCGCGGTGCCGACGCGATCATGTTCTTCCAGTGGCGCGCCTCCCGCCGGGGCGCCGAGAAGTGGCACTCCGGCATGGTCCCGCACGTCGGCACCGACTCCAAGATCTGGCGCGAGGTCTGCGAACTCGGAGCGCGGCTCGGCGAGCTCGAGGAACTCGAGGGCTCCACCGTCACCGCGGACGCCGCGATCCTGTGGGACTACCAGAACCTGTGGGCCCAGGAGCACGAGGCCAAGCCCACCGACGACCTGAACGTCCAGCAGGTCCTCAACACCTGCTACTCGGCGCTGTGGCGGGCGGGCGTCACCACCGACGTCGCCCACTCCGAGGGCGACCTCTCCGGCTACCGGCTCGTGGTCGTGCCCGCCCTCTACCTCACCTCGAACCGGGCCGCCGAGAACCTCAAGGACTTCGTCCGCGGCGGCGGCACGGTCCTGGTGACCCCGTACTCGGGGATCGCCGACGAGAACGACGCGGTCTACCTCGGCGGTTACCCCGGCGCCTTCCGCGACATGGTCGGCGTCCGCACCGAGGAGTTCTACCCGCTCATCGACCGCACCATCGAACTCACCTCCGGCGGCACCGGGTCGATCTGGAGCGAGGCCGCCGAGGCCCGGGGCGCCGAGGTCCGAGACACCTATCTCGACGGCACGCCCGCCTGGACGGTCAACCGCTACGGCGAGGGCACCGCCCACTACCTCACCACATTCGTCGACGGGGACACGCTCGACCGCGTGGTCGCCGCCGCGCTTTCGGACGCGCAGGTCGAACCGGTCGCCGACGCCCCCGCCGGCGTCGAGGTCGTCCGCCGCTCCCACGACGACGGCCGCTCCTGGCTGTTCTGCATCAACCACCTCGACCGGGACGCCCAGGTGAAGACCGCCACCGCCGCGATCGAGGTTCCCGCCGGTGAGGTCGTCGTCCACGCCGAATCCGAAAACTGATCACGAAACCGCCGGTGCCCGAACGGAACCGCCCCGTCCGGGCGCCGGCGTCGCGGACCGGCGCGAGAGTCCTCGCCACCCGATTGAAACCCAATCGTTATATCGGTGAGGCATGCTGGTCAGCACCCGGAAGGGGCCAGACCAGAAGTTCGATGCGAATGTGAAGGTGGGGAGTGGGCGTGCCCGCGGCGTTCTCGAGTTTCGTGGCGATCGGCGACAGTTTCTCCGAAGGCGTCGGAGACCCGTACCCCGAAGGCGGCGCGTTCTGCGGATGGGCGGACCGCTTCGCCCACCGCGCCGCCGAATCCTGGCCCGACTTCGCCTACGCGAACCTGGCCGTCCGCGGCCGCCTGTTCGACCGCATCGTCGACGAGCAGGTCGTCCCGGCCATCAAGCAGAACCCCGACCTGGTCTCCTTCGCCGCCGGCGGCAATGACGCGCTCCGGCCCGGCTTCAACGCCACCCAGCTTTCCACCCGGGCCCACGAGGTCGTGCGCCTCCTCAAGGCCTCCGGCGCGGAGGTAATGCTCTTCACCTGCGCCGACATGTCCCATCACATTCCCGGCATGAAGTTCCTGCGCAATCGCTTCATCGCCACCAACGACGCCTACCGGCGGGTGGCCAAGCGCCACAACGCGATCCTCATCGACCTGTGGGAGGACCGGTGCTTCGCCGATCCTCGCATGTGGTCCGAAGACCGACTCCACCTCAACACCTTCGGCCACCGGCGCGTCGCCACCACCGTGTGCGAGGCGCTCGGCATCGAACCCGACGAGGAGTGGCTCGAACCGCTCCCGGTCGACCGGGGAGCCCGCCGTGAACTCGGCGGCGCCGCCTGGGTCGGCAAGCACCTCGCCCCCTGGGTCAAGCGCCGCCTCACCGGCAAGTCGAGCGGTGACAGCGTCGAACCCAAACGCCCCAACCTCACGCAGGTGAAGTAATGCTCCTGTTCAAACTGGTCGCAGTCCTGGTCCTCATCCTTTTCGCCGCCTTCTGGTTCGGCATGCTCTTCAAGAAGGGCCGCAAGGACTGACGCGCCGCGCCGAGGTGCGCGGAGGGTCCGGCGGCGGCAAACGCTACAGTGCTACCGCGGGGTGCGTTTGGACTTCGTCACCCGGACAGGGCATCATATATCGGGTGGGACTCCTCCAGCGACTGTTGGGGCGCCGGGACACGCCTGACTCAGTGCCCGATCCGGCCGCCCGACAACAGGAACCGACAGCCAAGCCCGAGCCCGAGACTACGCCCGAAGCACCCTCCTCCGTCTCTTCGGGCGCCTTGGACGATGCCGCCCCCGAGACACTCCGCCGGGAATCTCACCAGGAGGACGACATCGCGCCAGAACCGCCCGAGCACGCGAGCGGCCGCCCGCTGCTCACGGCCGTGCCCGAACCCGAGCCGGAGCGAGAATCCGACGCCGAGTCGCGGTCCTCGTCCGCTTCCGAACCCGAACCGAAGCCCTTGCCCGACGACATCTTCGTACCCGAACGGCCCAAGCGAGAGCTGCTCACCCTGGACAAGCCCGAGCCTCCGGCCCGCCCGGCCACCACCGGACGCGACGAGATGATGCCGCGCGAGGAGGACACCCTCGACATCGCCGGCTCGCCGCGCTCGTCCCTCCGCGACGCGGGGCTCGACGTGCCCAAGATGCACCAGTTGGTGCGCCGCGGCGAGGACGCCGTCTGGACCTTCGGCGTGCGAGCCTCCTCGGCGCTCACCTGGTGGCTGGAGATCCGGCAGGTCGCCGAGGCCACCGGCTGGATGCCGGTCCTGCTGGGCCCGCCCGAGGACTGGCGCGACGGCGGTGAGGCGATCGTCCACGAAGGCGACGACGAACTGGCCCGCTCCGCCGGCATCGACGCGGCGGAACTGCTGCACGACAAGGCCGCCGAGGCCGGCGAACCGGCCCGCGGGGTCCCGATCCTGCCGCGCCGCGGCGACTCGGACTTCGCCACCCCGCAGCGCGACGTCCTCCTCGGCCTGATCGAGACCGACGCCGGTTGGAAGATCCCGGCCAGGTTCCCGTGGGCCGGGTCGACCAACTGGGAGCTCTACGGCGCCGAGCACGCCGCGATCCTGCGGCGCTGGCACCGGCTCTACGAGGTCGAGCTGGTGGCGATGACCTACGACGTGCTGGAACTGTACGTCCCGCATCCGCCCGACGCCGAGGCGGCGCTGGGCGTGGCCCACGAGGCCTACGCCTACTGCCCCGACCTCCTCGACTCCGGCGTGCCGACCCTCGAAGACCTGGCCGAGCACATGATCAGGTCGAAAGCGTGGTACTTCCGATGGACGTAGTCCTGAGGAAGCGTCGGATCAGGGACCGGACCCGGTTCCTCGGCCGGTCCTGCGGGTGGCTTCCATCCGGGGGGCCAGACCGTCGAGCATCGACTCGAGGCCCTTTCGCATCACGTCGTACCCCTTGATGTTCCAGGCGTCCTCGTCGGTCTGCTCGAGTCTGGGGTACCGCCCCGATTCGACCGCCTTCAACAGGTAGGGCTCCTGGGCCTCCCACCACTCCTGCTCGGTGGTCACCGGCCCCTGGTCGTCGGAATCGCGGAGCATGTAGCTCATCGCCACGCCGGTGACCAGGCTCATCACCGCGGTGATGACGAGATTGGCCTCGAGGTCGGGCATGTCGTGGTCCTCGAAGGCCGCCAGGATGAAGTCGTATCCGGTCAGCGAGCGGGGCCCGAGCACCGGCCGCTTCTGGTTGATCTCCAGCACCCACGGGTGCTCCTCGTACACCTTCCAGGTGCTCTCGGCCAGTTCCTCCAGCAGGCTCCGCCAGCCCATGCCGGTGGGGTCCGGGTAGTCCTCGGGCGATCCGTTGAGGTGGTCGATCATCAGGTCGATGAGCTCGCGCTTGCCGGGCACGTAGCGGTAGATCGTCATGGTGCCCACGCGCAGCTCGGCGGCGACCTCCCGCATGCCGAAGCAACTGCCGTCGCGGTCGGCCACGCGTATGGCCGCTTCCACGATCCGCTCCACGGTCAGCCTGGGCTTGGGCCCCGGTTTGCTCGGCTGCGTCTCGAAGTCGCGCCAGAGCAGTTCGAGGCTTCGCTTGGGGTCGCCCGCCCCCGTCTGTGCTGTCGCCATAGGGGCCTCATGATATCCGCTTGCGAATCGGGTACGACGTACTCTATTATTGAGTACATCGTACCCGATTTAGGGAGACCAGAGAATGCCGACCACCACCGTCGAGGCCCGCAACCTCGGCAAACGATACAAAGACACCTCCGCCCTCGAGAACTTCGACCTCTCGGCCGAGGCCGGCACGGTCCTCGGGCTGCTGGGCCCCAACGGCGCCGGAAAGACCACGACCGTCCGCATCCTCACCACCCTGCTGAGCCTCGACACCGGCAGCGCCTCGGTCGCCGGCTTCGACGTCGCCCGCGACGCCCGCCAGGTCCGGCGCCGCATCGGTCTGACCGGGCAGAATCCGGCCGTCGACGACCTGCTCAGCGCCCGCCAGAACCTGGTGCTCTTCGGCAGGCTCTTCCGGCTCACCAAGGCCCGAGCCCGCGAGCGCGCCGCCCGGCTGCTGGAGCAGTTCGGACTCGCCGAAACCGCCGATCGCCAGGTCAAGAAGTTCTCCGGCGGCATGAAGCGCCGCCTCGATCTGGCCGCCGGCATGATCCTGGCCCCGCAGGTGCTGTTCCTGGACGAGCCCACCACCGGGCTCGACCCGGCCGGGCGGCGCGAGGTCTGGGACGCCGTCTCGGGCCTCGCCGCCGACGGCACCACCGTCGTCCTCACCACGCACTACCTCGACGAGGCCGACCGGCTCTGCGACCGCATCGCCGTCATCGACCACGGCCGCAACGTCGTCGAGGACACTCCCGCCGGGCTCAAGCGCCGCATGGGCCACGACCGGCTCGAACTGGTGGTGGCCGATCACGCCGAGCTGGCCGCCGCCCGGGGGCTGATCGAGGCGGTCGCCTCCGGCGAGCCGGCGGTCGACGAGGCCGCCGGCTCGGTCTCGGCCCCGGTGGCCGAGCCGGTCGACGCGCTCACCGCGACCGCGACCGCGGCCCGGGAGAAGCGGCTCGAGGTGGCCGACATCGGCCTCCGCCGCCCCACGCTCGATGAGGCGTTCCTCGAACTGATCGGCCAGGAGGACCGGAAATGACCACGACCAACCCCACCATGACGCGTGAGACCCTCGGATCGCGACTGAAATGGACCATCCACGATTATCGCGCCATCGTCGGCCAGGAGTTCGCCCACATCTTCCGCCAGCCGGCCAACTTCGCCTGGCAGCTCGGCTTCCCGATCGTCATGGTGCTGCTGTTCGTCTACGTATTCGGCTCGGCCATGGACGTCACCGGCGCCGGCGCCGGGGTCGACTACGTCTCCTTCGCCATGCCCGGCATGTTCGCCATGACCATGGCATTCGGGTTCACCAACACCGCCTGGGCCGTCGCCGAGATGAAGGAGAAGGGCTTCATCGACCGGGTCCGGTCCATGCCGATGGCCTCCTCGGCGGTCGTGGTCGGCCGCAACATCGCCGACACCATCCACGCCGCGGTCGACCTGTCCATCCTGGCGCTCATCGCCTTGGTGATCGGCTGGCGGTCCGACGGGAGCCTCCTGGAGACCCTGGCGGCCTTCGGCCTGCTGCTGTGGCTGCGGTTCGCCCTCATCTGGGTCGGCGTCTGGCTGGGTCTGCTGGTCAAGAACGTCGAGCAGGCCGGCAACCTGTTCGCCGTCGCCTTCCCGTTCGCGATGGTCTCGTCGGTGTTCACCCCGCCGGATCTGATGCCGAACTGGCTCGGGACCATCGCGGTCTGGAACCCGGTCTCGGCCACCGCGACCGCCATCCGGGACCTCTACGGCAACCCGCTGCCGGTCGGCGACGCCTGGCCCGAGACGCACGCGATCGCCGCGGCCCTGATCGGCCCGATCGTCATCACCGTGATCTTCCTGCCGCTGGCCGTCCGCCGCTTCCGCGGCCTCGGCCGATGAGGAAACCGGGATAGCCCGATTCGCCGGGAACGGGTCCGCGCCGCCACCCGAATCGCGGCGTGGACCCGGCCCCGGCCGGTCACCACTCGATCCACTCGGCGGTCTCGTAGCCGTCGATCTCGGAGGCCTTCAGGCCGGTCCGCGAGAGCGTCCACAGCCGGTCGCCGATGACCAGGCTCCGGGTGATCTCCGAGTGGCCGTAGTACGAGTCCTCCTCTTCGTCGGCGGGCGGCTCGTGCTCGATCCAGGCCTCCCGGGCGAGCGAGTCGTCCCCGATCCGGAGGACCACGGCTCCGGCCTCGCCGCCCTCGTGGCCGTCCGTCCAGTCCCACACCGGCAGCACCGCGATGCCCTCGGGCTCCCAGTACAGGAAGCCGTGCGGGTCCCACTCGGCGGCCGAATGCGCGCCTCCGCGCTCGTACTGGTCCAGCACCTCCGCCTCGTCGCCGGCGACGTCGAACAGGCTGACCTGGAGGCCGGTCGTCACGCCCTCGCCGGTGGCCTCCTGGCCGACCCCCA
Organism: Glycomyces xiaoerkulensis; assembly: GCF_002798405.1. GTDB lineage: Bacteria > Actinomycetota > Actinomycetes > Mycobacteriales > Micromonosporaceae > Glycomyces > Glycomyces xiaoerkulensis. The sequence goes on along the minus strand of NZ_PGGV01000016.1, from coordinate 75,990 downwards.
GCAGCCTGCCCTCGGCCACCGGGTGCAGGTAGGCGGAGTAGCCGGTGATCTTCAGTTCCCCGGTCACCGTCGGGTCGGCCGGATCCGACAGGTCCACGGTGTACAGCGGATCGGTCTGGCGGAAGGTCACCACGTAGCCGGTCTCGCGGATGAACCGGACCGCGTAGATCCGCTCGGTCACGCCCAGGTCGGTGACCGACCCGACCTCGGTCAGCGCGTCCTCGCCGATCTCGAGGACGGTCACGGTCGACTTCGACGGATCCCCTTCGGCGTCCTCCTCGGTCCGGCCCCACCACCAGGAATCGGAGTCCTCGGTGGTCGCCACCCGCAGGTGCCCGTCGTACTCGCTCATCGAGTACTGGTTCAGCAGCGTTCCCGGCACGGCCGCCTCGCCGGCCAGGCGCTGCCCCGATCCGCCGAACTCGAACCGGTAGATCTCGGTCTCGGCCTCGGGCACCTCGGCGTCCCAGCGCCGGTCGCTGTGGGCCAGGTAGAGGCTGTCGGCGGTGCCGTGGACGACGCCGCCGTCGGCCAGCAGGGCCGTCGGCTCGGCGCCGGACCAGGCGCCGTCGACCGGCAGCGACACCACCGAGACGGTCGAGGCGCCCTCGAACCGGTCGGGGTGGGCGATGTCGTCGCAGCCGACCGCGACCTCCTCGCCGTTCACGCTGAAGGTCGGCATCCAGTCGTCGATGTCGGTCTCCCGCACCGCCTCGCGCAGGTCCGAGGTGGTTCCCTCGTAGAGCTCGTTCCACAGCGGCTGCACGTGCGGTGAGGAGGACAGCGCCAGGCGGACCTCGCCGTCGACCATCCGGCCGTCGAGCATGGACCCCTCGCCGGCGAACTCGTCCCGCACCTCCAGCGTCAGCGGGTCGACCCGTTCGACGACGAACTCGCTGAAGTACTCCCCGTCCCGCTCGCCGTCCCGGGTGTACATCACCAGCAGCTCGTCGTCGCCGAGGAACAGCCGGTGCTCCCAGGTCTCCCAGCCGTAGTCGCGCTCGGCGACGATCCGAGCGGACCGGGCGTCCACGACGTACAGCACGGCGTCGGCCACCGCCCAGATGTGCTCGCCGTCGGTCTTGACCACGTCGGGCTCGTCGACCCCGGCGACGGCGTTGTTGGTCTCCGAATGCTCCTGCCCGGAGGCCCGCTCGCCGCCGCCGGCGTCGGCGGCGCCGTCCTCGGCCTCCGCCGCGTTCGGCGCGAGGGCCTCGTCCTCCTGGGCGAATTCCGCGCCGCCGTCCGCGGGCATGGTGCGGCGCATCTGCGTCATGGTGCTCAGCACCGAGCGCTGGATGCCCTCCAGGGCGTCCTCGCAGGAGTCGTAGGAGGCCAACTGCGCCGAGGCCGGGACCCACTCGGCCGGAGGGGGAGGATCGATATCGGTGCCGGTCCCGGAGGTGCATGCGCCGGCGACGAAAACGGCCGCGGCGCCGAGAGGTACGAGTCTGCGTCTCATGTACCTTCCGACGCCGCGGCGCTCGGTTCGGTTCCTTCGGTCAGGTCATCCCTTGGTGCTTCCCGAGGTCAGACCGCTGATGAGGTGCCTTTCGGCGAAGGCGTAGAACACCAGGGCCGGGAGCATCGCCAGCATCACGAACGCCAGCACCTTGGCGGTGTCGGACGCGTACTGGCCCGAGAACTGCGTGACGGCGATCGGCAGTGTCCACCACGAGGAGTCGTGCAGCACCACCAGCGGCAGCAGGAAGTTGTTCCAACTGTTCACCAGCGCCAGCACCGAGACGGTGGCGAGCACCGGACGGGACATCGGCAGCAGCACCTTGGTGAAGAACGTCCACGGGCTCGCGCCGTCGACGGTGGCGGCCTCCTCCACTTCGCCCGGAATCTGCCGGAAGAAACTTCGGAGGATGATGATGGTCAGCGGCAGGCCGAACGCCACCTGGGGCAGGATCACCCCGAGCGGATTGTTCAGCATCCCCAGGGCACGCAGGATGATGAACAGCGGGAGCACCGCCACCGCGAAGTGGAACATCAGCCCGGTCGCGAAGGTCATGAACAGCACTTCGCGGCCCCGGAAGGCATAGCGGGCGAACACGAACGACACCATCGCACCGACCCCGACGGTGAGGAAGGTGGTGGCCAGGGCGATGCCGGTGGAGTTCACCACCTGCCGCCAGAAGGTCAGGTCGATCAGGACGTTGGTGTAGTTCTCGGTGTTCCACGGCGACGGCAGGCCCATGGGCGACTCGCCGAGCTGGGCGTTGTCCTTGAAGCCGCCGAGCAGCGCGAACAGGATCGGAGTGACGATGAAGGAGGCGACCAGGAACGCTGCGAAGTACAGGCCGATGTTCTTGGACACCCGCGCTCGCATTGACAGTACGCTCATCAGTTCCGCCCTTCAGACTGCGCGGCGCCGGCCACCGACCCCTGCAGGTCGCGCTTGAGCACGTAGCGCTGGTACAGGAGCGCGAAGATCAGGCAGATCAGGAACATCACGATGCTGATCGCCGATCCGTAGCCGACCTCGTTGCGCTGGAAGCCGTAGTCGTACATGGTGATCGCCATGGTCTCGGAGGAGTGGCCGGGTCCGCCGCTGGTGAGGATGTAGACCAGGTCGAACAGTTGCACCACCCCGATGACCGAGAGGAACACGGTGACGCGGACGGTGGGGCCCATCAGCGGCAGGGTGATCCTCCGGAACTGCTCCACGGCGGTGGCGCCGTCGACCTTGGCCGCCTCGTAGAGCTCCTGCGGGATGTTCTGCCTCCCGGCCAGGAACAGGATCATGTAGAAGCCGAAGTACTTCCAGCACAGGACCGCGAACACGGTGTACAGCACCAGGTTCCGGTCCGCCATCCACAGGATCTCCACGTCCCCGAAGCCGATCGCCGACAGGAACTGGTTGACCGCGCCGCGCGAGGGGGACAGGAGCAGGGTGAACAGCACGGCGGTGACCGCTTCGCTCAGCACGTACGGCACGAAGAAGATCAGCCGGAAGATGGTGCGTCCGGGGAACTTCTGGTGCAGCAGCATCGCCAGTCCGAACGCGAACGGGAGCTGCACGACCAGCGACAGGAGGATGATCATGCCGCCGCGGAACAGGTCGCCGCGGAAGATCTCGTCCCCGGCCAGCCGCCGGAAGTTGTCGAGTCCGACGAATTCGGTGATGCTGCCCCGCCCGTTCCATTCGAAGAACGAGGTGTACGCGCTGAAGGAGACCGGCCCCAGCACGAAGATGGCGAAGACGATGCTCGCGGGCAGCAGGAAGATCAGGATGGTCTTGAACGGGGGTCTCAGACCTACGAATCCGCCGCCGCGGGGGCGGCCCGACCGGGCCGCCCCCGCAGTCACCGGGTGGGTATCTCGCCCACCGGATGGTGCTTCCTTAACGTGACTCACTGCTCACGTTCCCATGCGGTGTTGATGTCCTCCACCACTTGCTCGGGGCCGATATCGCCCAGGAAGAGACCACCGGTGGCCTCGTTGACGGTCTCGCCGACCGCGGCCGGGTAGTCCTGGTCGAGGTAGAGCTGGGCGCCGGTGGATTCGGCGACCGTGTCCAGGACGAGCTGCAGGTGCGGGTCGACCTCGTCGAGCACGTTCTCGGGGTTGGCGGCGACGGTGGTGAACAGTCCGTCGGCGTTCTCGAGGATCCGGCTCTGGTTCTCCTCGCTGAAGAGGTAGCACAGGTAGTCGAAGACCTCGTCGGGCGCGTTGTTGCCGACCGCGAAGCCGTTGCCGCCGGACAGGATCTCGTTGATGTCGCCGGCTCCGCCCTCAACGGCCGGGAACTTGAAGAAGCCCAGGCTGTCGCCGAGGCCGTCGGTGCCCGAGGAGTCGGCCTGGACGCTCGGGGCCCACTGGCCCATGAGCTCCATGGCGGCGTCGCCGTTGCCCATGATGGCGGCCTGCGAGTCGGGGCCCTCGCCGTAGGGCGCGGCCTCGAAGCCGGGCTGGAACGGCTCGAGCTCGATCAGGTCCTGCAGGTGCTCGCCGGCCTCCACGAAGCCGGGGTCGGAGAACTCCATGTTCGCGGCCGACTCCGACAGCGCGTCCAGGCCGATGGTGCGCATCACCAGGTAGGCCCAGTAGAAGTGGCCCGGCCACAGCTCCGATTCGCCCAGGGCGATCGGGGTGATGTCGGCGGCCTTGAGGTCCTCCACGACGCCCAGGAAGCCGCTCCAGGTCTCCGGGATCTCGTCGATGCCGGCCTCCGCGAAGAGGTCCTTGTTGTACCAGAACCCGACTGCGCCGGCGTCGAACGGAACGCCGTAGACGCGGCCGTCGACGGTGTAGGCCTCGAGGTAACCGGGGTTGATCAGGTCGAGGCAGTCGAGCTCGTCGGTGAGGTCGCGGACGAGTCCGGCCTCGGCCTGCTCGGCGAGCACGCCGCCGCCCCAGGTCTGGAACAGGTCCGGCATCTCGTCCGCGGATTCGGAGACGCTGAGGCGCTGCTTGAAGGAGTCGTTCTCGATCGCCTGGGTGTCGAAGGTGAGGTCCGATCCCGATTCCTCGAGCCATTCCTCGGAGAGCTGGTCCCAGTAGCTCATCATCGGGTCTTCGTTCTGGATGTGCCACCAGGTGATCTCATCGTCGTTGGAGCCGCCGCTGCCGCCGCAGGCCGCCGTGAGGGCCAGGGCACCGGCGGCTCCGGCCGCTGTGAGCGCCCGGAGCCTGTTAAGGGGTTTGCGCATCGGATTGTTTCCTTTCGAGGGATGAGGGTTGACGTGACCGAGGCTTGTCCCGGAACGTGCGATCGTTGAGTCCGAAACTTTCGGAACAAGTATCGGTAATTTTCGCTGTGGTCATAGTACCCATGCCGAGACTGCTTGTGAAGAGGGTCTCCGTTATCTAATCTTTTGGAGATATCCGCAGCTAGAAACCGGTGGAACAGCCGGGTGGAAACGGCATGTCGGTGCGCACGGTCACATCCCGCACACCGGAATTTTCGCCCAAACCGAAGTGGCCGAGTGGCCCGCTCGCGGCGAGGCACGAGTGAGCTCGGACAGTGGGGGAGGAGTGCGCCGGGGCGGGCGGGAACCGCCCGGCCGGGGGCATGCGGGCGAGGCTCGGGCGGGGTAATATACTGGGCGCCGCCCGCGGAGGCGATCCCGATTCGCTCGGGCGATCGCGCGGCGCGCGGATGTAGTTCAATGGTAGAACTTCAGCTTCCCAAGCTGATAACGCGGGTTCGATTCCCGTCATCCGCTCCGAGATTGAAGACGCAGCTCAGGCCGGTCGAAACGACCGGCCTGGCGTGTGTCGAGGGGGCCCCGGGCGCGCAGCGGCGATCCTCAGTGATGGTCGGTGCGCAGTTCCCTGCCGAGGTGGAGCGAGCCGTCGGCGCACGCGTAGAAGCCGAAGGGCTCGACCTCCCGGTAGCCGATGGCCCGGTACATCGCGATCGCCTCGGGCTGGCGCGGGCCGGTCTCGAGGACGATCCGCTTGCGGCCGGACTCGGCCGCCGAGCGCTCCACCGCGGCCACGATGAGCCTCGCCAGACCCCGGCGGCGGTAGTGTCCGCGCACGAAGATGCGCTTCATCTCGGCGTCGTCCTCGTCGCGGGCGCGCCAGCCGCCGCACCCGGCCGGCTCGCCGCCGGCGTCGTAGGCCACCAGGAAGTCGCCGTTCGGCGGATGGAAGTCGCCGTCCCCGATGCCGGTCTCGTCGCCATGGCCGTACCTGCTCACGTACTCGCCGTCGAGCTCGGCGCAGAGCTCTTGCGCCACACGGTCGGTGAACGGCGTCATCACGAGCTTGAACTCCACGGGGACAAGCTTCGCACAGGCCGATCCGGGCGGCAACGGAGTTGCCCGCGCCCTCCGTCGCGGACCCTGTCCGAATGGACTATCTGCGGTAGTCCTTTCGGCCGGTCGATTCGATCCGAACGAACCGACTTTCGTCCTGAAGTCGCGTCGGGCTCGGCCAGGGAGGGCGCGGCCCCCGAGACCATTACGATCTTCACATCGGCCGTAGTCGAGACCCGGGGTCGACGGCGACCCCGGAGACGACCGGGTGTCCGGAGACCGCTCCCGCCCGCTCCCCGAGCGCTCTGCTTCACGGGCGTCCGCCCGAGCGGCCGCTTGCGCGAATCCCGCGGGAGCCCCACACTCGACCGAAAGGAAGGAGGCACGCACCGAGATGCGCACACCGCTGCAGCGCGGGACCGGCACCCGACGCGCAGGGCCGTCGAACGGCTGGTCCTCGCCCTCGGTGCGATCGGTGTTCACCGCCGCCTTCGTGGCGATCGTCGTGCTGATCGCCATGCAGCTCTCCTTCGAGGGCCAGACGCACGCGGTGCCGTGGCTGGCCCTGCCGCCGCTGGTGGCCTCGGCGTTCCTGAACTGGCGCTGGGTCACCGTCGTCGGGCTCGCCAGCCTGGCGGTCGCCTTCGTCTACCTGTGGTGCGTCAACGAGTTCGAGGTCGTCACCGCCTTCGGCCACGCCGTCGACTTCCTGGTGGTGAGTGCGGCGACGGCCGTGTCGGTCGCGGTCGCGGTGGTCCGCGAGCGCGACGACGACCGGCTGCGGCGGCTCACCCAGTTGGCCTCGGTCGTGCAGCAGGCGATCCTGCGCCCGATCGACTCGCGCCTGGGCCCGTTCGACATCGCCGCCCGCTACGTCTCGGCGCGCTCGGGCGCCGACATCGGCGGCGACCTGTACGAGGCCCTGGAGACCGAGTACGGCGTCCGCATCATCATCGGCGACGTCCGCGGCAAGGGCCTGGACGCGGTGCGGCTGTCCTCTACGGTGCTGGGCTCGTTCCGGCACGTGGCCTTCGACCGCGCCGACCAGCGGTGCATGGTCGCCGATCTCGACCAGGCGGTGGCGCGCAACGCCGACGAGGAGGACTTCGTGACCGCGATCCTGCTGCAGGAGCGCGGCGGGACCCTCGAGATCCTCAACTGCGGGCATCCGCCCCCGATGCTGGTGCGGGACGGCGCCGCCTCCTACCTCGAACCCGAGTCGATGGCACCGCCGCTGGGACTGGGGCCGACGGCTCGGGAGCTGACGGTGCGGCTGCAGCCGGGCGACCGCATCTTCCTGTACACCGACGGCCTGGCCGAGGCCAGGAAGGACGGCGAGTTCTTCCCGATCGAGGACCGGGCCTGGAGCCTGATCGGCCACGGCGACGTCGGCGACGGCCTGGCCTCCCTGGAGACCGCGCTGCGGCGCTGGGTGGGCGGCCCGTTGGCCGACGACATCGCCCTGCTGCTGCTCGACTACCGGCCCGACCAGGTCTAGTTCCGCCCGCCCGAGCCCGGCTGCGGCTCGATCGCGGTCCGGAGCACGGCGGCCAGTCTCGGGCGGCCGCGGCGGTGGCGGCCGATGTACACGGGGCGGAGGCGGGCGCTCAGCCGACCGGAGACGGTTCTGATCATCGTGGGGCTCCCGGGTGGGTCCGGAGTTTCGCTCTGACATCGCACGGATGGTCCGTGCATTGGTTCAACGACGGACGCCCCCGTTCATGACGCCGCCTCGGACGGATTTTTCACGAGACCTCCGACACTCCGGATCGTCGCTGGTCGGCGGGGATTTCCCGTGGCATGCTTCAAGTAGCTACTGACGGGTAATATGATGAGGGTTACCACTGAGTAATGGAGGACCCGCAATGACGCATTTCCGCCACAACCTTCGCGATCTCGAGTTCAACCTCTTCGAGGTCTTCGGGGCCGACAAGTCGCTGGACCACGAGCTGTACGGCGACCTCGACGTCGACACCGCCCGCGACATCCTCGCCGAGCTCGCGCGCCTGTCCGAGGAAGAACTCGCCGCCAGCTACGTCGAGGGCGACCGCAACCCGCCCGACTACGACCCCGCCGAACACGCGGTCACCCTGCCGGAGTCCTTCAAGAAGTCCTACCGCGCCTTCATGGACGCCGAATACTGGCGGCTCGACCTGCCCGAGGAACTCGGAGGCACGCTCGCGCCCCGCATGCTCTGGTGGTCGATCGCCGAGCTCGTCCTCGGCGCCAACCCCGCCCTGTGGATGTACGCCGCCGGGCCCTCCTTCGCCCACAGCGCCTACGTCGAAGGCACCGACGAGCAGAAGGAGTGGGCCAAGCTGTTCGTCGAGAAGCAGTGGGGCGCCACCATGGTCCTCACCGAGCCCGACGCCGGGTCCGACGTCGGCTCCGGCCGCACCAAGGCGATCAAGCAGCCCGACGGCACCTGGCACATCGAAGGCGTCAAGCGGTTCATCACCTCCGGCGACCAGGACATGACCGACAACATCATCCACTACGTCCTGGCGCGCCCCGAAGGCGAGGAAGGCGCCGGCGGCCCCGGCACCAAGGGCCTGAGCCTGTTCATCGTCCCGAAGTACCACTTCGACCCCGCCACGGGCGAACTCGGCGAGCGCAACGGCGTCTACGCCACCAACATCGAGAAGAAGATGGGCCTGAAGGTCTCGGCCACCGCCGAGCTCACCTTCGGCGAGAAGACGCCCGCCACCGGCTGGCTCCTCGGCGAGAGGCACGAGGGCATCCGGCAGATGTTCCTCATCATCGAGTACGCCCGCATGATGGTCGGCACCAAGGCCATCGCCGCCCTGTCGAGCGGCTACCTCAACGCGCTCGACTACGCCAAGAGCCGCATCCAGGGCCCGGACATGCTCAACAGCACCGACAAGACCTCCCCGCGGGTGCCGATCATCAAACACCCCGACGTGCGCCGCTCCCTGATGATGCAGAAGGGCTACGCCGAGGGCCTGCGCGCGCTGGTCTCCTACACCGCCTCCTGGCAGGACCGGTTCTACATCGCCGAGCGCGACGGCGACGCCGAGGCCGCCGAAACCGCCAAGCGCGTGAACGACCTGCTGCTGCCGCTGGTCAAGGGCTGCGGCTCCGAGCGCGCCTACGAGCTGCTCGGCGCCGAGTCCCTCCAGACCTTCGGGGGCTCGGGGTACCTGCAGGACTACCCGCTGGAGCAGTACGTCCGCGACGCCAAGATCGACACGCTCTACGAGGGCACGACCGCCATCCAGAGCCTCGACTTCCTGTTCCGCAAGATCCTCAAGGACAACGGTGAGGCCCTCATGGCCGTCGCGGGCGAGATCACGGCCTCCACCGCCGAGGGCCACGAGGAGCTGTCCGAGGTCCGCGCCAAGGTCCAGCGCGCACTCGGCGACGTCCAGGGCATCATCGAGGCCCTCCAGCCGGCCGTCATGGGCCCGATGGAGGGGAACCCGCGCGAGCTGTACAAGGCCGGACTCCACTCGCGGCGCCTGCTGCTGGCCGTCGGCGACCTGACGGTCGCCTGGCTGCTGCTGCGCCAGGCCGAGGTCGCCCAGGCCAAGCTCGACGCCGGCGCCGACGACGATTTCTACCGCGGCAAGGTCGCCTCCGCGAAGTTCTTCGCCCGCGAGGTGCTGCCGCGCCTGACCGCCGACCGGAAGATCGTCGAGGCCGCCGACCTGACCGCCATGGACCTGCCCGACGGGGCCTTCTGAGTCCTCGGGCGGAGTCCGGGTGGGCGTCCGCCCGATCGAACCTCCCGGCGAGGGCGGGGCCGCTAAGCGGTCTCGCCCTCGAACGTCGTGGCGAGCAGCGCGTCGACCGCCTCCTGCCGGAAGTCGGCGCCCGATTCGGGGATGCTCGCGATTCCGATGAACCCGTTGACGCCGTCGGCGTCGACGATGAGGACCGCCGCGTCCTCGTAGGTGTCGTCGGTGTCGGCGTAGGAGTCCCACTCGATCCGGGTCTCGGCCAGCACGCCGGGCCGGCCGTCGACCTCGACCTCGGTCAGCTCCGGGTCGCCGTAGGTCATCCCCTCGGCGTCGGAGAACCCTTCGGCCCACCATTCGACCGCGCCGGCCGCGCTGCCGGACAGGTCGTCCGGGTCGTACGGGAATTCCAGGCCGGTGCACATGCCCGCCCCGAACAGCGAGATCCAGGTCGGGTCGTGCTGGACCACGTACGAGGTGGCGTCGGCGCCCCAGGCCGTGTTCGTGGCGGGTCCCTGATACGGATCCCACTGGCCGCTTCCGGGCAGCGGCGTCGCCGCGCCCAGCGAGTCGACGGTGATGGTGTCGCCGCTCGGCTCCGTCCCGTCGGTCGGCTCCTCGTCTTCGGTGGGCTCCTCGCCGTCGTCGCCTTCCTCGGTCGGGGCCTCCTCGGACGCGGAGGTCTCCTCGTCCCCGGCGGTGGTGGTGCCCTCGTCGTCGTCGCCGAGCAGGAAGTATCCGGCGGCGCCGCCGCCGATCAGCAGCAGCACTACGACCACGATCAGGATCGCCGTGCCCGCGCCGCCCTTGTTGTCGGGCGGCACCGGCGGCGGACCGTACTGCTGCCCGTACTGGTCCTGGTAGAGCGGCTGCTGGTGGTGATAGCCGGGCTGCTGCGGGTATCCGGGCTGCTGCCCCATGTCGGGCTGGGTGTGGTACTGCGGCTGCTGTGGGTACTCGGGCCCGGCCTGTCCGGGCTGGTAGCCGCCGGGCGGCTGGTTGTAGGGGTCGCCCGGCTGTCCTTGCTGGGGGTATGTCATGGAACGAATCGTAACCGGCTGCTGCCCAGACCGTAGTCCGCGGGCCGTGATAAGCCGGGGCGGACGCGGCACGTCCGCCCCGGTTCCAGGGATCAACGAGTACCCCTCAGTATTCACGGCCTGTCAAGGCGCCCGGCCCCGCTCCGGAACCCGCGGGCCGGGCGTCCGGAAGACCGTCAGCTCACGAACACCGCCACCGAACGGCCCGGCACCGTGAACGTACCGGTCGCATCGTCGAACGACGCCTCGACGAGGACCTCGTCGGCCGACTCACGCAGCACCGGGTGCAGTCCGGCGCCCGAGCCGGCCTGATCGGCCACCGTCCGGTCGACCGCGTCCGGGGTGGCGTTGAACACCGCCGTCACCGTCTCGAACTCGTCGTCCAGGCCCTCCATGTCGACGACCATGGTGATCACGCCCGGCGCCTCGCCCTCGCCCGACAGCGGGAACGAGACCCGCTCGGACACCGCCTCGGCCGTGCCCAGGCTGAACGCCCGCGTCGAGGAGGCGATCCGCAGCAGCTCGGCGTACCTCGCGCCGGCCAGCTCGATGTCCTCGCAGCTCGGCTCGTCCACCCGCGCGACCGCGTCGGCGGCGTGGGACCACTCGTCCTCACTGGTCCACGCCGGCGGCAGGCCGGAGCCGAACCCGTTCGAGGAGGCCCCGAAGCCTTCGGCACCGCCGCAGTCCCACCGGATGGCGTTGAACCAGTCGCCGGAGTCGTACGAATCCCGGTCCAGCGATTTCGACCGCAGCAGCTCCGAACCGGCCGTCACGAAACCGGTCCCCTGGCTCAGCACCGCCGTCGACAGGCTCAGCACCTGCATCCGGGCCCGGTCGGCCCCGGTCACCTCGCCGTCGAGCTTGTAGGCCAGCGAGTCGAACAGGATCTCGTTGTCATGCGCGTCGACGTAGTTCACCGCCTCGCCCGGGGCCGCGGTGTACCCGGCGGCCGCGCCGTTGTAGTCCAGGTCGGCGCCGGACACCGGTCGCCCGTCCGAGGCGGTGAACTCGTAGCCGGCGAGATTGCCGGCCAGCCCCAGTCTCGTCAGGTCCCCGGCGTGCAGCAGCTCGGCGAGGGCGTCCGGCGAGGTCCCCGAGCCGTTGTCCTCGCTCCACAGGCCCGAACCGAAGCCCTGGCGGCGCGGGTCGGCGTCGAACGGCCCGCCCCCGCGGACCGAGTCCCGCATCCGGTCGTTGAACGTCCCGACGCCGGTCCCGGCCATGTTCGGCTGCGTGGCCTGCTCGAACAGGGCGTCCCCGGCCACCTCGCCGAAGTCCCAGCCCTCGCCGTAGAGCAGGATGCCCGGGTCGATCCGGTCGAGCGCGGCCCGGACGGCGAGGATGTTGTCCTTCGGGTGGTGGCCCATCAGGTCGAATCGGAACCCGTCGACCCGGTACGCCTCGGCCCACAGGGCGGTCGACTCGACCACGAACTTGCCGAACATCGCGTGCTCGGGCGCGGTGTTCCGGCAGCAGGTGGAGGTGTGCACGTCGCCGTTGCCGTCGAGCCGGTGGTAGTAGCCGGGCACGATCCGGTCCAGCACCGATCGCTCGTCGGCTCCGGAGGCCGAGGTGTGGTTGTAGACCACGTCGTTCACCACCCGCAGCCCCATTTCGTGGAGCGCCTGGACCATCCGGCGGTACTCCAGGATCCGCCGCGTCCCGTCGGGGTCGGTCGCGTACGAGCCCTCGGGGGCGTTGAAGTGGTACGGGTCGTAGCCCCAGTTGTAGGCGTCCTCGGCCCGGGTCTCGCCGACGCAAGCCTGCTGCTGCGCCGAGTCCGGCGCGAACGAGCCCAGGTCGCAGTCGGGCACGGCCGGGCCGGTCTCCGGGACCGTCGCTATGTCGAACGTCGGCAGCAGGTGGACGTGCGTCAGTCCCGCCTCGGCCAGCTCGGCGAGGTGCCGGACAGCGACCGAGTCGCCCTCGGCGAACGCCGCGTAGGTGCCGCGCAGTCCGGCCGGGACCGACTCGTCGGCGATCGAGAAGTCGCGGACGTGGACCTCCCAGACCTGCGACGCGGCCGGCTCCACCGCCTCGGGCCGAGCCCGGTCGTCCCAGCCCTCCGGCTTCAGGTCGGCGTCGTCGAGGTTGACGATCTGGCTGTGCGTCGAGTCCGCCGCCAGCGAGACCGAGTAGGGGTCGGTGACCGAGTACGACTCGATCCGCTGCGTCGACGGGTGCCAGACCTCCACGGCGAAGCGGTAGTAGGCGCGGTCCCAGTCCTTCTTGCCCTTGACCGACCAGACGCCGGTCGACTCGTCGCGCTTCATCTCGTGGACGGTCGGCTCATCGCCGGGCGAGTCGGACAGCTCGAGCCGCACCGACCGCGCCGTCGGCGCCCACACCGAGACGGTCGGTTTGCCGTTCTTCCAGGTCAGGCCCAGGTCGGCGGCTACCGCAGCGGCGTAGACGTCGTCCAGGACGCCGGCGATCTGCACGCCGGTGGCCAGCCACGGCTTCCCGGTATGGTCGCGCTCGACCGCCACGAGCTGCCCGCGCAGCGCCTCCTCGACGTCGGCGCCCGGGTCGAGGCGGAACGTCCGGTAGTCCCAGTATTCGGGGTGGGCCCGGCGCTGGGACTCGGTCATGCCGCCCGACGGGGTCAGGCCGATGGTCTCGAAGTCGCCGGTGATCTCGCCGTCCTCGACGGCGATCGAGCCGTCGGCGCCGGCCAGCAGCTCGTAGACCTTGCCGTCCGTGGCGCCCGTGTCGAGCGCGATCGAGTCGCGGTCGAGCCAGATCGCGCGCTCGGCCCCCGGATCGAGGTCCGGGCGGCGGTCGAGCGAGGCCCCGGACGGGCGCACGTATCCCTCGGTCGAGGCGGTGATCCACACTTCGTGGCCGAACTCGGCGAAATCGAGCCGCTGGTCGGTCGGCAGGTCCTTCTCGTCGCCGCGGTGGAGGATGTAGGAGAGCGCCTCGGCGTCCTCGGCCAGGTCCACCTCGAACACCGCCCCGAACGAGTCGGTGCGGACCGGCTCGAGCCCGGCGTCCCAGTCGGTCGGTTCGGCCGCGCCCTCCCAGGTGTGCAGGGTCCAGCCGTCCAGGTCGCCGTCGGGGCGCTGGTAGTGGAGGACCGCCTTGCCGTCGGCGGCCGCCCGCGAGGCGTGCGGCCCGGCCGCGGTCACCCAGGTCTCGCCGAGTTCGGACGGGGTCAGGACGATGTCGGCCTCGTGGAGCTTGGTGTCTCCGGCGTGGACGACGGCGCCCATGTCGGCGTCGACCTCGTCCACCGGCACGTTCCAGTACGGCCCCCATTCGTCGGTGCCGTCCGGCGGGCGGGGCGAGTCCCACTCGGTGCCGACGCCGTCGGCGAGCGCCTCGCCCCACAGGTGGAGTCCCCAGTCGGTGCCGTCGTCAGGGGCGTGGACGGTCACGTGTCCGCGAGCCTCCGCCGGGGAGTGGGCGACGTCCCCGCTGCCGGCGGTCAGCCAGATCTCGGGGTGCTCGCTCGGGTCGAAGGACCGGTCGGCCTCGTGGTCCTTGTTGCCGTCGCCGTCGATCACCAGGTAGCCGACCTCGCTCGCCTCCTCGGTGAGCCGGAGGGAAGCGAAGCCTCCGTAGGAGGTCTCGCCGCTGAACGGGTTGGAGTCGGGCCAGACGGTGCTCGAGGAGTCGGCCACGTCGCCCCACGTGTACAGGCCCCATTGCTCGGGATCGCCGTCGTAGTGGACGTTGGCCCAGGCGGGCGACCCGCCGCCCCGGACGGGGGTGGCGACGGTGGTGCTCGCCTTGCCCGAGGCGGTGCGGCCTTCGCGGTCGACGGCCGCGGCCTTGAACTCGACGGTCGAGCCGCCGCCGAGGCCGTCGAGGTCGTAGGCGATCCGGTGGTCCGGGCCGGGCGCGGTGCCCGCATAGGTCCATTCGCCGCCGTCGACGGCGGCGGCGAAGGCGACGCGGGTGAGCGGGTCGCCGGTCACGTCGGCGCTGACGTGCGCGATGCCCGCCGATTCGTCGGCGACGCCGACTTCGACGGTCGGCGCCTCGCCGGTCGGTACCGGCCCGTCGGCGCGGAAGACCGTCGTCGACAGCGGCGGCACGGTGATCGAGGCCGCGCCGCCGGCGGCGTCGATCGAGCCCTCGCCGTAGATCCGGCCGAACCCTTCGGAGTGGGTCTCGACCTCGACCGTCTGCTCGGTCTCGGAGCCGGAGGCCGCGACGAGGTATTCGACGCCTTCTTCGGAGTGGATGCGGGAGAAGGCGAACACGCCGTTCTCGGTCGAGCGCGTCATCTGGATGCCGTCGCTGAGCGCCGGGTGGTCCCTGCGGAGGCCCCCGAGTTCGGCGATGGCCCGGTAGAGGGGGTGGTCGGTGTCGTAGTGGTCCTCGGCGTGCGTGGTGTCGGCGCCGATGATCTCGTCGTCGAGGAATTCGTCCACCTGGGAGGCGAACATCGTCTGGCGCGAGTAGTCGTCGCCGCCTTCGCCGGTGAAGCCCTGCTCGTCGCCGTAGTAGACGACCGGCTGCCCGCGGGTGAGGAACATGAGTTCCTCGGCGAGGACCGCCCGGTCGAGCCAGGTGCTCGGGTCGGTGCGCTTCACGATGCCGGTGCCGACGCGGCCGGCGTCGTGGTTGGACACGAATGTGGGCGTCGACAGCGCGTCGGTGCGCGGGGTGGTGAACAGCGGGTCGGAGTCGTACAGCGTGCCGAGCGCCTCGGCGCCGGCAGAGCCGGTGACGAACCCGTTCGCGGCGCCGTGGAAACCGAAGTCGAGCACGGCGTCGAGCTCGCCCTTGCGCACGTATTCACTGGTCAGGAGCGGGTCGCCGGAGTAGACCTCACCGAAGGCGAAGAAGTCGATGTCCTCGGCGTCGGCGGCCGCGCGGACGCCTGCAAGAAATTGCGGCCAGAATTCGAGGTTGACGTGCTTGACGGTGTCCAGGCGGAAGCCGTCGACGCCGGTTTCGGTGATCCAGTCGGAGTAGACCTCGATCCAGCCGTCGACGACCTCGGACCGCTCGGTCCAGACCGAGTCGAGCCCGGCGAAGTCGCCGTAGGTGGAGGATTCGCCGGAGAAGGCTGACTCGCCCCGGTTGTGGTACATGGCCGGGTCGTTGAGCCATTCGGGCCGCTTGAGGTCGGCCTCGCCCTCCTCGAGGACGGGCGTGTACGGGTAGGTGTCCGCACCGACCTCGGGGAACTCGCCGGAGGCCGCGTAGTTCGCGTCGTCGAACGGCCGGCCGTCGGCGTCGAGGTAAGGCTGCTCGTCCTTGGGGACGTAGGCGCCGGAGTCCTCGGCGTACTGGATGACGTCGGCGGTGTGGTTGACGACGATGTCGAGGTGGACCTCGATGCCGCGCTCGTGCGCGGCGTCGATGAGGCTCTGCAGCTCCGCGTCGTCGCCGAGGTGCGGGTCGACGGCGGTGAAGTCGGTGCCCCAGTAGCCGTG
This sequence comes from Glycomyces xiaoerkulensis, assembly GCF_002798405.1. Taxonomy (GTDB): domain Bacteria; phylum Actinomycetota; class Actinomycetes; order Mycobacteriales; family Micromonosporaceae; genus Glycomyces; species Glycomyces xiaoerkulensis. The sequence goes on along the minus strand of NZ_PGGV01000016.1, from coordinate 60,145 downwards.
GTATCCGGAGCCGGTCCAGGTCTCGGAGACCTGCACCGGCTGGTTGACCACGACCGGGGTCAGCCAGATCGCGGTGGTGCCGAGACCTTCGATGTAGTCGAGGTTCTCCTCGACGCCGGCCAGGTCGCCGCCCTGGTAGAACTGCCGCCGCGTCGGGTCGTGGCCGTGGTCGAGGGGCCCGCCTTCGATGCCGCCGGTGTTGTTGGACGGGTCGCCGTCGGCGAAGCGGTCGGTCACGACGAAGTAGAACTGCTCGGCCTGCTGCGCCCGGGTCTCGGCGCGGTCGGCGAGCTGGGATTCGGACGGCTCGTCCTCCCAGGACGGTTCGTCCGAGGCCGGTTCGGTGGGGCTGTCGCAGGCGCTGAGTGCCAGTGCCGAGACCAGCACTCCCGCCGCGCATCTGGTGGTACGCCGCATTGCGCTTCTTCCTCCGGGGTCGGTGAGGGCACGGGATGCCGACATCCCGTGTGCGCAAAAACATACCACCTATGAAATTTTCTTGCCAGAGTCTCGTAAGAGATTGCGAACCGGTCGCGTCACTCGCGCTCCTCTTCCAGGATCCGCTCGGGGGCGGGCTCGGGGTGGGAGTAGTGGATCTGCTGCAAGGGCAGGGGGAAGTCGCTGCGCCCGAACGGGGCGGCGGCGCCGATGCGGCCCGAGGTGAACTCGGAGACCGGCAGGTGCCCGGGCTTGACCTCGCGGCTGCGGGCGCGCGCCGCCTCGCGGGACGGGGACGGCTGCTCGACGGTTGTCACTTCGTTCATGGCTCGGAGTTTAACGGCCGGTCCGGCGGCCGGGCACCGGATCGTGCGTGCCCCGCCTCACCCCGGGTCGGCAGCGCAGCACCCGCGCCGCCGCCAGCCGCCCGCCGGCCCACAGTCCGTAGCGGCTCACCGCGCGGAAGCCGTAGCCCGAGCACGAGGGGGTGTACCGGCACTCGACCGACAGTCGCGAAGCGAGTCGGCACCGGTAGCAGGCGATGAGCCGCAGGCCGACCAGGCGCGGCAGCCGCCGGTGGCGGGAGCGGGCCGCCTCGAGCCGTTCGGGTGTGAGCCGACCGAGGGCGAGCGCGAGCGCCGCCCACGGCCCCGGATCGGAGGCGCCGCCGCAGGCGGTCGCGCAGCCGTTGCACGGCCCGCCCGGACTGCAGGCGGCCTCGAGCGGCGCTCCGCAGCCGGCGGAGCACCCCGGCTGGTACGCGCTCGAGCAACCCGACGGATCCACAGATCAGTTCTACACGGCCGGACCGGACGGCGCCCGCCGCCGCGTGCCCGATCCCACACCGTCCAGAGCCAACCGTCCGGAGTGACCGGATGAGGTTCTCGGGAGGTTCAGCGCCAGCGACGGATGGATGCTCACGATTTGAGCTGATTGCTCCGAGAGCCCGATTTCAGGCAATTGACAGGTTCGGCCCAGGCTGCGCTCAGTCTCGTGTTCAACGGTGAAGTCCTCGGGAAAGAGGGGTTCCCGAGGGGTTATGGACCCGGTGAGGCGGTCGCTTCGGACTCATCCTCCACTGACGATCACCGCTGCCCCGCCTCACCGGGCACTTCGGACCGCCTTGCCGCGTCCGGTCACCGGTAGCGCTCGGGGTCCGGCAGCAGCTCGTTCATCGCGCCCGACCTGAAGCCCCGCTCGTCCAGCCGCACCTCCGCGAAGCCCTCCACCGCCTCCAGCACCTCGCTCCGCTCGGCGACCGCCGGCACCAGGTCGGCGTCGACCTCCACCTTCGCGACCGCGTCTCCCAGGTCCCGCACCCGCAGGTTCCGCACCGGGATGCGCGCCTCGGCCAGCGCCCGCCGCAGCGACGCCTCGGCCTCGGCGACCCGGCGCAGCCCGTCGGCGGTGACCTCGGTGCCGTAGGCGATCCGGCTCGACAGGCAGGCGGCGGCCGGCTTGTCCCAGGTCGACAGGCCCCACTCCCGGGACGCGGCGCGGACCTCGGCCTTGCTGAGCCCGGCGTCCGCCAGCGGCGTGAGCGCTCCGGCCCGGGTCGCGGCGCGGATGCCGGGACGGAACCCGGCCACGGTGTCGTCGGCGTTGGTGCCGGTGGCGATCTCGGCGATCCCGCGCCGCTCGGCCAGGGGGACGAGGACGCTCATCAGCTCGGTCTTGCAGAAGAAGCACCGGTCGCCGTCGTTGCGCCGGTAGCCCTCCCGCGCGAGTTCGTCGGTCGCGGGCGTGTGGTGGACGACGCCGAGCCCGGCCGCGAAGGACCGGGCCGAGTCGAGTTCGCTCGGCGCCAGGGACGGCGAGACCGCGGTGCCGGCTTCGACCTTCGCCGGTCCGAGGGCGCGGACGGCGGCGGCCAGCAGGAACGCCGAGTCGGCGCCGCCGGAGAAGGCGATCAGGACCGAGTCGAGCGATGCGAGGCGTCCGAGGAGCGCGTCGACGTGGGAGGCCACCGGAATCACCCCAGGTCGTCGGCGACGGCCCGCAGCATTTCGGCGATCTTGGCGCCGGTCTTCCGATCCGGGCGCCGCCCGCGCGACAGCGGCGGCATGATCTGCTGTTCGAGCACGCCGATCATGTCCTGCAGGAGGCTGTTGAGCTCTTCGGGCGTGCGTCCGGGCTTCGCGGCCGCGGCGGTCGCGGCCGCGTTCTGCGGGCCGGCCACGAGATGCACGCCCATCGCCTGGACCCCGCGGCGGGTGTCGATGATGCTGTACTCGACCTTCTGGCCTTTGACGAGTTCCTCCACGTCCTCCGGCAGCGCGTCACGGTGGACGAACACGTCCTTGCCGCCGTCGTCGCGGGAGACGAAGCCGAAACCCTTCTCGGCGTCGAACCATTTCACTCGACCACTGGGCACCGCTGAACCTCGAAATTCTCGTCTGCTGAAGATCTGACAAGTCCGACAAGCGTAGCCGGTGATGTTTGCGGACAGCTCATCCGGAGTCGCTCATGGTAACGGGAGCCCGATTCCGGGCTCCGGTACCAGGCCGAGCGCCGCGGCGCCGCCGAGGAGCCGCTCGACCGCGGCCCGGCCGGCCTCGCCCAGGTCCCGGGAGAACTCGTTGACGTACAGCTCGATGTGCTTGCGGCACACCTCATCGGACATCTCCTGAGCGTGCTCGGCCACATAGTCCCGGCCGGCTCGGGGGTGCGCGAGGGCGTAGTCGAGGGAGGCCCGGATGGTCCCGGTGAGCTCTGCGGCGTCGAGGTGCGACTTGGCGACGACGGCTCCCAGCGGGACCGGCGCTCCGGTGCTCTCCTCCCACCAGCGGCCGAGGTCGGCCAGAGACCGCAGCCCGTACCGGCGGTAGGTGAAGCGGGCCTCGTGGATCACCAGCCCGGCGTCGTACTCTCCGGCCCGCACCGCCGGCATGATCCGGTCGAACGGGACCACCTCGACCTCGGCGTCGGCGCCGCCGAGGTCGGCCAGCCACAACCGGAACAGCAGATAGGCGGTGCTGCGGTCCGAGGGCACGGCGACCTTGGCGCCCTCGAGATCCTCGCGGCCGCCGGTGAGCACCAGCGGCCCGCACCCCCATCCCAGGGCCCCGCCGGCCGGCAGCAGCCGCCACTGGTCGCCGAGGTACGGCAGGGCGGCGTAGGAGACCTTTGCGACGTCGAACTCGCCTCGCGCGCACGCGGAGTTGGTGACGTCGATGTCGGCGAAGGTCAGCTCGACCGGCGGCCCGTCCACCAGGCCGGCGGTCCAGGCGTGGTGGATGAAGGTGTCGTTGGGGCACGGCGAGTGCGCCAGGCTGATCGGTGCCGTCACAGCTCCCGCACCGCCCCGGTCAGCGATTTGAGGGCCGCGTTCCAGTCCCAGCCCGCCACGTCGCGGTCGCCGACGTGGTTCGACACGGTTCTGATCTCGGCGAACGGCAGTCCGCTCTGGTGGGCGGCGGTGGCCACGCCGAAACCCTCCATCGCCTCGCCGACCGCGGCCGGGTACCGCGCGGCCAGCTCGGCCGCCCGCTCCCGCGAGCCGGTGACGGAGGCCAGCGTCAGGATCTCGCCGCGCACGCCCTCGACCGCCACCGTCAGCACCGTGTTGCAGCCGATCCGGTTCGAGCCGAACCCGATCTCGTCGAGCGGCTGGAGGCGGTCGGGCAGGGCCACGCCCAGTTCGGCGGCCACGGAGTCGGTGGCGATGAGCACGTCGCCGATGCGCGCCCGGCCCTCGAAGGCGCCGCAGATGCCCGCGTTCACGACCACGTCGTAGTCGCGGCCCATCTGCCCGTTCTGGGCGATGGCCCGGGCGCAGGCCGCGGCGGCGGCGGTCGGTCCCACCCCGCACACGAGGACGTCCATCTCGTGCCGGACGGCTCGGCCGGCCTCGATGGCCTCGGCCTCCTCGGGGACCGCGCAGACGACGAGTATTCGCATGGCGTCAAACCTACCCGGATCGGCTCGCGTCACCGCCGGAGCGGCCGGAGCCGATCGGCCCGCGGCTTGACCTATTCTTGGACGCGTGCCTGAGAGCTCAACCGCCACCGCGGCCAAGACCCGGACCCGCAAACCGCGCCTCGACCGCATCTGCGCCGACGCCCTCGATACGGCCCGCGAGGCCGCCGAGGAGTCCGGCGACGGTGTGGGCGAGCACCTGACCGTCGAGGCCGAGGCCGACCGGGTCGTCACGCACTACTTCGACTGCACGCTGGCCGGCTACCGCGGCTGGCGCTGGGCCGTCGTCGTCAGCCGCGCCCCGCGCGCCCGCACCGCCACCGTCTCGGAGACCGCGCTGCTGCCCGGTCCGGACGCGCTGCGGCCGCCGGAGTGGATCCCGTGGGCGGAGCGGCTCGAGGCCGGCGAGGTCGGTGTGGGCGAGGTCCTGCCGGCCCCCGAGGAGGACGACCGCCTCATGCCCGCCTACCTCCATTCCGACGACGACGCGGTCGAGGATATCGCCTTCGAGCTCGGCCTGGGCCGCGAGCGCGTGATGAACCGCGCCGGTCGCGCCGAGGCCGCGCAGCGCTGGTACGACGGCGACCGCGGCCCGGCGGCCCCGATCAGCGAGTCCGCGCCCGCCTCGGCCCGCTGCGGCACGTGCGGGTTCTACCTGCCGCTGGCCGGATCGATGCGGCGGGCGTTCGGCGCCTGCGCGAACGTGTACTCCTCCGAGGACGGCAGGGTCGTCTCCGCCGACCACGGCTGCGGCGCCCATTCCGAGATCGGCGAGTACGTCGACACCACTCCGCACGGGGTGGCGCAGTCGGAGACGGTGTACGACGACGGGGGCTCGGAAGTCCTTTAGGTCCGGTCGTTCCGGGTTCCGGACGCGCGATCGCCGCCGTTGTGCCGCGCGAGGCGGCGCCGGTCCATCACGGCCATCGCCGCGGTCCCGATGACGCCGAGCCCGACTCCGCACAGCGCGCACGCCACCCACCATTCGCGGCCCGATTCCGCGAGCTCCTCCCGGAACGACCATGCCAGCACCAGCGCGATCGTCCACAATAGTGTCCCGCCGGCGGCGATCGGCGTCATCCGGACCGGCGCCGCTCCGGGCGCGGGCACGTCGGGGGAGCGTTTGACGCGCTGCAGCGCCTCCCTGGGGCGCTGGCCGGGAGTCCCGGGCGATTGATGAGGCGACACGTCGGCCAATCTACCCTCAAGAAGGAATATCGTCCCCCGGCGCTTGTGGTTCGCCGGTAGGGTTGGGCGTACGCTCGGATGAGCTGGCTAAGCGGCGCTGACGACACACGAGGGGTGAAAGGCATGAGGCCGGTACGGTTCGTAGCCCTCTCAGAGGACGGTCACGCGCTGGTGCTCGCCGACGAGTTGGGGCGTCTGCTGGCGCTGCCGCTCGACGAGCGGGTCTCGGCGGCCGTGGAGATCCAACCGGACGGGAAGTCGGTCAAGGCCACGGACGGTTCCGATGAATCCGCCGCCGAAACCGCCCGGACCGCTCCGCCGCGCGGCGCCGCCGTGAACCTCTCGCCGCGCGACATCCAGACCCGCATCCGCTCGGGGGAGTCGGCCGAGGACATCGCCGCCTCCTCTCAGGTCGCCGTCGACCGGGTGCTGCGCTACGCCGGCCCGGTCCTCCAGGAGCGGGCGATGCTCGCGCAGGCCGCCCGCCGCGCCCGTCTGGCCACTTCGGAGCGCGGCGAGCGCATGTCTAATGTGGTCGACATGAAGCTCGGCGCGCACGGGGTCGACCCGGAGGCGGTCACCTGGGACGCCTGGCGCACCGAGGACGCGTCGTGGATGATCCAGGCCTCCTGGGCCTCGGGCAAGACCACCGCCCGCGCGTGCTGGAGGCTCGACCGCGGCCGCCAGACGGTCACTCCGGACGACGAGATGGCGCAGTTCCTCTCGACGCCGGCCCCGCGGCAGGTGAGCGACCCGATCGAGGTGGCCGCCGAGACCGGCATCCGCCCCGGCGAGCCGGCCCGGCCCTCCCGCGACCCGATGCACGGGATCGGCGACGGCGACGCCGACCGGCCCGACCCGCTGCGCCGCGACCGGCTCCGCGAGGTGCTGGAGCGCCCGCTGGAGGAGCCGTCCCGGAAGCGTTCGCAGTCCTCGCTCGGGCTGCCGGGCACGACCGCCGCGACCGAGCAGCGCGAGACGCCCGAGGTGCCGTCACTGGCGGTCCTCCGGCCGAACCGGCGCTCGGCCGACGAGGACGAGCAGCTCCCGCTCGCCGCGGCCGGCTCCAAGCCGCGCAACCAGCTCCCGGGGTGGGACGACGTCCTCTTCGGCAGGGCCGAGAACAAGTAACGCCGCGGCCGACCCCGACTCGAGAGGCTCCGCGACCGGGCGGGTCCGGGAGGACCAGCCCGGTCCTTCTCTGCGCACGAGTGGAGAACGTGCTGCGTATGGACTCCGTCTCATTTCCTAGCTTGCCGACCGGTAAGTGGCTTATCATCGATGGATCATGTCCCCGGTCTTCACAGCGCAGCTCCAGCACACGTTCCGGGCCTTCGCCTACCCGGCGTACCGGCTCTTCGCCTGCGGCCAGATGCTGGGGACCATGGGCTTCTGGCTCCAGACGACCGCCGTCAACTGGCTGGTCCTCGAGCTGACCGGTGACTCCGGGACCGCCCTCGGCCTGTCCCTGGCCATCCAGTTCGGACCCTTCCTGCTGTTCGGCCTGCAGGGCGGCAAGCTCGCCGACGCGTTCGACAAGCGCATCGTCCTCCTGGCCTCCAGCCTGTGCACCGCCGCGATCGCGGGGTTCCTGGCGACCGCGGTCGTCTCCGGGATCGTCGAGCTGTGGATGGTCTACCTCGCGGTGTTCCTCTTCGGCGCCGTCTCCGTGGTCGAGGGCCCGGCCCGCCAGACCTTCTACGCCGAGATCGTCGAACCCGAGGCCCTCCCGAACGCCATCTCGCTCGGCTCGGCGATCTTCAACACCAGCCGTATCGCCGGTCCCGCCGTGGCCGGACTCTTGATCGCCCTGACCAGCACCGGCACCGTCATCGCCATCAACGCGGCCGCCTTCCTCGGCCCGGCGCTGGCCTGCGCGCTCCTGCTGCGCCGCGAGCTGTCCAACCCCATCCACCGCGGCTCCGACTCCTCCGGCGGCATCGGCGAGGCCCTTCGGCTGGTCGCCGCCCGCCCCGACCTGGTCGGCGTCCTGTTCGTGACCCTGTTCGTCTCCGGATTCGCCTTCAACTTCCCGATCACCCTGTCGATGCTGGCCAAGACCGAGTTCGACACCGGCGCCGACACCTTCGGGCTGCTGCTGACCGCCCTCGCGGTCGGCGCGCTCGCCGGGTCCCTGGCCTCGGGCCGCCGCTCGGGCCGCCCCGGCGTCTACACCGTGCTCGGTGCCGGGCTCGCGCTCGGAGCCGCCACCGTCGCGGCCGGGTTCGGTCCCAACCTCTGGTCGGCCATGGTCCTGCTCGTCCCGGCCGGATTCGCGATGGTGTACTTCGCGCAGGCGGCCAATCAGCGCGTCCAGATGGGGGTCCGCCCCGACTTCCGCGGCCGGGTCCTCAGCGTGTACCTGCTGGTCTTCCTCGGTTCGACTCCGGTGTTCGCGCCCTTGGTCGGCTGGGTCTGCGAGGTCGCCGGCGCCCGCGCCGGCCTGTGGCTCGGCGGCGGCGTATCGATCGCGGCCGTAGCGTTCGCATACGGGGTCAAGCACGTCCGGATCCGGCGGACCGCGGCGGCACTGCCGGGCAAGGCGATGCCGTAGGCCGGGACCAGGCCTCCATTTCCCAGAAGTTACTGTCCCGTTATATGGGATTTCACTGAATTAACAGTCGATCCGGCTGCGAGGATTAGTCACATCGCGACAACCCCGGCGCGTCGGCTCGACACATCCATCGACACCGGCTGCGCCGATCTACCCCGAGCGAGCCCCCTGGAGGGAATCCAGTGAGTGCCACAGTCGCCGCAGTCGCCGAGACAGGGACCCGGACACAACGCCTGTTCGCGGCGCTCCCGCTGCCGGAGAACGCCCTGTCCGACCTCGCCGAAGTGGTGTCCGACCTCAACATCGCCCGCCGCGGCGCCGGCGGACGACCGGGCGCCGGCAACCGCCGACCCGTGACCTCGGGCCGCCTGGTCCGCTCCGAGAACTGGCACCTGACCCTCGCGTTCATCGGCGAAGTCGCGACCGAGCGGGTCGGCGACGCCGCCGAGGCCATCGCCGACGCCAGCGCCGCCTGCGATCCGCTGCGGCTCTGCGTCTCCGGCGGCGGCCGGTTCGGCCGCGGCCGCTACTCGGTCGTCTACGCCGGCCTCGAAGGGGACGTCGCGCGGCTGGTCCAGTTCGTCCACCGCATCCGCGCCGGACTGCTGGCCGCCGACCTGCCGGTGGACCAGAAGCAGTACCGGCCCCACGTCACCCTCGCCCGCCCCGGCGACCGCGTCACCAACCAGCAGGCCGCCCAGGACCTGCTCACCCTGCGCCGCTACCACGGGCCGAGCTGGACCGCCCGCGAGGCCGTGCTCTACAAGTCCGACTTCGGCAAGGGACCGGCCGGACGGCAACCGAACTACACCGCTGTGTCCAACCTGCCGCTCGGCTCTGCATAGGACTCAGGACGCCAAGGGCCATCTGCCCGAAAGGCCGCCTCTTCGACCCGGCTGCGGGTAGAAAGAGTGCATGTCCGCGAGCGACTCGTCCGCCCCCGCCGGCAACGGAGCCCGGCACTCCAACGGCCGTCGAGCGGCACCGCTCGGGCGGCCGCTCGCCCGCGTATTCCTGCGCACCGCCGGCCTGACCGCCCTGGTCGCCTGGGTCGCGCTGCTGGTGTGGGCCGCCTTCGGCAGCGTCTCCACCGGCTCGTCGGGCCTGTTCATGATCATCGGCACGGTCGGCTCCTGCCTGGTGGTCGCCCTCGTCCTGGCCACCGCCGGCACCCACTCGGGGCTGCGGACCATCATCGCCGGGCTGCTCACCGCGGTCCTCGCCGCCGCCGCGGGCTGGACGGTGTACTCCTCCATGCCCGAGGCCGGGCCCGACCGGTTCATCACCCTCCGCGCCGGCGTGGCCGCCCTCGCGTACGGCTTCGGCGTCCTCGGCGGCGGCCTGCTGGCACTCAGCGAGTTCGTCGTCGAGGGCTACTCGGGCGGCCGCCGCTTCGTCCCCCGGAACATGCGGCGAAAGACCGGCGCGCTGGCGATCGCGATCGTGGTCATGGCCGCCGCGGCGCTGGCCCCGGCGATGCAGCGCTGGGCCGAGCTGGCCAACCAGGACGTCCGGACCGGCGATGCCGCCGAGGCGGCGATCGGGATCGAGGACGGGATCGACATCGCCTCGGTGCGCCGGTTCGTCGAGACCCCGCACGGACTGCTGCGGGTCGACTACCCCGGCGAGGCCACCCCGCAGGCGGTCACGCTGCTCGACCCGGCCACCGGCGCGGCGGCGTGGTACCACCGGCGCTGGAACTGGCGCTTCTCGCAGGCGCCGGTCCTGTCCCGATCGGCGCATCTGACCGCGCTGTCCGGGCCGCGGGCCGACGACCCGGCCGACTACCAGACGCGGGTCCTGCGCACTCAGACCGGCAGCGAGGTCGCCACCGTGTCCTTCGAGGGCGCCCCGGGGCGGCTGCTGGCGGTCGACGAGGACCGGCTGCTGTACGCGGGCGACCGCGGCAGGTCATTCGCCGCCTACGACTTCGACGGCGACACGGTCTGGACCCGGGAGCTGCCCGAAGGATGCGAGGGAACCAGGGCCCGGATGAGCGCGGACCGCCTGGTCATGCTCGCCGACTGCATGCCGGCCCCGGACCGCGCGGTCGCCCGGAACTGGATCCTGGCATTCGATCTGCGCGACGGCGATTCGGTGTGGAGGCGCAAGGTCGACCGCGATTCGGAGGTGCCTCCGGAGAGTTTCCTGGTCACCGAGGAGGCGGTGATCTACGACAGCCGCAAGGAGCACCGGGTCACCGACGGGCCGTTCTCGGCGCGCCGCTTCGAGCACCGGCTGCTCGCGTTCGACCTGGCCGACGGCGAGGTGATCTGGCGCAACACGGACGAGTCGTTCGGCTCGACCCATTCCTCGGCCTGCGGCGGGACCCTCCACATGTCGCGGCCGGCCGCGCTCGAGACCTCCGGCGCGGCCCCCGGCGAGGCACCCGCCCGCGCCTCGGCCGAGCACGGCGAGCGGCGCACGGTCCAGCTCGTGGAGTGCTTCACCGCCGAGGACGAGCGGGGCGGCGCCCGGCTCGGCGTCATGGCCTACGACGCGGAGTCCGGCGACAGACTCTACAAGCGCTCGGTCCGGCTCGGCTACGTGCCGCTCGACCCGGCCTCGACGCGCGGCTGGGCCACCGTGCTGCCGGACAACCGGACGATCCTCGCCACCGACCGCTCGCTGGACCGCGCCGAACCCGACTGCCGCCTCTACGAGGTCGCCGACGGCGACGCCGAGCGCCTCGACCTGTCCGAGCACGAGCTCCCGGAGGACTGGTGCCGGGACGCGCAGTTGACGTCCGTGGCCGGCGGCGTCGCCGTCAGCTACGTGGACGAGGACGACGCGAGGGCCGTCTTCCTGGTCTCATAGCCGCGCACGGCGCCGCGGCCGCAGAACGCTCAAACCGTGTGATTGAAAACCCCACATCCGCGCACGGGATGTGATCGAAACTGGGGTAGGGTTCTGGCCATGTGTGGAATCGTGGGATACGTAGGCCAGCGCACCTCCGTCGACGTCGTGCTCGACGGGCTGCGCCGCCTGGAATACCGGGGATACGACTCGGCGGGCGTCGCCCTGGCCGCGGGGGGCGAACTCCACCTCGCCAAGAAGGCCGGCAAGCTCGCCAACCTCGAAGGGGTTCTGGAGGGCGCCGGCCTGCCCGAAGCCCGCTCCGGCATCGGGCACACCCGCTGGGCCACCCACGGCGTCCCGTCCGACCGGAACGCCCACCCGCACCGGTCGGCCGACGGGAGGGTCGCGCTGATCCACAACGGCATCATCGAGAACTTCGGGCAGTTGCGCGCCGAGCTGGAGGCCGAGGGAACCGAGTTCGCCTCCGAGACCGACACCGAGGTCGCCGCCCAGTTGCTCGGCCGCGAGTACGGCGCGGACGGGGACCTCACCGAGGCCATGATGCGGGTGTGCGCCCGCCTCGAAGGGGCGTTCACACTGCTCGCGGTCGCCGCCGACGACCCCGGTACCGTCGTCGGCGCGCGCCGCAACTCCCCGCTGGTGGTCGGCATCGGCGACCGCGAGCACTTCCTGGCCTCCGACGTGGCCGCCTTCATCGCCTACACCACCGAGGCGATCGAGCTCGGCCAGGACCAGATCGTCACCATCACCGGCGACGGGGTCGCGATCCGCGGCTTCGACGGGTCGGCCTCCGAAGGCCGCCGCTACCACGTCGACTGGGACATCAGCGCCGCCGAGAAGGGCGGCTACGACACCTTCATGCGCAAGGAGATCAACGAGCAGCCGCAGGCGGTGGCCGACACCCTCCGCGGCCGGATCGACGAGTCCGGGCAGATCGTCCTCGACGAGATGCGCATGTCCGATCAGGACTTCCGAGACGTCGACAAGGTCTTCATCATCGCCTGCGGCACCTCCTACCACGCCGGACTGGTCACCAAGTACGCCATCGAGCACTGGACCCGCATCCCGTGCGAAGTGGAGCTGTCCAGCGAGTTCCGCTACCGCGACCCGGTCCTCGACCGCTCGACGCTCGTGGTCGCCGTCTCGCAGTCGGGCGAGACGATGGACACGCTCATGGCGGTGCGGCACGCCAAGGACCAGAAGGCCCGGGTGCTGTCCATCTCGAACACCGTCGGCTCGACGATCCCGCGCGAATCGGACGCGGTGCTGTACACCCGCGCCGGCATCGAGGTCGCCGTCGCCTCCACGAAGGCCTTCCTGACCCAGCTCGCCGCCTGCTACCTGGTGGGCCTCCACCTGGCGCAGATTCGCGGCATCAAGTACGCCGACGAGGTCGGCGCCGTGCTGAACGAACTGGTCGCCACCCCCGGCAAGATCGGCGAACTGCTGGAGCACATGGAGCCGGTGCGCAAGCTCGCGCGCGAGTCGGCCGACTTCGACCGCGTGCTGTTCATCGGCCGCCACGTCGGCTACCCGGTCGCCCTCGAAGGCGCCCTCAAACTCAAGGAACTGGCCTACATCCACGCCGAGGGCTTCGCCGCCGGCGAGCTCAAGCACGGCCCGATCTCCCTGATCGACGACGGCACCCCGGTGATCGCGATCGTGCCCAGCCCCAGGGGCCGCTCGCTGCTGCACGACAAGATCATTTCGAACATCCAGGAGGTCAAGGCCCGCGGCGCCAAGGTCATAGCCGTCTGCGAGGACGGCGACGACATCACCGCCGTGCACGCCGACCTCGTCGTCGAGACCCCGCCGCTGCCGACCCTGCTGGCCCCGCTGCTGACCGCGGTCCCGCTGCAGGAGTTCGCCGCCGAGCTGGCCACGACCCTGGGACGCGACATCGACCAGCCGCGGAACCTGGCGAAGTCGGTGACCGTGGAGTTAGGTCTGCGGTTCGGCCGCGGCGATCATCACCAGGACCGCCCCCACGACGACCACTCCGACCGCCGCCATCGTGTGCACGCGGGCCCGCCGCAGCGCCGCCCGGACCTGCCAGGCGTGCGCGAACTCCAGGAGCTGCCGCTGCAGCGAACGGGCGAGTCCGGCGTTCGCCCGCGCGTCGGCCAGCGCCAGCTCCAGTGCCCTCCGCCGGTCGGCGTCCCGCTCGGCGGCCACCCCCGAGGCCAGTTTGACGGCGACCTCATCGTGGAACCGCCGCTGCTCGACCAGGTCCTCCACCGAGGACCCGAACGGCCCGTAGAACGAGTCGGGGGACCGGGCCAGTAGCGCCCGCAGCCGAGCCAACTCCGGTGCCTCGATCCCGGACAGGGTCGTCACCGGCGGCGTCAGCGCCTCGGCGGTGTGCCAGACGGCCCACGCCACCCCGCCGACGCCGAGAACGAGCCCGGCCGAGGCGGTCGCGATGTCGGCCGCGCTGTGCAGCCGGCCCAAGGTGGTCAACGGGATCGCGGCGAGCAGCGCGGCCCCGACCGCCCCGAGCGCCGCGATCGTCCACTTCGCGGTCGACCGCATGTCGGGGATCGCGTCCAGCGGCGAGGGAACCCGCTCGGGGGCGTCGGAGGCGCTCATTCGGCCGCGCCACCGTCCGTCCCCGGCTTCGGGGACCGCATCCGAAGCACCGATCCGGGATCGGAGTCCGGCAGCCGCCGGTACGGCTCCCAGTTCTTCCCGTCGTAGACCAGTACCTGTCCTTTGTCGCCGATCCGGAAGTCGCCGGGCCGGGGGCCGTCCGCATCGTCGTCATCGGTGTCCATCGGCTCAGCGTACCGCCGGTGGCGGCTCCTTCGTAGAATCGAGGCCCCGCCGCACCCCGGAGGACCCGCCTATGCAGATCGCCGACCTGATCGACGGCCTCGCCGGCAGGGTCCGGGCGTTCCTCGCCGGCGACGTCGGAGCCGTACTGGACGGGGAGGCGCTGGCCGAAGGCGAGCGCCTGGCGGGCTCGGGGGTCACCGACCCGGACCAGGCGTGGCTCAGCGCCAGGGCACTGGCCTGGCTCTTCTGGTGCCGCTACCAGGCGCTGCCCGAAGGGGAGGGGGAAGTGGACCTGGTCAGGTCGCTGCCGCTGTTCGAGATCGTCGCCGAGGTCGACCGCGGCCAGGTTCCCGCACCGGTCCAGGCGCTGCTCGAGAAGGACTACGCGCACCCGAGGGTGCGCGCCATGCACGCGGGCTCGCTGCTGCGCCGCCATACGGCCACCGGCGAAGCGAAGGCCCTCGACCAAGCGATCGCGAACTACGCCGCCGCGATATCCGGCACCCCGGCAGACGACCCCGAGCGCCTCGGCGACCTGTCGAACCTCGGGGCCGCCTGGCACCTCCGGTTCAAACGCACCGGCGACGGCGCCGACCTCGACCGGGCGATCGGTGCCTGGAGATCCGCCCTGGCCGCCGCCCCGGACCGGCACCACCACCGCCCGGTGTACCTTTCGAACCTCGGCGACGCCCTCGTCGACCGATTCGCCGTCGCCGGAGACGTCGGCGCCCTGGACGAAGCGGTCGACCTCGGCACCCGAGCGGTCGAAGCGACCCCCGGGGGCCACCCCGACCGCGCCCTGTTCCGGTCCAAGCTCGCGCACGCCCTCAAATGCCGGTTCACCCGCACTGGCGACGGCGCCGACCTCGAGATCGCTCTCGACCTCCTCGGCGAAGCGGTCGCGACGGCCCCGGCCGGGCACCCGCAGGGCGCCACGATCCTCGCCAACTTCGCCGGCGCCCTGGGCGTCCGGTACCGGCGCCACGGTGACCCCGAGGACCTGGACCGGGCCATCGGGCTGCTGCGCGATCTCCTCGAAACGGACCCCGACGACGCCGCGACTCTCTCCGAGGTCGGCCGCGACCTGGGGCTCCGATACTCCCGCACCGGGGACCGCGACGACATCGAGGAGTCGGCCGCGTGCTGCCGCCGCGCGGTCGCGGCGACCCCGGCGACCGACCCGAGCCGGCCGATCCGCCTGCTCAACCACGGCACCGTACTCTGGTTCCGCTTCAAGCACCTCGGCGACCGAGCGGCCCTCGACCAAGCGCTCGCGTCGGTGCAGGAGGCGGTGGACTCGACCTCCTCGTCGCATCCCACCTACCCGCTGCTGCTTTCGAACCTCGGGAACCTGCTCCGCTCCCGCTTCGAGAGCGGCGGCCCGCGAAGCGACATCGAGCGGGCCGTCGAACTCGGCCGCCGGGCGGTCGAGGCCGCCGGACCCGGCGACCCCGAACTCAAGCTGCACCGGGCGAACCTGGCGGCCGCGATGCGGACCCGGACCGAGCACTTCGGCGGCGACGCCGACATCGAGACGGTCATCCGACTCAACCGCGAAGTCCTGGAGCACTCCGGGGCCGACGACCCCGACCACGGAGGCCACCTCTCCGGTCTCGGCGAGGCCCTACTGGCCAGGTACACGCAGCTCGGCGACGGCGCCGACCTCGACGAGGCGGTCGCGACCCTGTACCGCGCCGTCGACGCCACCCCGCCCGAGCACACCGAACGGTCGACTCGCCTGCTGAACCTGGAGGCCGCCCTGTGGACCCGGTTCAACCGCTCCGGGGGCACCACCGATCTCGACCGGGCCGTCGAGACCGGACGCCGGGCGGTCGCCGCCACCGCCCCCGACCACCCGAACCTCTCGCCGCGGCTGGCCTCCCTCACCGCCGCCCTCACGACCCGGGCCGAGCGCGCCGGCGACGACGGCGCCGTCGAAGAGGCCGTCGAAACCGGGCGTCGCGCGGCGCGAACCGAATCGCTCGACCCCTCCGACCACGCGATCTGCCTGTTGAACCTCGCCGGAGCCCTCCAAGAGCGGTTCAAGCGGCACCGCGACGAGCGCGATCTCGAAGAGGCCACCACGCTGTTCCGGCGGGCCGTCGACGACATTCCGGACGGGCACCCGAATCAGATCCGGATCCTGGCGGGCCTCGCGGACGCGTTGCGCGCCCGGTTCCGGCTGGACGGCGACCCGGCCCTGCTCGACCTGGTCGTCGACCTGGAGCGCCGTGCCGCCTCGATCGGCACCGCACCCCTCTCGGACCGCATCCGCGCGGCCCAGCGCGGCGCCCGAACCGCCATGTCGCGGGGGCACCGGACCGGGCGCGCCGAAGCCGAAACCGAGGGCGACCGGATCGCGTTGGGGATGCTGCGCAACGCGATCGAGCTGCTCCCACTACTGGTGTGGCCCGGCCTGGACCGCGAGGACCAGCAGCGGCTGCTGGAGGAGACGGCCCGGTCGCTCGGGGCCGACGCGGCCGCCTGCGCCATCGCCGTGGGCGACCCCGCAGGCGCGGTGGAGCTGCTGGAGCAGAGCCGCGGCGTCCTGTGGGGCCGACTGCTGGACCTCCGGACCGGCACCGGCGGCCTCGCCGCCGCCCACCCCGCACTGGCGGACGAGCTCGACCGGTGCCGACGCGAACTCGACCGGACCGCATTCGAGGCACACCGCCGAACGCGACGGAACGACGCGGCGCGCCGGTTCGAAACCCTCCTCGACGAGGTGAGGTCGCTGCCGCCCAGCGAGGACTTCCCGCGCCCTCGGGACTTCCTGCGACCGCCCGCGCTCGACGACCTGCTGCCTCCGGCCGGGACCGGACCGGTCGTCGTCCTCAACGTCAGCGACCGGCGCTGCGACGCGCTCATTGTCGACGCCTCCGGGATCGAGGCGGTGCCGCTGCCGATCACCGCGGCCGAATCGTTCGAACAGGGCAACCGCTACCTCGCGGCGCTCCAGAACCGCACCGGCCCCGATGCGCCCCTTTCAGAGCGGGAGACCGCGCCGGTCCTGGCGTGGGCCTGGGACTCCATCGCGGCCCCGGTGCTCGGGCGCCTCGAGTCGCGGCCGGCGCGGCCGCGGCGGATCTGGTGGTGCCCCACCGGCCCGCTGACCCTGCTGCCGATCCACGCCGCCGGCCACCACACCGAACCCGGCCGAGCGGTGATGGACCACGTCGTGTCCTCCTACACCCCGACCCTCCGCGCTCTGGCCGACGCTCGGGCCCGGACCGCCGCAGAGGACGACGGCAGGCTCCTCATCGTCGCGGTCGCGGACACCCCGAGCGGCGACGGCGGCCCGGCCGAGCACACCGAACTGCCCGGCGCCGGAGCCGAGCGGCGCCTCCTCGAAGACGCCCTGGGCCGCGACCGCTGCACCGTCCTCCAGGACGGCGAGGCCACCCGTGAGGCCGTCGTCTCCGGGCTCGGCGCGCACCGGGCCGCCCACATCGCCTGCCACGGCACCCAGGACCTGCGCCGGCCCTCGCGCGGCGGCCTGGTGCCCCACGACTGGCGGACCGCCGGCCTGGTCGGGATCGGCGACCTGACTCGACCCGGAACCGGCGGCGAGTTCGCGTTCCTGTCGGCCTGCCAGACCGCGACCGGCGGCGTGACCAACCTCGACGAAGCGGTCAGCGTCACCGCGGCCATGCACTACGCCGGATGGCGGCACGTGATCGGAACGCTGTGGAGCGTCTACGACGGCGCGGCGACCGTCGTCGCCGCGCACCTCTACAGCCGCATCCTCGAGGAAGGACGGCTCGACCCGGCCGACAGCGCCCGCGCCCTCCACGTCGCGGTCCGCGTGCTGCGCGACCAGCACCCGGACCGCACCGCCTACTGGGCCCGATTCATCCACACCGGACCATGACTCGGCGCCGGGGCGGCGAACTCGGCGATGATCGCCCCGACCACCCTCCAGGGTGAACCGCCCCGAAAAGGGGCACCTCATCCGATCCCGTGGCACTCTTGACTGGTGATCGTCGCGGTGGGCATAGACGTAGTGGCAGTGGATCGCTTCGAGCGCGTCCTGGAACGGACCCCGACAGTGGCCGACAAGCTCTTCACCGAGGCCGAACGCACCTCGCCCGACGGTCGGGAGCGCCACACCGAGTCGCTCGCCGCCCGCTTCGCAGCCAAGGAGGCCGTCGCCAAGGCGCTCGGCGCGCCCGGCGGCATGCACTGGAGCGACTGCGAGGTGCTCTCCGAAGCCGACGGCCGCCCCGCGCTGGCCGTCACCGGAACGGTGGCGGAGGCCGCCGCCGAGCGTGGCGTCTGGCGTTGGCACGTTTCACTGTCGCATGATGGCGGTATCGCAACAGCGGTAGTGGTCGCCGAGGCGCGGTAACCGCGCCCGACGAGGCGGCCGGGATTCGACTGCGAAGGGCGGAGCCATGGACGGTGCCTGGTCGGCCGCGGCGGTGCGCCGCGCCGAATCCGAACTCATGCCGAAGCTCCCGCCCGGCACGCTCATGCAACGCGCCGCCGCCGGCCTCGCCGCCGCGGCCGCGCGGCTGCTCACCGAGCGCGGCGGCGTCTACGGCGCCACCGTCGTCGTCCTGGCCGGACCCGGCGACAACGGCGGCGACGCGCTCTACGCCGGTGCCAGACTGGCCCGGCGCGGCGCCCGCGTCCACGGGGTCCCGGTCATGGGCTCGCGCATCCACCCGCCCGGCGCCGCCGCGCTCACCCGCGCCGGCGGCCGCGTGACCGCCGACCCGCCCGACCGCTGCGATCTGCTCCTGGACGGCGTCCTCGGCATCGGCGGGCGCCCCGGCCTGCCCGACCGGGCCGTCGAACTGCTGGGGCGCATCAGGGCCGGCGCGACCGTGGCCGTCGACGTGCCCTCGGGCGTGGAGGTCGACACCGGCGCCGTCCCGGGCCAAGCGGTCGACGCCGACCTCACCGTGACCTTCGGGTGCCGCAAGCCCTGCCACCACCTCGGTTCGGGCGCGCTCCGCACCGGCCGGCTCGAATTCGTCGACATCGGACTCGGGCCGTACCTGGATCCGCAGCCGGTCGTGGCCGTGGCCGACGCCGCCGACGTCGCCGCATGGTGGCACGAGCCCGGCCCGGAGGACGACAAGTACACCCGCGGCGTCGTCGGCGTCGCCGCCGGATCGGACCGCTACCCCGGCGCGGCCGTCCTCGCCGCCACCGGCGCCCTCGCCGGACCGGCCGGGTACGTCCGATACGCCGGTTCCGCCGCCGACCACGTGCGCCGAGTGCACCCCGAAGTGGTGTGCACCGGGTCGGTCGAGGCGGCCGGGCGCACCCAGGCTTGGCTGGCCGGGCCCGGTATCGGCACCGGCGAGCGCGCCCTCGACGAACTGCGGACCGTCCTCGGCCGGTCGGTCCCGGCCGTGCTCGACGCCGACGCCCTCACCCTCGTCGCCGAGTACCCCTCGCTCCTGGCCGGGCGCGAGGCGCCGGTGATCCTGACCCCCCACGACCGCGAATACGAGCGGCTGTACGGCTCGCCGCCGAGCGAGGACCGCGCGGGCGCGGCGGCGGCGCTGGCGAAGCGCCTGAACTGCACCGTGCTCCTGAAGGGACACCACACGGTGATCGCGGGCGGCGACGGCGCCGTCTACGCCAATCCGACCGGCAGGCCGGCGCTGGCCACGGCCGGCTCGGGGGACGTGCTGTCCGGCTTCATCACCTCGCTCCTGGCATCCGGAATGGACGTCGCGCGAGCGGCGGTCGCCGCCGCCTACGTCCACGGTGAAGCGGCCGGGCTCGCCGCCCGGGGGCGGCGCACGGTCAGCGCCACCGACGTCGGCGCGGCGCTGCCGAGCGCCGTCGGCGCGGTGCTGTCGGAGGCGTGCCCGTAGCCGCGGACCCGGTCGGCGCTACCAGTCCTCTCCGGCCCGCTTGATCGCTGCGGGGGACAGGCCCGTCTCGTCGAACAGATAGGTCCGCATCGCGTCCAGGCTCGGCGAATACACGTGCAGGCTCACCGCCGGCTCGCCGGAGTCGTTCCGCATCGCGTGGACGGTCCGGTCGTCGACGGTCGAGACCCCGCCCCGTTCCAGCCCGGTGCGGCGCAGGCCCGGGAACGCGCCCGGCACCACCGTGTACTCGGTGAGCCGCCCCGACACCACCGACACCGCGGCGGCCGCGGGCCTGGCGAGCCCGCCGTGGTCGTGCATCTCGGTTCCCTGGCCGGGCAGCCACGCCAGCAGCCACGCCTCGTGGTCGGGACCGGACAGGACTCGCCTGGCCCAGCGGCCGGTCTTGGTGAATCGCGGACGCAGCGTCAGGTTCTCGGCGTAAAAGGCGGCCAGCGCCCACAGGCGGTCGGCGCCGAGGACGGAGAGTGTGACATCAGTCATGAATCGCAGGACTTTCGATGTGTCGGAACAAGGGCGCGAGAAGGGAGCCCGGCGGGCTCAGCAGGAGCGACAACACCGGTCAGCGCGACACATCGAGTAATGCATACGGTCATCCTACCCGCATCCGCCGCCGGCCGACAGCTCGGGCACACCTTCCGTGGAACCGGCGTTACGCTGCGAATTTGTCACGCCCCGGCCCTTTCCCCCGGCCCGCGGGGCGCGTTAGGCTCATCATCGGTCCGTCCCCTCAGACTCGACACTCCGAAGGAGCGCCCTCGTCGTGAACCCGCCGTCCTTCCGACGCAAATGGACCGCCGGTGTCGTCGTCGGCGGTCTGCTCGCCTCAGCGATCGCCTCCTCCCCGGTATGGGCCCAGCAGGACCCCGAGGACATCAACGACGAGATCGAGAGCACCAGCGAAGACCTCAACGCCACGATCGAGGAGTACAACGGCCTCGCCACGGAGATCGCCGACAACAAGGAGATGATCGAGGAGGTCGAGACCGACCTCGCCGACAGCGAGGAGCAGCTCGCCGACCTGCGCGAGCGGCTGGCGGACTTCATCACCGAGACCTACGTGGACCAAGGCGTCGGCGACGCCGCCCTCATCCTCGAATCGGGCTCCCCCCAGGCCTTCGTAGAGCGGATGGACCGCCTCAACTCGGCCAATATGTACGACTTCGACCTGATGGAGGAGCTCCGGACCGTCGCCGAGGACTACACCGCGCAACTGGAGCTCCTCGAAGACCTCCAGGCCGACCTCGAAGCCGACCAGGCCGAGCTCGAGGAGAAGAAGACCGAGATCGAGACCCGCATGGAGGACCTCGAAGAGGAGTGGCGCACCGCCGCCGGCGAAGAGGTCCTCGACTACGACCTGCCCCGCATGAGCAACGACGCGTGGGCCGTGGTCGACTTCGCGCTCGACCAGGTCGGCAAGAACTACGTCTGGGGCACCTCCGGCCCCGACACCTACGACTGCTCCGGCCTCGTCCTCCGCGCCTACGCGCAGATCGGGATCTCCCTGCCGCACAACGCCGCAGCCCAGTACAGCCAGACCGCCAAGATCACCCGCGACGAACTCCAGCCGGGCGACCTGGTGTTCTACAACAGCCTCGGCCACATGGGCATGTACATCGGCAACGGCCTGGTCGTCCACGCCCCGAACTCCAACACGGTGGTGAAGGTCGTGAGCGTCGACCACGGCAACGTCTACTACGGCGCCACGACGATCCTGTACTGAGCCGCACCGGACCCCCACCCGAGGCGGGGCGGGTAGGGCCCGCCGCCCCCGTCAGTGCCCGTCGCAGCGGACGACGAGGATCGCGATGTCGTCGCGCGGCGCATCCGGCGAGAACGTCTGAACCGCCTCCAGCAGCGTGGTCGCGATCGTACGCGCTGGCTTGCCCGCCACGTCCCGCACCGCCCGCACGACCCGCTCGTGGCCGAACATGACCGACGCGTCCCGCCGCTCGGTCACCCCGTCGGTGAAGAACACCAGCGCATCCCCCACCTCGAGCCGCACCTGCTCCGGCTCGACCTTGATGTTCGGGAACAGCCCGACCGCAGTGCCCTCGCGGCCCACCCATTCGGCGGAACCGTCGCCGCGCAGCAGCAGGGGCCGGTCGTGGCCCGACAGGCACAGCGTCGCCTCCAGGCCCGGCCCGCGCCGCTCCAGCAGCGCCGAGGCGATCGTGGCGTACCGGTAGTCCCCCGGTTGCTCCAGCAGCGTCGAGTTCAGCAGCTCCAGCGCCCGCGGCATCGGCCGGCCGTCGCGGGCCATCACCCGCAGCACGTCCCGCACCACACCGGTCACGGCCGCCGCCTGGGCGCCCTTGCCGCAGACGTCCCCGATGGCGACCCACATCCGATCGCTCGGCAGCGTCGTCGCGTCGTAGAAGTCCCCGCCCACCAGCGTCCCGAACGCCTCGGCCGGTAGGTACTCGGCGGCGAAGCTCACGCCCTCGATCTCCGGCAGGCTGCCCGGCATGAGCGCCGCCTGGAGTTCGTGGGCCACCGCGGCCCGGTCGGCGTGGATGCGGGCGTTGTCCAGCGCCAGCGCCGAACGTTTGGCCAGATCGGCGATGACCGCGCGCTCCTCGGTCGAATGCTGCCGCTCGCCCGGGCGCCCCACCGAGAGGACCCCGATCGTGGCCCCGCGCGCCGACAGGGGCACGGCGATGCCGTCGACTCCGCGCGGCATCGGCAGCTCCATGCCCGTCCACCCGTCGGAGGCCAGTGACGTCTCGAGGGTGGCGCTGGCGGCCATCAGGCGGGCCCGCCAGGGCTCGATGTCGCGTTCTTCGGCGTGGGAGATCGCGGCCAGCTCCAGGACCCCGGAGTCGCGGCGCAGATGCACCGCCGCCCAGCGGCCCAGTTGCGGCACCACCAACTGCGGGATGAGCGCGACGGTGAGGTGCTCGTCGAGGGAGTGGGCGAGCAGCTCCCCGGCCTCGGCCAGGTAGGTCAGCCAGCCCGAGCGACGCTGCTCCTCCGAGCGCATGCGGTCGATCTGGAGCGCCAGGGCGACGCGCTCGGCGGTGAGTTGGGCGAGCGGGTGCCATCCGGGACCGGGCTTCCCGGCCAGCACCAGCCGCCCGGTGGCGGGCGAGGTGACCGGCAGGGGGACGGTCACCGCGGGCTCGCCGGTGTCGCCGAACCCCGCGAGCACGGCCTCGCCGGTGCCGTCGCCGGGGTCGAATTCGATGGCGCCGCCGTCGGCGGCGGTCGTGTCGTGCAGTCGGGCCAGGAGTTCGGCGACCAACTGCTCCACCGGAAGGCGCGACTGCAGCGACGGGGCGATCGTCAGCAGGGCCGCCAACTGGTCGAGGTCGGTGACCGTGCCGCCGTCGACCGGGCCCGTCGACGGCTCGGCCTCTGGGGCGGGGCCGGAGCGTGCGGGCCGCGGCGGGGCGTCGGCGTCGCGGTCGATGCGGAACCAGATGGACTTGCCGGTGACGTCGTGGGTGGTGCCCCAGGCGGAGGCGAAGCGGTCGACCAGGAGCAGGCCTCGGCCGCCCTCGGCGGTCACCTCGGGCATGGCCATGTCGGCCGGTTCGAGCCCGCCGGCGCGGTAGTCGGTGACGGTGACGCGGACGCCGATCGAGTCGGCGGCCACGGTGAGGTTGATGTCGGTCCCGGCGTGCACTACGCCGTTGGTGGCCAGCTCGGTGGTCAGCAGCAGGGTTTCGTCCAGCAGCTCGGGCATGCCGCCTTCGGTCAGGACCGTTCGGACCGCGGCGCGGGCGGCGGCGGGGGAGCGGTCGTCGGCGGGCAGGCGCAGCCGACGGGTGGCCCTCTCGGGGTACGTCACGCCGGTAAGTCTATGACGGCGGTGCGGCGGTCCGACGTGCCGCATCGCCGCCGGCGGCCCGCGCGAGGACGGCCGCCCCGCTGGTGGAAAGCCCGGGGCGGCCGTCTTCTCGCTGGTTATTCTTCTGTCGTCTTGCGGCGCCGGGAGATCACTCCCAGTTCTGGGCCACGCGTCGCCACCGCTGCTCATCACACGTCCGGCGTTCGTCTTCGGTTGCACGAATTACACGGGTTGCTTCCGGTTGCGGGAGGTGACGGGCCGTTTCCGCCCTTCTGTTACGGGAGGTGACTGCAATGAGTGCTCTGCGTAACCTGACTTCACGATTCGGGCAGCGGTGTGACAACCTGTTAGGCAAGCCTGATCCCGCAGCTGAGGAAGAACGCCATGACGGACACTGCTTCCACAACAGCCCCCAAGGACCGCCCCGAAGAATCCGACCTGCTGCGCTCCCTCGCCGATGCGCTGGGCGCGGTCGAGCGCGGCGACTTCTCGGTGCGGCTGCCTCGCGGCGAAGGCCTGGCAGGTGAGGTCGTCGACCGGTTCAACGCCGTGGTCGAGCAGGCCGACCGGCAGACGCGCGACCTGGCGCTCATCGCCCGGGTGGTCGGCCAGGAGGGACGCTGGAACCACCGGCTCGACATCGAGCACCTCGACGGCGGTTGGAGCGAGGGCGCCAAGAGCGTGAACCGGCTGGTCGAGGAGCTGGTCCGTCCCACCACCGAGATCGGCCGCGTCCTCGAGGCGGTCGCCGCTGGCGACCTCACCCAGGAGGCGGCGCTCGAGTTCGAGGGCAAGCAACTGCGCGGCGAGTTCAGGCGCCTGGGCGAAACGGTGAACCAGATGGTGGGGCTGCTGCGCAGCTTCGCCGGCGAGGTCACTCGCGTGTCCAAGGAGGTCGGCACCGACGGCATCCTCGGCGGGCAGGCGGACGTCCAGGGCGTCTCCGGCACCTGGCGGTCCCTGACCGACGCGGTCAACACCATGGCGTCGAACCTGACCGACCAGGTCCGAACCATCTCGACGGTGACGCAGGCGATCGCCGCCGGCGACCTGAACCAGAAGATCACCGTCAAGGCCTCCGGCGAGGTCGCCGAGCTGGCCGACACCATCAACTCCCTCACCGAGACCCTCCAGGTCTTCGCCGCGGAGGTCACGCGGGTGGCGCGCGAGGTGGGCACCGAGGGCCGCCTCGGCGGCCAGGCGGAGGTGCCGGGCGTGTCGGGCACGTGGAAGGACCTGACCGAGAACGTCAACTCGATGGCCTCGAGCCTCACCGACCAGGTCCGCAACATCGCCGAGGTCACCACCGCCGTCGCCCGCGGCGACCTGACCAAGAAGATCTCGGTGCCCGCCCAGGGCGAGATCCTGGAGCTCAAGACCACGGTCAACACCATGGTCGACCAGTTGTCGAACTTCGCCGCGGAGGTCACGCGCGTGGCGCGCGAGGTGGGCACCGAGGGCCGCCTCGGCGGCCAGGCGCAGGTGTTCGGCGTCTCCGGCACCTGGCGCGACCTGACCGAGAACGTGAACCAGTTGGCGACGAACCTGACCGACCAGGTCCGCAACATCGCGAAGGTCACCAGCGCGGTGGCGTCCGGTGACCTGAACCAGAAGATCACCGTCCGGGCCTCCGGCGAGGTCGCCGACGTGAAGAACACGGTCAACACCATGGTCGACCAGCTCTCCAGCTTCGCCGACGAGGTCACGCGCGTGGCCCGCGAGGTCGGCAGCCAGGGCATGCTGGGCGGCCAGGCGGAGGTGCCGGGCGTTTCGGGCACGTGGAAGGACCTGACCGAGAACGTCAACTCGATGGCCTCCAGCCTCACCAGCCAGGTGCGGAACATCTCCTCGGTGGCCTCGGCGGTCGCCAAGGGCGACCTGTCCCGGCAGATCACGGTCGACGCCCAGGGCGAGATGCTCGAGCTCAAGTCCACGCTGAATTCGATGGTGCACCAGTTGTCCCAGTTCGCCGATGAGGTCACGCGCGTGGCCCGCGAGGTCGGCACCGACGGCAAGCTCGGCGGCCAGGCGAACGTCCAGGGCGTCTCGGGCATCTGGGAGGCGCTCACCGACAACGTGAACTCCATGGCCTCCAACCTCACCGCGCAGGTGCGGAACATCTCCTCGGTGGCGACCGCCGTCGCCCGCGGGGATCTGTCCCGGCAGATCACGGTCGACGCCCAGGGCGAGATCCTGGAGCTCAAGTCGACGATGAACTCGATGGTCGAGCAGCTCTCGCAGTTCTCCTACGAGGTCACGCGCGTGGCCCGCGAAGTCGGCACCGAGGGCCGCCTCGGCGGCCAGGCGAGCGTTCCCGGCGTGTCGGGCACCTGGAAGGACCTGACCGACAACGTCAACTCGATGGCCTCGAACCTGACCAGCCAGGTCCGCAACATCGCCGAGGTCACCACCGCCGTCGCCCGCGGCGACCTGACCCGGCAGATCACCGTCGACGCCCAGGGCGAGATCCTGGAGCTCAAGAACACCGTCAACGCGATGGTCGACCAGTTGTCGAACTTCGCCGGGGAGGTCACGCGCGTGGCCCGCGAGGTCGGCGTCGAGGGCAACCTCGGCGGCCAGGCCGAGGTCGCCGGCGTCTCCGGGACCTGGCTGGCCCTGACCCGCAACGTGAACTCCCTGGCCGCGACGCTGACGCTGCAACTGCGGGCGATCGCGAACGTCGCCCACGCGGTCGCCCGCGGGGACCTCACCCAGTCGGTCGACTTCGAGGCCGCCGGCGAGATCGCCGACCTGACCGAGTCGATCAACCAGATGATCACCGCGCTGCGCGAGAAGACCCGGCAGAACACCGACGCCGACTGGCTCAACTCGAACCTGGCGCGCATCTCCTCGCTGCTGCAGGGGCGGCGCAACGTCGAGGAGGTGACCCGCATGGTCCTCGACGAGGTCACGCCGCTGATCGACGCCCAGACCTCGACGTTCTACGTCCGCCACGAGGACGTGTCGGGGCACGTCACCTACCGGCTCAACGCCGTCTACGGCCACCCGAGTCCGGGCGAGAAGATCGTCATCGAACAGAACGAGGGCATGGTCGGGCAGGCCGCCGCGAGCAAGCGGACCATCCACCTTCACGACATCCCCGACGGCTACCTGGAGATCTCCTCCGGGCTCGGCCAGGCCACCCCGACCGACCTGATCATCCTGCCGGTCCAGTTCGGCGACAAGGTCCGCGGCGTGGTCGAGTTCGCCTCGTTCAACAACTACTCGGGGCTGCACAAGAGGTTCCTCGACTCCCTGGCCCCGAACGTGGGCGTCACGCTCGCGACCATCGAGGGCAACGCCCGCACCGAGGTGCTGCTGCGCGAGTCGCAGCGGATGGCCCAGGAGCTGCGCGCCCAGTCGGACCGGCTCAAGGAGACCAACGCCGAGCTCGAGGAGAAGGCCACGCTGCTGTCGGCCCAGAACAAGGCGATCGAGGTGAAGAACCTCGAAGTCGAGGCCGCCAGGCAGGACATCGAGGAGAAGGCCGAGCAGCTCGCCCAGGTCTCGAAGTACAAGTCGGAATTCCTCGCCAACGTCTCGCACGAGCTGCGCACGCCGCTGAACTCGCTGCTGCTGCTGGCCAGGCTGCTGAGCGAGAACTCCGACTCCAACCTCTCCGACCGGCAGATCGAGTTCGCCCACACCATCTACAACGCCGGCACCGACCTGCTCACCCTGATCGACGACATCCTCGACCTGTCGAAGATCGAGGCCGGGCGCATGGACATCGCCGTCCACACCATCGAGCTGCCCGAGGTCCTCGGCGACATCGACGCCACCTTCCGGCCCCTGGCCGACGAGAAGGAGCTCGACTTCGCCATCGCGGTGGGGCCCGGGGTGCCGCAGGTGCTCAAGACCGACGGCCAGAAGTTCCAGCAGGTCCTGCGGAACCTCCTGTCGAACGCGGTCAAGTTCACCCGCTCCGGCTCGGTGAGCCTGACCGTCAGCAAGGTCCCCTCGGACATCCGGTTCGACGTCCAGCGGCTCAACGAGGCCGGCGAGCGCGTCTCGTTCTCGGTGGTCGACACCGGCATCGGGGTGCCCGAGCACAAGAAGTCCATCATCTTCGAGCCGTTCCAGCAGGCCGACGGCACCACCAGGCGCAACTTCGGCGGCACCGGCCTGGGCCTGTCGATCTCCAAGTCGCTGTCGCAGATGCTCGGCGGCGACGTGTTCATCGAGCGCACCGACTCCGAAGGGTCGGTGTTCACGTTCGTGATCCCGGCCGAGATCGACTACGACGAGGAGCTCCAGCCGCAGCGATCGGAACTGCCGCCCCCGGCCGAGGAGCAGGGCGGTCCGACGATCCTCACCGGCGCCCCCGAGACGCCCTCGTCCTCGGCGGCGGCGCAGCGGCTCGACGGCACCACGGTCCTCA
Organism: Glycomyces xiaoerkulensis; assembly: GCF_002798405.1. Taxonomy (GTDB): domain Bacteria; phylum Actinomycetota; class Actinomycetes; order Mycobacteriales; family Micromonosporaceae; genus Glycomyces; species Glycomyces xiaoerkulensis. The sequence continues at coordinate 32,426 of NZ_PGGV01000016.1, read as the reverse complement.
TCGTCGACGACGACATCCGCAACGTCTTCGCGCTGACCGCCGCCCTGGAGCTCCACGGCATCGACGTCCACTACGCCGAGAACGGGGCCGACGGCATCGACGCCCTGCAGAACCACCCGGACATCGACATCGTCCTGATGGACTCGATGATGCCGGGCATGGACGGCAACGAGACCACCCGCGTGATCCGCCGCATGCCGCAGTTCGCCGAGCTGCCGATCGTCTTTCTCACCGCCCAGGCCCTGGCCGAGCAGCGCGAGAAGTCCGTCGGCGCGGGCGCCAGCGCCTACCTGACCAAGCCGGTCGACCTCGATAGGCTCCTCGACACCATGTCGCAGTGGATCGGGCGGCGGTCCGGCGCCGGCGGATCCGACCCCGGCGGGCCGGACGAGGGCGGCGCGGAAGACAATGGCTCCCCGACCGATGGAGAGGCTTCCTGATGCTCATGTCCAGAGGCGCGCAGCGCCATCACCTGACGGACGGTCTTCGACTCTTGGCGGTCCCGCGGCCGGGGGAGGGTCCGACCGCATGAGCACCGCACGCGTACTGCTCGTCGACGACCGGTCCGAGAACCTGCTGGCGCTGGAGGCGATCCTGCAGGGCCTGCCGGTGGCCACCATCGCCGTCACCTCCGGTGAGGAGGCCCTCAAGCGGTTGCTGTCGGAGGACTTCGCGGCGATCCTCCTGGACGCTCAGATGCCGGGCATGGACGGTTTCGAGACCGCCCGCCACATCAAGCAGCGTGAGAAGACCCGCCACACCCCGATCATCTTCCTCACCGCGGCCGACCGGGACGCCCATCTGGCGATGCGCGGCTACTCGGTCGGCGCGGTCGACTACATCACCAAGCCGTTCGACCCCTGGATGCTCCGCACCAAGGTGAAGGTCTTCATCGACCTGTGGAGCCAGGGGCAGGCGCTGCGCAGCACCCACGAGCGGACCCGGGATCTGCGCGAGCGCGAAGGCAGCCTGCTCAAGCGCTTCGAGGACGCCCACTCCGCCCTGGACGCCTGGGCGGACCGGCACGGCCGGGACGAGGAGCTGGAGCGCATCCTCAAACTGCTCCAACCGGAGACGGACTGAAGCCGGTCGGAAGTGCCTCCGTCTCGGAACCCGGATCCGGCGGACGGTCGGTTAGGGTTGGTGGCGTGGTACGCCAGAAACTCGACATCTCGGTTTACCGCGAATCGAACGAGACGATCGTGGAGCTGACCGGCGAAATCGACCTACAGACCGCTCCGCGGCTGTCCGGGGCCGTTGACGCCGCCCTCGAAGAGGACCCTGCCCGCGTCGTGCTCGACATGGAAGGGGTCACCTTCTGCGACTCGCGCGGCCTGGGCACTCTCGTTGTGCTCAGCCGTGCCGCGACCCGCTCCCGCGCCGTGCTCGTCCTCGCCAACCTCGGCGACTTCCTGCAGCGGCTGCTGTCGGTCTCGGGGATCGGCGAGCACTTCGTGATCCGTGACGAGCATCCGCGCAACGGCGGCGCTCCCGACCGAGGCTGGGAGGACCCGGCGCAGTGAGTGACCAGGCCGTCGAAGTGATCGTCGTGCTCGGCGCCGCCGGGCTGCTCGTCGTCGCCGGCACCGTGCTGGCCATCGTCGGCCTCGTCCGCCGCACCCGGGCGTTCCTGGTCGCCGGCAGTTGCCTGCTCTTCACCGGCGGCCTGGTCGTCCTCGGCTGGGCCATCATCGAGGGCACCGGCGCCGAAGCCGCCGGAGTCGGCGTCGTCGCCGCCCTCCTGCCCGCGCCGATCCTGGTCGGCACCTTCCTGTGGCTGGGCCGCTACCGCCGCCGCCCCTGGCTGGTGCTCGCCTTCTGCTTCGGGTGGGGCGCCTGCGTCTCCACGGCCATCTCCCTGGGCGTCAACAGCGGCGTGGCCTACCTCCTGCGGGAGAACGACCTCAACGAGAACCTCGCCGCGGTCGTCTCCGCCCCCGTCATCGAGGAGATCACCAAGTTCGCCGGGCCGCTGCTGGTGTTCTGGTTCGCCCGCCGCCACTTCACCGGCATGCTCGACGCTCTCGTCTACTGCGGACTCGCCGGCGCCGGCTTCGCCGTCGCCGAGAACGTCCTCTACGCCTCCGGGCAGTACGTCTCCGGCGTCGAGATCCTCGACCAGGCCGCCGGGCTCGCCCTGGTCACGCAGATGATCATCATCCGCGGGCTGGCGACCATGTTCGCCCACCCGCTCATGACCGGCCTGGCGGCCATCGGCCTCGGCAAGGCTGCCCGCAAGCCCCGCCGCCGCGGCCCGCAGACAGCGTGGATCGTCGGGATGCTCTTGTGCGGCATGGCCCTCCACGCCCTCTGGAACGGCTCCAGCGTCATCGGCGCCGACATCGGCGCGCCGTTCCTGTGGTTCGCCCTCTACCCGGCGTTCCTGATGCCGCTGTTCTTCACCATGGTCGGCATCGCCCTGTGGCTGCGCGCCGCCGACGCCCGCCGCACCCAGACCACCCTCGCCCCCTACGTCGCCACCGGCGTACTCTCCCCGCCCGAGCTGGCCTCCCTCGCGAGCTTCTCGCGCCGTGCCTCGGCCCGCGCCTGGGCCAAACGCGTCGCCGGCCGGCACGGCGAGAAGGCCATGTCGGAGTTCCAGGCCGCCGCCTCCGACGTCTCCGAGCAGATCGATCTCGCCGGCACCGGCGGGCACTGGGACCAGCGGATCATCGGCCACGGCCTGTACCGCATGGGCGCCGCCCGTGCCGCCTACGCCGGCCGCGACCCCCAGACGCCCTCCGCCACCTGGGACGGCTCCCGCTACCAGGTCACCTTCCCCGATGGGAAGGTCCGCGCCGTCGAGCCGCCGGCCCTGCCGGTGATGCCCGTGCCGCTCCACGCCGCGCCGCCACCGCCGCCGCAGGCCCCGGGCGCCTACCCCGCACCGCACGCATGAACGGCGCCGACTCCCGGCGGCCGATCCGCTGACTCGGCCGGATGCGTACCCTGAGTGTCATGCATGACGGACCCATCCGCGCCACCTCCTGGCCCGGCCACGGGGCACCCCCGATCCGGCCGGGGCGTCCGCGCTGGCGCGAACCCCACCAGGTGCGCGTCGGGGCTGTCGCGGCGGGGTCGTCGCTCACAGCGTTGTGGGTGCTGCTGTGGCTGCTCGCCTTCGCTCGTTCGGGGGCGGGCTTCGCCTGGGTGACGTTGACCGCGAGTACGATCGCAACGGTCGTGGCAGTGATACTGGCCCACTACGGTGACCGCGGCGTCGCGGTCGGCGTATCGGCCGTCGCAGGGACGGCCGCCGGAGTCACCGGACTGTCGGTGGAGCTGTATTTTCTGCTGACCGGCGATTGGATCCTGTGGTTACATCAACGCAGGCCGCTACATCCTTCAGTTTGGTCCTTAGAGCAGTTGACTCCGGTCGAGTAGCTGGTCGATGAAACAGAAAACGGGGACGGATCGTGTCGTATTTCGCTGTGGCCGCGGGCCGCGAGGGCGACGAATGGAACGCCGCCGAGGTCGATCTCGACGAGGTGGCCGACGTCGAGGACGCCGCCGAGGTCATGCGTGAGGCGTTCCCGGACGCCGACTTGACGCTCCTGTTCGTCGACGCCGACGACGAATTCCTGACGATGATGCGCCTGGACGACGGCGACGACTTGCGCACCTTCGGCTCCGACGCCGAGTACGCGTCGCAGTCGCGCCTGGGCGAGGCCCTGCTGGGCGACTTGGAACCCCAGGACACCGACGAGATCGACACCGACGACGAGGAGTCGATCTCGGCCAGTCCCACCGAGCTCGACGCCGAGCCGGTCGGCGAGGCCGATCTGCTGAGCGACCTCGGGGTGGGCGGGGCGATGCTCCTGGCCCTGTGCGCGAAGGAGGGCATGATGCCCTCCGACGTGGTCTCCGAAGTCGCCGCGGTGATCGGTTTCGCCGAGGCCCTGGAGAACGCCACCGGCGCCTAGCCGCATGACCGCGCCCAGCGGGGAGGTCATCAGGATGGAGGGGCATGACCACGCCCAGCGGGGCCGACCGCCGCCGGAGGCACGAGAGGTGGATGCGCCGGGCCCTCGAGGCCGCTCACGGTTCCGGCCTCGACCTGCCGGTGGGCGCGGTCGTCTACGATCCGGACGGCCGCGAACTGGCAGCGGCGGCCAACCTCCGCGAGGAGCTGGCCGACCCCACCGCGCACGCGGAGGTCCTGGCCCTCCGGGAGGCCGCCGCCGCGTACGGCGACGGCTGGCGGCTGACCGGCTGCACCCTGGTCGTGACCCTCGAACCGTGCACCATGTGCGCCGGCGCGGCCGTCCTGGCGCGCATCGGCGGCATCGTCTTCGGCGCGTGGGAGCCGAAGACCGGTGCGGTCGGCTCCCTGTGGGACGTAGTCCGCGACCCCCGCCTCAACCACAACCCCGAGGTCTACGGCGGCCTCCTCGAGGCCGAGTCCGCGCGGCTGCTGCGCGGGTACTTCGGCCGGGAGTGAGGCTCACTCCGGAGCCGCCGCCCGCCTCTCCCGGCTCTGCGCCAGGAGCTGGGCGATGTCGACGACTTCGACGTCGTCCTCCTTGCCGGCGTCGGCCACGCCGTCGCGCAGCATCGTGGAGCAGAACGGGCAGCCGACGGCCACCGTCTCGGCCCCGGTATCGACCGCCTCGTCGGCGCGGTCCCGGTTGACCCGCTTGCCCAGCGGCTCCTCCAGCCACATCCGGGCCCCGCCCGCGCCGCAGCAGAACGAGCGCTCCTTGGTGCGCGGCATCTCGGTCACCTCCGAGAACGATTCGAGGAGCTCCCGAGGCGGCTCGAAGATCCGGTTGTGGCGTCCCAGATAGCACGGGTCGTGGTAGGTGAGCGTGCCCTCCCGCTGCTCGACCGGCTCGATCTTCCCCGACGCGACCAGGTCGGCCAGGAGTTCGGTGTGGTGGACGACCTCGTACGAGCCGCCCACCTCCCCGTACTCGTTGCCGATCGTGTTGAGGCAGTGCGGGCAGGTCGCGATGATCTTCACGGCCCCGGCCCCGTTGAGGGACTCCACGTTCTGCTCGGCGAGCATCTGGTACATGAACTCGTGGCCGATGCGCCGGGCCGGGTCGCCGGTGCACGTCTCGGCCTCACCCAGCACCGCGAACTTGACACCCGCGTCGTGCAGCAGCGTCGCCACCGCCCGAGAGGTCTTCTGCGCCTTGGGGTCGTAGGCCCCGGCGCAGCCGACCCAGTACAGGTACTCGAAGTCTCCGCCCGGTTCGGCGATCGGCACCTCGAAATCGAGCGGCTCGGCCCACTTGAGCCGGGCCGCGGGGTTCTCGCCCCAGGGGTTGCCCTTGTTCTCGAGGTTCCGCAGCATCGTCTGCGCCTCGGTCGGGAAGTCGGACTCGATCATCGTCTGGTGGCGGCGCAGGTCGATGATGTGGTCGACGTGCTCGATGTCGACCGGGCACTGCTCCACGCACGCCCCGCAGGTGGTGCACGACCACAGCACGTCCGGGTCGATCACGTCGCCGATGATCGAGATCGGCTCGATCTGCGACCCGTCGTCCGATCCCTCCGGCTTCGCCCCGGCGGCTTTCAGATACGGGGCCTGCTCGTACAGGTGGTCCCGCAGGTCGGTCACCAGCTTCTTCGGCGATAGCGGCTTCCCGGTGTTCCAGGCCGGGCACTGCGACTGGCAGCGGCCGCACTCGGTGCAGGTGGAGAAGTCGAGCAGGCCCTTCCAGGTGAAGTCGGTGATCGTGTCGACCCCGAACGGCTCGGTCTCGGGGTCGGCGGTCTCGAAGTCCGCCGGCTCGCCGTTGATGAGCATCGGCTTGGCCGAGCCCATCGAGGCCTTGCCGTCGGCGAAGCGCTTGAAGTAGATGTTGAAGAACGCCGTCACCCGGTGCCAGCCGATGCCCATGCTCGGGATCAGCGCCAGCATCAGGAAGAAGGTCCACGAAACCAGGATCTTGACGCCGGCGGTGACGGTGATGGTCGTCAGCATCGCCGACTCCGAGGCGCCCTCGAACAGGTTCGCCAGCCCCGCCGACACCGGCGAGGCCCAGGCCGCGTCGATCCCGCCGACGGCGAACTCGCTCGAGCGGATGATGAAGAAGCAGGCGACGATGGCGAAGATCGTGGCTTCGATGTAGAACGCCTGCCACTGCCGGGAGTGCTCGAACCGCGACGACGAGGAACGCTGGCCGTCCTCGGAGGCCCGTCCCTGCGGCGGCACCCGGTGGAACCGCGGCTGGCTGGCGATCCGGACCCCGAACAGGGCCAGGATGCCCAGGCCGGTGACGACGGCGATGAGTTCGGAGAGCAGGAGCCACGGTTCCCAGTGCCCGACCCACGGCAGGGTCCACTCCGGGTTGAGGGTCTCCAGGTAGGCGGTGGCGAGGATGGGGAAGAGCGCGAAGAAGCCCACGAAGACGAACCAGTGGGCGGCGCCCACCCAGGTCCACTTCAGCATCCTGGTGTGCCCCAGGGTTTCCCGGAGCATGGTGGCGAAGCGCGTGCTGCGTTCGCCCTTGCGTGTCCGGTCTGCCGCGCCGAGCCGGAGGGTGGCGAGCAGGCTCAGCCCGGTGCGGACGAACAGCCCGATCGCGAGCGCCGTGTAGGCGAAGGCGATCGCGGCCGTGACGATTTGGACGACTCCCATGGCGACCTCTCGACGGTGCGGTGCTGCCGATCACGATACATGTTACTGATCAGTAGATTGGATGTCGAGCCACCCCGGCCGATCGGTCGGGCGAGCCGTCTGCGAAGGGTGGAGTCCGGACATGCCGAGGGGCCCGATCCCTTTCCGGGACTCGGGCTGAGCGCTCTATGAGTGCTCCCTCCCTCGGCACCGACCTCGCGCCGAGGGCAGGTTAAGAACGGCGGCGGGCCCGGATCGGATCCGCCGGCGGTGCCCGTCGATGCGGGCCCCACCGCGGCGGACGGTTCAGCGGAAACCTCGGGCGTCGGGCCGGTGCGGGCCGCATGCCGCGCGGCGGTCTCGGCCCGGAACCTGGCCCCGGCCTCGGCGCGGGCCGCCAGCGCGGCCTCGATGGCCTCGTCCGCGGCCTCCTGGGCGATGCGGTCGAGGTCGGCCCGGTGGTTCGGGGACCACTCCTCGGTCTCCAGGTCGACATCGCAGGCCGATCCGAGGTCGTCGAAGTCCACGATCGGAGTCGAGGTGCGGCCCGCCTCGTCGCAGCTCGGGCAGCGGCGGCAGGGTTTCTCCGCGGTGCAGCCGGTCCGGGCGATCTGCGCCTGACCGGGGCCGGTCTTGGTGATGTTCCACCGGTGGGTGTGAATGCGGCCGTGATGGAATCTACATAGGAGTATGAGATTGTCCGCCTCGGTGGGGCCGCCTTCGTACCAGGCGACCAGGTGGTGGGTCTCGCACCAGGAGACCGGGCGTCCGCAGCCGGGCCAGGCGCATCCTCCCGGCTGCTCGGCCTCCAGCTTGCGGCGGAGCGCGGTGTTCGGAAGGCGGACCTCCTTGCCCAGCTCCAGCAATTCGCCCTGCTCGTAGTCGAAGACCATCGGGACGATGCCGGCCTCGCATGCCAGAAGGCGGGCCTCCGCGACCGGGATCGGGCGGTCCTCCAGGCGTGGGACTCGCCCGGTGTCCTCGCCGCGCAGCGTCTCCAGGTCGCAGACGAGGCTGAGCGTGGCCGTGTGCCCGTGGCGCCGTGGCGCGTGCGGGTCGGTCCCTGCGGTGGCGACCAACTGGTGGAACGCCTCGGCGTTGCGGTTCGCCTGCGCGGGCAGCACTCCGTCGGAGTCGGCCTCGTCCCGGCGCGGGGGAGGGCAGGAGGTCTGGAGGTACTTGTCCAGCAGCCGCCCGGTGTCGGCGGACAGAACGCCGTCGAGGTCCCACATGCCGTCGGATCGCTCGCTGACCTCCAGGTATGCCAGCGCGTCCTGCGACATCCGGTCGAGCATCGCCAGCTCGTCGAACAGGCTCGCCGCGATTCGGTCGACGGCGTCCCGGAGCTCGGTGTGGGAGGCGTGGACGCAGTATTCCCGGATCAGCTCTTCGGGGGTGCCGCAGGAGACCGCCGGGTCGTAGGGGCTGTCGACCGGCCCGGTGGGGTAGGGGGTGCGGGCGAAGACGCGCAGGCCCTTCTTGTCCAGGGCGAGCATGGCGTAGGCGACCGCATCGATCCGTGCCGCACCGGTGGCGGCGGCCTCGGTGAGGACCTTGAACTTCGGACCGAGCCGGGCGATGCGGGCGATCTGGCCGGCGGTGGTGTAGGTGAAGTCGAAGCACTCGCACAGCCAGTCGCGGATCCCGGAGAACCCGTCGATATCGCGGTGCATCCGGTCGCGGGTGTATTCGAGGACCCTCCGGAGGGCCGCCGCATCACGAAGGCGGGCTTGGGCGGCAAGGGCGTCGAGTTCGCTACGGAGGTGTTCGGCGCGCTCGGCCCTGCGCGTCCTCGCTTCCAGCTTGCCGGTCATAGCCCACCTCCCTGATTCGAACGCTCCTGCGTTTTCGGATCGTTTGTGCTATGCGTTCAATTGTCCATGTCTGGGGGGCGATTGTCGTCACCCGAATGGGTGGTAAAACGCTCATGTTCACAAACATAAACATCCATACTGGACTCACAAGGAGGCGTGTGCACTGCTAAAATATATGAAACAAGTTCATCAGACATCGCTTTCCCGAGAGAGCGAGAATGTGGCAGCGCCCATCGGGAACGAGGGATTCAGGCACGAAAAAGCGGCCCCCGCCCGGCCGCGAAGGCCTGCGGGGACCGCTCTCTCAATTCTTCGTCGCCGCTTCGGAGCCCGGGCCGCGCACGCGCTTTCGAGCGCCGGTGCTCCGGTCGACCACGACCGCTCAGGCGGACTGCCTCACCACGATCCTGGTTCCCAGGATGGTCACCAGCGGGCCGGCCTCCTCGCCGCGGATCCGGCCGCCCAGCAGGCGCGCCATCTCGCGGCCCATCGTCTCGGTCGGCTGATGCACGGTGGTCAGCGGCGGCTCGGCCACCTCGGCCATCGGCGAGTCGTCGAAGCCGATGAGGGCCAGGTCGCCGGGGACGTCCATGCCGTGCTCGCGCGCTATGCGCATGGTGGCGATCGCCAGCGGGTCCGAGGCCGCCACGATCGCGTCCATCCGGCCGCCCTTCTCGAACAGCTCTCTGGCGGCCTTGACGCCGCTGGCCTCGTCGAAGCCTCCGGCGATGGTCACCAGGTCGTCCTCGACCGGCAGCCGGTGGCCCCGCAGGCCGTCCCAGTAGCCGTTGAGTCGGTCGACGCCCACTTGCATGTCCTGGGGCCCGGCGATCGTCCCGATCCGCCGACAGCCCTTCTCCGCCAAGTATTCCACGGCCTGTCGAGCTCCGGACCTGTTGTCGCAGTCGACGTACGCCACCGGATTCAGGCCGGTGGGCGTGCCGCACAGGACCATCGGGATTCCGGATTCCTCGAGCCGCTCGGGCAGCGGGTCCCCGCTGTGGCTCGAGACCATCATGACGCCGTCGACGTGGCCGCCCATCAGGTACGACTCCAGGCGTGAGCGGTCGCCGTCCTTGGGCGCGAACGTCAGCATCAGCCGCATGTTGTCCTCGGCGAGCTGGTCCGAGGCGCCCCGCAGGACGCCGGCGAAGAACGGTTCGCCCCACAGCCATTCCTGCGACTCGGTCACCACCAGCGCCACCGTGTCGGTCCGCTGGGTCACCAGCGTCCGCGCGGCCTGGTTCGGGACGTACCCGAGCTCCTTGATCGCGTCCAGCACCGCCGTCCGGGTGTCCTCGGCGACCTTCGGCGAGCCGTTGATGACCCGCGAGACCGTGCCCCGGCCGACTCCTGCATGGCGCGCGACGGTGTCGAGGGTGGGGCGCCCGGCGCTGCGTTTGCGGCTGGTCTGCCCGTTCGCTCCCAGCGGCGTTGGCCGCGGCGCGCCGGCGTCGTCAGATCGGGTGTCGGTCATCGTGTATCACCTCGGGCTCCGTTGCGTGATTTTATTGTGCCTCACCGTGCGAGCGGGCGTGCCGCACCAGGTCGGCGTACCACTTGCCCGAGTCCTTCACTACCCGTTGTCCGGTTTCGAAGTCAACATAGACCAGGCCGAACCGCTTGGTATAGCCCCACGCCCATTCGAAGTTGTCGGCCAGCGACCAGGCGAAATACGCCACCAGGGGCACCCCTTCGTCGACGGCGTCGGCGCAGGCGCCCACGTGCGCGCGGAAGTACTCCAGACGCTCGGAGTCGGCGACCTGCCCGTCGACGAGCTTGTCGGGGAAGGCCGCGCCGTTCTCGGTGATCGCCAGCTTCACGTCCGGATAATTGTTGTGAAGCCGTTTCAACGTTTCAGTAAGCCCCTGCGGAGCGATCTCCCAACCCATGTCGGTCTGCGGGAGCCCGGTGGTCACGAACCCGATGTGGTCGTTGGCCGGCCACGGCGAGCCCGAGTCGGTCGGCGCCGCCGAGGCCGACACCGCGCCGCCGTCGGCGTCGCCGGTGACGGTGAACTTGCTGTAGAAGTTCACCGACAGGCAGTCCAGCGGCGCGTTGATAAGTTCCATGTCCCCGACCTCGACGAACGAGAAGTCGGTGACGGCGCTGAAGTCCTCGACGACGTCCTCGGGGTAGCGGCCCTTGAGTGCGGCGTCGGTGAAGAACCGGTTCTGCACCCCGTCGATGCGCCGGGCCGCGTCCAGGTCGGGCGGCGCGTCGGTGGCGGCGTACACCGGGTAGAAGTTCAGCCCGATGCTCACCGTCGCGTCGGGGTCGCCCTCCTTGATCGCCCGCGAGGCCAACCCGTGCCCGACCATCAGGTGGTGGGCGGCGGCGATCGAGGCGGCTGGCTCCTGCCGGCCCGGGGCGTGCTCGCCCGACGCGTAACCGAGGAACGCCGCGCACCACGGTTCGTTGACCGTGATCCAGTGCTTGACCCGGTCGCCGAGGGCCTCGTGCGCGATCCGCGCGAACTCGCCGAACCTCTCGGCGGTGTCCCGCTTGGGCCAGCCGCCGCCGTTCTCCAGGGCCTGGGGCAGGTCCCAGTGGTAGAGGGTCACCCAGGGGGTCACCCCGGCCTCCAGCAGCGAGTCGACCAGCGTCTGGTAGTAGTCGAGCCCGGCCCGGTTGACGCGGCCGTCGCCCTCGGGGCAGATCCGAGGCCACGACAGCGAGAACCGGTAGCTGTGGAGCCCGAGTTCCTTGACCAGGGACACGTCGCCCTCGACGTTGCGGTAGGAGTCGATCGCCTTCTCGCCGTTGGACCCGTCGATCACCCGGCCGGGCTCGTCCACGAAGACGTCCCATATGGACTTCCCACGGCCGTCCGCCTTCGTCGACCCCTCGACCTGATAGGACGAGGTGGCCGCGCCCCAGGCGAAACCGGCTGGAAACCGGGCTGCGAGCGCTGCTTGGTCATTGTCGATGGTCATTGCTTGGTCGAACCTTCCATGATGCCGCTGACGATCTGCCGTCCGAAGATGGCGAACAGGATTGCGATGGGGATGATCGAGATCAAGGTGCCGGTGAAGACCATCGAGATATCGGTGGTGTACAGCCCGGTGGAAATCTGCCGGATCGCCAACTGGATCGTGGGGTTGTCGGTGCTCAGCACCATGAACGGCCACAGGAACTCGTTCCAGTTGAGCATGAAGGTGAGCAGGCCGAGCACCACCATTCCCGGACGCAGCGCCGGCAGCACGATCCGCCACCAGATCCGGAGGGTCGAGGCGCCGTCGATGCGGGCCGCCTCGATGAGTTCGTCGGGCACCGACTGAAGGGTGTACTGGCGCATCATGAAGATGCCGAAGCCGTTGACCAGGAACGGCAGGATGGCCGCGTGCAGGGTGTTGGTCCAGCCCAGCTCGATCATCATGATGTACAGCGGCACCAGGCCCAGGTGCTGGAGCGGGACCATCATGGTCGCCAGCACGATGACCATGAGCACCTTCGAGCCGCGGAACTTCAGCTTCGCGAAGGCGAACCCGGCCAGGGTCGAGATCAGGATCACCGAGACGGTGACGGTGCCGGTGATGATGAGTGAGTTCTGCAGGCCGGTGATCAGGTGCGCCTGGGGCTCGTTGAGGGCCTCCATGACGTTTTCCCCGAGGTTGCCGCCGGGCAGCAGCGCCGGCGGGAACTGGGACGCGGCCGAGCTGTCCCGGGAGGCCACGACGATCATCCAGTACAGCGGGAAGACCGACAGCAGCGCGACGCCGATCAGACCGATCCGGGTCATCGTCGTGGGCGCCAGGACGGTCCCGCTGGAGTCCTTGGCCTTGCTGCGGCGCCGCGGCCGGGGTGCCCGCGATTCGGGGGCGGGCGGCGGAGGTTTCAGTGCGGTGCTCACTTGTCCCCCTGGATACGGTTGACGATGAAGTAATTCATGCTGGCGACCAGCCCGATGACGAGGAAGAGGATCCAGCCGGCCGCGGCGGACATGCCGTAGTTGCCGTGCGTTCGCAGCAGGTCGATCAGAATCAGCGAGGTGGTCTGGAACTGTCCTTCGGAGCCGCCGCCGAGGCGGCCGCCTCCGAACATCATCGGTTCGGCGAACAGCATCATGCCGCCGACCGAGGACATGAACACGGTGAAGACGATGACGGGCTTGATCTGGGGAACGGTGATCTTCCAGAACTGCTGCCGGGGGCTGGCGCCGTCGATGGACGCCGCCTCGTACAACTGCCGGGGAATGGTCTGCATGGCGGCCAGGTAGATCAGGGCGTTGTAGCCCATCCATCGCCAGTCGACCATGCTGGCGATGGCCACCCAGGAGGTGAGGCGATCACCCTGCCAGTTGACGGCCTCGAATCCGAGGACCTCGATGAGGCCGTTGACCATGCCGTACTGCTGGCCCCAGATGCGGGTGAAGACCACGCCGACGGCCACCACCGAGGTGACGATCGGGGTCAGGATGGCCATGCGCCAGAACAGTTGCGCCTTCAAGCGCTTGTTGAGGGCACTGGCGACCATCAGGCCGCACACGAGCTGCGGGACGGTGGCGATCACGAAGATGCCGAAGGTGTTGACGATCGACCAGCCGAAGCGGTCGAACTCGAACAGCAGGAAGGAGTAGTTCTCCAGTCCGATGAAGGTGCGTTCGGGGCTGCGGGTGTTCCACTGGTGGAGCGAGGTGTAGAGCGTGTACCCCATCGGGAACAGCCCGAATACCAGGAACAGCAGGAAGAATGGGGCGACCAGAAGGTACGGGGTGCCCTTGAGGTCGAAGTTGTGGAGGCGGTCTCGGAAAGTCTTGCGATCCGTCGACCGAGTGGCGACTGCGGTGGTCATGGTTCCTCTCTCGGAGTCCGAAGGAGTCGGCCCGCCGCGGGTTGGGGCGCGGCGGGCCGACACGGCGCCCGGAGTGCGCCCGCCTCCCCGCAAGGAGGCGGGCGCCCGGCTCCGTCGCTGGCCTTCGCCGAAGGGGTGGGGAGCGGTGCCTGGGGACCACCGCTCCCGGCGGCTAAGGCGCTTCGGGGCTACAGGCCGCTGAGCTGGATCGCGTTCTCGGCCTCGGACTGCATGACGTCCCACGCCTCGTCGGAGGTGTAGGTGCCGTCGACGACGCCGTTCAGGACGTCTTCAACGGCGCCCTTCACGGCGTGGTGGTACTGCGAGTAGACCAGCGGCTCCATGGCGGCCACCGAGTCGGCGATGATCTGGCCGACGGGGGCGTCGTTGAAGTACTCGTTGGTCGAGTCGGCGACCTGCTCGGCGCCCTCGAGGGTCGACGGGAACGCGCCGACGTCCTCGAACACCTTGACCTGCTGCTCGGGCTCGGTCAGCCAAGAGGCCAGCTCGGCGGCTTCTTCAGGGTGCTGCGACTGCGAGGGGACGAGCAGCCAGGAGCCGCCCCAGTTGCCGGCCACGCCCGGAGCGGCGGCCATGTCCCAGTTGCCGGCGTTGTCCTCGCCGGCGGTGCCGGAGATGACACCGGTCATCCAGCTCGGGCAGGCCATGACGGCGAAGCCGCCCTCGGCGATGGCGGTGTTCCACTCGTCGGACCAGGAGACGTACTCGCCGATGGCGCCCATGTCGTTGAGCTCCAGGATGGTCTCGACGGCCTCGGTGTTGGCCGCGGAGTCGAGGGTCAGGTTGCCCTCGTCGTCGACGTACATGTCGCCGTCGCCGGTGCCGGCCAACTGGCCCAGCAGCATGTTCTGGAGCTGGGTGGGGCTGTCGAGGAAGTCGGCGTCGATGCCCGAGTCGACGAAGTCCTGGGCGACGGACTTGAAGCCGTCCCAGTCGGACCAGAGCTCGGCGAGCTCTTCGCGGTCGGTGGTCAGGCCGGCCTCTTCGAACAGGTCGGAGCGGAAGCACAGGCCCATGCCGCCGACGTCGGTGCCGAATCCGGCCAGCTTGCCGTCGGTGGTGTGCCCGAGCTCCCACTTCCAGCCCGGGTAGTCCGAGGCGCGCTCGTCGAAGCCGTACTCGGCCAGGTCGGCCCAGGCGTCGTTGTTGTTCATCATCTGGGTGATGGCCTGCTCGTCCATGCCGACCACGTCGCCGAGGCCGGAGCCGGCCTCGATGGCCGAGTCCACCATCGGCAGGTGGTCGTCGTTGAACTCGGAGCCGTCGCCCTCCATGGTGACGACCACGTCATCCTGCATGTCGTTGTATTCCTCGACCAGCGGGCCGTAGCCCATGGTGCCGAAGACACTGAGGGTCAGTTCGACCTGGCCGTCTTCGTTCGTGCCGTCGCCGTCGCCGTCGGAGCCGTCGCCGCCACCGCAGGCGGACAGCGCGAGCGCGCCGGCCGCGGCGGCCGCGAGCCCGACCTTGGCGCGGTGTTTCGTGTGAAGATGCATCTTCGTGGTTTCCTTCCAGGCACCTGAGGGGTGCCGCGTTGTAGGAGGGGTTGGGTTGTAGCCGTCGATTGAACGGGGTCGGCCACTGGGGGCCGAGGGGTCGGGCCGAAGCCCGGCCGGATATTGATTGTTGCCATCGCCTTGGGAGCGATACCAGGAGCTTACGGGAGCGTGATGCACGACGCAAGCCCGGGTGTGGGAGGCGTTACCTACTTGTTACTTCATTAGGCCCCTATATTATATAGACAGGCTTAGATACATTGTTATGATGCCTGGTTTGCGGCTTATCTACCAGGCAAATCGGCTGCAATGCTCGATATAGGTCAACGCGAGTGAGCCAAATTTAGGGATGTCGATGTATTGACATGTTGGCTCGAGGCTTGCGAGGATGACTTGGGAGCGCTTCCTTGTCTGGGTCCGATTCGTTCCACCCGCGTCATATGGGGCCGATGGCAAGCTTCAAGCGCTCCCATCAAAACCGGACATTTCCGACCAGCTCTCAGGAGTAAGCACAATGGAACTCGACAATCTGGCCCCGCCGTCCCGGCGTCGGCGATGGCGCAAGGGCGCCATGATCGGGCTGCCGGTCGCCCTGGTGGGCACCCTGGGGGCCGTCGCGGCCCCGCAGGCGTTCGCCAGCGACCACTGCGAGGTCGACTACCGCGTGGTCAACAGCTGGGGCGGCGGCTTCCAGGCCGCCGTCGACATCACCGCCGGCAGCGGCGGCCTCGACGGCTGGACCGTCGAGTGGGACTTCCCCAGCGGTACCGGGGTCTCCTCCGCGTGGAACGTCGACTACAGCACGAGCGGTGACCACTTCACCGGCTCCGACGTCGGCTGGAACGGCTCGATCGCCGCCGGCCAGACCCGCGAGGTCTTCGGATTCATCGGCAGCGGCTCCACCGACACCCCCACCGGCTTCGCCGTCAACGGCGAAGCCTGCGAGGGCGTCGACGACCCCGATCCGACCGACCCCGAACCGACCGATCCGGAACTGGACGTCTCCCCCACCGACCTGACGGTCGAGGCGGGCTCCTCGGCCGGCTTCGACGTCGGCTTCAGCGAGGAGCTGGACGGCGCGGTCGACGTCACCACCACCCGCACCGGCGGCTCGACCGACCTCTCGGTCGCGGCCGGCGGCTCGCTGAGCTTCGACTCGTCCAACTGGGACAGCCCCCAGACGGTGACCATCGCGGCCTCCGAGGGCGCCGAGGGCTCGGCGACCTTCGCCGTCCAGGCCGACGGCTTCGACCCGATCGAGGTCTCGGTCTCGGTCTTCGACCCCGGCGAGGTCTCCGACAACGAGCAGCGGTTCCTCGACCTGTACGGCCAGCTCACCGGTTCGGACTCGCCCTACCTCCACGAATCGGGCGTGCCGTACCACTCGGTCGAGAAGCTCATCGTCGAGGCGCCGGACTACGGCCACCAGACCACCTCCGAGGCGATGAGCTACCTGATGTGGCTCGAGGCCGCCTACGGGGACGTCACCGGTGACTGGGGTCCGTACAACCAGTCCTGGGAGACGACCGAGCAGTACATGATCCCGGACATGAACCCGACCAACTACGACCCGTCGGACCCGGCGTCGTACGCCCCCGAGGCCGACGACCCGTCGAAGTACCCGACGCAGTTGGACTTCGACGTCCCGGTCGGGGAGGACCCGATCGCCGACGAGCTGGCCCAGACCTACGGGACCAACCAGATCTACGGCATGCACTGGATCCTCGACGTCGACAACGGCTACGGGTTCGGCGAGTGCGGCGACGGGACCACCGAGCCGGCCTACGTCAACACCTTCCAGCGCGGCCTGCAGGAGTCCACCTGGGAGACCGTGACGCACCCGTCGTGCGAGACGTTCGACTTCGGCGGTGAGAACGGCTTCCTGGACCTGTTCGTCGGCGACGACGAGTACGCCCAGCAGGAGCGGTACACCGCCGCCCCCGACGCCGACGCGCGCGCCGTCCAGGTCGCGTGGCTGGCCGAGCAGTGGGCCGCCGAGCAGGGGCAGTCGAGCGACGTCTCCGAGGCCACCGACAAGGCCTCGATGATGGGCGACTACCTGCGCTACGCCTTCGCCGACAAGTACTTCAAGGAGATCGGCGACTGCGTCGGCGCGAACGAATGCGCCGCGGGCACCGGGAAGAACTCGTTCCACTACCTGCTGAGCTGGTACTACTCGTGGGGCGCCGGCCTGAACGGTGACTGGTCGTTCCGCATCGGCGGCTCGGGCATCCACCAGGGCTACCAGAACGTCCTGGCCGCGTACGCGCTGTCCGACGACATGGCCCCCGACTCGCCGACGGCGGCCGGGGACTGGCAGACCAGCCTCGACGCCCAGTTCGACTTCCTCGAGTGGCTGCAGTCGCCCGAGGGCGCGATCGCCGGCGGTGCCACCAACAACTGGCAGGGCAACTACGGCGAGCCGACCTCGAGCGCCCAGTTCGACGGCATGGCCTACGACTGGCAGCCGGTCTGGAACGACCCGCCGTCGAACAACTGGTTCGGCTTCCAGGCCTGGGGCATGGACGACGTCGCCACGTACTACTACCACACCGGTGACGAGCGCGCCGGGGACCTGCTGGACAACTGGGTCGGCTGGGTGCTGGACAACAGCACCATCACCTCGACCGACTACAGCCTCCCCGGTGACCTCGAGTGGTCGGGCGAGCCGGGCTCGGGTCTGTCGGTCGACGTGGTGAGCGAGTCGGGCGACCCGGGTGTCGCCGGTGCGCTCGCGAAGGTCCTGGCGTACTACGCCGCCGCGACCGACGACGCCGCGCTCCAGGAGACCGTCTCGGACCTGCTGGACGCCATGTGGTCGTTCAACGACGGCATCGGCATCAGCCGCACCGAGGAGCGGTCGGACTACTGCCGCTTCGGCGACGAGGTCTACATCCCGGACGGCTGGTCGGGCACCATGCCGAACGGCGACGTGATCGAGCCGGGTTCCACCTTCATCAGCATCCGGTCGTTCATGACCGAGTTCGAGGGCTGGGACCAGGTGCAGGCCTACATCGACAACGGCTGCGAGGGTGACCCGCCGGAGTTCGACTACCACCGGTACTGGCACCAGGTGGAGGCCGCGACGGCCTTCCACACCTACGCCAAGCTGTTCGAGTGATGAGTGGTGGCGGCCCGTCCGGTCTCGAGCCGGACGGGCCCCGTTAGAAAGGCGGGCGCGCCTCCCGAACCGAGTCGGGAGGCGCGCCCTTTTCGCTGCGCCGGTCTGGCTGAGCACACAGGTCGGGTCCGGCGGGGGACCGGGGGGCGGGTCTACCGGGCCCGACCTCTATGCTCAGAGCGCCGTTGCCCTGAGTGCCGATTCGTTCGGACGGGTCAGCCGACCTCGACGTAGAGGTCCTGCGCCGCGTCCCAGAAGCTCTCGCTCACCGGCCGGGAGCTGGCGATGCCGGCCAGGGCCGGCACGCCGCCGGGCAGGTAGGTGGAGGCGATCGTGGTGTAGTCGACCCCGTCGTCGGCGTGGGCGACGGTGACGGTGCCGCCGCTGCGGATGAGCCGCAGCCAGATCTCGTCGGACTCGGTCTCGACCGGGGACAGCGACCAGTCGGTGTGGTCCCGCGTGGTGACGGTGCTGACGAGGTGCTGGCCCCCGAGGTATTCGGCGCCGGTCTGGACCCAGTTGCTCTCGTCGACCCGGATGGTCAGGGAGGCCTCGGCGTGCTGGTGCCGGTACTCGGGCCGGAACCGCATGGCGACTTCGCCGTCCCCCTCGATCTCGAGCCCGTAGATGTAGGCGTGGTCGCGCTGGTCGTCAGCGCCCGCGCGGCGGCGGAACGTGCTCTTGGTTTCGAAATAGGGACTGATCAATCCACCATCAACAGTCCATTGTACTTCATCTGAAGGAGATTGCATGAACCAATCATGCCATACGTGACGGGATCAAATTCGGACAAAACAGACAACGTAACGCAAAGTTAATCGAGATTTAGCACCCTTTCCGTGCCTGAAACAGCAGGTCAGAGGTGATCTATGCCATGGTGTGCGGTCTCCGTTACCCTTCGCTGCAAACGCTTCTCCAAAGCGGTGAGAATGGTCGCATGCCGCATGAGATCCTGCACGTGCATCGTAACGTGCTTGGGGGCCTTGCGCAAATGGCGATATTCATTCCCGGGGGCCGGTGGTGCACCGGCGATGCGAGTGGGTGAATTCATTGGGACATCTGGAATTCCGGGGTCGGGGCATCCGGCGCCGGATGCGTCGGGGGCGGCCGCTGTGATGTGGAATCGACTCGCCGACACGGGCCGCCTCGCGGGGCGGAAGGCCGCTAGAGTGTCGAATCCGGCTCGCACCCGTGTCCCCGCGGCGGCTCGACCGTTAATCGGGGTGTAAGGGGTCTCGAAGGGCACGGAAGCGACGGCGAATGAGGAGATAGCGTGAGCATGCAGCATTCAGTGAGGTCGGTGTCGCTCGCCGCCGACTCCGCCGGGGGCGGCCGCGGGTTGCCCCGCCAGGACCGCACCGGTCCCGCCCGCCGCACCTCCCGCCACACCGCCGCCGGCCGCGAAGCCCGGGAGGGCGGGGTCGCCGATCGGCCCCGCCGCGCGGACCGGGAGTCCGGGGGCGGCTACTTCTCGATCGAGGAGCCGCCGCCGCTGGAGGCCCCGGCCGGCATCGCCGAGATCACCGGCTGGGAGCTCGCCGCCGGCATGTGGCGGGACCACCGGCCCGAGCAACTGCTCGGCGTCGACTGCGCCTCGTGCAAGCAGTCGTGGCCGTGCGACGCCTGGGAGCTGGCCGACGACATCATCACCCAGTGCTGCGAGGCGGCCCAGCGGGCCGCGGTGAGCGGCGGCTAGGGGAAGTTGAGTCGGGTGGACTCAATTTTTGTCTGACTCGTCACAATCGCCGGACCCGCCTTGACAGTGCGAATCTCCACGTTGAATATTGAGCCTAGCTGACTCAACTTGGCTCCGGGTCCCGCCCGGCCGCTTGAGACACCTAGACATCTGTTCCACGTATTCCGGGAGATCAACATGGCACGTGCGGTCGGCATCGACCTTGGCACCACGAACTCCGTGGTCAGCGTCCTCGAAGGCGGGGAGTCCTCAGTCATCACCAACGCCGAGGGAGCCAGGACCACCCCGTCGATCGTAGCCTTCGCCAAGAACGGCGAGGTCCTGGTCGGCGAGGTCGCCAAGCGCCAGGCGGTCACCAACCCGGACCGGACCATCCGGTCCGTCAAGCGCCACATGGGCACCGACTGGTCGGTCGACATCGACGGCAAGTCCTACACCGCGCAGGAGATCAGCGCGCGCATCCTCATGAAGCTCAAGCGCGACGCCGAGGCCTACCTGGGCGAGAACGTGACCGACGCGGTCGTCACCGTGCCGGCCTACTTCTCCGACGCCCAGCGCACCGCCACCAAGGAGGCCGGCGAGATCGCCGGGCTCAACGTCCTGCGCATTATCAACGAGCCGACCTCGGCCGCGCTCGCCTACGGCCTCGACAAGAGCGAGGAAGAGCAGACCATCCTCGTGTTCGACCTCGGGGGCGGCACCTTCGACGTGTCCCTGCTCGAGATCGCCGACGGCGTCATCCAGGTGAAGGCCACCAGCGGCGACAACCACCTGGGCGGCGACGACTGGGACGAGCGCATCATCCAGCACCTGGTCAAGACCTTCAACGGCCAGTACGGGGTCGATCTGTCCAAGGACAAGATGGCCATGCAGCGCCTCAAGGAGGCCGCCGAGAAGGCCAAGATCGAGCTCTCCAGCGCCACCCAGACCTCGATCAACCTGCCGTACATCACCGCCGGCCCCGACGGCCCGCTGCACCTGGACGTGTCGCTGACCCGCGCCGAGTTCGAGCAGATGACCTCGGACCTGCTCGACCGCTGCAAGAAGCCGTTCGAGCAGGCGGTCAAGGACGCCGGGATCAACGTCGCCGAGATCAACCACGTCATCCTGGTCGGCGGTTCGACCCGCATGCCGGCCGTGTCCGACGTGGTCAAGCGGCTCATCGGCCGCGACGCCCACAAGGGCGTCAACCCCGACGAGGTCGTCGCCATCGGCGCCACGCTCCAGGCCGGCGTGCTCAAGGGCGAGGTCAAGGACGTCCTGCTGCTGGACGTCACCCCCCTGAGCCTCGGCATCGAGACCAAGGGCGGGATCTTCACCAAGCTCATCGAGCGCAACACCACGATCCCGACCAAGCGCAGCGAGGTCTTCACCACCGCCGACGACAACCAGCCGTCCGTGCTCATCCAGGTCTTCCAGGGCGAGCGCGAGATCGCGGCCTACAACAAGAAGCTCGGCACCTTCGAGCTCACCGGCCTCCCGCCGGCTCCGCGCGGCGTGCCGCAGATCGAGGTCACCTTCGACATCGACGCCAACGGCATCGTGAACGTCTCGGCGAAGGACACCGCCACCGGCAAGGCCCAGTCGATGACCATCACCGGCGGATCGAGCCTCCCGAAGGAGGACATCCAGCGGATGATGGACGAGGCCCAGGAGCACGCCGAGGAGGACAAGCAGCGCAAGGAGGAGGCCGAGGCCCGCAACATGGGCGAGTCGCTGGTCTACCAGACCGAGAAGCTGGTGGCCGAGTCGGGCGACAAGATCCCCGAGGACACCAAGGCCAAGGTGAACGAGGCGACCTCGACGCTGAAGTCGGCCCTGGGCGGGACCGACGTCGAGGCCATCAAGTCGGCCACCGACGAGCTGTCGAAGGTCAGCCAGGAGGCCGGGGCCGCCATGTACGCCGCGCAGCAGGAGTCCTCCGAGCAGGAGCCGGGCGGCGCCCCCGGGGCCGACGCCGGCCCGCAGGACGGCGCCGACGACGTTGTCGACGCCGAGATCGTCGACGACGACAAGGACCAGAAGTGAGCGACGAGGACAAGCAGAAGAAGAACGAGGAGCCCGCCGAGTCCGAGAAGCCGTCCCCGGACGCCGCGCGCCACGAGGGCGACGGCGCGGCCGAGGCCGAGGACGAGCTCACCGTCGAGGACATCCTCGGGGAGGCCGGCGACGACGGCCAGGCCGCCGACGACACCGTCTCGGTCCTCCAGACCACGCTGGAGGAACGCACCAGGGACCTCCAGCGGATCAACGCGGAGTTCCAGAACTACCGCAAGCGCGTCGAGCGCGACAAGGCGCGGGCCGGGGAGGCGGGTTCGGCGGCGGTGCTGGCGAGCCTGCTGCCGATCCTCGACGACCTCGACCGCGCCCGGGAGCACGGCGACCTGACCGGCCCGTTCGGCTCGGTCGCCGAGCAGCTCACCGGGGCGCTCGCGAAGCAGGGCCTGGAGGGGTTCGGGGAGAAGGGCGACCCGTTCGACCCGACGATCCACGAGGCCGTGGCCCACATGCAGATGGGCGATGTCGACGGGCCCACCTGCATCGACGTGATGCGCCAGGGCTACCGGCTCGGCGACCGGCTGCTGCGTCCGGCGCTGGTGGCGGTGGCCGAGCCGGCCGAAGAGGAGCCGGAGCCGGCCGCGGCGCAGTCCCAGGGGGACGCCGAGCCGGCCGGGGCCGAGCAGGCGTCCGAGGAGCCGCTGGTCGAGCCCGAGCCGGAGGGGGCCGTCGAGCCCGCCGACGGCGACGAGGCGGCCGAGTCGGCCGAAGAAGGGTCGGCGGAGGACGAGGAGTCCGCCCAGGCGTCCTCGGAGCCCGAGCAGGGGGCCGAGGAGCCCGGTTCCGGCCCCGATGAGTCCGCAAAGGACGATGGGGGCCGGAAGGGCTCCTGAGCACCTTCGCGCACGACCGATGATCTGAGTTTCGAAGGAGGCGTCCGGTGGCATCGCAGGACTGGCTGGAGAAGGACTTCTACGCCGAGCTGGGCGTGCCGCAGGACGCCTCCAAGCGGGACATCGAGCGCGCCTACCGCAAGCTCGCCCGGGAGTTCCACCCCGACCACAACTCGTCGGCCGACGCCGAGACCCGCTTCAAGGCCGTCTCGGAGGCCTACTCGGTGCTGCACGACGACAAGGCCCGCGCCGAGTACGACCAGATCCAGCTCATGAAGTCCGGCCGGGGCGGCTTCGGCGGCATGGGCGGCCCCGGCGGGGCCACGATCAACTTCGACGACCTGTTCGGCGGCGGCTCGGCCGGCGGGGGGTTCTCGGACCTGTTCGGGGACCTGTTCGGCCGGAGCGGCTCGCGGCGCGGCGGGCCGGAGCGCGGCCACGACCTGCGCACCCACGTGACCCTCGGCTTCGCCGACGCGGTCAAGGGGACCACCACCGAGCTGCGCATGCGCGCCCCGGGAGAGTGCGACACCTGCCACGGCAACGGCGCCAGGCCCGGCACGAGCCCGAGCAGGTGCATGCGCTGCAACGGCAGCGGCCTGGTCACCGAGAACCAGGGCGCCTTCAGCTTCGCCCAGCCGTGCCCGGACTGCGAGGGCACCGGCACCGTCGTCACCGACCCGTGCCCCGACTGCGGCGGCACGGGCGCCCAGACCCGGGACCGGGTCATCACCGTCCGCGTGCCGGCCGGCATCGGCGACGGCCAGACCATCCGCCTGCCCGGCCGGGGCGCGCCCGGCGAACGCGGCGGGCCCGCCGGCGATCTGCTGGTGCGCGTCAACGTCCGCAGCCACCCGCTGTTCGCCCGCGACGGCGACCACGTGACCCTGCGCCTGCCGGTGTCGTTCCCCGAAGCCGCGACCGGTGCCAAAGTCAAGGTGCCCACCTTGGACGGACCGGTCACGCTGAAGGTCCCCTCCGGCACACCCACCGGCCGCGTGCTGCGGGTCAAGGGCCGCGGCGTCCCCGGCAAGGGCGACCTGCTGGTCACCGTCGACGTCGAGGTGCCCGAGGACCTGCCGGGCGAAGCCAAGGAGGCGCTGGAGAAGTATGCCGCGCTGGCCCCGGGGGCCGACCGTTCGCGCCTGGAAGAGCTGACCGGCCAATGACGTTGCAGTCATCGAGCGTTGACATCCGCCGCAGCGGATTGCGACGCTGGAACTTCGAACTCGATGGGAGTGAACCGTGACCGCCTCCGAGAACGCCGGAAGCGGCGACCGGCGGGCCGCCGGCAGGCCCGACGGGCGTGAACACCGCATCCGCAGCGTGGTCGAGGTCACCTACCACCAGCGTGGTCGCCCCGGTGACGAGGTCGACTTCGACGCCAAGATCCTGGCGATCTCGGCCGCCGCGGAACTGGCCGGCATGCATCCCCAGACGCTCCGCCAGTACGACCGGCTCGGCCTGGTCGAACCGGCCCGCACTCCCGGCGGCGGGCGCCGCTACTCGGCCCGCGACGTCGCCCAGTTGCGGGAGATCCAGCGCCTCAGCCAGGACGAGGGCGTCAACCTCGCCGGCATCAAGCGCATCATGGACCTCGAGCGCGAGGTCACGGTGATGCGCGCGGAGCTGACGTCCGTGATCGACGAGCTCCGCCGGGCCCGCTCCCAGCTCGCCGAGCTGCGCGCGGTGACCGGCCCGTTCCGGCGCGCGAGCACCGATATCGTGCTGTGGCAGGGCAAACGGCGGTGACCTTTCGCCCCGGCGGTCATTGCAGCTAGGATCTGTGCATGCCGAAACGCCGCAAACGGAGACGACGACGAATCGTCGCGGACGCTGAGACCGAGCCCCACTCAGCCGGGCCTCGCGGGGGGCGCCAGCGGTGCTCATAGCGCTCGGCCTCGCCATCACCCTGGCCGTCACGGCCGCCACCGGATTCTTCGTCGCCCTCGAGTTCGCCTACACCGCGGTCGACCGCTCCCGCCTGGAGGACATCGCCGCGAACGGCGGGCGGCGCGCCGCCCGAGCGCGCCGCGCCCTGCGGATCTGCACCCGCCTGTCCTTCGCCCTCTCCGGAGCCCAGCTCGGCATCACCGTCACCGCACTGTTCGTCGGATTCTTCGCCGAGCCGTACCTGGGGCGGGGCCTGGCCGACCTGTTCGGCCTCGCCGGCGTCCCGTCCGCGGTGGCCGTGACCGTCGGCGTCGTCCTCGCCTTCCTATTCGCCAACGTGGTCCAGATGATCATCGGGGAGCTGGGACCCAAGAACCTCGCGATCGCCCGCACCGAGTCGCTCGCGTTGGCACTGGCCGCCCCCACGCACGCCTACATGACCGTGTGCGGGCCGATCATCCGCTTCTTCGACACCACCTCGCTGCGGCTGCTGCGGCTGCTGGGCATCCATGCGGTCGAGGAGCTGGAGCACTCGGCCACCCCGGAGGACCTGCACCGGATCATCGACGTCTCCCGCGACGAGGGCGCGATCGAGGCGGGCCTGTCGGACCTGCTCGACCGCGGCCTCGACTTCTCCGAGATCGTCGCCGAGCAGGCCATGACCCCGCGCGTGAACGTCCAGACCCTCGATGCCGACGCGACCGTGTTCGACGCGGTCGAGGCGCTCGCCGGGGGCCACTCGCGCTTCCCGGTGGTCGGCGAGGACGTCGACGACCTGCGCGGAGTGATCGGCATCAACCAGCTCATCGAGGTGCCGCGCGGAGAGCGCGGCACCGTCCGGCTGGGCGAGGTCGCCGACGAGGCGATGCTGGTGCCGGCGTCGCTGCCGCTGCCGACCCTGCTGGAGCAGATGCGCGGCCGGCACCGGCAGTTGGCGTGCGTGGTCGACGAGTTCGGCGGCTTCGCCGGAATCGTGACCCTGGAGGACATCGCCGAGGAACTGGTGGGGGAGATCCGCGACGAACAGGACCGGTTCGAGGCGGTCCCGGTGTCGCTGACCGGCGGCGCCTGGCTCATTCCCGGGCGCTGGCGCATCGACGAGGTGGCCGACGCCACCGGTATGGCGCTGCCCGAAGGCGAGCACTACGAGACCGTCGCCGGCCTGGTCATGGCCGAGCTGGGGCGCGTGGCGCACCCGGGCGACGCGGTCGAGGTCGATGCCGTCGACGAGGACGGCGAGCTGCGGACGGTGCGGATGGTCGTGGTCTCCTGCTCGCGGCACGTGCCGCAGGCGATCGAACTGCAACCGGCGGGGGTGCGCCGATGAGCACCGGTCCGGCCCTGCTGATCTCGGCCCTCCTGCTGGGGGCCAACGCGTTCTTCGTCGCCGCCGAGTTCGCGCTGGTCGCCTCGCGGCAGCACCGGCTCGAGCAGGACGGCTCGGCCGCCTCCCGGGCCGCGCTGCGCGCCACCAAGAACCTCTCGCTCATGCTGGCGGGCGCCCAGTTGGGGATCACCGCCTGCACCGTCGGGCTCGGTGCGCTGGCCGAGCCGGCGCTGGCGCACGCGTTCGAGGTGCCGCTCGAGGCGGTCGGCCTGGAGGCGGCGGCGCATCCGATCGCGTTCACCCTCGCGCTGGCGATCGTGGTGTTCCTCCACATGGTCGTCGGCGAGATGATGCCCAAGTCGTGGGCGATCAGCCACCCGGAGAATTCGGCGATGGCGCTGATCTGGCCGTTCCGCGGGTTCGTGGCCCTGACCAAACCGGTCCTGCTGGGCCTGAACCAGGGGGCGAACCTGCTCCTGCGGCTGGGCGGGGTGGAGCCGGCCGACGAGAAGGCCCAGGCGCACTCGCCCGAGGAGCTGCGGTACCTGCTGCGGTCCTCGGCCGAGGCCGGGCTGCTGCGGGAGCCGGAGCACCGGATCCTCTCGCACGCCATCGAGGTGCAGCGGCGCCCGGTCGGCGAGGTCGCCGTCCCGTGGAGCGAGGTGGTCACGATCCAGGCGACCGCCCGTGCGGTCGACGCCGAGGCCCGGAGCCGCCTGACCGGCCGCTCCCGCATGGTCGTGGTCGACGCCGAGTCGCGGCCGGTGGGCCTGGTGCACATCCGGGAGGCCCTCCAGTCCGGGCCCGAGACGCCGGTCGAGCGGCTCGCGGCGGCCCCGCTCCTGGTCGGCGCCGACACCACCGTTTCGGGCGCGGTCACGTTGATGCGGCGCCAGCGGTCGCAACTGGCGCTCGTCACCGGCCCGGGGCGTGAGGTCACCGGCCTGGTCGCGATGGAGGACCTGCTCGAAGAGATCATGGGCGACTTCGAGGACGAGACCGACACCGGCCGGTAACGGGCCGGAGGGGACGGATCGTCTCGGGGCGACACGCCCACCGGGCGTGTTCATCGCCGATTTCACCCCTTCCAGGCGTGATGATGGCTCATCAACCGTTTCCTCCGATCACGCCGAATCTGGAAGACCATGTCGAAATTCTTCGAGGAGACCGGGCCCGAATTCGCCGTCAGCATGCGCGGTTACGACCGCCACCAGGTCGATGAGTTCGCCACCCGGCTGTACCGGAACATTCTGAACAACGAGCAGCAGTACGCCGAGGCCCGGAGCGCGCTTGAGAGCGCCGAGTCGAAGGCGCGCCGAGCCGAGGAGCGCATGGCGGCCCTCGAGCAGCGCGTCGCCGACCGGGCCGATCAGATCGCCGAGGCCGAGCAGCCGACGCTCGCCGGGCTCGGGGTGCGGGTCGAGAAGATCCTGCGCTCCGCCGAGCAGGACGCCACCGCCCAGCGCGAGGAAGGGCGCCGCCGGGAGGCGGCGATCCTGGCCGAGGCCCGCGGCGAGGCCGACGCGATGCTGGGCACCGCACGCGCCGAGTCGGCCGAGATCACCGCCACCGGCGAGTCGGACGTGGCCGAGTTCCGGGAGCGGGCCCTGACCGAGACCACCGAGCTGCGCGAGAACGCGCGCCGCAGCCACGACCTGGCGGTGGCCGACGCCCACCGCGAGGTCCAGACGATGCAGAGCCAGGCCCGCGCCGAGACCGAGAAGTCCCGCAGCCAGGCCGAGCGGGAGATCGCGCTGCTGCGCGCCACCGCCGAGCGGGAGGTCACCGAGGTCCGGGCCCTGGCTTCGCGGGAGTCCGACGAGCAGCGCGCGGCCGCCCAGCGCCTGGTGACCGAGGCGGCCGACCACCGCAAGAAACGTACGCAGGAGTTGATGCTGGCCGAGGCCGACCGGCGCGAGCGCGCTCAGAAGGAGGAGGCCGACCGGCACCAGCAGGCCATCGCCACCGCGCAGCGGATCGTCTCCGAGGCCGAGGAGCGCCAGGCGGTGGCCGAGGAGCGGGCCCGGACCGCCGAAAACCGCGCGATCGAGCGCCGCGAGGAGGCCGACCGGCAGGCCAAGGACATGATGCAGCGGGCGGCCGACCAGGCCAAGTCCGTCAAGACCGAGGCCGAGCAGGAGGCGCAGCGGCTGCGCCGGACGGCCGCCGATCGGGCCGCGGAGATGGTCCAGCCGCTGGCCGAGGAGGTGGAGGCGCTGCAGCGGCAGCGCGACAGCGCCGGGTCGAACCTGACCGATCTTCGTCGGCAGCTCGGGCTGATCTCCGGCGACGACGAGTCGGCGAAGGAGGCCGAACCCGAATCGCCGCCGGTTGCGATCAACCGTCAGCGGGAGCCCTCCGACCTCGACCAGACCCAGCAGTTGCCCATCGTCCGCTAGGGACTTCGTTCGTCACGGGCGGCCGGACGTGGCAGGCGGATCGCATTCGGCTACCGCCGCGGCTGGCCGCCCGACGCTTGGACCTATATTATAAATAAACTGAACTAATTATTGCGTCATCCCTCCGACACCACAGGAGCCCCGCATGCAGCGCCGCATCTCGCTGATACCGCAGCCCCGCCACCTCCACGCCGACGACGGCGAACTGGACCTCGCCTCCCTCGGCGCGATCGTCGCCGGCGACCCCGAGACCGGCAGCCTGGCCTGGCTCCTGTCCGATCTGCTGGCGCGCGGGACGGGCCTGCGACTGCCGGTCGCCGAGGCCTTCGACGGACCGGCGGTGCGGCTGCGCGTCGACGGCGCCCGCCCGGCCGACTTCACCACCGCCGCCGAGGCCTACCGCCTCGAGACCAGTGCCGGCGGGATCGACCTGGCCGCCGCCCACCCGGCCGGGATCGCCCGCGGCATCGCCACCCTCCGGCAGCTCCTCCCGGCCGACGCACTCCGGGAGGCCCCGAGCGCCGCGGCCCGGGTACCGCACGTGGCGATCGAGGACGAGCCGAGGCTGCGCTGGCGGGGGGTCATGCTCGACGTGGCCCGGCACTTCCAGCCCAAGGACTTCGTGCTGCGCATGATCGATCGGGCCTGGATGCACCGGCTCAACGTCGTCCACCTGCACCTCACCGACGACCAGGGGTGGCGCCTGGAGGTGCCCTCCCGGCCCGAGCTGACCGCGGTCGGCTCCTGGCGGGACGAGACCGTCGTCGGCCACGCCCTCGACGCCGCCGAATTCGACGGGACCCCGCACGGCGGCTTCTACACCCTCGGCGACGTCCGCGAGATCGTCGCCTACGCGCGAGCGCGGCACATCACCGTGGTGCCGGAGATCAACCTGCCCGGCCACACCCGCGCCGTCCTGGCCGCCTACCCCGAGCTCGGGGCCGGGCCGGCCGAGCCGGTCGCGACGACCTTCGGGATCTTCGAGGAGGTCCTGGAGCCGACCGAGGAGGCGCTGGCGTTCGCCCGCGACGTGTTCGACGTAGTCGCCGAGGTCTTCGACTCCCCGTTCGTCCACATCGGCGGCGACGAGGTGCCCACCACCCAGTGGGAGTCCTCGAAGACGGCCAAGGAGCTCATGGAGTCCGAGGGGATCGCCGACGTGCGCGGCGTCCAGGCGTGGTTCACCAGGAATCTCACCGGGCACCTGACCGGCCTCGGCCGCCGGGTCATCGGGTGGGACGAGATCCTCGACGGCGGCGAGGACCGGGACGGCGGGAGCCTCGAAGGCGGCGCCCCGGCCGAGGCGGTGGTGTCGGTGTGGCGCAACGAGGCCTACGTCAAGAAGGCGGCGGCCGCCGGCCACGAGGTCATCGTCGCCCCCGAACCGTACGTCTACTTCGACCACTACGAGGGCGACGGCCCCGACGAGCCGCTGCGCATCCACGGCCACACCAGCACCGGCAAGGTCGCCGCCTGGGACCCGGTCCCGGACGGGGTCGAGGAGTCGTCGGTCCTGGGGGCCCAGTGCCAGTTGTGGTCGGAGTACCTGCCGCACTACCGGGACGTGGAGTACGCGGCCTTCCCGCGCCTGGCGGTCTTCGCCGACGTCGTCTGGTCGGGCCCCGGAGCGCGCCGGGCCGCCCCGGTCGAGGAGCGGCTGGAGGACCACGTCGCGCGCCTGGAGGCGATGGGGGTCAACTACCGCCCGGCCGCCGGTCCCCGGCCCTGGCAGGCCGGCGGCGAGGGCCGGCGCAAGCGGTTCGACCGGGCCTTCGTCGAGCACGAGGCCGAATAGTTTCGAAGCGGCTGCGGGGTATGGCAGGTGGACCCCGCAGCCGCTGTCAATCACCGTTCGATTCGAGTGTGGCTCGTTCGCCTTCGGCGGTGGAATCTACGATTGGTCGGTCCCCGGCGGCGGCGCTTGCGTGATGCGGGTCAGCAACAGGGTCAGCAACGGGAGCGCCTGCGCCGACGCCGGGGAGTATATGAAGCTATTCGCTCTTAAGGTCGGCCATAACCGCCGATGTCCATGATGTACATGCTTACGATCTCCACGTTCTTGCCGGTGCGAGGGGCGTGGATGATCTGCTCGTCGCCGATGTAGAGCGCGTTGTGGCCCAGCCCGGAGTAGAAGACGATGTCGCCGGGCTGGAGCTCGCTCTTGGAGATCCGGGCGACCTCGTTCCACTGCATCTCGACGTTGTGCGACAGGGAGTACCCCGCCGCGGCCCAGGACTGCTGTACCAGGCCCGAGCAGTCCCAGGAGTCGGGTCCGGCCGAGCCGTAGACGTAGGGCTCGCCGAGCTGGGCGTAGGCGAAGTCGACCACCGCCGAGTTGCCTCCGGAGCTGGACGGCGCCGGCGCCGGCTCGGGGTCCGGCTCGGGAGTGACCTGGTCGAGCAGGACCTCGAGGTCGGCGATCTCGGCCTCGATCTCCTCCTGCTGCTCCTCGAGCTCGGCCATGATCTCGTCGGCGTCCTCGGTGAGCGCCTCCAGCTCGTCCTTGCGGGCCTGGAGCTCGGCCGCCTCCTCCACGTGCGCCTGGAGCCGGGCGTTCTCGGCGTCGCTGAGGTTCTGGAGGTAGGTGAGGCGGTCGGCGAAGTCGGTGGGGTCGCCGGAGAGGACGGAGTTGACCATGGCGAAGTCGCCGTTGGTGTGGGCCGCGGCGACGATGTCGGCGACCTGCTCGGAGCTCTCGGCCACGGCCTCTTCGAGCTCGGGGAGCTCGTCCTCGATCTCGGCGATGAGGTCTTCGGCGTCCTCCAGCTCCTCGTTCTTCGCGTTGTAGTCCTCGATGACCAGCTCGAGCTCGGAGTGGCGCTCGTCGAGTTCGGCCTCGACCTCCTCAGGGGAGGGTTCGGCGACGGCCTGGCTCGCCGTGAGCACCGCGCCGGAGGCGGGTAGCAGCACAGCGGCGGTCAACGCGGCTGCGAGTTGCCGGGTACGCACCTAAGATGCGCTCCTTCCTTCGGCCGCCTACCGGGTTAGCTGTCGGATTCGGGCGGGAAGAAGGTTCGCCCTACCCGCCCGGAGGCGGGATTCACCCCGATCGGACCCGTCGCGGATGCGGCGGCGATCGCCCTGGTTCCCCGGTTCGCCTGTGCTGGGGCACTCGGCGATTCGGCGGTGTCGCGCGGCGACCGCGGGGTGCGGTCGAGTTTTCCGACGCGACGGCTTCACGTTAGAGCCAGGGACGCGGCTTGACAAGGCCGGGTGGAGAATTTCTCGCGGAATGGCACGGAATACTACGGGCCGCCGCACGGGCATGACGAACGGTTGCCGATATACCCCGCAGGGGTATAGACTGCTTTCACGGAGGTTGAGGACACCATGGCGAGCGAACACGAGGGCCACCGGGCCGAGGACGGCCAGACGTACTGGTACCACGGCGATAAGGTCGCGCTCCAGCGCCGCCTGCGCCGCATCGAGGGCCAGATCCGGGGGATCCAGCGGATGGTCGAGGACGACGAGTACTGCATCGACATCCTGACCCAGATCTCGGCTTCGACCAAGGGCCTGCAGGCCGTGGCGCTCAACCTCCTCGAAGGCCACATCTCCCACTGCGTCGCCGAGGCCCAGGTCAAGGGCGATGCCGAGGAGGCCGACGGGAAAGTCAAGGAGGCCACTGACGCGGTCGCGAGGCTGCTCAGGACCTGACCCATCCGATCGAAGGAGCGAACATGCGGACCACGTACCTCGTCAAGGGCATGACCTGCGGTCACTGCGCGAGCGCGGTCACCGAGGAGGTCAAGGCCCTGCCGGGCGTCGAGGACGTCGACGTCGCGGTCGACACCGGCAAGGTCACCGTGACCTCGGCCGAGGAACTCGCGACCGATTCGGTGCGCGAGGCGGTCGACGAGGCCGGCTACGAACTGGTCGGCCAGTCGGACTGAACGGCCGACGCGCGGTTGACCAGCATCCAGCCGCGGCGGTCGTCGGCGTCGATGTCCCAGCGGCGCCCCTCGCGCCGGTTGGGGCGTAGGCCCGCGGCCGCAGGGCCGGGGCCGGGGTGTTGGTCGCAGTGCGCATGTGGGTGGATCCTGTCCTTACTGTTGGTGTCCGGTATTGGTTGCAATGGCAAGCTCTGCGGCGGCGCCGCACCCTTTGCAGCCGGGGTCCCTTGGCCCGTGGCCGTGGTCCGGTGCTGCGTCCTCCGGTGCCGACCGGGGGGTTCCGATGTGATTCCCCGCCGCGAATCGCACCAGCGGCCATAGGGGACCCTGAGCTGCAAAGGGATGGGCTCCGCCCATGAGCTTGCCCGCTCACCGCACGGCGCCGTCCCGCGCTCGTCCCCGAGCACCTCGTTCATCCTTCGCAGTCGCGGAACGTGTCGAGCCAGATGCGGACGGCGGCGGCGATGAGGGGGCCGGAATGGGTTCCGGCCCAGTCGGCGTGGGCCGGTTCGG
>NZ_PGGV01000015.1 GCF_002798405.1 Glycomyces xiaoerkulensis | reverse complement strand
TTCCGCAAGGCCCTGGAGGAGACGGGCCTGAAGGTGACCACGGCGACGACGAACCTGTTCTCCCATCCGGTGTTCAAGGACGGGGCCTTCACCCACAACGACCGGGACGTGCGCCGGTTGGCCATCGCGAAGGTGATGCGGAATCTGGACCTGGCCGCCGAGCTGGGCGCGAAGGTCTATGTGTGCTGGGGCGGCCGGGAGGGGGCCGAGTCCGGTGGGGCCAAGGACGTGCAGTCGGCCATGGCCCGTCTCAAGGAGGCCTTCGACGTGCTCGGCGACTACGTCACCGAGCGGGGTTATGATATCCGGTTCGCGATCGAGCCGAAGCCCAACGAGCCGCGGGGGCATATCCTGCTGCCGACGATCGGGCACGCGCTGGCCTTCATCGGCCGGTTGGAGCGTCCGGAGTTGGTGGGGATCAATCCGGAGGTGGGTCATGAGGAGATGGCCGGGCTGGATTATGCGGCCGGGGTGCGGCAGGCGCTGTGGCAGGGCAAGCTGTACCACATCGATTTGAACGGGCAGACCGGTCCGCGGTATGACCAGGATCTGCGGTTCGGTGCCGGGAATGTGGGCGGTGCGTTCTGGGCGGTGGATGCGGTCGAGGAGGGGATCGCGGCCGGGCAGTATTCGGGGCCGATCCATTTCGATTTCAAGCCGCCGCGGACCGAGGACGACGACGGGGTGTGGGTCTCGGCGGCGGCGTGTATGCGCAATTACAAGATCCTGCGCGAGAAGGTCAGGGCGTTCCGTGCCGATCCGGAGGTGCGGGAGGCGCTGGCGGCCGCGCGGGTCGACCAACTCGCGGTGCCGACGTTGGCCGAGGGTGAGACCGCCGCCGACCTCAAGGATCTCCGGGTGGATGTGGATGGTCTGGCGGCGAAGGGGATGGCCTTCGAGCGGCTCGACCAACTCGCCCTCGAACACCTCTACGGCATCCGCTGACCCACCAAGAAGCCGAAACGCGATCCGGGCCCGGAGTGAAAGCTCCGGGCCCGGATCGGTATCCCGCGCCCTTTGACGGAACCGGATTCCTAACCTCTCGAGAACCCCTCAGGAGCACCCGTATACCCGATGCAGACGACGCTAAGGGGCGCGGATCGAGGTTCCAGGCGAAAACCATTAGAGGTTGATTAGAGCCCCTCGTCCCATCGCTCGACCGGCGTCGTCGGCCGGGGCGGATCGTCGAGCGAAGCGAGCTCTCGCTGCCACAGGACCACGTCGTACCAGGTCCCGAACTTGTACCCGGCCTCCCGCAGCGTGCCGACTTTGCGGAAGCCGAACGCGGTGTGCAACGCCTCACTGCCGGGATTCGGGCTGGTCGTCCCCGCCATGACGCTGCGGAAACCCTGCTGCTCCAGCAGCTTGAACAGGCGGCCGTAGAGGGCCGAGCCGACGCCCTTGCCGGTCTGTCCGTCCGCGATGTAGATGGTCGATTCGGCGGTCCAGTCGTAGGCGCCGCGCGGGTTCCAGGGCTTGGCGTAGGCCATGCCGACCACGATCCCCGCTTCCTCGGCGACCAGCCAGGGGTAATGCCCGCCGTACGTGGCGAGCTCGTCGGCCCACTCGTCCTCGGACTGGACCTCGGTGCGGAGATTCGAGGTGTCGTGGAGGATGTAGTGGTTGACGATCGCGCAGACGGCGGGCACGTCGTCGGGTCCCGCGAAGCGCACGCTGAGGGCTTCGGTGTTGCTCATGGGGAGCAAGCCTAACCGCGGCGCGGGCCGATGCGGAGGGCCTGTGACCGGGTCACCAGACGGTGCTGGGACGCCAGGAGACGATCGCGGGCCGCAGGCCGCCGGTGGCGCGGAAGTCCTCCACCGCTCGGGCCAGGAGGCTGAGGGCGATGTGCGCGTCGGAGGGGAAGGCGCTGTCGGCCTCCATGTCGCGGTAGAGCTTCACCTCCGGGTGCGGCGGGCCGTCGGTGTAGCTGACCCATGCGC
The DNA here is from genome assembly GCF_002798405.1 of Glycomyces xiaoerkulensis. Taxonomy (GTDB): domain Bacteria; phylum Actinomycetota; class Actinomycetes; order Mycobacteriales; family Micromonosporaceae; genus Glycomyces; species Glycomyces xiaoerkulensis. Next base: position 185,766 of record NZ_PGGV01000015.1, on the reverse strand, counting down.
CGGGGCCGTAGTCGACGCCGCCGGGGCCGAAGTAGGCGAGCGCCCCGATCTCGGTCTCGGGATCGGTGGCAATTTTGAGACCGTGATCGGGCCGCCCGCCCGGCTCATACCCGGGGCGGTCCCGGACCAGGGCCGTCGGCACCTGGACCAGTTCGACCGCCATGATGGTGGCGATGGCGGCGGCGACTCCGTCGGGGTCGCACGCGAGCAGGATCTGCGGGCCGGAGTCGGTCCGGATCCTGAACTCGGCGCAGTATCCGGCGATGCGGGCGCTCGCAGGACCGGCGCTCATCGGGGGCGCTCCTTCCGCAACAGGAGGGTCTGGCGTGACGGAGTGTGGATCGTGCTGGGAATCGACTTGAATTGCCATGTCGGCCACCGCACCTCATCATGTCGGGTTTGTGTCAACGACAGTACGTGCGTGAACGCGCTATATGAGCGATGAGTCGGAAACTTGACACTAATGCATGGATGCGTTGCGGCAACCTGTTGATGCAGATTTCAGATTCCATTGAGGAGACTATTAGGCAAGAAACCTGCCGACTTACGGTGATTTCGTCCTGACGGAAATCGTTGGGGCCCAGGCCGAATCATTCCAGAAGTCGCGCGTGCAACCGCCTGCAGTCGATGAGCGTGCGCGAAGAGTAGTGGCGCTATCCCACTAGCGGCTTTGTGGAGTCCGACAAGGGCAACCCTCCGTAAGGGTGATTGTCCGCTGCCGACCGATAGGCGGAATCCGCGGTGAAGTCCAATGGGCAAACCAAGGGGCGCGTCCCGGCGGGACGCGCCCCTGCTGGATGTTCGTGCGCGCTCAGGCGCGGTGGGTCGAGCGGAGGAGGCCGGCGAAGTCGGAGGGGTCGAGGTCGAAGACGGGGGAGTCGTCACCGAGCTTGGAGTCGCGAAGGTGGAACCCGTCGTCGGCACAGAGGGCCACCTCGACGCAATTGGTATTGTTCCCGGCACCGCTGCGGGTGCTCTTTCGCCACGTCCGACGAATCTCGACGCAGCTAGTGTTGTTGCCTGCTCCGCTGCGGGTGCTCTTCCGCCACGCGGTCACGTCTGTCGCCATCGCGGGTAGTCCTCGATTCGGATCGATCGCTTCAACCATGTCTTCGGGAACTCATCGTAACGCCCGACCCTGACAGGATCGGCGATGCACAAAGTTGAATCATAGCCTTCGGTGTAGACGAAGGGAGGGCCTGCATACTTGCTGTTCCCCCGCTTGTAGATCTCGAGGGTGTTGTGACCTGTGGGAACAGGTTCGGTGAGGACGCGGATCTCCCAGCCCGGGACCTCGGCGGATTCGATGAGGTAGTCGAGTTCTTCCTGGTAGAGCTCTTCGGATGCCTGCCTGAGCTGAAGCAGCGTCGATTCGCTGAACATGAACTGGACCAACGGTCCGTCCTGACGAGATTCGAGGGCCTTGCGGCGCTCGACCTTGAAGGTCCAGCCGTTGTCGATGTACTCCTGTGAGCTGCCCGGTTCGGTCCCGCTGGCGAACTCGTAGTGGTAGCGCTCGTTCTGCAGCGGACCGGGGATGAGGATGGCGTCCCACTTGAAGATCTCGCCGAAATACTCCTCGCCGGCAGCGAGGAAGATGGCATTGAGACGCATATCCGCCTCCACGGCGTGGCCGTTCTTCCTCGCTACCGCGACCATCGTCATGTACCGGACGAACTCCTCGTCCATGCCGACCGCTCGGCAGAGCGGTTCGAGGATCGAGAGCGGGATGTCGTGCCGGCCCAGCTCCCAGGCGCGGATCGTGTCGTCAGAGCGGAAGATTCGGTCGCCGATTTCTCGCTGGCTCAGTCCCGACAGGATCCGATACTTCCTCACCAAGGTCCTGATGAGCCACCGGCCGGTGTCCTCCGCCTGCGCCGTCATGCGTCTCGCCTCTCCCGAATGGATTGATCGTGCGAATTGAACCATCAATATCGCACAGTCCATTTCCGTTGTGAAGCACCGGAATGTCCGACCGTGAACTGATCGGGGCGAGTTATTCACGGTCGAATGCTCAAGGCGCAGAGTGCCAAGCGGCCGAAGACGTCGCCGGTTATCTATTTCTGACCTGCGAGGACTCTTCTGCGGAATTCATCTGTGGCGCGGATCGAATTCCGAGCGGCCTCACCGATCCAGTCGTGGATTCGGGAATGCGAGTCTCATTGCCGGAGGAAGTCTCCCGGATTCGTTCAGTCGGGTTTCTGACAGTCTGAAACGGACTCGCTCCTGATTCGATTACACCTCGTAATCGCCATCGCGTGCCCGTCCTCGGGAGCTCGGCAGCGGCGGCCAGTCTGATGCGCATCGGTTCAGTGTGCGGAACCCGCACTCCGGCGGCAACCCGGTTTGCCGCCGCGGGCACACGGTTCGCCTCCCCTGAAGGCAAGATTGAGGCATGCGCATCGAGCTGCTCGGACCGCTCCGGACGCTCGACTCCTCCGGAGCCGAGATCACCGTGCCCGCCGGGCGGCAGCGCGCCCTGCTGGCCCGGCTCGCACTGGACCCCGGCCGGGTGGTCCCGGCCGCCTCCCTCATCGACGCCCTCTGGGCCTCGGCACCGCCCGCCAACGCCACCGGCGCCCTCCACACCCAGGTCTCCCGACTCCGCCGCCTGCTCGGCGACGACCTGGAGAGCACCTCCGGCGGATACCGGCTCACCGGCACCACCACGGACATCGAGGACTTCGAGCGGCTCGCCGCCGACACCGAGGCGGCCTCCCGGTCCCGGTCGGCCGGGTCCGTACGGCGGCACGCGGAGCGAGCGCTGCGGCTCTGGCGCGGCCCGGCGCTCGGCGACGCCGCCGACTACGGATTCGCCGACGCGGCCGTCACCCGGCTCATCACCCGACGCGAAGCCGTCGCCTCGCTGCTCATCGAGGCCCGCCTGGAACTCGAAGGCGCCGAACCGGTGCTGGGGGAGTTGGCGGCCCGGTCCGCGGCGGACCCGCTCTCGGAGGCCGACGCGGCGCGCTACATGCGCGCCCTGGCCGCCGCCGGGCGGCAGGCCGAGGCGCTGGCCGTGTACGAGAAGGTCCGCTCCCGCCTCGCCGACGAGCTCGGGGTCGATCCGTCGGCCTCGCTGTCGGCCGCGCACCTGGACGTCCTGCGAGGCGTCGAGCCCGCGCCCGCGGCCGACCCGCCGAGTCACCTCCCGGAGCCGCTTACCGCGTGCATCGGCCGCGAGTCCGACACCGAGGCCCTCCTGTCGCTGATCGACGCGAACCGGCTGGTCACCCTCACCGGTCCCGGAGGCACCGGCAAGACCCGCCTCGCCGTCGAGATCGCACACCGGATCGAGGACGGCGGCCTACCGGTCCGACTGGCGGAGCTGGCCTCGCTCGACGACGCCCGCCGACTGCCGGAAGTTCTGCTCGAAGCCCTGCACGTCGGCGAATCGATCCTGTCGCGCGGCCACGGCGACACCCGGGAGCGCCTGTTCGAGGTGCTCCGCAACCGCGAACTGCTACTCGTGGTCGACAACTGCGAGCACCTCGTCGACGGCGTCGCCGCGCTCCTGGCCGAGCTGGTCGCCAAGGCGCCCAAGCTGCGCGTGCTCACCACCGGCCGCGAAGCCCTCGGCATCACCGGCGAAGCCGTGTACGCGCTCGGGCCGCTCGGCCACCCCGGAGGCGACGCCACCACCGTCGACCCCGAATCCCAAGCGGCCGTCCGGCTCCTCCTCGAACGCGGTCACCAGTCGGATGCGTCGTTCCGAATCACCGGCGGCAACGCGCCGCTGGTCGCCCGGGTCTGCTCGGCGCTCGACGGCCTCCCGCTGGCCATCGAGCTGGCCGCCGCCCGCCTGCGCACCATGAGCCTGGAGGAGATCGCCTCCCGCCTCGACGACCGGTTCAGCCTGCTCAACCGCGGCGACCGGACCGCGGCGCCCCGGCAGCGCACCCTGCGCGGCGTGGTCGACTGGAGCTGGGACCTGCTCCAGCCGCACGAGCGCCGCGTCCTGGCCCGGATGTCGGTGTTCGGTGGCGACGCCGAACTGGAGGCCGTCACCGCCGTCTGCTCGGCATCGGTCGACGCCGTCGCCGACCTGGTCGACAAATCACTGGTCCAGCGGTTGCCCGGCGGCCGCTACCGGCTGCTGGAGACCGTCCGCGAATACGCCTCCGAACGGCTCGCCGAGTTCGGGGAGACCGCTGACGCCTACCGTGCCCACGCCGACCACTTCATCGGACTGGCCGAGCGCGCCGAACCGCACCTGATGCGCGCCGAGCAGGTTGAATGGCTCCGGCGCCTCGCCGCCGACCACGCCGAACTGGTCGCGGCGATCCGCCGCATGATCGCGGCCGGGGACGCCGACCGCGCCGGTCGGCTCGTCGCGCCGCTGTCCTGGTACTGGTGGATGCGGGGCCACCGCGACGAGGGCACGGAGCTGGCCCGGCGGGTCCGCGCCATGGACGGCGGGCTCGACCCGGCCCACCGCGCCAAGGTCGCCATGTCCGGCACCTGGGGCCTGTGGTCGGGCGTGCTCGACCCCGAGGAGATCGACGCCGGATGGGAACTGGCCGAACGCCTCGCCGAGGAGCACGGCCTGTACGAGACCGAGCCGCTCACCAAGATCGTGCCGGTCCTCCGGGCGCTGCTGGCCGGGGACGCCGAGGCCCTGCGCCGGGCCGGAGCGCGCCTCGACGGCGAGCGGGACGCCTGGGTGAAGGGCATCTACCTGATGATCGTCTCCGACTTCACCGCCCGGGAAGGGGACCGGGACCGGGCCACGGCCGAGCTGCACGAGGCCCTGGCGATCTTCGAGTCGATCGGCGAGCGGTTCGGGCTGGTCACGACCCTGCAGGCGCTGGCCTTGGACGACGAGGCCCGCGGCGACCGGGCGGGGGCGGCCCGCCTGCTGGCGCGGGCGCTCCGCGCCGAATCCGAGTTCGGGGCCGAGATCACCTCGTCGGTGATCATCGACCAGGTATGGCGCCTCGAGGCTACCTACGGCGACGACCCCGAGGCGACGCTGGCGAAGCTGCGCGCCGAAGCCCGGCGGGCCGCCGACGTCGGCGCCTTGGAGAACGCGATGTCGGCGCGGATCTCGGCGGCCTCCTGCCTGCGCCGCCTGGGGCGGACCGCCGAAGCCCGCGACGAGCTGCTGGCCGCCGAGTCCGACCGGCCGCGGTTCGTGGAACTCTCGGAGGTCTCGAATCGGCTTTACCGGGTGCTGGCCGAAGTAGCGGGCGACCTCGGCGACGCCGACTTGGAACGCCGGGCCGCCGAGGTCGCCGAGTCGTCGCAGTGGCCGTTCAGCTCGTGAGCTTGCGCCGGTAGGCCCGCAGCGACAATGGCACGAACACGGCCACGGCCGCCGCGCACCAGGCCAGCATCGCCGCCAGGTCGCCGCCCGGCGACCCGCCGGCCAGCAGCGCGCGCATGGTCTCCGACAGCGCCGTCATCGGGTTGATCTCGGCCCACCACTGGACCGCGCCCGGGAGCGTCTCGATCTCGATGAACGCGCTGGAAGTGTAGGCCAGCGGCATGAGCAGGGCGATCATCCAGGTCTGGATCTGGTCCTCGGTCCGGGCGGTCAGGCCGATCAGCACCATGGACCAGGAGGCGCTGAACAGGAACAGCAGCACGACCCCGACGGCCGCGAGCACGCCGAGGACGCCGCCCTCGACCCGGTAGCCCATGGCGAACGCGACCCCGCCGACCACCAGCAGCGCCCAGGCGTGCCTGACCATGTCGGCGCCGACCCGTCCGGCCAGCAGCGCGAATCTGGAGACCGGCATGGCTGTGAGTCGGTCGAACACGCCCGCCTTGAGGTCCCCGAACAGACCCAGCCCGGTGGCCGGGATGGCGAAGAACAGGCCCATGACGATGATCGTCGGCCCGGCGTACTGCAGGAAGTCCTGCCAGGTCCCCATCATCTGCCCGCCCATGAAGAACGTGATCGACAGCAGGATCATCAGCGGGATCATGAAGAACTCGATCAGGGTGGCCGGGTTGGACCGGGTCGAGGCCAGCGTGCGCGCCGCCATCGACGCCGACTGCGCCAGCGGGCCCCGGCGGGTCTCCCATGTCGTGTCGGTCATAGCGCCGCCGCCTCCCTTTCGGTCTCGCCGGCTGCCTCGGCCCGGTGGCCGGTCAGGTTCAGGAACACTTCGTCGAGCGTGGGCTCGTCGACGCCGAACGAGGCCAGGTCGATCCCGGCCTGCGTCACCCGCGCCATCACGGCCGTGGCCTCGCCGGCGTGGCCGACGGGGACGACCGCCCGGCCCTCCTCGATCTCGGCCCTGGCGCCGATCGTCCAGTCGGCCAGGTCGCGCAACTGCGGCAGCGCCTCGGTCCGGACCGGCTCCAGGCGCAGCACCAGGCCGCCGACCGCCTGCTTGAGCTCGCCGGGGGTGCCGGAGGCGATGACGCGGCCGGAGTCGATGACCGCGATCGAGTCGGCCAAATGGTCGGCCTCCTCCAGGTACTGGGTGGTGAGCAGCACCGTGGTGCCCTCGGCGACCAGCTCGCGCACGAGCTCCCACAGCCTGCTGCGGCTGGCCGGGTCGAGCCCGGTGGTCGGCTCGTCCAGGAACAGCACCTCGGGCCGCCTGACGATCGAGGCGGCCAGGTCGAGGCGGCGGCGCATGCCGCCGGAGTACTTCCCGGCCGCCCTGGTGGCGGCCTCGGTCAGCTCGAACCGTTCGAGCAGCTCGGCGGCGCGGGCCTTGGCCTTGGCGCGGGATGCGCCCAGGAGCCGGGCCAGCAGCACCAGGTTCTGCTCGCCGGTCAGGTCGGGGTCCAATCCGGCGTACTGGCCGGTCAGACCGATGCGGGAGCGGACCTCGCCGGCGTGCTCGGCCACGTCGAGGCCGAGCACGCGGGCGCTGCCGCCGTCGGAACGGGTGAGGGTGGACAGGACGCGGACGGCGGTGGTCTTGCCCGCGCCGTTGGGGCCGAGCACGCCCAGGACCGTGCCCGGCGGGGCGGTGAGGTCGGCGCCGTCGAGGGCCCTGACGGCGCCGAACGTCTTCACCAGCCCTCTGACTTCGATCGCATGCTGCATGGTGGAACCTTTCCGATGTCTTGCCAGAACGGCTCCAGCGTGCGGTGCGGGCCTTTCATCGCGCTTGCACGCGGCTTGCATCCGGGGCGGTGCGGCGGAAGGGGGCCGCGCCCCTGCCCCGGCGCGGCCCCCTTCCGGTTCCCTCCTGAGTCCGGTCTTCGCGGTTCAGCCTTTGACGGCCCCGGTGATGACGGCCTTCGAGAAGTGCTTCTGGATGAACGGGTACATGATCACGATCGGCAGGATCGTGCAGATGACGACGGCCATCTTGATCGAGGTGTCCGGGGCGACCTCCTGCCCGGCCGCCCGCAGGTCGGCCATGGCCGCGTCCTGGCCGGGCAGACCCGTGGTGGTGAGGATCGCCCGCTGGAGCAGGACCTGGATCGGCTGTTCGTCGAGGCTGGGCGTCAGCAGTACCGCCTGGAAGTAGATGTTCCAGTAGAACACCGCGTAGAACAGGGCGATGACGGCCAGGATCGCCTTCGACATCGGCAGCACGATGCGGAACAGCGTGCGGAACTCGCCGGCGCCGTCGATCCTGGCGGCGTCGATGAGCTCGCGCGGCACGCTGTTCATGAAGAACGCGCGCAGCACGATGAGATTGAAGGCGTTGAACGACATCGGCAGGATCAGCGCCCAGAAGGTGTTCAGCAGGCCCAGGTTCTTGACCACCAGGAACGACGGCACGATGCCCGGCTGGAACAGGAAGGTCAGCAGGATCAGCATCAGCAGCGGCCGGTGGAACAGCGTCCCCGGCCGGGAGAGCCCGTAGGCGGCGCCGATGGTGATGACCATGCTGACGGCGGTGCCGATCGCGGTGATCTGGGCGGTGTAGAGCAGCGAACTCGTGAATTCGCCGCCGCCGAGTACCACCTTGTAGGCCTGGAGGCTCAGGTCGGTCGGGAGGAAGACCATGTTGCCGCCGGCGTCGGTGAGCGCGTCCTCGGTCGACAGGCTCGTGACGATGATCGTCCAGATCGGGATGATGACGGCGGCCGCGTATGCGGTCAGGAAGGCGGCCTTGGTGAACTTCGCGAACGGGGACGGCTCCTCGTCCCAGGCGGCCCGCCTGCGGGAGCCGTTCCGGCGGGGCGTTGTGATAGCGGTCATGACTTCCTGTAGATCCCTTGTTCTCCGAGGCGGTGCGCGACGTTGTTGGCGACGAGGATGAGGATGAGGCCGATTACCCCCTTGAACAGCCCTGCCGCCGTCCCGTAGGACTCGCTGAGCGCGCCGGGGCCGAACGTCTTGAAGTAGACGAAGGTGTCGAGCACTTCTGTCGAGGACCACCCGACCTGCGTGCGCTGCACCAGGTACTGCTCGAATCCGACGCTGAGGATCTGTCCGAGTTGGAGGATCACCAGCAGTACGATGACCGGCCGGATCCCCGGCAGGGTGATGTGCCACAGGCGCCTGGCCCTGCTGGCGCCGTCGACGGCGGCCGCTTCGTACAGGTTCGGGTTGATCGAGGCCAGCGCCGCCAGGAAGATGATCATCCCCCAGCCGGCGTCCTTCCAGGTCCACTGCATCCAGGCCAGGAACAGGAAGCTGTCGGCCGATCTGGTGATGTCGAGGCGGTCGGCGCCGAGCGAGAGCGCCCACTGGCTGAACAGGCCGTTGGGGCCGAGCACCTGGGTGAAGATGACGACCACCAGCACCCAGGAGAAGAAGTACGGCAGGTAGACGATCGACTGGAAGGTGTACCGGAGCCGGCTGGAGACCATGCCGTGCATCAGCAGCGCCAGGGTGATCGACAGCGGGAACACGAACAGGAGCTGCGCGGTCGCGAATTTCAGCGTGTTGCCCAGCGCGAGCCAGAACTGGTCGTCGGCGAACAGCATCTGGAACCAGGTGAATCCGACGATCGGGTTGTCCCACACCGACCGGAACGGGCTGTAGTCCATGAACGCGATGACGTTGTAGAGCGAGGGGTAGTAGAAGAACAGGCTCAGTTGGACGACCGCCGGGAGGGTCATCGCCAGCAGTGGCCAGTCCTGCCTGAACCGGTGGGAGAACTTGCGCTTGCGGTAGACGCGCCGGACGCCGGCGCCGGCCGGCGCCGGCGAGGCCACTCGGGGGGACGTGGTGTTTGCCATGGTGCCTTCGCTGGGTGGAATCGGTGGAATGGGCCGGTGGCGTCCGGGGCGGGCCGCGGCCCGCCCCGGTGCGGCCGCTAGGAGTGCAGCGAGTCGTAGGCGGACTTGAACAGTTCGCGGTCGGCGTCGCCGCCGTCGGCCTTCCACTGCTCGAGCGCGTCGTCGAAGGCGGACATCTCGGCGCGGCCGTGGATGATGTCCTCGACGATGCCGTCCATGGTCTGGCCGGCGGCCGAGCCGGCGGCGGAGGCCTCCATGCGCAGGCCCTCGAACTGGTTCTCCGCCATATACTGCAGGGCGTTGGCGTTGTAGTCGAACCGGGTCTGGACGACCTCCTCGTGGCCCTGGAGGAAGAATTCGGTCTTGCCCGACATGGCGGTGTAGGCCAGCGAGTCGTTCTTGGTGTCGTTGCCCTGGTCGGTGAAGGTCGGGCTGCCGTCGTCGCCGTACTCGAAGTGGGTGCCCTCGACGCCGTACTGGATGAGTTCGAACTCCTTGGTGCCGATCGGCGCCGCGCAGGCGTTGGCGACGTCCAGCAGTTCCTCGATCTGCTCGACCTCCATGTCCTGGCGGAAGAACAGCCAGCCGGAGACCTCGGTGGAGTAGAGCACCTGCGGTTCGTTGCCGTTGTAGGCCAGGGGCGGCAGCGGCGCCATCTTGAAGTCGGGGTTCTCGCCGGTGCCCCAGTCGGGCATCCAGTCGTAGGCGCCCCAGCCGTTCTGGTCGATGAGGATGTCGCCGGCGACGAAGGCGGCCGGGGCGTCGAGAGCGTCGGTGCCGACGTCGGGGTGCTGGAGCTTCTCCTCGACCAGGGTGCGGCGGAAGTCGATCCAGTCGCGGTACTCGGGCCGTTCGTAGTCGTGGAGCATCTGGTCGCCGTCCTGGCGCCAGCCGTGGCCGCCGGCCAGGCCGAACCAGGCCGGGGAGAACCAGTCGGTGCCGCCGAAGGCCCACTTGCCGGCGGGGTCGTCGCTCCAGGCGCGGGCGAGCTCCAGCAGCTCCTCGATGTTGGTGGGGACTTCGAGCCCCGCCTCCTCGAGCAGGTCCACGCGGTAGAAGCAGGCGTTGGAGGGGCCGCCCTCGAAGATCCACGGGACGCCGAAGATGCGGGCGGTCTCGGCCTGGTTCTCCGGGTCGGTGGACCAGACCGAGTTCGCCCAGGCCTTGGTCGGGCGGGCGGCCAGCAGCGGCCAGCGGTCGGAGATGTCGCCGGAGACGATGTCGGTGATGTCGGCGAAGCGGTTGATGACCGTCTCGCCGAAGTCGGTGTGGTCGTCGCGGGCGTTCCAGGAGGGGATCATGATCGCGTCGCCGAAGTCGCCGGCCTGCAGCCAGGTCACCGAGGCCTCGCCGTAGGTGTTCCCGTCGATCTGGTCGAACTTGATCTTGGTCCCGCCGGTGGCCTCCTGCATGACCTCCCAGTAGGGGTCGTCGGAGTCCATGACCGGACCCCAGTTGGGGACCCGCACCGTGTATTCGCCGCTGTTGCTCGGCTTGTCGGTGACCGCCTCGACCACGGGCCGGGGGTACTGGAGGAAGGCGCTCGGGTGGTTCGGGGGCTCGCCCACCAGGTCGGGCTGGTAGGGCAGCTCGTAGGGGACGTGCTTGGGAAGGATCTCCAGGCCTTCGCTCACCGACTGCGAGCCGCCGGTGTCGGAAGTCACGTCACCGCAAGCGGAGAGGGCGGGCAGGCCGGCGGCACCTGCGGCGCCGAGGCCGGCCGCCTTGAAGAGGGAGCGGCGCCTGAACGGCGACTTGCGGGAGGGAGTAGCCACGTTGCTGTCCTTTCGAATGCTTGAAACTCGTGAGGGTCGAGGGGTTGCCGAGCCAGTAGTTAGTTCGGCTGCTCGATAAACTAAAGTAGCGCACGGTGATGGCTCACACAAGACGGGGGGTTCCCAGAACCGATTCCGGATCGGTCACGATTCGGGAGAGCAGCCGCCCCCGAGGGGCCTGCTGACAACGGGTCGTCGCCATCGATCAGAATGGGCCACAGGTTCAGGGAGGCTGTACACATGGCGATGCGCATAGCGGCGAAGGCCGCGGGCCGAGGCGGCGGGGCGGAACTCGGGCCCGGACGGCCCAGGCGCGCCGACTTCACCGACGTCCGCGCCAACAACCTCGGGTACGTCCTGCGTCAGGTCCGCGCCGAGGGGCGGTGCTCGCGGGCCGATCTGGCCGCCAAGACCGGATTGAACAAGGCCACCGTATCGAGCCTCGTGGCCGAGCTGATCGAACGCCGGGTGCTCCGCGAGTCCGGGTCGGTCATCGGCAACATCGGGCGCCCGGCCGTGCTGCTGAGCGTGGACACCGGCTACTACGCCTCCCTCGGCGTCGAGGTCAACGTGGACTACATGACGCTGGTCGCGGTCGACCTGGAGGGCAACCGGCTCCTGTCCTGGCGGCGCGCCCACGACGGCGCCGGCTCGACCCCCGGCAAGTCCGTCTCCGCCCTGGCCGGCCTCGCCAAGCGCGCGGTGGACAAGATGGACTCCGAGGGCCGCCAGATCCTCGGCCTGGCCGTGGCCGTGCCCGGGGCCATCGACCACAAGGGCGTGGTGGAGGACGCCCCGAGGCTCGGCTGGAGCGATTTCGACCTGACCTCCCGGCTGCGGCGCGCCATGCGCGACCCCGAGTACGCCGTCCTGGTCGACAACGACGCCAACCTCGGTGCCGTGGCCGAGCACCGCTTCGGCTCCCACGCCGGGGTGGCGGACATGCTCTACCTCACCGGCGAGATCGGACTCGGCAGCGGCCTGATCGTCGACGGCGAGCTGCGTCGCGGCGCCGGCGGCTTCGCCGGCGAGATCGGCAACCTCCTGATCGAGGTGGACGGCCGCACCGGGCAGGTCGACGACCTGGCCAGCATCCGCGCGGTCCTGGCCGCGATCGCCGAGGCCGACCGGATCGCCGGCACCGAAGTGGAGGCCGAGGTCGAGGACGTCGTCACCCGCGCCAGGGCCGGCGACGAGGCCGTGATCGCGGTGCTCGAACGGGTCGGCCGCGCACTCGGCGCGGGCCTGTCCTGCGCGGTGGACCTGCTCAACCCCGAAGTGGTCGTCCTCGGCGGCCACTTCCCGGCACTGAGCCACTGGCTGGTGCCGACCACCGAGGCCGAACTGCACGCCCGCGCCCACCCCGCCAGCGCCGGGAACGCCCGCATCGTCGTCTCCGACCTCGGCCACGAGGCCCCCGCCCTCGGGGCCGCCACCGGCATCCTCAACGACATCGACGCCGGCCTCATGCCCACCCCGCTCGGCTCCTGAACCGGTCCGTTCCCGAACCGTTACCCCAACCATCGCCGCAGGTCGAAGCCCGATTGCCGCGATCGGCCCCGGGCCGCGGCACCGGCCGGTCCTTGACGCCCGCGCCCGCGCGGGTGTAGAAAACTCCTATTCCTGAATCGAAGCGCTTCGAAAGGCGCAACGGACCCGACCGCCCCGATAATCGAAGCGCTTCGACACGACAGCGACGTCCAGCAAGGAAGTCCCGCCATGACCCTCACCGACCCGCCTCCCGCCTACCGCGACCCCGGCCTCCCCCGCGCCGACCGCGTCGCCGACCTGCTCGACCGCCTCACCCTCGAAGAGAAGCTCGGCCTGCTCCACCAGTACCACCGCCCGATCGAACGGCTCGGCATCGGACCGTTCAAGACCGGCACCGAAGCCCTCCACGGCCTCGCCTGGCTCGGCGAAGCCACCGTCTTCCCCCAGGCGGTCGCCCTCGGCGCCACCTGGAACCCCGACCTGGTCGAACGGGTCGGCGCGGCCGTCGCCGACGAGCTGCTCGACTACCACCGCCGCGACCCGGTGCAGGTCGGCCGCAACGTGTGGGCCCCCACCGTCAACCCGCTGCGCGACCCCCGCTGGGGCCGCAACGAGGAGGGCTACTCCGAAGACGCGTGGATGACCGGCCTGCTCGGCTCGGCCTACGCCCGCGGCCTCAAAGGCGACGACGGCCGGAGGTGGAAGACCGCCCCGACCGTCAAGCACTTCCTCGCCTACGGCAACGAGGCCGACCGCTGCACCACCTCCTCGAACCTCCCGCCGCGGGTACTGCGCGAATACGAGTTCGCCGCCCACCGCCCGGCACTGGCGGGCGGCGACGCCGTGGCGGTCATGCTCTCCTACAACCTCGTCAACGGCCGCCCCGCCCACGTCACCCCGCTGGTCAACGACGAACTGCGCACCTGGACCGACGACGAGGTCCTCATCGTCTCGGACGCCTACGCCCCGAACAACCTCGCCGGCCTCCAGGGCTACTTCGACGACCTCCCCACCGCCTACGCCGCCGCCGTCAAAGCAGGCCTGGACTCCTTCACCCAGGACGACGACCGGCCCGAGGCCGTCCTCGGCCACCTCCGCACCGCCCTGGAACGCGGCCTGATCGACGAGGCCGACATCGACACCTGCGCCCGCCGCAACCTCACCGTCCGCTTCGGACTCGGCGAGTTCGACCCCGACCGGACCCGCACCGGCGCCGACGACGAAACGGTCGACTCCCCCGAACACCGCGCGCTGGCCCGCGAGACCGCCGCCCAGTCGATCACCCTGCTCAAGAACGACGGACTCCTGCCGCTGCGCGAACCGGAGTCGATCGCCGTGATCGGACCCCTGGCCGACACCCTCATGGAGGACTGGTACTCCGGCACTCTCCCGTACGCCGTCACCGCCCGCGCCGCCCTCGCCGAACGCGCCGACGTCCGCAGCGGCGAAGGGGTCGACCGCATCCGGGTCCGCCACCGCACCGGCTACCTCACCGCCGCCGGTCCCGGGCCCCGCATCGGCGACACCACCGGCGCCGCAGCGCAGTTCGACCTGTTCGACTGGGGCGGCGGGGCCTACACCGCCCGCTCGGTCGCCACCGGCCGGTACCTCGCCGGCCGCCCCGACGGCACCGTCACCGCCGACTCGCCCGGCCCCGCCGAATGGGACGTGACCGAGACCTTCCGCATCATCGAAGTCGACGGCGGCAAGGTCGCCGTCCAGCAGATCCACCGGCCCGAAGACGACGAGGCCGGCAAGTGGCTCGCCGTCGCCGACGACGGCCGCATCACCCTGACCGCCGACCCCGACCGGGCCGCCCCCTTCGACTTCGAGTTCGTCGCCTCCGGACGCGAATCCGCCGCCGCGCTGGCCGCCGAGGCCGACCTCGCCGTGGTCGTGCTCGGCGACCACCCGCTGGTCAACGGCCGCGAGACCGAGGACCGCACCGACCTCGGCCTCCCGCCCGCGCAGGAAGGCGTCCTCCGGGCCGTCCGCGAAGCGAACCCGAACACGGTCCTGGTGATGTCCTCGTCGTACCCGTTCGCGCCGGTCTGGGCCGCCAAACACGTGCCCGCGCTGGTGTGGTCGGGCCACGGGGGACAGGAATGGGGCAACGCGCTCGCCGACGTCCTGTTCGGCGACCGCGACCCCGAAGGGCGGCTCCCGCAGACCTGGTACACCGACGCCGCCGAACTGCCGGCGCTGCTCGACTACGACATCGTCGCCTCCGACGCGACCTACCTCTACTACCTGGGCCAGCCGCTGTACCCGTTCGGGCACGGCCTGTCCTACGCCGACTTCGAGTACGCGAACCTCACCGTCGACCGCGAGCACGCCGCCCCCGGCGACGAACTGAACGTCACCGTCGAGGTGACCAACGCCGGCGACCGCGACGGCGTCGAAGTCGTCCAGCTCTACTCGCACCAGTGCGGCTCCCGCGTCAAGCAGCCGCTGCGGCAGCTCCGCGGCTTCGAGAAGCTCCGCCTCGCCGTCGGCGAGACCCGCACCGTCGCCTTCCGCCTGGCCGTCGACGACCTGGCCCACTGGGACAACGTCACCGGCCGCATGATCGTCGAGAAGAGCCGCCAGCGCCTCATGGTCGGCCGCTCGGCCACCGACACCGTGCAGTCGGCGTCGGTCCGCGTCGACGGCGAGGTCGTCGGCGCCCGCGACCTGTCCGCGCCGCTGGCCGCGGCCGCCAACGACGCCTACTCCGGCGTGCTGTGGCGCGACGGGACCCGCGAACGCGGCGACGTCATCGCCGCCCGCCACGCCGGAGGCTGGCTCATGTTCGGCGACTGCGACTTCTCCGCCCGATACGGCACCGTCACCGCCCGCGTGTCCGGAGCCCCCGCCCAGCTCACCCTGCGCGTCGACGACCCCCTCGACGGCGACGTCCTCGCCAAGCTCGACACCCCGGCCACCGCCGGCGTCTACGACTACACCGACGTGACCGTCGACCTCGCCGACGCCGAAGGCGTCAAGGACCTCTACGTGACCTTCGAGAACGGAGCGGCCCGCCTGGCGTCGCTGCGCTTCGGGCGGGCGGGCTCGTGAACGCCGGCCGCGGGGTCACCATCGCCGACGTCGCGGCGCGGGCCGGAGTCGCCACCAGCACCGTCTCCTACGTGCTCAGCGGGAAGCGGTCGATCTCGCCCGACACCGCCCGCCGCGTCATGGACGCGGTCGCCGAGCTCGGCTACCACCCGCACGCCGGAGCCCGCTCCCTGGCCTCCCGGAAGGCCGGCGTGGTCGCGATGATGCTGCCGCTGCGGCGCGGCATGCACCTGCCGGTGCTGATGCAGTTCGCCTCCGGCGCCGTCACCGAGGCCCGCAGGCACGACCAGGACGTCCTGCTCATGACCGCCGACGAAGGCCCGGCCGGACTCGCCCGCGTCGCCGCCTCGGCCATCGTGGACGGCCTGATCCTCATGGACGTCGAAGTGCGCGACCGGCGCGTGGAGACCCTCCGCCGCCTCGGCCTCCCCAGCGTCCTGATCGGATTCCCCGCCGACGCCGAGGGACTCACCTGCGTCGACCTCGACTTCAGCGCCGCCGGCGCCGAATGCGCCGACTACCTCATCGAACGCGGCTGCCGCGACATCACCCTCCTCGGCGCACCCGAAGCGGTGTACGAACGCCGCACCGGCTTCGCCGAGCGGGTCCGCTCCGGCTTCCTCGACCGCGGCCGGACCGGCGCCCGCACCCGGGCCAGGGCCTGCCCCGACGAGGCGGTCGCCGTGCAGCGCAGCGTCAAAGAACTCCTGGCCTCCCGGCCCGACCTGGACGGCCTCGCCGTCCACAACGAGTCGGCCGTCCCCCACGTCATGCACGCGCTGGCCGACGCCGGCAAGCGGGTGGGCCGGGACTTCCACGTGGTCGTCATCGGCCCCGACGAGGTCGCCGAGCGCGTCCACCCGCAGTTGCCGTCGGTGCTGGTGCCCGCCGAGGAGCTCGCCGAGATCGCCGTCGGCCACCTGATGCGCAAGCTCGGCGGCCTCCCGGTACCCGAGGCGACCCTCGTCGAACCGCGGCTGACGCGGCGCGACCGGGTCTTAGACGCCCCGCTCGGCCAGCCAGGACAGCGGCTCCACCTGGGTGCCGTTGATCCGCACCTCGAAGTGCAGGTGCGGCCCGGTCGAGTTCCCGGTCGACCCGGTCAGCGACAGGTGGTCGCCGGGACCGACCTGCTGGCCGACACCGACCAGGATCTGGGAGGCGTGCGCGTAGGCGGTCTCGACGCCGCCGCCGTGGTCGACGATCACGAGGTTGCCGTATCCGCTCATCCAACCCGCGTAGGTCACCTCGCCGGCGCCGACGGCCCAGATCGGCTCGCCGCTGGCGTTGCCGTAGTCCACCCCGGCGTGCAGGCGGCCCCAACGCTCTCCGTAGTTGGAGGTGATCGCCGCGTTGGACGGGGAGATCCACTCCGGCTCGGGTTCCGGCTCCGGCTCCGGTTCGGGCTCGGGCTCCGGCTCGGGGATCTCGGCGGCGTCGGGCTTGTCGACCTCGGAGGCCTTGGCGGCCTCCTCCGGGGCCGCCTCCCGCTCCTCGGCCTCGGCCTCGGCCCGCTCCCGGGACTCGGTCTCGGCCCGCATCTTCGCCTGGATCGTGTCGATCACTTCATCGACCTCAGTGGAGGCCTTGCCGATATCGACCGACTCGGTCGCGGCCGACCTGGTTGTTTCAGTGGCGGCGCCGCTCCCGGTCAGCGTCGCGAGCACCGAACCGGCCGTGACCGCCGCCGCCAGCCCGGCGGCGGCGAACCGCAGCGCGTGACGGCGGCGGCGGTTCCGACGGATTCGGAAAGCTGCTTCACTTCGGGGGGAGCGCACACGGCTGGGGGAATAGTCGTTGATGCTCATAGTGCGGCGAAACCTACCTGTGCCGATTCCGACACCAAGCCCATGACCAGGCGATACAACTCGCAGACCTGAACTCTTGTAGAACATTTCCGGACACGGAGCCTTCGCGGACTCCCCCAAAAGGAGGAAAGGGACTCACCAAACGTGTCCGAGCCGATACCTCAGGTGTCGTCGGCGACAGGGACATGACCGTGACCGACGTCGCCGCCTAGACTTGACGGGTCTGCCCGTTCCGGGAACCCACCCCACCGTGAGGAGTGCCATGATCACCGCCAGCGGCCTCGAGCTGCGCGCCGGAGCGCGCATCCTCCTGACCGGGGCCGATCTGCGCGTGCAACCCGGCGACCGTATCGGCCTGGTCGGCCGCAACGGCTCCGGCAAGACCAGCACGATGAGCGTCCTCGCCGGCCTCACCCAGCCCTACGCCGGCCACGTCGAGAACAACGGCCCCTTCGGCTACCTCCCGCAGGACCCGCGCTTCGCCGACCTCACCCAGACCGCGACCGACCGCGTGCTCTCGGCCCGCGGCCTCGACCGGCTCCTGGCCGACCTCGCCAAAGCCGAAGCCGCCCTCGCCGAGACCGTCGACGACGCCCACCGCGACAAGCTCATCCGCCGCTACTCCCGCCTCGAAGAGCAGTTCGCCGCCCGCGGCGGCTACACCGCCGAAGCCGAGGCCGCCCGCATCTGCTCCAACCTCGGCCTCGAAAACCGCGTCCTCGGCCAGACGCTCGAGACCCTCTCCGGCGGCCAGCGGCGCCGCGTCGAACTGGCCCGCATCCTCTTCGCCGACGACGGCGACGGCATCCTCCTGCTCGACGAGCCCACCAACCACCTCGACGCCGACTCCGTCACCTGGCTCCGCGGCTTCCTCGCCTCCCACAAAGGCGGCCTGGTCCTGATCACCCACGACGTCGAACTGCTCGACGAAGTGGTCAACAAGGTCTGGTACCTCGACCCGACCCGCTCGGCCATCGACGCCTACAACCTCGGCTGGACCGCCTACCAGCGCCAGCGCGCCGAAGACGCCGAACGCCGCCGCCGCGAGCGCACCAACGCCGAGAAGAAGGCCTCCGCGCTCACCCGCCAAGCCGCGAAACTCGGCGCCAAAGCCACCAAGGCCAAGGCCGCCAAGAACATGATCCGCCGCGCCGAAGCCATGATCGACGACCTCGAAGACGACCCGCTGGCCGAGAAGGTCGCCGACGTCCGCCTCCCCAAACCCGCCTCCTGCGGCAAAGTCCCGCTCACCGCCGGCGGCCTGTCGAAAGGCTACGGCTCCCTCGAGGTCTTCACCGGCGTCGACCTCGCGATCGACCGCGGCTCCCGAGTGGTCATCCTGGGCCTCAACGGCGCCGGCAAGACCACCCTCCTGCGCATCCTGGCCGGCTCCCTGGAACCGGACACCGGCGAGGTGACGCCCGGTCACGGCCTCCGCGTGGGCTACTTCGCCCAGGAGCACGACACGCTCGACCACGACGGCACCGTCATCGAGCAGATGCAGTCGGCCGCCTCCTCGTCGGGCGCGAACGACCTGACCGAGACCGAACTGCGGAAGATCCTCGGCGCGTTCCTGTTCCCCGGCGACGACGTGTACAAGCCGGTCGACGTGCTCTCGGGCGGGGAGAAGACCCGCCTGGCGCTGGCGAGCCTGGTCTGCTCGGGCGCGAACGTGCTGCTGCTGGACGAGCCGACCAACAACCTGGACCCGGCCAGCCGCCGGCAGGTGCTGGAGGCGGTCGACGGCTTCGGCGGCGCGATCGTGATGGTCACCCACGACCCGGGCGCGGTCGAGGCTCTGCGTCCGGAGCGGGCGATCCTGCTGCCGGACGGCGACGAGGACCTCTGGTCCGAGGAGCTGATGGAACTGGTCGAGCTGGCCTGAGGTCCCGGTTCGGGCCGAGCTCAGCCGGAGTACATCAGCACCACCGCGGCGCACGCGCCCGCGGCGGCCAGCGGCAGCGGGGCCCGCACCAGCCGATTCCGGCGGCCCTCGGCCGCCGCCGGCAGGCTTCGCGTCGGCTTGGCCGGCGGCGCGGTGGCCGCGACCACCAGCCAGGGGCACAGCGCCACCCATCCGTATTCGGGCCGCTCGAGGCCGGTCCCCGACAGCGGCGCCAGCATCAGCGCCAGCAGCGGTCCGCTCATGAGGGGCCATGCCGCGCTCGAGCCGAACCGCCGCAGGCTCTGCACGATCGCCGGGCCGCACGCGGCGCACGCCAGCGCCGGCATCAGCAGCAGCCACCACAGTTGCCCCGGGTGCGAGGCGATCTCGCCGATCGCGGCGTTGTAGGTGTCGGCCAGCCCCGCCGGCCAGGAGTATCCGAACGCCGCGGTCAACGCCAGCACCGCCAGCGCCCCTCCGGCCGTCCCCAGGATGTGCCAGGGCCGCCGCCGCGCGAAGTACAGGCACAGCAGCGACACCGCGAACCATGCCGCGCCGTACGACAGCAGCGCCGCGCCCCCCAGCAGCCCGCCGGTGGCCGTGGCCTGCCGGAGGGCGTCGAAGCCGCGGACCCGCCGTTCCGAGGCCATCGCGCCGGCCGCCAGGGCCGCCGCGCACGCGGCGGCGGAGACCCCGTCGAGGCCCAGCGTCGTCCAGGCCGCCCAGGGGCCGAGGATCAGCACCGGCGCCAGTGCCCGCGCCGCGACCGGCCCGCACACCGACTTCACCGCGACCAGTCCCAGCGGGACGGTCAGACACGACAGCGAGATCACCGCGATCGCCAGGCCCGCCTGCGAGCCGGTGAGGGCCACGAGCTGCTCCAGCGCCCGCTGCGAGCCGGGGGTATCGGCCGGCGCGGCCTCGGGGGCGACGTTGGTGTGCAGCGCACCCGACCACGCCAGTGAGGCCAGATAGGACAGGACCAGCACCTGGTTCCACGGCATCCGGGCCGCGGCCGGGCGCGAGGCGACGAACAGGACCGCCCCCGCCGTCAGCGGTGCGACCACCATGCCGGCGGTGACGTGCAGCGACAGGTCCTGCGCCGGCCACCACGGCAGCGTCGCCGGACCGACCACATCAGAGGCGCGGGCCGCCACCGACGCGAGTGTCAGCGTCGCCACCAGCAGTGACAACCAGATCACGATGTCGCGCAGGCGGTGGTGGCGGACGCGCCCCTGGGCGAGGCCGTCCACCTGCCCGGTGAACTCGGTCTGAGGCGCGGTCATGTCCAGAAACTATCGGGTATCCGACAGAAGGAACCGTCGGGCGGGGGAAATCCGGCAAACTTCACAAGACATTTCGATCACCGTCCGTACTCAGGGAAGGACACATGGCCCCTGACGCTGCCGCACCCCGCACCGGAACCGACCCCGATTCCTCCAGAACCGATCCGAACCGGCAAGTCCGCGGCGACGAACGCCGCGAACTGACCGAGTACGTCACCGCCGAATACCTGAAAGGGCAGAGCATCCGGGATATCGCCTCCACCATAGGCCGCTCGTACGGGTTCGTGCACCGACTATTGACCGAGGGCGGCGTCGAGCTTCGAACCCGCGGCGGCGCCCGCAAACGCTCCCGACGCTGAAGCGCGCTCCGGGGCGCGTCCCGGCCCGGCCGGTCACCCGGGCCGGGCGCGAAATAAACCGGCTCGCCTTCCATGTTGTGATGGAGCACCAGGAAGCGAGACCGGGGCCCGGTGCGCGCCGCGCCACCGGGCCCTGCAGAGCCGGGAGGGCCCGAGTGGCATCAATGGGAGGCGCCGGATGGGAAGCCATGCGCTCCATGCGGCGAGGCGACGACCTCAAAGGCGTCAAGCTCAGCCGCGACATCAAGCGCCGCATCCTCCGATTCGCCCGCCCCTACGCCCGAGACATCGCGATCTTCCTGCTCCTGGTCACCGTCACCGCCGCCATCGGCGTCGCCACCCCGGTCCTGGCCGGAGACATCGTCAACGAACTCACCGGTCCCGACGGCACCCGCCGCGGCGTGCTCCTCCTGGCCGGCGTCATCGCCGCCCTGGCGGTCTTCGAAGCCGCCGTCACCCTGGTCAACCGGTGGTACAGCGCCCGCCTCGGCGAAGGCATCATCTTCGACCTGCGCCGGGCCGTGTTCGACCACGTCCAGTCCATGCCGGTCGCGTTCTTCACCCGCTCACAGACCGGCGCCCTGGTCTCCCGGCTCAACAACGACGTCCTCGGCGCCCAGCGCGCCTTCACCACGACGCTCTCGGGCCTGGTCTCCAACGGCATCGCCGTGGCGCTGACGCTCGGCGTGATGTTCTTCCAGTCCTGGCAGATCACCCTGCTGTCGCTGATCCTGGTCCCGGTGTTCATCGTCCCGGCCAAATGGGTCGGCCGCAGGCTCGCCTCGCTCACCAAGGAGAGCTACGACCTCAACGCCGCCATGAACACCCAGATGACCGAGCGGTTCAACGTAGGCGGCGCCATGCTCGTCAAGCTGTTCGGCCGCCCCGAGGTCGAGTCGACCGAGTTCTCCGACAAGGCCGACCGGGTCCGGTCCATCGGCGTCACGACCGCGATGTACGCGCGCACCTTCATCGTGGCGCTCACCCTCGTCGCCGGCCTGTCCCAGGCGGTCGCCTACGGCGTCGGCGGCGTCCTCGTCTTCGGCGGCCAGCTCACCGCCGGCACCGTGGTCACCCTCGCGCTCCTGCTGACCCGCCTGTACGGGCCGCTGACGGCCCTGTCCAACGTCCGCGTCGACGTCATGAGCGCGCTGGTGAGCTTCCAGCGGGTCTTCGAGGTCCTCGACCTGCGGCCGCTCATCCGCGAGGCCGAGGACGCCCGGGAACTGCCCGAAGGCGCCGCCTCGATCGCGTTCCGCGACGTCCGGTTCCGCTACCCGGGGCCCGACGAGGTGTCCTTGGCCAGCCTGGAGGACCTGGCCCGGCCCGACCTCGGCGACAACGGCCGCGCCGTGCTCGAAGGGGTCTCGTTCACCGTCGACCCCGGCGAGCTGGTGGCGCTGGTGGGGCCCTCCGGCGCCGGGAAGACCACCGCCGCGAACCTGGTGCCGCGCCTGTACGACGTGAGCGGCGGCGCCGTCGAGGTCGGCGGGGCCGATGTGCGCGGGCTCAAGCTGTCCTCGCTGGCCGACCGGATCGGCATGGTCACCCAGGACGCCCACCTGTTCCACGACACGGTGCGCGAGAACCTGCGCTACGCCCGGCCCGGGGCGACCGACGACCGGATCTGGGCGGCGCTCGACCGGGCCAGGATCGGCGAGGTGGTGCGCCGGCTCGACTCGGGGCTCGACACGGTCGTCGGTGAACGCGGCTACCGGTTCTCCGGCGGCGAGAAGCAGCGGCTGGCGATCGCTCGGGTGCTGCTCAAGGCCCCGCCGATCGTCATTCTCGACGAGGCCACCGCGCACCTGGACTCGGAGTCGGAGGCGGCGGTGCAGCACGCGCTCGACACCGCCCTGGAGGGCCGGACGTCGCTGGTGATCGCCCACCGCCTGTCGACGGTGCGTCGGGCCGACAAGATCCTGGTCCTGGAGGCGGGGCGGGTGATCGAGACCGGCACCCACGACCAACTGGTCGCGCAGGGCGGCGTCTACGCCGAGCTGTACCGGACGCAGTTCTCCGAAACGGGCGAAACGACAGTGAATTGAATCACAAAAAAGGGTGGAAAATTCAGAGATCCCCAGTTCAGGGCCGCGAAATCAGGATCTCCGCGGCCGCTTCCGGTCACAACGGCCCGGAATTCCTGTAAAGTCCAGGAGCCACCTCGCGCAGGCCGCTGCCGAGGTGGAGCAGCGCCGGCAACGGCGGAATACCTCGGGCCGGGAACAGCAGGACGAAGTCGGTGCACCACCTTCCGAACTCCGGCCGCCGGTCCGAAAATCAACATCGCAAGGATAGTTTAGTAATGGCGCAAGGCACCGTTAAATGGTTCAACGCGGAGAAGGGCTTCGGCTTCATCGCTCCGGACGGAGACGGCCCGGACGTTTTCGTGCACTTCTCGGCGATCTCGGGGACCGGTTACCGTTCCCTCGAAGAGAACCAGCGGGTGGAATTCGACGTCGAGCAGGGCAAGAAGGGTCCGCAGGCCGCGAACCTGCACACCATCTAGCCCCCTCAGCTCTTGGGAACACGAAGCCGCTGCCCTTCGCTCGGAGGACAGCGGCTTCCAACGTCTCCCGGGACCGCCGAGCGGACGCGGCGCAAAATCGATTGCCCGGCCCGGGCCCACCGGCCAGACTGAATCCCATGAGGATCATCGAACTCGACCCGGCCGACGAGAACCTGGTCGCCGGCACCCTCGAAGTCGAGCGCGCCGCGCACGCCGTCGACCACCCCGAGGGACCCCCGCCCCACGAGGGCGTCTTCCGCAGGTCGCTCGTCCACCCGTCCCCGGACGAAGAGACCGTCCGCCTCATCGCCGTCGAGGACGGACGGGTCGCCGGCACCTGCAACGCCGAATTCCCCACCCGCGACAATCTGCACTTCGCCGGGGCGACCCTGCAGGTCCACCCCGACCGCCGCCGCCGCGGCATCGGCTCGGCCCTGCTGGAGCGACTGGTCGACCTCGCCCGGGGCAAAGGCCGCACCGAGATCACCATCGCCACACTCTCGACCTGGCAAGACGGCCCGGCCCGCAGCGAGGCCGGCCGGAAGTTCCTCGAGAAGCACGGCTTCACTCTCGCCCTCACCTCGGTCAACAGCCGCTGCGCGGTCGACGCGCTCGACCCCGACCGCGAGCGGGCACTCCTGGCCGTCGCGGCCGAGGCCGCCGGCGACGACTACGAGATCATCTCCTGGATCGGCCGCACCCCCGCCGAACTGGTCGACACCATGTGCCGCCTCGACTCCATGATCATCTCCGAGGTCCCGCTCGGCGAACTCGACCTCGAACCCGAGCAGATCGACGCCGAACTCAAAGAGGCCAAAGCCGTCCGCAACGAAGCGGTCGGCATCGTCCCGGTCACCACGATCGCGCGGCACCGCGCCTCCGGCGAAGCGGTCGCCAACACCGTCATCGGCGTGTTCGACGACCCCGACCACCGCCACGGCTTCCAATGGATCACCATCGTCGACCCCGGCCACCGCGGCCACCGGCTCGGTCTGCACGTGAAACTGGTGAACCTCCGGCTGCTGCGCGAACAGTTCCCGCAGATCCGCCGGATCTGGACCGACAACGCCGACATCAACTCCCACATGCTCGACATCAACACCACCATGGGGTTCGAGCCGGTCGACGCCGCACTCGAATACAAGATCACCCTCGACTCCTGATGGTGTCCCCACACACAAGCCGCCCATCGCAGTGGCGCCGTCGTTCCACCATCGGCTATTGTTCATAGCTGGCCCACAATGCGGCCCGAATTCAGGCGCGTCCCGCCCCATCACCGTCGGATCATGGTGAACCCGATATCCCGCGGAACGTGCGTCGTACATGTTCTCGCGGAAGGCGACCCATGACCACTGACCCGACCGTGTCGGATGCTGCCGTGCATCAGGCCGACACCCCCGACCACGACCCCGAAACCCCCGCACCCGAAGCCCAGGCGCCCGAGGACAAAGCCTTCACCGTCGAAACCGACCGAGTGAACACCGCCAACGACCGCCCCGGCTTCGAAGACCTCGGCCTGCCCGAGAAGATCACCGCCGCACTGGCCGAGCGGGGCCTGGTCGAACCGTTCCCGATCCAAGCCGCCACCATCCCCGACGCGCTCGCCGGCCGCGACATACTCGGCCGCGGCCGCACCGGCTCGGGCAAGACCCTCGCGTTCGGCCTGCCCACCCTCGCCCGCCTCGCCGGAGGCGGACGCACCGAACGCCGCAAACCCCGCGCGGTCATCCTCACCCCCACCCGCGAACTCGCCATCCAGATCGCCGACGCGCTCCAGACCTTCGGCGACGCGGTCGGAGTCGAGATGAAGGTCGTCTGCGGCGGCACCGCCTTCTCCCGCCAGATCGACGCGCTCCGCTCCGGAGTCGACATGCTCGTCGCCACGCCCGGCCGCCTCCGCGACCTGATCCGCCGCGGCGAATGCTCCCTGGAGAACGTCGAGGTCGCCGTCCTCGACGAAGCCGACCAGATGGCCGACATGGGCTTCCTGCCCGAGGTCGAAGAGCTCTACGACCAGCTCCCCGACGGCCAGCGCATGCTGTTCTCGGCCACCCTCGAGAAGGAAATCGACGTCCTCGTCCGCAAGTACCTGACCGACCCGGTCCAGCACTCGGTCGACCCCTCCTCCAGCTCGATCACCACCATGGCCCACCACCTCCTGCTCATCGGGCCGCGCGACAAAGGCACCATGACCGCCGCCATCGCCGGCCGCCCGGGCCGCACGATGGTCTTCGTCCGCACCCAACTGGCCGTCGACCGCATCGCCGACGAACTGCGCGAATCCGGCATCAACGCCTCCGGCCTCCACGGCGGCATGTCCCAGGCCGACCGCTCCAAGGTCCTCGACCGGTTCAAACACGGCAGGATCGACGCCCTGGTCTGCACCGACGTCGCCGCACGCGGCATCCACGTCGACGGCGTCGACATGGTCCTCCACGTCGACCCGCCCAAAACCCACAAGGACTACCTGCACCGCGCCGGGCGCACCGCCCGCGCCGGAGAATCGGGCATCGTGGTCACCCTGGTACTCCCGCACCAGAACCGCACCGTATTCAGCCTGCTGGAACGCGCCGGAGTCGAAGCCAAGCGCCACTTCGTCAACGACAACTTCGGCCCCGAACTGACCGAACTGCTCGGAGCGCGGAACTTCACCGACATGCGAGCCGCCTCCTCCGAACACCAGGCCACCCGCAGCGAAGCCGAGATCGGCCGCCTCGAACGCCACATCGAGCGCCTCAGAGAGGACATCGAAGGCCTCCGCGGCGAGGCCGCCCGCCTCCGCGAGCAGGCCGAACGCGAACTCATCGAGGGCCCGCCCAAACGCGACCGCCGCGGCCCCCGCCGCGACGGCGACCGCCGCGGCCACCGAGGCGACCGCCGCGGATACCGACGCGACGACCGCGGCGGACCCCGAGGCGACTCCCGAGGCCGCGACGACCGCGGCTACCGCGGACGCGACGACCGAGGCACACGCCGCGACGGCGACCGCCGCGGCTTCCGCGACGACCGCGGCGGCCACCGCGGCGACCGCCGCAGCTTCCGCGACCGCGACGGCCGCGGCAACAAGCGCGACCGCCGCGACCGCTGGTAACACCGACCCGACCACCGAGCGGCCGGGAAGAGCCACGCTCTTCCCGGCCGCTCGGCATTGCAGGGCACGCCTAAAATCGACCACGGACCCCGGTGCCTCCCAACCGACCCCACCCCGCAACAGAAAGCCACACGCGTGCCCGCCTCCACACCGGCCATCCCCGGATACCGCGACTTCGAGATCATCGCCCACGGATCGACCGCACTCGTCTACCGCGCCCTCCAAGAACGCCTGAACCGCACCGTGGCGATCAAAGTCCTCCTGGTCGACGACGAAGTCACCACCACCGCCTCGGTGGAGAAGGAACTGGCCACCACCGTCCGCGTCTCCGGCCACCCCCACATCGTGTCCATCATCGACACCGGAACCACCGGCGACGACCGCCCCTACATCGTCATGGAACACTGCGACGGCGGCTCCTACTCCACCATCCTCAAAACCCACGGCCCACTCGCCATCGACGACACCGTCGACGTCGGCATCAAAATCGGCCAAGCCCTCCACGCCGCCCACAACGCCGGCATCCTCCACCGCGACGTCAAACCCCAGAACCTCCTACGCGGCCAATACGGACCCGCGCTCGCCGACTTCGGCATCGCCCGCGCCCCCGAAACGCTCGCCACCACCAAGGCGATCGACATGCTCACCCCACTGCACGCCTCACCCGAAGCACTCCTGCGCCAACCCCAGACCCCCGCCTCCGACCTCTACAGCCTCGCCTCCACCATGTGGCAGCTCCTGGCCGGACACGCCCCGTTCGCCGACCCCGAAGGCGGCACCGACCCCGGACTCCACCGCGAACGCGTCACCGCCCCCACCCCGCCCCCGCCACTGCCCCGCGACGACGCCCCCACCTGGCTCCAGGACCTGCTGAACCGCGCGCTCGCCCGCGACCCCGCCCAGCGGCCCGACTCCTGCCAAGCCTTCGCCGAATCCCTCCAAATGGGCGCCCTCACCGGCCGCCTCGATGCCGACGACACCGAGCGGACCGTGGTCCTACCGCCCGAGGCCACGGCCCCCGCCCCGCAGGGACCGGCCCGGGACGGCACCACCGAACCGAACGCACCGTTCCCGTCGAACCGGACCGAACCCACCGTCCCGTTCGCGCCGCAACCGGCCCCGCCCGGCGCCGCCCCCACCCCGCGCCGCCGACCGCGCCCCACGCTCTACCCGACGCTCATCACCGCCGCCATCGCCGTCGTCGCCCTGCTCGGCGGCCTCGGCATCGCCTGGGCCGTCGCCGACCGAGACCAACCCGGCACCACCACCGGCGACCCGCAAACCGAAGCCGAAGCCGAGGCCGAATCCGAGCCCGCGGCCGACGCCGGAGCCGGATCGGGCGCCCCCGCCGAACCGATCGCGATCACCGGCATCGACGCCACCGCCTCCTCACTCACCGTCCGCACCGACGCCGAGCCCGACGCCCGCCGATGCACGCTCATCATCGACGCGCCCGGTCTCGAAGTCGCAGGCGACTGCGCCGAACTCACCGCCACCGGGCTCCACGCCAGCACCGCCTACGACCTCACCCTCGAACCCCACGACGCCGAACAGGACCCGCTCGAAGACACCGCCGCCACCGAGACCGTCACCGGCACCGTCGACTGGGACTGCCCCCTCACCCGCACCTACTGCGAATCGATCGACGCCCAGATCGGCATCGGTGCCGACCCCGAACGCACCGACACCATCGGCAACACCGTCGCCGGCGACCAATACCACCTCAACTGCTACGTGCGGACCGACACCGTCATCACCCCCCGCGGCGAGGAAGCCGACGGCTACTGGGACTACCACCCCGGCAAAGACGCCTCCGACCTCGCGATCCGGATCGAATACGACGGGCAGACCGGCTACATCCCGTTCGTGTGGCTCGTCATCGACCCCGACGACCTCAACTCCACCGGACCCCTGCCCGAATGCTGAACGCTCAGCGCCGCCGCACCGCGTCCTCGACCAGCCCCAGAATCCGCATGATGTCCAGATCCTCCCGGCCGGTCGCCAGATACCGCACCAACCCGTCGTACACCAACTGCAGGAACCCCGCCAGCACCTCGATATCCAGATCGGTGCGCAACACCCCGACCTCCCGCTGATGCTCCAACCGCTCCCGACTGGCCTCCGCGATCGCCTCCCGGCGCCGCCCCCACGCCTCGGCGAACTCCGGATCCGTCCGCAGACGCCGCGCCACCTCCAACTGCGTACCCAGCCAACCGGCCGTCTCCGGCTTGTCCGAGGCCGCGGTCAGATCCTGCATCACCCCCACCAGCCCCCGCTCGGCCACCGTCGCGGCCATCTCCGCCGCATCCACCGACGCCACCGCCAGGAACAGCGCATCCTTGTCGCGGAAATGGTGGAAGATCGCCCCGCGCGACAGACCCGTCGCCTCCTCCAACCGCCGCACCGTCGCCCCCTCGTAACCGAACCGGGCGAAGCAGGAGCGCGCGCCGTCGAGAATCTGCTGACGACGCGAGTCGAGGTGTTCTTGACTGACGCGAGGCACGCGGCAATCTTGCCATCCGGCGCCGGTAGCGGACCACCGTGTCGCCTACCGTGGTGACGATGAAACACAGCGACTTCTGGGAACGCATGGCGGCGACCTTCGGCGACGGCTACGCTCGCAGCGTCGCCGCCGACCATACGCTCGACATGCTCGGCGGCCGCACCGTCGACCAGGCGCTCGCCGACGGCACCGGCACCAAGGAAATCTGGATGGCCGTCTGCCGGACCTGGCCCGACCGCGTCCCCGAAAGGCTGGTCCGCTGAACCGGTGCCTCCGGCCGCGTTCGAACAGGCCGTTGCCCTAGGTTGTCGGCCCGGGGGACTACCGTATTCCGCATGGCGAAGCAATCAGGCTCCAGGGGAGGCAGCGGCATGAACTCCGCGCAGGACAAGTCCAAGGCGCTCGATCTGGCGCTGGCCCAGATCGACAAGCAGTTCGGCAAGGGCTCGGTCATGCGGCTGGGGGAGAAGCCCAAGCAGACCGTCAAGACCATCCCGACCGGCTCCATCGCGCTGGACGTGGCGCTCGGGGTCGGGGGTCTGCCCAGGGGCCGCGTCGTAGAGCTATACGGACCGGAGGCGTCCGGAAAAACGTCTCTTGCCTTGCACGCCATGGCGAACGTGCAAGCCGATGGCGGGGTCGCGGCGATGATCGACGCCGAGCACGCGCTCGACCCGGTATACGCCGAGTCCATCGGCGTCAACGTCGACGAGCTCCTGGTCAGCCAGCCCGACACCGGCGAGCAGGCCCTCGAGATCGCCGACATGCTCATCCGCTCCGGCGCGGTCGACCTGGTCGTGGTCGACTCCGTGGCCGCCTTGGTGCCGCGCGCCGAGATCGAGGGCGAGATGGGCGATTCGCACGTGGGCCTCCAGGCCCGCCTGATGAGCCAGGCGCTCCGCAAGATCGCCGGCGGCCTCCACAACACCGGCACCACCGCGCTCTTCATCAACCAGTTGCGAGAAAAAGTCGGTGTCATGTTCGGGAGTCCTGAGACAACAACGGGCGGAAAGGCTTTGAAGTTCTACGCCTCGGTCCGTCTCGACGTCAGGCGGATCGAGACGCTCAAGGACGGCGGTGAGGCCGTCGGCAACCGGACCCGCGTCAAGGTCGTCAAGAACAAGGTCGGCTCGCCGTTCCGGCAGGCCGAGTTCGACATCCTCTACGGAGTCGGCATCTCCAAGGAGGGCTCGCTCATCGACATGGGCGTCGAGCACGGCATCGTCAAGAAGTCCGGCGCCTGGTACACCTACGAGGGCGACCAGCTCGGCCAGGGCAAGGAGAAGGCCCGCACCAACCTCAAGGAGAACCCCGACCTGGCGCTCGAGATCGAGAAGCGGATCAAGGAGAAGCTGGGCGTCGAGGCGGGCGACCCCGCCGCCGGGGAGACCGAGAGTGAAGAACCCGCGGTCGACTTCTGACCCGCACGACCCCGAGGCCGCCCGGCAGTACTGCCTCAAGCTGCTGTCGGGCCGGCCCAGGACCCGCGCCGAACTCGGCGAGGCCCTCCACCGGAAAGGCTTCGACGAAGACATCGTCGCCGGGATCCTGGAGCGCTACGCCGAGGTCGGCATGATCGACGACGCCGTCTTCGCCCGAGCCTGGGTCGACTCCCGGCACCGCGCCCGGGGCCTCTCCAAGCGCGCGCTCGCCGGCGAACTGCGCCGCAAGGGCGTCGACACCGAGCACGTCGACGCCGCCGTCGAGCAGGTCAGCGACGACGACGAACGCGACGCCGCCCTCGACCTCGCCCGCCGCCGCTACCGGTCCCTGGTCGGCCAGGACCCGCAGGCGGTCCTGCGTAAACTCGTCGGCATGCTCGCCCGCAAGGGCTACGGCGCCGGCGTCGCGATCCCGGTCGTCAAGCAGGTCCTCGCCGAGGCGGAGTCCGAAGCGGCCGAGCTGCTGGACGACGACGCCCACTTCGAGTGACGCCCGCGGCGGATGAGACGGATGTTCCATGATGCGGAACACCGTCGGTCGGTGAGGAGAGGTTAACGCGTTCGACATACCATTGGCCGCGACGACGCAGCGCCGCGCCCGGTCCTCCGTCTATTCCTTACCTTTGCGAGGTATCCATGACCGAATCCAAACCCGTCGTGGTGGTAGCAGACCCACTCGCGCCCGCAGCGATCGAAGTCCTCTCCAGCGACTTCGACGTCCGGGAGATCGACGGAACGGACGCCGGCTCCCTCCACACCGCGCTCGCCGACGCCGAAGCCGTCGTCGTCCGCTCGGCCACCACCATCGACGGCGCCGCGCTGGAGGCCGCGCCCAAGCTCAAGGTCGTCGCCCGCGCCGGCGTCGGGCTCGACAACGTCGACCTGCCCGCCGCCACCGAGCGCGGCGTCATGGTCGTCAACGCGCCGACCTCCAACATCGTCTCGGCCGCCGAGCAGGCCATCACGCTGCTGCTCGCCAGCTCCCGGCACACCGCCCGCGCCGACGCCTCGCTCCGCGAGGGCCGCTGGGACCGCAAGAAGTTCACCGGCGTCGAGATCCACGGCAAGACCCTCGGCGTGGTCGGCTTCGGCAAGATCGGCCAGCTCGTGACCACCCGCATGCAGTCGTTCGGCATGAACGTGGTCGCCTTCGACCCCTACGCCCAGCCCTCGCGCGCCGCGCAACTGGGCGTCAAGCTCGTCGGGCTCGACGAGCTGCTGGCCGAGTCCGACTTCATCTCGGTCCACCTGCCGAAGACTCCCGAGACCGCCGGGCTCATCGGCACCGAGGCCCTGGGCAAGGTCAAGCCCGGCGTCCGCATCGTCAACGCCGCCCGCGGCGGCCTGATCGACGAGGCCGCGCTCCTGGAGGCCCTCCAGGACGGGCGCGTCGCCGCGGCCGGGCTCGACGTGTTCGAGACCGAGCCGTGCACCGATTCGCCGCTGTTCGGCCTCGACAACGTCGTGGCCACCCCGCACCTCGGCGCCTCCACCCGCGAGGCCCAGGACAACGCCGGGCTGGCCGTGGCCAAGAGCGTCAAGCTCGCCCTGTCGGGCGAGTTCGTGCCCGACGCGGCGAACGTCCAGGCCGGCGGGGTCGTCGCCGAGGACGTCCGCCCGCTGCTGCCGCTGGCCGAGCGCCTCGGCCAGACCTTCACGGCGCTGGCCGGAGCGGCCGTCCAGTCGGTCACCGTGGAGGTCCGCGGCGAGGTCGTCGACAACGACGTCACCGTGCTGCAACTGGCCGCCTCCAAGGGCCTGTTCGCCGACGTGGTCGACTCGGTCACCTACGTCAACGCGCCCCTGGTCGCCGAGCAGCGCGGGGTCGAGGTCGGCCTGTACACCTCGG
Source organism: Glycomyces xiaoerkulensis (assembly GCF_002798405.1). Lineage (GTDB taxonomy): Bacteria > Actinomycetota > Actinomycetes > Mycobacteriales > Micromonosporaceae > Glycomyces > Glycomyces xiaoerkulensis. The sequence goes on along the minus strand of NZ_PGGV01000015.1, from coordinate 153,606 downwards.
CCGAGTCGCCGGAGTTCCAGACGCTGGTGACCCTGCGCGGCGCGCTGGTCGACGGCAGGAGCCTGACCGTGTCGGGCACGATCAGCCCCACGCCGCAGGCGGCGCTCCGCCTGACCGAGGTCGACGGCTTCGAGCTCGACATCGACTTCGACGGTTCGCTGCTGTTCCTGCGCTACACCGACCGGCCCGGGGTGGTCGGCCTCATCGGGGGCTCGCTCGGCGACCTCGACATCAACATCGCCGCCATGCAGGTGGCCCGGAAGGCCGCCGGCGGTGACGCGTTCATGGCGATGGCGACCGACGCGCCGGTCCCGGGCGAGGTCCTGGGCCGCGTCAAGGAGTCGGTGGGGGCCGCGACCGCGAACGCGGTCACCCTCCGGGACTGATTCCAACTGCTGAGAGTCGATAGTCGGAATGCGGGACGGATGCGTTATGGTGAACGCACCCGCCCCGCATTCCCTTTGCTTCCCTGAAGGGGTGCGTTCGCGGCCACCGAGTCGTTCACGGAACCAATCCTCCAGAGAGGCAGCATGAGCAGGATCGCGGTCATCCCCGGTGACGGGATCGGGCAAGAGGTCATCGCCGAGGCCCGGAAGGTGCTGGATGTGGCGCTGCCGGGCTACGAGGCCACCGAGTACGACCTCGGTGCCCGCCGCTACAACGCCACCGGCGAGGTCCTGCCCGACGACGTGCTGTCGGAGCTGGATGAGCACGACGCGATCCTGCTGGGCGCCATCGGCGACCCGTCCGTCCCGCCGGGCGTGCTCGAGCGCGGGCTGCTGCTGCGGCTCCGGTTCGAGTTCGACCAGTACGTGAATCTGCGTCCCAGCCGCCTGTACCCGGGCGCGGCGACGCCGCTGGCCGACGTCAAGCCCGGCGACATCGACTTCGTGGTCGTGCGCGAGGGCACCGAGGGCCTGTACGCGGGTGCCGGCGGGAACCTCCACGAGGGCTCGTCGGCCGAGATCGCCACCGAGGAGAGCCTGAACACGCGCTACGGCGTGGAGCGGGTCGTCCGCGACGCCTTCGAGCGGGCCAAGCGCCGCCGCGGCCACCTGACGATGGTGCACAAGACCAACGTGCTGGTCCACGCCGGCGGGCTGTGGCAGCGCGCCTTCCGCGACGTCGCCGAGGAGTACCCGGAGGTCACCACCGAGTACCAGCACGTCGACGCCGCCGCGATGTTCCTGGTCAGCCGGCCGCACGACTTCGACGTGATCGTGACCGACAACCTCTTCGGCGACATCCTCACCGACATCGCCGCCTCGGTCACCGGCGGCATCGGGCTGGCCGCCTCCGGTTGCGTCAACCCCGATCACACGCACCCTTCGACGTTCGAGCCGGTCCACGGCTCGGCCCCCGACATCGCCGGTCAGGGGATCGCCGACCCGATCGCCGCGATCTCCTCGACTGCGCTGCTGCTCGACCACATGGGCCGCTCCGATGCGGCGGCCGCGGTGAACGCCGCGGTCGAGCGCGAGCTGGCCGGGCGCGAGTCCGGCCAGAAGGTCAGCACCGCCGAGGTAGGCGAGCGAGTAGCCGCCGACGTCGCCGGAGCGCTGAGCTGACGAGCCACCTGCTCTGACGCGCCCGGCGAGTGACACTCGCCGGGCGTTTTCATGTCGTTCCCACCGGACCACGACGTGCCCGGCTACCTGAACGAGCGGTAAGTTGGGCAACAGACCGATACTCACAGGCATTGACCGAAGGAAATTTCCATGACCAGCGACGGTCTTCCCGACCTGCGGCGCGAGCCGCACCCAAACCCGATGCCGGACGCCGAACGCGAGCGGCTCATCGCCGACCCGGGATTCGGGACCATCTTCACCGACCACATGTTCACCATGTCCTACACCGAGGGGCGCGGCTGGCACGACGCCCGCCTCGGGCCGTACGAGCCGCTGAGCCTCTCGCCCGCGTCGGCGGCCCTGCACTACGCGCAGGAGATCTTCGAGGGCCTCAAGGCGTACCGCTATCCGGACGGCGGCATCGGCCTGTTCCGGCCCGACGCCAATGCCCGGCGCCTGAACGTCTCGGCCGACCGGATGGCGATGCCCCACCTGCCCGAGCAGTGGTTCATCGACTCCATCCGCGAGGTGCTGGCCGTCGACGCCGCGTGGGTGCCCAGGCAGGAGGAGGCCAGCCTCTACATCCGGCCGTACATGTTCGCCTCCGAGCAGTTCCTCGGGGTGCGACCGGCCAAGGAGTACCGGTACCTGGTCATCGCCTCCCCGGCGGCGGCCTACTTCAAGCACGGCCCGAAGCCGCTGACCCTGTGGGTGTCCGAGGAGTACAACCGGGCCGGGCCGGGCGGCACCGGTGCGGCCAAGTGCGGCGGCAACTACGCCGCGAGTCTGCTGCCGCAGTCGGAGGCGATCGACCACGGTTGCGACCAGGTGGTCTTCCTCGACGCGGTCGAGTACCGGTACGTCGACGAGCTCGGCGGGATGAACCTGTTCTTCGTCTACGAGGGCGACCGGGTCATCTACACGCCCGAGCTGGGCACGATCCTGCCCGGCATCACCCGCGACGCGATCTTCACGCTGGCGGCCGAGGCCGGCTGGGAGGTCCGCGAGACTCGGTACTCGCTCGACCGCTGGCGCGAGGACGCCGAATCGGGCGCCTTGACCGAGGCGTTCGCCTGCGGCACCGCCGCGGTCGTCACTCCGGTGGGGACGGTCAAGAGTCGCGACGGCGAGTTCCGGATCGCCGGCGGCGAGGCCGGCAAGTTCACCATGGAGTTGCGGCGGCACATCCTGGATCTGCAGCACGGGCGCGCCGAGGATACGCACGGCTGGACGCTGCGGGTCGCTTGAGGCCGCATATCGGTCGAACCGCAGGCGGGTCCCGGCCCCCTCCCCGTAACCTGGTTTGGACGCGCGGGGGTTCGGCAGGCTCCCGCGCCTCGCGCGCGGAGGCTCGGGGAGGGGACACTTGGGCGAGGCGACCATTCACCTCAATCGGTGGGGCCTGGAACGCGGAAGGACGGGGGCGGCGGTGGCGGCCGCCGCCGCCATCGTGCTGCCGCTCGCCTTCTGGATCGGCCTCGAACGGCTGGTCGGCGACACCACCGAGCAGTTCGCTCAGGGTGAGACGGTCCAACTAGAGTCCTATCCGGTCGGTGATGTCCACTTGCAGTTCCTGCCGCCCGGTCCGGGCTGGTCCTCCGAACTGAGCCTGTCCCGCCACCGCATCACCGTCGACCGCGGCAGGACCAGCGCCACGGTCCAGGTCGACGCCGGTGTGGACAGTCTGGAGCGGCTGCTGGAGCGCCGCGCCGAACGGCTGACCGCCGGCCGGCCCGGGATCGCTGTCACCAACGTGCGCGAGTACTACAACGAGGTCAACGGCCTGGAAGGCTTCCGCGCCGACCTGTACGGCCGCAACCTCGCCGGATCGATCGTAGTCGTCGGCGGCGGCGACGGTGCGGCGGCGACGCTGATCCTGCTGGCCCCCACCGGCCGGCTGGAGGATGACGCCGCCGACGCCGACGCCTTCGTCTCGAGTTTCGTGTTGGCCGACGAATGAGCCTCCAGACTGAACGGGTCGTCATCGAGAGCCAGGGCGCGTTCATCCGCCTCCGGAGGCCCGCCTACTGGCTCTACGTGGCGTGCCTGGTCATCGGCCTGATCAGCCTCGGGCGCGTCCTGTCGCCGGACTACTCCGACATCGCCGGGGCCCTGTGGGCGTCGATCGGCATCAACGCCGTGCTGGCGGTCGTGTTCCTGTTCATCCTCTCCCGGCTCGACCTGTTCGAGCGCGAACCGGTCACCGTCCGCGCGGCCGCCATGTGCTGGGGCGGCCTGGCCGCCGTGTCGTTCTCGGCGATCGCCAACGACGCCTCCCTGGTGGTCCTGGCCGATATCGCCGACCCCGAATGGGCCCGCACCTGGGGTCCGGCGATCGCCGGACCGCTCAACGAGGAGTGGCTCAAGACCCTCGGCGTGGTCATGCTCGTCCTCATCGTCCGTGAGCATTTCGACCGCTCCATCGACGGTCTCATCTACGGGGCGCTGGTCGGCCTGGGCTTCCAGGTGGTCGAGAACCTCACCTACGCGATCAACTTCGCGGTGATCAATCCCAATTCCGACTGGTCGGGCTCGATGAGCGTCACCGTCACGCGGGTCCTGGTGGCCGGGCCCTGGTCCCACCCGCTCTACACCGGCACCGCCGGGCTGGGCATCGCCTACTTCATCACCCAGCTCCGCCGGCCGCTGCGGAAGCGCGTCGGCGTCGCGGTCGGCCTGTTCGCTCTGGCGATCGCCATGCACGGGCTGTGGAACCTGCCGCTGCCGCCGGGCCTCGGCTCCTGGCTGACCGTCCCGCTGACCTACGGCAAGGGCCTGATCATCCTGGTGCTGTTCCTCGTCCTCTACCGCCTGGCCGCCCGCGCCGAGTGGCGCTGGTTCGTGACCACCATGTCCGACCAGCCCGATCGGATCGTCACCACCGAGGACCTGACGACCATGCGGTCGCTGCGCAGCCGCCGCCGCGCCCGCAACCGGGTCGCGGGGGCCTGGGGCAAACGCGCCGGCCAGCTCCACGGCCGACTCCAGCGGGAACTGGTGAACCTTGCGACGCTCCTGGCCCGGGAGCAGCGCCGCGGCGAAGCCTCCGGCGAGGACGCCCCCGACGTGGCCGCCGTCAAACGCAACATCGCCGCCATCCGCGGCCAGCTCGCCGAGATCCGGGCCGAGGAATGACCTAACCGGGGGAGGTGCTCTCGGTGCCGGTGGGCTCCGGGCTCGTCGACTCGCTCGGGCTCGGCGACGGCGTCGGGGAGCCGCTCGGCGAAGGCCCGGTCGTGGTCGGCTCCGGGCTCGGCTCGGGGCTCTCGGTCGGCCGTGTGCTGCCCTCCGGCGACGGCGAACGGCCGCCGGACCGGTCGTCGACCGGGTTGAGTTCGGGCTCCTCGCCGAGAGTCCCGGCCGGTGCGGTCGTCGGCTCCGGACCGCCGGAGGACGTCGGCGCCTCCGCGGTGGGGGACTCGCTTCCTCCGGCCGAGTCCGGGCCGGGGCCGACCGGGCCGGTCGTCGGCTCGGCGTCGGGCTCGGGGTCCTGGCCGCGGGTCTCGGCACCGAAGCCGAACCACCCTTCGGAGATCCCGGCCCCGTCCCGGTCCGAATCCACGCCCATCATCTCGGGGACCGGGCCGCGCAGCATCGCACCGGCCGCCAGCACCCCTCCCGCCACGGTGACCACGGCGATCGCCCCGGTCCGCCGGAACCGCCGCGAATGCCGCAGGTCGTAGCGGATCGATCGCATCGCGCCCTTCACCTCGCGCCCCGCGGCGCCGAACAGTCCCACAGTTGTACTCCACCGTCTCGTGTGCGTCCCTTACCGAACACAACGAGCGGGGCGACGAACGGTAACCGCCGATTCACTCCCAAGGTGGACAATGGTCCGTTCGGCCGAGCCCCGGACGGCGTGCGGCGGATTCAGAAGTCGCGCTTGACGGCCTTGACCAGCAGGCCGGCGAACACTTCCAGCGCGGCCGCGTCGACCTCGCCTCGAGAGGATTCCAGCGCGGCCTCGGCCCGACCGGCCAGTGCGCGGATGCGGTGTTCGGTGTCGGCCAGGGCCCCGGTGGCGGTGAGGATCGCCCGGAGTTCGGAGACGCCGGCGGCGTCGAGGTGCGGGTCGCCCAGGCCTTTGGTGAGGGTTTGGCGCTGGGTGTCGTCGGCGGCCGCCCAGGCGCGGGCGACCAGGAAGGTGTGTTTGCCTTCGCGCAGGTCGTCGCCGGCGGGTTTGCCGGTTTGGGCGGGGTCGCCGAAGACGCCGAGGACGTCGTCACGGAGTTGGAACGCCTCGCCGAGCGGGAGGCCGATGGCCGAGTAGTGTTCGCGCACGCCGGCGTCGGCGTCGGCCAGTGAGGCTCCGAGCAGGAGGGGCCGCTCGATGGTGTATTTGGCCGATTTGTAGCGGGCGACCTTGGCGGCGGTGTGTTCGGAGACGTCGCGGCGCACTTCGGAGAGCACGTCGAGGTATTGTCCGGCGCTGACTTCGGTGCGCATGAGGTCGAAGTCGGCGCGTGCGGCGGCGACGGCCTCGGGGGGCATGCCGGCCGAGCAGAGCAGTTCGTCGGACCAGGCGAGGCAGAGGTCGCCGAGCAGGATCGCGGCTGCGGTGCCGAATTGTTCGGGGTCGCCGGCCCAGCCGGAGTCGCGGTGGAGGGCGGTGAAGCGGCGGTGGATGGAGGGGGCGCCGCGGCGGGTGTCGGAGCCGTCGATGAGGTCGTCGTGCATCAGGGCGGAGGCTTGGAGCAGTTCGAGGGAGGACACGCATGCGATCAGTTCGTCGGAGTCGGGCAGGCCGGCGCCGCGTGCGCCCCAGTAGGCGAAGGTGGGGCGGATGCGCTTGCCGCCGCCGAGTACGAAGGAGCGGACGGCCTCGGCGTAGGCGCCGAGGTGGTCGTCGATTTCGCGGATGAGGGCCGCCTGGCGGTCCAGGAAGGCGGTCAGGGCGGCGTCGATGCGGTCGTTGAGCTCCACGCCCCGACACTAGGCGAACATGCGTCCGTCTCAACTATTGGGTGCGGGGGTGTGCAGGTCAGGACATGTGTACCGGAACGGTTACGGTTGTCGCATGACCCTAGGTGTGGCCTCAGTGATGCCCCAGCAGACCGCCAAGATCGGCGATCTGCTCCGTTCTGGCAGGCCGCGGTTCTCCTTCGAGCTGTTCCCGCCGCGTTCGGAGAAGGACGAGGCGACGTTGTGGCGCACCGTCCGCAACCTCGAGGCGAGGGGTGCCGACTTCGTGTCGGTGACTTACGGCGCGGGCGGGTCCACGCGGGCCAAGACCGTCGAGACGACCGACCGGATCATCTCCGAGACGACGCTGCTGACGATGGCGCACTGCACGGCCGTGGACCACTCGGTGGCCGAGCTGCGGAACCTGATCGGGCACTTCGCCAATGTGGGGGTCCGCAATATCCTGGCGGTGCGCGGTGACCCGCCGGGGAACCCCCGGGCCGACTGGGTCAAGCATCCCGAGGGGGTGCTGCACGCTCATGAGCTGGTCGAGTTGATCAAGTCCTCCGGCGATTTCAGTGTCGGCGTGGCGGCCTTCCCCGAGGGGCATCCTCGGGACGTGGACTGGGAGACGGGGGTGCGCTACTTCGTCGACAAGTGCCGCGCGGGGGCCGACTTCGCGATCACCCAGATCTTCTTCGATCCCGAGGACTACCTGCGGTTGCGCGACGCGGTCGCGGCCGCCGGGTGCGACATCCCGATCGTGCCGGGTGTGATGCCGGTGACCAATATCAAGCAGATCGAGCGGTTCGCGGTGCTGACCGGGATGGACTTCCCCGAGGATCTGGCCGCGAGGCTGCGCGCGGTCGAGGACGACCGCGAGGCGATCCGGGACATCGGCGTGGAGGTGGCGACCTCGCTGGGGGAGCGGCTGCTGGCCGAGGGGGCGCCGGGTCTGCACTTCACCACCCTCAACCACTCCCGTTCCACCCGCCGGGTGTGGCAGAACCTCAACGGCGCCAAATCCGGGTCCGGTCGGTAGGACACCGGGCACGTAGAGTGTTCTACTATGTCCGATGCTGTGCGCACGCCCTTGATGCCGTCTGCTAGAACAAGTTCCATGCGCACCCGTGTGCCCGCCGACTCCCTTGTAGGCAAGGCCATCCTCTCGACGCGGCTCCGGCCCGGGGCCACGGTCGGGCTCGGCCTGACCGCGAGCCTCCTGGTCCCGGTGGCCGTGTTCGCCGGCGGCCCCGCCGTCATCCTCGCGCTGCCGCTGGTCGGCGTCACCGCGCTGGCCGACTCCTCCTATGCGCTCCTGGCGGTGCGCTCGACCCGGCTCTCGCGGCGGGTGCTGGTGTTCGAGCCGCTGGCGGGCCGCGTCGGCGAGGCGGCTTGGCTGGCGGCGCTGTGGCTGCTCGGCGCTCCCGGCTGGGTCGTGGTGGCCACGGGGGCGCTGTCGTGGATCTACGTGCAGACCCGCTCCCGGGCTCGCCAGGTGGGCCTGCGGGACCTCGGCATGGTGACGCTGGGGGAGCGGTCGGTCCGCGTCGCCACCGTGGCGCTGGGTTTCGGGGCGGCCGGTGTGGTGGCCGTGTTCGGCGGCCCGGAGTACGGCGCCTGGATCTCGGGGGCGGTCACGGTCGCGGCGATCGCCTGGATGCTGATGTCCATGCTGGGGCTGCTCCAGTTGATCATCGTGGTGGCGGCGGCGCTGCGCAACGAGTGAGGGAATGCGCCGCCCGGCTCCGGTGTTGGACGCACCATGCGCTACCACGAGATCACCGACGACCAGATCGCCGCCTTCATCGACTCCGACGCCCGTGAGCGCCGGGTGCCCGAGGAGACGCAGCGGCTGCGGGACGCCGAGGAGCTGCTCGCGAAGCGCGACCCGCTGGGCGCGCTCGAGTCCCTCGAGCCGCTGCTGGCCGAGCACCGGGACCACCCGGACGTGATGCTGACCGCTGCGCGCGCCTACTTCAAGTCGGCGCAGTTGAACCGGTGCCTGGCGCTGGCCGAGAGGATGGTCGAGGACAACCCGGCCGACTTCTACGCCCGTCGGCTGCTGGGTCGCACGCTGGAGCGGCTGGGCCGCCGCAAGGAGGCCCGGGGGCATCTGCGCATGGTCGACCGGATCGCCGACTAGGGGCCTGGGGCCGGTTCTGTTGAGCTGCAATGGGATAGCTGTCGGATTGACGACATTCCGTAGTGATCCGGCGATCCTGTGCAGTCTTGGGGGTTTATTTTGTCGGACCCATGTGGTTCCATATCTCTCGAACGCGGGTTCGAACAAGGTTATGGAGGCCCCCAATGGCTGCTTCTCGACCCGGAGCCACCCGGTCGCCCCGCCTGATCCAGGCCGGGAGCGTCTCGAACAGCCGGCTGCGCATCCCCGCCGACCAACTCCCCGACCGCTCGCCCCTGCAACTGCTGGCCAGCGCGCGCGCCGACCTCGACGACGCCGCCGAGCAGGCGCGGCCCGGCCAGCGCTACGCCGAGGCCCACATGGCGGCGCTGCGCGTGGCCGCGGCCGTGCTGGCGGTGCGCGCCGGCGACGTCGCGATGAGCCGGCGCCGCCCCGGTAGGCCCTCGAGCACGTGGGAGCTGCTGCGGGGGGCCGCGCCGGAGCTGGAGGAGTGGGCCTCCCATTTCGCCCGGACCGCGCGGAAGCGGGTGCTGGCGCAGGCCGGCATCCCCGACATCGTCACCGGTGAGGAGGCGGACGCGATCGTGGCCGATTCGCGCCGCTTCCTCGACGTGGTGGTGCGTCTGCTCGGTTTCGACGCCGTCGCCCGCTGATCGGGGCCGGTCTGTGGGCCCGGCCGTACCTCCCGGCACGCCCGCGGGGCTGCTGAACGGGCGGATATACGATTGCTGGCGGTGCGAGGCATTCGAGAGAATGCGCCCTCGAGCCGATCAATCGTCTAACGGACCTTCCGAGGAGTATCGAGCCCGTGTATCGGACACACCTCGCCGGCACCCTGAGTGCCGCTGACGTCGACCAGCAAGTCACCCTCGTCGGCTGGGTGGCGCGGCGCCGCGATCACGGCGGGGTGGAGTTCGTCGATCTGCGCGACGCCTCGGGCGTGGTCCAGGTCGTCTTCCGCGACTCCGAGGCCGCGAGCGCCGCGCACGAGCTGCGCAACGAGTTCTGCATCGAGATCACCGGCGTGGTGGCGCAGCGGCCCGAGGGCAACGAGAACCCGGAGCTGCCCACCGGCTGGATCGAGGTCACCGCCGACTCGTTGACGGTGCTGTCGGAGGCGGCTCCGCTGCCGTTCCAGATCGACGAGCACATCGACGTCTCCGAGGACGTGCGTTACCGCCATCGCTACCTCGACCTGCGGCGCCCCGGCGCGGCCGCGGCGCTGCGCCTGCGCTCCAGGGCCAACCACATCGCGCGCGAGGTCCTGATCGGCGACGACTTCGTGGAGATCGAGACCCCGACGCTGACGCGCTCCACTCCCGAGGGCGCCCGCGACTTTCTGGTGCCGGTGCGCCTCCAGCCGGGTTCCTGGTACGCCCTGCCGCAGTCGCCGCAGTTGTTCAAGCAGCTCCTCATGGTCGCCGGTTTCGAGCGCTACTTCCAGATCGCGCGCTGCTACCGCGACGAGGACTTCCGGGCCGACCGCCAGCCCGAGTTCACCCAGCTCGACGTCGAGGCCTCCTTCGTCACCCAGGAGGACGTGGTGGATCTGGCCGAGCGGATCACCGCGGGGTTGTGGCGGGAGCTGGCCGACTACGAACTGCCGCGTCCGCTGCCGCAACTGACCTGGCACGAGGCGATGGACCGGTTCGGTTCGGACAAGCCCGACCTGCGCTTCGGCCAGGAGCTGACCGAGCTCACCGACCACCTGCGCGGTACCTCCTTCCGCGTCTTCTCCGGCGCGATCGAGGCCGGCGGCTACGTCGGGGCGGTGGTGATGCCCGGGGGCGCCTCCCAGACCCGCAGGGAGCTCGACGGGTGGCAGGACTGGGCCAAGGCCCGCGGCGCCAAGGGCCTGGCCTACGTCGTGCTCGACGCCGAGACCGGCGAGCCGAAGGGCCCGGTGGCCAAGAACCTCTCCGAGGAGCACCTGGCCGGTCTGGCCGACGCGGTCGGTGCGAAGGCCGGCGACGCGGTCTTCTTCGCGGCCTCGGCCGACCGCCGGGAGGCCCAGGAGCTGCTCGGTGCGGCGCGGCTCGAGATAGGCCGCCGCTGCGGGCTGATCGACCGGGACGCCTGGGCGTTCTGCTGGATCGTCGATGCGCCCATGTTCGAGCCGACCGACGAGGGCGGCTGGAGCGCGGTCCACCACCCGTTCACCTCGCCGAATCCCGAATGGATCGACAAGTTCGAGTCCGACCCCGGCAACGCACTGACCTATTCCTACGACATCGTCTGCAACGGCAATGAGATCGCCGGCGGCTCGATCCGTATCCACGACCGCGGTGTCCAGAGCCGGGTGTTCGACGTCCTGGGTCTGAGCCACGAGGACGCGCAGGAGAAGTTCGGCTTCCTGCTCGAGGGCCTGAAGTACGGCGCCCCGCCGCACGGGGGCATCGCCTTCGGCTGGGACCGCGTGTGCGCGCTGCTGGCGAAGACCGATTCGATCCGCGAGGTGATCGCCTTCCCCAAGACCGGGGCGGGGCAGGACCCGCTCACGGACGCGCCGACGCCGATCACGCCCGAGCAGCGGGCGGAGGCCGGAATCGACTTCGTGCCCGAAACCGGACCCCACGAAGCGGAAGACTAGCCCTACGATACGAAGTGAGAGCGGCTCGAGCCCTCGGCTCGGGCCGCTGGTCGTTTCACGTATCCGGTTGCCCCTCGAACGCCTCCGATCGGTAGAAGGCCCCGCGGGCCGAGCTCGGGGCCCGCGACGTGACCGACGTATCGGACACCCGGTCGAGGCAGGAGTAGAGGGAGCGGTTCGTTGTGCGGAGCGGGACCATGCTGGCAGGTCGCTATCGCCTGGAGGAGCGGCTGGCCTCCGGCGGCATGGGCGAGGTCTGGAAGGGCTTGGACACCCGGCTCGGCCGCGAGGTCGCCGTCAAGACCCTCCATGCCGGGTTGACCAGCGACGAGAGGTTCCGCACCCGCTTCCAGCTCGAAGCCAGGGCCGTCGCGGCACTGCAGTCGCCGGGCATCGTGGCGCTGTACGACTACGGCGAAGAGGACGGCGAGGACGGCCCGGTCTCGTACCTGGTGATGGAATTGGTGCGCGGCCGCTCACTGGCCGAGATCCTCGGCGACCGCGGCCCCCTGCCTGCGACCGAGGTGATGGCGATCGTCGCCACCGCCGCCGACGCCCTGGCGACCGCCCACCGGGCCGAGATCGTCCACCGCGACATCAAGCCGGCCAACCTGCTGGTCAACGAGGAGACCGGTGCGGTCAAGATCGTCGACTTCGGCATCGCGGCCGCGCGCGGCGCCTCCGGACTGACCGAGACCGGCACCGTGATGGGCACACTGGCCTACACTTCGCCCGAGCAGCTCGGCGGCACCGACCTGTCCGGTGCCAGCGACCTGTACTCGCTGGGCTGCGTCGCGTACGAGGCCCTGATGGGGCGGCCGCCGTTCGTCTCGGAGACGCCGGTGGCGGTCATGAACGGCCACATGAATCTGGCGCCGCCGCCGCTGCGGCGCGACATTCCGGCGGGCGTGGCGCAGGTGGTGCTGCAGGCGCTCCGGAAGGACCCGGGCTCACGCTATGGCTCGGCGGCCGACATGGCCCGCTCGGCCCGTCAGCGCAGGGTGGTGACCGGCGGAATCCCGGTCGCGGCGGCGGACTCGGCGCAGCCGATGCGAGCCGGTGCGACGGGCCCGGACACGGCGCCGGGGCCCACGAGCCGATTCGACCGGCCCGGGGAGGGGCGGAGCCGCGCGCTGCCGTGGACCGTCACCGGCGCGGTGACGGCGGCGGTGGCACTGATGCTGCTGCTGATCATGGCGCCGTGGGACCGGCCGGACAACCGGATCAGTCCGGCCGACGAGGACCGGACCACCTCTGAGGCCCCGGCCGGGACCGGGTCCCCGACCGGGGAGGCCACCTCGGAGGAGGCCGAGCGGGGGAACGACGGCTGGGAGCCGGCCCCCGACGAGTCCCCGACGCCCGAGGACACGGCGGAGGAGACGGCTGAGGAGGAGACCGGTTCGGCCGACGACGATGCCACGTCCCCCGAGGACGGGGAGACTTCGACCACCCCGGAGGAGGAGACCACGCCCTCCGACGATGAGGAGGAGCCTCCCGAGGACGGGGAGCCGACCACCGGTTCGGACGAGGACGGTGAGAACTGACCGCGGCCGACGTCCCCGAACGGTCGGGACCGGCGGCGATGCCAGCGTTGCCGGGCGGGCGCGCGTGGCGGCTTCGCTGTAATGTGTGGATTGGAAACTCGCACCCCAATAAGGAGGACGTCGATGCCTACCTCGACCACCCGCCGCCTCGCCGGAGCGGTCGCCGTTCCCGCGTTCGCGCTCGCCCTCGCCGCGTGCAGCCCCGAAACCAGCTCGGATTCGGAGGACACCGCGGACGAGGCGCAGGAAGACGATGCGGCCGCTCAACTCAGCCCCCACGAGACGGTCCTGGCCTCGTACGAGGGGCTCGACTCCGAGTCGTACAAGATGGAATCCTCGATGACCGTCGACGACATCGACTTCATGGATATGACGAGCGTCAGCGACGGTGAGTCGGCCCGCTCGTCCCAGGACATGTACATGAGCGCCATCATGGAGGCCATGGGGGAGGACATGCCCGACGACCCCGAGGCGAACGAGATGATGGAGACCATGTTCTCCGACATGCACTCCGAGTCGATCATCGTGGACGATGTGATCTACATGCAGTTCTCCGGCGGCATGTTCGCCATGCTGGCCGAGGACTTCGGCGAGGACGCCTGGTTCACCCTGGACCTGAACGAGCAGGGCGAGCTGAGCGAGCTCTACCAGGAGTTCGGTAGCTTCGACCTGGCCGAGCAGACCGAGCTGATGCTCGAGGAGCTGGGCGACGTCGAGGAGACCGGCGACGGGGTCTACACCGGCACCCTGAGCGCCGACAGCGAGGCCATGGAGACCATGATGGGGGCGACCGGCGCCGGGGCCAACGGAGCCGAATTCGCCGGCGAGACCGAGCTGACGGTCACCATCGACGACCGCGGCCTGCTGGAGTCGATGGAGATGACCCTGCCCGAGATCGAGGGCATGACCATGCGCATGGTCAGCGAGATCGTCGAAATCGGCGGCGACTACGACATCTCCGTCCCCGATTCGGACAACATCCACCCCTTCGAGGACTTCGCCATGATGGGCGGCTGAGCGTCGACCGATCGCAGAGGCCCGCCGGGCATCGCCCGGCGGGCCTTCACGCTGCTAGGGATTGACCTCTTCCTCGAGCTCCTCGGACGGCGCCCTCCGGGCCGGGCCCCTGCGGTCGGGCCACGCCCCGGCCACGGCCCGGCCGGCCTCGACGATCATCCACACCGCCAGCACGAAGATGACCGCGTCGAGCGGCGCGAGCACCCACTCGCCGGCCTCGATGAAGTTGCGCAGGTTGACCACCAGCGCCCACGTGGTCATCCCGACCAGGAAGACCAGCGGAACGAGCTGCGCGAGCGGGTTGGCGCGGCGCTTGAGCACCCACACCGCGATCACCGCCAGCGCCAGGCCGGCCAGCAGTTGGTTGGTGGTGCCGAACAACTGCCACAGCACGCCGAAGGCGTAGCCGGCGTCGCCGCCGCCGGGCAGGAGCGCCAGGGCCAGCGGCACGCCCACCGCGATCAGTCCGGCCGCGGTGAGGCTGTTCGCCGGGCGTCGCCACCCGGCGAGGTGCGAGATCTCCTGCACCACATAGCGCTGCAGGCGGACTCCGGTGTCCATCGTGGTCGCAGCGAAGGAGATGACCACGACCGCCGCGAAGACCACCGCGTAGTCCATCGGGATCCCGAGGTTGCCGGCGAACGAGGCGACGCCGTTGACGAAGTTGCCGACCGCTCCGCCCGAGGCGGTCGAGAAGTCGGCGTAGAGTCCGTCCCACTCGGCCTGCGTGGCGGCGACGCCGGCGCCGACGGCCAGCACCGAGCACAGCGCGAGCGTGCCCTCGCCGATGGCGGCGCCGTAGCCTACGTACCGCGCATCGGTCTCCTTGTCGAGCTGCTTGGCGGTGGTGCCGGAGGAGACCAGGCAGTGGAATCCCGAAATCGCGCCGCACGCGATCGTGATGAACAGGAACGGGAAGATGCTGGGGCTGTCGTCGGGGACGGCGTTGATGGCCGGGGCGACCATCGTGTTCCATCCCACGCCGACGCCCAGCAGCACGACCGCCAGCGCCACGAAAAGCTGGTGGGAGTTGATGTAGTCGCGCGGTTGCAGGAGCACCCACACCGGGATGCGGGAGGCGAAGAAGGTGTAGGCGAACAGGATCACGATCCACACGTTGCGGGTCTGCTCGACGCCGAGGGCCTCGGCCAGGCCGGTGATCTCGATCGGGTAGGCCTGGCCGACCCAGATGAGCACGTAGAGGGCCGCGACCCCGAGCAGGCTGGGCACGAGCGCCGCGCTCCGCCGCCGGTAGACGTAGTAGCCGATGGCGATCGCGATCGGGATCTCGCCGAAGATCGGGATGACCGCGCCGGGGTTGGCGACCAGCAGGTTCCCGATCACCACCGCGAACACGGCGTTGACGAGGGTCAGCAGGAAGAAGATGATGACCAGGAACAGCGTCCCGGCGCGTGCGCCGATCACGTCCTTGGTCAGGGTGCCGATGCCTCTGGCTCGGTGGCGCACCGAGAGGACGAGCGCGCCGAAGTCGTGGACGCCGGCGGCCACGATGGTGCCGACGACGATCCACAGCAGGGCCGGCAGCCAGCCCCAGAAGACGGCGATGGCCGGTCCGACGATGGGCGCGGCTCCGGCCACGGAGGTGAAATGGTGTCCGAATAGGACGTTTTTGTTGGTGGGGACGAAGTCCACCCCGTCCCGGTAGCGGTGGGCCGGGGTGACGTAGGCCGGGTCGAGTCGGTAGACCTTTTCGGCGAGGTATCGGGAGTAGAAGATGAACCCGCAGGCGAACAGTGCGAGCACTGAGATCGCCAGGAAGAACGCAGGCATGGGCTGGCCTCCAGGTGCAGTTGTGACCCAGGCAACTCAACGGTGAGAACACGATAAAGCAGCCGAAACACGTATGTCAATGCCGCACAAGCCCAAAGCGCCTGAACCGACCCGGACTCCGCGGGCCTTGGTGATTCGGTCTGCGCATGCAGATGACTTACGCTTGTGGTGAGATGGATGCACCAGGGTTGTTCGAAGTGGCCGAGTCGCCGCGGGACCGCGGGACCGGCGGCTTCGGTTCGGGCCCGGCCACCGGCGACGAGCCCCTGGCCGTCCGGATGCGGCCCCGCGCACTCGACGAGCTGGTCGGGCAGGAGCACCTGCTCACACCCGGCTCGCCGCTGCGCCAGGTCGTCGAAGGCGGCCAGCCGATGTCGGTCATCCTCTGGGGCCCGCCCGGCTCCGGCAAGACCACCATCGCCCGCCTCGTCGCCGACGCCGACGACCGCCGCTTCCGCGCCATGTCCGCCCTCAACTCCGGGGTCAAGGACGTCCGCGCCGCCATCGAGGAGGCCCGCCGGGTCCGCCGCACCGGCGGACCCCAGACCATCCTGTTCATCGACGAGGTCCACCGCTTCAACAAGACCCAGCAGGACTCCCTGCTCGGCGCCGTCGAAGACCGCACCATCACCCTCCTGGCCGCCACCACCGAGAACCCCTACTTCTCGGTCGTCGCACCACTGGTCAGCCGCTGCGTCCTGCTCTCGCTCCGCGAACTCGGCGACGCCGACGTCGCCGCCGTCGTCGACCGCGCCGTGACCGACCCGCGCGGGCTCGACGGGGCCCTCGATCTCACCGACGAGGCCCGCGACCACCTCGTCCGCACCGCCGGCGGCGACGCCCGCAAGGCCCTCACCGCCCTCGAGGCCGCCGCCTCCACCGCCGAAGCCGAGGGCGACCCCACCGTCACCGTGGGCCTGGTCGAGGCCGCCATCGACACCGCCGCCGTCCGCTACGACCGCGACGGCGACGGCCACTACGATATCGCCAGCGCCTTCATCAAGAGCCTGCGCGGCTCCGACGTCGACGCCGCCATGCACTACCTCGCCCGGATGATCGTCGCCGGCGAGGACCCCCGCTTCATCGCCCGCCGCATGGTCGTCTTCGCCTCCGAGGACGTCGGCATGGCCGACCCCGCCGCGCTCCAGACCGCCACAGCCGCGGCCACCGCCGTCGAACGCATCGGCCTGCCCGAATGCCGCATCAACCTCGCCCAGGCCGTGATCCACCTCGCCACCGCCCCCAAGTCCAACGCCGTCATCGCCGCCGTCGACGAGGCCGTCGCCGACGTCCGCGCCGGCGCCATCGGCCCGGTCCCGGCCGACCTGCGCGACGGCCACTACCGGGGCGCCGCCGAACTCGGCCACGGCGCCGGCTACGTCTACCCGCACAACGACCCGCTCGGCGTCGTGCCGCAGCGGTACGCCCCCGATGCGGTCGCCGACCGCGACTACTACCGGCCCACCCGCCACGGCGAGGAGGCCGAGATCGACGACCGGCTGGCCAAGATCCGCCGGATCGTGCGGAAGGGCGCCGATGACCGGTGAGGAGCCGCCGCCCGGCTCCGCGCGCTCGGCCGACCGGATCGCCGAGGCCGTCATGGCCGCCGGACGCCGGGTCGAGCGGCTCCGCCTGACGGTCCAGGCCGTCGCCGGAGCGGCCGTCCTGCTGGTCGCCGCTGTCCTGTGGCTGGGGCGCGCGGCCACCGTCGACCCGACCCACCGTGCGGCCGACGCGCTCGAGGTCCCGGCCTGGGCCGCCACCAGCGTCGCCGACCGGACCTACGGCAGCCGCTGGTGCCTGGGGGAGTGCCGGGTGCGGATGCGCACCTGGACCTCCGAGGGCCCGGTGGAGGACACCCACCGCGAATTCGGGCGGGCCGCGCTGGAGAGCGGATGGCTTCCGGCCGACGAGGGACTGTGCGTCGGCGGCCCCGGTGAAGGGGGCTGCTACGTCCGCGACCAACTGTTCCTGGAGCTGTGGGTGGTGCCGGCCGCCTGCGACGATCGCGGCTCGTGCACGGGCTCGGAGGTGACCGCCGTGCTGGCCTCGCAGGCCGCGCTGCCGCGCCTGGCCGAAGAGCGCGGCACGGTCGCCGATGACGCCTGAGCTCAAGTGGACTCGACCTCGGCCGGAGGCACGGGACACGGCCCGGGCCGCTCCGGGTGCGCCCCATTGCGCCTTCCATCCGGAACCGCACGGTAAGGTCAGGGCTGCGCTGGTCATGCGCGAAAGCCAGGAATCACTAACGGCCGCACCGATGCGGTCGGTTCTTCGTCGAGGGGGAAGTCGTGCCGGAGGAGACGTTGGCATTGGAGTTCAACGACGGTTGGGATCTGTTCGCGGCCCTCACGGGGATCGCCATACTGATCCTTTGTGTCGTACTGAGTTTCGTGCTCATCAGCGTGCGCAACAAGATCGTGACCAGGGCCGGTCGGACGCTCGACCGGGTCGACCGCGAGGTCGGCCCGCTGCTGCGCAATCTCAACACCACCGTCGAGAACGTCAACGAGTCCCTGGTGAAGGTCGACGGTGAACTCGAGAAGGTCGGGTCCATCACCGGCAACGCCGCCCACATCTCCTCCAACGTCGCCAACATCACCAGCCTGGTCACCTCCGCGGTCGGCTCGCCGCTGGTCAAGGCCGCCGCATTCGGCTTCGGCCTGCGGTCGGCGGTCAAGCGCCGGGGCCAGGAGGCCGACGAGGAGCAGGTGCGCCGCATGGTCGAGGCCTCCAAGCAGACCAAACGCGAGCGCAAGCAGGCCCGCAAGGACCGCAAGAGCCGCAAGCGTCGGAAATAGTTTGAGGAGAACCCGTGTTCAAGCGGATGATCTGGGTAGGCATCGGTGTCGCCGTCGGCGTCGTCGTGGTCCGCAAAATCACCAAGGCCGCCGAATCCATCACTCCCGGCGGGGTCGCCGACCGGCTGAGCGGCGCCGGTGCTGAAATGGGGCAGTCGATGAGGGCCTTCTGGGCCGACGTCTCCGAGGCCAAGCGGGCCAAGGAGGCCGAACTGCTCGACGCCTTCGAGCGCGGCGACGACGTCACGCCGCTGCTCGCCGAAGCCGAAGCCGAAGACGACGCCGAGACGCCGCAGGTCCGGCACGACTAGCACTGAGGGAGGTGCCCATGGAGACCGCTGAAATCCAACGCCGGTTTCTGAAGTTCTTCGAATCCAACGGCCATACGGTGGTCCCCAGCGCACCCCTGCCGGCGATTGAGGACCCCAACCTGCTGTTCATCAACGCGGGCATGGTCCAGTTCGTGCCCTACTTCCTCGGCCAGGCGAGCCCGCCGTGGCCGCGGGCGACCTCGATCCAGAAGTGCCTGCGCACCCCCGACATCGACGAGGTGGGCAAGACCTCCCGCCACGGCACGTTCTTCCAGATGAACGGCAACTTCTCCTTCGGGGACTACTTCAAGGAGCAGGCCATCCGGTTCGCCTGGGACCTGTCGACCGGCTCGGTCGAGGACGGCGGATTCGGCCTCGACCCCGAGAAGATCTGGGCCACCGTCTACCACGACGACGACGAGGCCATCGACATCTGGCACCGCGTGGTGGGCCTGCCCAAGGAGCGGATCGTGCGCCGCGGCCAGGCCGACAACATGTGGTCGATGGGGATCCCGGGCCCCTGCGGGCCGTGCTCGGAGCTCTACTACGACCGCGGCCCCGACTACGGGCCCGAAGGCGGCCCCGAGGTCGACGAGGACCGCTACATCGAGTACTGGAACCTGGTGTTCATGCAGCAGGAGCGGGGCGGCGGCCCGGCCAAGGAGGACTACGAGATCCTCGGCGACCTGCCCAAGAAGAACATCGACACCGGCATGGGCATGGAGCGCATGGCGGCGGTCCTCCAGGGCGTCGACAACATGTACGAGACCGACCAGGTCCGCCCGCTGATCGACAAGACCGCCGAGCTGACCGGCCGCCGCTACGGCGTCTCCACCTCGCACACCGCCTCCGAGTCGCACCCGGACGACGTCCGCTTCCGGATCGTCGCCGACCACGTCCGCAGCGCGCTGATGCTCATCGGCGACGGCGTCGTGCCCTCCAACGAGGGCCGCGGCTACGTGCTGCGCCGCATCATGCGCCGCGCCATCCGCGCGGTGCGCCTGCTCGGCTACGACAAGCCCGCGCTGCCGGAGCTGCTGCCGGTCGCGCGCGACCGCATGGCCCCGGCCTACCCCGAGATCGCCGAGGACTTCGAGCGCATCTCCTCCTACGCCTACAACGAGGAGGAGTCGTTCCTGTCCACCCTCAAGCGCGGCACCGAGATCCTCGACCTGGCCGTCAATGAGACCAAGCGGGGCGGCCGGTCCTCCCTGGCCGGCTCGAAGGCGTTCGAACTGCACGACACCTACGGATTCCCGATCGACCTGACCCTCGAGATGGCCGAAGAGCACGGTCTGGCGGTCGACGAGGACGGCTTCCGGCGCCTCATGGCCGAGCAGAAGGCGCGCGCCAAGGCCGACGCCGAGGCCCGCAAGACCGGGCACATCGACCTCTCGGTCTACCACGAGATCCGCGACACCGGCGGCACCTCGGCCTTCACCGGCTACACCGAGGACTCCCGCGAGACCGACGTGCTCGCCATCGTCGGATCCGACGGCCGCGTCCGCGACGCGGCCGAAGGCGACGAGGTCGAAATCGTCCTCAAGGCGACCCCGTTCTACGCCGAAGGCGGCGGCCAGCAGCCCGACGGCGGCCACATCACGGTCGGTTCGGGCGAGTTGGAGGTCTTCGACGTTCAGAGCCCGGTGCCGGGCCTGATCGTCCACAAGGCGAAGGTGCTGCGCGGCGGCATCATCGAAGGGGACACCGCGTACGCGCAGATCGACCGCCGCCGCCGCGGCGCTATCAGCCGCGCCCACACCGCCACCCACTTGGTCCACACCGCGATGCGGAACTTCCTCGGCGAATCGGCGACCCAGGCGGGCTCGCTGAACGCGCCGGGCCGGCTCCGCTTCGACTTCAACACGCCCGGCCAGGTCCCCGAGAGCGTGCTCCACGACGCCGAGCAGCAGGTCAACGAGATCCTCGAACACGACCTCCAGGTCAAGGCCTTCACCACCTCCATGGCCGAGGCGAAGGCGCTCGGCGCGATGGCGCTGTTCGGCGAGAAGTACGGCGACGAGGTCCGGGTCGTCGAGGTCGGCGACTACGCCCGCGAGCTGTGCGGGGGCACGCACGCGGGCCGCTCCGGGCAGCTCGGCGTGGTCAAGTTCCTCTCCGAGTCGTCCATCGGCTCGGGCGTGCGCCGCGTCGAAGCGCTCGTCGGCATCGACGCTTTTCAGTTCTTGGCCCGCGAGCACGCGCTGGTCAACCAGCTCGCCTCGCTCTACAAGGTCCCGAACGAGCAGGTCCGCGACCGCGTCGAGTCCACGATCGCGCAGCTCAAGGACGCCGAAAAGGAACTCGCGCAGTTGCGCAGCCAGATCGTGATGTCCAAGGCCGCCGACTACGCCAAGGAGGCGAGGCAGGTCGGCGCGGTCAAAGTCGCGGCGGTCAAGGCCCCCGACGGCACCAAGGGCGGCGACGTCCGCAAACTCGCGATGCAGATCCGTTCGCACCTGCCCGAATCCGAGGCGGGCGTTGCGGCGGTCGTGGCCACGGCCGGAGGCAAGGCCAGCGTCGTCGTCGGCCTCAACGCCGCGGCGAAGGCCCGGCACTTCAGCGCGGCCGACCTGGTCAAGAGCGCGATGTCGGGCCGCGGCGGCGGCAACGACGACATCGCCCAGGGCGGCGGGCTGCCCGCCGACCAGGCCGACCGGCTGCTCGACGACGTCGTGCGCGCCGTCGCCGCATGAGAGACGACGTGGAATCCGAAGGCTCCGGCCCCGCCGCCACCGAGTGGCGGCGGGGCCGCCGTCTCGGCATCGACCTGGGCAAGTCCCGCATCGGCGTGGCCGTGTGCGACGCCGACGGGCTTCTGGCCACCCCGGTGGCCACCGTCCGTCGCGAATTGCGAACCCGCGGCGATCAGATACCTAACGATATTCGCGAAATCACCCAGATCGCCTCCGAATACGAGGTCGTCGAGATCGTCGTCGGCCTACCCGTTACCCTTTCGGGTGAGGAGGGGTTGGCCGCCGAACACACCCGGGCCTGGGTGGAACGGTTCGCCGACCGAGTCTCCCCCGTGCCGGTGACCCTGACCGACGAGCGGCTGACCACGGCCGTCGCCACCCGAAGACTCCATGAGGGGGGCGTCCGCGGCAAGCGGAAGCGCTCCGTCGTCGATCAAGCGGCGGCGGTGGAGATCCTCCAGCAATGGTTGGATCAGCGGCGGAGGAAATGACGGAGCATGCTCGGCGATATTGACTCGCAGTCGGACCACGCGGACGCGCCGAGGCGGCACCGCCGACGGGAGTCGGGAAGCTCGCTGCTGGCGATGACCCTCGTGGTCGTCCTCTTCGGCGTCCTCGGCGTCGGCGGCTGGTGGGCGTACAACAACGTCGTCAAGGAGTTCTTCACCGTCGCCGACTTCGAAGGCGACGGCAACGGCACCGTCGTCACCGTCGAGGTCACCGAGGGCATGCTGGTCGCCGACATCGGCAACATGCTCTACAACGAAGGCGTGGTCGCCTCGTCGAAGGCCTTCGTCAACGCCTCCGAGGACGACGGCGACTCCGGCACCACCATTCAGCCCGGCGCCTACGAGATGCAGGAGGAGATGTCCGGCGCGGCCGCCCTGGCGATTCTCACCAACCCCGAGAACCGCATGGCCAACGCGGTCACCATCCCCGAGGGCTTCACCTCGATGGAGGTCTACGAGCGGCTCTCCGAGCACACCGGCGTGCCGATCGAGGACTTCGAGGCCGCCGCGGCCGACCCCGAGGCGCTCGGTGTCGACCCGCTGTGGTTCGAAGGCTTCAGCGACCGCCAGTTCAAGTCCGTCGAAGGCTTCCTGTTCCCGGCGACCTACGAGTTCAACGAGAACATGACCGCCGAGCAGATGCTGACCGAGATGGTCGCCAAGTTCAACGCCACCATCGAGGAGATCGACTTCGTCGACCGGGTCGCCCAGATCTCCGACCCCGACCCCGACTTCGACCCCGGCGCCGTGGACGGCCAGGATTTCCAGCCGCCCACCGGCGGCGAGTTCGAGATCCACCCGTGGATGGCCCTCCAGATCGCCTCGATCATCCAGACCGAGTCCGGCAGCCCCAAGGACGACGCCAAGATCTCCCGCGTCATGTACAACAAGCTCTACCTCAACTGGTTCGAGCACGAGCAGACCAACTGCAACTGCTTCGAGAGCGAGGCGATCTGGAACTACGGGCGCCAGCTCAACGGCGAGGACCCGATCACCTCCGGCGAGGAGATCAACTGGTTCGAGGTCATGCGCGATCCCGAGAACCCATGGGCCCCCAGCGCCCCCGAGAACGCCGGCTACCTCCCCAGCGCCATCGCCAACCCCGGCGTCGCCGCCCTCGAAGGCGCGGTCGAGCCCGAGGAGGGCGACTGGCTGTTCTTCGTCACCGCCTACGAGGAGGACGGCGAACTGCTCGCCCTGTTCGCCCACTCCTACGAGGAGCATCAGGAGAACACCCGGACCGCCGAGGAGAACGGGATCCAGTGATGCAGGCCGCCGTCCTGGGCAAACCGATCGAGCATTCCCTGTCGCCGGTGATCCACAGCGCCGGCTTCGCCGCCGCCGGGCTGACCGACTGGGTCTACGGCCGGTACGAATGCGACGAGCCCGGCCTCGCCGCCTTCGTCGACCGGCTCGACGACACCTGGGCGGGGCTCTCGCTGACCATGCCGCTCAAGGAGATCGCCCTCGCCGTCGCCGACCGGGTCACGCCGCTGGCCGACGCCGTCGGCGCCGCCAACACGCTGGTGCTGCGCAACGGCAAGCGCCTGGCCGACAACACCGACGTGCCCGGCATGGTCGACGCCCTCGCCGAAGCCGGGCTCGAATCGGCCGAGTCGGTTTCGGTCCTCGGAGCCGGCGGCACCGCCCGCGCCGCCCTCGGCGCGGCCGCCCAACTCGGCGCCGCCACCGTCAGCGTCTTCGCCCGCCGCCGCGAGGCCGTCCTCGAACTCGAACCGGTCGCCGACCGCCTCGGCCTCGAACTGCGCTCGGCCGGCTGGGACGAAGCGGTCACCGCCGGCCGCGCCGACCTGGTCGTCTCCACCGTCCCCAAAGGCGTCACCGACGACCTGCGCATCGACTGGCGGCCCGGCACGGTCCTGTTCGACGTCCTCTACGACCCCTGGCCGACCCCGCTCGCGGCCGCCGCCCAGAGCGAAGGCGTCACCGCCGTCGACGGCCTCAAGCTATTGTTGACCCAAGCGGTCCGGCAATGGACCCTGTTCACCGGGCTCGACGAGGCCCCGGTGGAGGCCATGCGCAAAGCGCTCGACAAGGCGGCGAGGCACCGATGAGGCGACCGGTCTTCCTCTACGACGGCGACTGCGCCTTCTGCACCCGCTGCGCGGACTTCGTCGAACGGCGGGTGCGCACCGCCGCCGACGTCGTCCCCTGGCAGCGGGCCGACCTCGATCGACTCGGCGTGGCCCCGGCCGACGCCGAGGACGCCGTCATGTGGGTCGAGCCCCGCTTCCACCGCTCCGGACCCGACGCGATCGCCGTGCTGCTGCGCCGCGCCCAGTGGTACTGGAAACCGCTCGGCTGGATCGCCTCCCTCGCACCGGTCTCCCGGATCGCCTGGCCGCTCTACCGGCTCATCTCCCGCAACCGCCACCGCATGCCCGGCGGAACGCCCGCCTGCTCACTGCCCCAAGCCGACCGCGACTGAACCCTCCGCGGCGGCCCGGTGGCGCCGCCGTGCCATACTCTGGCCGTGTCCGAAGAGCATACCCAGGAACCATCCACAACCGACATCCAGGCCGGAGGCGCCGGCCCCCGCGGCCGAGAGTCCTCGGCGTCCGGACTCTCGCCGGCCGGCCGCGCGGTGCGCATCACCATCACCCTGGTCATCACCGGACTCGTCGTCGCCACCACCCTCTGGGGCGCCGATGACTTCTTCCCCTTCGCACCGTTCAAGATGTACTCCCACTCCCGCGACCTCGACGGCTGGGCCGGCTCGACCCGCGTCATGGCCGTCAACGAAGCGGGCGAGGAGTTCGCCCTGACCGAGGCCGCCACCGGATTCCGCCGCGCCGAAGTCGAAGGCCAGATGAGCCGCTTCCGCGACGACCCCGAGATGCTCCGCCACCTCGCCGAGGCCTACCAGAGCACCAACCCCGACAAGCCGGAGATCGTCGCCGTCCGGATCGTCGTGCGCCGCTACCGGCTCGAAAACGGCTACCGCACCGGCGAGTACACCGACACCGTCGAAGTGAGCTGGACCCGGGAAGGAGCCGCCGCATGACCGCGCTGCCCCGGTGCGCCGCCGACTGGTTCTTCCGACCGGTCGCACTCGGCCGCGCCCCCGCCATGCGCTTCCTCGCCGGCGCGTTCATCATGGTCGACTGGTGGTGGTACATGCCGTGGATCATCGGCCACCGCCACGTACCCGGGGAGCTCTACCAGCCGCTGTTCATCGGCCGCGTCCTGCCGCTGCCGGTCCCCGACTACTGGCTCGTCGTCGGCACCCTCACCGTCCTCCTCGCCGCCGCCGTCCCCATGATGTTCAATCAGGCGCCCCGCCTGACCGGCTGGATCGTCGCGATCGCCTACTTCGAGTGGATGATCATCGCGATGTCCTACGGCAAGGTCGACCACGGCAAGTTCGCCTTCCTGCTGCTCCTGTTCGTCCTCCCCACCCTCCCCAAATCCAGGTGGGGCGACCGGCGCACCCTGTCCGAGCACGCCGGGTGGGCCTTCAACCTCGTCCAGATCGGCGTGGTCTGCACCTACTTCTTCGCCGCCTGGGCCAAGTTCCGCTACGGCGGCTTCGAATGGGTCAACTCCGCCACCATGACCTGGGCGGTCATCCGACGCGGCACCGAGTTCAGCAACTGGCTGCTCGAATTCCCGTGGATGCTGCGACTGTCCCAATGGGGCATCGTCGGCTTCGAACTGCTCAGCCCCGTCGTGCTGTTCGTCGCCTGGAAGCGCCTCAGATACGGCATCGTGGCGTTCTTCTACAGCTTCCACGTCGTGGTCTACCTCGCGGTCAAGATCAGCTTCCTGCCGCACGTGGTCGCCATGGCCTGCTTCTACCCGCTGGAGAAGATCGACCCGCCCGCGCTGGCCCGCAAGGCCCGACGCCGGATCGGGCGGCGCCGCGACTCCGGTCTCCCGCGGCAGCGCCGCGAGTCCGAGCAGAGAGCCGCCGTAGGCTCCTGACCGCCGGGAAAACCGGTGGCTCCACCCGGGAGCGCACCCTTATGGTCGGTGGATGGCGATCCTCCAGGCCGAATCGGTCACCGGATTCCCCCGAGGAGGCCCTGTCCTTGAGGGCGGGGAGGATTCGGGGGCGATGGCCTGCTGGTGGTCCTGCGGAGCAGGACTGGGAGCCGGGAAGCGGACGCCGGGTGTGATACGGGTATAATGTTCGCGTGCATCTGCGGTACTCCTATCGTGTCTATCCGACAGGCCCGCAGCGGCGGGCGCTGGCTCGGACGTTCGGGTGCGTGCGTGTGGTGTACAACGACGCCGTGGCCGCGCGGCAGGCGGCCCACCGGCAGGGACTGCCGTACCCGTCGACGGCGGCGCTGGACCGGGCGCTGATCACGGCGGCGAAGCGGACCCCGGAGCGGGCGTGGCTGGGTGAGGTGTCGACCGTGCCGCTGCAGCAGGCCCTGCGGGACTGCCACGCCGCCTACCGGCACTTCTTCGACTCGCTCCAGGGGAAGCGGGCCGGTTCCCGGGTGGGGCCGCCGCGTTTCAAGCGCCGCGCGGGCACGCAGACCGCCCGGTACACCCGGCGCGGATTCAGCCTCAAACCCAATGGCCGCCTGTACGTGGCGAAGGTCGGTGCCCTCAAGGTCGCCTGGTCGCGGGACCTGCCCGCCGCGCCCTCGAGCGTGACGGTGACCAAGACCGCGACCGGCCGGTACTACGCGAGCTTCGTGGTCGCGGTCGACGACGGTGCAGACCTGGCCGAACCGATCCCGGACGAGGACGCCGAGACCGGGATCGACCTCGGGCTCAAGTCGTTCGCGGTGCTGCGCGGCGGCAAGACCATCGAGAACCCGAAGTTCTTCCGCAAGCTCGAACGCAAGCTGAAGAAGGCACAGCGGGAACTCTCCCGCAAACAGCGCAGCTCGAACAACCGGGCCAAGGCCCGCCTCAAGGTCGCCAAGATCCACGAAAAGATCAAGGACACCCGCTCCGACTGGGTGAACAAGCAGGTCCATACGCTGGTGAGCGAGCACCAAGCTCTCTATGTGGAAGACCTGAATGTTCGCGGGCTCGGCCGGGGCCGGGCGGCGAAGTCGGTCCAGGACGCCTCGTTCGGGATGTTCTTGACCCGGCTCGAATCCAAGGCCCAGCGAGCCGGGCGCACCTTCGTGAAGGTCGACCGGTACTTCCCGTCCACGCGGTTGTGCTCGGCCTGCGGCGTGTTGACCGGGCCGCAGGGCCTGGAGGGCCTGCAGGTCCGGGAGTGGGTGTGCGGGTGCGGCGCGGTCCATGATCGGGACGCGAACGCCGAGATCAATATCAGGCGCGAAGGTCGGCGTCTGGTGGCCGCCGGGCAGGCGGACACCTGAAACGCTTGTGGAGCGCGGGTCAGACTCGCATAGGGCGAGCACCGCGTGTCGAACCAAGAACCCTCCCGTAGCGTCGTCGTGCTCAGCGGCGGCCAAGCCGGGAATCCCCGCCCTTCACGACGGGGAGGATGCCAACAAGCGCTTCCGCCGCCCGGACAAGGCGCCCGGGTTCAAAGGCGCAGCCAAGCACCTGGTGCGGCGGAGGTACAAGAACTTCACCGCCCTCGACTCGATCGACCTCGAGATCGAGGCCGGTGAAGCGGTCGCATACGTCGGCTCCAATGGCGCTGGGAAATCCACCACGGTCAAACTGCTGACCGGCATTCTCGAACCCACCGAAGGAACCGGCCGCCTCTCGGCCGCCTGGGCGGTCGGCCCGCTCGTCGCGGCGGTGGTCTTGGTCGCGGTCGCCACCGGCGTGACGTGCGCCGGACTGCGCAACTACGACTCGACCGGGCACTGAACCGGCCGACACGCTCGCGGAGGCACGACGGCTCGGGGCTTCGAATGGACCGATCGAGCAGGCGATGCATGCCATGATCGGGTCGTGGAGTTCCAACGGGTACCGAATGGAGATGGCGAGCTCGGCGAGGCCGCCGAACCAGGCGTCGACCTGTCGGCCTACGTGAAGGGCCTGATCCAGCGCGACCTCGCGAGGATTTCCATCGGCGACTGGCTGGAGGACGTGCTCGAAGACCCGATCGACGAGGCGTTTGACACGGCCCCCGCCGTGGAGGAGTCCCGCAGGGAACGCGACACCCGGATCCGCGAGTCGTTGGGAGACACGTCCTGCTGATCGGCGATGTCTGCGTCATTGATCAGGGCCGACGTGTCGAAATAGATCACAGGCGGTCCTCGCGGATGTCGTCGAGGACCTGTTCGCTGGTCGGCGCCGATTCCGAAGACACCACAGTGAGGACGTCGAGCGGGTCGCCCGGCTCCTTCGGCGCGATCAGTGCTCCCGACCGGATCAAGGCATCGATGCGGTCTTCGCCGGGATCGGTGATCGGCACCAGCCGGGCGGCGGGCCGCCCGCGGTTCGTCACGACGAGTTCGTGCCCCTTGCTCACCCAGGCCAGATACTCGCTGGTGTGCAGGCTCAGGTCACGGATTCCGATTTCACGCGGAGGTCGTGTATCCATGAAGCCCTTTGTATCTCAAGATATCTACACAGCACGGTCTTGGTTCGGCAGAAAACTAGGTTGCGGGTGGCCGTCCCGGCCCGCTAAAGTCCCCTCCAGTCGCCCTGATGGCTTCGGAACGCTCAGGGCCCCAGCGTGTTTGGAGGTGTGTACTGATGGCTGTCGTTGTTCTCCGCCTCGCCTCGAAATCCAGTCCACCTCCCGTCGGCGCGCGCTGATCCACTCCGCGTGCCGCCGGACTTCCGCACAGGAGCAAACCGCAGTGGCACGCAGACCCGACCGCACTTCCACCTTCCAATCCACCGCCCGCCGCCGACCGGTCGACGAGGACGAGGTCTTCTCCCCGCAGGAGCGGGAACGCTTCGAGGCCATGCGCTCGGCCGACCCCGACGACCACGGACCCTGCGACGACGGACCGCCCAGCGGCGACCGCTGGTCGATCTGGGACCAGTCCGAGCCGCTCCAGCGCGGCCCCCGGCCCTGGCCCGACTGGATCATCACCGACCTCGGCGCGGTCGACCACGAGCTCGGCGTCCTCAAAACCGGCAAAGAGGCCGACGTCCACCTCATCGAACGCGCCGTGCCCGGCACCGACCGGGCGACGGTCATGGCCTCCAAACGGTACCGATCGGCCGAGCACACCCACTTCAACCGCGCCGCCGACTACACCGCCGGACGCACCGCCAGGCGCTCCCGCGACCGCCGCGCCCTCGCCAAACGCACCCGCTTCGGCCTCGAACAGGCCGCCGGCCGCTGGGCCGCCGCCGAGTTCGACGCGCTCCAGCGGCTCCACACCGCCGGCGTCGCCGTCCCGTACCCGGTCCAGATCCTCGGCACCGAGGTGATCATGGAGTTCGTCGGCGCCGACCGCGCCGCCGCGCCCCGCCTGGCCGAGACCCGGCCCGACGAGCCCGAACTCGAAAGCCTCTGGGACCAGGCCTGCGAGAACCTGCGGCTCATGACCGAGCACGGTTTCACCCACGGCGACCTCTCGGCTTACAACACCGTCGTCCACGACGGCCGCCTGATCCTGCTGGACCTGCCGCAGATCGTCGACATATACGCCAACCCGATGGGACGGGAGTTCCTCGTCCGAGACGTGCAGAACCTCGGCGGCTGGTTCACCGCCAGAGGCATGGACGCAGCCGAGGTCGGCGACCTCCAGTCCGAACTGACGGCCTTGGCGGGCATGCCATAGCGGAAGCGGTGTCCGGCGCGGGATATAGCCTGGTCCACGTGAGCGTTGATTACCGTCCCGCGCCGGGCACCATCCCCACCGAGCCCGGCGTCTACCGCTTCCGGGACCGCGACCGCCGGGTCATCTACGTCGGCAAGGCCAAGAACCTCCGCAACCGGCTCAACTCGTACTTCGCCGACGAGACCCGGCTCCACGAGCGCACCCGCCGCATGGTCAACACCGCCCGCAGCGTCGAATGGACCGTCGTCGGCACCGAGGTCGAGGCCCTCCAGCTCGAATGGACCTGGATCAAGGAGTACGACCCCCGCTTCAACGTGATGTTCCGGGACGACAAGTCCTACCCGTGGCTCGCCGTCACCGTCGGCGACCGGTTCCCCCGCGCCCAGGTCATGCGCGGCAACCGCCGCAAAGGCGTCCGCTACTTCGGCCCCTTCGGCAGCGCCTGGGCCATCCGCCAGACCCTCGACCTGCTCACCCGGGTCTTCCCCATCCGCACCTGCTCGGACACCGAGTTCAAACGCTGCGGCCGGATCGGCCGCCCCAACCTGCTGGCCGACATCGGCAAATGCTCGGCCCCGTGCGTCGGCGACATCTCCGAGGCGGACTACCGCGAACTGGTCGACGGATTCTGCTCGTTCATGTCCGGCGACACCGCCCCGGTCCGCCGGCGCCTCCTGGACGACATGCAGGCCGCCTCCGAGTCCCTCGACTTCGAGAAGGCCGCCCGCCTGCGCGACGACCTCGCCGCCCTCGACAAGGTCCTCGAACAGCAGGTGGTCGTCCTCGCCGACGACGTCGACTGCGACGTCATGGCCGTCGCCGACGACGAGCTGCAGGCCGCCGTCCAGGTCTTCCACGTCCGCCGCGGCCGCATCCGCGGCCAGCGCGGCTGGATCATCGACAAGCCCGAACCGGTCGACCTGCCCGGCATCGTCGAGCGCTTCTGCACCCAGTTCTACGGCGAACTCGGCGAGGTCGTCCCGCGCGAGGTCCTCGTTCCGGCCCTGCCCGAGGACGCCGCGGCGATCACCGACTGGCTCTCCGAGAGCCGCGGCGCCAAGGTCGGCCTGCGGGTGCCCCGGCGCGGCGACAAGCGCGCGCTGGCCGAGACGGTGGACAAGAACGCCCGCGAGGCCCTGCAGCGGCACAAGCTCAAACGCGCCGGCGACCTCACCGCGCGCTCCCGGGCCCTGGAGGAGCTCGCCGACGCCCTCGATCTGCCCGAGGCGCCGTTGCGCATCGAGTGCTACGACGTCTCCCAGTCGCAGGGTGAGGACGTGGTCGCCTCCATGGTGGTGTTCGAGGACGGCCTGCCCCGCAAGAGCGAGTACCGCCGCTTCGTCGTCAAGGGCGAGCAGAAGGACGACCTGTCCTCGCTCCGGGAGACCCTCCGCCGCCGCCTGTCGAAGCTGGAGGAGCAGCCGGCCGGATCGCCGCTCGAGGAGGGCGACGAGCCGCGCACGGGTTTCCGCTACCCGCCCCAGCTCCTGGTCGTCGACGGCGGCCGGCCGCAGGTCGCCGCCGCCGAGCAGGTATTCGCCGAGATGGGGGTCGACACGGTCAACCTCGCCGGCCTGGCCAAGCGCCTGGAGGAGATCTGGCTGCCGGGGGAGGAGTACCCGGTGATCCTCTCGCGCACCTCCGAGGCGCTCTATCTCATGCAGCGCGTCCGCGACGAGGCCCACCGCTTCGCGATCTCGCTCCACCGCAGCCGCCGCCGCAAGCGCATGCGGCGGTCCGCGCTCGACGGCGTCCCCGGCCTGGGGGAGTCCAAGCGCAGGGCGCTGCTGCGCCGGTTCGGGTCGGTCAAGCGCGTCCGCGAGGCCGATCCGGCCGACCTGGAGGCGGTTCCCGGCATCGGTCCTAAACTGGCCGAAGCCATCCGGTCACATCTGCGCAATCCCGAGGACAACGCGGATTGACGCCGCCGTGTTAGCTATGGCGGTATTGACCCGGCGCCGTGTCCCGGCGCCGCCAAGATCAACCTCGGGGAATACTTGAGTCATGAATTCGGCAGATGAGGGCGAACTGGACCTGGTCATCGTCACCGGTATCTCCGGCGGTGGCCGGTCGACGGTGGCGCGCGCCCTGGAGAACGTCGGGTATTACGTGGTCGACAACCTCCCGGAGTCGCTGGTGGCCCAGGCCGCCGAGCTCGCGGCCGCCGGAGGCAGCGAGACCAGGCGCACCGCGATGGTGCTGGACGTGCGGGCCCGGGCGTTCATGACCGACCTGGTGGGCGTCATCGAGGACCTCCGCAAGGCGGGCTTCAAGCCGCACCTGGTGTTCGTCGACGCCGACGACGATGTGATCATCCGCCGCTTCGAGAAGGTCCGCCGCGCCCACCCGCTGCAGGGCGACGGCCTGCTCGGCGACGGCATCGCCGCCGAGCGGCGCCTGCTCGAGCCGGCCCGGAACTCGGCCGACACCCTGTTCGACACCACGCACCTGAACGAGAACCAGCTCCGCGATCGGGTCGAGAAGGCCTTCCTCGCCCCCTCCACCCCCGGGCTCCAGTTCACCTGCATGTCCTTCGGCTTCAAGTACGGCATCCCGCGCGATGCCGACTACGTCGCTGACGTACGATTCCTTCCCAACCCGTACTGGGTTCCGAGCCTGCGCGAGCACACCGGTACCGACGAGGCCGTCTCGGACTACGTCCTGGACCAGGACGGCGCCGAGGCGTTCGTCGAGGCCTACGCCTCCCTGCTGCTCGGCACCACCGAAGGATTCGAGCGGGAAGGCAAGCGGTACATGACGATCGCGATCGGATGCACCGGCGGCAAGCACCGCAGCGTGGCCATCACCGAAGAGCTGGCGCGGCGCCTGGGCGACGCCGGCTTCCCCGCCAACACCCATCACCGCGACCGGGGGAACGAATGACCCCAGTCGCGGTATCGCGCCCGACGCCGCGGGCGCGGCGCGCGCCCCGCACGCAGCCGACCGCCGGCCCTCCTCCCCTCGACCCGGAGTAACCACTAATGACCAGAGTCGTCGCTTTCGGCGGTGGCCGGGGCCTGTCGGCCTCGCTGCGTGCGCTCACCCGGCTCGACATCGACCTGACGGCCGTGGTGACCGTCGCCGACGACGGCGGTTCGTCGGGGATCATCCGCGACTCCCGGCCGGTCCTGCCGCCGGGGGACCTGCGCAAGGCGCTCGTCGCCACCGCCGGCCCGGACCGGACGACGGCGACCCGCCTCTTCGCGCACCGATTCGGCGGCACCGACTTCCTGGCCGGCCATCCGGTCGGCAACGTCATCCTCACCTCGCTGCTGGAGCGCCGCTCCAACCCGGTCGACGCCCTCGGCGAGGCCGCCGAGCTCCTCGGCTGCCGCGCCCGCATCCTCCCCATGGCGTGCGAGCCGCTCCACATCGAGGCCGACCTGGTCGAGGGCGAGGGAGTGCGCACGATCGTCGGCCAGCACGACGTCGCGGTCGCCGACGGCGCGGTGGACACCGTCCGGCTCCTCCCGGCCGACGCCCCCGCCTGCCCCGAGGCCCTCGAAGCGGTCGCCGAGGCCGACTGGCACGTGTTCGGGCCCGGCTCCTGGTACACCAGCGTGATCCCGCACCTGCTCCTGCCGGAGCTGCGCGAGGCCGTCGCCGCCGCCGACGCCCGCCGCGCGTTGGTGCTCAATCTCTCCGAGGAGAAGGAGACCGACGGCCTCACCCCGGCCGGACACCTCGAGGCGCTGGCCCGATACGCCGAGGGTGTCCGGTTTCACTACGTCGTCTCCGGCGACGGCCGAACCCTCGACGACCCCCGCTCGTTGAACAGTGCGGCACAATCGTTGCGGGCCCGGTTGGTGGCGGCGGACCTTGCCGCGGACGTCGTCACCCACGACGTGGCCGCGCTTGCCGCCGTATTGGGAAACCTGCTCGTCGAAGATGGTGATTAACAAAATGGCGATGACCTCGGAGGTCAAGGACGAACTCAGCCGGACAGAGGTCGCCAAGTCCTGTTGCCAGCGCGCCGAGCTCGGTGCGCTGTTCCGCTTCGCCGGCGGACTCCACCTGGTCGGCGCCGGGAACGTCGTCGTGGAGGCCGAGGTCGACGCCGGCAACGTCGCCCGCCGCGCCAAGAAGATGATCAACGAGCTCTACAACTACGACTCCGAGGTCCACGTCCTGGTCGCGGCCGGGCTCCGGCGCTCCAACCACTACCTGCTGCGCGTCATGGCCGACGGCCAGGCCTTCGCCCGCCAGATCGGGCTGACCGACCAGCGCGGCTACCCCGTCCGGGGACTGCCCGCGCACGTCGTCGGCGCCTACCCCTGCTGCGCCGAGGCCGCCTGGCGCGGGTCCTTCCTCGCCCGCGGCTCCCTGACCGAGCCGGGCCGCTCCTCGTCGCTGGAAGTCACCTGCCCCGGCCCCGAGACCGCACTGGCGCTGGTCGGGTCCGCCCGGCGCCTGGGCATCAGCGCCAAGTCCCGCGACGTCCGCGGCGTCGACCGGGTCGTCATCCGCGACGGCGACGCCATCGGCGAACTGCTCACGAGACTGGGCGCTCATACCTCGGTCCTGGCCTGGGAGGAGCGCCGGGTGCGGCGCGAGGTCCGCGCCACCGCCAACCGGCTCGCCAACTTCGACGACGCCAACCTGCGCCGGTCGGCCCGGGCTGCGGTGGCCGCGGCGGCGAAGGTCACCCGCGCTCTGGAGATCCTCGGCGACGACGTGCCCGAGCACCTGGCCGGTGCGGGCCGGCTCCGCCTCGCGCACCGGCAGGCGTCGCTGGAGGAGCTCGGCGCGATGGCCGACCCGCCGCTGACGAAGGATGCGATCGCCGGCCGGATCAGGCGGCTCATCAACATGGCGACCAAGCGGGCCGCCGAGGAGGGCGTCCCCGGCCCCGACGACGCCGTGGCCGAAGAGGAGGCTCTCGCAGCGTAGAGCCGTGCCACGCCGCCTGACAGCGCTTTCTTAACCGCGACGTCATGCCGCTGTGGCGGCTGTGACATGATCGAGGGGACCTTCGCACGCTCCCGTGTTCCGGGGGCGGCGTTATAAGGTCGAAGTGTGCTCGGCGACGAGGCCGAACAGCGCGATCTGTTCAACCGTCGCTCTTCGGTGGAACGGATCGTTCAGTCAGAGATATTCACCTTCTGTTCTAGCGAGGAGATGGGCACGTGACCATCCGCGTTGGTGTCAACGGCTTCGGCCGTATCGGCCGCAACTTTTTCCGGGCGGTTCTCGCCTCCGAGGCCGATGTCGAAGTGGTCGCTTTCAACGACCTGGGCGACACCGAGACCATTGCACACCTGCTTAAGTACGACAGCATCCTTGGCCGCCTGCCTTACGAGGTCAAGGTCGGTTCCGGCGAGCTCACCGTCAACGGCAAGACCATCAAGGCGTTCGCCGAGCGCGACCCCGCCGCCCTTCCGTGGGGCGAGGTCGGAGCCGATGTCGTGATCGAGTCCACCGGTTTCTTCACCGACGGCACCAAGGCCGCGGCCCACCTCGAGGGCGGCGCCAAGAAGGTCCTCATCTCCGCTCCGGCGAAGAACGAGGACATCACCGTCGTGATGGGCGTCAACGACGACAAGTACGACGCCGACAACCACCACATCATCTCGAACGCGTCCTGCACGACCAACTGCCTGGCCCCGATGGCCAAGGTCCTCAACGACGCCATCGGCATCAACAAGGGCCTGATGACGACCATCCACGCCTACACGCAGGATCAGAACCTGCAGGACGGCCCCCACAAGGACCTGCGTCGCTCGCGCGCCGCGGCCCTGAACGTGGTGCCCACCACCACCGGCGCCGCCAAGGCCGTCGGCCTGGTGCTGCCCGAGCTCAACGGCAAGCTCGACGGCTTCGCCATGCGCATCCCGATTCCCACCGGCTCCGCCACCGACCTCACCTTCGAGGCCGCCAAGGAGACCACGGCCGAAGAGGTCAATGCCGCATTCAAGGCCGCCGCCGACGGCCCGCTCAAGGGCATCCTGTCCTACACCGACGACCCGATCGTCTCCAAGGACATCGAGACCGACCCGAACTCCTGCATCATCGACGGCCAGTTGACCAAGGTGCTCGACGGGAACCAGGTCAAGGTCGTCGGCTGGTACGACAACGAGTGGGGCTTCTCGAACCGCCTGGTGGGCCTCGTCGAGCTGGTCGGCGCATAGCACCCATGAAAACGCTCGACGAACTCCTGAAGGAGGGCGTCTCCGGTCGGCGCGTCCTGGTACGCGCCGACCTCAACGTTCCTCTGGACGGCAAGACCATCACCGACGACGGCCGCATCCGCGCCGTCGCACCCACGCTCCAGGCGCTCGCCGAGGCGGGCGCCCGCGTCGTGGTCTGCTCGCACCTGGGCCGCCCCAAGGGCGAACCGGACCCGGCCTTCTCGCTGGCCCCCGTGGCCCAGCGCCTCGGCGAGGTCCTCGAGCGAGAGGTCGCCTACGCCGCCGACACCGTCGACACCGACGCCGAGCGCAAGGCCGTCGACCAGGCCGACGGCGGCGTGCTGCTGCTGGAGAACCTCCGCTTCAACCGCGGGGAGACGGCGAAGGACGACACCGAGCGGGCCGAGTTCGCCGGCCGGCTCGCCGCCTTCGGCGACGTCTACGTCGACGACGCCTTCGGCGCGGTCCACCGCAAGCACGCCTCGGTCTACGACGTGGCGAAGCTCCTCCCGCACTACGCGGGACGGCTCATCGCCGAAGAGGTCGACGTGCTCTCCAAGCTGACCGGCGACCCCGGGCGGCCCTACGTGGTCGTCCTCGGCGGCGCCAAGGTCTCCGACAAGCTCGCGGTCATCGACAACCTGCTGGGCAAGGTCGACACGCTCATCGTCGGCGGCGGCATGGCGTACACCTTCCTGGTCGCCCGGGGATACGAGGTCGGCGGCTCGCTGCTGGAGAAGGACCAGGTCGAGACCTGCAAGACCTACCTCGACCGCGCCGCCGAACTCGGCGTCGAACTGCTGCTGCCGGTAGACACCGCGACCGCGGCCGAGTTCGCCGCCGACGCCGAGCCGATCGTGGTCCCCTCCACCGAGATCCCGGCCGACCGCATGGGCCTCGACATCGGCCCCGAGTCGGCGAAGCTCTTCGCCGAGCGGATCGCCGGGGCGGGGACGGTGTTCTGGAACGGCCCGATGGGCGTCTTCGAGTTCCCCGACTACGCGATCGGCACCAAGGCGGTGGCGCAGGCGCTGGTCGACTCGGACGCCTTCTCCGTCGTCGGCGGCGGCGACTCCGCCGCGGCGGTCCGCACGCTCGGCCTGCCCGAGGACGGCTTCGGCCACATCTCCACCGGCGGCGGCGCCAGCCTCGAATACCTCGAAGGCAAGACCCTGCCGGGCCTGGACGCACTGGAGGACTCATGAGCGAGACCCGCAAGCCGCTGATCGCCGGCAACTGGAAGATGAACCTCAACCACCTCGAGGCGATCGCGCTGGTGCAGAAGCTGGCCTTCAGCCTCACCCGCGAGCAGCTCGAGGCGGTCGAGACGGTCGTCCTGCCGCCGTTCGTCGACGTCCGCAGCGTCCAGACGCTCGTCGACGGGGACAAGCTCCACATCGGTTACGGTGCCCAGGACGTGTCGGCGCACCCGTCGGGCGCCTACACCGGCGAGATCGCCGGCTCGATGCTGGCGAAGCTCGGCTGCGCCTACGTCGCGGTGGGCCACTCCGAGCGCCGCCAGCACCACGAGGAGTCGGACGAGCTGGTGGGCGCCAAGGTCCGCCAGGCGCTCAACAACGGCATCGGCCCCATCCTGTGCGTGGGCGAACCGCTGGAGGTACGAGAGGCCGGCGACCACGTCACGCACACCGTCGGGCAGTTGCTGGCGGCACTGGACGGGCTGACCGAGGAGGAGCTGGAGAAGGTCGTGGTGGCCTACGAGCCGGTCTGGGCGATCGGCACGGGCCGCACGGCCACCCCGGACGACGCCCAGGAGGTCATCGGGGCGATCCGCGCCGCGCTGGCCGAGAAGTTCGGTGCGGTGGCCGAGCGGGTCCGCCTGCTCTACGGCGGCTCGGTCAAGTCGGTCAACGTCGCCGAGATCATGGCGAAGCCGGACATCGACGGCGCCCTGGTCGGGGGAGCGAGCCTCGACGCGGACGAGTTCGCCAAGATCATCCGCTTCCCGGAGCACAACAACGCTCAGTAGGAAGCGGCGCAAGCCGGGGCCGCCGTACAAGGGCGTACGGCGGCCCTACTCGCATGCCGCCCGGGATGAAGCTTGAGTTAGACTCGGGGCCGGTTGCCCGCTCTGCGGGCGTTCCGACCCTTTGGAGAGGACACCCGATCGCCGATGATGACGGTACTGACTTACGCCATGCTGATCCTGCTGCTGGTCTCCAGCGGCGCGCTCATCCTGCTGGTGCTGCTGCACAAGGGCAAGGGCGGCGGCCTGTCGAGCATGTTCGGCGGCGGCATGTCCTCGGTGGCCTCCGGCTCCTCGGTGGCCGAGAAGAACCTCACCAGGATCACCATCGGCGTGGGGGTCATCTGGTTCGCCACCATCATCGCCTACGGCCTGCTGCTGAGAGCGATGGTCTAGGCCCGCAATCGTCGACGGGGTCCGGTGGAGCTCTGCTCCACCGGACCCCGTTCGCTCGTCCGCCGGCGGATACTCCGGGACCGGAACCTCAACCGAGGTAGGAACTGTCGAACCATGTGAACGGCCCGCCGGGCAGGCCGCGCAGCACGAGGGCGAACAGGATCCAGACCGCGGCGCAGGGATGCAGAGCCACCGCGGCGCTCGCAGCGCCGGGAGTCTGCGGCCGAACCGGTCTCGGGCAGGTCGCCGAATCAGTGCCCAGAGGGCGACCGGGAGGCCGATGAGCGCCGCTGCGCTCCACGATCGGAATCCGAAGCCGCCGGGGCCTCGGGTAAGGTGCAAGCCTGGAAGCGAGGTGCGGATGCGACGGCTCGGAGAACTCGAAGCGGTGGTCATGGACGTGCTGTGGTCGTCCGATGGGCCCGTCACCGTCCGCCGCGCGCTCGAATCCCTCGAACGCGATCCGGAGCCCGCCTACACCACGGTCATGACGGTGATGGACAACCTGCACCGCAAGGGCATGGTCACGCGCGAGCGCGACGGGCGCGCCTGGGCCTACCGGCCCGCCCAGTCGCGCGAGGACTTCGAGGCCGAGTCGATGGCCTCGGTGCTGGAGTCCGCCGCGGACCGCGACGCCACCCTGCTGAGCTTCATCGGCAGGATCGGCCCCGACGAGCTGGCCCGACTGCGCGACCTCATGGACTCGCGCGGGGAGCGGCCGTGACCGCGGCGCTGACGCTGCTGGCCTACGCCGGGCTGCTGACCGTGATCGGTCCGCGCCTGATCGACCGCGCTGGCTGGACGTCGGCCGCACCGCGTCTGGCGATCGCCACCTGGTTCACCCTCGCCGCCTCGGTGGTGCTGGCCGTCGCACTGGCCGGGGTCGCGCTCGTGATGCCGATGGGCGGCTTCTCCGGTGGAGCGACGGGCATCGTCGCCACCTGCCTGCAGGCATTGCAGTCGCGGTACGGGCCGATCGCCGGCTCGGTGCTCGGTGTGCTCGGCGCGACGCTGACCTGGCTGCTCCCGGCCCTGCTCGTCGTCGCCGGTGCCGTGGTGGCACGCCGGACGTCGGCCGAGCGCGCGGGCCTGCGTTCCCGGTTGGCGTCGATGGAGGTCGACCACGCCCTGGGCGTGGTCGTTGCGGGCTCGCCGCGTCCGGCGGCCTACTGCATTCCCGGCTCCGGCGGCACGGTGGTCGTGACCACCGGGGCGATCGACCTGCTCGACCGGGAGGGACTCGAAGCGGTACTGGCGCACGAGCGCGCGCACCTGGCCGGACGGCATCATTCCCTGGTCGCGGCCGCGGTCGCCGCGCAGCTCGTCCTGGGGCGGCTGCCGCTGTTCGCCGCCCTGCCCGACCGCGTCGCCCGTCTGGTGGAGTTGGCGGCCGATGATGCGGCGGCGCGAGGCGGGAACCGCCGGGTGCTGGCGCGGAGCCTGCTGGACTTCGCCGCCGCCCGAGGCGCCGAGGCGGGTGCCCTCGCCGTCGCCGGCGGCGACACGGTCGCCCGGATCGAGCGCCTGCTCGACGGCCCGGCCCGGCCGGGCGTAGCCGGGCTCGGCTCCATACTCGGCGGGAACGCCGCCGCGGTCGCCGCACCGGTCATCGTGGCCGCGATCCCGGTCCTGACCACGGTCGGCATGGTCTGCTGCCCGATCTGACGAGGGAAGGGGGCGGCGCCACAGGAGATGCAAGCCAGGTCCAAGTCCGGCCGCGCCGAGGCGGCCCGATGGCTCGGCGCGCTGGACATGCTGCGCCTGGTCCACGCCAGTCCGGGGATCACCCGCGCCGACGCCTCCCGGCGCCTGGGCATCACCAGCGGCTCGGCCACCGAGATCTGCGCCCGCCTCCGCGACCTGGAGCTCCTGTCCGAACGCCCGGCACCGCCCAGCGGCCGCGGCCGGCCCACCACCACGCTGCACGCACACCGGCACGGACCGCTGACGGCCGTGGTCGACGTCCGCCACGCCGACTGGCGCGCCGGCGTCGCCGACCTGGAGGGGCGCCTGACCGACCTGGCGACCGGACGCCACCGCGACCGGCGGCCCGGCGCGGTGATCGCCGACCTGCGCGGGGCGATCGGCGCGCTGGCCGAGCGGCACGGGCCGCGCCTGCGGTCGGTGTCGATCTCGGTGACCGGGACCGTCCAGAACAACCGGGTCGCGCAGGCCAGCGGCCTCGGCTGGCAGGACGTCGAGATCGAACCCCTGGCACCGGGCGTGCCGCAGCGGGTGTGCAACGACGCCACGCTCGCCGGCCTCGCCGTGGCCCGGCGCTCCCACCCGGACCGATCCGTCCTGTACCTGCACATCGAGGTCGGCATCGGCGGGGTCCTGGTCGACCGCGGACACGCGCTCAGCGGCGCCACCGGCGCCGGAGGCGAGTTCGGGCACCTGCCGCTCGGCGACCCGGCCGTGCCCTGCCCGTGCGGGGCGATGGGATGCTGGGACGTCGCCGTCGACGGCCGGGCGATGGCCCGCCTTCGCGGCGAGCCCGCCCCGGACGACCCCCGCACCTACGCCACCGAGACCATGTCGGACGGTGCCCCGGCGGCGCGGACGGCCGTCGGCGAATGCGCGGCCTTCCTGGGACGCGGCGTCGCCGGGCTGGTCAACGCCCTCGACCCGGAGATCGTCGCGTTCGGCGGACTCGCCCCGGACCTGCAGCAGGCGGCGGGGGAGGAGCTCGACCGCGCCTATGCGGCCGGACTGATGCGGTTCCGCCGCACCGCCCCGCCCCCGCTGCTGCCCACCGAGTTCGGCGCGGACGGACCGCTGCGGGGCGCGGCCGAGTCGGGCTTCGACGAGATCCTCACCGAGGGGGCGCTGGCGCGATGGGCCGACGAGCGCCGCGGCTGAGGCGTAGCCACGTTCGCCGGAAGGGTCGGGGCCGTCCATGATGTGATGCAGTTATGAAAGCAATGGTCATGCACCGCTACGGCGGTCCAGAGCAGCTCGAATCCGCCGACCATCCGGCGCCGGTCCGCGGCCCCGGCGAAGTCCTCATCAGACTGAAGACCACCTCGGTCAACCCGGTCGACTGGAAGGTCGGCGCCGGACACCTCGATGCCGCCATCCCCGGCGACTTCCCGATCATCCCCGGCTGGGACGCCGCCGGACAGGTCGCCGAGGCCGACCCCGCGGACACCGGCTTCACCGTCGGCGACGAGGTGTTCGGCTACCTCCGGCGTCCGGTCGTCAAGTGGGGCACCTACGCCCAGTACACCGTCGCCGAGCCGAGCATGATCGCCGCCAAACCGCCCACGCTGGAGTGGGACGCGGCCGGTGCGCTGCCCCTGGTGGGGCTCACCGCCCTCCAGGCCCTCGACGCGGTCGGAGTGGGCACCGGAGACACCGTCCTCGTCCACGCCGCCGCCGGGGGCGTCGGCTCGATCGCCGTGCAGGTCGCCCTCGCCCGCGGGGCGCAGGTGATCGGCACCGCTTCGCAGGGCCACCACGACCACGTGCGCACGCTGGGCGCCGAACCGGTCGAGTACGGCGACGGCCTGGAAGACCGGATCGAGGCGTTCGCCCCCGACGGCATCGACGCCGCGCTGGACGCGGCCGGCGGCCAGTTCGAGCTGTCGGTGCGGGCCGGCGCGGAACCGTCCCGGGTGGTCTCGATCATCGACCGGTCGGTGCGGGACGACGGCGGCCGGTGGGTGTTCGTCGAGCCGGACGCCGACGGCCTGCGCGCGCTGGCCGCGCTCACCGAGTCGGGACAGGTCGATGTGCCGGTCTCGGCCGTCTACCGGCTCGACCAGGCCGCCGAGGCCTGGCGGGCGAGCCGGTCGGGGCACACGCGCGGCAAACTGGTCATCCGCGTCGACTGACCGGCGGCGATCCGGTCCCGGCGGCGGTGCGTTCGGCCAGCCCGGGGCCGGATCCGAGATGAGAGTGGACAGTGAAGTGAATTGCGGGAAGGGCCGAATTCTTGAACGCGAAGGAGTGGGGCAGTGCGCTCTTCCCTTTACAACGTGTGCGCCAGGTCATAGAATCTCTACGGGCGGTGCCCCAGCCGCCCCGAC
This sequence comes from Glycomyces xiaoerkulensis, assembly GCF_002798405.1. Lineage (GTDB taxonomy): Bacteria > Actinomycetota > Actinomycetes > Mycobacteriales > Micromonosporaceae > Glycomyces > Glycomyces xiaoerkulensis. Next base: position 111,537 of record NZ_PGGV01000015.1, on the reverse strand, counting down.
CAGAACGGTCGTATTCCACAGAAGATCCCCCATCTGTGAGGAGCAGTCACTTCTATGTCCAACGGACACGCCATCCGTGGCACCCGTATCGGCGCGAACCCGGGACTCCATTCCGAACGCGGCGAGCCCGTGGCGCGGCAGACCGTAAGCTATTGGTGCGCCAACGGACACGAGACCATCCGGTCATTCGCGCTCTACGTCGAGCTCCCGGGCGAATGGGACTGCATGCGATGCGGCTGGCCCGCCAACCGCGACCGCGCCAACCCACCGGATCGTCGCACCGTCAAACCATACAAGTCACACCTCACGTACGTCCGCGAGCGCCGCAGCGAGGAGGAGGCCGAAGACCTCCTGGCCGAGGCGCTCGCCGCCAGGGCCGCCACCCGCGGCGAACGCTGCTGAGAAACCGGATACCGAACACGCGCACCGCCGTCGACGCAAGGTCGGGCGAGACGGCGGCCACGGCCCTCAGGTGGGGAGGGGGCCGCAGGAACCAAAGCGGAGGGGCCCGGCGACACCAGTCGCCGGGCCCCTCCGCACGTCCTGCTCAGAACTCCAGATGGTGCAGCCGCGAGGCCGCGTCGGCGTCGATCAGCCACCGCGTGTGCCCCTGCGCCTGCACCCGGCCGGCCGGAAGCTTCGGGCCCGCCAGCGCCTCGTCGACCGCCTCGGCCTTGCCTGCGCCCGATGCCAGCACCCACGCCGCCGTGGCGCCGTTGATCGCCGGCATCGTCAAAGACACCCGCTCCGGCGGGGGCTTCGGCGCCTCGCGCACCCCCGTCACCGGGGCCTCGCTCGCCGCCAGAGCCGGATGGTCGGGAAACAGGGAGGCCACGTGGCCGTCCTCGCCGATGCCCAGCAGCAGCAGATCGAACGGCGGCACCCCCTCGCCGTCGGCGGCGGCCTCCAGCTCCGCCGCGTACGCCGCCGCGGCCGCCTCCGGCGTGTCGACCACATCGGAGGCCGGCATCGGATGGACCCGCGCGGGGTCGACCGGCAGCACATCGAGGAACGCCGCCCGCGCCTGCGTCTCGTTCCGGTCCGGGTCGCCGGCGGGCAGGAACCGCTCGTCGCCCCACCAGAAATCGACCTTCGACCAGTCCACCACCCCGCGAATCCGCGAGGCCAGCACGTCCGCGTACACCCGCGCCGCGATCCGGCCGCCGGTCAGCACCACCGAGGCCTCGCCGCGCTGCGCCTGCGCGTCCGCGAGCCGGTTGATGAGGCGGACCGCCGCCGCTTCGGCCAGGACCTCGGCGCTCTCGTGGACGATGACCGCATTGCCCCTGCTCATGGCGCCTCCGCCTCGTCGAACCGGGCCTGGAACGTCTCCAGCACCCGGTGGTAGGCCGGATCCGGGTCCAGATGCCGCAGCTCCTCGGCCAGCAGTTGCCCCAGCGTGCGGCCCTGCAGCGACTGGCGCCGCTTCGGCAGCCCCGCCTGGCGCAGCACCGTCTCCCCGTCGGGCATCCGCTCGATCTCCATGGTTTCGCCGCCGGCCATCGTGAACGCCACCGACGCGATCGCCGGCAGGTGCTCGGAGTTCCGCTCCACCTTGGTGTCGACGATCTTCGGCGCCACCCCGAGCCGGGTGTGCAGCCAGGCGGCCATCAACTGCGCGGACGGGTCCTGGCGGTCCGCCCTGATGTCGATGCTCTCGACCTTGTGGCTCACCCCGTCGAAGGCGCTGGCGATGAGCGAGCGCCACAGGCTGATCCGGGTCCAGCAGATGTCGGTGTCGCCGGGTACGTAGCGCTGGGCGCGCCGGTGCAGCGACGCGACCGGGTCGGCCGCTCGCGCCGTGTAGGTGATGCGCCGGTCGGCGAAGCCGCGCAGCTCCTGCTCGAGGTGGAACTTCACCGGGTCGAGCAGCCACCAGGTCACCACCGGCACGTCGGGCGCCAGCATCGGCAGCACGATCGAGGTGAGGTGCGGTGTGGTCGGCCCGTCCAGGCGCAGGATGATCGCCTCGGCCGCGCCGAGCCGCTCGCCGAGGGTGACCTCGGCGTCGATGCGGGGCTCGGCTGCGTCGACGTCCCGCGGGATCGCCATGATCAGTCGGTACGGGTGCTCCTGGGCCGCTTGCGAGGCGGCCTGCTCGACCTCTTCGCGCTCGTCCTCGGTGGTCAGCGCCACCAGGTTGAGCGCCAGGCTGGAGGTGCCGCCGACCTCGTGCAGCAGGCCCCCCAGCGCCTTCATGATCTCGCCGGTCGTGGTGTCCTTCAGATGCACTTGCGGACCCCCCTTCCTATGCCCGCCGCCAGCGCCGGCCGGACGCCTGCAGCATCAGATCGGCCCCGGCCGGGCCCCAGGTGCCGGACTCGTACGGTTCGGGCTTGCCGCCCTCCCAGAAGTCCTCGAGCGGGTCGATGACCGCCCACGACGCGTCCACTTCGTGCGCGTCGGGGAACAGGGTCTTGTCCCCGAGCAGGATGTCGAGGATGAGCCGTTCGTAGGCCTCGGGGCTGGACTCGGTGAAGGTCTCGCCGTAGCCGAAGCCCATGGTGATGTCGCGCAGCTCCATGCCGGTGCCCGGCACCTTCGAACCGAACTTGACGGTGACGCCCTCGTCGGGCTGGACCCGGATCACGAGCTGGTTGTTGCCGAGGATCTGGGTGTCGTAGTCGGCGAACGGCATGTGCGGCGCCTCCTTGAAGACCACCGCGATTTCGGTGACCCGCTTGGGGAGCCGCTTGCCGGTGCGCAGGTAGAACGGGACGCCGCTCCAGCGCCGGTTCTGGATGCCGATCCGGACCGCCGCGTACGTCTCGGTCGTGGATTCGGCCGGGATGTTCTCCTCGGAGTGGTAGCCGGCCGCCGGCCGGCCCTGCACCCATCCGTCGGTGTACTGGCCGCGGATGGCCGTGGCCCCGAGGTCGTCGCCGAGCTTGACCGCGCGCAGCACCTTGAGCTTCTCGATGCGGATCTCCTCGGCGTCGAAGCCGACCGGCTGCTCCATCGCCGTCAGGGCCAGCAGTTGCAGCACGTGGTTCTGGAGGACGTCGCGGGCGGCGCCGTTGGCGTCGTAGAACCCGGCGCGGGTGCCGATGCCGCCGTCCTCGGCCATCGTGATCTGCACGTGGTCGACGTAGTTGGAGTTCCAGATCGGCTCGAACATCGCGTTGGCGAACCGCAGCGCGAAGATGTTCTGGACCGTCTCCTTGCCGAGGTAGTGGTCGATGCGGAACACGTCGTGCGGCGTGAACACCCGGTCGACCAGGTCGTTCAGCTCCCGGGCCGAGGGCCGGTCGGTGCCGAACGGCTTCTCGACCACGACCCGGCGCCAGCCGCCGCAGTGCTCGTTGTCGGCCATCCCGGTACGTTCGAGCTGCTTGAGCACCTTCGGGAACGCCTGCGGCGGGATCGAGAAGTAGAACGCCGCGTTGCCGGGGATGCCGTGCGACTCCCGCAGGTCGTCCAGGGTCGTGTCGAGGCGGTCGAAGGCGGCGTCGTCGTCGAAGGTGCCCCCCACGAACCTGAAGTTGCCGCTGAGGCGGTTCCACACTTCCTCCCGCCACGGCGTGCGGGCGTGCGACTTGGCCGCGTCGCGGGACAGCTCCTCGAAGGTGCCGTGGTCCCAGTCGCGGCGCGCGAAGCCGACGATGACGAACGAGGCCGGCAGCAGGCCGCGGTTGGCCAGGTCGTAGATGGCCGGAATCAGCTTCTTGCGCGCCAGGTCGCCGGTGACGCCGAAGATCACCAGCGCGCAGGGCTCGGGGATCCGCGGCAGACGCCGGTCGACGGGGTCGCGTAGCGGGTTATTGACCGATTCGGTCATAAGCTCAGCTCCCTCACGGCGTGGAGCAACTGGTTGACGCCGCGCTCGCGGTCGGTCAGGTGCAGCCGGACGAGCGGGCGGTTCCGGGACTGGAGCGCCTGCCGGTCTCCGGCGGCCTGGGCGGCCTGGAGGGTCGCGAACGTGAAGTCCTTGCCGGGGATCGCCACGTCCTGGTCGATGGCGCCGGTGATCTGGAGGAACACCCCCGTCTGCCGACCGCCCTTGTGGAACTGCCCGGTCGAGTGCAGGAACCGCGGCCCCCAGCCCCAGGTGACCGGGGCGGCGGTGCGCTCGGCCAGTTCGGCGCGGAGCTGCTGGGCCGGTGCGTCGTCGAGCCGGTCCAGGTAGGCCATGACGGCGATGTAGGCGTCGTCGTGGTCGGCGTCGAGCAGCAGTTCGCCCAGGGCGCCGCCGACGGTCTCGGCGTGACTGCCGTGGATCTCGATCGCCCCGTCGACCGCGTGCGGGCGCTCCTCGCTCTGCCCCTCGGCGAGGATCCGCTTGGTGTTCTCCTTGGACTCGGTGACGTTCGGCTGGTTGAACGGGTCGATGCCGATCAGGTGGCCGGCGTAGGCGGTCGCCAGCTCCCAGCACAGGAACTGGGCCCCGATCGGCCCGTTGACCACGGTGTCGGGCATGGCCAGGTGGGAGCCGGAGTTCGGCAGCCCGGTCGAGGATCCGCCGACGGTGGTGTAGACGCGGTCCGAGCCGCGGGCTCCGGGGGCGCCGGGCCCTTCCAGGACCACCGGCAGGGTGCCCTTGCCGTCCTTGCCGAGCGATTCGGCGATGAGCTGCTCGGCCCAGTCGCCGAGGCCGACCACGCCGGAACCGTCGTCGGCGATGGTGATCGTCGGCTGCGCGGCGATGGCGGCTCCGAGCACCGCCGCGGGGTTGTCGCCGTCGCCGGCGATGCCGGACGCGAACGTCCGGGCCTCGTCGATGAGCTCGGCGATGTCGGCGCCGGCCAGCGCGGTAGGCACCAGCCCGAAGGCGGTCAGCGCCGAGTAGCGGCCGCCGACGGTCTCGTCGGCCAGGAACACGTGCGAGCCCTGCTCGTTCGCGAGCGCCTCCAACTGCGAGCCGGGATCGGTGACGAACACGAACCGGTCCGCGTGGTCGGCGATGCCGATGCCCTCGAACGCGGCCTCGAAGGCGCGGCGCTGCGAGTCGGTCTCGACCGTGGTGCCGGACTTGGACGAGACGACCACGGCGGTGCGCCGCAGCGACTCCTCGCCGATCTCGGCCAGGACCTGTCCCGGGTCGGTGGTGTCGAGGACGCTGATGCCCAGGTCGAGCGTCCGGGAGATCACCTCCGGGGCCAGGGACGAGCCGCCCATGCCGCACAGTGCGATGTGGTCGACGCCCTGCTCGCCGAGTTCGGCGCGGAGCTTCGCGAGCGGGGCGACCAGTGCCTTGGACTGCTCGAAGGTGTCGACCCAGCCGAGGCGGATCGACGCCTCGGCTTCGGCGTCGGGCCCCCACAGGGTGGGGTCCTTCGCCGCGACCTTCTCCGGGATGCCGGCCTCCTTGAGCGCCTCGACCTCCCGTCCGACGTCGATCCCGGTGGTGACGGCCAGGCCCCCAACGGCTTCCATCTTCCCCATCATCCGCCTATCCTCGGTTCGCTTCGAGCTTGGATTCGACTTCGGCCAGCAGCTCGTTCCAACTGACGGCGAACTTGTCGACGCCCTCTTCCTCCAGTACCCGGGTGGCGTCGTCGTAGTCGACGCCGATCTCGGCCAGCCGTTCCATGACCCGGCGGGCGTCGTCGTAGCCGGGCCGGACGGTGTCGGCCTCGACCTCGCCGTGGTCGGCGAAGGCCTCCAAGGTCGGCTCGGGCATCGTGTTGACGCAGTTCGGTGCGATGAGCTGCTCGACGTACATGACGTCCCGGTAGTCGGGGTCCTTGACCGAGGTCGAGGCCCACAGCGGCCGCTGCGGCCGGGCGCCGGAGGCGGCCAGGGCCGCCCAGCGCGGCGAGGAGAAGACCTCCTCGTACAGTTCGTAGGCCAGCCGGGCGTTCGCGATGGCGGCCTTGCCCTGGAGGGCCTCCGCCTCGTCGGTGCCGATCGCGTCGAGCCGCTTGCCGATCTCGGTGTCGACCCGGGAGACGAAGAACGACGCCACCGACTGGATCCGGGAGACGTCGACGCCGGCGGCCTTGGCCGACTCGATGCCCGCGATGAACGCGTCCATGACCTCACGGTAGCGGTCGAGCGAGAAGATCAGGGTGACGTTCACGCTGATGCCGGCCGCGAGCGCCGCGGTGATCGCCGGCAGGCCCTCCTTGGTGGCCGGGATCTTGATCATCAGGTTGGGCCGGTCGACCGCCCACCACAGGGCCTTGGCCTCGGCGATGGTGGTGAGCGTGTCGTGCGCCAGCCGCGGGTCGACCTCGAGCGAGACGCGGCCGTCGGTGCCTCCGTCGCCGTCGAAGACTCCGCGCAGCACGTCGCAGGCCCACCGGATGTCGTAGGTGGTGATGGAGCGGACCGCCTCCTCGACGCTGACGCCGCGCCGGGCGAGCTCCTTGATCTGCTCGTCGTAGGCCCCGCCCTTGGCGACGGCCTTGGAGAAGATCGTCGGGTTCGACGTCACGCCCACCAGGCTCCGGTTCTCGACCAGGTCGGCGAGATTGCCGTTCTCGAGCCGTTCGCGGGAGATGTCGTCGAGCCAGACCGAGATGCCGGCCTCGGACAGGGCGGCTAGGTTCGGATTCGTGGTCACTGGCTTCCTCCAGCCGTATAGCTAGTCCTCTGTGGCCTTGCCTGTTCTATTTGGCCTTTTTGATAGAGGCGCGGGCCGCGTCGGCGACCGCGTCGGCGGTGATCCCGAACTGCTCGAACAGCTTCTGGAACGGCGCGGAGGCCCCGAAGTGCTCCAGAGAGACCGACACGCCGGCGTCGCCGACGATGTCGCGCCACGGCATGGCAACCCCGGCCTCGACCGAGACGCGGGCCTTGACCTCGGTGGGCAGCACCGATTCGCGGTAGGCCTCGTCCTGCTCGTCGAACCACTCGCGACACGGCATCGAGACCACGCGGGCCGCGATGCCCTCGCCGGCGAGGGCATCGGCGGCGGCCACCGCCAACTGGACCTCCGAGCCGGTGCCGATGAGGATCACGTCGGGAGTGCCGTCGGTGTCGGACAGGACGTATCCGCCCTTGGCGGCGTGCTCGGCCGGGGCGAACCGGTCCCGGTCGAAGGTCGGGACGGCCTGGCGGGTCAGCGCCAAGGCGGACGGCCGGTCGGTGTTTCCCAGGAGCGTCTTCCAGACCACGGCGGTCTCATTGCCGTCGGCCGGGCGGATGACGTCCAGGCCCGGCATGGCCCGCAGCGCCGCCAGGTGCTCGACCGGCTGGTGGGTGGGGCCGTCCTCGCCCAGACCGATCGAGTCGTGCGTCCACACGTACACCACCGGCTGCTGCATGACCGCACTCAGCCGCACCGAGCCGCGCATGTAGTCGGAGAACACCAGGAAGGTGCCGCCGTAGGGGCGGGTGGGGCCGTGCAGCTTGATGCCGTTGAGGATCGCGCCCATGGTGTGCTCGCGGACGCCGAAGTGGAGGGTCCGGCCGTAGGGGTTGCCGGGGAACTTCTTGGTCGAGCGGTGCTCGGGCAGGAACGACGGCTCGCCGGCCATGGTGGTGTTGTTCGACCCGGCCAGGTCGGCCGAGCCGCCCCACAGTTCCGGCATGATCGGCGCCAGCGCCCCGAGCACCTTCCCGGAGGCGGCACGCGTGGCGACGCCCTTCTCGGAGGCCTCGAACTCGGGGAAGACCGCCTCGAAGTCCTCGGGCAGCTCGCCGGCCCACAGGCGGTCGTGGAGCGCCTTCTGCTCGGCGTTGGCCGCCGCCCACTCGTCGAAACCGGTCTGCCAGGCGGCGCGGGCCTTCCGGCCGCGTTCGATCGCTCCCCGGGTGTGCTCCAGGACCTCGTCGGACACGGCGAACGACCGGTCCGGGTCGAACCCGAGGACCTCCTTGGTGGCCGCGAGCTCCTCGGCGCCGAGCTTCGCGCCGTGGGCCGCGCCGGTGTTCTGCGCGTTCGGCGCCGGCCAGCCGATGATGGTGCGCAGGCGGATCAGCGAGGGCTTCCCGGTCTCGGCCTTGGCGGCCTCGAGCGCCTCGAACAGCTCCTGCGGATCCTCTTTGTACTCACCGCCGGACTTCCAGTCGACGGTCTGGACGTGCCAGCCGTAGGCCTCGTAGCGGGCCGCGACGTCCTCCGACAGCGCCACGTCGGTGTCGTCCTCGATCGAGATCTGGTTGTCGTCGTAGATCAGGACCAGGTTCCCCAGCTCCTGGTGGCCGGCGATCGCCGACGCCTCGTGGGTCACGCCCTCCTCGATGTCGCCGTCGGAGGCGATCGCGTAGATGTGGTGGTCGAACGGGCTCGAGCCCACCGGCGCCTCCGGGTCGAACAGCCCGCGCTCGCGGCGGGCGGCCATCGCCATGCCGACCGCGTTGGCCAGGCCCTGCCCGAGCGGCCCGGTGGTGGTCTCGACGCCGGCGGTGTGCCCGTGCTCGGGGTGCCCCGGCGTCAACGAGCCCCACTGACGCAGGCTCTGGAGATCCTCCAGCTCCAGGCCGTAGCCCGAGAGGTAGAGCTGCACGTACAGGGTCAGGCTCGAGTGGCCCGCCGACAGCACGAACCGGTCGCGGCCTTCCCAAGTGGGTTCGCTCGGGTCGTGGCGCATCACCTTCTGGAACAAGGTGTGGGCGACCGGGGCCAGACTCATGGCCGCTCCGGGGTGGCCGTTGCCGGCCTTCTCGACCGCGTCGGCGGCCAGCAGCCGCGCCGTGTCGACCGCCTTCCGGTCGAGGTCGGTCCACTCGAACTGTGCCACTGCGTTACTCCTTGGTACTCGTCGTATGCGGGGAGGATACGTTTTCCTCAGACCCTACCTATCGACCCCGAACTTTAGGCGCGGTCTCTCGGAGGGCGAAACCGGAAGTCTGTGAGCCCGCCCACCAGCCACTCGGCGCCCATGGAGGCGCACATCGCAGTGCTCGGCCCGGCCCGGCCGGCGCCGTCCGCAGCACCGTAGGGTGAGCCCCGATGAACGAGCAGCCCACACCCCCGGTACGGCCCCGGATCCGGGTTCCCCGCGAAACCCCCGATCAGGCCCGACCGGATCTGCGCGCCCGAGTCGGCGGCTACGTCGCCCTGACCAAGCCGCGCATCGTCGAACTGCTCCTGATCACCACCGTCCCGGCCATGCTCGTCGCCGCCCGGATGGAGCACGACGGCCTGCCCGCCCTCAGCGCGGTCGTCGCCACCGTCCTCGGCGGCGCACTCGCCGCCGGATCGGCCAACGCGATCAACTGCTACATCGACCGCGACCTCGACCAGCTCATGCGCCGCACCTCCCGCCGGCCCCTGGCCAAGCAGGAGATCCCCCCGCGCAACGCCCTCGTCTTCGGGCTCATCATCGGCGCGGCCGCCGTGCTCGGCATGTGGGCGGTGGTCGGGCCGCTCGCCGCCGCCCTCACCTTCGGCGCGATCGTCTACTACGACGTCGTCTACACCATCTGGCTCAAGCGCACCACCCCGTACAACACCGTGTGGGGCGGCGCCTGCGGCGCCGCGCCGGTGCTCATCGGCTGGGCCGCCGTCACCGGGCACATGTCGTGGATGGCCTGGGTCCTGTTCGCCGTCGTCTTCCTCTGGCAGCCCCCGCACTTCTACGCCCTCGCCATGAAGTTCAAGGACGACTACGCCGCCGCCGGCATCCCCATGCTCCCGGCCGTCGCCCCCGCCAAACGAGTCGCGGTCGAGTCGGTCGTCTACGGCTGGCTGACCCTGGCCGTCTCGATGGTCGCCGTCCCGCTCGGCGCCACCTGGCTCTACGGCACCGTCGCGCTGGCGACCGGCGGCCTGTTCGTGCTGGAGTGCCACAAGCTGCTGGGCCGGGTGAACCGCGGCGAGGATCCCAAGCCGATGCGGCTGTTCCACTGGTCCACCAGCTACCTGACCCTCTTGTTCCTGGCGCTGGCGGTGGACTCGTTCCTCATTTAGCGGCGCTGATCCGGTCGGCCAGGGCCGCGATCGTGTCGCGGCCCTCCACCGTGCCGACCCAGTCGGCGGGGATCGCCGCGTGTCCGTACGCCGCTCCCAAAAGGTTGCCGAGGATCGCGCCGGTCGAGTCCGAGTCGCCGCCGTGGCTGACCGAGGCGATCAGCGCGGTGCGGGCGTCGTCCGTCCCCAGCAGGCAGTAGACCGCGATCGCGAGCGCCTCCTCGGCGACCCAGCCCTCGCCGAGCGGCGCGCACGAGTTCGGTCCGGGCGGCTCGTTGCCCGCCAGCTCGTAGGCCCGCTGCATGGCGTCGACGGTCTCCGACCGGTCCAGGTTCCGCCGCAGGTGCAGCATCGTGTGCGAGACCGCCTTCTGCGCCCGCTCGCCGCGCAGCAGGTGAGCCACCGTCATCGCCAGTGCCCCTGCCGCCACCCCGGCGGTGCGGTGGCCGTGGGTGATCGCCGAGCAGTCGGCGGCCAGCTCGTAGGCACGCTCGGGGGTGGGGGCAAGCAGCCCGAACGGCGCCGAGCGCATCACCGTGCCGCAGCCCTTCGAGTCGGGGTTCACGCCGCGCTCGCCGCCGCGCGCCAGACCCGAGAGGCAGGCGTTGCCGGGGGCGCGGCGCATGTAGAGCCACGGTTCGCCGGCGAGGCCGCGGGCGCCCATCGGGGGCATCGGCGTGGTCTGGGTGTCGTACCACCGCAGGTATGCCCGCCGCACCGAGTCGAACTCGGCGCCCTCGGCGGCCTCCAGCAGACCCTCGATCGTGAACAGGGTCATCTGCGTGTCGTCGGTGATGTAGGGGAAGCGCAGCTCGGTCACCCCGTCCGGACCCCACTCGTGCCGGATCTGCGGCCAGGGGTCGAACTCGACCTGCGCCCCGAGGGCGTCGCCGACCGCGCCTCCGATGAGGCAGCCCAGGATGCGGTCGCGAGGAGTGGTGGGAGCAGTCACCTTTCGATTGTATTGGCCGCGCCCGGCTCGCCCCGGAGCGGTACCGCAGGGGAGGGAGTGTCTCCGGGGCATTGACGCGTTGATCGATAAAGTGTTGAATGGGTCGACATCTTTCGAATCAGAGGACGGGAGAAGATGAAACTCCTCAGACGACCCCGAACCGCGGCGGTCACGGCCACGGCCGCCGCCGCGGCCATCGTGATCACCTCCCTCACCGCGACCGGGGCATCGGCCGATGACACCGATGCCAAGATCAAGGTGGACCTGGAGGACGCCACCGACATCTCCGACAGGCTCTACGGCCTGTTCTATGAGGACATCAACCACGCCGCCGACGGCGGCCTCTACGCCGAACTGGTGCAGAACCGGTCCTTCGAGTTCGGCCCGGCCGACAACGCCTCCTACCACTCGCTGACGGCCTGGACCGTGGACGGCGCTGCCGATGTTAGCGATAACTCAGGACTGCACGAGAACAACGTCAACTACCTCGCCGCCGAAGCCGGCACGACGATCGTCAACGCCGGCTACAACAGCGGCATGGCCGTCGAGGCCGGCGAGCCCTACGACTTCTCGGTGTGGGCCCGAGCGGACGCGAACGCCAACCTCACCGCCCGGCTGCTGGACGCCGACGGCACCCCCGTCAGCGGCACGGCCACCGTGAACGCCTACGGCGGCGAGTGGATGAAGCTCGAGACCGTCCTGAACGCCTCCGAGTCCACGATCGACGGCCGCCTCTCGCTGTCCACCGACGCCGCGGTCGATCTCGACATGGTCTCGCTGTTCCCGCAGGACACGTTCCTGGGCCGCGAGAACGGCATGCGGGCCGACCTCGCCGAGCTCCTGGCCGACCTCGAACCGTCGTTCCTGCGCTTCCCCGGCGGGTGCCTGGTCAACTCCGGCACCTTCGACCCCGACAGCCGGCAGCGCTTCTACAACTGGAAGGACACCGTCGGCCCGGTCGAGGAGCGCAAGACCAACTTCAACATGTGGGGCTACAACCAGTCCTACGGCATCGGGTACTACGAGTACTTCCAGTTCTCCGAGGACCTCGGCGCCGAGCCGATCCCGGTGGTCCAGGCGGGCGTGACCGGATGCGGCTGGAACGAGGTCGCCACGCCCGAGCAGCTCGACCGATTGGTGCAGGACGCGCTGGACCTCATCGAGTTCGCCAACGGCGGCGTCGACACCGAGTGGGGCGCGGTGCGCGCCGAGATGGGCCACCCCGAGCCGTTCGGCCTGGAGTACATCGGTGTGGGCAACGAGGAGCCCAACTCCGACGGATACGAGGCGCACTACCCGGAGTTCGACGCGGCGATCCGCGAGGCGTACCCCGACATCAAGGTCATCGCCAACTCCGGACCGGACGACCAGGGCCCGGTCTTCGACCGGGGCTGGGACCTCGCCCGCGAGTACGACGCGGACCTGGTCGACGAGCACTACTACAACTCGCCGGAGTGGTTCCTCTCCAACAACGACCGCTACGACTCCTACGACCGCGAAGGCCCGCACGTGTTCCTCGGCGAATACGCCTCCCAGGGCAACACGTGGTGGAACGCGCTGTCCGAGGCTTCGTACCTCACCGGCATCGAACGCAACGGCGACGTGGTCGATCTGGCCTCCTACGCGCCGCTGCTGTCCAACATCGACTACGTCGACTGGGCGCCGGACATGATCTGGTTCGACAACCACCGGTCGGTCGCCTCGACCAGCTACGAGGTGCAGAAGCTGTTCAGCACCAACGCCGGCGACCAGGTGTTCGCCTCTACGCTGGAGGCCGCTCCGCTCGAGCAGCCGGACATCGCCGGCGGGATCGGCCTGGCCACCTGGAACACCGCCGCCGCCTACGACGACGTGCGCGTCACCGCCGAGGACGGGACGGTCCTGTTCGAGGACGACTTCGCCTCCGGCGCCGACTCCTGGACCCCGACCGGCCCCGGCGGGAACCCGACCGGAACCTGGGAGGTCGTCGACGGCGCCTACCACCAGACCGAGCTGATCGAAGACGCCCGCTCGGTGGCAGGCGAGACCGACTGGTCGAACTACGACCTTGAAGTCAAGGCCACCAAGACCGACGGCGACGAGGGCTTCCTGGTGATGTTCGGCGTCGAGGGCACCGACGACTACTACTGGTGGAACCTCGGCGGCTGGGGCAACACCACCTCGGCGGTGGAGAAGGCCAGCGGCGGCGGCAAGTCGACCCTGGTCAACCACGACACGATCATCGAGACCGGCCGCACCTACGAGCTGCGCCTGGAGGTGCGCGGCCGCACCATCACCGGCTACGTCGACGGCGAGGAGGCATTCAGCGTGGTCGACGAGCAGCGCATCGAGCCGCTCTACCAGGTCGCCACCCGCGACGAGGAGACCGGAGCGGTGACGCTCAAGGTCGTCAACGCCCGCGAGGAGGCGGTCGGCACCGAGGTCGAGCTCGAGGGCTCGAAACTCCGCAAGAACGGGACGGTCACCACCCTGGCCTGCGACCCGGGCTGCGACAACATCCTCGGCGCCGAACCGGTCCTCTACCCCGAGACCGAGAAGGCCACCGGACTGGGCAACGAGTTCACCTATGAATTCGAGCCCTACTCGGTCACCTTCATTACCCTCCAACCAACAGGAAAGAACTGAGCGATTGCCGACACAGCGGCCCGGCTCGGCCGAAGGCCGAGCCGGGCCGCCCACGTCCTGTATCGGCGTGCCGGGCGAGGTCGACCACCCGTATGCGATCAATGCGGTGGCGATGGGTGCAATTTCCTATCATCAATCCATGAGCAGCGCAGTGCAGATCCGCGATATACCCGATGAGTGGCTCGACGTCATCCGGGCCCGCGCGGCCGCCGAGGGCATGAGCCTCCAGGGGCATTTGCGGCGCATGGTGATCGAAGCCGCGGAGAGCCCGACCGTCGCCGAAGTGCTGGCCCGCGGCGCAGGCCGTTCCGCGGGAGTCTCGATGGGCCGATATCGTGGCGGCGACCCGAACCGCGGGCGTCCTCGAATAAGGCCGTCGCCGGTTCGGCCTCGTCGCCGACCACGATCCGATGCAAGACCGACCCGGCCGGGGCCGGTTCGCGCTTTCGCAGCGTGTAGCCCATCGCCAGCACCGCGACCCACAGCAGCGCCGCGCCCAGCATGTGCATCCCGACGATCAGCTCCGGCAGGCCCAGATAGTACTGCGTGTACCCGATGACGCCCTGCAGCAGCTCGACGGCCAGCAGCAGGTAGGAGGCCCGCTTGGCCGTGTCCGGTGCCCCGACCGCGTGGAGCACGGCGATCATCGCGACGCTCAGGCCGATCAGGAGCCACACCGAGTCGGCGTGGAGCACCGACAGCAGCTCGGGGTCGAGGCCGTTGCGGGGCGTCTCGGCGTCCCCGGCGTGCGGGCCGGAGCCGGTCACCACCACGCCGAGCGTGATCGTCACCAGCGCCGACGCCACCAGAATCCGGCTGAGGACCCTGACCGGCCTCGGAACCAGCGCGACCGCCGGCCCGTCGGGCTCGCCGGAGCGGATGTACAGGGCCGTGGAGAACACCAGGATGCCGATCGAGCCCAGGAAGTGCAGGCCCACCACCCACGGGTTCAGGTTCGTCCAGACGGTGACGCCGCCGATCACGGCCTGCACCGGGATGATGCTGAGGACCCCGACCGCCAGCTTGACCAGGGACATGCGCCTCGGCGAGCGCAGCCAGGCCGCCGCCAGGGCCCCGGCGGCGAGCGCGCCCAGGCCCCAGGTCAGGAGCCGGTTGCCGAACTCGATCAGGCCGTAGACGCCCATCTCCGGGGTCGCCACCAGTGATTCGGGGGTGCAGTTGGGCCACTCGGGGCAGCCCAGTCCCGACTCGGTCAAGCGCACCGCGCCGCCGGTCACGATGATGCCGATGTTGGCGATCAGGCTGGCCAGGGCCCAGCGGCGGACCGCTCGGGGCCGGGCGAACGAGGCGGCGACCCTCTGCATCAGGTTCACACTCCAGAATCTAGCCTTGGGGCCCGCGCCGCCTTCGCGCCCGGTGCCGCGGTGTGGGCCGCGTCGTCGCCCCATCCGGTGAGGTTAGGCAACCCTGCGTGCCGTGTTTCACGAGCGGCGCTGTCGACATCGACGAGGGAATTACGTAACATTTTCCTTGTGGAAATGGTGACGAGAGCGACGGGCAGCCACTCGACCGACGGGGAGACCCGCCGTCGGGTGTCGAGGCTGCTGCTCCAGCGCGGCCACGCCACGGCCGCGGAGCTCGCATGCGCCCTCGGCATCACCGCCACCGCCACCCGGCGCCACCTGGACGCGATGGAGTCCGAAGGCCAGGTCGAAACGAGGGTCATCAAGACCTCCAAGCGGGGCCGCCCGGCGAAGCACTACCAGCTCACGCCCAGCGCCCGCTCGTCCTTCGGCCACACCTACGACGACCTCGCCACCGAGGCACTGCGCTGGATCCGCCGGTTCGAGGGCGAGGACGCCATCAGCGCCTTCGCCGCCGATCAGGTCGCCCGCCTGGAGGCCCGCTGCCGGGCCGCTCTGGACCGGGTCGACTCCGACGATCCGATGGCGCGGGCGCAGGCGCTGGCAGACGCCCTGTCGGGCGAAGGCTACGCCGCGACGGCGTCGGTCATCGCCACCGGCGGGCAGTTGTGCCAGCACCACTGCCCGGTAGCAGGGGTGGCCGCGGAGTTCCCGCAGTTGTGCGAGGCGGAGACCCGCGTGATCAGCAGGCTGCTGGGCGTCCACGTCCAGCGGTTGGCGACGATCGCCAACGGCGACGGGGTCTGCACGACCCACGTCCCCGGCCCGGTCCGGTTGCCCGCTCCGGAGCGGCAGCAAGCGGAGCGACAGGACTGAAAAACCGACAGGTCAAAGGTGAGACTTGAGATGACCGACACGCAGAAGACCGAGCCGCTGAGCCAGGACGAGGCGCTCGCCTCCCTGGACCGGTACGAGTACGGCTGGGCCGACCCCGACATCGCCGGCGCCGACGCGCAGCGCGGTCTGACCGAGGACGGCGTCCGCGCCATCTCCGAGCGCAAGGGCGAACCGGAGTGGATGCTGAAGCGCCGCCTGAAGGGCCACCGGCTCTTCGGCCGCAAACCCATGCCGAACTGGGGCGCGGACCTGACCGGCATCGACTTCGACCGCATCAAGTACTACGTCGAGGCCTCCGAGAACCAGGCCGAGTCGTGGGAAGAGCTGCCCGAGGACATCAAGAAGACCTATGACAAGCTCGGCATTCCCGAAGCCGAGCGCCAGCAGCTCGTCTCCGGCGTCGCCGCCCAGTACGAGTCGACCGTGCTCTACCACTCCATCCGCGAGGACCTGGAGGAGCAGGGCGTCATCTTCATGGACACCGACACCGGCCTGCGCGAGCACCCGGAGCTGTTCGAAGAGTACTTCGGCACGGTGATCCCCACCGGCGACAACAAGTTCGCCGCGCTGAACACGGCCGTGTGGTCGGGCGGCTCGTTCATCTACGTGCCCAAGGGCGTCCACGTCGACATCCCGCTCCAGGCCTACTTCCGGATCAACACCGAGAACATGGGCCAGTTCGAGCGCACGCTCATCATCGCCGACGAGGGCTCGTTCGTGCACTACATCGAGGGCTGCACCGCCCCGGTGTACTCCTCGGACTCGCTGCACTCGGCCGTGGTCGAGATCGTCGCCAAGAAGGACGCCCGGGTGCGGTACACGACCATCCAGAACTGGTCGAACAACGTCTACAACCTGGTCACCAAGCGCGCGGTCGCCGAGCAGGGCGCGACCATGGAATGGGTCGACGGCAACCTCGGCTCCAAGGTCACCATGAAGTACCCGGCCGTGGTCATGACCGGCGAGCACGCCAAGGGCGAGGTGCTCTCGGTCGCGATGGCCGGAGCGGGCCAGCACCAGGACACCGGCGCGAAGATGACCCACGCGGCGCCGAACACGTCCTCGCAGATCATCTCCAAGTCGATCTCCCGCGGCGGGGGGCGCACCTCCTACCGGGGCCTGGTCAAGGTCGACGAGGGCTCGCACCACGCCAAGTCGACCGTCAAGTGCGACGCGCTGCTGGTCGACACCGTCTCCCGCTCCGACACCTACCCGTACGTCGACATCCGCGAGGACGATGTCGACATGGGCCACGAGGCGACGGTCTCCAAGGTGGGGGAGGACCAGTTGTTCTACCTCATGAGCCGCGGCCTCACCGAGGACGAGGCCATGGCCATGATCGTCCGCGGATTCATCGAGCCCATCGCCAAGGAGCTGCCGATGGAGTACGCCCTCGAACTGAACCGGCTGATCGAGCTGCAAATGGAAGGCGCGGTCGGCTAGTCGACCCGGCAAGGACAAGGAATACCAGGATTCGATGAGCATTGAAGTCGCGGCACGCCCGCACACCCACGGCGCCGGCGAGACGCCGCCCAAGACGAAGCTCCAGCAGTTGCGGTCCTACGACCCGGCGGACTTCCCGGCCCTGACCGGCCGCGAAGAGGAGTGGCGCTTCACGCCGGTCAAGCGCCTCACCGGGCTCGACGACCCGGACACGGCGCTCGCCGCCACCGGTGTCGACTACGTCGTGCGCGATGTGCCGGCCGGGGTCAAGACCGAGACGGTCGCGGGCGACGACCCGCGCCTCGGCTCGGTCATCAAACCGTTCGACCGGCCCAGCGCCGTCGCCTGGGCCAAGAGCGAGGGCGCCTTCGTCGTCGCCGTCGAACCCGAGGCCCGGCCCGACCAGCCGATCTGGGTCGACGTCACCGGCGGCGGCCTGGACGGCGCCTCCTGGGCCCACACGTTCATCGAGGTCGGCCACCACGCCGACGTCACGGTGATCCTGCGGCACACCGGCCCGGCCCGCCTCGGCGACAACGTCGAGATCGTCGTCGGCGACGGCGCGCACCTGCGCCTGGTCTCGGTGGCCGAGTGGGACCGCGAATCGGTCCAGGTCGAACACCAGGCCGCGCGCCTGGGCACCGATGCGAAGCTCGACCACATCGCGGTCACCCTCGGCGGCGACCTGGTCCGCCAGTTCCTGTCGGTCGCGTACGGCGGTCGCGGCGGCAGCGTCGACGCCTTCGGCCTGTACTTCGCCGAATCCGGGCAGCATCTGGAGCACCGCCAGTTGGTCGACCACTCCGTGCCCGACTGCCGCTCCTACGTGAACTACCGCGGCGCCCTCCAGGGCGACACCGCCCACACCGTGTGGGTCGGCGACGTCCTCATCCAGGACGAGGCCACCGGCACCGACACCTACGAGGTCAACCGGAACCTGGTCCTGTCCGACGGCGCCCGCGCCGACTCGGTGCCGAACCTCGAGATCGAGACCGGCGAGATCGTCGGTGCCGGGCACGCCTCGGCGACCGGCCGGTTCGACGCCGACCAGTTGTTCTACCTCCAGTCGCGCGGCATCCCCGAGGACGAGGCCCGCCGCCTGGTCGTCAAGGGCTTCTTCAACGAGATCGTCCAGAAGATCCCGTCCGAGGACCTCCGCGAAGAGCTCACCGACACCATCGTCGCCCGGCTGGACGCCGGAGAGGTGGTCGCCGGCGCATGAGCGACAACGATTTCCTGCGAGTCTGCGCCCTCGGCGACCTGCCCGAAGGCGAGGCCGCCGCCGCCGACGTCCACGGCACCTCGATCGTGCTGGTGCGCAGAGGCGAAGAGGTGTTCGCCCTCTACGACGAGTGCTCCCACGCGGCCGTGGCGCTCTCCGAGGGCGACGTCGAGGACTGCACACTCGAATGCTGGCTGCACGGGTCGATGTTCGACCTGCGCACCGGCAAACCGACCGGGCCGCCGGCCACCGCGCCCGTGCCGACCTACCCGGTCGAAGTGCGAGACGGCGACGTCTACCTCAGCCTGAAACCGAAGACCACCGAATCTTAAAAGGAAACCAGACCAGTATGAGCAAGCTCGAGATCCGCAACCTGGAAGTCTCGGTCGACACCGACGAGGGCGCCAAGCCGATCCTGCACGGCGTCGACCTCACCATCGAATCCGGCCAGACCCACGCCATCATGGGCCCCAACGGCTCAGGCAAGTCGACCCTGGCCTACTCGCTGGCCGGCCACCCGAAGTACGAGGTCACCGGCGGCTCGGTCCACCTCGACGGCGAGGACGTCCTCGCCATGAGCGTCGACGAGCGGGCCCGCGCCGGCCTGTTCCTGGCCATGCAGTACCCGGTCGAGGTGCCCGGCGTCAGCGTGTCCAACTTCCTGCGCACCGCCAGGACCGCCATCGACGGCGAGGCCCCGAAGCTGCGCACCTGGATGAAGGACCTCAAGGGCGCCATGACCGAGCTCAAGATGGACGAGGCGTTCATCAACCGCAACGTCAACGAGGGCTTCTCCGGCGGCGAGAAGAAGCGCCACGAGATCGTCCAGATGGAGCTGCTCAAGCCGCGATTCGCGGTCCTCGACGAGACCGACTCCGGGCTCGACATCGACGCCCTCCGCGTGGTCTCCGACGGCATCGAGCACGCCAAGTCCGAGACCGGCGCCGGAGTCCTGCTCATCACCCACTACACGCGCATCCTGCGCTACGTCAAGCCGGACTTCGTCCACGTCTTCGTCGAGGGCCGGATCGCCGAAGAGGGCGGCTCCGAGCTCGCCGAGAAGCTCGAGGCCGAAGGCTACGAGTCCTACGTCGGGTCGAAGGCGGCCTAGAAAGCAGAGGGTCAAGTGGAGGCTGTGAACTCACTCGACGTCGAGGCCGTCCGCGCCGACTTCCCGATCCTGCAGCGCAAGATCGGCGACAAGCCGCTCGCCTACCTCGACTCGGCCGCCACCTCGCAGAAACCCGCCCAGGTCACCGACGCGATGCGGCGGTTCAGCGACTACTCGAACGCCAACATCTCCCGCTCGGTCCACACCATGGCGGCGGAGGCCACCGACGCCTACGAGGGCGCCCGGGCCAAGGTCGCGTCCTTCATCGGCGCGCCCAGCCCGGACGAAGTGATCTTCACCAAGAACTCCACCGAGGCGATCAACCTGATGACCTACGCGTTCCAGAACGCGTCGGTCGAACGCGGCGCCGACCCGCGCTTCACGCTCCGGCCCGGCGACGAGGTCGTGGTCACCGAGATGGAGCACCACGCCAACCTCGTGCCCTGGCAGCAGCTCTGCCTTCGCACCGGCGCCACGCTCCGCTGGCTCGGCGTCACCGACTCCGGCCGGCTGGACCTCGACGACCTCCACGAGGTCGTCAACGAACGCACCAAGGTCGTCTCCTTCACCCACGTGTCCAACCTCCTCGGCACGGTCAACCCGACCGCAGCGGTCGTCGCCCGCGCCAAGGAGGTCGGCGCTCTGGTCGGACTCGACTCCTCCCAGGCCGCCCCGCATCTCCCGGTCGACGTCGCCGGACTCGGCGTCGACTTCATCGCCTTCACCGGCCATAAGATGCTCGGCCCGACCGGCATCGGGATGCTGTGGGCCCGCGCCGAACTGCTCGGCGCCATGCCGCCGTTCCTGTCCGGCGGATCGATGATCGAGACGGTCACGATGGAGCGGACCACCTTCGCCGGGCCCCCGGCGAAGTTCGAGGCCGGCACCCCGCCGGTAGCCGAGGCGGTCGGCCTGGCCGCCGCGATCGAATACCTCGAGGCGCTCGGCATGGACCACGTCCGCGCCCACGAGCAGGACATGGCCGGCTACATGCTCGAGGGCCTCGGCGCCGTCGACGGCCTCACCGTCATCGGCCCCGACGTGCCGACCGACCGCATCGCCACCGTGTCGTTCACCTTCGCCGACATCCACCCGCACGACGTCGGCCAGGTCCTCGACTCCGAGGGCATCGCCGTGCGCGTCGGCCACCACTGCGCCAAGCCGACCTGCGCCCGCTTCGGCGTGACCGCCACCACCCGCGCCTCGGCCCACGTCTACACCACCACCGACGAAATAGATCGCCTCGTGTCAGCGTTGGAGAAGGTGCGAAAGGTGTTTGCCTGATGGATTTGGACGAGCTGTACCAGGAAGTCATCCTCGACCACTACAAGCACCCGCGGGGCACCGGCCTGCGGGAGCCGTACGAGGGCGAGTCGCACCAGGTCAACCCGACCTGCGGCGACGAGATCACCCTGCGCGTGCACGTCGAGGACGGCCGGCTCGCCGACGTCTCCTACCAGAACGTCGGCTGCTCTATCTCGAAGGCATCGGCCTCGGTGCTCTACGAGCTGGTCAACGACGTCCCCGTCGACGAAGCGCGCACGAAGATGGACGAGTTCACCGAGCTGATGAACTCCAAGGGCCTCGGCGAGCCCGACGAGGACACCCTCGAGGACGCCGTGGCCTTCACCGGGGTCTCGAAGTACCCCATGCGCGTCAAGTGCGCGCTGCTGGGCTGGATGGCGCTCAAGGACGCGCTCATCCGGGCCGAAGCCTCAGTCCCGACTCCGCGAGGGGGAGCCGAGTAAAATGACCGAAACCACCAAGCCCACCGACGAGGACATCCTCGAAGCCATGAAGGACGTCGTCGACCCCGAGCTCGGCATCAACGTCGTCGACCTCGGGCTTATCTACGGCGTCCACGTCGACGACGAGAACGTCGCCACCCTCGACATGACGCTCACCTCCGCGGCCTGCCCGCTGACCGACGTCATCGAGGACCAGTCCCGCTCCGCCCTCACCGGCGGCGCCGAAGGCGGCCTCGTCTCCGACCTGCGCATCAACTGGGTGTGGATCCCGCCGTGGGGCCCCGACAAGATCACCGACGAGGGCCGCGACCAGCTCCGCGCGCTCGGCTTCAACGTCTGATCATGACCAGAGTCCGCCCCGCCGCGGGCGGCGGCCGGATCGTCGAGGTCGAGCCCGAACGCCTCCCGCGCTGGGTGGAGCGATTCGGCGAACGCAACGGCGGCATCGCCGCCCACCACGCCGAAGGCGACGCCTGGACCCTCGAGTCGCACGACGGGACCACGGCCGCCGTCACCTGGGCGCTGACCGGCGGCATCCCGCCGGAGTGGCTGCTCGAGGGCGAACCGCTCGAAGTCGCCGGACGCCTGCGCGATTACGCCCTCGAACCCCGCCGCCTCGGTGTCCTGCTCGCCCGCAAGGGCGCTTTCTCGGTCGGCGTGGTCGCCGACGGCCGCATCACCGCCTCCAAGACCGCCTCGGCCTACGTCCAAGGCAAGACCAAGGCCGGCGGCCAGTCCCAGCAGCGATTCGCCCGCCGCCGCGAAGGCCAGGCCAAAGCCGCCGGCCGGCGCGCCGCCGACGCCGCCGCGGCCGTGCTCGGCGGCACCGACCTCGACGCCCTGATCACCGGCGGACCGGCCGAGGCGGTCCTCGACGATCCCCGCCTACGCCATCTCACCCCCGACGCCCGTTTCGGCGACATCGCCGAACCGAAGCGGGCCCTGCTCACCGAGACCGCCTACCGCGCCATCGGCTTCGAGATCCGCCTCCCCGATTGACCGCTCCTAGCCGCCGGTCTCCAGCGCCAGCTCCACCAGGCGCTCGGCGTGGATTCGGGTGGAATCGAACACCGGGACCGGGCTGTCGGCCCGGCCGACCAGGAGCGTGATCTCGGTGCAGCCGAAGACGATCCCGTCGCAGCCGCGCTCGGCCAGGGCCGCCATGACGCGCCGGAAGGCCTCCCGGGAGCCGGGATTCACCGTGCCCATGGTCAGCTCGTCGTAGATGACCTCGTGCACCATGGCGCGTTCGGCCTCCTCGGGGACCACCACCGTGACGCCGTGCTCGGCCATGCGTTCGGCGTAAAAGCCCATTTCCATGGTGAACCGGGTCCCCAGCAGGCCGACCCTGTCGATGCCGGCGGCGTTGACGCTCGCGGCGGTGGCGTCGACCAGGTGGACGAACGGGACGGTCACCGCACCGGCGACCTGATCGGCCACCAGGTGCATCGTGTTGGTGCACAGGGCGATCAGTTCGGCGCCGCCGCGTTCCAGGGATGCGGCGGCATCGGCCAGCAGTCCTGCGGCTGCCTCCCAGCCTCCGGCGCGCTGCATGGCCTCGATCCGGTCGAAGTCGACCGTCGCCATCAGGCTCTCGGCGTTGTGCCGGCCGCCGAGCCGGGTTTGGACCCCGGTGTTGATGAGCCGGTAGTACTCGGCGGAGGACTCCCAGGACATGCCTCCGATGAGGCCGATGGTTCGCATGCCTTCAGAGCGTAATCGATCCGGGCGAGCCGGAGGGACTGCGTCCGGGCGCCGCCTCAGCGCTCGATGGCCAGGTGGGTGGACCAATTGCCCTGGATCTGATCCTGGACCTTCATGTGGAGTAGCTGCATGCCCTCCAGGGACCCGGCGTGCTTGAGGCCGCCGACCAGGATCGGCCGCAGGCCGCCGTCCTCGCACACCAGGGCGACCTTGGCGCACGCGTTCTCGTCGTCGCCGGCGATGAAGACGTCGAGGGCGCCGTAGGCGGCGAGGCGGCTGGCGAAGGTGGTGTTGAAGGCCTTGACCACCGCCGCGTCGGGCGCGGTCGCGGCGATCTGCTCGGCGGCGGACCGGTCGGGCGGGGTCACCAGCGAGTCGAAGCCGGCGAAGTCGACCGGGTTGCAGATGTCGACGACGGTCGTCCCGGCGAGGCGGTCGGCCCAGCGTTCGGCCACTTGCAGGCTCCCCTGATAAGGCGTGGCGAGGATGACGATTTCGGCGCCGCCGGGGTCGTCGAGCGCCTCGCCGGCGGTGTCGCCGCCGAGCTCCCCGGCGAGTGCGACGGCCTTTTCGGGCTGCCGGTCGGCGAAGCGGACGCCGTGCCTGCCGGCGATGAGCCGGGTGCCGATGCCGCGGGCCATGTTGCCCGAGCCCACGATCAGTATCTCCATGTCTCCCCCTCGGGATCGTCGGTGCTCATAGGGCCGAGCCTAAGTGCGGCCGTCCGGCAGGGAGGGCGGAACCGGTTATTCGGGTCGCCTGTCGACCGCCCAGCCGCCGGCCGGGACGATGGTGCGTCCGATCCGGGTCTCGGTGTCGGTGTGGTTGATGATGTACCGCCACCGGCCGCGGTCGACCACGTCGACGCCGGCCGAGCCGGGGCCGTTCAGCTCGAGGGCCTCGAACAGGCGGTCCCAGGCCTCGTCAACGAGTTTGCAGGAGACGTACCAGGCCTCGCCCTTCCCGAAGGGGTTGACGGTGACCGCGGGCCGGTCCTCGGTCAGTTCGCCGCCGGCGTACTGGGTGACGCACTGGGCGCCGCGCATCTCCAGCAGTTCGCAGAACCGCTCGGCGTTGCCGAAGTTCCACAGTGCCCGCACCTCCCCGTCCGGCTGGGGGAGGTGCTCGAGGACGCGGACGCCGAACAGGTCGGTCAGGCCGCCGAGGAAGCCGCCGAGCCAGACCTGGCAGTGCTCGTCGACCGCGCCGGTGAGGTAGGAGGCGACCAGTCGACCGCCGCCTGCGGTGAACCAGCGCAGGTTCTCGGAGGCGGCGGAGCTGAGGACGTAGGTGCTCGGCGCGATCACGGTGGCGTACTTGCTCAGGTCGCCTTCGGGGGAGGCGAAGTCGGCCACGACCCCCCGGTCGCGCAGCACTCGGTGGATCTGGGCGACGTTCTCGAAGTAGTCGAACGGCGCCGGCAGGGAGGCGTGTCCGCCGGTGGCCCACCAGGACTCGGGGCTCCACAGGATCGCCGTATCCGCCTCGACCGGTTCGTCGGCGGTCTCGGCCAGAGCCGGTAGCGCCTGTCCGAGGTCGACGACCTCGCGGAAGGTGCGGGTGTGCTCGCCGGCGTGTGGCACCAGCGCCGAATGCCACTGCTCGGCGCCGCCGCGCCCGGAGCGCCACTGGAAGAACATGGCGCCCTTGGAGCCGCGGCTGATGTGGATCATCGAGTGCCGGGCCATCCGGCCGGGGCCCTTGGGGATCGAGCCGTCCGGGGTGTGGACGGTGCCGGCGGACTGTTCCATCAGGAGCCACGGATCGCCGCCGGCCCAGGAGCGCGCCAGGTCGGCGTGGAGGGCGCTGTGCTGCTCGGCGGTCCGGTCGGCCGCGCCCGGGTAGGAGTCGAAGGCGACCAGGTCGACTTCGCCGGCCCACCGCCACTGGTCGACCGGCACCCAGGGGCCGAACACGAAGTTGGTGGTGATGGGGATGTCGGGGCCGGCCCGGTGGAGCAGGTTCCGCTGGGCGCGGTAGTGGTCGAGCAGGGCGTCGGAGGTGAAGCGCTTGAAGTCGAGCTCTTGGGCGGGGTTGGTCAGGTACTGGGTGGCGCGGGGGGCCATGATCTGGTCCCAATCGGAGTAGCGCTGGGACCAGAAGGCGCCCCACCAGGCGCGGTTGAGCGCGTCGAGGGTCTCGTATTTGCCCTGCAGCCAGGCGCGGAAGGCCCGTTCGGCGTGGACGGAGTGGCTGGTGGTTCCGTATTCGTTGTGGACGTGCCACATCGCCAGCGCCGGGTGGGCGGCGTAGCGTTCGGCCAGAGCGCCCGCGATCCGCAGCGACGCTTCCCGGTAGGCGGGGGCGTGGACGTCGTAGGTGTCGCGGGAGCCGTGGATCTGGCGGGTGCCGTCGGGGCGCTCGCCCAGCGCGTCGGGGTGGGCGAGGGTGAACCAGGGCGGCGGGGAGGCGGTGGGCGTGGCCAGGTCGACCGCGATGCCGCCGTCGTGGAGGCGGTCCATGATCCGGTCGAGCCAGCCGAAGTCGTATTCGCCTTCGCGCGGTTCGAGGGCGGCCCAGGAGAAGACGCCGATGGTGACCAGGTTGACCCCGGCCTCCCTCATGAGCGCGACGTCGTTGTCCCAGACCGATTCGGGCCACTGCTCGGGGTTGTAGTCGCCGCCGTAGCACAGTCCGTCGACGCCGTTGGGCCAGTCCATGCGAGGGTCCTCCAGGGTGTGCGTGTTAGTTGCCTGACTAAACTAACTCGCGATGTTTCGAATCGCCTACATGATTCTGGCCCCCGGCGGCTCGGGGTCGTCATTCGGGAGCGAGGGCGGCGAACCGCTCGGAACGCAGCCGCTCCGGCCAGGTGTCGTCGAGCGGCGGCAGTCCGGCCGGGTCGACCCCGACCGCCCAGGCCAGCAGCACGTCGGCCAGGCGGGGATTGCGCGCCAGGGCGGGGCCGTGCATGTAGGTGCCGATGACGTGGCCGGCCCAGGCGCCCTCGGCGACGCCGTCGTTGCCGGTCCCGGCGCTCACGTGCGCCAGCGGCTGGACCGCCTCGCCCAGACGGGTGCGGCCGCCGTGGTTCTCGAAGCCGGTGATGGAGCCGACCCCGAGCCCGGGGTGGCCCTCGCCGGACAGTTCGCCTACCGCGCGGCTCTCGCCGCGGTCGGAGCGCAGGTCGAGGATGCCCAGGCCGGGGTGGCAGCGGTCGTTGGCGTAGAAGGACTCGCCGAGGATCTGGTAGCCGGCGCAGACGGCCAGGATCGGCCTGCCGTCGTCGGCGGCCCGGGCCAGGGTGCCGTCGTCGAGCAGCCGTTCGGCCGCCACCGCCTGGGGTCCGTCCTCGCCGCCGCCGATGAGGTACATGTCGGCGCTCTGCGGGATGTGCTGGTCGCTGCGGATCTGCATCGGCTCGACCTCGACGCCCCGGGCCCGGGCGCGGTGGGCCAGGACCAGGAGGTTTCCCCGGTCGCCGTAGGTCGACAGCAGGTCGGGGTAGAGCCAGATGATGCGCAGGGTGCTAGGTGCCACGATCAAACCGCTTTCCGGTCGGTCAGTTGACGCGGTTGAATTCCGCGCGGATGTCTTGGAACGCCGTGTAGTTGGCCACGACCTCCACCGGCCCTGGGGCGACGGCCGCGATGGCGCCGCCGATGTCCTCGGCGACGACGAAGTCGACCCCGTCGACCTCCAAGCGGACGGCCAGGTCGGTTCGCCGGTCGCCGGTCACGACGACCTTGCGCCCGGCCAGCGAGGTGAAGTCGACGTCGTAGATCCAGGAGGTGTCGAAACCGTCGACCTGGCGGGCGTTGAGCGACAGGACCACCGGCGGGCCCTGCTCGATCATGTCGAACGACTCCAGCCACCCGGCCGGGTTCTTGGCCAGCAGCAGCCGCAGCCGGCGTCCGTCACGCTCCACCTTCGCGTACCGGCCCGCCACCGAGGTGACCTGCGACAGCCGCGGTGCCGCCTGGGCGGGTTCGACGCCGAACAGGCTCGCGATCGCCAGGGCCGTCGCGGCGTTGGCCCGGTTGACCCGCCCCGGCAACTGCAGGTCGAGGTCGTAGCGGCGCCCGTCGGGACCGACGACCGCCTCGCCGGTCTGCGCCACCGACCACTGGGGACTGGGGCGATTGAGCCCGCAGTTGGTGCACCGCCAGAACTCCCCGAACCGGTCGAGATGGTTGCCGCAGTTGGGGCAGATCGCCGAATCGGCCGTCCAGCTCTGCCCGGCCGCGACCCACACCACCCGCTCGCACACCGAGGCGGCCCAGACGACGAGCGGATCGTCGGCATTGGCCACGACGGTGGTGTGCCCGGCCTGGGCCTGCAGCGTCTGGCGCCACTTGGCGGCCAGCGCCGTCACCTCCATCGCCCGGTCGAGCTGGTCGCGGGAGAGGTTCAGCAGCGCCACGACCTTCGGATGCGCCGCATCCAGGAGCTGGCCGAGGTAGTGCTCGTCGCACTCGAGCGCCGCGTACGTGGCCCGGAGGCTCTTGGCGAGGGCGGTGGCGTGCCCGGTGGGCATGTTGGCGCCGTAGGAATTGGTGGCGACCTTGCCGTTCGCCTCCAGCGCGGCGGTCGCGAACCGCGTGGTGGTCGTCTTGCCGTTCGTGCCCGACACGAGCACCACATGGCGGCCGTCGGCCAGCAGCTCCAGCAGCCGGGGCTCGACGATGAGGCCGACGCGCCCCCCGATGACCGATCCGTCGCCGCGCCCGGTCGCCCTCGACATCACCGCGGCGGTCCGCAGCAGTGCGGTGGCGAATTTCGCGCGTGCAGGGAGATTCGCGCTCATGCGGGCTCGCTTTCCACTTGATCGGACTCGACGGCTCTGCACAAGAGTTTGTCACACGCGCACCGCGGGCCGCTCCGAGTGGCGCCGGCTGCGTGAGGTGCCGGGTGCCCCGGAGCCGCCCCCACCCGAACGCGTGAAATGTGAGGACCGTTCGGGCAATACCGGCGGGTGGCGTAGCCGTCACTCCACACCCCACTACCAACGCTGAGCTGCTGATCCATCACCTGAATCATGGAATTCGGCCGGAAACAACCCCCAAAGGTGGGGGGAAGTGGAGTAATGTGGGGCGCACTGGTGGGACGGGGGTCCCGCCGTCGCGGCCGGAGGGCCGCACGGCTCGCAAGGCACAGGGGGTGGCGCCGATGTTCCTCGGCACCCACACCCCGCGCCTCGACGACAAGGGCCGCGTGATCCTCCCCGCGAAATTCAGGGACGCACTCGCGGAGGGAGTGGTGATCACGAAGGGCCAGGAGCGGTGCCTCTACGTCTTCCCCGAGGACGAGTTCGCCCGCCTGGCCGAAGCGCTCCAGGCCGCGCCCATGTCCAGCAAGGCCGCCCGCGCCTACAACCGCGTCTTCTTCGCCTCCGCGCACGACGAAGTGCCCGACAAGCAGGGACGCGTGACCATCCCCGCCCGGCTCCGCGAATACGCCGGGTTCGAACGCGACCTGATCGTCATCGGCGCTTCCAACCGCGTCGAGATATGGAACGCCGCCACCTGGGAGCAATACCTGGAGGCCTCCGAAGAGGCCTTCGCCGACATCGAACAGGGCGACCTGCCCGAAGGACTGTGAGACGAATGGAGGTGAACGTCATGAGCGCACCGCACGTGCCGGTCATGCTCGACCAAGTGCTCGCGCGCCTCGCGCCGGCCGTGTCGAAGCCCGGCGCGGTCGCCGTCGACGCCACCCTCGGCGCCGGAGGCCACACCGAGGCGCTCCTGACCGCCCACCCCGGCCTCACCGTCCTCGGCCTCGACCGCGACCCCGCCGCGCTCGACCACGCCACCGAACGGCTCCGCCGCTTCGGAAACCGCTTCGTCCCGGTCCGGGCCGTCTACGACCGGATCGGCGAAATCCTCACCGAGCACGGCCACCGCGCCGCCGACGGAGTCCTGTTCGACCTCGGCGTCTCCTCGATGCAGCTCGACCGTCCCGAACGCGGCTTCGCCTACGCCCAGGACTCGTCGCTGGACATGCGCATGGACCCCGAGGACGAGCTCACCGCCGAGACCGTCGTCAACACCTACGACACCGCCGACCTCGTGCGACTGCTCCGCGAATACGGCGAGGAGAAATTCGCCCCCCGGATCGCCCGCGCCATCGTCAGGTCCCGGGGCGAGGCCAGGATCACCTCGAGCAGGATGCTGGCCGAGCTGGTGCGCGAGGCGATCCCGGCCCCGGCCCGCCGGACCGGCGGGCACCCCGCCAAACGGACCTTCCAGGCCCTGCGCATCGAGGTCAACGCCGAACTCGACACCTGGGCCGCGGCACTCCCGGCCGCGCTCGACGCGCTCGCCCCCGGCGGGCGAGTGGTGGTGCTGTCCTACCACTCCCTGGAGGACCGCATCACCAAACGCGAACTGGTGCGCCGCACCAAATCGACCACCCCGGCCGGCCTTCCGGTCGACCTGCCCGGCACCGAGCCCCAGTACCGACTCCTGACGAGGAAAGCCCAACAGCCCACCCAGACCGAACTCGACCGGAATCCGCGAAGCGCGCCGGCCCGGCTGCGCGCCGCCGAGCGGCTGGCCCCGCCCACGCGAGAAGGAGGCGACTCATGAGCAACGCGCCCTACCGTCGGCCCCAGGCAGACGCCGACGAGATCATCAAGGCCGCCCGCCGCCGGGCGCGAGCCGCCTCCTCGCGACGGCGCGCCCTGATCGGCGAAGCGGGCGAGGCTCCGGTGGCCGACGGCGCGCTCGCGGTCCAGCCGGCGGCCGACCCGGTCGAGTCCCCGGCCGAGGCGCCGGCCGCCCCCGAGCGCCGCACCGAGCCGGAGCCGCAGCCGCAACGCCGCACCCGCACCTCCGAACGCCCGGCCGCGCGGCCGGCGCCCGACCCGGTCGAGGTGCCGCGCCCGGCGTTCGTCGCCGGGGTGCTGGCGCTGGTCGTCGCCGGCATCGTGGGCCTGCTGCTGCTCAACACCGTCATCAACGAGGACGCCTACCACCTGCAGGAACTGCGCAGCGAGCAGGCGCAGCTCAGCCAGGCCGAGCAGGAGCTGGCCGACGAGCTGTCGCAGCTCAACTCGCCGAACAACCTCGAGGCCGAGGCCTCCCGGTACGGCATGGAGCGGCCCGACAAGGTCACCTACCTGTACCTGCCGGAAGGCGAGACCGTCGAGGTGCCCTGGAGCGGGGCCGAGGAGTAGCCGCCGATGACCGAATCCGATCCCCGGCGGCGCGGACGCTCGTCGATCAGCCGGGCCCGGAGCTACACGCCTCGCGGACGCACCGTCCGCGAGGCGGCGTCGTCCGAGCCGGCCGAGGACAACCGCGCCCGCGAGCACGGCGCGCGCGACCGCGAGGCCGCCCGCCGCGCCCGTCAGCGGGCCGCCCAGCGGGAGAGCGACGACCTCGCGGCGCGGCGCCGCCGCGAGGCCGCCGCGCGCTCGCGGCAGCGCCGCCGAATCGAGGCCGAGCCCGACCCCGAACGCGGCGAGCCGCAGCGTCGGCAGCGCAGGGAGGCGCCGCCCCGCAAAGCCGCGCCCCGGCCCCGGCGCGCCCCTGCGGCGCCGCCGCGGCGCCGCCGTGCTTCCGGGCCGGGCGCCCCGATCCGGCCCGTACGCGACCTGCCCCGCATCGGCAACACCGGCCGCCGCCTGCGGTTCGTGTCGGCACTGGTGCTCATCATGCTGGTCGCCGCCGCCGGCAGGCTGGTGCAGCTCCAGGCCACCGACGCGGCCGCCTACGCCTCCGACGCGTTCGACCAGCGCCTGGTCACCGAGCCGCTCCCGGCCGAGCGCGGCGGGATCCTCGACCGCAACGGACACCGCCTCGCCTACTCGGTCGAGGCCAACTTCATCGCCGTCGACCCCACCCGCGTCGAGGCCGACGCGGCCGACCTCGCCGCCGAACTGGGGCCCCTGCTCGGGGTACCGGCCTCGGAGCTCGAACCGGCGATCGCCACCGAGGCCACCCCGGAGGGCGATCCGATCCAGTTCGCCTACCTCCAGCGAGGCGTCGACCTGGCCGTCGGCGACCGGATCGAGCGGATCGGCGACCCCGGCCTCATCGTCGGCGACGACGAGCGGCGCGTGGTGCCCGGCCACGACTTGGCCGCCAACGTCATCGGCTTCACCGGCGGGGACGACGGCGAGGGCCTCAGCGGCATCGAGTCGAGCTACGACGAGTGGCTGCGCGGCGTCGACGGCGAGGTCTCCTACGAGCGCGGCCGCTCCGGGCAGCCGATCCCGGGCGCCTTCTTCCGCGAGCAGGAAGCCGTGCCGGGCAAGGACGTCCGGCTCACCATCGACGCCGACCTGCAGTTCCAGGTGCAGAAGATCCTGGAGGACACCGTCGCCGACCACGACGCCGAGTTCGGCTCGGCCATGGTCATGGAGGTCGGCACCGGCGAGATGCTGGCGATGGCCTCGACCCCGACCTACGACGCGGCCAACCCGTTCGAAGTCGACGACGTGGAGGCCTACCGCGACTACGGCTCGCAAGCCACAGTGGACCCCGGTTCGATCCACAAGGCGATCGTCTTCGCCGCCGCGCTCGAGGAGGGCTGCATCGAGGCCGACGGCACCATGTCCGTGGCGCAGTCCATCAACAAGGGCGGCGAGGACTACACCGACACCTACCCCCACGGCGGCGCGCAACTGAGCCTGGCCGGCATCATCGCCCAGTCGTCCAACGTGGCCACCATCCGGCTGGCCGACTGCCTCGGTCCCGAGAAGCTCTACTCGTACCAGCAGGCGTTCGGGCTCGGCGAGCCCACCGGCGTCGGCATCGACGGGGAGGCGCCGGGCATGCTGCTCGAACCCGAGCGGTGGTCGGGGACCTCGCACGGCTCCATCCCGATCGGACACGAGATCACCGCCACCGTGGTCCAGATGGCCGCCGTCTACGGGGCGATCGCCAACGACGGGACGTATGCGAGGCCGACCCTGGTGCGGGAGCTCATCGACGCGCAGGGCCGGCCGGCCGAGGAGGAGACCGAATCCGAAGCCCGGCGGGTCGTGTCCGAACAGACCGCCGCGGACCTGCAGCACCTGCTGCAGGCCCCGATCTACGCCGGCACCGGCACCGGCAGGAATGCCGCGCTGGAGAGCTACCACCTGGCCGGCAAGACCGGCACCGGCCAGTTGGTGCGCGACGGCGTGTACGCCGACGGCTCGGTGGCGTCCTTCGTGGGCTTCGCCCCGGCCGAGGACCCGCAGTACGTGGTGGCCGTGAGCGCCTACGTCCCCGACGGCGGAGGCGGCGGCGGGACCACCGGCGAGGCGTTCAAGGAGATCAACGAGTTCGCCTTGAGCTACTTCGGGGTTCGGCCCACCGGCGAGCCGAACCCGGAGTTCGACGAGTGGGGGTGAGGCGAGTCCGACACCTATGCTTGGGGGAATGGAGGGCGGGCGCCTGGCGTTAGCATTTGAGGCGTCTAGAAGAAGGAGCCGATTGCTTTGAACGTTGACCCTTGGGCACTGTGCGACGTACTCGCGGACCCTCCAGAGGCGCGAGGTGCGGTGATGCTGCACTTCCTCGACGGGTTCATGGACGCGGGCTCGGCCGGGCGCGGGGTCGTCGACTACCTCTTCGATGAGTTCGAGCACACGCCGGTGGCGTCGTTCGACGTCGACCAGCTCATCGATTACCGCTCCCGCCGGCCGAACCTGACGTTCTCCCTCGACCGCTGGTCGGACTTCGAGGCGCCGCAGTTGGTGGTCTACCTCATGCGCGACCACGCCGAGCGCCCGTTCCTGCTCCTGACAGGGCCCGAACCCGACTTCGCCTGGGAACGGTTCATCGACGCCGTCGAGGACCTGGTCGACCACTGGAGCATCCCGCTGACGGTGGGCTTCCAGGGCATTCCCATGGGCGTGCCCCACACGCGCTCGCTGGGCATGACCGTCCACGCCACCCGACCCGAACTGGTGTTCGACAACCGGCCGGTCTTCAAC
The DNA here is from genome assembly GCF_002798405.1 of Glycomyces xiaoerkulensis. Classification (GTDB taxonomy): domain Bacteria; phylum Actinomycetota; class Actinomycetes; order Mycobacteriales; family Micromonosporaceae; genus Glycomyces; species Glycomyces xiaoerkulensis. Next base: position 78,840 of record NZ_PGGV01000015.1, on the reverse strand, counting down.
GAGGTCTCGGTTCCGGGCAACGCCGCCGGGCTGCTCGAGTACCGGCTCGGCGAGTCCGGCCGGGACGCGCTCGGGCTGTCGGTCCACGTTCCGCACTATGTGATGCAGATGAACTATCCGGCCGGCACCATCCGGCTGCTGGAGGGCCTCCGGGAGGCGACCGGCCTCGACCTGCCGGCCGATCCGGCGATGGAGAGCGACCGGGTCCGGGTCGACGCCGACATCGCCGAGCAGGTCGCTGAATCCGAGGAGGTGGCCGAGGTGGTGAAGTCCCTCGAGGACCAGTACGACTCGTTCACCGAGGCCGCCGAGTCCGACGAGATGCTCCAGGACGGCCGCATGCCCACCGCCGACGAGCTCGGCGACGCCTTCGAGGATTTCCTCGCCGACCGCCAGAAGCGCGACGACGACTGAGCGGCGGGGCCGGCCTACCCGGCGTGCTTGGCGCGGGAGGCGGCCCGGCCGCGCTGCTTCTGATCGAGCACCACCTTGCGGATGCGGATCGCCTCCGGGGTGACCTCGACGCACTCGTCCTCGCGGCAGAACTCGAGCGACTGCTCCAGCGACAGCACCTGCGGCGGCACCACGCTTTCGGTGGCCTCGGCGGTCGCCGAGCGCATGTTCGTGAGCTTCTTCTCCTTGGTGATGTTCACGTCCATGTCGTCGGCGCGGGAGTTCTCGCCGACGATCATGCCCTCGTAGACCTCGGTGCCCGGGCCGGAGAACAGCGTCCCGCGCTCCTGGAGGTTGAGCATGGCGAACGCCGTGACCTGCCCGGGCCGGTCGGCCACGAGCGAGCCGCTCTGGCGGGTGCGCAGTTCGCCGAACCACGGCTCGTGCTTCTCGAAGATCGCGTGGGCGATGCCGGTGCCGCGGGTCTGGCTGAGGAATTCGGTGCGGAAGCCGATCAGGCCCCGGGAGGGCACCAGCCACTCCATGCGCATCCAGCCCGAGCCGTGGTTGGTCATCGTCTCCATCCGGGCCCTGCGCGAGGCCATGAGCTGCGTGATCCCGCCCAGGTGCTCTTCGGGGGCGTCGATGGTCATGCGCTCGACCGGCTCGTGGATCTTGCCGTCGACGGTCTTGGTCACCACCTCGGGCTTGCCGACGGTCAGCTCGAAGCCTTCGCGGCGCATCTGCTCGACCAGGATCGCCAGGGCCAGCTCGCCGCGGCCCTGGACCTCCCAGGTGTCGGGGCGCTCAGTGGGGAGGACCCGCATCGAGACATTGCCGACCAGTTCCTTGTCGAGCCGGTCCTTGACCAGCCGCGCGGTGACCTTGTGGCCCTTGCCGCCCTTGCCGACCAATGGAGAGGTGTTGGTGCCGATGGTCATCGAGATCGCCGGCTCGTCGACGGTGATGAGCGGCAGCGCCACCGGGTCCTCGGGGTCGGCGAGGGTCTCGCCGATCATGATGTCGGGGATGCCGGCGATGGCGCAGATGTCGCCGGGGCCGGCCCGCTCGGCCGGCTTGCGGGCGAGCGCCTCGGTCATGAGCAGCTCGGTGATGCGGACGTTCTTGACCGAGCCGTCCCGCCGCATCCAGGCCACCGTCCGGCCCTTGCGGAGCTCGCCTTGCTCGACCCGGCAGAGCGCGATCCGGCCCAGGAAGTTGTCGGCGTCGAGGTTGGTCACGTGCGCCTGCAGCGGCGCGTCCGCCTCGTACTCGGGGGCCGGCACGTGGTCGATGATGGTGTCGAAGAACGGTTTGAGGTTCTCGGAGTCGGACGGGACCGTGCCGTCGTCGGGCTGCTTCAGCGAGGCGACCCCGTCGCGCGCGCAGGAGTAGACGATCGGGAATTCGATCTGGTCGTCCTCGGCGTCGAGGTCGAGGAACAGCTCGTAGACCTCGTCGACGACCGCGGCGATCCGGGCGTCGGGGCGGTCGGTCTTGTTGATGCACAAGATCACCGGCAGGCGCGCCTCGAGCGCCTTGCGCAGGACGAAGCGGGTCTGGGGGAGGGGGCCTTCGGAGGCGTCGACCAGCAGCACGACCGCGTCGACCATCGACAGGCCGCGCTCGACCTCGCCGCCGAAGTCGGCGTGGCCCGGCGTGTCGATGATGTTGACGACCATCGGGGAGCCGTCGGCGGGGTTGGTGTAGTGGACCGCGGTGTTCTTCGCGAGGATGGTGATGCCCTTCTCTCGCTCGAGGTCCATCGAGTCCATGACCCGGTCGTCGACGGCGGCGCCCTCGCGGAACGCTCCCGCCTGCTTGAGCATGGCGTCGACCAGGGTGGTCTTCCCGTGGTCGACATGGGCGACGATGGCGATGTTTCGCAGATCAGAGCGTGTAGGCACGGGGACCATTGTCGCTCACATCGGGCTCGGAATCGCGACCAGGCGGGGTGAGCGTCGACACGCGAGAAGAATACTCACATTGATTGATCGCCGGACATGAACAGGCATCATTCGTACGATGCGGGAGTATGGGCGCATACATTCGACGATTCAGGGTCATCGCGGTCACCGCTCTCGCGGCCGGTCTGCTGCCCGGCGCCGCACCCGCGGCCGTCAGCGCCGACGCGGCCGTGTCCACCGACGGCGGCGCGGTCAACGTCCGCTCCGGTCCGGCCACCGACGAACGCATCCTCGGCACCCTCGCCGACGGCGACTCCCTCACCGCCGCGTGCAAGGCCCGCGGCGAGCACATCGCCGGCCACGTCCGCGACACCTCCACCTGGCTGCGCATCGGCAGCGACCGCTGGATCAGCCACGCCTACGTCGGTTGGGACGACGAGCCCACCGACCTGCGCTGGTGCTCGACCGCCGGCGAGGCCGCCACTGCGGCCCGGGTCGCCACCGACGGCCTCGACCTCAACATCCGCGCCGGGGCCACCACCGCCGCCGCCGTCCACGGCACCGCCGCGAACGCCTCCCGCCTCGACGTCCGATGCCAGCAGTGGGGCCAGGAGATCGACGGGCGCGTCGAGCGCACCCACCTCTGGTACCGGATCGACGACGAGCGGTACGTCTCGGGCGCCTACGTCGAGTGGACCGCCGGACGGCCGTGGCTGGCCTGGTGCGGCCAGGACCCGCCGACCGTCCCGCGCGGCGGCGAGCGGGCCTTCATCGACACCCACGCGCCCGCAGCCCGCGCCGGCCAGGAGGCCACCGGCGTACCCGCCTCGGTCACCCTCGCCCAGGCCATCCTGGAGACCGGCTGGGGCGAGAGCCCGCTGGCCCGCGAGGACCACAACCTGTTCGGCATGAAGTGCTTCGGCTCGCCCGGCGAGCACGCCGTCGGCTGCCGCGACTACGGCACCTTCGAATGCGGCCCCACCGGCGGCTGCTACGGCATGGACGCCACCTTCCGGGCCTACGCCACCGTCGGCGACTCCTACCGCGACCACGGCGAGCTGCTCTCCACCTGGTCGCGCTACGCCGAGGCGATGGAGCACCGCGACGACCCCGACCGCTTCGCCCGGGAGATCCACCGGGCCGGCTACGCCACCGACCCCGACTACGCCGACAAGCTCATCGGGCTCATGCGGCAGCACGACCTCTACGAGCACGACCGCGCCGCGCACTGAGTCGAGCCTCACATCGCGCCTCCGGCCACCGCCGGAGGCCGGGTAGCCTCAATCAAGGGCCCGGAATCGAACCGCGGCTCCCCGGACCTGTCGGACCCGAGCGTTAGATTTCCACGGTGGCCTACGACCAGCTTCGAACCGAGACCAACACCAGCGGCACGCCCCAGTCGTCGGGGAACATCGTCGTACGCGGCGCCCGGGAGCACAACCTCAAGGACGTCGACCTCGACCTCCCGCGCGACTCCCTGATCGTCTTCACCGGCCTGTCCGGCTCCGGCAAGTCCTCGCTCGCCTTCGACACGGTCTTCGCCGAGGGCCAGCGCCGCTACGTCGAATCGCTGTCGGCCTACGCCCGACAGTTCCTCGGCCAGATGGACAAGCCCGACGTCGACTTCATCGAGGGCCTGTCCCCGGCCGTCTCGATCGACCAGAAGTCCACCTCCCGCAACCCGCGCTCCACGGTCGGGACCATCACCGAGATCTACGACTACCTGCGGCTGCTGTACGCCCGCATCGGCGTCCCCCACTGCCCGCAGTGCGGCGAGCCCATCGGCCGCCAGTCGCCACAGCAGATCACCGACCAGATCATGGCCCTGCCCGAGGGCACCCGCTTCCAGGTCCTGGCCCCGGTCGTCCGCAGGCGCAAGGGCGAGTTCGCCGACCTGTTCAACGAGCTCCGGCAGACCGGCTACGCCCGGGCCCGCGTCGACGGCACCGTCTACGCGCTCGGCGACGTCCCGGCGCTCAAGAAGCAGGAGAAGCACGACATCGAGGTCGTGGTCGACCGCCTGGTGGTCAAGCCGTCCTCGGCGCAGCGCGTCACCGACTCGGTCGAGTCGGCCCTGGCGCTGGCCGACGGCGTGATCGAGCTCGACTTCGTCGACGTCGCCGAGGACGACCCGGGGCGGCGCCGCCGCTTCTCCGAGAAGATGGCCTGCCCCAACGACCATCCGCTCACCCTCGACGAGTTGGAGCCGCGCACCTTCTCCTTCAACGCCCCCTTCGGGGCCTGCCCGGTCTGCCACGGCCTGGGCGTGCGCAAGGAGGTCGACCCCGAGCTGGCCATCCGGGACCAGGAGGCCACCATCCGCGAGGGCGCGCTCGCGCCGTGGTCGTCGGTCGGCATGGGCGACTACTTCCTCTACCAGATCATCGCGCTCGGCGAGGCGGTCGGATTCGACGTGGACACCCCGTGGGCCGACCTGCCCGACCGGGCCCACAAGGCGGTCCTGTACGGCTACAGCGAGACCCTCCAGGTCTCCTACCGCAACAAGCGCGGCCAGCGGCGCGCCTACGAGACCCGCTTCGAGGGCGTGGTCCCGTGGGTCGAGCGCCGCCACACCGAGACCGACTCCGACTGGACCCGCGACAAGTACGAGCAGTTCATGCGGGAGATCCCGTGTTCGGCCTGCGACGGCGCCCGCCTCAAACCCGAGGTCCTGGCCGTCACCGTGGAGGGCCGGTCGATCTTCGACGTGTGCAACCTCTCGATCGTCGACTGCGCGGCGTTCTTCGAGAAGTTCGAGCTGTCCGAGCGCGACTCGATGATCGCCGCCCCGATCCTCAAGGAGGTCGGCGCCCGGCTGCGGTTCCTGCTCGACGTCGGCCTGGACTACCTGACCCTGGCCCGCTCGGCCGGGAGCCTCTCCGGCGGCGAGGCCCAGCGGATCCGCCTGGCCACCCAGATCGGCGCCGGCCTGGTCGGCGTCCTCTACGTCCTCGACGAGCCCTCCATCGGGCTCCACCAGCGGGACAACAAGCGGCTCATCGGCACCCTGGAGCGGCTCCGGGACCTGGGCAACACCCTGATCGTCGTCGAGCACGACGAGGACACCATCCGGGTCGCCGACCACGTGGTCGACATCGGCCCGGGCGCCGGCGAGCACGGCGGGGCGGTCATCTACTCCGGGCCCGTGGCCGGCCTGCCCGACGCGCCGGGGTCGATCACCGCCGACTACCTCGCCGGCCGCCGCCGCATCCCGGTCCCGAGCGTGCGCAGGCCCCCGGCGGCCGACCGCGAACTGGTCGTCAAGGGCGCCCGCGAGAACAACCTGCAGCGCATCGACGTGACCTTCCCGATGGGCTGCATGGTGTCGGTGACCGGCGTGTCCGGTTCCGGCAAGTCGACCCTGGTCAACGAGATCCTCTACAACACCCTCGCCGCCGAGGTCAACGGCGCCAAGATCGTTGCGGGCAAGCACCGCACCATCACCGGCGTCGAAGGGGTCGACAAGATCGTCGGGGTCGACCAGTCGCCGATCGGCCGCACCCCGCGGTCCAACCCGGCCACCTACACCGGCGTGTTCGACAAGATCCGCAAGCTGTTCGCCGGCACCCCCGAGGCCAAGGTCCGCGGCTGGGGCCCGGGGCGGTTCTCCTTCAACGTCAAGGGCGGCCGGTGCGAGGCGTGCAGCGGCGACGGCACCCTCAAGATCGAGATGAACTTCCTGCCGGACGTCTACGTGCCCTGCGAAGAGTGCGACGGTGCCCGGTACAACCGCGACACGCTCAAAGTCCACTACCGGGGCAAGACCATCTCGGAGGTGCTCGGCATGCCCATCGAGGAGGCCGCCGAGTTCTTCGAGCCGATCCGGTCGATCCACCGGCACCTGAAGACCCTGGTCGACGTCGGCCTCGGCTACGTGCGGCTCGGCCAGCCGGCCCCGACGCTGTCCGGCGGCGAGGCCCAGCGCGTCAAGCTCGCCTCCGAACTGCAGAAGCGCTCGACCGGGAAGACGGTCTACATCCTCGACGAGCCGACCACCGGCCTCCACTTCGAGGACGTCCGGCGGCTCCTGGGCGTGCTCGACGGCCTGGTCGACAAGGGCAACACCGTCATCATCATCGAGCACAACCTCGAGGTCATCAAGAACACCGACTGGATCATCGACCTCGGCCCCGAAGGCGGGGACAAGGGCGGCCTCCTGGTCGCGGCGGGCACGCCCGAGGAGGTCGCCGAGATCGACGCCAGCCACACCGGTCGCTACCTGCGGCCGATGCTCGGCCTGGACGGGCCGGGGAACGGCTCGGGCCGGGCCTCCCGCCGGGCGGGGGCCGGGAACGGACGCAGGAAGCGGTAGCCGCCGGTGGTGGTCGCGGCCGCCGCCGCGCTGCTGGCGGTGCCGGGGCTGCGCTGGTGCATCGGACTGGCCGCCGCGCGGGGCGCCGACCCGCGCCTGCTGGCCGCCGCCAGTCTGGCCTCGGCGCTGCTGATCGTGTGGCGTGCCGCCGGGCCGCTGCATCTGGCCGCCCTGGGGCTGGCGGCCGGGTGCGGGATCGTCGCCGCCTGGGTCGACGCCTACCGGCGGCGGCTGCCCGACGCGATGGTGCTGCCGGTCTACCCCGCGGCGGCCGCGCTGCTGCTGGCCACCGGAGATCCGGCCGCGATGCTGCGGGCCGCCGCGTGCGCCGCGGCGGGTTTCGCGCTGTACCTGACCGGTCATGCGCTGGGCCAGGTCGGCTTCGGCGACGTCAAACTCGCCGGACTGCTCGGCCTGGTCCTGGGCTGGTCGTCGTGGCCGACCGCCGTGGTCGCCCTCGTCGCCGCGGCCGTCGTCGGCGCCGTCCAGGCCGCGGTGGTGCTGGCGCTGCGGCGCAGGGAGTTCCCGTTCGGCCCGGCCATGTTCCTCGGGGCCGCGGCCGCCCTCGCCGTCACTCCGCAAATATGGGCATTATTCACGTACTACATTTATTGGAAAAATCGCGCGAAGACGCGCGAAAATACCGTGAATTCCGATGAAGGGCGCATATAGTCCTGGTTGGTCCGTTCAATCCCGGACCGTCAATTCACAACAATCCAAGGGAGCCTTCATGCTTCGTAAAGCTCTGGGCGGCGCCGCGCTGACTGGCGCCGCGGCGATGATCGCGGCGAGCTCGGCTACGCCCGCGGCGGCGCAAGACTACGACCCGGCCGACTTCGGCGGCGTCAACGTCCTGTCGAACATCTGCCTGGGCAACTGGAACGGCAGCCTGGTCGACGTGCTGAACGCGGGTAACACCGACATCCACGACATCTGCAACGGCTGGGACCAGAACCCGGACGGCGTCAACCTCGCCTCGAACATCTGCGCCCTGAACTGGGACTGGCAGGGCGGCATCGTCTCGGCGGGCCGGCTGGCCAACTACGACGACTACACGCTCTGCGACTGGTCGGCCGAGGAGCTGGAAGACAAGCTCGCCGGACACGCCGAGTAGCGTAGCTCCACGCCGCCGGTGGCCAGAACGGCGGCGGACACGTGAGCGGGGGCGGCCACCGGTACCGGTGGCCGCCCCCTTCTTGTTGTTGAGTTGTGGTCTCGGCTCGGCTATCGGGCCGTGCAGGTGACCGAGGCGGGCTCGAGCGCGCCCCTGCCGTCCGCGGTGGATCCGATGTAGCCGAAGGTGTACTTCTTGCCGGGCCGCAGCGCGTGGCCGTTGCCGAGGTCGGTCGCGGTCACGACGTGGCCGTCCTGGACCAGCTCGGCGCTCCAGTACCGCTCGATCGTCTGCCCGGCGGGCATCGCCCACCGCACGGTCAGGTCCTCGACGGCCTCCTCGCCGGTGTTGGTGACGATGATCTGAGCGTTGTAGCCCTTCGGCCAGGAACCGTGCTGGCGGTACTCCACCTGGCACGACGGCGACTGGACCGCCCGGGCCTGGTCGGCGGCGAAGTTCGCCACCCACGACAGCGGCGAGTTCCAGTTGATGGTCAGCTCATTGGTGGCCCAGGAACCGATGTCGTCGATGTAGCACCACTGGGGCGCGCATCCCTCGAGCCACCGCTGAGCGACCGGATCCCAGGTTCCGGTGTCGTTGTTCGGTCCTCCGGCCAGGGTCCCGTCCGGCGGGTTCGGCAGGCTGGGGTCGAGCTGGTCGGCGTACCAGCGGCTGTGCTGGTTCTGTGAGTAGTGCGTGCCGTAGCCGGTCACGTAGGAGTTGTTGAGTGCGTTGCGGCCGAGGATGTAGTCGAGACCGGCCAGGACACCGTCGCGGAACCGCACTTCGCCGGTGAGGTCGAAGGCCACGCCCAGGACCACCGCGTTGTTGAGGATCAGGTTGTTCGAGCCCCAGTCGAAGCGACCGTCGGTGCCGTAGACCAGGCCCCACGGGTTCGACTCCTGGATTTCCAGGACCTTCTGGGCCCCGGCGACGACCGACTCGACGACCCGGTCGCGGTCGGACAGCTCGTTGGGCACCGACGCCAATTGAAGGCGGCCCAGCGGCGCCATGTTGCCCCAGTCGAAGCTGCCGGCGCCGAACAGATCGGCGGTGTGGACCGCCGAGCCCAGCAGGTGGTCCTCGTAGCCCCGGTCCCCGGTGGTGATGAACAGTTCGGCCGCGGCCCAGTAGAACTCGTCCGAGACCTCGTCGTCGTCGTAGGGGCCGCCGCCGGCCGGGCTCGGGCCCGCGTACAGGTCCGGGTGGTCGAGCGCGGCCTGCCAGGCCGTCTCGGCGGCGGTCAGGCACTGGTCGGCGAAGTCGGCGTCGTACGGCGCGTAGAGGCGTGTGCACTGCGCCGCGGTGGCCGCGAGGTTCAGCGTCGCCGCAGTCGACGGCGGGTACAGGTAGCGCGGCTGCGGGTCGTCGGCCGGCATCAGCGGCAGGCCGGTCCAGTTCTCGTCGTGCATCTTGTGGTGGGCCATCCCGGCGAGTTCCTCGCCGTCCGGAACCTGCATGCTCAGCAGGAACTCCATCTCCCAGCGGGCCTCGTCGAGGACGTCGGGGACGCCGTCGCCGTGCTCGGGGATCCGCAGGCTCCCGTCGCCCAGGCGAGTGGGATCGCCGGTGGGGGCGTGCAGCGCCCGCTCGTAGACGCCCATGATCTGGGCGACCGAGATGCCGCCGTTGACGACGTACTTGCCGTGGTCCCCGGCGTCGTACCAGCCGCCGCGCACGTCGAGCGTGTAGTCGCAGGAGTCCTCGAAGCACGGGACGTCCCCGTCGCCCTGGTTGGGTGCGACGTCGACGTGCCCGGCCTCGCGGCCGTAGCCGGGGGCGATCTCGTCGTCGATGGCGATGCCCGAGCGCTGGGTGTAGTAGAACGACATCGCGTCGGTGGCCATATCGGCGTAGACGCCGCCGATGTCGAACGGGTAGGAGGTCTCGCCGTCGGCGGTGAGTGTGAATCCCTCGCCGGTGGCGGTCACCGCGGAGAAGTCGATGGTGTGGACCGGAACGCCGGAGGTGGCCTCCTCGCCGTGCACCGTCGACCGGCCGGTGGCCACGGACTCACCGTCGGCGTCGGCCAGCTCCCAGGCGACCGGTTCGGCCGCGTCGGTGACCACAGTGGCCCGCTTGGGGCCGTCGGGCAGGTAGCCGACCTGGTTGACCCGCACGCGCGGGCCGGTGTCGGGTTCGTACGTGGGCGGTTCGGCGCCGGTGAGCATGGCGACCTCCGAGATGCAGAGCTGCCAGGGTTCGTCCGCACCGCCGATCTGGAACGCCAGTTGGGCGTCGGTCCAGTCGGCGTCGGAGGTGAAAGCGTAGCTGAAGGTCTGCGGCTCGGAATCGAGCGTCGGGTGCTCCTCCAACTGCGTGGGCCAGGGGTCGACGTCGCGCTGGACGAGGGTGCGGACGCTGGTCTCGACGGTGGCGCTGGCGGTGAAGCGCAGCTCGTAGGATTCGCCTTCGGTCAGCGGCAGGTCGTTCTGGCCGACGATGGCGTCCCAGGCGTTGGTGGTGCCGCCGGGCACGTCGATGCACCACTGGCCGTCGGCGACCTCGCCGGAGAGGTTGTCGGTGTGCCACCAGGGGTCGGCCGACCCCGTGGCGAAGTCGCCGTTGGCGAGGATGTCGGTCGGCTCGTCGTCCTGGGCCCAGGCGCCGGCGACCGTGGCCGTGGACATCGCCAGCGCTCCGATCGCGGTGAGCCCCATAGCGGTCCGCCGCGATCGTCGTGAGGGTCGTGCGAGGGGTCGGGGCATGGAGTTTCCTTCAATATCAATTTGGGAGCGATACCATCGCACATCCTGTCATCGACAGTGCTGCATGTCAATAGGGGGCCACCGATGTGAATCGATTGAACTGCCCCTGGCGGCGGGCGGTCGACGGCCCGCTCGGTGGGAGCGCATGCCCCGGACACGCGAGCGGGGGCGGCCACAATCATTGGGGCCGCCCCCTCCTTCACGGCGGTTCGGCGAGGCCGAGACGTTGCGACACCGAACCGCCTCCGCCCGGTCTGCTGCGGACCGAGGTCAGCTATCCGGTCGTGCAGGAGACCGAAGCCGGCTTGAGCGCCGCCTTCCCGTCGGCGGTGGAGCCGTTGTACCCGAAGGTGTACTCACGCCCCGGGTCCAGCGGGTAGCCGCCGCCGAGTTCCGTCGCGGTCATGATGTGGCCCTCCTGGACCAGCTCGGCGCTCCAGGAGTAGTCGGCCGTCTGGCCGGCCGGCATCGCCCAGCGCACCGTCAGGTCCTCGAGCGGCTCGTCGCCGGAGTTGCGCACGACCACCTCGGCGTTGTACCCGCCTTCCCACGAACCGTGGAGCGCGTAGTCCACCTCGCAGGAGGAGTCCCCGACCGTCGCGGTCTGGTCGGCGGCGAAGTTCGCCACCCACGACAGCGGCGAGTTCCAGTTGATGGTCAGCTCATTGGTGGCCCACGATCCGATGTCGTCGATGTAGCACCACTGCGGATCGCAATCTTCGAGCCACCGCTGAGCGACCGGATCCCAGGTTCCGGTCTCCGTGTTCGGACCGCCGGCCAGGGTCCCGTCCGGCGGGTTCGGCAGGCTGGGGTCGAGCTGGTTGGCGTACCAGCGGCTGTGCTGGTTCTCCGAATAGTGCGACCCGTAGCCGGTCACGTAGGAGTTGTTGAGTGCGTTGCGGCCGAGGATGTAGTCGAGCCCGGCCAGCACGCCGTCGCGGAACCGCACTTCGCCGGTGAGGTCGAAGGCCACGCCCAGCACCACCGCGTTGTTCAGCACCAGGTTGTTCGAACCCCAGGCGAAGTACCCGTCGTTGCCGTAGGTCAGATCCCAGGGGTTCGCCTCCTGCAGCGCCAGGACCTCCTCGGCCCCGGACACCACGGAGTCGACGACCCGGTCGCGGTCGGACAGGGAGTTCGGCACCGACGCCAACTGGAGGCGGCCCAGCGGCCCCATGTCCGCCCAGGCGAAGCTGCCCGCGCCGAACAGATCGGCGGTGTGGAGCTCGGAACCGAGAATGTAGTCCTCATAGGCCTGGTCGCCGGTGGTGATGAACAACTCGGCGGCCGCCCAGTAGAACTCGTCCTCGAGCCGGCTGTCGCCGTACCCGCCGCTACCGGCCGGGATGCCGCCCTGAGCGAGCATGTCCGGATTCGCCTCGGCCGCTTCCCAGGCGGTCTCCGCCACCGTCAGGCACTGGTCGGCGAAGTCGGCGTCGTACGGCGCGTAGAGCCGCGCGCACTGCGCCGCGGTTCCCGAGAGGTTCAGCGTCGCCGCAGTCGACGGCGGCCCCAGGTAGCGCGGCTGCGAGTCGTCGGCCGGCATCAGCGGCAGGCCGGTCCAGTTCTCGTCGCTCATCTTGTGGTGGGCCATGCCCGCCAGCTCCTCGCCCTCCGGAACCTGCATCTTCATCAGGAACTCCATCTCCCAGCGGGCCTCGTCGAGGACGTCGGGGACGCCGTCGCCGTGCTCGGGGATCCGCAGGCTCCCGTCGGCGAGCCGGTCGGGATCGCCGGTGGGGGCGTGCAGCGCCCGCTCGTAGACGCCCATGATCTGGGCGACCGAGATGCCGCCGTTGACGACGTACTTGCCGTGGTCCCCGGCGTCGTACCAGCCGCCGGTCACGTCCAGGCTGTAGTCGCAGGTGCCCGGATAGCACGGGACGTCCCCGTCGCCCTGGTTCGGCTCGACGTCCACGTGCCCGGCCTCCCGGCCGTAGCCGGGGGCGATCTCGTCGTCGATGGCGATACCGGACCGCTGCGTGTAGTAGAACGACATCGCGTCGGTGGCCATATCGGTGTACACGTCCCCGCCGATGTCGAACGGGTAGGACGTCTCCCCGTCGGCGGTCAGGGTGAAGCCCTCACCGGCCGCCGTCACCGCGGAGAAGTCGATGGTGTGCACCGACTCGCCCGAGTTCGCGTCGGCGCCGTGGACCTCGGTGTCGCCTTCGGCTACCACCGAGCCGCCGGCGTCGGCCAGCTCCCAGGCGACCGGTTCGGCCGCGTCGGTGACCACAGTGGCCCGCTTGGGGCCGTCGGGCAGGTAGCCGACCTGGTTGACCCGCACGCGCGGGCCGGTGTCCGGATCGTACGACGGCGCCTCGGCGCCGGTGAGCAACGCGACCTCCGAGATGCAGAACTGCCACGGATCCTCGTTCCGTCCGATCTGGAACGCCAGTTGGGCGTCGGTCCAGTCGTCGCCGGAAGTGAAGGTGTAGCTGTACGTCTGCGGTTCCACGTCCAGTGCAGGGAACTCCTCCAACTGCGTGGGCCAGGGGTCGACGTCGCGCTGGACGAGGGTGCGGACGCTCAGCGGCTCAGAGGCGCTGGCGGTGAACCGCAGCTCGTAGGATTCGCCTTCGGTCAGCGGCAGGTCGTTCTGGCCGACGATGGCGTCCCAGGCGTTGGTGGTGCCGCCGGGTACGTCGATGCACCACTGGCCGTCGGCGACCTCGCCGGAGAGGTTGTCGGTGTGCCACCAGGGGTCGGCCGACCCCGTGGCGAAGTCGCCGTTGACCACTACGTTGGTCTGCTCCCCGCCGTCCGGCGGAGGTTCGGCGCCGGTCAGCAGCGCGGCGTCCGAGATGCAGAGCTGCCAGGGTTCGTCGGTGCCGCCGATCTGGAACGCCAGTTGGGCGTCGGTCCAGTCGGCGTCGGAGGTGAACGTGTAGCTGAAGGTCTCGCCCTCGGGGGTGAGGACCGGGGACTCCTCCAACTGCGTGGGCCAGGGGTCGACGTCGCGCTGGACGAGGGTGCGGACGCTGGTCTCGACGGTGGCGCTGGCGGTGAAGCGCAGCTCGTACGTTTCGCCGGAGACCAGTTCCAGGTCGTTCTGGCCGACGATGGCGTCCCAGGCGTTGGTGGTGTCGCCGGGTACGTCGATGCACCACTGGCCGTCGGCCACTTCGCCGGAGAGGTTGTCGGTGTGCCACCAGGGGTCGGCCGACCCCGTGGCGAAGTCGCCGTTGACGAGAACGTCGGTCGGCTCCTCCTCTTGGGCCCAGGCGTTGGCGACGGCGACCGTCGAGAGCGCGAGGGCGCCGGCGGTCGCCGTGGCGAGCACGGTTCGTTTGGTTCGTCGGGAGGGTAGGGGTAGCCGGGGTGGCATGATGTTCCCTTCGTACGTTTGTTGGGAGCGATACCACGAATATCCTGTCATTCGGATTGACAGATGTCAATAGCTTGAATGTTGGATAACGTTCGCTTTTCAGCGGGCGACCGGCGCCCCACTGGTCCCGCGGACCACCAGTTTCGATTCCAGTCGCAGGTGGGCGCCGGGCGCGCGTTGGCCCCGGAGCTGCTCGTCCGCGGCCGTCACCGCCAAGTGCGCGAGCCCTCCGGCGTCCTGGCGGACGGTGGTCAGGTCGATGTGGCTCAGGCCGGCGATGTGGCTGTCGTCGTATCCGACGATCGAGAGCCGCTCGGGGACCTCGACCCCGGCGCGCGTGAACACGTCGAGCAGGCCGATCGCACACTGGTCGTTGGAGGCGAACACTGCCGTCGGCAGCGGGCGGTCCCCGGAGAGCATGGCACGCGCGGCGTCGCCGCCGGCCGCCTCGGTGTGGTCGCCGGGGATGACGCGGATGCGGTCGGCCAGTCCGTGGGAGCGCATCGCATCGCGGTAGGCGCGGCGCCGCTCGGCAGCCCCGGGCCGCCGCCCGCCGTCGACGTGGAGTACGTCGCGATGGCCGAGCCCCACCAGGTAGTCGACCACCTCCCGGACGCCCGGCCGGTCGGAGGTGGCCACGGTGTCGACCGGGGCGCCGGGGACGCGGCGGCCGACCACCACCGTCGGCACCCGCCGACCGAACCCGGCGACGGCCTGGTCGGGGATGAGCGGACCGCACAGCAGCAGCGCCTCGCTGCGGTGCCCGATGAGCGCCTCCACGGCCTTGTGCTCGTCGCGGGCCGGCACGTGCGCCGAGAGCACGATGTCGTAACCGAGCTCCTCGGCCGCCGGATAGACGGCCTCGACCAGGTCCACGTGGCAGGGATTGCGGGCGGTGAACAGGATGCCGAGGACCTTGCTGCGGCCGCGGGCCAGCAGGCGCGCGGCGATGTCGGGCCGGTAGCCCAACCGGGCCGCGGCACCGAAGACCTTCTCCCGCGTCTCGGGACTGGCGCCGGGCCGGCCGCGGAACACCAGTGACACCAGCGCCCGGGAGACGCCGACCTCGGCGGCCACGTCCGCCATCGTGGGTTTGCGCGACCGGGGTGCCGGGGCCCGGTCGCCGAGGCGATTTCGAGAACTCTTCTGGGGCATTACCACCGTTCCTTTTCCAACGCATACATATTGCGCTCCGCTGCGGACCGTCCGCGACCGGTTCGTGACGCGAACGACATTCTAGGGCTGCCCGCGGATCCGGCCCGCGCGCTCGAGCGGCGAGGCGCGGTCCGATCGCTGGGACACGCGTTCCACCAGGCGCCGCATCACAACCCGGGCAATGGCAGACTTGAAGCGTGTTGCGATGGATGACTGCAGGAGAATCACACGGTCCCGAACTGGTGGTGACCGTCGACGGATTGCCCGCCGGGATCGAGATCACCACCGGCGCGGTGGCCGCCGAACTGGCCCGCCGCCGGCTCGGTTACGGCCGCGGCGCGCGCATGAAGTTCGAGGCCGACCAGGTCTCCTTCGTCGGCGGCGTCCGCCACGGCCGCACCCTCGGCTCCCCGGTGGCCATCCGCGTCGGCAACTCCGAATGGCCCAAGTGGGAGAAGGTCATGGCCGCCGACCCGGTCGACAGCGCCGAACTCGAGGGCCTGGCCCGCAACGCCCCCCTCACCCGGCCCCGGCCCGGCCACGCCGACCTGGCCGGCATGCAGAAGTACGACCACGACGACGCCCGCCCCATCCTCGAGCGCGCCTCGGCCCGCGAGACCGCCGCACGAGTAGCCGGCGGCACCGTCGCCAAGGCCCTCCTGGAGCAGGCCTTCGGCATCCGGATCGTCTCGCACGTCACCTCGCTCGGCCCGGTCCGCGTCAAAGACGGCACCGTCCCGACCGCGTCCGACGCCGAGGCCGTCGACGCCGACCCGATGCGCTGCCTCGACCCCGACGCCTCCGCGCGGATGGTCGCCGAGGTCGACGCCGCCAAGAAGGACGCCGACACCCTCGGCGGCACCGTCGAGGTCCTCGCCCACGGCGTCCCGCCCGGCCTGGGCTCCCACGTCCAGTGGGACCGCAAACTCGACGGGCGCCTGGCCGCCGCCCTCATGTCCATCCAGTCGGTCAAGGCCGTCGAAATCGGCGACGGGCTGACCCAGGCGGCGGTGCGCGGCTCGGCCGCCCACGACGAGATCGTCCCCGGCACCGACGGCGTCGAACGCGTCACCGACCGCGCCGGCGGCCTCGAAGGCGGCATCACCACCGGGCAACCGCTGCGCGTCTCGGCCAAACTCAAGCCGATCTCCTCGCTCACCCGCCCGCTGCGCACCGTCGACACCGACAGCGGCGAAGCGGCCGAAGCGATCAACCAGCGCTCCGACGTCTGCGCCGTGCCCGCCGGCGGCGTCGTCGCCGAGACGATGGTCGCCTACGTGCTCGCCGAAGCCGCCCTCGAGAAGTTCGGCGGCGACTCGATCGCCCAATCCCGGCGCAACCTCGAGACCTACCTCGAGAACCTGCAGGTCAGATAATGGCCCGCACCCGCCGCCGCGCCACCGCCTCCCCAGACCGGAGTAAACCCTGATGAGCCTCGTCGTCATCGTCGGCCCGCCCGGATCGGGCAAGACCACCGTCGGCACCGCGCTCGCCGAACGCCTCGGCGTGACCTTCCGCGACACCGACGCCGACATCGTCGAGCGGGCCCGGAAGCCGATCCCCGACATCTTCGTCGACGAGGGCGAGGACCACTTCCGCGCACTCGAACGCGACGCGGTGCGCCGCGCCGTCGCCGACCACGACGGCGTCCTGGCACTCGGCGGGGGAGCGGTCACGGCCGCCGAGACCCGCGAGCTGCTCGCCGAGGTCCCGGTCGTCCACCTCCGCGTCGACCTCGGCGAGGCGGTCAAGCGCACCGAGATCGACCGCGGGCGCCCGATGCTGGCGGTCAACCCGCGCGCGACGCTCCGCAGGCTCATGGACGAGCGCCTCCCGCTGTACCGCGAGGTCGCCGACATCGAGATCGACACCAGCGGAACGGATCCGCACGACCTGGCCGACCGGATCGCCGCGCGGCTCGGCACCCGGACCGTCGAGGTCGCCGACGCCGAACGGCCCTACCCGGTCCTCATCGGCCGCGGCGTGGTCGAGCGGCTGCCAGAGCACCTCGGCGGGGCCGCGCGCGTGGCCGTCCTCCACACCGCCAACACCGCCGAGCTGGCCGAGCGGGTCGGTTCGCTGGCGCCCGACGGCGTCGAGGCGACCCTGATGGAAATCCCCGACGCCGAGGACGGCAAGTCCGTTGCGGTCGCCGAGCAGTGCTGGGAGGCGCTCGGCGCCGAAGGCTTCACCCGCACCGACCTGGTGGTCGGCGTCGGCGGGGGAGCGGTGACCGACCTGGCCGGGTTCGTGGCCGCCTGCTGGCTGCGCGGCGTCGGCGTCGTGCACGTCCCGACCTCCCTCCTGGGCGCGGTCGACGCGGCTGTGGGCGGCAAGACCGGCGTGAACACCGCGGCCGGGAAGAACCTGGTCGGCGCCTTCCACCCGCCGCGCTCGGTCCTGGTCGACCTCGACACGTTCGCCTCACTCCCGCGCCGGGACCTGGCGGCCGGACTCGCCGAAGTGGTCAAGGCCGGCTTCATCGCCGACCCGGTCATCCTCGACCTCATCGAGGCCGACCCCGCGGCCGCGCTGGACGCCGCGAGTCCGGTCCTGGCCGAACTGGTCGAGCGCGCCGTCGCCATGAAGGCCGAGGTGGTCGCCGCCGACCTCAAGGAGGGGAGCCTGCGGGCGATCCTCAACTACGGCCACACCTTCGGCCACGCGATCGAGAAGCTCGAGCACTACCGCCGACGCCACGGCGACGCGGTCGCCGTCGGCATGGTCTACGCCGCCCACCTGGGCGCCGTCACCGGGCGCGCCGACCTGGTCGACCGAACCGTGTCCGTCCTCGAATCGCTCGGGCTCCCCACCTCCTACGAGGCGGGCCGCTGGGACGAGATCCACGCGACGATGCTGGTGGACAAGAAGAACGTCGGCACCACCCAGCGGTTCGTGCTCCTGGACGCCCTCGGAAAGGCCGTCGTCGTCGACGACGTCACCGAGGCCCAGCAGCGCGAAGCCTACGAGAGGCTCACCTCATGAAGACCTATGTGCTCAACGGGCCGAACCTGAACCGCCTGGGCAAGCGCGAGCCCGGGATCTACGGCTCGCAGACCCTGGGCGACCTCGAGGAGTCCTGCGTGGCGACCGGCGAGCACATCGGACTCGAGGTCGACTTCCGCCAGACCAACGCCGAGCACGAGCTCCTCGAATGGCTCCACCAGGCCGCCGACGAGCGGATCCCGGTGGTGCTCAACGCCGCGGCCTGGACCCACACCTCGGTCGCGGTCGGCGACGCCTGCGCCCAACTGGAGGCGCCGCTGATCGAGGTCCACCTCTCCAACGTCCACAAGCGCGAGCCGTTCCGGCACCACTCCTACGTGAGCGCCCACGCCGACGGCGTGATCGCCGGCCTGGGCCTCCACGGCTACATCGCGGCCCTGCACTACATCGCCGCCGCTTAGAGGCCACTGCTCGGTCGGCTCGAACCGCCCGGCAGGAGCCGCGGCGGGGTCCGGGCCCGATCCCCGGAAGTGACCCACGAGCCCCGGGGCGCACCCGCCGAAGTCTCCTCGGCGACTCCGCGCTGCGGGGCCGGACACAGGCGGTGCTCCTGGCGCGGGCGGCCGCGCGGCTACCGTTACCATTGATTGCCGGTCAGTCTGCAAACCTCTATCGAAAGTGACGAACGCCCGTGGCAACCACGAACGACCTCAAGAACGGCATGGTGCTCAACCTGGAGGGCCAGCTCTGGCAGGTCCAGGAGTTCCTGCACGTCAAGCCCGGGAAAGGCCCGGCGTTCGTGCGCACGACCCTGAAGCAGATCCCGTCGGGCAAGATCGTCGACAAGACCTTCAACTCCGGGACCAAGGTGGAGACTGCCACCGTCGACCGCCGCACGATGCAGTACCTCTACCACGACGGCGAGGACTTCGTGTTCATGGACATGGAGACCTACGACCAGATCCCGCTGACGCCCGGCATCGTCGGCGACGCCGGCAAGTACATGCTGGAGAACTCCGAGGCCACCGTCGCCATGCACGAAGGCAAGGCCCTCTACGTCGAGCTGCCGGCCGCCGTCGAGCTCGAGATCACCTACACCGAGCCCGGGGTCCAGGGGGACCGCTCCTCGGGCGGCAGCAAGCCCGCCACCGTCCAGACCGGTGCGCAGGTCAACGTCCCGCTGTTCATCGAGGCCGGCGAGAGGATCAAGGTCGACACGCGCGCCGGCAAGTACCTCTCGCGGGCCTAGGCCGGTGGGAAGGCAACGAGGAGGAGGGGCGCGCCTCGCCGCCCGCACGCGGTGGCGGATGCGCGCCGTCGAGATCCTGTACGAGGCCGACAGCCGCGGCATCGGCGGCGAGCGGGTGCTGTCCGAGCGCCGCGAGCGCGCCGCGGCCGACCAGGAGGCGCCGCGCCTGCCGGCCTACGCCGAGCAGCTCGTGCGGGGCGTGGTCGAGCACCGCCGCGAGCTCGACGCGGTCCTGCAGGAGGCCGCCTCGGGCTGGTCGATCGACCGGATGCCCGTGGTGGATCGGAACGTGCTGCGCACGGCGCTCTACGAGATCCGCCACGTCGAGGACGTGGACACGGCGGTGGCGATCAAGGAGGCCCTCCGGGTGGCCGAGCAGATCGGCTCCTCGGACGACCCGGGGTTCATCAACGCCGTCCTGGACAAGGCCGCCGGCAGCCTGTAGCGGGCACCGGAGCACGACGGCCGGGTCGCCCAGGGGCGACCCGGCCGTGTCGCACTCGCCGGGCGCCGCTGGGGCGCCGGCGGTGGTCCCGGCCGCAGGGGATCGGAGATTGCGGCCGGTCGTGTCGCCTTCGCCTAGGACTCCTCGGCGGCGAAGAACGCCGCCAGGTCGTGGACCAGGACCCCGAAGTCCTCGAGCTTCTCGATCAGTCCCGAAGGGGTGGTCGAGTAGATGACCGCGAGGGTGTAGAGGTCGTCGGCGCGGATCGACAGGATCCGCCCGTTGTAGTCGCCGCGACGCTGCTGGATCGAGCGCGCCAGTTTGGCGACGTGCTCCAGGTCGGGGTCGGGGTGGTCGTAGAGCGCCTCGAGGTTGAGGACGATCTTCTCGGGCTGCTCGACCGGGAGCGGGACGCCCTCGGGCAGGAGCTCCGAGACGGGGATGCGGTAGAAATCGGCCAGTTCCGCGAGTCGGCTGACGGTGATGGACCGGTCGCCGCGCTCGTAGGAACCGATGACGACGGCCTTCCATTTGCCGCCTGACTTGTCCTCCACGCCTTGCAGCGACAGCCCCTGCTGCATGCGGATGTCACGCAGTCGGTTGCCGAGCGCCTTGGCGTATTCAGAAGTCGCCATGTTGCGATCAACTCCAAGTTCTTCGGTACGAGAGGAATCCTATTGTTGACTACGGTCGGTGACGATCGGCCGGTGGGGTCCCCGAAACCAGTGTTCTTCGTCGCGTACGGCCGATTCGAGCGCGCTCCGAACCGCATCAAAACAGTCATCATGGCATGTTCCGCCGCCGCCGGAGCCCGGACCGCCTTCACGCTCCGTTACCGGCGACGTAGGATGGCCCGCGACGAAACCGTTCTTTAAAAGGCCGTCCAGTGAGGCGGAGAAGGAGGTTCGAATGACCACCCCTGCCCGAGGTGCGCCTTCCGGAGGTCCGGACCGGCCCCCGCCCGGCAAGCAGATCCTCTCGGCCGACGACATCGGCCGCGTCCTCGACCGGATCGCCCACCAGATCCTCGAGAAGACCAAGGGCGCACCCGACACCGTGCTGCTGGGCATCCCCACCCGCGGGGTGGCGCTCGCCGGGCGCCTGGCCGACCGCATCCGCCGCTTCGCCGGGCACGACGTGCCCGCCGGCACCCTCGACATCACCCTCTACCGGGACGACCTGCGGCGCCAGGCCCTGCGGCCGCTCGGCCCCACCGACCTGCCGCCCGGCGGGATCGACGACCACCGCGTCATCCTCGTCGACGACGTCCTGTTCTCCGGCCGCACGGTCCGCGCCGCGCTCAACGCGCTCTACGACCTCGGCCGCCCCGCCAGCGTCCAACTGGCGATCCTGGTTGACCGCGGGCACCGCGAACTGCCCATCCGCGCCGACTACGTCGGCAAGAACATCCCCACCGCCCGCTACGAGAACGTCCAGGTCCGCCTGACCGAGTACGACGGCACCGACGGAGTGGTCCTCACCGGAGGCGAGGCGCAGTGAAGCACCTGCTGACGACCGAGCAGCTCTCCCGCTCCGAGGCCGAGCTCATCCTCGACCTCACCGGCCGGATGGCCAGCGCCGTCTCCGGCCGCGAGATCCGCAAACTCCCCACCCTGCGCGGCCGCACCGTGGTCAACCTCTTCTACGAGGACTCCACCCGCACCCGCACCTCCTTCGAGACCGCCGCCAAGCGCCTGAGCGCCGACGTGGTCAACTTCGCCGCCAAGGCCTCCAGCGTCAGCAAGGGCGAGAGCCTCAAGGACACCGCCCTGACCCTCCAGTCGATGGGCGCCGACGGAGTCGTGATCCGCCACCCGGCCTCCGGCGCGCCGCAGCGGCTGACCGAGTGGGTCGACGGCGCGGTCCTCAACGCCGGCGACGGCACCCACGCCCACCCCACCCAGGCGCTGCTGGACGCCTACACCATGCGCGAGCGGCTCGGCGGCATCGACGGCCGCACCGTCGCGGTCGTCGGCGACATCCTCCACAGCCGCGTCGCCCGCTCCAACATCTGGCTGCTGTCCAAACTCGGCGCGAGGGTGCGCCTGGTGGGCCCGCCGACGCTGCTGCCGCGCGCGATCGAGGACTGGCCGGTCGAGATCTCCTACGACCTGGACGCCTCCCTGCGCGACACCGACGCGATCATGCTCCTGCGCGTCCAGCACGAACGCATGCACGACGCGTTCTTCCCCACCGCCAACGAGTACGCCCGCCTCTACGGCCTCGACGAGCGGCGCCTGGGCCTCATGCCCGACCACGCCATCGTCATGCACCCCGGGCCGATGAACCGCGGCATGGAGATCGCCGCCGCCGTCGCCGACTCGCCCCGGGCCACCATCACCGAGCAGGTCGCCAACGGGGTGTGGGTCCGCATGGCCGTCCTGTACCTGCTTCTGACCAACGGAGAACTATGAGCACTCTCATCAAGGGCGCCGACCTCGTCGGCCGCGGCCGCGGCGACGTCCTCGTCCGCGACGGGCGCGTGGTCGAGACCGGCACGGTCAGCGCACCCGCCGGGGCCTCGGTCGTCGACGCCGACGGCCTGGTGCTGCTGCCCGGCCTGGTCGACCTCCACGCCCACCTGCGCGAGCCCGGCCGCGAAGACGCCGAGACCGTCCTGACCGGCACCCGGGCCGCCGCCAAGGGCGGCTACACCGCCGTCTGCGCGATGGCGAACTCCTACCCGGTGGCCGACACCGCCGGCGTCGTCGAACAGGTCGCCGCGCTCGGCCGGGCCGCCGCCCACGCCGACGTCCAGCCGCTCGGCGCGGTCTCGGTCGGCCTGGCCGGCGAGCGCCTGGCCGAAATCGGCGCCATGGCCGACTCGGCGGCGCGAGTGCGGATGTTCTCCGACGACGGGCACTGCGTGTCCGACCCGCGCCTGATGCGGCGGGCCCTGGAGTACGTCAAGACCTTCGGCGGCCTGATCGCCCAGCACGCCGAGGAGCCCCGCCTCACCGAGGGCGCGCAGATGAACGAGGGCGCCGTCTCCGCCGAACTCGGCCTGCCCGGCTGGCCGAGCGTCGCCGAGGAGGCCATCGTCGCCCGCGACGTGCTCCTGGCCGAGTACGTGGGCGCCCGCATCCACTTCTGCCACGTCTCCACCGCCCGCTCGGTGGAGATCATCGGCGAGGCCAAGGCGCGCGGCGTGCGGGTCACCGCCGAGGTCTGCCCGCACCACCTGCTGCTCACCGACGAGCGCGCCCGCACCTACGACCCCGTGTTCAAGGTCAACCCGCCGCTGCGCACCGCCGACGACGTCGCGGCGCTGCGCGGCGCGCTCGCCGAGGGCGTCGTCGACGCGGTCGCCACCGACCACGCCCCGCACCCGCCGCAGGACAAGGACTGCGAATGGCCCGCGGCCCGGCCGGGCATGCTGGGCCTGGAGACCGCCCTGTCGATCACCGTCGCCGCCCTCGGCGGGCCCGACGCCTGCGACTGGGACATGGTCGCCGAGCGCACCTCCCGCGCCCCCGCCCGCATCGCGGGCCTGGACGCGCACGGCCGCGACCCCGAACCGGGCGCCGAGGCCAACTTCACGCTCGTCGACCCCGCCCGGACCTGGACGGTCGCCCCCTCCGAACTGGCCTCGCGGTCCCGCAACACCCCCTACGCCGGGCTGGAACTGCCGGTGACCGTCCAGGCGACGTTCCTGCGGGGGCGTGCCACCGTACTCGACGGGGAACTCGCACCCGTCGCCCCGCCCGCACCCCGAACCCGAGCCGACGCCGGCCTTGTCGCAGAGGAGATCGAATGAGCAGCCGCGCACCAGCGATCCTCGTACTCGAGGACGGCCGCGTCTTCCGCGGCGAAGCCTACGGATCGGTCGGGGAGACGGTCGGCGAAGCGGTCTTCAACACCGGCATGACCGCCTACCAGGAGACCCTCACCGACCCGTCCTACTTCGGCCAGGTGGTCTGCCAGACCGCCCCCCAGATCGGCAACACCGGCTGGAACGACGAGGACGACGAGTCCCGCCGCATCTGGGTCGCCGGCTACGTCGTCCGCGACCCCTCCCGCATCGCCTCCAACTGGCGGTCGAAGCGCGGCCTGGAAGACGAACTCGCCGCCCAGGGGATCGTCGGCATCTGCGGGGTCGACACCCGCGCCCTCACCCGCCACCTGCGCGAGTCCGGCGCGATGCGCGCCGGCGTCTCCAGCCGCACCACCGACGCCGACGCCCTGCTCCAGCGGGTGCTGGCCGCCCCGCCGATGGCCGGCGCCAACCTCGTCGAGGCGGTCACCACGCCCGAGCCGTACACCTACGTCGCCGAGGGCGCCGGCCCCGCGAAGTACACCGTCGCCGCGCTCGACCTGGGCATCAAGCGCAACACCCCGCGCCGCCTGGCCGCCCGCGGCATCACCACCACCGTCCACCCGGCCGGCGCAGGCGTCGACGACCTGCTCTCGGGCGAACCCGACGCGGTGTTCCTCTCCAACGGCCCCGGCGACCCGGCCACCGCCGACGCCCAGGTCGAGGTCACCCGCGAACTGCTGCGCCGCGGCGTGCCGGTCTTCGGCATCTGCTTCGGCAACCAGATCCTCGGCCGCGCCCTCGGCCTGGACACCTACAAGCTCAAATACGGCCACCGCGGCATCAACCAGCCGGTGCTCGACCGGCGCACCGGCAAGGTCGAGGTCACCTCCCACAACCACGGGTTCGCGCTGGCCCCGACCGAACCGGGGGAGTACTTCGAGACCGAGTTCGGCCGCGTCCAGGTCAGCCACGTGTGCCTCAACGACGACGTCGTCGAGGGCCTCACCTGCCTGGACGTTCCGGCCTACTCCGTCCAGTACCACCCCGAGGCCGCGGGGGGCCCGCACGACGCCGACTACCTGTTCGACCGCCTCACCGCACTGATCGACGATCACGAAGGGAACCGGCTCGATGCCTAAACGAGACGACCTCCGCCATGTCCTGGTCATCGGGTCCGGCCCCATCCAGATCGGCCAGGCCTGCGAGTTCGACTACTCCGGCACCCAGGCCTGCCGGGTCCTGCGCGAGGAGGGCCTGCGCGTCACCCTCGTCAACTCCAACCCGGCCACCATCATGACCGACCCCGAGTTCGCCGACGCCACCTACGTCGAACCGATCACGCCCGAGGTCGTCGAGCAGGTCATCGCCAAGGAGCGGCCCGACGCGCTGCTGGCGACCCTCGGCGGCCAGACCGCCCTGAACGCCGCGGTGGCCCTCCACGACGCCGGCGTCCTCGAGAAGCACGGCGTCGAACTCATCGGCGCCGACATGGACGCCATCCAGCGCGGCGAGGACCGCCAGCGGTTCAAGGACGTGGTCGTCAAGGCCGGCGGCGAGGTGCCCCGCTCGGCGGTCTGCCGCTCCATGGAGGAAGTCAACGACACCATCGACGAACTCGGGCTGCCGGTGGTCATCCGGCCCTCGTTCACCATGGGCGGCCTCGGCTCCGGCATGGCCCACACCTGGGACGACGTCGAGCGCATCGCCGGAGGCGGCCTCACCGAGTCGCCCACCACCGAGGTCCTCATCGAGGAGAGCGTCCTCGGCTGGAAGGAGTACGAGCTCGAGCTCATGCGCGACCACGACGACAACGTCGTCGTGGTCTGCTCGATCGAGAACGTCGACCCCATGGGCGTCCACACCGGCGACTCGGTCACCGTCGCCCCCGCCATGACCCTCACCGACCGCGAATACCAGCGCATGCGCGACGTCGGCATCGCCGTGCTCCGCGAGGTCGGCGTCGACACCGGCGGGTGCAACATCCAGTTCGCGATCGACCCGGCCGACGGGCGCATCATCGTGATCGAGATGAATCCGCGCGTCTCCCGGTCCTCGGCGCTGGCGTCGAAGGCCACCGGTTTCCCGATCGCGAAGATCGCCGCCAAGCTCGCCATCGGCTACACCCTCGACGAGATCCCCAACGACATCACCAGGGCCACCCCGGCCGCGTTCGAGCCGGCGCTCGACTACGTGGTGGTCAAGGTCCCGCGGTTCACCTTCGAGAAGTTCCCCGGCGCCGACCCGACCCTGACCACGACCATGAAGTCGGTCGGCGAGGCGATGAGCCTGGGCCGGACGTTCCAGCAGGCGCTCCAGAAGGCGCTGCGGTCGACCGAGACCAAGGCCGCCGGGTTCTGGACCCGCCCCGACCCGGACGGCGCCACCCTCGAGCGGACCCTCGAGGCCCTGCGCACCCCGCACGACGGGATCCTCTACACCGCCGAGCGCGCGCTGCGCCTGGGCGCCACGGTCGACCAGGTCCACGCCGCCTGCAGGATCGACCCGTGGTTCCTCGACCAGATCGCCCAACTGGTGGACCTGCGCGCCGAGATCGCCGGGGCCGTCGTCATCGACCGGCCGCTGCTGTGGAAGGCCAAGCGCGCCGGCTGCTCGGACGCCCAGATCGCGGCGCTGCGGCCCGAACTGGCCGGCGAGGACGGGGTGCGGCGCCTGCGCCACCGGCTCGGCCTGCGCCCGGTCTACAAGACCGTCGACACCTGCGCCGCCGAGTTCGCCGCCCACACCCCCTACCACTACTCGACCTATGAGGACGAATCGGAGGTGGAGCCCTCGGCGCGGCCGAAGGTGATGATCCTCGGCTCGGGCCCCAACCGCATCGGCCAGGGCATCGAGTTCGACTACTCGTGCGTCCACGCCGTCCAGGCGCTCCGCGAGGCCGGATACGAGACGATCATGGTCAACTGCAACCCCGAGACCGTCTCGACCGACTACGACACCGCCGACCGGCTCTACTTCGAGCCGCTCACCTTCGAGGACGTCGCCGAGGTCTTCCGCGCCGAGCACGACACCGGCCGGGACTCCGGGGGCCCGGGCGTGGTCGGCGTCATCGTCCAGCTCGGCGGCCAGACCCCGCTGGGGCTGGCCGACAAACTCGCAGAGGAGGGCCTGCCGATCGTCGGCACCTCCCCGTCGGACATCGACGCCGCCGAGCACCGCGGCCAGTTCGGCCGCCTCCTCGACGAGATCGGCCTGGTCTCACCCGCCCACGGCACCGCCACCTCCTTCGACGAGGCCCGCGCCGTGGCCGCCGACATCGGCTACCCGGTGCTGGTGCGGCCCTCCTACGTCCTGGGCGGCCGCGGCATGGAGATCGTCTACGACCAGGAGGCCCTGGCCGGCTACATCTCCCGCGCCACCGACGCCAGCCCCGAGCACCCGGTCCTGGTCGACCGGTTCCTCGACGACGCCATCGAGATCGACGTCGACTGCCTGTGCGACGGCGAGGACTTCTACCTGGGCGGCATCATGGAGCACATCGAGGAGGCCGGCGTCCACTCCGGCGACTCCTCCTGCGCGCTGCCGCCGATCACCCTCGGCCGGGCCGTGATCGAGCAGATCCGCGACTACACCGCGAAGCTGGCGTTCGGACTCGGCGTGCGCGGCCTCATGAACGTCCAGTACGCCCTCAAGGACGAGCAACTGTACGTGCTCGAAGCGAACCCGCGGGCCTCCCGGACGGTCCCGTTCGTCTCCAAGGCCACCGCCGTGCCGCTGGCCAAGGCCGCCGCCCGCATCGCGATGGGCGCGCGCATCGCCGACCTGCGGCGGGAGGGCATGCTCCTGCCGGCCGGCGACGGCTCCGACGCCGGGCCCGACGCGCCCATCAGCGTCAAGGAGGTGGTGCTGCCGTTCAAGCGGTTCCGCACCACCGAAGGCGCCGGCATCGACGCCCTGCTCGGCCCGGAGATGAAGTCCACCGGCGAGGTCATGGGGATCAACGGCGCGTTCGGGCTGGCCTTCGCCAAGGCCACCCTCGCGGTGTACGGCAGGCTGCCGGTCGCCGGGAACGTCTTCGTCTCGGTCGCCGACCGCGACAAGCGCGCCATCGTCTTCCCCGTCAGGCGCCTGGTCGACCTCGGCTTCACCGTCTACGCCACCAAGGGCACCGGGCTGGTGCTCAAGCGCCACGGCATCGACTTCACGCCCGTGGCGCGCCACTCGGGAGCCCGCGACGGCGAGGGGGAGGACGCGGTCTCCCTCATCGCCGGCGGCGAGATCGACCTGGTCATCACCACCCCGTCGGCCTCCTCGGGGCCGCGCACCGACGGCTGGGAGATCCGCTCGGCGGCCGTGGTCGCCGACGTCTCCTGCGTCACCACGATCCAGGGCGCCGGGGCCGCCTCGATGGGCATCGAGGCGGCCGCCCGCGGCGAGCTGACCGTCACCCCGCTGCAGGAACTGCACCGGCGACTGCGCGAGGAGTCGGAAGTCTGACAGGTCGATTACAGGGCGAATTGACGTATACAGGAGAGTGATGCTCTACCAGAGATTGGCCCGGCCGGTCCTGTTCCGGATCGGTAAGGGCGACGCCGAGACGGCGCACGAGACCACCGTGCGCTGGCTCGCGCGCCTGTCGGGGCGGTCGTGGCTGCGCGACGGGCTCATCCGGTACGGGCGGCCGGCGGCGCCGGTCACCGTCTGCGGCCTCCGGTTCCCCAACCCCGTGGGCCTGGCCGCCGGCATGGACAAGGACGGCCTGGCCGTCGGCGCCTGGCCCGCCCTGGGGTTCGGGTTCGCCGAGATCGGCACCGTCACCGGTGTGCCCCAGCCGGGCAACCCCAAGCCGCGGCTCTACAGGATGCCCGCCTCGCAGGGCCTGGTCAACCGCATGGGCTTCAACAACGACGGCGCCGAGGCCCTGGCGGCCCGGCTGGCGTCGGCGCCGCCGGTCGACTGCCCCCTGGGCATCAGCATCGGCAAGTCGAAGTCCGTGCCGCTGGAAGGGGCCGTCGAGGACTACCTGCACTCGCTGCGGACCCTCTACCCCTTCGCCGACTACTTCGCGGTCAACGTCTCCTCGCCCAACACCCCCGGCCTGCGCCGGCTCCAGGACACCGAGTCGCTCCGGGCCCTGCTGACCGCCCTCCGGGACGAGGGCGAGCGCATCGCCGCCGGTCGCCGGCCGCACCCGGTGCTGGTCAAGATCGCCCCCGACCTCACCGAACCGGCGATGGCCCAACTGCTCGAGGTCTGCCTCGACACCGGGGTCGCGGGCGTCATCGCCACCAACACCACCCTGGGCCGCGACGGCGTCGCGCCCAGCGAGGACGCCGTGGCCGCCCAACCCGGCGGCATGTCGGGCGGGCCGCTCGGCCCGATCGCCCGGGAGATCGTCCGCTTCGTCCGCCGCGAGACCGGCGGGAAGCTGCCCGTGATCGGCTCGGGCGGGGTGATGACCCCCGACGACGCCGAGGCCATGTTCGACGCCGGCGCCGACCTGGTCCAGATCTACACCGGCCTGGTCTACAACGGCCCCTCCGTGGTACGGCGGAGCGTCCGCCGCTACCGGCGGAAGGCCACCGGACGGCGCCGCGCGCGGCACTCCGCCGCCCACGACGCAGCCCGCAAACCGTCGCCCGGTCCCGCACCTGAGAGGAAATTACCGTGTCCCCCACCAAGGACTTCGGCTCACGCGCCTACCACTCGTTCGAGACGCGCGGCCCCCTGTGCGTCGGCGTCGACCCGCACGGCGCCGTCCTGCAGTATTGGGGCCTCGACGACGACCTGGCCGGGGCCGAGCGCTTCGCCATGACGATGGTCGAGGCCTGCGCCGACCGCGTCGGGTTCGTCAAGCCCCAGTCGGCCTTCTTCGAGCGGTTCGGCTCGGGCGGCATCGCCCTGCTCGAGCGCGTCATCGCCGACGCCCGCAAGGCCGGCGCGCTGGTGATCCTCGACGTCAAGCGCGGTGACATCGGTTCGACGATGGCCGCCTACGCCCAGGCCTACCTCGATCCGGCCTCGCCCCTGTCGGTCGACGCCGTCACCGCCAGCCCGTTCCTGGGGACCGGCGCCCTCCAGCCCGCGTTCGATCTGGCCGCCGCCCACGGCAAGGGCGTGTTCGTGCTCGCCCGCACCTCCAACCCCGAGGGCAAGCAGATCCAGTTGGCCCGCCGCCGCGACGGCCGCACGGTCGTGCAGAGCATCATCGACGAGGTTGGCGCCCTCAACGGCGACGCCGAACCGCTCGGGTCCCTCGGCCTGGTGATGGGGGCCACCGTCGGCGCCTGCGCCACCGAGGGTGAGGCCCGGTTGCGTGAGTCGACTTACGGAATCACCCACTCCGCCGGTCAACAACGTGACACCGCTCACGATCTGTCCGAGTTCAATGGGCCCATCCTGGTCCCGGGCATGGGGGCGCAGGGGGGCCGGCCCAGTGACCTGCCCCGGGTCCTGGGGCCCGCCGTGAACTTCGCAATCCCCAGTTATTCACGACAAATCGCACAGCCGGGGCCCGCCACGGCGGGCATTCGCAGCGCCGTGGACGCCCTCCAGGAGGAGTGCCGAGCGGCTACCGGCGAGTAGTCCGGGCCGCTTCCGGGCCCGGAACGCCCTACCCCCGGTCGCAGGCGTGTCGGGAGGTGGGGTTACCTTTCCCGAGCTGGGTATGCTTTGGCGATACCCGCACGAGAAGGTCCAGAGGGACGAAACCATCGACTGCAAGGAGACCCCGTGCCGCTCCCTAAACTCACACCGGAACAGCGCGCCGCGGCCCTCGAGAAGGCCGCCGCCGCCCGCAAGGCCCGCGCCGAGCTCAAAGAGAAGCTCAAGTCGGGCGAGACCACCCTCGAGGACGTCCTCAAGTCGGCGGCGACCGACGACATCTCCGGGAAGATGAAGGTCTCGGCCGTCCTGAAGGCCCTCCCGGGCATCGGCGACAAGCGCGCGCTGCAGATCATGGAGAAGCTCAAGATCGCCGACTCCCGGCGGCTGCGCGGCCTCGGCGAGCACCAGCGCGCCGCGCTTCTGGATGAATTCAAGGGCGACCAGGCCTGATAACGGGTAGTAGTAGTCGAGTGAGCATCGATCCGTTGCACGCCGCTCCCGCTCAGCGCCTTACGGTCCTCTCCGGCCCCTCCGGCGTCGGCAAGGGCAGCGTGAAGGCCCTCATCCAGGAGTACTACCCGTGGGTCTGGCTCTCCGTGAGCTGTACGACCCGCCAGCCGCGCCCGGGTGAGGTCGACGGCGCCGACTACCACTTCGTGTCGACCGAGCGATTCGAATCGATGATCGCCGCGGGGGAGTTCCTCGAATGGGCCTCCTACGCAGGGAACCTGTACGGAACCCCTCGCGGCGCCGTCGAAGAGCGGCTGCGCGCCGGCCTCCCGGCACTGCTGGAGATCGAACTCCAGGGAGCCCGCCAGGTGCGCCGCAGCATGCCGGAGTCGCAACTGGTCTTCCTGGCCCCGCCGTCGTGGGACGAACTGGTCCGCCGCCTCACCGGCCGCGGCACCGAGGACGAGACCACGGTCCGGCGGCGGCTCGACACCGCGCGCGAGGAGCTCGGAGCCGAACCGGAGTTCGACCACACCGTCACGAACGTATCGATCGAACAGGCCGCCTCCGAACTGGTAGAATTGCTCGGCTCTCCGGCCGTCGTCAAGTCCGGAGCCCGCTGAGGACCACAAGTCGCACACGAAGGAATCAATTTGTCTGGGACCGCCGCCGATCCCGTCGGCATCACCAATCCGCCGATCGACGACCTGCTCGAGAAGAGCCAGTCGAAATACCAGCTCGTGATCTACGCGGCCAAGCGCGCCCGCCAGATCAACGCCTACTACTCGCAGTTGGGCGAGGGCCTGCTGGAGTACGTCGGCCCGCTGGTGGAGACCACTCCCGAGGAGAAGCCGCTGTCGATCGCCCTGCGCGAGCTCGACAAGGGCCTGCTCGAGACGAAGGCCTTCGACGACACCGAGGCCTGAGGCTCCGGGATTGAACATCGTCCTGGGCGTCGCGGGCGGCATCGCCGCCTACAAGGCCTGCACGCTGCTGCGCCTCCTCCAAGAGGTCGGCCACGACGTGACGGTCGTGCCGACCGAGGCGGCGCTCGAATTCGTCGCCGAAGCCACCTGGGAGGCCCTGTCGGGCCACCCGGTGGCCTCCGGCGTGTTCACCGACGTCCCCGACGTCCGGCACGTCAGGCTCGGCCGCGAGGCCGATCTGGTGGCCGTCGTCCCGGCCACGGCCGACCTGCTTTCGCGGGCCGCGACCGGCCGCGCCGACGACCTGCTGACCAGCACGCTCCTCACCGCCGCCTGCCCGGTCGTCTTCGCTCCGGCGATGCACACCGAGATGTGGCGGCACCCGGCCACGCGCGCGAACGTCGCCACCCTCCGCGAGCGGGGCGCCCACGTGGTCGAGCCCGACTCGGGGCGGCTGACCGGCACCGACACCGGGCCCGGCCGCCTGCCCGAACCCGAATCGCTGCTGGCGCTCCTCAGCGGCTTCCTGACATCCCCGGCCCGCGACCTGGTCGGCCGCCGGGTCCTGGTGACCGCCGGCGGCACCCGCGAGCCGATCGATCCGGTGCGCTTCATCGGCAACCACTCCTCGGGCCGCCAGGGCATCGCGCTCGCCGCCGCCGCGGCCGCCCGCGGTGCCCGGGTCACGCTCGTGGCCGCCCACGTCGACACCGCCCTGCCGGCCGGGGTCGAGGTGAAGCGCGCCGGAACGACCGGTGAACTCTTCGAGGCCACCGTCGCGGCCGCGCGCGAGGCCGACGCCGCCGTCCTCGCCGCCGCCCCCGCCGACTTCCGCCCCCGGGAGGCGGCCGCGCGGAAGCTCAAGCGCGAAAGCGACTTCGAGCTGCCGCTGACCTCGACCGACGACATCGCCGCCGCGGTCGGCCAAGCCAAAGGGGACGATCAGGTGTTGGTGGTCTTCGCGGCCGAGACCGGCGGCGGACCCGAACGCGCCCAGGCCAAACGGAAGGCCAAGGGCGCCGACCTGGTGGTGCTCAACGACGTCTCCGGCGGCGCCGTGTTCGGTTCCGAGGAGAACTCGGTCACCGTGCTCGACGAGCACGGCCGGGTCGACGCGCTCGACCGCGCCGGCAAGGCGGCGGTGGCCGATGCCATCTGGGACGCCGTCGCCGCACGTCTCCCGCACCGTGGACGCGCGTGACACCGGTGCGGCGCCGCGTGCCGACTTGGTGGGATGATCGTCAGCGAATAGACTTGCGAGCTGCGAAGTCAGTCGAGTACTGCGCCGTTCTGCGGCGTGATGAGTGTTGAGGAGTGCCGTGGCACGTCGCCTGTTCACCTCGGAGTCGGTCACCGAGGGCCACCCCGACAAGATCGCCGATCAGATCTCGGACGGGATCCTGGACGCCCTGCTGGCGGAGGACCCCCGCAGCCGTGTGGCGGTCGAGACGCTCATCACCACCGGGCAGGTGCACGTGGCCGGCGAGGTCACCACCGCCGCCTACGCCGACATCCCCCGCATCGTGCGCGACACGATCCTCGAGATCGGCTACGACTCCTCCAAGAAGGGCTTCGACGGGGCCTCGTGCGGGGTGAACGTCTCCATCGGCGGCCAGAGCCCCGACATCGCCCAGGGCGTCGACAAGGCATGGGAATCGCGTGTGGACAGCACCGAGCTCGACGAGCTCGACGGCCAAGGCGCCGGCGACCAGGGCCTGATGTTCGGATACGCGTGCCGGGAGACCCCCGAGCTGATGCCGCTGCCGATCGCCTTGGCGCACCGGCTCTCCCAGCGGCTCACCGAGGTCCGCAAGGACGGGACCGTGCCGTACCTGCGGCCCGACGGCAAGACCCAGGTGACGGTCGAATACGACGGGCAGGAGCCCGTGCGCCTGGGCAACGTGGTCGTCTCCAGCCAGCACGCCCCCGACATCTCGCTGGACTCGCTGCTCGCGCCCGACGTGGCCGAGCACGTCATCCAGCCGGTCGTGGCCGGCCTCGACCTTGACGTCGAGGACTACGAGCTGCTGGTCAACCCCACCGGCCGCTTCGAGATCGGCGGCCCGATGGGCGACGCCGGGCTCACCGGCCGCAAGATCATCGTCGACACCTACGGCGGCTACGCCCGCCACGGCGGCGGCGCCTTCAGCGGCAAGGACCCCTCGAAGGTCGACCGCTCGGCGACCTACGCCGCCCGCTGGGTGGCCAAGAACGTGGTCGCCGCCGGCCTGGCCGAGCGCTGCGAGGTGCAGGTGGCCTACGCGATCGGGAAGGCCAAGCCGGTGAGCGTCGCGGTCGACCCGCAGGGCACCGCGTCGATCGACCCGGCCCGGATCGAGCGGGCGGTGCGCGAGGTCTTCGACCTGCGGCCGGCGGCCATCATCCGGGACCTGGACCTGGTCCGCCCGATCTACTCCCGGACCGCCGCCTACGGGCACTTCGGGCGCGAGCTGCCGGAGTTCACCTGGGAGTCCACCGGCCGCGCCGCCGCGCTCAAGGAGGCGGCCAACTAGGCGGCGTCGGCGCCACCTGGTAGAACTGCCCTATGTCAGCGTCCCCGGCGATCGCGGCGGTCTGCATCGACCAGCCGCTGCCGCAGTTGGACCGCCTCTTCGACTACCGGATCCCCGAGGACCTGGTCGGCCGGGTGCGGCCCGGCTGCCGGGTCCGGGTCCGGTTCGGTCGGCGCAAACTCTCCGGCCACGTCATCGACCTCAAGCGCACCAGCGACTTCGAGGGCAAACTCCTGTGGATCTCGGACCTGGTCTCGCCCGAACCGGTCCTCACCGGCGAGGTCGCCCGCCTGGCCCGGGCGGTGGCCGACCGCTACGCCGGCACGCTCGCCGACGTGCTGCGACTGGCCGTCCCCGAGCGCCGGGGTCGCGTCGAGGGCGAGCCGCGAGGCGAGCCGCGCCCGGTCGAGGCGCCCGCAGAGGCTCATTGGAATAGATATATCGCGGGCGAGGCATTCCTCCGGGCGCTCCGCGCCCGCAAGGCCCCGAAGGCGGTC
This sequence comes from Glycomyces xiaoerkulensis, assembly GCF_002798405.1. Taxonomy (GTDB): domain Bacteria; phylum Actinomycetota; class Actinomycetes; order Mycobacteriales; family Micromonosporaceae; genus Glycomyces; species Glycomyces xiaoerkulensis. The sequence continues at coordinate 44,573 of NZ_PGGV01000015.1, read as the reverse complement.
TGGAACGCGCTGCCGGGCGAAGACTGGCCCGCGCGGCTCGCCGAGGCGGCCGCGGCTTGCGCCGCCGAAGGCCGCGGCGCGGTGCTGGTGGTGCCCGACCAGGCCGACCTCGACCGCCTGGACGCCGCCCTGGCGGCCCGGCTCGGACCCGACCGCCACGTGACCCTCTCGGCCCAGTTGGGCCCCACCAAGCGGTACCGGGCCTTCCTGAAGGCCGCCCGCGGGACCGTCCGGGTCGTGGCCGGCACCCGGGCCGCCGCGTTCGCGCCGGTCGAGCGCCTCGGCCTGGTGGCGATCTGGGACGACGGGGACGCCTCCCATGTGGACCGCCACGCTCCCTATCCGCACGCCCGCGAAGTACTGCTGACCCGGGCCGGGCTCGCCGATTCGGCCTGCCTGGTCGCCGGGCATGCCAGGACCCCGCAGGCGCAGTTGCTGGTCGACGCCGAGTGGGCGATCCCGATCACGGCCTCCCGCAAGGAGATCCGAGCGGCGGTTCCGCGGATCGTACCGGTGGGGGACGACTCCGACGTGGCCCGCGACCCGTCCGGCGGCACCGCGCGCCTGCCCACCGTCGCCTGGGAGGCGGCGAAGGCCGCGCTCGACCGGGACCGGCCGGTGCTGGTCCAGGTGCCCCGGCGCGGCTACGTCCCGGCCGTCTCCTGCCAGCGCTGCCGCACCAGGGCCGTATGCCCCGAATGCTCGGGGCCGCTGCGGCTCACCGGCGCGATGCGGGCGCCGGTCTGCGGCTGGTGCGGCGCGGCCGCCGGCGACTACCGGTGCCGCGAGTGCGGCTCGGGACGGGTGCGCGCCCGGGTCATCGGCGCCGAGCGCACCGCCGAGGAGCTCGCGCGGGCCTTCGGCGGTGTCGAGGTGGCCGAGTCCACCGGTCCCGAGCGCCTGGACCGCTCGCCGCCGGGCCGCGCGGTGGTGGTGGCGACTCCGGGGGTCGAGCCGCGGGCGCCCGAGGGCTACGGCGCGGTGCTGCTGCTCGACGCCTGGGCCCTGCTGACCCGGGCCGATCTGACCGCCTCCGAGGAGGCGCTGCGGCGCTGGATGAACGCGGTGGCGCTCGCCCGGCCCGACGGCACGGCGGTCGTGGTCGCCGACGGGGGACTGGCGGTGGTGCAGGCGCTGATGCGCTGGGACCCGGCGTGGTTCGCCGCTCGGGAACTGGCCGAGCGGTCGGAGCTGGGTTTCCCGCCGGCGGTGCGGATGGCGGCGCTGAGCGGCCCGAACGGCGCGCCGGAGAAGCTGGCGGCCGACCTTCCGGCGGACCTGGGCGTCGAGGCGCTGGGGCCGATCCCGGTCGACGAGTGCAGCGAGCGGCTCCTGCTCCGGGTGCGGCGCCGGGACGGCCCGGCACTCGCTGGCGCCTTGGCGCGGGCGAACGCCGAACGCGCCGGCGCCAAGGCCGATCCGGTCCGCGTCCAGGTCGACCCGAGGGAGATCGCGTAGGCGCGGCGGCAGGCCGCCGCCGGTCGGCCGGGATTGAACGCGCCGTTTGCGGCAACCCCCGTTCCATGGCGGTACTCGTGGGGACCTCCGGGTGGCAGTATCGGGACTGGCGCGGCGTGCTCTATCCCGAGCGCCTCGCCCAGCGCCGCTGGCTCGAGCACTACGGGCGGCGGTTCGCCACCGTGGAGAACAACGGCACGTTCTACCGGCTGCCCAAGGCCGAGACCTTCGATTCCTGGCGGTCGCAACTGCCCGAGGGCTTCTCCATGGCGATCAAGGCCAGCCGCTTCCTCACCCACATCAAGCGGCTCCGCGATCCCGCCGAGCCGGTCGAGCGGCTGATGGACGTCGCGCGCCGGCTCGGCGACCGGCTGGGCCCGGTCCTGATGCAGTTGCCTCCGAACCTGAAGGCCGACCCCGGACTCCTCGCCGACTGCCTCGACCTCTTCCCCTCGGAGGTCCGGGTCGCCGTCGAGCCGCGGGACCGGTCCTGGTGGACCGACGAGGTCGCCTCCGTCCTTTCCGACCACGATGCCGCCCTGTGCTGGGCCGACACCCGCAGCCGCACGGAGACGCCGCTGTGGCGCACCGCCTCCTGGGGCTACCTGCGGCTGCACGAGGGCACCGCCGACCCGGCTCCCGAATACGGCGACCGGGCCCTCCGGTCCTGGTGCGAGCGGCTGAACCGCACGTGGGGCGAGCGCGAGGACGTCCACGTCTACTTCAACAACGACTCCGGCGGCGCCGCCGTCCGCAACGCCTTCCGGTTCGCCGAACTCATGCGCCGCACGGGGGCCGAAGTCGTTTCGGCGCAGAACCGATGATTTTCCGCGCGCCGATTCGTCTCAACTGATGCGATCGGAACACCATTCCACGGCAGAGAGGCGAAACCATGCAGAAGATCGTCACGAACATCTGGTACGACACGGACGCCGAGGAGGCCGCCGAGTTCTACTGCTCGCTGTTCAAGGACGCCCGGATCACCGACGTCCAGAAGTACACCGAGGCCGGCCCGGGCGAGCCCGGCAGCACGCTCCTGGTGGAGTTCGAGCTGTCCGGGCAGCAGTTCATCGGCATCAACGGCGGCGGCGAGTTCCAGCACACCCACGCGATGTCGCTCCAGGTCAACTGCGAGGACCAGGCCGAGGTCGACCGCGTCTGGCAGGCGATCCTCGACGGCGGCGGCCGGGAGATCCAGTGCGGCTGGATCGCCGACAAGTGGGGCGTCAACTGGCAGGTCGTTCCGGTCGAGGTCCAGGAGCTGCTCAAGGGCGACTCCGAGGCCGTCTCCCGCGCTACCAGGGCCATGTTCGAGATGAAGAAGATCGACGTCCGGGCCATGCGCAAGGCCTACGACGGCCGGTGATCCCCCGGCCGGGGGAGGCCGGTGCCGCTCCAGGGGGAGCGCACCGGCGGCCTCCGGTTGGCACAATGACCGCATGCGTCTGCTCGCCCCGCTCTGGTCCCGGGCCACCTACCGCGGGTGGATCTGGCTGATCATGGGCGGGGCCCTGATGATGCCCTTCATGCTGGTCGGGTCCCTGTTCAGCGACTGGGCTCGCACCGATCCGGGCCCCGGCATGGGCGGTGTGGTGGACCCGCTGGTGTACCTGGGGGTGCTGCCACTGGTCGCGGCCGTCTCGTTGCTGCTGCCCGACCGCGAGGTCGAGCGGACCGCCGCCCGGCGCCTGCTCGGAGCCGACTTCGAGCCGCCCGCCGACGACGCGTCCTGGAACACCCGCTGGCGCACCGGCTGCTGGTTCACCCTCCACGCCGCCGTCGGCGGCCTCCTGTCGGGCGTGACCCTCGCCCTGGTGCCGTACGCCGGCTACCTGGTCTTCGTCGGGGTCGCCGGCGAGGGACCGATGGCGCCTCTCCCGGACGACTGGTCGCCCCGCTGGGGCCTGCTGCTCGGCCCGCTGGCGCTGGTCGCCCTGATCGCGGTCGTGGCGGCCTCGACCGCGGGACTGCGGCGGCTCGCCCCGCGCCTGCTGGGCACCGGCGCCACCGACCGCCTCGCCCGCCTCCGCGCCGAGTCCGCCCGCCTGACCGCGCGCAACCGGATCGCCCGCGAGCTGCACGACTCGGTCGGCCACGCCCTGTCGGTGGTGGTGGTCCAGTCCGGGGCGGCGGCCCGCCTGATCGAGACCGATCCGGCGTTCGCGGCCCGGGCCATGGGCGCGGTGGGGGAGACCGCCCGGGGCGCGCTGGCCGAGCTCGACACCGTCATCGGGGCCCTGCGCGAGGACGGTGACCGGCGGCGCGGTCCCCGGCCCGATCTGGCCGACCTGGAGTCGCTCGCGGCCGAGAGCGGCGTCGAGGCCGAGGTGCGGATCACCGGCGATCTGCGCGAGGTGAGCGGCCTGGCCTCCCGCGAGGCCTACCGGATCGTCCAGGAGGCGCTGACCAACGTGCTGCGCCACGCCGACGAGCCGCGCGCGGTCATCGCCGTCGAGGTCGGCGACCGCCTGGCCCGCATCGCCGTCGAAAGCCCGTCGGCCCGGCCCGGCCGGGCCGGACGCGGCGGCCGCGGTCTGATCGGAATGCGCGAGCGCGCGGCCGTACTCGGCGGCACGGTCGAACACGGCCGCGAGGACGGCCGCTGGGTCGTCCGAGCCGCCGTCCCGCTGGAAACCACCGACGGCTCGACGGGGAGGGCGGCCGATGGCGGCACCGCTGCGCATAGCGCTGATCGATGACGAGGAGCTGATCCGCTCCGGATTCGGCGCCGTCATCGGCGCCGAGGACGACCTGGCGGTGACCGCAGAGGGCGCCGACGGGGTCGACGCGGTCAACATCGCCCGCTCGGGCAAGGCCGACGTGCTGCTGATGGACGTGCGCATGCCCACCGTGGACGGCATCGAGGCCACCGAGCGGATCGTCTCCGGCATGGAGGAGCCGCCGAAGATCCTGGTGGTCACCACCTTCGACAACGACGACTACGTCTGGCGGGCCCTGCGCGCCGGGGCCGACGGCTTCCTGCTCAAGCGCACCAAGGTCGAGGACCTGCTGTCGGCGGTCCGGCTGGTGTCCCGCACCGATGCGCTGCTGTTCCCCGAGGCCGTCCGGCGCCTGGCCGCCTCCCGCGCGCCGGACCCGCCGGCGGGCATCGGCGATCTGAGCGAGCGGGAGCGCGAAGTGCTGGTGCTGGCCGCGCGGGGCCTGTCCAACGGCGAGATCGCCGCGCGGCTCTTCCTCGGCCGCGAGACGGTCAAGACCCATTTGAGCGGCGTCTACTCCAAGCTGGCGGTGCGCGACCGCACCCAGGCGGTCATCGCCGCCTACGACGCCGGCCTGGTGTGAGCCCGCGGGGTGGACGCCACCGGCTCCCATCGTGCTATGGTTCATTACTCAACTAATGAACCCCTAGACCGATGAACCAAAGGAGGCGAGATGTTCGATGAGGGCACGCCCATCTATCGGCAGATCGCCGACCAGATCAAGGCCGAGATCCTCAACGGATCGCTCGAACCGGGAGGAAAGGTCATGTCGACGAACCAGTACGCGGCGTTCTACCGGATCAACCCGGCCACCGCGCAGAAGGCGTTCCGGGACCTGGTCGACGAAGGCGTCCTCTACAAGCAGCGCGGCCTCGGCATGTACGTCGCCGACGACGCCCGGGAACGGCTCGCCGCCGACTTCCGCGAGCGGTTCTTCGACGAGGTGCTCCGGCCCCTGATCCACGAGGCCCGCCAGGTCGGCATCTCGGTCCCCGACATCATCCGCTACCTCGAAGCCCAGGAAGGCACCCTGCGATGAGCTTCTCCGTCAGCCTCCGGGGCGTGACCCTCAAATACCGCGCCACCGAAGCCCTCTCCGACATCGACCTCGACCTCGAGGCCGGCAAGATCTACGGCCTGCTCGGCCGCAACGGCGCCGGCAAGACCACCCTCCTCAGCCTCCTGGCGGCCTTCCGCCGGCCCACCGCCGGCGAGGTCCGCGTGGACGGGCGGCCGGTCTGGGAGAACGCCGAGGTCGTCTCCCGCGTGGCCCTGGTCCGCGAGGGCGGCGACTTCGACGATTCCGAGAACGTCAGATCCGCCCTCGAGACCGGCGAGCTGCGCCCGAGCTTCGACCTCGACTACGCCCTGAGGCTCGCCGACGAGTTCGAACTGCCGCTGAAGACCAAGGTCCGCGAACTCTCCCGCGGCAAGCGCTCGGTCCTGGCCGCCGTCTCCGGCCTGGCCGCCCGCGCCGAGCTGACCATGTTCGACGAGGTCCACCTCGGCATGGACGCGCCCACCCGCGACCGCTTCTACAGCGAGCTGCTGGCCGACTACATGGAGCGGCCCCGGACGGTGATCCTCTCCACGCACCTGATCGACGAGGTCGCCAACTACCTCGAAGAGGTCGTCATCGTCGACCGCGGGCGCCTCCTGCGCCACGACCCCCTCGAAGCCCTACAGGGCATGGGCGCCGCGCTCACCGGCCCGGCCGAGGCGGTCGACGACGCCGTCGCCGGGCTCGAGACCCTCGCCGAGCAGCGGCTCGGCGGCACCAAGAGCGTCACCGTCGCCGGCGCCCTCGACGCCGGGCGCCGCGAGCGCGCGGCCGCGGCCGGCGTAGAGATCGGACCGGTCGGCCTCCAAGACCTGTTCATCCACCTGACCGACCCCGAACGGACGGGAGCCTGACCCATGCCCGACCGCAATGTGACCCTCGGCAACCGCCGCTACGGCTTCGGCGTGAGCCTGTTCACCGAAGGCATGAGGTACTTCGCCTTCTGGATCGTGGCCGCGATCGTCCTGGCCGCCCTCGCGCCGATCGTCGTCGCGCAGTTCCGGTCGATCGAGATCTCGGCCTGGTACTTCCCCGCCCACGCCGGCAAGTTCTTCACCGCCGTCATCGCCGGCGTCTTCCTGTTCCCGATGCTTCCGGTCTGCATCGCCGCCGGCCTCACCCGCCGCGAACTGGCGACCGCGATGAAGGTGCTCGGGCTGCTGTGGTCGGGCGCGCTCGGGGCGCTGGCGGTCGCCCTCTTCCTCGCCGAGCACGCGATGTACCGCGCCTTCGGCTGGACCCACGCCATCGAGCAGGGCCCGGTCGACCGCCCCTTCGAGTCGTTCGGCGCCGTCCTCGAGCACAGCGCGTGGCTCCCGCTGACGTACCTGCTCTACTTCGTCGGCGGCGCCCTCATCGGGGTCGCCTCCTACCGCTGGGACCTCGGCTGGCTCATCATCGTCCCGGTGGTCCCGACCGTCCTGTTCCTGCAATCGGCGATCGACCGCACCGAAGTGTGGGGTCCGGACTGGTTCAAACGGGCCACCGAACCGGCCTACGAATGGGGCGTCGCCCCGGCGCTGATCGCGACCGTGGCCGCCATCGTCGTGGGCGCCTGGGCCGCCCGCCGCATCCTCCTCGACACCCCGATCCGAGCGAAGCAGGCATGATGAGCTCGCAGCTCCGACTCCGCAAGTACCGTCTCGCCGCCCGGCTCTCGGTCGACCTGGCCGCCGGCATCGGCCTGCTGACCGTCCTGGCGCTGGCCGCGCTGCTGCTGGTGTCGGCGGCGACCGGGGCCCCGACGGCGAGCCTGGTGCTGTTCCTGCTGCCCTGGATCGTCCTCGCCGTCGGCTGGGTCTACCTGCTCAAGTCCTTCCCCGTGGCGGTGTCCCGCGGCGTCACCCGGCGGGAGACCCTGGCGGCCCACGGACTGTTCGGCCTCGCGGTCGCGGTCGCCGCGGCGCTGCTGTCGCATGCCGGGGTGCTCGCGCAGGAGCTCGTCCTCGCCGAGACCATGCCGTACTTCTACGGCAAGGGCGGGCTCGATTCGCTGACGCGACCGCTGCTCTACTTCGCCGTCGGCGCGCTGCTGGCCGCCATCATGCTGCGGACCGGCAGGCGCCCGTACGGGGGCGTGTTCGTGGGCCTGGTGGTGTTCTTCGTGCTCGCCCGGCAGATTCCGCTCTCGATCCTCGGGGCCGAGGCGGGGTCCGAAGGGGTAGCGATCTTCACCTTCCCGGCGACGCACGCCTCGCTCACGCTGGTCGATCTGGCGCTGGCCGGCTCGTCCGCCGCCCTCGCCTGGGCGCTGCTGGCCCGCGCCCCGCTCGAGCCGAAGGAGGCCTGAACCGTGGGCGTGCTGGGAGCCGACGTGCCGCTGGCGGTGACCGTGCTGGCCTCCTGCGCCGCGGCCTGCGCGGTCGCGGCTCTGCTCCTGGTCTCCGAGACCGGCGACGGGTCCGGGCGGTCGCGCGCCACAACCCGCCCCGACCCCCCACGCCCCAATCGAGGCGAGTGCGACACTGGAGAACGGCCGTCGCAAGCATCGAAAGGGCAGCACATTGACGATCCAGCCGATCCGCATCTACGGCGACCCGGTCCTGCGCACCGCGGCCGATGAGGTCGACACCTTCGACAAGGAACTGCGGACGCTCGTCAAGGACCTGCTGGACACCATGCGCGACCAGGGCGGCGCCGGACTCGCCGCCCCCCAGTTGGGCATCGGCAAGCGCGTGTTCGCCTTCGACGTGGACGACGTGGTCGGCCACATCGTCAACCCGGTGCTCGAATTCCCCGACGAGGAGGAGCAGGACGGCCCCGAAGGCTGCCTGTCCCTGCCGGGCCTGTACTTCGACACCGTCCGCCGCCAGAACGTGATCGCCAAGGGCTTCAACGAATACGGCGACCCGCTCCAGATCGTCGGCACCGGCCTGATGGCCCGCTGCCTCCAGCACGAGACCGACCACCTCGACGGCATCGTGTTCATCGACCGGCTCGACGCCGAGCGGCGCAAGGCCGCCATGGCCGAGATCCGGGCCCAGGACTGGTATAACGACGACGTCAAGGTGAAAGTCTCACCCCACGACAACCGGGGCGTGTTCTTCAAATCCTGACCGGGAAGTAGGCCAGAGTTGCCCATCCAGCCAGTGCGTCTGTACGGCGATCCGGTGCTGCGCACCGGCGCCGCCGCGGTCACCGAGTTCGGCGACGACCTGCGCCGCCTCATCGACGACCTCCACGACACCCTCGACGACCAGCGCGGCGCCGGTCTGGCGGCCCCGCAGATCGGGGTCGGCCTGCGCGTGTTCGTCTACGACGTCGACGGCCGCCGCGGCCACATGGTCAACCCCGTCCTGGAGCTGCCCGACGAGGCGACCCAGGACGACGAGCTCGAAGGCTGCCTCTCGCTGCCCGGCGGCATGTACTACACCACCCCCCGCCGCCTGCGGGCCGTCTGCCGGGGACGCGACCTGCGCGGCGAGCCGGTCGAGGTCCGCGGCGAGGGCTTCATGGCCCGCTGCCTCCAGCACGAGACCGACCACCTCGACGGGCGCCTGTTCATCGACCGGCTCGACGCCGCCGACCGCCGCCGGATGCTCGCCGATCTCGAGCTGCAGGACTGGTACGGGGCCGGACGCACCAGCGTCCACACCGCGAACGACCAGAGCAAAGGTGTGTTCTTCAAACAATGAGGGTTCTGTTCGCCGGCACGCCCGAGGTGGCGCTGCCGACCCTGGAGGCGCTGCACGCCTCCGACCACGAGGTGGTCGCCGTGCTCACCCGCCCCGACGCCCGCGTCGGCCGCGGCCGCAGGATGTCCCGCTCGCCGGTGGCCGCCTGGGCCGACGAGCACGGCATCGAAGCGCTCACCCCGTCCAAGCCGCGCGAGGAGGCGTTCCTGGAGCGCCTTCGCGAGCTGGAGGTCGAACTGGTCCCGGTCGTCGCCTACGGCGCCCTCGTCCCGCCCGAGGCGCTGGCGGTCCCGCCCCTGGGGTGGATCAACCTCCACTTCTCGCTGCTGCCAGCCTGGCGCGGCGCCGCACCGGTCCAGCACGCCGTCCTCGCCGGCGACGAGATGACCGGCGCCTGCGTCTTCCGGCTCGAACCGGGCCTGGACACCGGGCCGGTCTACGGGCGCCTGACCGAGCCGATCGGGCCGGCCGACACCGCCGGCGACCTGCTCGGCCGTCTCGCCGGGGCCGGGTCGCGGCTGATGGTCGACGTGGTCGACGGAATCGCCGCCGGTGCGCTGGCGGCCGAGCCGCAACCGGCCGACGGGGTCTCGTACGCGCCCAAGATCACCGCCGCCGACGCCCGGGTGCGGTGGGGCGACCCGGCCTTCGCGGTCGACCGGCGGATCCGGGCGGTCACCCCGGTCCCGGGGGCCTGGACCGAGCACGACGGCGCCCGGCTGCGGCTCGGACCGGTCACCGTCGATCCGGCCGGGCCCGATCTGGAGCCGGGGCGGGTCGCGGTCGGCAAACGGGCCGTCCATGTCGGCACGGCCACCGATCCGGTGCTGCTGGGGCGGGTACAGCCGGCGGGAAAGCAGCGCATGGACGCCGCCGCCTGGGGCCGCGGCCTCCAGACCGCCGAGACTCGGCTCTCATGACCAGGCCGAATCCGCGCCACGTCGCCTTCGAGGCCATCCGCGCCGTCAGCGCCGACGACGCGTACGCCAATCTGGTCCTGCCGCAACTGCTGAAGGCGACCGGGCTCGACGCCCGCGACGCGCGCCTGGCGACCGAGCTGACCTACGGGACCCTGCGCAGCCTCGGCACGCTGGAGTCGATCCTGGCGGCCGCTTCGGGGCGCGATCTCGACGCCCTCCAGGTCGACCTGGTCGACGCGCTCTGCCTGGGCGCCTACCAGCTCCTGTACACCCGCGTCCCCACCCACGCGGCGGTGGCGACCACGGTCAGCCTCGTCAAGGCGGCCGTCAGTCCTCGTGTGTCGGGGATCACCAACGCCGTGCTCCGCAAGGTCGCCGCCCGGGACCTCGAGGGCTGGCTCGACCGGCTCTCCACCGGCGACCGCATCGGCGACCTCGCCCTGCGCCACGCCCACCCGAGGTGGATCGTCGAGGAGCTCGACTCGATCCTCGGCCCCGGCGAACTGCCGGAGGCGCTCGCGGCCGACAACGTCGCCCCGCCGGTGCACCTGTGCGCCAAGCCCGGCCGGATCGACCGCCGTGAACTGGCGCGGCTGACCGGCGCCGAGCCCGGGCGCTGGTCGCCGTACGCGGTCTACCTCGGCGGCGGTGACCCGGGACGGGTCAAACCGGTCGCCACCGGCCGGGCGAGCGTCCAGGACGAGGGCAGCCAGCTCGTCGCCACCGCCTTGGCGAACGCTCCCATCGAGGGGCGAGACACCGCCTGGATCGACCTGTGCGCCGGCCCCGGCGGCAAGGCCGCACTGCTGGGCGCGCTCGCGGCCCAGCGCGGAGCCGCCGTCGACGCGGTCGAGGTCGCCCCCCACCGCGCCGAACTGGTCACCAAGGCCGCCAAGGGATTGCCGGTGACCGTGCACGTCGCCGACGGGCTGGGCTTCGGCGAGCCCGGCAGCGCCGACCGCGTCCTGGTGGACGCCCCCTGCTCCGGGCTGGGCGCGCTGCGCCGCCGCCCCGAGGCGCGCTGGCGCCGGAGCCGGTCCGACGTGGAGGACCTGGCGGTCCTGCAGCGCCGCCTGCTCGACCGGGCGGTCCGGCTCGTCCGGCCCGGCGGGCTGGTCGCCTACGTGACCTGCTCCCCGGTCACCGCCGAGACCGTCGACGTCGTCGGTGGCGCCGAAGGGGTGGAAGTCGTTGCGCCGCAATTGATCCCCGATTCCCGGCGTGGCGAGTACGCCCAGTTGTGGCCCCACCGCCACGGCACCGACGCGATGTTCCTGGCGCTGCTGCGCCGTACCTCCTGAAGGGCGGAAAGCGACAATGCGTCCGCCCCCCTGTCGACAATTCCGAGTGGGATCGCTACCATCAATACATCGATGAACGTGAATTCACCGACCTCGCCGGTGGAGTCGACCACGAAGGAGCAATCCATGAAACGCAAACGGAGACTCACCGCGATCGCCGCGGCGGCGGGCGCGGCGGCCGTCGCCGGGGCCACCGCGATCGCGTTGGCGCCGGGCGCCTCGGCCCAGGGCGAGGCCCTGTGGACCAACCCCTCCACGCAGGCGGCCGACTGGGTGGCCCAGAACCCGGGCGACTGGCGCGCCGACCTGATCGACGAGCGGATCGCCCAGACCCCCGCGGGCACCTGGTTCGCCGAGCACAACCCGGGGGAGGTCCAGGGACAGGTCGCCGACATCGTCTCGCAGTCGGGCGGTGAGGCGCCGATCATGGTCGTCTACAACATCCCCGACCGCGACTGCGGCGGCGCCTCCAGCGGCGGCGCACCCAGCCACAGCGCCTACCGCGACTGGATCGACCAGTTCGCCGCGGGCCTGTCCGGCGCGGCCTACATCGTGGTCGAACCGGACACCCTCCCGCACGAGTGCGCCGACCCGAGCCAGCGCAACCAGTCGCTGACCTACGCGGTCCAGACGCTCAAGGCCGCCTCCTCCCAGGCCCACGTCTACCTGGACGTCGGCCACTCCGCCTGGCTGAGCCCCGGAGAGGCCGCCAGCCGCCTGCAGTCGGCCGGCCTCCAGTCCGCGGACGGGTTCGCGCTGAACACCTCGAACTACCGGTCCACCGACGAGGCGGTCGGCTACGCGCACGACATCCAGAACATCGTCGGCTCGGACAAGGCCGCGGTGATCGACACCAGCCGCAACGGCAACGGACCCGCTCCCGACGACGAGTGGTGCGACCCGTCCGGCCGGGCCATCGGCGAGCACCCGACCACCAACACCGGCGTGAACGGCATCGACGCCTACCTGTGGACCAAGCTCCCCGGCGAGGCCGACGGCTGCGCCGGCAGCGCCGGGCAGTTCATCGCCGACCTGGCCTACGAGCTGGCCGACGCGGCCGGTCCCGACTGGCCCGGCGACGTCGACGACCCGCCGACCAGTGACGACCCGACCAGCGATGACCCCACGAGCGACGACCCGACCAGTGACGACCCCACCAGCGACGACCCGACCACCGACCCGCCGAACACCGGCGACGGTGACTGCTCGGCCGAGATCGAGGTCGTCAACGACTGGGGCTCGGGCTGGCAGGGCGACGTGCGCGTCACCGCCGGCGACGCCGCGATCGACGGCTGGACGCTGACCTGGACCTGGCCGGGCGGCCAGTCCATCAGCAGCTCCTGGAACGCCGACATCAACGAGAGCGGGTCGAGCGTGACCGCCTCCGACATCGGCTGGAACGGCTCGATCGCCGCCGGCCAGACCACGAACGCCTTCGGGTTCATCGGCAGCGGCTCCAGCGCCACCCCGGCGGTGGAGTGCTCCGCCTGACCCGGAGCTCACTACCCAGCAGGTGTCCGGCCTGTGCCGCAGTGGCGGGTCCTACACTGTCCGTGTGGTACCGATCGAAGCGGCACAGGCCGACACCGTAATCGCTCCGAGCCTGCTGGCGGCCGACTTCGCGCGCCTCGCCGAGGCGGCCTCGTCGGTCGCCGGCGCCGTCGACTGGCTCCACGTCGACGTGATGGACAACCACTTCGTCCCCAACCTCACCATCGGGCCCCCGGTCGTCAAGTCCCTCAAGGCCGCCACCGACGTCCCCCTCGACTGCCACCTGATGATCGAAGACCCCGAGCGGTGGGCGGTCGGCTACGCCGAACTGGGCGCGCACAACGTCACCTTCCACGCCGAAGCCAGCGCCGACCCGGTCACCCTCGCCAAGCGCCTCCGCGCCGCCGGCTCGGGCGCCGGACTCGCGATCGACCGCGACACCCCCGTCGAGGACTACCTCGACATCCTGCCCGAATTCGACACGCTGCTCATCATGACCATCAAGGCCGGCTTCGGCGGCCAGGAGTTCCTGCCCGAGCTCCTCGACAAGGTCCGCACCGCCCGGCGCCGCGCCGAAACCGGCCACCTGCACCTGCGCATCGAGGTCGACGGCGGTATAGCCGAGGACACCATCGGCGCCGCCGCCGAGGCCGGCGCCGACGCCTTCGTCGCCGGAACCGCCGTCTTCGGCGCCTCCGACCCCGCCGCCGCCTGCCGCCGCCTGCGCGAACGCGCCGCCGCATCCCGATGAGCCCGCCATGCCCCCCTCCAGCCCCCCGGACCTGGTCCTCATAGCCGATTCCGACCCCGAGCTGTCCGAGTTCCTGGCCGCCAAGCTCCGCGCCGACGGCTTCGACACCGCGCTGGCCCGCGACGGCTACCAGGCGCTGGCCGGGATCGCGCTGCGCCGCCCCGTCATCGTGATGCTGGAGGCCGGTCTGCCGTTCATCGACGGGCTGGCCCTGACCCGGCAGCTCCGGGCCGACCCGGCCACCGCGAGCCTGCCGATCATCCTGCTGTGCGCCCGGCCGACCTCGGCTGACACGATCGCCGGGCTCAAGGCCGGCGCCGACGACTACGTCGCCAAGCCCTTCGACCCCGCCGAGGTCTCGGCCCGGGTCGGCGCCGCCATCCGGCGCCACCGCGAGATCCGCGAGGCCTCGCCCCTGACCGGGATGCCCGGCAACGACCGCATCCTGCGCGAGCTCACCTCCTGGATCAAACGCGGCGACCCGTTCGCCTTGTGCTACATCGACATCGACAAGTTCAAGGCCGTCAACGACGTCTACGGCTTCGTCCGGGGCGACGAATTCATCAAGGGGCTGGCCGAATGCGTCTACCTGGCCGTCGGCGACGCGGGGGCCGCGCCGGTGTTCCTCGGCCACGTCGGCGGCGACGACTTCACCGTCCTGTGCGTCCCCGAGCACGCGCGCCCGGTCACCGAGCACCTCAACGGCCACTTCGGCCTCCGCGTGCGCCGACTGTGCGACCCGGCCGACGTCGAACGCGGCTACATCGCCCACGCCGACCGCGCCTCGGGGCGCATGACCCGCTCGCGCCTGCCCACCCTCTCGGTCGGGGTGGCGCTGTCGACCTACAAGCGCTTCGGCGACGCCTACGAGGCCGTCGCCGAGGCCACCGCCCTCAAGAGCATCGCCAAGTCCCACTCCGGCTCCTACGTCGCCTTCCCCGACGGCCGGGCACCCGGCGCCAAGCGGCGCCCGGTGTTCTGGCCGAGGACCGGTGAATGAGATGGTTGTCACGGAATAGAGACCGGTCGTTGAGGCCGTGGCACAATTCTTAGTACGAAACGCGCGTCAGCGGGGTCGGTGCAATTCCGAACCGGCGGTGAGCGGCATCAGCCGCAAGTCCGCGACCCGTCCGCAGCCAGCGGGCGGTGGACCCGGTGCAAATCCGGGACCGACGGTGAGAGTCCGGATGGGAGCAGACGCGAGCGGGAGGCCGCACCAGGCCTCTGCGCACTTTCCCTCTCCCCGCCTGCGTGCACTGGAAACCGCACCAGGTAGGGGGTCCCACCCGTGTTCACCGGAATCGTCGAAGAACTCGGCGAAGTCGTCGAGGCCGACCGTTCGAGCCTGTCGGTCCGCGGTCCGCTCGTCACCTCCGACGCCGCCCTCGGCGACTCGATCGCCGTCAACGGCGTCTGCCTCACCGTCGTAGCGGTCCACGGCGACGTCTTCACCGCCGACGTCATGGCCGAGACCCGCCGCCGCACCGCCCTCGGCGGACTCGAAGCCGGCGACCCGGTCAACCTCGAGCGCGCCGCCACCCTCGCCACCCGCCTCGGCGGACACCTCGTGCAGGGCCACGTCGACGGCGTCGGCCTCCTGCTCAAGCGCGAGCCGGCGGCCGAATGGGAGGAGGCCACCTTCCGGCTGCCGGACGGCCTGGCCAAGTACGTGGTGGAGAAGGGCTCGATCACCCTCGACGGCACCGCCCTGACCGTCGCCGCCGTCGACGGCGACGAGTTCTCCGTCGGCCTCATCCCCGCCACGCTCGAGGCGACCACCCTGGGCCGCAAACGGGCGGGCGAACCGGTCCACATCGAAGTCGACGTGACCGCCAAACACATCGAGAAGCTTCTGGCAAGTGAGGGGACCGCGCGATGAGCGAAATCCGACTGGACAGCATCGAGTCGGCGATCGCCGACATCGCCGAGGGCCGACCCGTGGTCGTGGCCGACGACGTCGACCGCGAGAACGAGGGCGACCTCGTCTTCGCCGCCGAGGACGCCACCCCCGAGCTGCTCGCCTTCACCATCCGCCACACCGGCGGCTACGTCTGCGCGGCCATGCCCGCCTCGACCGCCGACCGGCTCGACCTGCCCCCGGCCCACCACACCAACCAGGACCACAAGGGCACCGCCTTCACCGTCTCGGTCGACGCCCGCGCGGGCGTCACCACCGGCATCTCCGCCGCCGACCGCGCCCGCACCATCCGCGCCCTCGGCGACCGCACCACCGCCGCGCACGACCTCAACCGGCCCGGCCACGTGGTCCCCTTGCGCGCCCGCGACGGCGGCGTCCTCGTCCGCCGCGGCCACACCGAGGCCACCGTCGACCTCGCCTACCTCGCCGGCAGGGAACCGGTCGGCGCCCTCAGCGAGCTGATGAACGACGACGGCACCATGATGCGGCTGCCCGAACTCAGGGCCTTCGCCGACGAGCACGACCTCCGGCTCATTACCGTCGCCGACCTCGCCGCCTGGCGGCGGCGCCACGAGATCCACATCGAACGCGAGGCCGAGGCCCGCCTGCCGATGGAGGCCGGCGAATTCACCGCCGTCGGCTACCGGGCCGTGTTCGACGGCAACGAGCACGTCGCCCTCGTCAAGGGCGACCTCGGCGACGGCCGCGACGTGCTGGTCCGCATCCACTCCGAATGCCTCACCGGCGACGCCTTCGGGTCACTGCGCTGCGACTGCGGGCCGCAGCTCCAGGCCGCCCTGCGCGAGGTCGAGGCCGAGGGCCGCGGCGTGGTCCTGTACATGCGCGGCCACGAGGGGCGCGGCATCGGCCTGGTCCACAAGCTCCAGGCCTACCAGCTCCAGGACCGCGGCCGCGACACCGTCGACGCCAACCTCGAACTCGGCCTGCCCGCCGACGCCCGCGACTGGGCCATCGGGGCGCAGATCCTCACCGACCTCGGCGTCAAGTCGATGCGCCTGCTCACCAACAACCCCGACAAGCGCGTCGGCATCGAGGGCCACGGCCTCGAGGTGATCGACCGCGTCGCCCTGCCGGCCCAGGTCACGCCCGACAACCTCGCGTACCTGACCACCAAGCGCGACCGCATGGGCCACCTGCTCGAGGGATTGCCCGCCCCGCTGCTCCCGGCAGGGGAGGCCGCCTGACATGGCCGGACACGGAGCACCCGCCACCCGCGCCCCCGACGCCTCGGGCCTGACGGTCGGCATCGTCGCCACCGAATGGAACGCCGAGATCGTCGGCCGGATGCTGGAGCGGGCCCGCGACGCCGCCGCCGACGCCGGGTGCGCCGAGCCGACCGTCATACGCGTGGCCGGGGCCGTCGAACTGCCGGTCGCCGCCCAGGCGCTGGCCCGGCGGCACGACGCCGTGGCCGCGCTCGGCACCGTCATCCGCGGCGGCACCGCGCACTTCGACTACGTGTGCAAGTCGGTGACCGAAGGGCTCACGCGCGTCGCCCTCGACGAGTCGACCCCGGTCGCGCAGGGCGTGCTGACCGTCGACGACCTCGACCAGGCGATCGCGCGCGCCGGGTTCCCCGACTCGACCGAGGATAAGGGCTACGAGGCGGTCGTGGCCGCCCTCGGGGCGGCGCTGGCGGTCCGCTCGCTCACCTCCGGGACCCGCCAGGGGGGATCCGGCGCCGGGCCCACGTAGAATCGCCTGCCGTGAAGACCTTCGAGCAGCTCTACGCCGAACTCGCCGAGAAAGCGGTCACCCGCCCCGAGGGCTCGGGAACCGTCGCCGCCCTCGATGCGGGCGTCCATGCCATCGGCAAGAAGATCGTGGAGGAAGCCGCCGAGGTCTGGATGGCGGCCGAGCACGAGTCGGACGACGCCGCCGCAGAGGAGATCTCGCAGTTGCTGTACCACCTGCAGGTCATGATGATCGCCCGCGGCATCGGCCTCGACGACGTCTACAAGCACCTCTAGCCCGTCCGCACTCCGAAAGGCCCGAACGCCAATGCTCCGCATCGCCGTGCCCAACAAGGGCTCGCTGTCCCAAGGCTCGATCGACATGCTCGCCGAGGCCGGATACCGTCAGCGCCGGACGAGCCGCGACCTCCAGATCGCCGACGCCGACAACGACGTCGAGTTCTTCTACCTGCGCCCCGGCGACATCGCCACCTACGTCGCCTCCGGTGACCTCGACCTCGGCATCACCGGCCGCGACCTGGCGATCGACTCCGGTGCCGAGGTCGAGGAGTTCCTCGCCCTCGGTTTCGGGCGCTCGACCTTCCGCTACGCCGCCCGCCCGGGCACCGTCGACGCCGTCGCCGGGCTCGAGGGGCGCCGCATCGCCACCTCCTACCCGGGCGTGGTCCGGCGCGACCTGGACTCCCGGGGGATCGACGCCGAGATCATCAAGCTCGCCGGCGCGGTCGAGAACGCCATCGCCCTCGGCGTGGCCGACGCGATCGCCGACGTGGTCGAGACCGGCACCACGCTCAAGCAGGCCGGCCTGGCCGTCTTCGGCGAGCCGCTGATGCGTTCGGAGGCCGTCCTGGTCCGCAAGAGCGGCAACGGCGACACGACCGTCCTCGACCAGCTCCTGCGGCGCCTCCGGGGCGTGCTGGTGGCCCGCTCCTACGTCATGCTCGCCTACGATGTGCGCGCCGAGATCCTGGAGCAGGCCGTGGAGCTCACCCCCGGCATCGAGTCGCCGACGGTCTCCCCGCTGCATCGGGAAGGCTGGGTCGCGGTCCAGTCGATGACCGAGCGCGCGGGCCTGCACCGGGTCATGGACGCGCTCTACGACCTCGGTGCCCGCGGCATCCTGGCCTCGAACATCGACGCCTGCCGGCTGTAGCTCAGCTCAGCCGCGGCGCCTCCCGGGCCGCGGCCGCATCGGCCCGCACCCGCAGCTCGGCGGCGATCGCGACCGCCTCGGCGGCGTCCCGGTGGACAGCGGCCGCGTCGTGCGCGGCGCTCCCGGCGATCCGGGCCCGGACCGTCGCCAGCCCCTGCAGCCGCTGCAGCGGCCCCTGCGTGACCTCGACCTGCTGGATGCGGGCGTACGGCACCGCGACGGTGGTGGTCTTCATCAGGCCGTACCGGACCGAGAAGACGTCCTCGCCGAGCCCGGCCCCCCTGATCTTCCAGGTGAAGGGGGTGCGCCAGCGGGCCCGCCGCGGGGGGCGGCGCAGCACCGCGGCGAGTTCGCGCCACTCGAGCTGCGGCATGGCGGTGCCGGCGACGTGCTCCGACTCGGCGACGCTGCCGACCGGGAGCAGGTCGCCGCCGTCGGCGCCCTGCGTGCCCTGCTGGGCGATGGAGGCGGTCGAGACCCGGACCCGGCGCCACCGCTTGAGCCGCCACATCACCGGCAGTTCCACGCTGACGGCCGTGACCCGGCTCAGCGGCACGATGTTGCTGTGCTTCTCGGTGACGCCGCGCTCGACGCGCAGGCGCCGGTCGGCCCGGGACAGCGTGAAGTTCCAGTTGCGCAGGATCGAGGTGACCATCTGGATGATCGACCCGGCCAGGCCGAACAGGATCGGGACGGCTCCGAACCGCCACAGGTTCACCTCGGCGTCGGCCGAGTCGAGCATCCAGGTCAGCAGGGCCAGCGCGCCGATCATGACCGCGAAGACCAGCAGGGTCGGCGGCAGGTACTCCAGGACCGCGCCGGCGATCAGGCGCCGGCCGCCGACCCGGGCGATCGGGGTCCCGGCCTCGGGTTCGGGCTCGTCCGGCTCCTCGGCCGCCCGGCCGCGCCCGGCGACGGCCAGCAGCTCTTTGCGGAACGCGTGGGCCTCGCCGAGCTTGAGGTAGGACAGGGGCGCCTCGGTCTCGTTCGCCCCGGCCACCTCGATGCGCAGTTCGGCCAGGCCGAAGATCCGGGCCCGGATCGGCTGGGCCACCTCGATGCCCTGGAGCCGCTCGAGCGGCAGGGTCCGGCTCTTTCGGATGAGGACGCCCTCGGTGATCTGCAGCTCCCCGCCGACCACGCGGTAGCCGGTGTACAGCCAGGACAACAGGCCGCTGAACGCGCCGAACACGCCGGCGAAGACGGCGATGGCCACGCCGAAAGCCGCGTTCTCCCGGATGTACATCTGCCACGAGGAGGCCAGGACGACCGCGATCAGCAGCCGGAAGCTCTCCAGCAGCGGCGTGAGCGGGTGGAGGCGGCGCTTGGGGATCTCCACCGGGGCGGCCGGTGCCGGCCCGATGGGCGCCGGCGCCATGGCGGGCGCGGGCCACTGGTCCGGTGCCGCCTGCGGGGACGGACGGTCGGGCGGCTGCGCGTCGCTCACAGGCCCTCCCGCACCTCGGCCGCGCGCGCCGACAGCCGGTCGCGCAGCCCCTTGGCGACGGTCGGCTCGAGTCCGGGGATCTCGGTGCCGGCTCCGAGCGCGGCGGTGCGGACCTGCACGGTGGTGAGCCCGAAGGCCCGCTCGATCGGCCCGGCCTTCAAGTCCACGAGCTGGATCCGCCCGTAAGGGACGATGCTGAGCTCGCGGAACAGCAGCCCGTGCTTGACCAGCAGGTCCTTGTCGCGCTCGGCGAAGCCCCAGGCGCGGACGGCGCGGACGATGACCCAGGAGCGGATCGCGGCCAGCGCCGCGGCGGTCCCGAAGGCGACCGCGACGCCGGGCGGGCCCAGCCACAGGACCAGCGGCAGCAGCGCTACCACCGCCAGGATCACCAGGCGGATGGTCATGCCCAGCAGCCTGACCGTGCGCAGGTCGGGTGCCATCGGCTGCCAGTCGAGGTCGGTCGGCCACTGGTCCCAGACCTGGCCGGTGGAGCGTTCACGGCGCTTCGGGCGGCGGGGATCGGGCGGGCGGGAACGCGGTGTCATGGTTCAATCATCCAGCTTCACCGTCTCGCACGGAAACCGGCGCCGGGTCAGGAACTCCCGCAGGTGGTCCAGGTGGTCGTCGCACGCGGCCCACTCCTTGACCCGCTCGGGGGTGTGCAGCTTCGGGTTGCGCCATCGGAGCATCCACCGGGCCCGCTCGCGGCAGGCGCGGGCGGAGCACACGGGCGCCTCGTCTCGGTCGGTCACCTCTCGATTCTGCTTCAGCCGGGGTCTCATCCGTGACGGGGCCACACCGCGGTGTCGATGAAGGCCTCGACCGCCTCGACGAGGTCGGCCAGCACGCGTGCCGACTCGACCAGGGGCCGGCCGCGCAGGAACATGCCGTGGTCGGCGCCGTCGATCTCGCAGACCTCGCCGGGCAGCTCGTGGGCCAGCGAGGAGTTCCAGGCCCGGTCGTCGGTGCCGCCGATGAGGAGAAACGGCGCGGTGGCCCGGCGCAGCGCCTGCACGACCGGGTAGTCCTGCAGCAGGGGAGTGAACCAGATCGCCGGCAGGCCGTGGTGCGCGGCCGGGACCGCGGCGGCCGTGCCGAGCGACTTGCCGACCAGCAGCGGCGGGTCGTCGTTGTGGACCCGGTCCAGCACCGCCTCGACCTGCTCGGTGACGCCCTCGACCATCATCTGGGGGTCGGAGGCGAGGCGGTCGGGCCGCTGCCATTCGATCGGGAAGGTGTGGGCGCCGCGGGACTGGAGGGCCACGTGGGCGAACATCAGCAGCGGTCCTTGGACGCCGTAGTTGCGTCCGGGCAGCAGGAGGGCCTGGCGGCGATGAGGCATGTGGACGATTCTAATGCCGACGGCCGGGCCGCCGGGATCGGCGCACCTCTGTTCGAAAAAGGGAAGAAGGCACAAAAGGGGTAGGAGCCGCGCGACCACGGGGGAAGCCGCGCGGCTTGCACAAAGCATAGCGCTCGCCCAAAATGCAGCAACGGATTGAATCGGCGCGGCGTGTCACTGTTTCGGGCAAAACGATTTTCCAAGCGCGGGGCACGGGCCTTCGCGGAGCCGAATTCGCAGGCCGCCCAAGGTGATCGGGATGTCGACGCAGCGTGATCCGGCGGGAGGCGCGCGTTGCTCGTACGGGCGAATTAGTATCGACAGCACCAGTCCGAACCACGTGGGAGCAGGAGCCGACATGGGATCACCCGAGGCCGAACGTTCGACCCCGGCCGAGAACGCCGCCTTGCTGGAGCGGGCGCTGTTCGAGATCAAGAAGGTCATCGTCGGCCAGGACGCACTGGTCGAACGCATGTTCTCGGCCCTGCTCGCGCGCGGCCACTGCCTGATCGAGGGCGTGCCCGGGGTGGCCAAGACCCTCGCGGTCGAGACGATGGCGACGGTCGTCGGCGCCGACTTCCAGCGTATCCAGTTCACCCCCGACCTGGTGCCGTCCGACATCGTCGGCACCCGCATCTACCGGCAGTCCTCGGAGTCGTTCGACGTCGAACTGGGACCGGTCTACACCAACTTCGTGCTCGCCGACGAGATCAACCGGGCCCCGGCCAAGGTCCAGTCGGCGCTGCTGGAGGTCATGGCCGAGCAGCACATCTCCATCGGCGCCGAGACGCACCATCTGCCCCAGCCGTTCCTGGTCATGGCCACCCAGAACCCGATCGAGCAGGAAGGGGTCTACCCGCTGCCGGAGGCCCAGCGCGACCGGTTCCTGTTCAAGATCAACGTCGGCTACCCCACCGACGCCGAGGAACGCGAGATCGTCTTCCGCATGGGCGTGGACGTCCCCGTGCCCGAACGGGTGCTCGACGCCGAGGACATCATGCGGCTGCAGAAGGCCGCCGACTCCGTGTTCATCCACAATGCCCTGGTCGACTACGCCGTCCGCATCGTCATGGCCAGCCGCCACCCCGCCGCGGCCGGGCTCGGCGACCTGACCCAGCACATCCAGTACGGCGCCAGCCCGCGCGCGTCCCTGGGCCTGATCCGCGCCACCCGCGCGATCGCGCTGCTGCGCGGCCGCGACTACGCCCTGCCCCAGGACCTCGACGACATCGCCCCCGAGATCCTGCGGCACCGCCTGGTGCTGTCCTACGACGCGATGGCCGACGGGGTCGAGGCCGACCACATCGTCGGCCGGCTGCTGGCCGCCGTCCCGGCCCCCACCGTCACCCCCCGCCAGGACGCGGCCCCGCGCGAGAGCGCCGCCGGTCCGCAGCCCGGCGGCGGGTGGTGAGGGTGAACGCCGCGGACCTGCGCCCCCTCGACCGGCTGCAACTGCACATCGCGCGCCGGCTCGACGGGCTGCTCCACGGCGACTACCTCGGCCTGCTGCCCGGACCCGGCTCCGAACCGGGGGAGGCCCGCGAGTACCGGCCCGGCGACGACGTGCGGCACATGGACTGGCCGGTCACCGCCCGCACCACCACCCCGCACGTGCGCACCACCGTCGCCGACCGCGAACTCGAGGCCTGGCTCGCGGTCGACCTGTCGCCGAGCCTGGACTTCGGCACCGTCGGCATGCTCAAGCGCGACCTGGCGATCAACGCCGTGGCCGCCTTCTCCTACATGGCCGGACGCGGCGGCAACCGCATCGGCGCGGTCGTCACCGAGGGCGGGCCCGCCAAGGCCATCCCGCCGCGTCCGGGCCGCGGCGGCGCCCGCTCGCTGCTGCGCGCGGTCGCGAGGCTCCCCAAGGGCGAGGGCCCCGGCGACCTGGCCGAACTGCTCGACAAGACCCGCCGCCACACCCGCCGCCGCGGCCTTGCCGTGGTCATCTCGGACTTCATCGGCGCCGAAGGCGGCCGCGACTGGGCCCGCGAGCTGCGCCGCCTCTCGGTCCGCCAGCAGGTGCTGTGCGTGGAGGTCGTCGACCCGGCCGAGCTCAAGCTGCCCGACGTCGGCGTCCTCGACCTGATCGACCCCGAGACCGGCGAGCTGGTCGAGATCCAGACCGGCAACGCCCGCCTCCGCGCCCGCTACGAGGCCGCCGCGGCCGCCCAGCGCGAACGCATCGCCGCCGGCATCCGCAGCGCCGGAGCCGCCCATCTGCGCCTGTCCACCGGCAACGACTGGCTGCGCGACATCGCCGCGTTCGTCGCCGCCCGCCGCCACCTGGCCGCCTACCGCTAGACGACGAAGGAGACCTGTTGATCCGCCTGCTCGAACCGGCATGGCTGTTGGGGCTGATCCCGGTGGCCGCGCTCGCCGGCGTCTACGTCTGGGCGCAGTACGCGCGCCGGCGGACCGCCGTGCGCTTCGCCAACACCGCGCTGCTGGCCAAGCTCGTCCCGCGTCTGCCCGGCTGGCGGCGCCACATCCCGGCCGGACTGGTCGTGATGTCCCTGGCCGTACTGGTCGGCGGCATGGCCCGGCCGGCCGTCGACGTCCAGCAGCCCCAGGAACGGGCCACGGTCATCCTCGCCATCGACGTCTCACTGTCGATGATGGCCACCGATGTGGACCCGACCCGGATCGACGCCGCCAAGTCGGCCGCGGCCGACTTCGTCTCCGAGCTGCCCGAGCAGTACAACGTCGGCCTGGTCTCCTTCGCCGGCTACGCCTCGGTCACGGTCCCGCCGACCAAGGACCGCGGCCAGGTCGCCACGGCAATCCAGGGCCTCAACCTCGCCGAGGCCACCGCCACCGGCGACGCCGTCTTCGCCTCCCTCCAGGCCGTCCAGCAGGTCCCCGCCGACGGCTCCGGCGAGCTCCCGCCCGCCCGCGTCCTGCTGCTGTCCGACGGCTACCGCACCGCCGGGCGGAGCGTCGGCGAGGCCGCCGAGGCCGCCGCCGCGGCCGAGGTTCCCGTCTCCACGGTCGCCTTCGGCACCGACGAAGGGGTCATCGAGCTCGACGGCCAGCTCGTCAGCGTCCCGATCGACCGCGAGGCCCTCGCCGGGCTCGCCGACGAGACCGAGGGCGAATACTACGAGGCGGTCACCGCCGACCAGCTCCGCGACGTCTACCAGGACATGGGCTCGTCCCTGGGGGAGCGGATCATCGCCCGCGACATCTCCCAGTGGTTCATCGGCACCGCGCTCATCCTCCTGTTCACCGCCGCGGGGCTCAGCCTGGCCTGGACCTCCCGCGTGCCCTGACCGGGCCCGACGGGCCCGGCCGCGGTGCCCGCGGCCACACGGTCCGTGAAGGCCAGTGAGGCGCGCCGACGCGTCGTCGCTACGATCGTCCGTGGCTTCATACAAAGAACGTGAGGGAGTTCCTCCAAACCGTGGAATTCCGGAGTCAAGTCAACGTGAGGGAGTTCGAACAATGGCGCGCACGGTCCTCGTCACCGGCGGCAATCGCGGGATCGGCCTCGCGATCGCCCGGGCCTTCGTGAACCAGGGCGACAACGTCGCCGTCACCCACCGCGGCAGCGGCGCGCCCGAGGGACTGTTCGGCGTCCACTGCGACATCACCGACGCCGCCTCCGTCGACACCGCCTTCAAGGAGATCGAGGAGCACTTCGGCCCGGTCGAAGTCCTCGTCGCCAACGCCGGCATCACCGACGACACGCTCCTGATGCGCATGAGCGAAGACCAGTTCTCCCGCGTCCTCGACACCAACCTCACCGGCGCCTGGCGCGTCGCCAAGCGCGCCTCCGCCAAAATGCTGCGCGCCAAATCCGGACGCATGATATTCATCTCCTCGGTCACCGGCCTGCTCGGCAACCCCGGCCAGACCAACTACGCCGCCTCCAAGGCCGGCCTGGTCGGCCTCGCCCGGTCCATCACCCGCGAACTCGGCAGGCGCAACATCACCGCCAACGTCGTCGCTCCCGGATTCGTCGAGACCGACATGACCGCCGAACTGCCCGACGATCAGCGCCAGAGCTACATCGACGCCATCCCCGCCCGCCGCTTCGCCTCACCGGCGGAGGTCGCCGGCGCCGTCACCTGGCTCGCCGGCGACGACGCCGCCTACGTCAACGGCGCGGTGATCCCCGTCGACGGCGGCCTCGGCATGGGCCACTAATTTGCAAAGCTCGAACACGGAGGAACTGATGTCAGGAATCCTGGACGGCAAACGGCTGCTCGTCACCGGTGTGCTCACCGAGCAGTCGCTCGGCTTCGGGGTAGCCAAGTACGCCCAAGAACAGGGCGCCGAGGTGGTGCTCACCGGCTTCGGCCGCATGTCGCTGGTCGAGCGCATGGCCGCCAAGCTGCCCAAACCCGCGCCCGTCATCGAACTCGACGTCACCGACCCCGAGCAGCTCGACTCCCTGGCGGGGAAGGTGCGCGAGCACGTCTCCGGCATCGACGGCGTCCTCCACGCCATCGCCTACGCCCCGCCGGACGCGCTCGGCGGGAACTTCCTCAACACCACCTGGGACGACGTCGCCAAGGCCGTCGAGGTCTCCGCCTTCTCCTACAAGTCCCTCGCCGTCGCCTGCCTGCCGCTGATGGAGGACGGAGGCTCGGTCGTCGGCCTCGACTTCGACGCCCAGCAGGCCTGGCCCGTCTACGACTGGATGGGCGTGGCCAAGGCCGGCCTCGAGGCGGTCAACCGCTACCTCGCCCGCGACCTCGGCCCCAAGGGCGTCCGGGTCAACCTGGTCTCCGCCGGACCCCAACGCACCATGGCCGCCAAGTCCATCCCCGGCTTCGAGGCCTTCGAAGAGGCCTGGACCAAGCGCGCCCCCCTCGGCTGGTCGCTGACCGACTCCGAACCGGTCGCCAAGGCCTGCGCCGCGCTCATGTCCGACCTGTTCGTCGCCACCTCCGGCGAGATCATCCACGTCGACGGCGGATTCCACGCCGTCGGAGTCGAGCGCACCGAGAGCTGACAGGGGGTCGGCGATGCCACAATACGACGCAGTCCTGCTGGTCTCCTTCGGCGGACCCGAAGGACCGGCCGACGTACTCCCGTTCCTGCGCAACGTCACCCGCGGCCGCGGCATCCCCGAGGAACGCCTGGAGGAGGTCGCCGAGCACTACCACCACTTCGGCGGCATCTCTCCGATCAACCAGTGGTGCCGCGAGGTCATCGAAGCCCTCCGCGCCGAGTTCCGCGACGCCGGCATCGACCTGCCGATCTACTGGGGCAACCGCAACTGGCCGCCGATGCTGGTCGACGCGGTCACCCGGATGACCGGCGACGGCGTCCGGCGCGCGCTGGCCATCTGCACCAGCGCCTACGGCTCCTACTCCTCCTGCCGCCAGTACGTGGAGGACATCGCCGCCGCACGCGCCGCGGTCGGCGAGACCGCCCCGGTCATCGACAAGATCCGGCACTTCTTCGACCATCCCGGATTCATCGACGGCTTCGCGAAGCAACTGGAGGCCGAACTCGGCAAGGTCGAGGACGCCTCGGCCACCCGCGTGGTCTTCACCGCCCACTCCATCCCCGGCTCGATGGAGGAGTGCTCGGGCCCGGCCGGCGCCCGCTACTCCGACCAGGTCGCCGAGGCCGCCGAGCTCGTGGCCGAGCGGGCCGGATGGACCGGGCCGTACGACGTGGTGTGGCAGTCTCGCTCCGGCCCGCCGGCGATGCCGTGGCTCGAACCCGACATCAACGACCACCTCAAGGTCCTCGCCTCCGAAGAGGTCGACACGGTGGTCGTCAGCCCCGTCGGATTCCTGTCCGACCACATCGAGGTGCTGTGGGACCTCGACAACGAGGCCGCCGAGACCGCCGCCGGGCTCGGCCTGCGCTACCTGCGGGCCGGCACCCCGAGGATCGACGCCGACCTGGTCGGGATGTTCCGCGACCTGGTATCGGAGCGGGTCTTCGGCACCCCGCTACAGCGCCTGGGCAAACTCCCGGTATGGGATCCGCTGCTCGAAGGCTGCTGCCCGGCCCGCCGCCCTCCGGCGCCGGACAAACACCGCACCCGCTGACGAATCGACCCGGGCCGACACGGCTCGGGTCTTTTTGTGACGCGTGACATGCTTGGAAGCGTGGATACCTTCTTCTGGATCATCATCGCCGTGATCCTCGGCGTGGCCGAACTGTTCACCGGCACACTCGTCCTGGCCATGGTCGCCGGCGGCGCCGCCCTGGCCGCCATCGCCGCGGGCCTGGGAGCCCCGTTCTGGCTCCAGGTCGTCCTGCTCGGCGCCGGATCGATCGCCTCGATCTGGGGTCTGCGCCCCTTCCTCAGGCAGGCCTTGAGCGAAGACGGCCGCGGCGGCGACTCCCTCGGCACGAAGGCCATCCAAGGCACCGATGCCGTCGTCCTCGAACAGGTCGACTCCAACGGCGGCCTGGTCGAGATCTCCGGGGACAACTGGACCGCCTACTCCCTCGAGCCCGACCAGATCCTGGAACCCGGAGACCGGGTGACAGTGGTAGAAATCAAGGGAGCGACCGTCATCGTCTGGAAGCAGAGCTAACACCATGGACCCGATCGGAATACTCCTACTCATCATCGCGGCCTTCGCGATCATCGTGCTCGCACGTTCGATCCGAATCGTCCCTCAACAGTGGAACTACGTCATCGAGCGCCTCGGGCGCTACCGCCGCACCCTCGAACCGGGACCGCGCCTGCTGGTCCCCTTCGTCGACACCGTCCGGGCCAAGGTCGACCTCCGCGAGCGCGTGGTCAACTTCCCGCCGCAGCCGGTGATCACCGAGGACAACCTGATGGTGCACATCGACACCGTCCTCTACTACATCATCACCCAGCCCACCCACGCGGTGTACAACATCGACGACTACCTCTCCGGCGTCGAGCAGTTGACCACCACCACGCTGCGCAACGTCGTCGGTGCCATGGACCTGGAGCAGACCCTCACCAGCCGCGAGGAGATCAACTCGCGTCTCGCCGCCGAGCTCGACAAGGCCACCGACAAGTGGGGCCTGAAGGTCACCCGCGTCGAACTGCGGGCCATCGAACCGCCGCCGAGCATCCGCGACGCGATGGAGAAGCAGATGCGCGCCGAGCGCGACCGCCGCGCCACCATCCTCACCGCCGAAGGCGTCAAGCGCTCCGAGATCCTCAAGGCAGAGGGCGAGCAGCAGTCGAAGGTCCTGCGCGCCAAAGGTGAACGCGACGCCGAAGTGCTGCACGCCGACGGCCAGGCCAAGGCCATCCAGACCGTCTTCGCCTCCATCCACACCGCCAAGCCCACCGACCGGGTGCTGGCCTACCAGTACCTGCAGAAGCTCCCCGAGATCGCCCAGGGCGAATCCAACAAGATGTGGGTCATCCCCGCCGAGCTCACCCGCGCCCTCGGCAGCCTCGGCAACGCCTTCGGCGGCATCCAGGCCCCCTCCGAGGAGGACGACGAGGTCGAGGTCGACACCAGCGCCCTCCGGCTCGACGACGAGGCCGCCAAGGCGCTCGAGGCGGCCGAGCAGGCCGCCCAAGAGGTCAGGAACCTCAGCGAGAGCCGCAAGCGCAGCTCCGAGCTGCCCCCGGCGAACGAATAGACCGCACCGGGCGCCGCGGGACGTTCGTCCCGCGGCGCCCGGCCTCTGCGGCACAATCGAAGGGTGTCCTACCCAGTCATCGCCATCGACGACCCCGACGACGAGCGCCTCGCCGACTACCGCGCCCTGACCGACCTGGCGCTGCGCACCCGCTTCGAGCCGCCGAACGGCCTGTTCATCGCCGAAGGCCGCCAGGTCGTCGAGCGCGCCCTGCGCGCCGGGTACCGGATGCGCTCGATGCTCATCGACGCCAAGCGCACCGACCAGCTCGCGGGCCTGGCCGAGGACGCGCCCTGCTACACCGCCGGACCCGAACTCCTGGAAGCGGTCACCGGTTTCCACGTCCACCGCGGCACCCTGGCCTCCTTCCACCGCCGGACCCTGCCCGAACCGGCCGAGATCCTCGAACGGACCCGGCGCCTGGTGGTCCTGGAAGGGATCAACAACCACACCAACATCGGCGCGATCTTCCGCGTCGCCGCCGGGCTCGGCTTCGACGGCGTGCTCCTGGCCCCCGACTGCGCCGACCCCCTGTACCGCCGCAGCGTCCGCGTGAGCATGGGGGAGGTGTTCGCCGTCCCCTACACCTACCTGAGCCCCTGGCCCGACGGCCTGAAGCAGATCCGCGACGCCGGATTCGCCCTCATCGGCCTCAGCCCCTCGGCCGAAGCGATCGACATCTCCGAAGTCGGCGCTGCCGACCGGGAGCGCCCGGCGCTCATGTTCGGCGCCGAAGGACCGGGTCTGACCGGTCCCGCGCTGGCCGCCTGCGATACGGCCGCGGTGATCCCGATGCACGCCGGGGTCGACTCTCTGAACGTCGCCGCGGCGACCTCGGTGGCCTGCTGGGAGCTCTCGCAGCCCGAACCTAGAGTCCGACGGCGGTGAACTCGGATTCGCAGGGCGGCCCCCAGGTGTAGCTGAACCGCCGGGCCTCCAGGTCCAGATGCACCGCCAGGGCGGTATGCGTGCGCAGTTCCTCCGGGTCGGTCTCGACCGGGTGGCGGCAGATCGCCAGCGGGCCGCCGTCGTGGTCCCGCATGGCCGCGTGCAGCCGCTCGGCGGCGATGGGGGCGGTCTCCTTTCCCAGCAGCGTCTCCATGCGCTCGCAGCGGTGGAAGGTCGAAACGCGCCCCGACTCGAGCCAGCTCTGATGGACGCCGAGAGCCTCGGGGGAGCGGAAGTGGTTGGCATGCACCAGCGGTTCCTCGCCGGTCTGGTAGATCACGCGTGAGCCCGGCGGGGAGGTCTCGACGGTGGCGACGCCGCCGTCGGCGCTGCCGATGACGAAGTTCGCCGAGCAGGCCGGCCGCGGGGCGGCGGCGTGCCCGATCGCCCCCTGGAAGGTCGTCGACTGGAGGATGCGCCATGTGCGCAGGTGGAACGGCACCGAGTCGATTCTCCAATCGTCGGCGGCGGCGCCGAGCCCGTTGACGCAGAGCCCCAGCCCGGCGCTGTTGATGCCGATCTTGGCCCCGGCGACGCCAGCCTCGGTGAATCCGAGCACGGTCGTCTCGCCGCTCTTCCACTGCAGGAGTGCGCCCTCGACCCCGGTGAACCAATCCCAGTTCTGCCCGATCTGCGTGCCGCCGCCTGCGAAGACGCCCGCGGGCCCGCCGAAGGCGGTGCACTCCCCGCGGATGGATTCGGCGGTGGGTTTGCCGAACTCGCTCCAGGCGCTGTAGAGCAGCTCGTATCGCGCGTTCAGCAGGGCGATGTCGAGGATCGTCTGCCCCGAGCCCTCGGCGATCCCGTCCATGATCGCCCGGTAGGCGGCGTCCTCCCGGGTGAACAGCCCCAGGAACCGCTGCGAACGGTCCACGAGCTCGGCCTCCTTCAGCCCCGACGTCAGCATCCGGGACCGGTACACCTCGATGTTGGCGGCGATCTGGTCGCGCAGTTGCCGCCCCTGTTGCACGCCTTGGCGAAAGGGGCTGCCCTGGAGGTGCAGGAGGGGAAGTTCACTCATGGTGGCCATTGTGGCAGAGGCGACACGGGGGTGTCACTCGCGAATCGGCCTCAGCGGCCCATGAGGGACTGCTCCACCTGGGAATAGTGGATCGTCCACCACTTGACCAGTCCGGTCTGGCCGGGCAGCAGGTGATCACAGGCTGAGTTGTGACGAACGTAATGCCACTCGATGACCCAGTTGTCGGTGAGGCGGTCCCACCAGAGTTGATGCGTCGCGAGCCCGATCTCGGGCTCTCCGACGTCGAACACCGAGCGGTAGCCGCCGGCGAAGGCCCTGATCCGGTCCGAGTCCAGGCCGCGCTCGTCGCCGTAGGTGAAATAGAACACGGCGGAGCGGACCATCTCGCGGGCGTAGGCGGACACGGTCAGCCGGTCCCAGTCCAGGATCGCCGAGACCGCGTCGCCGTGGCCGTGCAGCACGTTGTGCGGGTGCAGGTCGCCGTGGATATAGCCGACGTACTGCGGCGGCATGTCGGGGGGCCGGCGGTCCCCGAGCCTGACCAGCAGTCCGCGCTTGAGCCGGAGCGTCTGCTCGGCGGTGGCCTCGAATCCGGTCTTGTCGCCGCGGCCTGCCGCGACCAGGTCGAGCAGTCGGTCGACCTTCTGCAGGGCCGCCTCGGTCGTGGGCGGCGTCTCGACCTTGGGCGGGCGGTCGGCCGGGATCGCGGTGTGCAGCGTCCGGTGGAGCCGCCCGATGACCGACCCGAGTTCCCGGCACGCCTCCTTGGTCATCGACAGGCCGGAGCGGTGCCGCCCGGCGACCCAGGGGAAGACCCCGAACTCCTCGCCTTCGAGCAGGATGGTCGACAGGCCCTGACGACTGGGAGTCGGCAGCACCACGGGCACGCCCGAGGCGCCGAGCGTCTGCAGCACATGGAACTGGAACTGGAGTTCAGCACCGGTGACGTCCCTGAACAGCTTCAGCAGGTAGGACCCGGAGGAGGTGTCCACCCGCCAGCTTCGGTTCATCAAGCCGGTCTGGACCCGCTGCATCCGGTAGATCTGGCCGAGGTCCCAATGTGCCAGCGCCGAGTCGGGGAGTCCAGGCGCGGTCACGGTCATGCCACAAGCGTAGCCGTCGCGCGCCCGCCGTCGGGACCGTGAACCCCCTTGGCGGAACCCCCCAAGGGTCGTGTAAAGTTTCATCTCGCGCGCCGGGGAAGCCGACAGGCCCCACTGGCAGGCAAAACCAAATCCAGATAGACTCTCTGTGTGCCCGCGCGAGTGGCGGAATGGCAGACGCGCTAGCTTGAGGTGCTAGTGTCCTATTAACGGACGTGGGGGTTCAAGTCCCCCCTCGCGCACAAAGGGTTCCTTATCAGAACCCGGGTGTTTTTGAACATAGTTTTCAGTGGCGTTACCCGTAGGGGTAGCGCCATTGGTGTCTCTACGATCGCACACCCATCGGACCAGCGGCCCGGCCGTCTCGGCGTGTTCGGTCCGTTTCACGGTAGGTCCGTGGTCGCCTCGATCGAGGAACAGCTTGTTGAAGCAGATCCGGTTGAGCATGCGCCGGATATCGTCGGCGGCGTCACGATAGAACCGCTTCGGATCACTCATCAGCTGCAGTAGCAGCTCAACGGTCTCGCCGGCCTGGTCGAGCCGCTGCGCGTGGACATCTTTGAGCCGAGCATTGATGGCCTCGCGCTGGTCGCGGAGGCGGCGGATCTTGTCGGTGAGCTTGTCGGCGGGCCAGTCGGGATGGCCGATGAGGTCGACGCACTGATTCTCGGCGGTCTCGAGGCGCCGCAGTTCGCGCTCCAGTTCCCGCCGCATCGCCTCGGTCACTGAGCCTTCGGCTTCCAGTGCATCGGCGAGTCCGGAGCGAATCTCGTCGGCCTCGTCATGGCTGATAGTGACGGTGGCCCAGTGTGTGACGACATGGTCTTCGACGGCTTCGACGGCCATCCGGGGGAGGTCGCATTCGCCGCTGGCTCTTCCGAGGCACAGGAAGTAGAAGTAGTAGCGGCTGGTCTTGGACTTGGCGCGCTCCAGGGTGAGTCGCCGCTTGCAGCGGGCGCAGTGCACCAGTCCTTTGAGGTAGTGGTCCCACTTGCGGTCCCTGGTCCCGGCGTTGCGCTGAACGTAGAGCACTTGCTGGACCTGGTCGAACAGCTCGGCCGTCACGAGCGGTTGGTGGCGGCCGTCGTATTCGCGTCCTTTGTAGGGGACTTTGCCGAGGTAGTAGCGGTCCTTTAGGATCTTGCCGATGGCGTGGATCGACAGTTCGCATCCGGCCGGGTAGCGCTTGGTCGGTCGGGTTCGCAGTCCGGCGGCGGTGACCGTTTCGCGGAGTTGTTTGAAGGTGTACTGGCCGGTGGCGTAATGCTCGAAGAGCATCTGCACCAGCGGCGCGCGTTCGGGGTCGGGGATGACGGTGCGCACCGGGCGGCCCTCGACGGAATCGGTGGCGTTCAGGTATCCCAGCCGCGCCCGGTTCGGGGTGCCGCCACGCTGGGCCTTGGCCTCCATCTTGTAGGCGATGTCGTCGCCAGCCGCGCGGGATTGGTACTCGTTGACCACGTCGAGGATTCCGGCGAGCATGTCGCCCGATATCGAGTCGGTGGTGGGGTCCTTGACCGACAGCAGAGAGACGCCGAGTTGTTTGAGTTCGCGGCGGGTCATGGCGGAGTCGGCGGCGTTGCGGAAGATCCGCGAGCGCATGTAGATGATGATCGCGTCGACATCCCGGTCCCGGCGCACGCGCTCCATCATCGCGTTGAAGCGCGGCCTGCGGTCGATCGTCTTCGCCGAGCGTCCCGGTTCGACGTACTCCTCGACGACCGTCAAACCGAGCTGGCCGGCCAGCTCGATGCACGCCTTCCGTTGCGCGGGGATGGAGTTGCCCTCGGGGTCGTAGTCGGTGTTGACCTGCTTGGGGTCCGAGACCCGCAGATACAGCACCGCACGTCCGCCACGGAGCGGCTTGTCGCCCTTGCTGGATGTCATTCCTCGAACTCGCCTTCAAGATTGCCGTCGATTCGTCTGACGCCCTGGCACGGGGCTGGCTCGGCACCGTCGGGCTGGCGTTGGGCCATGCGGACGAGCAGGTGAGCGAGCTGGCGGGTATCGAGTGTTTCGCATCGTTTCCCGGTGACTCGGATCGAGTCATCACGGCGGCTCACCAGGGCCACCACCCTGTAAAACCCCAGGCCAGGGCATCAATAGCAACGCTAGAGGAACTCCGTGACTGCGTCGAGCGCCCGCGAAGCCCGGGCGTCGTAGGAGCGGCGAATTCCCGGTCCGAAGATCCGCATTCCGAAACGGTGATGACGGAGCAGAAGCTGGAGATCGGCGGTGCCGGGTCGACTTCGAAGAAGACCGACCATTCGCCGGTAGCCGTTGGCGCAGCAGACGGTGGTAGATGCGGCACGGGGTGCGTCCCACCGGGCATCGAACAATCCAGACTCCCCTCCATCGTACGGGATTCGGCGGGAGCGAGTCTTGATGCGGAATTGGGGGCACCGTGTAGGTGGTTACTGCGCAGGTCAGGGATGGTTACCCTCCCGGGATGCTTCCGGTCCGCGGCAGCGTGCTCATGGCCGACTACCGGGAGGGTAGCCAGGGTAGTCGGGAGCTCAATTGCAGCTCAGCCAGGGTAGTCACGGAGGAAAGCCGGCAGTTCGACGCTCCGAATGAAGGCGTTCCACGTTGAGTTGGCCGCCGTTGACCGCTGGATCGATGAATGTGACCAACACGCATCCCTGAAGCTGGCCCCCGGTGGCTGGTACCCACGGATGCGTTCCCAGACTGGGCCTGAACGAAGCGCGTCCCGGTTACCCACCATCCGTCCAGGTAGCAGCGCGAGGAACCCCCGAGTCGCCAAGCCCGACAATATATCTCCCGCGGGGACGGCAGAGCACGGGTGACGGCCGGGCCACGATCTCGACCAGGGCCGGTTGGCGCGATCCAAGTCATGTGTGAACCGGTCAGGTCCAACCGACTGAGCCGGATCCACGTTTGCGCCGCCAGAATAATGTTGCGGGCGCGCTGGGCGGCGCTGCATGTGGCTGGGCCGGTGGGAGCGGCGGACAAGTGTCCGGACAACTGGCCCCCGCAGGCTGGGTCCCGCACAGTGTCCGGCACATGGACCCCCGCACCTCGCAGCGGCTGACTACCCGGCGTTCTGGCTGGTCAAAGCCGGTTACTAGGGGTGGCTCCGAACCCCGACAATATATTCTCCCGCGGGCACCTTAGGGCAGGTCCGGACTCGTATTCCGGCCTGTCATGCGAGGGCCAGGCGATCGAGAAGCCGGATGGCGGCCTCGGTGATCGTCTTCAGATGGGGCCGGGCTTGGTCGCGCCGACTGAGCCAGGTCCACATCCCGGCGGCCTCGATCAGACCCGCCGTTGCGGTCGTAGCGTCGAGTGATCGGCCCGGCCTGGTGCTTCCGAGCCAAGAGAGCGCGTCGGCGGGGGAGTGCCCGGCATCGACCAGGCGGACGGTGAGCAGGAGCGCGTCGAACCAAGGTGGAGCGGTTCTGGCCCACGCCCAGTCCACGATCCGAACCCGATCGCCGGCGATGAGGACGTTGAGTGCGTGCAGATCGGTGTGGGCGAGCGTCTCGGCCTCCAGCACCGACAAGCGGCCCTGCTCGCCCGCTGCGGCCCACTCGAGCCGAGAGGCTATCGCTGGTGACAGGTCGGCCTGCGGCAGGGCTTGAAGGCGCCGCCACGGACTCGCCCGCCGCCACTGGTCAACGAGTCGCGGTAGCGAGTCGACTCGCTGCCTGTTGGCAGTCTCATGGAGCTGGTCGACCACCGCGGCCAGTAGCTCCAGGTCGGGGCTTCCCGGGCTGAGTTCAGCGTGACGACCGGGAACATGCTCGAGCAACAGCACCTGCCACCCGCCCGCCTCGATGTAGGCGACCAACTCCGGCGCGAGCCCCCTGAGCATCGGAGCTACTCGTGCTTCATCGGCGAGCATGCGCGAAAGCCGCGCATTGGCGGTCGGCGTGGCCTTGCAGAACCACACTTGCCCATCCACTCCGACAGTGCCAGTGAAGGCCGCATGCACGCCCGCCTCGATCGGACGAGCCTCGATCCCACCACCGAGCCGGTCGGTAAGGACCGCGCGGAGGGCGGGATCGAGGCAGTCGTCGGCAGTTGCGCTCAAAGTCGCCTACCAGTTCAGGCTCGGTCGGGTGGGGGGTCGTCGGCGCAGCCATTGTGGCACTGCGAGCACTTGACGCCGCCGTCGACGCGCCACAACTCCTCGTCCACCCACATCCCGGCAGCGCGGATCGCCGCCATGGTCTGTTCGAGTGCCGTCTGGACTGCCGCTTCCTCGGTGTTGGCGGACTCCACGTGCGGGACGTGGTGAATGAAGCCGCCCGCGACCGTTTCGCAGAAGGCGGCGTAGTCGCGGGTATGCAGGATGAAGGCGTGCCAGCCCAAGTCCACGGCAGCCGAGGGCGACAATGGCGCGCTGGTGGCCGCGCAGGCGGCAATGAACGCCGCTGCTTGATCGACCACGCGCTCGGCGGTATCGGAATCGAGGTCGTGATGGGCTATCAGTCGACCCGTCAGCCGGTCGAAGGTCGCGGGGGCGATC
Organism: Glycomyces xiaoerkulensis; assembly: GCF_002798405.1. Taxonomy (GTDB): domain Bacteria; phylum Actinomycetota; class Actinomycetes; order Mycobacteriales; family Micromonosporaceae; genus Glycomyces; species Glycomyces xiaoerkulensis. Next base: position 8,583 of record NZ_PGGV01000015.1, on the reverse strand, counting down.
AGGTCGCGCCCGTGTCTGGTCCGAGTGGAGTGCATGTGTATCGGTTCCTGTTCTGCCGGGACGATCGTTGCGGTGCCGTTCCCCGGCCGGACGGCACCTGGATGAGGCCCGTTGTTGTGTAGAGCTGGGCGCGGCGGGTCGGGAGGAATTCGGGTCAGCTGCCCGCCGCGCCCGAGCCATGAGGGTGCGGGGCGCGCCGCCCACCCGGCGGCCCCGCGAGAGGGGTCGATTCAGAGTCGCCCGTGCTCGGCCGCGCGGGTCAGGATCGCCTCGGCCTCGCGTCGCCAATGCCGCTTGCGGTCATCGGGTGTCGACTTCCAGCCTGGTCGGGTGACCATCCCGCAGATGCGCCCGGCATCGTGCAGCAGATCGGCGACCGGCGTCAGGCCGCCCGCAACGTTCAGGACGCTGAGCAGGGCCTGCTCGGAGGCGACCTGCGGTTCGACGGCGAACCGGAAGCCATCGAGGTCGAACGTACCGATCACGGAGGCCGGTAGCGGATCGGATTTGGTCGGGAGCGGTTGTTCGGCATGCCAGGCGGCGATGAGAGCGGCGATCTGGCGGCGCTGCTCGGCCTTCCATGCCTCGGTCTGGTCGCGCCAGGGTTCCTCCCAGCAGACCGAGCGGACGACGCCGCCGGAGTGCAGGGCGTAGCCGATCTTGACCGGCTGCCCGCGATAGTTCAGCCAGGTCGAGGCGTATCCGGTGCCCTTGCGGGCCATGAGTGTGAGCCGGTTGCCGGTGCCGGTCGTCCACTCCCCGAGCACTTCCGGTGAGGTCTTGCCGCCGGGCTCGGCGGCTCGTAGGCTTGCGGTCGTCACCAGGACGCTCCTTTCAACGAGTTCTGGTGAAGCGGGCCGCCGCGCGTGTGGAATCGGGACGGCGGCCCGTTGTGCAATACCCATCGTCACGAACCGCCTACCGGCCCCGCTAGCCCCAGGCGGGTATCTCATGATGAGATGTAATGTTAATGCCTATGGACACACCGTTGTTCGTTCCCGTGGATCTCCCCGACGACCTCTGGACTCGCGACTCCATGCGGCAGGCGCTCGCGGCCAGAGACATGACCGCCGTCTTCCGCTTGGTTCAGCAGTATGGTGGCTTGACCCAGTCCCGCATCGGCATCGCCACCGGACTCGGCCAGGGCCGCACGAACGAGATCTTCAACGGCAGACGCAAGATCGCCAGCATCGAAGTCCTCGAACGCATCGCAGACGGCCTCGGCATGCCTGACCGAGCCCGCCACCTGCTCGGACTCGCCCCTGCAATCGGTGAGCCTGAAGCCTCCGAAGCTCAAGCCGCACGCATCGGCATCACACGCGTCTTCGCCTCCCAAGCCTCCGCCGCCAAAGAAATCCGCGACGCCGCCTGGCAAGCGCGCACCGTCGATCTGCTGGCCGTCCGAGCCCTCGGCCTGATCGGCCTCAACGATTCCCTCCTGCGCGAACCGCTGACCGCCGAACGACCCGAACCGGTCAAAGCCCGAGTCCTGCTACTCGACCCCGACAGCCCCGCCGCAGCCCACCGAGCCAAGGAGATCGGCGAGTCAGCAGAGTCCTTCACCGCCGGCATCTGCCTGTCGATCGCTCGACTCCGCGAGCTCACCGACCACCCGCACCTCGACCTGAATGTCGCGGTCTACTCGACCCTCCCGACCTGGCGGATCATCCGACTTGACGACCTCATCTACCTGTCGATGTTCAACAGCACCACCGAAGGCCACCAATCGAGCATCTACCGCCTCACCGCCGCGCAGTACAACATGCTCCACGTCGGCTTCACCCGCCAATTTGAAGACCTCTGGACGAACGCCGACCGCCTGATCTGAGAAGCTGGTACCCGTGATCGAAGCCGAGCTGAAAGCCCGAGTCCGCGACGTCGAAGCCGTCCGGCGCTGGCTCCGCGAACGCGCCACCGAAGAACCCGCTACCTACCACGACACCTACTACGACTGGCCCGACCACCGCCTCGACACCGAAGGCCGAGAAATCCGCCTCCGCACCATCGAAACCCGAACCGACACCACCCACCTGCTAACCTACAAACAACCCCCCGCTGATGCCAGTGGCTCTAAACCTGAGCACGAAACAGTCGTCGCCGACCCGAACTCTGTCGAAGTTCTGCTCCGCGACTTGGGAATGGTCGAGCTGGTAAGCCTAACGAAACGTTGTCAGAACTATCGCTTCACCTACTGCGATCGCTTGATCCTTGCAACTATTGTGAATGTACCTGAACTAGACGGTACCTTTCTTGAGATCGAGACCTTGGCTTCGGAGGTTGACCTGGAGTCCGCGCTAGGGACTGTTCGCACTGTAGCTACCAAACTCGGGGTCATTGACAGTCTAGATTACGCCAAATACACTGATTCCGTAATGCAAATGCGTGTCAGCGAACAGGCGCCTAAAGAATAACTCAGTCCACTTCTCAAAAATCGCTTCCATCTGGCGGTCCCGGAGTCGATCTGGGTTTAGTTGGAGGTGATTGAGGTACGACTCGAATCTTGTATTGCGCCTCTGTCGATCTGGATCAGAATCGCCAATAATTTCGATAAGTGGAATAGACCTAGGTCTGGTCATGTACCGATTTGGAAGCAGGACTGACCTAGGCTGAATTCTTCGATAACCTATTTCTAGTGCTTTCTTGTTGCCGTCTATGAGGCTTCGAAGGAAGTCGATGTTTGTCTGAACTCGTGTGGAGAGGTCTTTGCTAGGTGAATCAATATTCCTAGAACTTGAAGCTATGAGTGGAGTAAGCTGAAACCCAATTGTTCGGCTCCTGAGCGTTGCATCTTTAGCTTGTGAAATAAGTGAGCTTCGTTGCGCCGGGTTCGCAAATTTCCAAGCTGGAGTCATCCATGCAGATGCAATTTGGTCATGCTGCGCAGACTTGGCGCCGCGCCGTGCATTCCTTTGGAATTCTTTGATGCATTGGTCTGCGATAATCTTCCAAAGTTCTGGATCTGCCTCAACAGGGGTTGTAGCCAGTGTCTCGGGAATTAGAATGCCGATATCGGTGTAGAGCCCGCTGAGCTCTTGGCTGGTGCGAATAAGACTATCGAGAGTGCATTCTGTAAGGGGAAATGATCGAACATACTCCAGGATTGCGCCAGCTAGTTTCGGATTGGTAATCAGGTCATCTTGCCAGTGTGGCATCCAATCCTCAATGCCGATCTTGCGTTGAAGTGTGTACAGACGTTTAAGGACGCGGTCCCATCGCCGGGGTCGCTGAAACAGCTCGCGGTGTTGTGTGGCGAGGGCCTTCAATTCGGTCATAGTAGATTCTTGGGGGTGGTATACTCGGATATCGTGAAGCTTGCGGGATGAAGAATCTATGGAATATTCAATCTTCTGAATCTCGCCGTTGGTAAGCGCGAGAATCTGATCCTTGTAATCTTCAACGCTCTCGATCTTTGTCTTGGCTCCATTGATGTATAGTCCGAGTTCCTCCAGTCGTGCTTGGAGTCGGGAGACATAAAGTAGGCCCTGTCGTTTCGACTTGACGCCGATTGTTATGTCATCCATGAAGCGTGAGTATCGGTTTTGCTGACCTTCTGGGAAGAACTCGCTATCGAGATGGAATAGCAGGCTATGTGCAATAGTGCGGGAAGATCCAGATATCTCCTGTGGTAGGCCAAATGGGGACTCCCTTGCATAGTCTGGTTTAGGCATCACTCCTTCAATGATCTTTATGCAGAGTCTCGAAGTAACTTTGTCAAGGATGGTTTGAGAATATAGATGTTCTCGTATAGTTTCCGGTTGAATGGAGCCAAAGTAGTTTGAAATATCGGTCTCGACGATGAACTTGACATCATCGATGTCGAGCATTTTGGATACGACTCCGTACTCCTTTAGCCAGAGCTTATACCAGCTTCCGGAATATCCGGGTTCCACACCGGATTCGTCTGGAGACGAGTTCTTTTCGCTCTTGCGGAATCCAACCCACTCTGTGTTGCCATCGAGAATAGCCTTCTCGGTCTTATGCATAATTGATCTATAGAGGAGTAGGTCTCTAAGATCCAGATATGCTTGAGGCCGTGAAAGTCCGTTACCTTTTGCAGTTCTAACGATACGGGCCTGTTCAGGCTGATAGCGATTTGACTCGATCTCTTCACATAGGTTAGTAATAATGTCTTCTATTGCCCATTCGATTCCTGCGTAATCGATAGGATCGATATCTAGGTAGAGATCACTAAGGTTAGATGATAGTAGAACCTTTCTTCGGAGCTTCTTCCATTGTTCCCGTATAAAGTTCGGTCTGGTGATATCGTTCAGCGAGACTTTGGGTTGAATTTGCAAGTATTCGTTCTTAGGTGGTTCCATCTTGGTATAAGGCTCCTCCAACCGGGAGCTCGATGTTACCTGGCTGCCTGTCTCCACATGCCTGTGGCGTATCGGGAACGTCCGAGTCAATAGTCGTAATATGTGTTGTATATAGCTATTAGATACTTTTGTGAAGTATGCTACGAATGTCAATAATCAGCGCCGTGACCTGGGGCGATGGGTTCAGATAGGCGGTCGCTAGGTGCACAGTACGAAGGCCCTGGTTACAGGGCCTTTTTTGTTTCCTGCGGTGGCATGTTCGGCCCCCGTCGGGAAGGGGTGCCGCCGGCTCGACAGGGCCGCGGCGCTAACAGCCTTCTGTCGCGCGTGCGCCGCTAGGCGGACACGGTGCGGAAGGAGTCTACGGTGGGAATGAAGTCAACGGGGAATCCGGGCAGGAGGTCCGCGAGGCGGTCCGCCATCTCGGACATCCCCTCCTGCTCCGAGGGCACATGGCCGATAACGATGAGCCCCTTGGGCAGACCGGCACCGACGGCGTCGGTGGCATAGGCGGCGGTCTCCCACTCGTTCGACTCTCCGATGAGAAGCACGTCGACTTCGGGGTGGGCAAGCATCGCGCGATTCTTCTCGAAACCCCAGAAGCCGGGCTGAATCCCGGCGACCGTGACCGGCAGATCGGGGTTGCCGATATAGCGGAGGGCGCCGGCGCCGAGGGTCCGCGCCGCATACTCGGCGAGCGAGCCGAGCGTCGTGGCCGGGATGTCGAAGGTCGCCGACAGGTCGGCGCGCTCGAAGTCCTCCCAACCCAGAGCATGCGCGGCTCCGTCGACGGTCCGATCGGGGCGGGTGTCGTGCATCGCGTCGTGGAGGCGTCGTACGACCAGCCGGTGCCGTGCGATGAACGCCGACTTCACGTGGTGGACCGGGTCGGCCTCGGCTGAGAGCATCGCGTTCCATTCCCCGCGATGGTGGAAGTACAGCGGTTCGTGGGAGATAACCAGGTCGAGCCCCTGCTCGACCGCGTGCTGGAGCACGTCGAGCGTCGCCATCATGGTGAAAGCGACGCCATGGATCTCCTGATCCGGGCCACCCGCAAGATACTCGTCAACCGTCGCTTTGCGTCGGGGAACTCCGAGATGCGCATCGACAAGATCTACGACGTCCTGAGCTTTCATAGCCACGTAAGCAACCTACCCGTTCCAAGCGCCCATCGGTGGCCCGAGCAGCCGTCGAGGCATCCACCGCTCGATCCCGTTCCAGCAGACCGGCTCCGATCGCAGTCCACGACGGCAGACCGACATCAGTGCATGTCGTAGAAGGCCTCACCGGCAAGGTCGCGCCCTCCGCCGCGCCCATGGTGGGCATCGAGGGGGTCGCCGCGGGGGCAGCTCGTCAGCAAGGCGCGAAATCAACGCCGTGACCTGGGGTGACTGCTCGGGTACGACGTCGCTGGATGTAGATATCAAGACACCGGTAGCAGGGTCTTCTCGCGTTCACAGCTCGATTGAAGCGGTCCCGGCGGACCTGGCGCCGAGGAGCAATAAGAGTCGAATTCAGAGTCAGAGGCCAAGTTCGATCATCGTCACGGAAGCTCTTGCCGGAGGACTCATCGAGCGGTTCCGCGCCGTTGAGTGACCGGTTGTGGCTCGCAAGCGGAGTGAAACGGCGTCGTTCGGGCGTGAACCAACTGGCCGCCTCTCCAGCGGTCACCAGGTCGTGGCGTGGATACGGACGCTCTCGCCTGACCGCGATATGGCGTTTCGCTCGAATGCCAGGCCTATCTTCTCGGCGACGCGCTGCGACGGCTGGTTGTCCGGGGCGATGATCGCGACCAGTCGCTTCGCACCCAGGCGGTGGCGGGCGTGGTCGCAGCAGGCCGCCGCCGCTTCGGTCGCATAGCCGTTGCCCTGCAGCTCGGCCCGGACGTGGTAGCCGACCTCCAGGTAGGTGACGTCTTCGATCTCCTGCAAGGTCAGGCCGCAGTCGCCCACGAACTCGCCGGTCGTCCGCAGAGCGACGAGCCAGAGTCCGAATCCTTCCTGCTCGTAGAGGCGCCGGTTCCACTCGATCCAGGCGAAGGCTTCCTCCCTCGTCTTGGGGCGGGGGTAGTGGCGCATCACGTCGTGATCGCCGAGGAGCCCGGCCATGTCCTCAAGGTCGTCCTCGGTCATCTCCCGGAAGACGAGTCGGTCGGTCGGGCCAGGCAGGGGTCGGTGGCGGCGGGTCACGGGCGCTCCCTCAATGCCTTAGCGGGCGGCTTCGGATAAGGGCGCATGCCGTTGACGAGCATGTGCAGGCCGTGTTCGAAGGCCGCTTCGCTTTGGGGATCGCCGCCTTCGGCAATCGCGTCGGCGAAGACGGGGTTGGCCTCCAGTAGTTCGGCCGCCCCTGCGGGCGGGCCGTCGGCGGAGTCGTGGGGGTCGCCCTGCTCGGCCAGCACAAATCCGGTCACGTAGTGGCCGATGGCCATCACCGACCTGAGAGCGGCCGCGGGACTGAAGCCCGCTTTGACCAGAACGGCCAGCTCGCCTTCGACCTGGGCGGCCACCTCCGGGCCCGGGCTGGTGGCCGTGACCAGGCGGGCGCCGTCGCGGTGGGCCAGCAGGAGACGGCGATGCTCGCGGCCCCGGCGGACCAGCCACTCGGCCCACGCTTCGCCCTCGGACGGGCCGGAGAAGTCTTGAGCGAGTTGGATCGTCGCCGACATCGCCCCCAGTAGCTCCTCCTTGTCACGGAAATGCCAGTACAACGCCGACGACTTCACCCCGAACTCGGCGGCCAGGCGGCGGGTGCTGAGCGCGTCGAGGCCGACCCGGTCGAGCAGGCGCAGTGCCGCCTCCACCACGGCTTGGCGGGTCAGCCCCGGGCGGTGGTCTCCGCCACCGTGTCCATCGGTCACGAGAGAGCATCTTAGCACCGTGCAATCATCCTTATCAGTGATAAGGAGTTCTATGAGCGTTTCAATCTTCTGGATCGACCGGGCCCTGCTCGCGGCCGGATTCGGGCCCAGCCTGTTCGTGATCGTCCTGCTCGTCGAGAGTTTCACCCGGCCCGGCTACGACCCGTGGTCGCGCTTCGGCAGCGAGCTGGCCAACGGTGAGCGCGGCTGGACGGTGATCGCCGCCTTCATTGCGGCCGGTGTGCTCACGGTGGCCTTCGCAGTCGGGCTGCGCCGATCGCTGGTCCACGGCCGGGCCGCCGTCGCCGGACCGTTGCTGGTCGGCCTGTTCGGCATCGGGCTCGTCATCGCCGGAGCCTTCGTGGTCGACCCCAAACCCGGCTACCCGCCAGGGGGCACCGGGACCGCAACCGGGACGCTCGTCGGTTCGATCCACGACAACAACCTGTTGCCGACCTGGTTGGCCATGACCGCTGCGATGGCGGTCATGGCCTGGCGGTTCGCCGACGATCCGGACATGAGGCCCTGGATGTGGTACACGGTCGCGGCCGCCGCGGTGTCCCTGGGAACGCTCATGGCGGCCCTGGCGCTGTTCGATTCGACCACGCAGACCGGCTCGTGGCACGGCCTGTGGCAGCGCATCGCCATCGCCGTCGGCTTCACGTGGTTCGGTGCCGTGGCGGTCCAACGCCTGCGATCGACTCGGAATCGGGTCCACTACTCGGCGACCGCATAGGCTGCGCACAAGGTGCGATCCAGATGCAGGTAGGACGCGCAGGATCACGCCCGGAGCGGCGGGCGTGATCACGGGACCGGCCGATTTCCAAGGGATCCGGCTCCTCATTGGTTCGGATGAAGGCCGGTCCCGGGGTCGGCGCCCGCTACGGGTGGTGGACGTCGGGTTTGCCGCAGTCGCCGTCGTAGGTCTGGTCCTCGGGCGGGTGGACCCGGGTGGTGAGGCAGGCGCGGACGGTTACGACATCGATGTCGGGTGGCTCGATTCCGATCCAGGCGGTGGGGGTGAGCTGGGCGCGGAAGTCGATCGGGTTGTCGTCGGGGATGGGGACGACCTCGCGGTCCACTGCGGTGGCGGCGGTCTCCCAGTCCGCCTCGTCGGCGGTGTCGTCGAGGTCGTAGGCCTGGAGTTCGATGTAGGGGACGACCGGTACGAGGTAGTTGCAGTCGCCGAGGTTGGCCGACTGCGCCTGTCCCCGGAGGTTGACCGCCGGGGGCTGGGGAGGGTGCGTGGCGGCCCAGGACAGTTGGCCCTTGGTCTCGGTGAAGGTGCAGGTGTCGTCGTGTTCGGCGAAGAACGGTTGCGGTGGTCCTTCGGGGTGGTGGCCGGCGGCGGGCGCGGTGAGGCCGAGGGCGAGCAGGGTTCCCGCGGTCACGGCGAGCGCGGTT
>NZ_PGGV01000014.1 GCF_002798405.1 Glycomyces xiaoerkulensis | reverse complement strand
GTGTCCATGCGCGCCACCGGGCCTACCGGTTCCGGTGCTACCCGACCCCGGGCCAGGCGGCGAACCTGGCCCGGACGTTCGGATGTGTGCGCCTGGTCTACAACAAGGCGCTCGACGCCCGCACCAAAGCGTGGTATCGGCGCAAGGCGCGGGTCACCTATGCCGACACCTCGGCGCTGCTGACCAAGTGGAAGCGGCGGAACGACCTCGCGTTCCTGGGCGAGGTCTCCTCGGTCCCGTTGCAGCAGGCCCTGCGACACCTCCAGAAAGGCTTCGCGAACTTCTTCGAGCAGCGCACCGGCTACCCGTGCTTCAAACGCAAGCGACACCTGGTCGGCTCGGCCGAGTACACCCGCTCGGCGTTCAAGTACACCGGCGGCGAGCTCACGCTCGCGAAGCACGATGCGCCGCTGCGCATCAAGTGGTCCCGGCCGCTGCCGCACGGGGCGGCCCCGTCGACGGTGACCGTCTCCCGCGACGCGGCCGGGCGCTGGTTCGTCTCGCTCCTGATCGCAGAGGACCTCCCGACCCTTCCAGAGAACGACACGGCGGTCGGGGTCGACGCCGGGATCACCAGCCTGCTGACGCTCTCGACCGGCGAGCACCTCACCAACCCGCGCCACGAGGCCCGCGACCGGGCCCGCATCAAGCGGCGGCAGCGTGAGCTGTCGCGCAAACAGCAAGGCTCCAACAACCGCAGGAAAGCCCAGGTTCGCCTGGCCCGCGCGCACGCGCGGGTGTCGGATCGGCGGCACGACCACCTGCACAAGCTCACCACTCGATTGGTTCGCGAAAACCAAACGATCGCGATCGAGGACCTGAGCGTGCGCGGGATGCTCTCGAACCACACCCTCGCCCGCGCCATAGCCGACGCCTCCTGGGCCGCCTTCCGCCGCATGATCGAGTACAAGGCCGGGTGGTACGGCCGGGGCCTGGTCGTCGTCGACCGGTTCCTGCCCTCGTCCAAGACCTGTTCGGCCTGCGGCACCATGAAACCTGCGATGCCGCTCGCCCAGCGGGTCTTCGAGTGCGCCGCCTGCGGCCACCGCGAGGACCGCGATGTGAACGCGGCGAAGAACATTCTGGCCGCCGGGCTGGCGGTTGCGGCCTGTGGAGCCGGTGTAAGACCTCAACGGAAACCTCCGGGCGGGCAGTCGGCAACGAAGCAGGAAACCCAGCCGGCGACGGCTGGAACCCCCTCCCTTTAAGGGAAGGGAGGAAGTCAAAGCGTTCCCGCCTGCTGATGTGGAACTTGCCTCGTATGCGGCGGCGTTGGCGGTACCGGACACCGGGTTCATCGTCCGACAAGACGATCGCGAAGTCGTGATGCGTACCTTCTCGCCTGTTGAAGAACTGGCAGTGCCTGCAGACGTCGCTGGCGGCCGGCGCCGTCCTCTCCTCGGAGTTGGAGGTGACCGCACGCACTCCGCTGGTGGTGCGGCACGAACAAGGCGAATCCCTGCTGGTCCACTGCGAGGCTGCGTGTGTCTGGGCGAGGCAGATGGGCGCCGGTGCACCGGTGCAGGAGACCATTCGAACTCCGGTCACGTTGCGCCCCTCGCTTGAGGAGTATCCCACCGCGACCGTCTTGAGGCAGGCGAGAGGCCGCATCCACCTCCACCTGCCGGACCCTCGAACCGTTGAGGCAGTCGACCTCGACCCGGAACAGGTACTCGCCGCCTGCCGGGAGACCGGTACGCACGGGGTCGTGCTCTGGTCGGCCGCAGGTGCTGGTCGGCTACGAGTCCGAGTCTTCACGACCTCACTCGGCGGAGCCGAAGACACCGCGACCGGTGGAGCGGTCCTCGGTGTGGCCCGGCTTCTCGGTGCCGACGGAGCCCGTGGCGAGTACCTGGCCCTGCAAGGCCCTGGGGACGTTGAGCGGCAGGGCCACCTCCGAATCCGTATCGGTGACGACGGAGTGCTCCTCGGCGGAGAGGTGCTCGCGTTGATGTCCGGTGAGCTGAGGGCGCAATGAGCTTCTTCGGGCTAGCCGGTGCGCACGGAGCCTGGTCGAAACCCGTCGAGGTGCAAAGCAACCCATTGGGAGACACTGGTTCTGCTTCGAATCCGCGCTGATTGCGTCGGCTCCGGGAAAGAGGGCCTCCGAATGCGGGCGGGGGGCTCGATTCGGAGCGAGCCTATCGATCGCGTGCACGGGGGTCATGCACGGCCTTCGTCGTCGCGGTCCTCGGCCTGCTCTCCCGGGCCGGGCCGCCACATGAGTACCGGGTCGCCGTCGGAGGCGGTGTGCAGGAAGATCGCGTCGATCTGCCCTGCGGCGGGGTCGGGCTCGTAGCCAAGGCGGTGGGCGTATTCCTCGACCGTGTAGCCGGACTCGGGCGCCGACCAGAAGTCCAGCAGCCGCCGGGCGTCCTCGGGGTCGGTCGTGACCGCCCACCGTTCGACCGCGCCGGAATGCGTGTCGGGTGGGGCCACGAGGTCGCCCCAGACGTCGGTGTCGTCGTATTCCTCGTCGTCGTCGGCGACCTCGTCCGGGGCCGGGGTGGGGAGCCCGATCGTCCACACCAGCAGCGGAGGACCCTCCTGGCCCGGCCGGGTGAATTCGGTGATGCTGTGGCGTCGGCCCTCGACGTGATCGGGCGGGTAGAGGCCGCGGCTCATGGCGTAGTCGGCCAGACCGAACGAATCCAATCGGCCGCGCTGGGCGTGCAGGTCGGCCAGCAGGCCGGGGTCGGTGGTGACGATGTAGCGGTCGAACTCCCTGCTCATTTCAATGCCTCTCCGGTCCCCTGGTAGGCATTGTGCCAGTGGTTGCCGCGTTCGTCGTGGACGTGAACATGGAGCGTGTACCCCTTTGGGAGGACTTTCGGGAGGTTTTCGTGGCAGCCGTTCGCATCGGGTCGCCCCGGGCCGCCGCAGGAGGGCACGTTCAGCCACAGCGCCATGGTCGGCGTCCGGGTCCGTCGCATGTAGGCGGCTACGCCGCCTTCGATGTGCCAGGAGGTCGCGACCTCGCGGGTCCGCCACCGGTCCTGCAGGTCCGGGGCGTGGTAGACCTTGTCGCCGCCGAGCGCTTTGAGCGGCCGGTGGAGGACGGGCCGGCCGCGGTCGTCGTACAGCAGACCGCGGGCCTTGATCCGGCCGGTGGCGTTCCTCGACCACCCGAATCGCTGGATCGCCTCCGCGTGCCCGGAATTATGGACGGTGGGGTCGTACGTGTTCGCTGCACGAGCCGACGGCACCGGCGGCGCCGCCCGGCCGCTCCCGGCTGATCGGCTCTCGACCAAGGCGATGTACTCCTCGCCTTTGCGGGCCCCGGACTCGAAGAGCGCGGCGGCTTCACTGAGTGCCCGGTCGCCCCGGCGCCAGTGCGCTAACGTCTCGCCGGGCAGGACGCTGCCGGTTCCTTCGGCGGCCGAGCCGACGCCTTCGGCCGCAGCCTCGGCCCGGGATCGAGCGGCTTCTGCGGACCGGCCGGCCTGCCGAGCCTGTTCGATGATCGTGCGCAGCCGGGTCACGAGTTCCGATGCGAGGGACATGGTGGGGGTGCTCCTCGAGATGGGGACCCCCTGAGATTAAGGGCTGTCGATACCGTTCGGTAGGAGTCTGTCGTCAGGTCGACAGCAGTCGTTCCCGGCTCACCGCCGCCGTGGGGGGACACGAGCGGACCGCGATCGAGCTCGGTCGGCTTCGGCCATTGCTCGCGATCTCGCTCGTGCCCCTCGCATGTCGCCGGTAACGAGACTGACGCCCGCTTGCCGGGTGGGCGCCCCGCCGGTGGGTGCGGCTCGCGTCGCCTCCGGGCGCTAGCGCGAATACTCGGGCTTCTCCGGTGCGACCTCCGCCTGCCGTGCTTGGGCCTGAGCGACGGTGACCGCCGCTGCGAGCACCGCCAAGACGGCGGCGGGTACACCCAGCAGGGTGATCGACAGCCAATCCTGGGACAGGCCGCCGAGCACGCCGCCGACCGCGACCCCGACGTAGATCGCGGAGGAATTCAGGCCGAACAGCAGCGGTGCGGAGGCGGGCGCGATCATCACCAGCCGATGTTGCTGCACCACCGAGGCCATGCCGTCCGTCGCTCCCCAGATCGCGGCCCAGACCGCGGCGAGGACCAGGTCGCTCACCGTCAATGGGCTGATGGCGAGCAGCACGGCGCCGCCGGCGAGCGCGGCCAAAGCGACCCCGAGCGACGGCAGCTTGTCCACCAGGTACCCGGCCATGAAGTTACCGGCCAGGACTCCGACGCCCCAGGCGAACAGGATCAGGGTGAGCGCCTGGGGGAACGATCCGGTCGTGGCGTCGTGGGTGACGGCGCCGATGTAGGTGTACACGGTGTAGTGGCCGGCCATCACCAGCACGGTGGCCGCCAGGATGGTGAGCACCTTGGACTGCCGCAGCGGCGCCAGGCGGGCGGTCAGGCTGGTCGCCGGCAGTGTCACCGGCGGCAACGACATCGAGATGCCGATCGCTGCGAGGACGCCGAGTCCGGCCACGGCCCACAGCGTGAGGCGCCAATCGATACCGCCGATCACGTTGCCCAGTGGCATGCCCAGCGCGGTCGACAGCGTCAATCCGCCGATGACCAGTGCTATCGCCCGGCCTCGGCGTCCGTCCGGTGTGATCGCGACGGCGGCGCTCGAGGCGGTGGAGGTGATCGTCGCGGCACCGAGAGCGGTGATGATCCGGGCCGCCAGCGCGAGCGGGTAGGTCGGGCTCAGTGCGGTCGCGACATTGCCGATGACGAACACGGCCAGCGCCAGATGCAGGGCCTTGCGACGATCCAGCGGGCTGAGCAGCCAGCTCAGCACCGGGGCCGCGACGGCGAGCGTCAGCGCGAACACCGTCACCAACTGCCCGGCCGCCGGGGTGCTCACGTCCAGGTCGGCACCGATGGCCGGCAGGAGGCCGGCGATCACGAACGCGTCGGTACCGACGGCGAAGGTGGCCAACGCCAGCGGCGCCAACGGCTTGACCATGGGTCGGGACTCGGCGGCCGATCCCTGCGGTTCCGGATCGGCGACGTCGGTGCGGGTCAAGATTCGCCTCCGCCCTCTTGGAAGAGGCTGAACTCCACACCCTGATCGTCGGTGCAGTGGGCGAAGACCCCGGACGGGATGGCGACCGGATCTTCCGTGGTGCCGCCGAGCTTGCGCACGCGTGCGACGGCGGCGTCGAGGTCCTCCACGGCGAAGTAGATCCGCGGGCGGGGCGACGATTCGTCGTGCGGTGCGCCGCCCATCGGCTCAGGGCCCTGGATCATCGAGTAGCCCGGGAAGTTGCCCTCGTAGAACGTCCAGCCGAACAGCTCGCTCCAGAACCGTTCGGTGGCTGCGATGTCGTTGCCGGGCACCTCGAAGTAGGTGACGTTGCCGCTCATTTCCGTTCCTTTCATGTCAGTGTGCTGACATCAAGCGTATGTCAGACTACTGACATGAAGCAAGAGACGGTCGGCGACCTGGAGCTATCACTGGGCTACGTCCTCAAGCAGGTGCACGCCTCGATGCGGACCGCGATGGACGAGGCGCTGCGGTCACTGGATCTGACCGTTCCCCAATACGCCTGCCTCGAACTGCTCGGCCAGGACCCCGGACTGTCGAACTCCGAACTCGCCCGCCGCGCCTTCATCACCCGCCAAACGATGAACCTGATCGTGCGCCGATTGCAGGAGCGCGGCCTGCTCACCCGGCCCGATCAGGCGCCCCGCGGACGGGCGCTGCCGACGGAGCTCACCCGGGACGGACGAACGCTGCTGCGCGAGGCCAGCGTCGCCGTCCGCGCCGTTGAGAGGCGGTTGTTCTCGCCGCTGTCCCCGGAGCGGCAACGCCGACTACGCCAGGACCTCGCCGCCTGCGTGGCCGCTGTCGCAGAATCGCCCGACGCCTGACGTGCCGCGCCGGGCATTGAGGGACCCGGAGGCTCGGGATCCCGCACGCGATCGGTTCCTCGTATACGCCGTGGGAGGTAGCCGTACTCGTTTCTCACATCCCCGAGACGATGCGCCGCTGGTGTTCTGCTCATTAGCGTGGGTCCGGCCTCCAACCAGGAAGGAAGCGGCCCATGACACAGGCCGAACAACGACCGGTGACTCGGAGCGATCGTCTCGCTCGCAACACGGTGGTGCTCGGAGCCCTGGCAGCGGCGGCGGCCATCACGGCGGCCGATGTGGCCAACCCGCAATTCGATTTCATCGCCGTCACCGCCAGCCGCTACGTGAACGGCAACGCCGGCTGGCTGATCCCGACCGCGCTCGTTCTCATCAGCGCCTCCTCAGCTCTGGTGGCCTGGCGGCCGGCGCCGACGCGGCCGAACCGGGCCGGGATCGCGGCGCTCCTGGTGTGTGCTGCCGGATTCGCGGTCGCCGCGGTGTTCCCAGCCGACCCGCCAGGGCAATGGGACCGACCCTCCACCGCCGAGATGGTGCACGGCCTGGCCGGATGGACGGCGTTCCTGGCCTTTCCCATCGCCGCGGTTCTCTCGGCACGGTCGGACCGCGCGGCGGCCGGTCCTCGTCGGGCCGTCCTGGCGGCCACCGGATTCTCCGTAGTGACCACGGCCGTATTCGCGGTGGTCCTCGTGGACACGATGGACGGCCCCTCGATTCGGTTCGGTTCAGCCGAGAGCCTGGTCGGGTTGTCCGAACGCCTTGCGCTGGGGGCCGACCTCGCATGGCTCGTCGTTGCGGCGACGGCGGCCCCCACGTTGCGTCGGGGCGGCGCCGAGCGCTCGTGAGCGACTTCTTGCATCCGATCGAAGCGAACTCAACGCACGGCGGTGTCGGGTCGGGCGGCCGACCCGCGAGGCCGCCCGATGAAGGCTCGATCGCCCGCTTCATCGGCTCATCCCGACAACGCCGGGGCCGGGAGCCTGCGGGCCGCGACTCCGACGGCGAGGGGCCCGCGGCGAAACCGCCGCGGACCCCTCCTCAGTTGTCGGTCGGATTAGTTGGGTGAGTGGACGGTGCCGTCGTCCCAGTTGCGGGTGGCGCCCCGCAGGAACCAGTCCGAACCGCTGTTGCCGGCGAAGTACTGCTCGATGGAGCCTTCGAACGGCGTGGTGGACACGTTGCCTCCGTAGGCGTCGGTGTAGACGGTGGTCGGACCGTTGGTCTGCACCAGGAAGTCGCCCGGCCGGTACTCACGCTCGGTCCCCTTGAACGGAGAGCGGGGGTCGTCCCAGTCCAGGCGCTCGCCGTTCCCGGCGTCGAGAGCCTCCTCGCAGTTGAAGCCGCCCAGGAGGTCGGGCTCGTAGCACAGGTCCAGCACCCGGCCCATGTTGTTGGGCTCGTTCGGGTCGTAGTAGCGCTGCGAGTCGACCACGTAGAACAGCGGCGAGATGCTGAAGTTCACTCCGGCGCCGTTGATCTGCGAGTTGCCGAACCAGAAGTCGTCCATGTCGGAGACGCTGAACGGCTGCGGTTCGGGGTAGAGCGGGTCGAAGTGGGTCTCGCCGTTGCGGATCGCGTCGATGCAACCCGACTCGGCGATCAGCCGGCCCAGGGTCTCGTACTCCGACGGCGAGTCCGCCGGGACCGGGGTCCCGACCTCGATGCGCTCGCCTCCGAAGCCCGGGCATTCGGACGGACTGAAGCCGCCGGCCTCGCCGAACGGAATCATCACGGCGATGTCGGCCTGAACGGTCTGCCCGTTCGCAGTGCACCTGATGTTGCTGATCAGCTCGTGGACGTTGTTCGTGAACGCGTCCGGCGAGTGCGTGCCCTGGTGGATCTTCAGCAGAATGTCGCAGTTGGCCAGGGAGTTGCCGTCGGGCGGGAAGAAGCTGGACCCGTCGTCGCCCTCGATGACGTCGCTGTTCTCGGCGAGCACCTTGTGCCCGACGTGGTCCTCGTGCCGCTGGCTCGACTCGGGCAGGCTGTCGGCCTGCACCTCGCTGACGTAGCCGAACGGCGGGAAGCCGCTCTCGTCGAACAGCGCCGAGTCCCGCGGGTCGTCGCCGTGCTCGTGCCCGAACGCGCAACCGCTGGGGTCCTGCGGCGGGTGCCAGGTCGGGTAGACCTTGCCGTCGGGGCCGTAGGCCCAGTACCGGGCGTGGACGTCGTTCGAGCACTCACCGGACCGCGGCTCGTAGCCCTTCGGGTCGGACTCCTGGATGAGCTCGTACGCCCTGCTGAGCTCGGCGTCGGCCGGCGGCGGACCCTCGCCCCATTCGGAGTTCGTCGGGGGCGGGTCCGTCGGACCGGGGTCGGTCGGCCCCGGGTCGGTCGGCCCGGGGCCGGTCGGGCCCGGATCGGTCTGGCCGTCGCAGACGTCGCCGTTGATGGAGATCTGGCTCGGGGCGGCGGTGGTGCCGCTGCCGACGAATCCGAACACCTCGCGGCTTTCGCCGGAGGCGATGGAGCCGTTCCAGCCGACGTCGTTGCCGGTGAAGGTGGATCCGCTCTGGCTCCAGTCGACGTTCCAGGCGCTGTCGACCGAGGCGCCCGAGGGGAAGTCCCACTGGATCTGCCAGCCGTCGATGGGCTCGTCGGCGGTGATGGTGATGTTGGCCTGGAAGCCGGAGCCCCATTCGTTGGTGACGTTGTAGTCGACTTCGCAGCCGTCCTCCGCGAAGGCCTGGTTCGCCGAGACGACCGTGAGGGCGCCCGCGCCGAGGGCGGCGACGGCCGCGCCGGCGATCGTCAGTCTTCTTCGCCTTCGATGTCCTTGCATAGCTAGGTGTCCTTTGCTGTTCGTGGTATCACCACTGCAGCGGTGCTCGAAGGGGCTCCATCGGGTGCCTTCGCCGGTGCGAAACCGGTGTGATGACCGTTTCGACGTGGAAAGCGCTCCCAATTAATATATTGATACTCTCCAATGTTTCGATAGATTGTCAAGGTTTTCGAGCTTTTTCCGGAAGTTTTTCATTAGCAAACGCTTGTTTTTTATGAAACCGCTCCCGCACCGTCGCCTCCCGAACCGGGCCCGATGCGTCCACGAACGACCCGGTTCCGAGGCGGACGAGGCCGGTGATTCCCCTGCGGCGCCGGTCGACCGGCCCGAGGGCGTTCGCCGGCGGCGAGGCTATCCTCAATGTACGGGACGGACCGTGGCGCCGCGGCGGCCCGTCCGGTGGAACCCTCCGGAAACGAACAGGATGGACCGTCATGCCAAGCTACGCCCAGGTGCCCCTGCCGCAGTCGGACGGACCGGAGGCGGTCATCGCGGGCATCGCCGACTGGATCGGCTCGGAGCCCGTGCGGGACCTGGCGGCGGCGTTCGGCGGCGCGCTCCCCGGCGGCACCGCGGCGAACCTGGACTACCTGGAGGCGTTCTCGGCCGCGCACTGGGACTTCCGGGCCGGGCGCGAGCGATTCGAGACCGGCGCCGAGCGGTTCGACCCGTCCACCGAGCGCCTCGTCCGCGAGGCGGCTCTCGCCCTCGGCCTCGGCGGCGAGCCGAAGCCCGGGCGGCAGCACTACACCCACGTCCTCATCCTCGGCGGCCTGGTCAGCTCCTGCCTGTTCCGCACCCGGTTCGCCGCCGACCTGCTCGCCGACTCCGTCGCGGCCGAACAGGTCACCGGCGTCGGCGGCTTCCGGCCGTTCAACCACAGGGACCGCGAGTTCGCCGAACTGACCGGCGTGGCCGCCGGCCGTTTCGAGGTGGACGCCATGGCGGCCGGCCTCGAACTCGCCTTCGAACCCAAAGGCGAGCCCGAAGTCGAACGGGGCGGCGACCCCGACCGCGACCCTAACCGGGCCTGGAAGATCACCGCCTACACGGCCGAAGCGCTGACCGTCCGGTCGGTGGCCGCGCCCTCCTCCGAACCCGAACAGCGCCGCGCCGACACCGCCGACACCTGCCGGTTCTGGGCCGACCACGTGGCCGACCTGGGAACCGGGGACAGCGTCCTGGTCGTCACCTCCTCGATCTTCATCCCCTTCCAGCACGGCGACGCGCTGTCCTACATGGGCCTGCCGTACGGATGCGAGGTCGACACCGTCGGAGTCGACACCACCACCCTGCCCGAGACCTACTTCCGCAAGGAGTACACCGCCAGCGGCTACCTGCAGGAGATCCGCTCGGCGATCCGCTCGATGCGCCGCCTGCACCGGGTCGCGGCGGCCGTGTAGCCGATACCGGGAGCCGGGACGCCTCCGCAGGCCCGCGTGCGGCCCGAGCTTGCTAGTTTGGAGACCTCCCACGCCTTCATCTATGGAGATGCTTATGCGCCAAGCAGTTCCCGTCACGATCGGCTCCGCCGAGCTCCTGGTGGAGACCGCCGAACCCTCTCAATCCTCGGAATCCGGCGGCGGGCTCACCCCCATCTCAGCACAGCAGGCCGATATGGACCAGACCTTCGACCGGGTCCGCGAAGCGATCGAGGCCGTCTCCGGGGAACTGGTGTCCGCCTGGGAGAAGTCCCGGCCGACCGAGGCGACCGTCGAATTCGGCATCGACGCCGACCTCAAGTCCGGCAAGCTCACCGGCATGCTGGTATCGGGCGGAGCCGCGGCCTCGCTCAAGGTCACCCTCAAGTGGGCCTCCGCTCCCGACGGCGAATGACGGGGCCGACCGAATGCCGACCGTCACCGTCGTCGAGGACGAGCGCCTCCATCCGTTCGCGCTCAAGACCTGCGCCGACGGCGCCGAGGAGGTCTTCCTCGGTTCGGGCTTCGTGGCCGCGCCCGGATTCGCCCTCACCTGCGCACACGTGGTCGCGGGCCTCCACGACCGAGCCCGGATCCGCGTCGTCTCCAGCATGCCGCAGCTCCGGGGCGCCCGGGCGGTCGTCCGCGCCCGCTCCCCGCTCCGAGCCGGACCCGACGGACTCTGGCCCTGGCCGGACCTGGCGATCCTCGAACTATGCGACGCCGAAGGGCGGCGGCTCACCGACCACCCCTGCCCCAGAGTCAGGATCGGATCGCCCCCGCCGCGCGGCCCGGAACCGCTCCGCGCCGTCGTCGCGGCCCGCCTGAACCCGGACGACGAACGGTCCGAAGTACACCTGCGCTCGGTCGGATTCCGGTGGGAGAGCGTGGACGACCACGGATTCTGGTGGCTCAAGGGCGGACACGCGCTCTCGGGCATGTCCGGGTCCATGCTCCTCGACGACGAGCACCGCGCCGTCGTCGGCGTGGTCAACAACAGCCGCAGCCGCTTCACCGACGTCGGGGCCGTCGCCGTCCCCCTGAACGCCCTGCTCGACCACGACCGCCACGACGACGACTTCGCTTCGGCGGCAGGCGAGCTGCGAGAAGCGATCCGGGACTCCGGGCGGCGCGCCAAGCCCGAATGGGACGGCGCCTTCACCCGCCGCGAACAGTTCGAATGGCGCGACTACTGGGCGCCCGACACCCGCGGCGACCACTTCGTCGGCCGCCGCGAAGAACTCGCCGAACTCGAAACCGCCCTGGAGCAATCCCACGGCATAGCCGTCGTGCAGTCGATCGCCGGCTTCGGCGGCGTCGGCAAGACCGCGCTCGCGGTCGCCTTCAGCGAACGGTCGCGCGGACGGTTCCCCGACGGCAGGGTCTTCCACGATTTCCACTCCTACCGCGGCGGACGCTCCGACACCGCCACCGAAGCGCTCGGTTCGATCCTCACCGCCATCGGCGCGGTCAGGGTCGACGAGGTCTCGAAGCTGAGCCATTCCGAACGAGTGCACCGCTGGCAGACGGTCACCGCGGGGCGACGACTGCTCATGGTCTGGGACAACGTCGACGACAAGGCGCAGCTCGACGGGCTCATCGTCGACGCCGAGGGATGCGCCACCATCGTCACCAGCCGCGACGCGGTCCTGGGCAAAGGCAGGAACCACCTGGCGCTCGACGTGCTCGACCCGGACGACGCGGTCGCCATGTTCTGCGAGATCGCCGGATACGACCACCCGCCGGAGCTGGTCGAACAACTGGTCGGACTCGATCTGTACGTGCCGGTCCTGATCCGGACCCACGCCACCGAGATCGCGAACGCCGTCAGCCGGCTCCGGGAGATCATCAACGACCTGCCCGAGCCCTCGCAGGCCCGCCACCGGTCCGACGCCGACCGCCAGCGTGACCTGTTCGGCCGCCTCCACGGCTCCTACCGCCGCCTGACCGACCAGGAGCGCCTGGCGTTCCGAGTCCTCGGCGCCCACCCCGGGTACCGGGCGACGACCGGCAGCCTCACCGCCGCGATGGGCTGCGATCCCGACCAGACCCGGCGGCGCATGGGCGCGCTGATCCGGGCCGGCCTGGCGACCAGCGACTACACCGACGACCACGACGAGCCGGAACTGTGCACCTACCGGGCGCACGACCTCATCCGCGCCTACGGCGCCCACCTGGCCGAGCACGAACCGGCCGCGGCCGCCGACGGCACCGCGGACACCGAACTGGCCCGCGTCCACACCGCACTGGTCGACTACTACTTCGAACACATCGGCGGGCCCACCCCGAGCAACCGGCGCGACTGGTTCAGCGTCGAGGCCGACAGCATCCGCGACCTCGTCCTGGCCGGCGACGGCGAACGAACCGGCCACCTGGCCCGCTTCCTCGGCTACCGCGGCATCGTCTTCAGCCGCTACGACGCGGCCGAAGCGGGCTTCCTGCACGCCAAGGCGATCGACGAGCGCCGCGGCGACACCGCCCGCACCGCGCACTGCCTCTGGGGCCTCGGCGAGATCGCGCGCCTGCGCAACGACCTCGACCTCGCCCGGCGGCGGTACGGCGAGGCGCGGGCGCTGTCACGCCGCGCCGACGACCCGGGCGGCATCGGCAACGCCGAACGCGGCCTGGCCGAAGTGGCGCAGTTCCGCGGCGACGCCGATGCCGCCCGGACCCACTACGAGGCCGCGATGGAGGTCTACCGGGCGGCGGACAACCGGCACCGCATCGTCTACGTGCAGCGGGGCCTGGCCCGGGTGGCCGAACTCAAGGGCGACCACGACCTCGCCCGCGACCTGTTCGAGACCGCCCTGGCCGGATCCCGGGAAGAGGGCGACACCGTCGGCGCCGCATCCGCCGAACGCGGCCTGGCCGACGTGGCGCTCGCGGCCGGCGACCTGCGCGAGGCCGAAGACCGCTACCGCGCCTCCCATGCGGGCTTCACCGATGCCGGCGACCCCGTCAGCGCCGCCCGGGCCACCCAAGGCGTCGGCAGGGCCGCCCTCGCCCGAGGCGACCGGGCCACCGCCCGCGCCCACTTCGAACAGGCCCGGGAGGTATTCGACTCCTACGACGCCACGATCTGGCTCCAGCAGGTCCAAACCGACCTCGACGGCCTCGATGCGCTGGAGCCCTAGCGGTGTCGACGCCCCGGAAGACCGCATTGGCTAAGATGGACCGCATGATGGTGACGCTCGATCACAGCGGGGGCCCGCATTGCTGAGCGCGCTTGTCCAGACCGCAGGCACCGTCATCGCGGCATTCATCACCCCGCTTTTAACAGTATGGCTGTCTCGCAAGGCCCTCCGAGGCGGCGATTCGAGCCGCCCCTGGAGCCGCGGCAAGGTCGCGCTCGTCCTGGCGGCACCGGCCACCGCCGTCACCGTGACGATCGCCCTCGCCGCCGGGTACTTCATCGGCGGCGGATTCGACGACCGCGGGCCGCTCATCACACCGTCCGAAACCGAGGCCCGCGGCCCGACCGCGGACCCGACCTCGAACTCCGAATGCGACCCGGACCGGTTCGAAATCCCCGCCGGGTACCTCGGAGTGGCCTCCTTGTGCGCGCTGACCCGCGCGCCCGAACAACTCGCCGAATGCGCCCCGCCCGGGGGCGCCACCGCGCTGGCGGTGGACGCGCACACCTTCTGCTATGAGGACGAAGAGGGGCACTACTCCGAACTCACGGTGGGCGTCTGGGACGTCAGCGGTGTGGTGCTCGACCCCGACGACCTCGAAGGCACCGCCGAGGCGACCGTTGCGGCCTGGGCCGACACCGCCGACTTCGAGCACGC
The DNA here is from genome assembly GCF_002798405.1 of Glycomyces xiaoerkulensis. Lineage (GTDB taxonomy): Bacteria > Actinomycetota > Actinomycetes > Mycobacteriales > Micromonosporaceae > Glycomyces > Glycomyces xiaoerkulensis. The sequence continues at coordinate 144,131 of NZ_PGGV01000014.1, read as the reverse complement.
CTCCGGACTGGAGATCGATTGGACCAGCACGAGGGCGACCCCCTTCGACGTCGACAAGACCGGGGTGATGAGCGCCGCGGGCTTCGAATGGGACGGTTCGACCCGAACCGACGACACCTTCGCCGTGGTCCAGGTCGTGATCGTCGAGCTCGATCGGTCCACCGCATGGATCGGCCTGATGAACCTCGCTGGGAGCCACTTCGATGAATTCCTCGACCCCGTCGGCGCCGCCATGGTCAACACCACCTTCGCCGAATAGGTCCCCGATGCGATGGTCCTCGAAGTACTGGCCGGTGGGGCTGGCCGTGGTCGCCATGACGGCGCTGGTGCTCGGTTCGGTCCTACTCGGGGCCTGGTGGGCCGCCGGAGGCGAGCCCGACCTCGGCATCACCACCAAGCGGCCCGGCGACCCCGGCACCGAGGCGGACAACCCCCGCCCCGGCGAGGGCGACCGCTGCGTGCCGTTCGAACCCGAGTACACCTGGCCCGAACTCGATTACGTCGACTGCGATTCGCAGGAGGCGTACTGGATCGTCTACGCCTCGCTCGACGACGCGGGCTTCGAGGTCGACGAGCACGGCGAACTCTACGACTACACCCCGGTCTACGAACTCTGCGGCGAGGACTACGGGGAGAATCTACCGGGTCAGACCTGGCACGAATCGGCGCAGGTCCGAAACGACGGGACCGTCGACCAGTTCTACTGCTACCGGGCCATCCCCGAACCCGACGAGGAGGGGCGCCTGCCGGTGCTGCCGACGGTGGGGGATTGCTTCAACGAGGATGAACTATGGACCGTTCCCTGCGACCATCCCGACGCGACCGGCGCGGTCACGGACGTGATCATCACGCCGAGGGGACCGGTGCTGTCCGACGACGACGTCCGAGTGCTGGCCGACTTCTGCGAAGGCGGCTGGTATCTGGAGATCGAGGGGATCGAGGGCGGGACCTCCTACCTCCTCTGCTTCGACCCCGTCTGACCGACGACCGGCCCGCGGGCTAATCCGGAGCCGCTCGGCGAGGGCGCGCGCGTCCTGGCTCCGATGTAGGACAGGCGCAGCCCGGAGGACGCCTCGGCGGTCCCCGTCTCGCTCTGCCAGAACCTCAATCCGTCCCGCGCCGCCCGGGTGTCCGGATGGTCGGGACCGAGCGCCCGGAGCCGGCCGTCGAGGACGGTCCCGAACGCCTCCACCGCCCGCTCGGCGTCCCCCGCGGCCGCGCGCCAGACCGCCTGGTCGTAGCAGGCTTCGAGCGTGTCGGGGTGGTCCGGCCCCAACAGGAACGCAGCCGTCTCGTAGAGGCGGCCGAAGTGGCCCGCCGCCATGGTGACCTGCCCGTGGGAGCCGAGGCTGTAGCCGGCCCGGAACAGCACCGGGTGGATCGCGGGCGTGAACAGGGCCTCGGACGCGTCGCGCTGCAGGTGGTCGAGGTTCGAGCGCAGCGCCGCGCTCGGGGCCGGACCGGTCTCGGACCGTGGCCAGACCTCGGCCACCGCATCGGCGGCGACCCGCGGCAGCAGCCTGCGGCGCGAACGGTCGAACCGGTCGACGACGGCCCGCTGGACCATCGGGTGGACGCGTATCCGGGCGCCGTCGAAGTCGAGCAGGCTCAACCGGTGCATGACGCCCAGCGTCCGCTCGACCACCGCCGGCGTCAGCGCGTGCGAGCGCCTCCGCCGCCCGGCCGACGTCTCGAGGGCCAGATGCTCGAGGACGGTGGCGCTGGTGAGCAGTTCGAGCGGGATGCCGCTGGGATCGAGCACGCCGGCCAGCCGCAGGATCGCCAGGGCCGCCCCTTGCGGCGAGCGCCGATCGGCCGACTCGGTCGCGAGCGACCAGGTCTCGGCCACCGTCCGCTCGTGACCGCCGGACGGATGGCCCTCGGCCCCTTCGGCCCGGCGCCGCGCGCGGTCCTCGAAGCGCCGTCGGTACGTTTCGCAGCTCAGGCCGGGCTGGTCGAGGAGATAGGCCGCCGCCTGAGACAGGGCGAGCGGCAGGTGGCCCAGGGATTCGGCGAGCGCCGCGGCCCCTTCGAGCTGCCGCGGACGGTGCCCGAGCCGCTCGGCCAGGTACCCGGCGGCCTCGGCCGCGGTGAAGCCTCCGACCTCGACGCGGTGCCGACCGGTCCCGTTCGGCGCGGCGTCGGGGTGCCGGGTGGTCACGATGGTGCGGCCGTTCGCGGTGTCCGGGGGCCACAGGCCGACCAGATCGGCGGGGTCGGCCAGGTCGTCGATCACGATCAGCCATCTGCGGCTTCCGGGGAGGGCCAGCCACGACAGCAGCCGGGTCGCCTTCTCCTCGTTGCCGCCCTCGGAGGGGTGCAGGAGTTCGTCGGCGGCCTCAGCGAACGCGGCGGTCACGTTGGCGCGGGTGGTCGCGTCGACCCACACCAGCAGATCGAGTTCGCGCCGTTCCCATCGCCGGCGGGCGTAGGCGGCCGCGGCCTGGGTCTTGCCCACTCCTGCGGCGCCGACCGGCTTCGGGCAGAGCACGGCCGTGCCGCCGCCGTGCAGCGCCGACGCGAGTTCGGCGTCGGCGGGCCGGTCCCGCCCGGCCCGCGCCGGCGGGGGAGGAGTGCCGACCTGCAGCGGCCGGTTCGCCGGTGCCGCGATGGGCGGTCCCCCGGGCGCGGGTTCCGGGGCCGGACGGCCGATGTGCGATGCCCGGCATCGGCTGCCGGGGCCGCCCGGCGGCGTCTGGAAGAGGCCCTGCCCGTATTCGACCACCCATCGGCGCAGCTTGGCCGCGGGCCGGATCCCCAGTTCGGCGGCGACCTGCCGGTAGGTGGCGCCGTTCGTATTCAGATACCGTTTGACCGCGCTGGACTTGAATTCGTCGGAGTGCTTCTTCGACACCGCATCCTCTTCGGTGCATCGCGGCGGCCGTCACCGGCGCCCGCTGCTGACAGTTCGGTATTCGACGGGCGGCGGTCCATCATGGATCGATGGAGGGCCGCGCGCCGCGGTTTCGTTCTGATCTGGTGTCCGGCTCCCGAGCGCGCCGAACGATGTGCCCCGTAGAGCGTCATAGTCTCACATAGCCGGATCTCCCGCTCACCGCCGAACGCCGCGGGGATCGGCGAGGTCACAGCAGCCCCGCCTGTCGGTGCCGGTGCGGGTCAGCCCCGGTGGGGCCCGGGGTCCGGCCGGGGCTCGTCGCGTTCGTCGTAGCGGCAGCGCTCGCCCAGCGGCGTCCCCGTGCGGTGGAGCGCGCGGCCGATCGCGTGCCCGGCCGCCGGGGCCGTCACCGCCAGGAGCCAGGCCGCCAGGGTCGCCTCGACGGCCGCGTACCAGCCGGGCTCGGACAGCCACGCGCCCGCGAGCACGAGGAACAGCGCCAGGGTGGCGGCCTTGGTGACCGCGTTGAGCCGCGAATACGCGTCCGGCAGGCGGACCAGGCCGATGGAGGCGATGGCGATGAGCAGGACGCCGAGGCCGAGGAAGACCCCCGACAGGACCGGCCACGCGTTCATCGCTCCTCCTCCCGGTCGAGCAGGCGCGCCCAGGACAGCGAGGAGAGGAAGCCGATCAGGGTCGCCACGAGCACCAGCGTCAGGAACGAGGTGCCCGGCAGCCGGACGCCGATGACCGCGGCGGTCGCCACGAACGCGAAGTAGGCCAGGTCGCCGGCCACGACCCGGTCGGCATCGGCCGGCCCGCGCACGATCCGGACGGCCGTGAACGCGAACGCGGCGGCCGCCACCGCCAAGGCGATGTCAAGCGGCTCCATCGCCGGCCTCCCGCTCCGCCGGCATGTCGCCGCGGAGGCGGACCGCCGCGAGCATCCGGTGCTCGAAACCGCGCAACTCCTCCCGGAAGGACTCGGGTTCGGGCGCGAACATGCCGTGTACGTACAGGACGGGCGGTTCGCGGCGGACCTCCAGCACCAGCATGCCCGGCGTCAACGAGATGAGATTCGCCAGCAGCGCGACCTCGAACGCGGTGCGGCAGCGCAGCGGGAAGCGGACCACCCCGGGCGTGACCCGGGTACTCGGGGTCATGATGTCCCAGGTGAGTGCGGCATTGGCGGCCAGCAGCTCCCAGGCGAAGTAGACGGCGAAGCCGGCCAGGCGCCCCGCCTGGAACAGCGCCGCGACCGTGCCTGGTCGGTTCGTCATGGACCGAGCACCGCCTCCACGTAGCCGGTCGGGTCGGCGAGGCCGCGCCCGGCGACGTCGCACAGCGCCAGCAGCCATTCGCCTCCCGGACCGAGTACCACCGTGACGGCGCCGAGAATCAGCGCCGGCGCCGCCAATCCGAATCCGACCGGTGCGACGGGTGCGCGGGCCCGCTCGGGGTCGGCGACGAAGGCCCGCTGCCAGATCTTGACCATGGCCGCGAGGGTGAGCAGGCTCGCGGCCACGGCGACGCCGGCCGCGAAGTGCCTGCCCTCGCTCATCGCGGCGCGCACCAGCGCGAATTTGGCGACGAAGCCCGAGAACGGCGGCATGCCGGCCAGGGACAGGGCCGGGACCAGGAACGCGAGCGCCACCACCGGTTCGCGCCGGGCCAGCCCGCCGAGCCCGGCGAGGCGGCCGGTCCGGTGACGGTGCTCGACCGCGCCGGCCGACAGGAACAGCGCGCCTTTGACAGCGACGTCGTTGAGCAGGTAGAAGATCCCGGCGGCGAGGCCGACCGGCGCCGAGAGCGCGGCGCCGAGGGCGATGTAGCCGTTGGTCGAGACCATGCTGAACGACAGGATCGGCCGCAGCTCGCCCGGGCCGAGGGCGGCGACCGCGCCGACGGCCATGGTCAGGGCGCACACTGCGACGGCGACCGGCCCGAAGGCCGGATCGCCGTCGAGCATGAGCGTGTAGACGCGGTAGATCGCGTAGAGGCCGACCTTGGTGTGGAGGACCGAGAACATGGCGGCGACCGCGGGCGAGGCGTACGGGTAGCTCTGGGCGAGCCAGCCGTGCATCGGGGCGAGGGCGGCCTTGACCGCCAGTGCGGTGAGCAGCACCGCGCCGGCGGCCCGGACCTCCGCGGGGACGAGCGCGGCGAGGTTGGTGGTGCCCGCGGTCCCGTAGGCGAGGGCGACGCCGCTGACGAAGAGGGTGGAGGCCAGCAGGCTCGCGGTGATGTACACGCGCGCGGCGGTCCGGCGGCGCCGGTCGTCCGACATCATTATGAGCACATAGGACGGCACGAGGGACACTTCGAGGAAGACGAAGAGATTGAACACGTCGCTGGTGGACAGCGCCCCGGCGACACCGGCGGTGAGAATGAGGACGAGTGGCGCGAACCAGCGGCGGTCGTCGTCGCCGGAGGCGGCGGCGAAGGCGGCGCACAGGAGGGTCGCCAGGGCGGTGGCGCTGAGCATGAGGGCGCTGAAGGCGTCGACGGCGAAGGTGATGGCGACCCCGCCGGGCCACCCGCCGACGGCGGTCGCGAGAACGGACCCGTCTGCGACGGCCGCCACCAGCGCGGCGTAGTAGATCGAGAGCGCCGACAGCACGCCGAACAGCACGGCGCGCCGCACGACCGGACGGCGCACGGGCATGAGCGCGGCGGCGGCCAGCAGCGGCACCGCGACCGCGAGCGGGAGGGTCGGCGCGCTCACGGGTCGTCCTCGGTGTCGTCGTCGCGGTCGGAGCGCGCCAGTGAGAGCAGGTAGACGGTGATGCCGAAGGAGATGACGATCGCGGTGAGGGCGAACGCCTGCGGCAGCGGGTCGGCGGTGTCGCCGGCCCCGGCGGTGCCCGGCAGCGGAGGGTCGCGCCGGGCCATGCCCCCGGAGGCGAGCAGGATGACGTTGGCCGCGTTGCTGAGCAGGACGAATCCGAGCGTCAGCCGCACCAGGCCGCGCTGGAGGACGAGGAAGACGCCGCCGGCGACGAGGACGGCGACCGCGACCGCGGCGCTCATCGGACCGGCTCCACGGCCCGCCGCGGACCGGGCGGGTCGGTCTCGTGGTACGCGAGGCGGTTGAGCGCGGCGGCGGTCGTACCGAGGACGATCAAATACACGCCGACGTCGAACACCACCGAGGTCGACAGCGACAGATGCGCCCCGGCGAAGTCGATCGCGGCGTGCAGCGGCGTGAGGAACGGTTCGGCCGCCGCCAGGGAGGCGAGACCCGTGCCGACGGCGACGGCGAGGCCGCCCGAGAGCAGCGGCGTCTCGACCGGAGGGAACTGCGGCCGGCCGGTGGGCGGGCGGGCCAGGCGGGCGAGGGCGAGCGCGCCGCCGGCGACGAGCCCGGCGATGAAGCCGCCGCCGGGCGCGTAGTGGCCGCGCACCAGCAGGTAGATCGAGGCGACGGCGAACACGGGGACCAGCAGGCGGCGGACTACCTCGAGGACGACGAGGCTGTCGCCGGTGCGGTGCTCCCCGCGCGGCCGGGTCCGCGGTCGGGCCTGGTCGGCGATGGCGGCGACGCCGAGTGCGGCCGCGGCGAGCACGGTGACCTCGCCGAGGGTGTCGAGGGCGCGGAAGTCGACCAGCACGGCGTTGACGGCGTTGGAGCCGCCGGTCTCGGGTTCGGTGTGCTCCAGCAGGTAGTCGGACACTTCGGACGGGCCGCGGCGGCCGGTCAGGTAGTAGACGCCCCCTCCGGCCGCGACTCCGGCGGCGACGGCGAGGGCCGCCGCTGCGGCGCCGCGGACCCGGCCGGTGCGGTGGAACCGGCGCGGCAGGGCACGCAGGACCATGACGGCGACGACGACGATCATGACCTCGAACAGGACCTGGGTGATCGCGAGATCGGGCGCGCCGGCGCGCAGGTACCACATGGCGACGGTGAGGCCGGACAGGCCGACGGCCGTGACCGCGGCCAGGCGGGAGCGCCGGGTGGTCGCGGCGGCCACGGTCACGGCCAGGACCGCGACCAGGATCCAGTCGGTGCCGCGGGTGACCGGTTCCGGCCGCTCGGGCGCGTCGACGCCGGTGAAGGCGAAGGCCGCGGCGATCGCGGCGACCGCGAGCAGCGGGACCGGCAGGTGCCGGACCGGCCTCCCGCGCTGGGTGAGCCCGGCCGTGCGCACCCCGGCGGCGGTGGCGGCGCCGTAGCAGCGGTTGAAGGCGCCGACGCCGTCGAAGGGCAGGCGGAGGCGCTGGAGGACGCGGTCGACCGGGTCGCGGGCCAGGAAGAGACCGGTGCCGACCGCGAAGGCCGCCGCAGTCATGGCCAGCGAGGGGGAGAGGCCGTGCCACAGGCTCAAGTGCACGGCGGCGGGCTCGGCGCGGGCGGCGACGGCGGCGCGCTCGATGAAGGGGCTCAGCGCGCTCGCGGTGAGGCCGAGTCCCAGGCCGGCGAGCGCCGCGACCGCGGCGGGCGCCAGGAACGCCGGGGACGGCTCGCGCAGGCGCCGCTGCTCGGTCGGACCGCCGAAGGCCCCGGAGACGATCCGGAGGCCGTAGGCGAAGGTGAGCGCGGCGGCGGCGACGCCCGCCGCCACGACGGCGGCGCCGACCCACTCGGGACCGGGCATCTGGGCGAATGCCCGGTACATCTGCTCCTTGCTGACGTAGCCGAGCAGCGGTGGGAGGCCCGCCAGCGACATGGCCGCCAGTCCGGTGACGGCGGCGGTGACCGGCATGGCCCGGCGCAGCCCGGTCAGCTCCCGGATGTCGCGGCTGCCCATCTGGTGGTCGATGACGCCCACGAGCATGAACAGGGTGGCCTTGAACAGGGCGTGGGCGAGAACGTGGACGGCGGCCGCCGCCAGCGCGGCGACGGTGCCGATTCCGGCGAGCGCCACCAGGAAGCCGAGCTGGCTGACGGTGGAGTAGGCGAGCAGGACCTTCAGGTCGTGATGCTGGAGGGCGAGCAGGGCGCCGACGATCGCGGTGGCGAGGCCGACGGTGATCAGGGTGCCGCTCCAGAGGGGATCGTCTGCGAACGCCTGTGCGCATCGCATCAGCAGGTAGACGCCGGCCTTGACCATCGCGGCGGCGTGAAGGTAGGCGCTCACCGGGGTGGCGGCGACCATGGCGTCGGGCAGCCAGAAGTGGAACGGGAGCTGGGCCGACTTGGTGGCGGCGGCGAACATGATGAGCGCGATCGCGGTCGTGGAGGCCGGGGAGCCGTCGGCCGCCGCCGGGTCGGCCAGGATGCCGCTGAGGCGGGTGGTGCCGGTGTGCACCGACAGCACGACGAGCCCGGCGAGGAGGCCGAGCCCGCCGACGGCGGTGGTGAGCAGGGCCCGGAAGGCCGCTGGCGCCGGGCCGGGGCGGGTGCCGCCGATGAGGAAGAACGAGCAGAGGGTCGTCAGCTCCCAGGCGGCGAACAGCAGCAGCACGTCGTCGGCGAGTACCAGCACCAGCATCGACAGTGCGAACAGCACCATCACCGTGTAGAACCACGCGTGCGGCCCCCGGCCGAAGTAGCGGGCGCAGTAGGCCATGACCAGCGCGCCGATGCCGAGGATCACGAGGGAGAACTGGAGCGACAGACCGTCCAGGCGCAACCGGAACGAGGCGTCGACGGAGTCCAGCCACGGCCAGGCGACCTCGATGGGGCCGCCGTCGGCGATCGCGGGGGCCTGGGCGGCGAACAGGACCGCCAGCACCAGGAAGACCGCGGCCAGCGGCCAGCCGGTGTCGCGGCCGAGGCGGCGGTGCAGCGCCGGGACCAGGGCGGCCAACGCCGCCAGCGCGAGCGGCGCGAAGGCGGGGAGCAAGGCGATCGGTCACCCCCTCCGACCGTCGTCACCTGCGGAAGCGTTTGAGCCTTCGGCGTGCGGGTACGTGGACCGCCATGAGCAGCCGCGACCGCATCGCCGAGCCGTGGGGGCCGCGTACCCCGTATGGCGCCGGGGAACCATGGCCCGTCCGGGTGGACTCGTACCTGGAGGGCGGTGCGGCCGAATCCGAGGTGGACCGATGGGTGCGGTCGGCGTCGGTCCTGCATTCGAACGGGGACGGGCTCGACATCGCCGTCAGGGACGGCCGCATCGTCGGAGTGCGCGGCCGCGCCACCGACCGGGTGAACCGCGGCCGGCTCGGCCCGAAGGACCTGTTCGGCTGGCAGGCCAACCACTCCGCCGACAGGCTCACCCGGCCGCTGATCCGGCGCGGCGGGCGGCTGGTGGAGACCGACTGGGACACCGCCATGGAGGCGGTGGCCGGTCGCACCAGGGAGCTGCTCCGGGACCGGGGTCCGAGCTCGATCGGCTTCTACACCAGCGGGCAACTGTTCCTGGAGGAGTACTACACGCTCGCGGTCCTCGGCCGCGGCGGCATCGGCACCAATCACATGGATGGCAACACCCGGCTGTGCACCGCGACCGCGGCCGCCGCGCTCAAGGAGACGTTCGCCTGCGACGGCCAACCGGGCTCCTACACCGACGTCGACCACGCCGACGTCATCGCGCTGTACGGCCACAACATGGCCGAGACCCAGTCGGTGCTGTGGAGCCGGGTCCTGGACCGCCTGGCCGGCCCCTCGCCGCCCCGCCTGGTGTGCGTCGACCCCCGGCGGACGCCGGTCGCCGCCGCCGCGGACGTGCACCTGGCCCCGCGGCCGGGCACCAACCTGATGCTGATGAACGCGCTGCTGCACGAGCTGATCGCGGCCGACCGGATCGACCGCGCCTACATCGACGAGCACACCGTCGGCTTCGGCGAGCTCGCCGAGCGGGTCGCCGACTGCGGCCCCGAGACCGCCGCCGGCGTCTGCGAGGTTCCGGCCGACCGCATCCGCGAGGCGGCCCGCCTCATCGGGGACGCCGAACGCCTGCTCTCCACGGTGCTGCAGGGCTTCTACCAGTCTCACCAGGCGACGGCCGCCGCCGTCCAGGTCAACAACGTCCACCTGATCCGCGGCATGCTCGGTGCGCCCGGCCGCGGGATCCTGCAGATGAACGGCCAGCCCACGGCCCAGAACACCCGCGAGTGCGGCGCCGACGGCGACCTGCCGGGCTTCCGCAACTGGGCCAACGGGGACCACGTGGCCGACCTGGCGCGGGTCTGGAACGTCGATCCGATGCGGATACCGCACTACAGCGCCCCCACGCACCTGATGAAGATCATGCGGTACGCCGAGGAGGGCTCGGTCCGCCTCCTGTACGTCAGCGGCACCAATCCGGCGGTGTCGCTGCCCGAGCTGGCCCGGGTCCGCGACATCCTCACCCAGGAGCGGCTGTTCCTGGTGGTGCAGGACATCTTCCCGTCCGAGACCGCCCTGCTGGCCGACGTGGTGCTGCCGGCCGCGACCTGGGGCGAGAAGACCGGCACCTTCACCAACACCGACCGAACCGTCCACCTGTCGGAGCGGGCGGTGGACCCGCCCGGCCGGGCCCGCCCGGACCTGGACATCTTCCTCGACTACGCCCGGCGCCTGGACCTGCGCGACCAGGACGGCTGGCCGCTGATCAAATGGGACGACCCCGAAGGGGCGTTCGAGGCGTGGAAGGAGTGCTCGGCCGGACGCCCGTGCGACTACACGGGCCTGTCGTACGCGCGCCTGCGCGAGCAGGGCGGCACGCAGTGGCCGTGCGACCACGAGCACCCCGACGGCACCGAACGCCTGTACACCGGCGGGCGGTTCTGGAGCCGCCCGCAGGACTGCGAGAGCTACGGCCGCGACCTGGTGACCGGGGCCCCGCTGGAGCCCGACGAGTACCGGTCGATGAACCCCGACGGCAAGGCGGTCATCAAGGCGGCCGCGTACTCCCCGCCGCACCAGGCGCCCGACGCCGAATTCCCGTTCACGCTGACGACCGGACGCACCCTCTACCACTTCCACACCCGCACCAAGACCGGCCGCGCGCCGCAACTCCAGGACGCCGCACCCGAGGTGTGGGTCGAGATGGCCGCGGCCGACGCCGACCGCGAAGGCTGGAGCGAGGGCGACCTGCTGCGGGTTACCACGCCGCGGGGACGCGTCGAGGCCCGCCTGCGGATCAGCGGCATCCGGCCCGGGGTGGTGTTCCTGCCCTTCCACTACGGCTACTGGGACGCGCCGAGCGGAGACGCCTCGGCGGGCGGACGCGAGCGCGCCGCGAACGAGCTGACGGTCACCGAGTGGGACCCGGCCTCGAAGCAACCGCTGTACAAGACCGCCGCCGCGCGACTCGAACGGGTCGCCACCGGCGGCGGCAGGCCCTCGCCGGCGCCCACCACCACCGCCTCCGAGCCGGTCGCCGGCGGGGTGCCCGGCACCCGGGGCGGCGGCGCGGCCATGGCGGACGACGACGCCACCGATGCCCGCGGAGGCGCCCGATGAAGCGCGTGGCCACGGCGATCGAGGAGCTGCACCGAGCGGAGAACGAGCTGGCCGAAGAGTTCATCGCCGTCTCCGACCGGTACCGGGCCGACCACGAGCTGTTCTACGTCGGCCGCGACCTCGCCCGCTGGTCGCAGCGGCACGCGCGCGACCTCGCCGAGACCGGCCGCGACCACGGCCTGCGCCTCGACCCCGAACCACCGGACGACGACACGATCCTGACCGCGGTCGGGCAGCGCGCCGCCGAATCGCTCGGGCGCCTCGGCGACCCCGGCATGCTGGTGCTGTGGGACCTGCGCCGACTCCACCGCGCGGCCGCCGGGGTGTCGCTGGACTGGGAGGTCATCGCCCAGGCCGCGCAGGCGCTCGGGGACCGGGACCTGCTGGCGCTGGCGGAGCGATGCCGCCCCGACACCCTCCGGCAGCTTCGATGGGCCGACGCCCAGTTGAAAGTGAACGCCCCGCAGATCATGACCGAGCGCTGACCGCCGCCCGATCCGGTCGGGACCGAGCGGCCGGAACCCTTGGCATGCTTCGGCAGCCGCGCTCCCGGCCGGGGCCGGTGCCGCGAGATTCCGTACCATCCCCTGTGAAGCCCTTCACATCCGAGAGGACGCCATGGGTCGGACCACCCCCGTCTTGAAGCTGTACAACCTCGCCCTCTCGCCCGCCCTGCGCTCCCGCGCCGACCCCGACGCCGCCTGGGACAAGGCGATCGCCGCGGCCGAGCGCACCGCGGGCCTCCGGGTCGGCGACGAGGACCGGTCCTGGATCGAGGATTTCCGCTTCTTGATCAACTGCGTCGCCGAGGTTCCCGGCCTCACCCCGATCGGCTGGATGACGACCACCATGGACGCCAAGCAGCGGCTGGTCAACCGGCTGCGGATCCGGAACCTGCACCGCCAGAACCCCGAGATCGGCGCCGAGGCGATCCGGCGCCCGATCTTCGTCGTCGGACTCCCGCGCACCGCGACCACCCTGGCCCACAACATCCTGGCCGTCTCGCCCCACCACCGCGGGCCGAAGCTGTGGGAGATGATGCACACCGACCTGCGGCGCGGCACCGAGGTCGAGCAGCGGCGCATCAAGGCCGTCCGGCGCCAGTTCAACACCACCCGCTTCGCCCCGGACTTCGACTTCATCCACCCGGTCGACGCCGAGAAGCCCGAAGAGAGCATGTTCCTGCTGCCGCAAGGGGCCTACCACCTGCTGTTCCACGCCCCGATGCCGCGCTACCGCGCCTGGTTGGACGAACGCGACCCGGTCGAGGACTACCGCTTCCTCAAGGAGGCCCTCCAGGTCCTCCAGTACGGCCGCCTCGCCGGGCGCTGGGTGCTGAAGTACCCGCTCGACCTCGCCCACATGGACACCATCCGCGAGGTCTTCCCCGACGCGACGTTCGTGTGGACCCACCGGGATCCGTCCACGGTGATGGGTTCACTGTGCTCCCTGGCCGACCTGGCCCAGAGCCTGTTCGTGCGCCGGGTCGACCGGGACGAACTCGGCGGGTTCGCCTTGGATCTGATGGCCGAGACCGTCGAACGCGGGCGCGGGTTCCGGCAACGCCACCGGGACGCGGTCATCGACGTGCCCTACCACCGGCTGGCCTCGGCCCCCGAGCGCTACGTCCCCGAACTGTACGAGCGGCTCGGCACCGCCTGGACCGACGCCGACGCCGAACACCTCGATCGCGCCGTGGGCAGACCCGTGCGCGACCGCAAGCACGAGTACTGCATCGGCGCCTACGGGCTGACCGAGGACCGGATCCAGCGGGCCTTCGGCGACTACGTCCGGATGGTCACCGCCGTCAACGGCTGACAGTGCCGCCCCGGCCCGCGGTCAGGCCTCGCGGCGGGCTCCGCGCCGGTTCGGCTCCTCGATCGGCGCGGCGTCGACGAACGTGCGGGCGCGGACGGCGTCATGTTCGTCGAGCGCCCAGAGCATGAGCCTGGCCGGCCCCTGCGGGGCCGCGACCCTGACGCCGACGGCCTCCGACAGCACGAACGGCTCGGCCTTGAACGGCGCGCTGACGTGATCGGCGCGCACCTCGGCGAGGCGGGACGGGGTGCCGCCGGGCACCCAGGCCGCGACCACACGCCCGGAGAGCAGCGCCGCCCCGTGGTGGGACACGTGCGCCTCGAGGGTGAACGGCTCGGCCGGCACCGGGATGTCGGCGCCGGCGGCGGCCGGAACCAGGTTCACCACGAGGACCGTCTCGCCGTTGACGTCGCTCGGATCCAGGCCGGCGATGTCCTTGGGCCGGCGCTCGGCGTCTACCAGGCCGGCCATCTCGTGCTCGACGTCGGCCAGTTCGGTGTAGACGTACCCGTTGAACCGGTCGTGCCGCCGGATCTCCTGGGTCTGCCAGCGCAGGTGCCAGCCGCGCTCCAGGCTGGTGAACCCGGCGCCGTACTCGCTGTTGAGGATCGGTACGCCGGTGCGCGGGAAGTCGTCCGAGCCGTAGAACGACTTGTCGACCACGAAGTCGGGGCCGAGCTTGACCGGGAAGTCCTCCCGGTCCCCGGAGGCGAGCGAGGCGAGGGTGTCGGCCCAGGTGCGCGGGTCCTCGTCGTAGTAGTGCCAGTCGACCAGGTCGCTCTTGACGTGCGCCCAGCCGGAGTTCTCGACGACGGGGCGGCTCCGGTCGAGCGCGCGCAGCGCGTCGTAGGCGGCGGCCGCGGCCCCGGCGCGCTCGGGGCTGCCGGGGATGTCCCAGTCGAGCCCCCATTCCTCGTTGTACAGACCCCAGACGACGATCGACGGGTGGTTCCGGTCGCGCTCCACCATCGGCGCGAGCTGGGCGGTGAACGCCGCCGCCGACCGCTCGGTGTAGCGGCTCGGGGCCGGCGGCTCGGCCCAGACGAGCATCCCGAGCGTGTCGGCCCGGTGCAGCCAGCGCGGGTCCTCGAGTTTGAGGTGCTTGCGCACCAGGTTGTAGCCCAGATCCCGCGCGAGTTCGAGGTCGGCCACCAGCCGGTCGTGGTCGGGCGCGGTGAGACCGGACCGGGGCCAGTAGCCCTGGTCGAGGACGCCGCGGACGTAGAGCCGCTCGCCGTTGAGGCGCAGGTGCTCGCCGTCGGTCTCGATCGAGCGGAGACCGCCGGTGACGGTGAGCCGGTCGGGTCGCGCGCCTTCGGCCGCGACGGCGACGTCGACGCGGTAGAGGTGGGGGTCGGCCGGCGACCAGGGGCGCGGGGCCTCCAGGCCGAGGCGGCCCGCGAAGCGGCCCGCGGCGTCGGCGGCCAGTTCGACCGCCTCGCCGGTTCCCCGGACCCGGAGGCGGACCGCGGCGCCGGCCGGCGCGTCCCCGGCCAGGCGGCCGGAGACGTCGAATCCGGTCAGCGACTCGCCGTCGAGGTGGATCTCGGTCACGTGGGTCCTGCCGCGCGCCTCGAGCCATACCGATTGCCAGATGCCCGAGGTCGGGGTGAAGGCCACGCCGTCGTAGTCGTCGCGGGGGATCGACCGCTGTTTGCCGTGGGCGATCTCGCGCTTGTCGGACGGGGCCGCGACTTCCACCCGGATCTCGGCGGTCGATCCGGGCGGGAGGGCGTCGGTGACGTCGAACTCGAACGAGGTGTGCCCGCCGGTGTGCTCGCCGATCGGCCTGCCGTCGACCAGGACGCGGGCGTGGTGGTGGACCGCGCCGAAGCACAGGAACGTCCGCGCACCGCCCCATTCGGGCGGTGCGGTCGCCGAGCGGCGGTAGGTCGCCCGTTCCAGCCAAGTGCGCCCCACCCCGGAGGCCGCGGTCTCCCAGGCGAAGGGGACCGTGATCGTGGCGCTCCCGTCGGCGCTCTCGAAGTCCCAGGGCCCGTCGAGCGGGATCCAGGCGTCGGACCGGTCCCGGTCGGGACGGGGGTAGTCGGGATGAGGCAGTGCGGTCACGTGAGGAACCTTTCGCATGGTGGTTCAGCCCTTCATGCTTCCGGCGAGGATGCCGTTGATGAAGTGCTTCTGGAGGAACACGAAGATGATCAGCAGCGGGATCATCGCCACCGAGACGGCGGCCAGGAGTTCACCGGTCACGGTCGCGTAGTCGGCGCCGATCCGGTTCCCGGTGATGTTCTGGGCGAGGGTCGACAGGACCACCTGGAGCGTGGCCATGCGTTCGGAGCTGGCGACCACGACCGGCCAGACGAAGTCGTTGTAGATGTTCATGACCGTGAGCACCGCGAGGCCCGCCATGGCGGGCTTGATGACCGGCAGGACGATCCGGGTGAAGATCCCGAATTCCCCGCAGCCGTCGATGCGGGCGGCGTCGAGGAGCTCGTCGGGGATCTCGGCGATGACCTGGCGCATCCAGAAGATCGCGAACGCGTCCACGGCGCCGGGCAGGATGAGCGCCTGGTAGGTGTTGACCCAGCCGAGCTCCTTCATCTCCAGCAGCAGCGGGATGATGAGCACGATGACCGGCAGCATCAGGGTGATCAGGACGGTGCCGAAGAGCAGGTTCCTGCCGGGGAACCGGTACTTCGCGAATGCGTACCCGGCGAGCGGGGCGCAGAACAGGGTGATCGAGCCCTTGGCCGCCAGGACGATCGCGGTGTTGACGAAGCCTTGCCCGATCGGCACGTCGGCGAACATCAGCTTGAAGTTGTCCCAGGTGAGGGTGCCGATGTCGAGCCCGAGCGGGTCGGAGACGATCGCGGTGGCGGGTTTGAACGCCGACACCACGGCCCAGACGACCGGCGCCAGGAACGCGACGGTGAGTACCCAGAGGAACGCCTGGGTTCCGGCGGTCCGGACGCCGGCGGTGACCCGGGGCGGGCGGGGACGGACGCGGACGCGGGTCGCTGCGGTCATCGGTCAGTCCTCCGTTCGGAGCAGCCGGACGAACAACAGGGACATGAGCATCACGACGATCACCAGGAGGAACGAGTTGGCGGCGCCGGTCCCGAGGTCGGCCCGGTTGATGTGGTCGTACAGGTACAGGCCCGCGGTCGTGGTCGAGCCGTACGGCCCGCCGTCGGTCACCACGTAGGGTTCGGCGAACATCTGGAACACCGCCAGCGTCTGCAGGACGACGACGAACAGCAGCGTGCGTTTGAGCAGCGGGACGGTGATCGACCACAGGCGGCGGAGGCGGTTCGCGCCGTCGATCTCGGCCGCGTCGTAGACGGACCGGTCGATCGCCTGCAGCCCCGAGAGCAGGATGATGACCACGAACCCGGTGGTCTTCCACAGGAACAGCAGCGCCAGCGTGGGCTTGGCCCACGCGCTGGTGGTGAGCCATCCGACGTCGGGCAGTCCGACCAGGCCCAGGAGTCCGTTGACCACGCCGTAGTCGCGGTCGAAGATCACCACCCAGATCTGCGCGACCGCGACCAGCGGCGTCACGAACGGCACGAGGAACGCCACCCGGTAGAAGCCGCGCAGGCGCAGTTTCGCGTTGTCGAGTGCGACGGCGATCAGCACGCCCAGGACCAGTTGGGCCGGGACGATGAGCAGCCACAGGACGCCGGAGTTGGCCATCGAGCCCCAGAAGGCCGGGTTGGTCAGCAGGTACGTGTAGTTGTCGATGCCGATCCAGGTCGCCGTCCCGGAGCCGCGCCAGTCGGTGAAGCTCAGCCGGAGGGTGAAGATCATCGGGTAGACGCCGAAGGCGGCGAACACGGCGATGAACGGCAGGATGAACGCGTAGGGCGCCAGCTGGCGCCGCAGCACGGCGCGGCGATGGCCGCGCTGCGGCGCCGGGTCGGCTGTGAGTGCGGTGGTCGTCAAGGGGTTTCCTCAATCGCGGTGGTGCGGCCGGCGGCTACTGGCGGTCGATCAGGTTCTCCTGGATGTCCTCGCTGGACTGGGCGAGGACCTCTTCGGGCGTCATGTCGCCGTCGAGCATCCGCTGGATGTTGACGCCGAGGTAGTCGACGGCGCCGTCCCACCACGCGGGGATGGGGGCGCCGCCCGGGATCTCCTCGCCGGCCTCGACGGCGGTCGACCACAGGTCCTGTCCGCCCATTGCCTCGATCGGCCCGAAGAGCGGGTCGTCGGGGTCGGCGGCCGGTTCGTAGGCGGGGATGGAGGTGTTGAGCCCGTCGGGGTAGATGTCGTTGGGGCCGTAGACCGCGGTGTAGCCGGCCTCGTCGTACATCAGGAATTCGTAGAACAGCCAGGCGAGGTCGGCGTTCTCGCCGTCCTTGGGCAGGACGAACGAGGAGCCGCCCATGGCGCCGCCGCGGGCGCCGCCTTCCTCCCACGCCGGCAGCGGCATGGCGCGCCAGTCGCCCCGGGTCTCGGTGAGCTGCTGCTGGGGCGCGAAGTTGAACCAGATCGCCCACGGGTAGAAGACCTGGTCGGTGGCCTCGAGCGCGCCGACGTCCGACGGTGAGAGGTATTCGGCGCGGGTGCCGAGCCCTTCGGATCGGACGGTGTCGAGCCATTCGAGGATGCGGAGGTACTCAGGGGTGTCGAGGCGCAGTTCCCCGTCGGCGTCGGCCAGGCTCGTGGCGAGCTGGCCGGCGAACATCTCGAGCTGGAGCTGGCCCAGGAACGCGCTCTGCTCCAGGTGGATGGGCCCGGAGCCGGGCTCGGCCTCCTGGTATTCGCGGGCGGCATCGAGCAGGTCGTCGTAGGTCTCGATCGAGGTGGCGTCGACGCCCGCCTCGCTCAGGGCGGCGTCGTTGTAGAACAGCAGGCCGGGGTTGAGGTCGAACGGCACGCCGTAGATCGAGCCGTCGAGGCTGTTCACGTCCACTTTCTGCGGCGCTATGTCCTCGAGGTAGGGGTCGAGGACCTCCCGCAGGTCCCACAGGTAGTCGGCGTAGCCGCCGACCTTGGCGTCGTCGAGGAAGACCCCGTCGGGCACGTCGCTGCCGGTGATGAGCGTGTTCTGCAGCTTGGCGTCGATGTCCACCGTCTGGTGGTCGACCTCGATGTCAGGGTAGACCTCGTTGAAGTCGTCGATCGCGGCGTCGAAGACGTTGTACAGGTCGCCCGAGCGGTTCCAGATGGTGATCTCTCCGGACGGGGAGTCCTCGGAGGGCGCCTGCAGGGCGTCGCCGGCGTTCTCCTCCTTGCCGTCGCCGCCGTCGATCGACGGCCCGCAGGCCGCGAGGACCAGGCCCGCCGACAGTGCCCCGGTCGCCAGTACCAGGCGGTGTCGTGGTGTGCGTCGCATGAACACTCCTTCGTGTTGAGGGGCTCGACCCCGGTCGTCGAGTGACGGCCGGGTTTTCCATCGTGTGCAAAACGTACCCCACGTTTGCACACGATGCAAGGATCCACTCGCAGGCGATATGCTACTCGCGTCGAGAGGAGATTCGATGGCAACCACGCTGCGGGACGTCGCCGAGCACGCCCAGGTCTCGGTGCGGACCGTGTCCAACGTCGTGAGCGGATACCCGCACGTGAGCGAGAAGATGCGCGCGCGGGTCGAGGCCGCGATCGAGGCCCTCGACTACCGGCCGAACCCGGTCGCGCAGCGGCTGCGCACCGGACGCACCGGCGTACTCGCCCTCGTCGTTCCCGAGATCGACCTGCCCTATTTCTCCGCGCTGGCCCGCGAGGTGATCGACGCCGCCGCGCTGATGGGCTACCGGGTCATGATCGACCAGACCGGCCACGACCACGAGCGCGAGCGCCAGCTCCTCACCGGCGGCGAGCGCACGATGCTGTTCGACGGCATTCTGTTCAGCCCGCTGGTGACCAAGTCCGAGCTACTCGAAATGGAGCGACGCTCGACCATTCCGCTGGTCCTGCTCGGCGAGTACTCCTTCGACGGCCGGTTCGACCACGTCGCCATCGACAACGAGGGCGCGGCGCACGACGCCGCCGCCCACCTGGCCTCGCTGGGGCGGAGGCGCATCGCGGCCATCGGCGCCCAGCCGGCCGAGACCTACGCGACGCCGCAGGAGCGGACGGCCGGGTACCTGCGCGCGGTGGACGAGGCCGGACTGGACCGGGACGAGTCGATGATCCGGCCCGCCGCCAGCTACCGCCGTGCCGACGGGCACGCCGCCGCCACCGAGCTGCTCCGGTCGGCCGAGCCGCCGGACGCGATCTTCTGCTTCACGGACCTGCTCGCCCTGGGCGCGATGCGCGCCGTGTTCGACGCCGGTCTGAGCGTCCCCGAGGACGTGGCGATCATCGGCATGGACGACCTCGAGGAGGGCCGCTACGCCCGCCCGAGTCTGACCACGGTCTCGCTCGACACTCCCGACCTGGCGCGGCAGGCCGTAGAGCGGCTCCACGCGCGGATCACGGACCCGGAATCTCCCGCGGCCGAGGTGACCGTGCCCCACCGGGTGATCCCCCGCGAAAGCACCGGCGGCCACTGAGGGCTTGCAACGTATGCAAATCTCGGGCATCCTGAGTTTGCCATCGTGTGCAAGTGCACACCCCTCTTTGCGTCGAAGGAGCCGCAATGAACCGAACCAGACCAGCGAGGCTCGCCCTCGCGCTGCTCACAGCGCTGGGCCTGCTCATAGGCACCGGCGCGGCCCTCACCGCGCCGGCCGCCGCGGCCGGTCCCGGCGAAGTCCTCTACTCACCCGGAGCCTCCGGAACCGCCGGCTACCCCCGCGCGATCCGACTCGACCACGACGGATCGCCCGACCCGACCATGCTCGCCACGTTCGCCCGGAGCGGCCACGGCCAGCCGGGCGACCTCCCCGTCTACCGCAGCACCGACGGCGGCCAGTCGTGGGCCCACCTCTCGACGGTCACCTCGAACACGCCCGGCTGGGATCTCGAGGCCCCGACCCTCTTCGAGGTCCCCAGGTCGATCCCGGGCCTGAACCAGGGCGACCTGCTCGCCTCGGGCACCGCCTGGGACGTCGGCGACTACACCGCCCAGAAGGTCGAGGTGTTCAAGAGCACCGACGGCGGACTGACCTGGCAGTACCTGTCGAACTGCACCGAGACCTCCGGCATGCCGGACACGTGGGGCCACGGCATCTGGGAGCCGGTCTTCCGAGTCGGCGATGACGATTCGCTCGCCTGCTTCATCTCCGACGAGCGCCCCGAGAACAGCCCCACGAACAACCAGATCATCGGCCACTACACGTCGGCCGACGGCGGACAGACCTGGAACTCCCAGATCACGCACGACGTCGCCTTCCCCGGCGACCCGTACGCCCGCCCGGGGATGCAGACCTTCGCCGACCTGCCCGACGGGTCGGTGGTCATGGCCTACGAGCGGTGCCGCGACGCGACCGATCCCGATCACGCCTGCGAGGTCTGGGTGAAGAAGAGCCCGGACGGGATCGACTGGTCTCCGGCCGATGATCCGGGCACATTGGTGACCACCGCCGACGACCGCGAACTGCTCCACACTCCGTACGTGTCGTGGGTTCCGGGCGGCGGTCCGAACGGCACCGTGCTCATCTCCGGCCAGCGGGTCGTCTCCGGACCCACCGGCGACAAGACCGTGCTCTCGGAGTCGGGGACCGTCCTGTTCGCTAACACGAACCTCGGCGACGGGCCGTGGACCGAGCACGCCGCGCCCGTGACCGTCGACCCCACCGGCGGCTACAACTCCGGCGAACCGTCCTGCCCGGGCTATTCCACCCCCGCGATCCCGCGCGAGGGCGGCGGCTACCTCTACCTAGCCGCGACCTGGCTCGGCGACGGCAACCGGTGCGAGGTCCGGTTCGGCATCGGGCAGGCGCCCGGACCGACCGGCCAGGTGCCCGGCCCGGGCGGCAAGTGCCTCGACGTGGACACGAACACCGCCGACCGGGGGAACGCCGTGCAACTGTGGACCTGCGGGGACGCCACCGGCCAGCGCTGGGAGCTCGCTCCCGATGGGACGGTCCGGGCGTTCGGCAAGTGCCTCGACATCGACGGCAACGGCACGGCCAATTTCACCCCGGTGATCCTCTGGGACTGCAACGGCGTCGGAGGCCAGCAATGGGAGGTCCAATCCGACGGCTCGCTCCGCAACCCGCAGTCGGGCCGCTGCCTGGACGCCCCGGAGGGGCGAACCGACGACGGCACGCAACTGCAGATCTACGACTGCAACGGCCTGTGGACCCAACAGTGGACCTGGCCGTCCTGACCCGGTGAGCGACCGGCGGTCCCGTGCAGCCTCCGCTGTGCGGGACCGCCACCCGGATAGCTACAGCGCGGCCCTCCGAGTCGGGACGTGGTGTGGTGGCGCCTGAGCCTGGGGAGTTCGGTATTGGTGGTGGGTGTGTGGGCGGGGTGTCGCGCCGGGATGGCCCCGGTGTGCTGGGGCGGCGACGTAGGCGGGGTCGGCCGGTCGGGGTGGTCGTTCGGGGCCGGGTGGCGCGGTGCCGGTGAGGGATCCTCGTGTCCGGTTGTGTCGCAGGGTGTCCGGTGGCGAACGTGAGTGTTTTCTCCCCCTTTCGGGTGATGCCGAACGGGTGCTGCGCTGGAACCATGGATATATAGCACGAACAAGCCGAAACCGGTGGTTTGTTCGAACCGAGCGGCGCAGCGGGGGTGCGAGGGTATGGCCGGTGGCGACGACCGGGAGCGGTCCGAGCGGGCCCATGCGACCCGGGCCCGCCTGACCGAGGCCGCGGCCGCGGTCAACGCCTTCCACGCCCGGGCCCTGGCGGCGGTGATCGACGCCCAGACCGGGCGCCTCCACCGCGAGGCCGACGGGTTCTCCGGGCTGCGGGACTGGTTGCAGGCGAAGTTCGACTTCCATGCCCGGGTCGCGGCCGACCTGGCCGCGGTCGCCCGCTGCGCCAAGAAGTTCCCCGCCTTGGCCGAGGCGGCGGTCTCGGGGGCGGCGCGGATCGATCCGGTGGCGGCCACCGTCCGCCGCCTGGAACGCACCCGGGCCCTCCGGGTGTACGCCAAGACCCCCTACCGGACCCCCGAACCGTCCCCGTTCGACCCCGAGGCCCACTGCGCCACCCCCGAGGAGCTGATCGGGCAGTACTGCCGCCACGCCCCCGAACGGCTCACCGCCCACCTGGAGGAGCTGGAGGCGGCCCTCGACGACGGTGAGGCGCTCCTGGACGGGCTGGCCGAGCAGTCCCTCCAGCGCCTCGATCTGGTCGAGCTCGAGGGCGGCATGTGGGCCGTCTCGGGGATGCTCGCCTCCGAGACCGGGGCGATGTTCGCCAAGCTGCTGACCACGGCCGCGCCCCCGCCCCGCCAGGACCAGGCCGACGAGGACGGGCTGCTGCCGGCGGCGGCCAACGACCGCGCCGAGGCCCTCCACCACATGCTGGCCGTCTACGGCACCGACCCGGCCGCCGCGACCCGGCACGGGCACACCACCCTGCTGCACCTGACCGCCGACCTCGACACCCTCCGCGGGGTCGACACGGGGCGGGTGCCGACCCTGGAGGGCCGCCCGGTCAGTCTCGAGTCGGCCCGCCGGGCCGCCTGCCAAGCGATCGTGGTGCCCAGCGTGTTCGACTACGGCACCGGCGAGTCGCTCGAGCAGGGCCGCCCGGTCCGGGTGCCGGGTGCGGCCCTGCGCCGCAAGCTCGAGCTCGAGCAGCCGGGCGGGTGCGCCTGGCACGGGTGTACGCGGCCGGTGCACTGGTGCGAGGCCCACCACATCGTCCACTTCGTCGACGGCGGCCCCACCGAAGCGTCGAATCTGATCCTCCTGTGCCGATTCCATCATGGACGGGTCCACACGCCTGGATGGTCGGTGGCCAAGACCGGCCCCGGGCAGGCCCTGATCGTCCACCACGACCCGGCCTGCACGGCCGGGGACGTCACCGCCTGCGGCTGCGCCGACCACCGGACCGACACTGATCTGGAGGCCGGCTTCGCGCACGATGTGCAGAACCTCTTCCCCACCGGGCTGTATCCCCAGGAGTGGTCCGAGCGGTACCGGGAGGAGCTGGACGGGTGGGCCGAGCAGATCAGTCTCGAGGCCGACCTGGCCGCGGCCCGAGCCGCCCGCCGGCGGGCCCGCGCCCGCTACCGGAGCGAGACCGGCCCCCAGGCCACCGGCGGACCCGAACCGACCCCGCCCGCACCCACCGAGCCGGAGCCGACCGGTTCGGCCCCACCGGAGACCGCGCCACCAGCCATCACACCACCACCGGCCGCCGCCGTCACCGTCGCGGCACCGCCGCCGGATATCAAGGGCGAGTTGCACTCAAAGCACGATCCGATCCCGTTCTTAGCCGGCCCGCCGCGGGCGACCGCGGCGGGGAGGAGCGAACCGATACAGGCGAGCCCGAACCGGAAGCGGCCGGTCGGGCACCTCCCCATGCCCACCCGCACCCACTACCTCCTCAGTCGCAACCGCCCCCGTTCACCGCCACAGCCCGGCCACCACGGCCACACGCCCACCCGATCGGGACCCGGCCACGAACACCCGCCCCACCGGCCTCCCACCTCTTCATCGCCGCCATAGCGCACCGCGACCGGCCACCAGACTCCGCACCCGCCCACCCACGCGCAGCCATTGCCGGGCCCACCAGGCGGACCCGGTCAGACCGTTTCGATCGCCTCGGCGACCGCCTCGACCGCCAGGGCACGGACGACGTCGGACGACGCCTCCACATCACCGGTCGCGGCGGGAGTCCGCTGAGTGCCCGACCGGGGCCGACACCGGGGACCCGGCCGCAGGAGCGGTCCCTGAGATCGCTTCAGCTGTCTCCCGGAACCGAGGGTGGGTCGGCCGTGCTGCCCTCTTGCATATAGGCCGGGCACGTGGCCTCGTCTGCGTCAGGCAACGAATCCTCGAAGTGCGAGCGTCGATCCTCGATGTCGTCGCCGCGGACAACCCCGGGGGCCTCGTCGTTGCGTTCGTACACCAGCAGCAGTAGGTGCTCTCCAGGCGTGAGCGGGTCGATCTCATCGGCCACGACGGGATCGAGAAATTCGAGTTCGACGATTCCGGACGCCTCGGCGGGCGCGATGGCATCCTGCACGTCGAAGGTCACGACGATCCGGTCCGGGGTATCGGACTGCTCCACCGCGACGATTTCGCCTTCGGCGATGAGGTCGGAGCATGCGATCACCTCGGCGGTGGACAGGGCATCGCTCGCCTCATCGTTGCCATTGTCGTCCAGGTCGGTAGCGATGAGGCCGAAGATCAGCAAGCCGAGCGCCAGTGTGGCCGCGGCACCGGCCAGTGTCGGGCCGATCCTGAGGCGTCGACCACTGCCAGTGCGGTTGCTCGGTGCTGGCGAAGCATTGGAGCGGCTGGCTTCGTCGCCGATCGTCGTCGGTGCTCGGCGAAGCCGTTCCTCGTTCGGTTCGGTCGGCTGTGCCATCGTCAGATCACCTTCTCATCGTCCATACGGGTGCGAAGCGCGGACGGTGCCGAGTGCAAGCGGCTCTCGACGCTGTCTCTCCCACCTCTTCATCGCCGCCGTAGCGCACCGCGATCGGCCACGGTCCCCGCACCCGCCAACGCACGCGCAGCCATTGCCGGGCTCACCAGGCGTCTCGGTCGCACTCTCAGCGGCAGCGGATCGACACCGGGGTTACTGTTCGGCGCCGTCGAAGTCGGACCGGCTCTGCCGGATGTCGTCGGCGTTGTCGCGGATCCAATCGAACATGGCCGCCAGCGGTTCGCAGACGCCCCGGCCGAGATCGGTCAGGCCATAGGTCACCTTCGGCGGGATGGTCGGCTCCACCCGGCGCCAGACCAGGCCGTCGCGGACCAGGTGGCGCAGGGTCTGGGACAGCATCTTCTCGCTGATGCCCTGGATGCGCTCGCGCAGCTCGAAGAACCGCAGATCGTCCTCCCGCAACCCGATCAGGACCCACACGCCCCAGCGGCTGGTGACGTGGTCGAGCACTTGCCTGGCCGGGCAGTTGGAGTGAAACACCTCACGACCGTCCGGCGGTCCCCATGCGGCGACCTGATTTCCTTCCGCCATGCCCTGAGCTTACTTCGGGGTACGTACTTCTCGAACGTGTAAGTCCGGTTCCTAGCTTTGGTTCCGCAGCCGAAGCGAAAGGAACCGATCATGATCGTCGTTACCGGCTCCACCGGCAACGTGGGCCGACCGCTCGTCGAGAAACTCACCGCCGCAGGCGAATCCGTCGTCTCCGTCGCCCGCGGTGCCGAGGGCCGCGCCGGTGCGGAGCATCGGCCGGCCGACCTCACCCGGGCCGAGACCCTCAAGCCCGCCTTCGCCGGCGGGAAGGAACTGTTCCTGCTCACCGGTGATCCCGGGCTCGACCTCGCGCCGGTCCTGGAGGAGGCGGCGTCGGCAGGGATCGGCCGGGTGGTGCTGCTGTCCTCGATCCGGGTCGCCACTCGGCCCGAGGAAGGGCTCGGCGGCTTCGAGGACGCCGTCAGAGAGTCGGGTCTGGAGTGGACCATACTGCGGCCCGGCGGCTTCTTCTCCAACGCGCTGCTGTGGGCCGAATCCGTCCGCGCCGAGCGGTCGATCGCGGCCCCGTTCGGCGATGTCGGTCTGCCCCATATCGATCCGGCGGACGTCGCTGAGGTCGCCGCGCGGGCGCTCCTGGAGCCCGCCTACGAGGGCGGGACCTACGACCTGACGGGCCCGGCGCTGGTCACCCCGCGCGAGCAGGCGCGGGCGGTGGCCGAAGCGCTGGGCGAACCGGTCGATTTCGTCGAGCTGACCCGGGAACAGGCCCTGACCGAGTTCTCGAAGGTCTGGTCCGTGCTGGTCGTCGAAGGCGCGCTGAAGGCGCTGGGCGAGCCCAACGAGGCTGAACTTCGCATCAGCGCCGAGGTCGAGCGGATCACCGGCCGACCGGCTCGGAGCTTCGCAGACTGGGCCCGGCGAAACGCCGGGGCCTTCCGGTGAGGCCCGATCGGCGGGACCGAGGCCGACTGGAATACTGAGCCGGATTCGAGGTGCGCGCATGGCGCGTACCGGGACCGTTGGGCGCGATCGGTGGTGAACAGACCACTGACGTGTGCAACGGTTCGCAATCCACATCTGTCCGACAGTTCCCTTGGATCTGTCATAATGCGGCGATGCCCGGCGTATAGTCGGCATTCGGCCGCGGTCGAGTCGCGGCGACCACCGTTGCGGTGTCGGCCCTCAACCGGTTTCGATTCGTTATGTGAGTGGAGCGCTCCCTCTCCATGTGATCGATAAAATATGTCGTGTAGTGAACGCTAACATGTCGACAGTGGACATGACCCCTCGCCATCGATCACTCCCGAAAGGCGGCAGAACAGTGGTGAAGCGACCCCTGGCGACCATCGCGACCGCCCTACTCGTACTGTCATCGGCCGCTTGCGGACTCCGCGGCGGAAACGACCACGATTTCGGCGGCACCGACGACCGCCCCGTAGTGGGATTCGTCCAAGTGGGATCCGAATCCGCCTGGCGCAAGGCCAACTCCGACTCGATCCAGGTCGCGGCGGTCGACGACGACCGTATCGCCTACCTCCAGTTCGCCAACGCCGAGCAGGATCAGCAGCGCCAGATCGAAGCGATCCGCGAACTCATCGAGGACGAGGTCGACGTCATCGTCCTGGCGCCGGTGGTCGAGTCCGGATGGACCGAAGTGCTCACCGAGGCCGACCGCGCCGGCATCCCCGTGATCCTCGCCGACCGCGCCATCGACGAAGCGGACGAGCACCTGTACGAGACCCGCCTGGGCTCCGATTTCGTCGAGGAGGGCCGCAAGGCCGCCCGGTGGACGGTCGAGACCTTCGCCGGTGAGAACGCCGGCCTGGTCGAAATCGGCGGCACACCCGGCTCGGCGGCCGCCGAAGGCCGCAACGTCGGATACTTCGAAGTGCTTGAGGACGAAGACCTGGACTACGAACTGGTCGACTCCGAGTTCTCCGACTTCACCGTCGAAGGCGGCAAGGAGGTCATGGAGGGTTTCATCGACGAACACGGCCTTGACCGGATCGACCTGCTGTTCGCCCACAACGACGAGATGGGCATCGGCGCCGCCGACGCCATCGAGGCCGCCGGCTACGATCCGGGCGACGACGTCCAGATCATCATCGTCGACGGGTCCCGGGCCGGGTTCGAGGCGGGCGTGGCCGGCCGGCTCAACTACATCGTCGAATGCAACCCCTCGTTCGGCCCGCAACTGATGGACCTCGTCGTGGACGTCCTGGACGGCAAGGATGTCGACAAGTTCACCCCGGTAGAGGAGGGCGCCTTCGGCCCCGAGGACTTCGAGGACGAAGTCAACCACCGCGACTTCTGAGCCGGGCCGGGCCGGCCTCAGTACGTGGCGCGCCCGCCGCTGATGTCGTAGACGGCGCCGGTCGAGAAGCTCACCCGGTCGGAGCCGAGGTAGGCGACCAGTTCGGCGACCTCCTCGGGACGACCGACGCGCCCCATCGGGATCAGGCTCGTGAGGTGGGCGAGCACCTCGGGCGAGGTGTTCTCGTTCATGGGGGTGGCGATGACGGCCGGCGCGACGGCGTTGACGAGCACGCCGCTGGTGGCCAGCTCCTTGCCGGCGGACTTGGTCAGGGCGATGACGGCGGCCTTGGAGGCGGAGTAGATCGACAGGTTCGGGTTCCCGTCCTTGCCGGCGATGCTCGCGAAGTTGACCACGCGGCCCCAGCCGCGCTCGCGCATCCCGGGGACGAACCACCGCATCGTGTTGACCGTACCGACCACGTTGACGTCGAGGACGCGCCGCCACTGCTCGGGCTCGGTCTCGGTCAGCGGCCGGTTGGGGCCGATCAGGCCGGCCGAGTTGACCAGCACGTCGACCGGGCCGATCGTCTCGGCCGCCTCCCGCAGCGCCCGGTCGTCGGTCACGTCGATGTCGACGTCGGCGCCTTCGAGGTCGAGTGTGGTCACCTGCAGGCCGTCGGCTCGGAGCCGTTCGGCCACGGCCGCTCCCAGTCCGCCGGCGCCGCCGGTCACGAGTGCCCTCTCGGCGGTCATGTCATCGCTCCTGTCGGTCGTGGTCGGGGGTCAATGCGATTCACGGTGCACTTCCGAGCCGCTCGATCCGGTCAGGAAGTCCAGGTCGGCGCCGGTGTCGGCCTGGCGCACGCGGTCGACGTAGAGCCGCTCCCAGCCGCGGGCCGGTGCGGCGAATCCGGCGACGGTCGCCTCGTCGGGCGTGCGCCGGGCCAGTTCCTCCTCGGGCACTTCCAGCTCGATCCGGCGGGCCGGCACGTCGAGGGCGACCGTGTCGCCGGTGCGCACCAGCGCGAGCGGTCCGCCGGCGGCGGCCTCGGGCGCCACGTGCAGGACGACGGTGCCGTAGGCGGTGCCGCTCATGCGGCCGTCGCAGATGCGGACCATGTCCCGGACGCCCTCGGCGAGCAGTTTCTTGGGCAGCGGCATGTTCGACACCTCGGGCATGCCCGGGTAGCCCTTGGGGCCGCAGCCGCGCAGGACCAGGACCGAGTCGGCGTCGACCTCGAGGTCGGGGTCGTCGATGCGGTCCCGGAAGTCCTCGATCGAGTCGAACACGACCGCCCGGCCGCGGTGCCGCAGCAGGTGCTCCGAGGCCGCGGCGGGCTTGATGACCGCCCCGTCGGGCGCGAGGTTGCCGCGCAGGACCGCGATGCCGCCCTCGGCGACCAGCGGTTCGTCCCGGCCGCGGATGACCTCGCGGTCCCAGATCCGGGCGTCGTCGAGGTGGTCGGCCAGCGGTCGGCCGGTGACGGTGAGGGCCTCGGGGTCGAGCAGGTCGCGGACCTCCCGCAGCACCGCGTGGAATCCTCCGGCGCGGTGGAGGTCCTCCATGAGGAAGCGGCCGGCCGGTTGGAGGTCGACCAGGGCCGGGACGCGGGAGCCGATGCGGTCGAAGTCGTCGAGCGTCAGCTCGACGCCCAGGCGCCCGGCGATCGCCAGGAGGTGGACGACCGCGTTGGTCGACCCGCCGATGGCCGCCAGCGCCACGATCGCGTTCCGGAACGACGACTCGGTGAGGAAGGTGCTCGGCCTGCGGTCGGCTCCGACCATGTCCACCGCCAGCCTGCCGGTGCCGTGGGCGGCCTCCAGCAGGCGGCTGTCGGGGGCCGGGGTGCCGGCGAGGCCGGGGGTGACCATGCCGAGGGCCTCGGCGACCAGTGCCATCGTGGAGGCGGTGCCCATCGTGTTGCAGTGGCCGCGGCTGCGGATCATCGCCGATTCGGACCGGGCGAACTGCTCGGGGGTGAGGGTGCCGGCCCGCATCTCCTCGGAGAGCCTCCATACGCCGGTGCCGCACCCGAGCGGCTCGCCCCGGAAGGTGCCGTTGAGCATGGGGCCGCCCGGGACGACCACGGCCGGCAGGTCCACCGAGGCGGCGGCCATGAGCAGTGCGGGGATGGTCTTGTCGCAGCCGCCGAGCAGGACGACGCCGTCGACGGGGTTGGCGCGGAACATCTCCTCGGCCTCCATCGCGGCCAGGTTCCGCCACAGCATCGCGGTGGGCCGCACCTGCGTCTCGCCCAGCGACATCACCGGCAGTTCGAGGGGGACGCCGCCGGCCTCGTAAACGCCGTCGCGCACCGACGAGGCCACTTCGGACAGGTGCCGGTTGCAGGGGCTCAGGTCCGAGGCGGTGTTGGCGATGGCGATCTGCGCTCGCCCGTCGAAGGCGTCGCCGGGGACGCCGCGGCGCATCCAGGCCCGGTGGATGTAGGCGTTGCGGTCCCGCCCGGCGTACCAGTGGTCGCTGCGGAGCTTCACGGGCGCCTCCCTGTTCACGTAGGTTGTCCGCTCCAATCTACGGGCGAGGTCGGCCCGGAGGCGAACGCCTCCGGGCCGACCGGTGCTACGGCTCGCTCAGGCGGCCGCGCGTGACCAGTGCTGGTTCGCACTGCCGCTGACGCACGGCCATTGGACCAGGTCGCCGCCGTTGTCGGTCGACCAGTTGTAGACGTCCAGGCACTGGCCGCTGTGCCGGGCTCGGAGTTGCCCGTAGCCGTCGCCGACGTCGACCCACTCCCATTGCTGGTTCTGGGCGTCGGAGATGCATGCCCACTGGAAGACGTTGGCGCCGTCGGCCGTGGAGCCGCCCTCGACGTCGAGGCACTTGCCGCTGTTCCGGTTCACGATGTTGAAGTAGCCGCTGCCGGCGTCCTGGAACTGCCACTGCTGGTTCTCGCCGGACAGGTACTCCCATTGGTGCACGTTCGCGCCGTCAGAGGTGGAGACGCCCTCCACGTCGACCGAGAGGCCGCTGTGCCGGCTGAGGATGCGCTCCCAGTCGCCGCTCGGGGGCGGTGGCGGCGGTGTCGTGCCGCCGTCGGACAGCGTGATGCTGTCCAGCTCGGCGTAGCCGACGCCGCCGTCGAAGTTGGGCGATCCCTTGGCGAGTCGGATCGTGTTGTAGCCGGAGTCGAGGTCCACCGACACCTCGGTCGAGTCGAACTGGCCCCAGTCGCCGGTGGGCGGGTAGGTGACCGACTGCCATGCGCCGCCGTTGTAGGCGAGCCCGTGCGTCGCGTCCGACCCGTCGCCGTTCGCGTAGCGGATGGCCATGGTGTATGTGCCGGAGCTGGGGACTTCGACGAGGAAGTCGACGAAGCTGTGCGTCCGCATGTCGGTGTCGTTGTCGATCTGACCGACGTAGTAGCCGTTCGAGGCACTGCCCGAGGAGAGCGTCTCCGCGAAGTTCACGTTCGCGCTCTCCGCCTCGTACGTCCGCTGCCAGGAGGGCGCGCCGGAGGCGGGCGTGATGAGCAGTTGGTAGGCCGTCTCCGCGTCCATGTCCGGCACGGCCACGTCGATGCTTCCGCCCGAAACGGTGTAGTCCTGGGTCGACACCACGATGTTGTTCGGCTGGTTGGTGTGCCGGCCGGTGTCGTTCGTGCGCGAAAGCTGCACGCTCACTTGACCGCCGAGTTCGCCCAGACCGTCGACCCGGACGTTGTTGGTCCCGCTGTCGCCGCCGAAGATGACGTTGACCCGTTCCCTGCTGGCGTCGTAGGAGGCGACGCCGTCGAGCCAGGACTCGGGGACGGTCTGCACGATCCGGCCCGACATGTCGGCGTACCAGCGGTAGACCCAGTAGGACGCGGTCGGCTGGCCGTTGTGGAACAGGCCGTTGAACGTGCCGGCCTCGAACCAATAGGGCCGCATCGCGTCCTGCACACCGTGCCGTTCGAGAACGGACAGGTAGTGCACGGCGATGCTGGGGATGTCGACCTGATCGGACGAGGCGTACTCGTTGATCGAGATCGGCAGCGGGCTGATGCCCAGTTCGTTCTCCAGGGCCCGGTAGTCGTCGACCTCGGAACCGAGATCGTTGTACGAGTGCTCGCCCAGACTGTGCCAGACCATGACGTCCGGCAGGGTGTCGGTGTCGCGCGCGTGGATGAGGAAGTCCCGCATCTTGCCGTTCTCGTACCACGCCCAGCTCGGGCCGGCGATCGGCGTCGTCGAGTCCAGGCTGCGAATGACGTTGTGCGTCTGCGTCCAGAACTGGTTGAACGTCATGCCGCGGTCGGAGTCCCAGTTGAGCTCCGGCTCGTTCCACAGCTCCCAGCCGGCGATGTTCGTCGTGCCGGTGGCGTCGAGGCGGTCCTGCACCATGTCGCGGACCTTCGCCTCCCAGTCCGCCCAGCCGTCCCACGGGTAGGGGAACGACGGGTAGATGTCGGGCATGCGGATGTACTGCTTGGCGCCGGCGTTGGTGATGTCGTCGGCGACCTCGAGCGAATCGCAGCACGGTTCGGTCGCGCCGTTGCCGAGGTGCGGCGTGTCGGGCGCCGGCTGCACGAACGCCGTGGGCCGCAGCGCGCGAAGCTGTTCGAGCGAGGGCGACCCGGAGTCCACGCCGTAGAGTCCTCCGGACGCGACGTGCGTGACGGGCCTGACGGTGTCGCCGACGTTGACGGTGAGGGTGTTGCCGGCGGCGCTGGCCGGGGCGGAGGACCCGATCACCGCCATGCCCAGGGTGAGTATCAGGACGCTCAGGCGCGCGAGCGTCCGTTTGAATGTGAGATGCATAGCGTCTCCTCGATGAGATTACGAACCGGTTCGATGATCCGATTCACTCGGGACGTTAGCTTCGAACGCCGTTCGATGCAAGATCTTCGATATATGTACCCGTTCAACAGGTGAAACTCTTGCAAACCGAACTTGCGTCTCCGGATTCGGCACGCTATGCTTCGAACCGGTTCGAACGTTCGCGGTCGAAGAAGGAGGACCCCTTGGCCACCATCGGAGACGTCGCCCGCGCCGCCGGCGTAGCGCGCTCGACCGCGTCGTACGCCCTCAGCGGCCGGCGATCGGTCTCGGACGAGGTGCGCGAGCGGGTCCGCCGGGCCGCACGCGAACTCGGCTACACCCCCAACGCCGGAGCCCGCACGCTCGCCACCTCCCAGACGATGGTCATCGCCCTGCTCGCCCGCTTCCTGCCCGACGAGTTCGCCCCGGCCATGCTGCAGTACATCCAGGGCGTCTCCGACAGCGCGCTCGAGGCCGGCTACGACATCCTGCTCAGCTCCGACCCCTACGGGCCGGCCGCGCTCAAGCGCATCACCGACTCCCGCATGGCCGACGGCGTCGTCCTGCTCAACGTCGCCGAACAAGACGACCGCCTGCCGGTCCTGCGGTCGGCGCCCCAACCCGGCGCCCTGGTCGGCCTGCCCGGCGACTGCACCGGCGTCGACGTGTTCGACCTGGACTTCGAAGAGGCCGGCCGCGCCATGGTCGAGCACCTCGACGCGCTCGGCCACCGCGAACTGATCCTCGTCTCCCAGCCCGAGCACGTCATCGAGCGCGGCGGCGCCTACGTGTGGCGCCTCCAGAACGCCGCCCTGGAGACCGCCGCCGCGCGCGGGGTCACCCTCCACGCCGCCTACGGCTCCTCGTCGCAACCCGACATCGGGCGCGAACTGCACGCCCTGCTCGAGGCCCACCCCGGGGCCACCGGCCTGCTGCTCAACAACGAGGCCGCCGCCGCGGCACTGCCCACCGTCATGCACGAGCGGGCCCTGTCGGCCCCCGCCGACCTCTCGGTCGTCGGCCGCTACTCCGACGAGTTCGCCCGCTCCTTCTCGCTCCCGTTCTCCTCGATCGACGCCGCGCCCCACCGGCTCGGCCGCATGGCCGTCCGCCAGCTCGTACGCCGCATCGAGCACCAGCCCACCGCCGACGGCCCCCACGTCGTCCGGCTCATCACCCCCGAACTCCTGGACCGGGGCAGCACCGCCCCGCCACCCGACCGGCAATGACCAATCCCTCACCCCGGCCGGCAACACCGCCGACCGGGTCCCGTTCAAGGAGGAACAACCAATGAAGCACCGCAGAGGCAAGCCCCTCGCCCGGTCCGCCGCGGCGGGCCTGGCCGCCGCCTCGCTCGCGCTGGCCGCGGCCTGCTCGTCGGGAGACGACGGCGAAGGCGCCGACACCTACACCTGGTGGGACCCGTACCCCCAGCACGAGGCCGACTCCGACTGGGCCGACCGCGTCGACGCCTGCGGCGACGAGGCCGGAGTGACCATCGAACGCACCGCCTCCGACACCACCGACCTGACCAACCGGGCCCTGCTGGCCGCCCAGGAGGGCACCAGCCCCGACATCATCCTGCTCGACAACCCGGCGGTGTCCACCCTCGCCGAGACCGAGATGCTGACCACCGTCGACGAGCTCGGCCTCGACGTGTCCGGCGTCGACCAGAACCTGCTCGCCGCCGGCGTCGTCGACGACACCGCCTACGGCATCCCGATCGGGGCCAACACGCTGGCGATCTACTACAACGCCGAAGTCCTCGACGCCGCCGGCGTCGACCCGGCCTCGATCGGCGACTGGGACTCGCTGACGTCCGCGCTCGAACAAGTTACCGATAACGGCGATCAGGGCATCACCTTCGCCGCCATCGGCACCGAAGAAGGCTCGTTCCAGTTCCTGCCCTGGTTCTGGGGCGCCGGCGCCGACCTGCGCGAGCTCGACTCGCCCGAGGCCGTCGAGGCCCTCGAACTGTGGACCGGCTGGCTCGAGGACGGCTACGCCCCGAACTCGGTGCTCACCAACTCCCAGAACACCACCTGGGAAGAGTTCCTCACCGGCGAGTACGGCTTCGCCGTCAACGGCACCTGGCAGGTCAACAGCGCCGCCGAGGCCGACTTCGAAACCGGCGTCGTCCAGATCCCGGCCCGCGGCGGCGGCCCCGCGCCCGCACCCACCGGCGGGGAGTTCATCATCGCGCCCGTGCAGTCCGACACCGAACGCTACGACGTCACCCGCCAGATCGTGGAGTGCATGACCACCCCCGAGGGCTTCGTCGAGACCGCCACGACCTTCGCCTACTACATCCCGCCCACCGCCGACGGACAGGAAGCGCTGCTGGAGGAGCAGCCCGAGCTGGAACCGTGGGTCGAGGCCGTCCGCGAGGCCAAGGGCCGCACCAGCGACAACCTCGGCACCGACTACCCGCTCATCTCCGAACAGCTCTGGACCGCCGTCCAGAACGCGCTGTCCGGCTCCGCCACGCCCTCCGAGGCGCTGGAGCAAGCACAGGCCGACGCCGAATCCGCCCTGGAGTAGCCCGCTCATGACCACGACTTCGGTCGGCGCGACCGGGCGTGCGTCCGACAGCGGCGCGGCGGGCCACCGGCCCGCCGCGCCGCCCCCGGACCGGCACCGGCGCCGCGGCGTTCCCGGCTCCGCCCGGCAGTGGACCGCGCTCGGCTTCGCCGCGCCCCTACTGGCCTACCTGCTGCTGTTCTACGCCTACCCGCTCTGGCGCAACCTCGACCTGAGCCTGCACGACTACACCGTGCGCGCCTTCGTCCAAGGCGACCCCGACTTCGCCGGATTCGCCAACTACGCCGAAGTGTTCGCCTCCGACTCCTTCGGCACCGCCCTGCTCAACACCGCCCTGTTCACCATCGTCTCCATCCTGTTCCAGTACGCGATCGGGCTGGCGCTGGCGGTGTTCTTCCACTCGAACTTCCGCCTCTCGGGCGTGCTGCGCGCACTGTTCCTCGTGCCCTGGCTCCTGCCGCTCATCGTCTCGGCCTCGACCTGGTCGTGGATGCTCAACAGCGAACACGGGATCATCAACTCCGTCATCCAGGCCTTCGGCGGGGATCAGATCAACTGGCTGACCTCGCCCGGCACCGCACTGGTCGCGGTCATCATCGCCAACATCTGGCTGGGCATCCCGTTCAACCTGGTCATCCTCTACGCCGGGCTGCAGCAGATCCCCGGCGAGCTCTACGAGGCCGCCGCCATCGACGGCGCGGGCGCCCGCGCCCGGTTCTGGCGCATCACCTTCCCGCTGCTGCGCCCGGTCTCGGCGATCACGCTGCTGCTGGGCTTCATCTATACGCTCAAAGTGGTCGACGTCGTCTGGATCATGACCACCGGCGGACCCGGCGACGCCTCCCTCACCCTCGCGGTGTGGTCCTACCGGGAGGCCTTCGGCACCGGCCAGCCGGACTTCTCGCCGGCCGCCGCGATCGGCAACCTGCTCATCGTCATCGCGCTCGTGTTCGGATTCATCCACCTGCGGATGCAGCGCTCCTGGGAGAAGTCATGACCGGCAGGCCCTTGTGGAAGACCGCGCTCGGCGTGGCGCTCACCGCGCTCATGCTGTTCCCCGTCTACTGGATGGTGAACGTCTCGCTGACCGACGCCGGCGACCTGCGCCGCAGCGACCCCAACTGGTTCCCGTCCGACCCGACCTTCGACGGCTACGAGGCCGCCCTGTCGCAGCAACTGCCCTCGCTCGGCACGAGCCTGGTCATCGGCTTCGGCTCGATCGCCCTGACCGTCGCCATCGCCGCCCCGGCCGGCTACGCACTGGCCGTCCTCCACCTGCGCGGCGGCCGGACGCTCAACTTCCTGCTCCTGGTGGCCCAGATGATCCCGGCCGTGGTCATGGCGATGGGCTTCTATGCGATCTATGTGCGCCTGGACCTGCTCAACACCGTGTGGGGGCTGATCGTGGCCGACTCCACGATCGCCGTCCCGTTCGGCGTGCTGCTGTACGCCACCTTCATGGCCGGAATCCCGCGCGAACTGGTGCACGCCGCGCGCATCGACGGCGCCGGATCCTGGCGCATCTTCACCAAGATCGTCATGCCGGTGAGCCGGAACTCCACCCTGACGGTGGCCCTGTTCGCCTTCCTGTGGGCGTGGTCGGACTTCATCTTCGCCTCCACACTCAACCGCGCCGGGGAGTACATCCCGATCACCCTCGGCATCTACCAGTACATCGGCAACAACACCACCCAGTGGAACGCGATCATGGCCACCGCCGCGATCGCCTCCCTCCCCGCGGCGATCCTGCTGGTCGTCGCGCAGCGCTATGTGGCAGCCGGAGTGACCGCCGGCGCCGTGAAGGATTGACACGTGGAAGACAGCACCGCCCCCCGCCCCGTGCCGGTCGCCCCGCCCGCCGGCCCGCGCCGAGGACTCGGACTCGACGAGATCCGCCTGACCGGCGGCTTCTGGGAACGCCTCCAGCGGTCGAACTCGGACGCCACCCTGCGCCACTGCCTGGAGTGGATGGAGCGCCTGGGATGGATCGCGAACTTCGACCGCGTCGCCGACGGCTCCACCGGCGGCGGGCGGCCCGGCTGGCAGTTCTCCGACTCCGAGATCTACAAGCTGGTCGAGGCCCTCGCCTGGGAGTACGGCCGCACCGGGCGGGCGTGGGCGAACGAGACCCTCGAGGCGCTGGTCGACCGGATCGCCGCGGCCCAGGACGAGGACGGCTACCTCAACACCTGCTACGGGCACCCCGGCCAGGAGCCGCGGTACTCGGACCTGCCGTCGGGGCACGAGCTGTACTGCACCGGGCACCTGCTGCAGGCGGCGGTAGCCCGCGCGCGGACGGTCGGACCGGACAAGCTCGTCGAGATCGCGCGGCGGGCCGCCGACCACGTGTGCCGCGAGTTCGGCGACGACGGACGCGCGGGCCTGTGCGGGCATCCCGAGATCGAGGTCGGCCTGGCCGAACTCGGCCGCGCCCTCGGCGAGCGGCGGTACACCGAGCAGGCGGCCCGGTTCGTCGACCGGCGCGGGCACGGCACGCTGCGGCCGGTCGCACTGCTGGACGCCACCTACTTCCAGGACGACCTGCCGGTGCGGGAGGCCGAAGCCTGGCGCGGGCACGCGGTGCGCGCCCTCTACCTGGCCGCGGGCGCGATCGACGTCGCCGTCGACACCGGCGACGCGGGCCTGCTGGGGGCCGTCGCGCGGCAGTGGGACCGCAGCGTCGAACGCCGGACCTACCTGACCGGCGGCATGGGCTCCCGGCACCAGGACGAGGGCTTCGGCGAGGACTGGGAGCTGCCGCCCGACCGCGCCTACTGCGAGACGTGCGCCGGCATCGGATCGGTGATGGTCTCGTGGCGGCTCTACCTCGCCACCGGCGACGTCCGGTACGCCGACCTGATCGAGCGCACCCTCTACAACGTGGTAGCAGCCTCGCCGAGCGAGGACGGCTGCTCCTTCTTCTACGCCAACCCGCTGCACCAGCGCACCGCCGCCGCCGATGTCAAGCCAGGCGAGGTCAACCCGCGCGCCGAAGGCGGCGTCCGGGCGCCCTGGTTCGACGTCTCGTGTTGCCCGACCAACCTCGCCCGCACCCTCGCCTCCTGGCAGACCTACGCCGCCTCGGTCGAGGGGGAGACCGTCTCGCTGCTGCAGTACGCCCCCGGCGAGGTGCGCCTCGCGCTTGCCACGGGCGGCCTGGCGCTGCGCATCGAGACCGACTACCCGCACGAGGGGACCGTTCGCGTCGAGGTCCTCGAGGCGCCCGGCCACCCGGTCGACCTGCGGATGCGGGTGCCGCACTGGGCCGACGGGGCCACGGTCGCCGACCGCTCCGGCGAGCGCACCGCCGGACCGGGCTGGGCGACGGCGCGCGGGCTCGGCCGCGGCGACGTCGTCGTCCTCGACCTGCCGGTGGCGCCCCGGCTGACCTGGCCCGACGATCGCATCGACGCCGTGCGCGGGTGCGCGGCGGTCGAGCGCGGGCCGCTGGTGCTGTGCGTCGAGTCGCTCGACCTGCCGCAAGGCTGGTCGCTCGAGGACGCCCGCCTCGACCCGACCGAGCCGCCGCGGCCCGAGGGCGACGGCGCCGTGGTGCGGATGAGGTCGGCCGCCGCCGAGCCGGGCGCTTCGGGCCGCGTGCCCTACCGCTCGACCGCGCCGGAGGGGCTGCCGCCGGGGGAGCCGGGCCGCGCGGTCCGCCTGGTGCCGTACCACCGGTGGGCCCGGAGGGGGAGCGCGGCGATGCGGGTGTTCCTGCCGACGAGCTGAACCGGGGACCGAGCCGACGCCCGCGGAACCCGGTCCCGACCTGATCGCCCGGCGCGGCGGCGAGACGTCCGTCATCCGGGCCCGGGGCCGTGGTCCGCCCGGCTTCCGCTCCCGTGGCAGGATCGCCCGATGCTGAAATTCACCGACTTCATCATCGACTGCCCTGACACGATGGCGCTCGCGGACTTCTACGCCAAGGTCGTCGACCGCGAGATCGCGGAGGGCAGCGACGAGATGTGGGCCAGCATTCGCTTCGGCGACCTCTACCTCGCCTTCCAGCGGGTGGAGCACTACCGGCCCCCGACCTGGCCCGGCGACGAACACCCCAAGCAGTACCACCTCGACTTCGAGGTCGACGAGTTCGAGCCCGAGCAGCGCCGCGTCGTCGAACTCGGCGCGACGCTGCAAAAGAACTTCATCGGGCCCGAGGGATACGGGTGGCAGGTCTACACCGACCCGGTGGGACATCCCTTCTGCCTGTGCCGCAACAAAGGGTTCGACTGGAGCTGAGAGGGCGATCGGCGCCGGTGCCCGGTAGCGGACCCGGTGCGCCCGGTCCGCGGTTCCCGACCGCGCGGGTGCCTCAGGCCGGGTACCACTTCTGGTTCTCGCCGCCGTGGCGCTCCCACATGATCAGGTCGGTGCCGTCGGACGAGTCCCAGCCTGCCACGTCGATGCACTTGCCCGACTGCGGATTGACCAGCTCGTTCGCGTCGGTGAGGACCCATTGCTGGGCGCCGGTGCCGTTGGGGGTCCACAGTTGCACCTTGGCGCCGTTGGCGGTCGAGCCGCCGGCGACGTCGAGGCACTTGCCGAGGGCCCGGATGGTGCCGTCCTCGTGGAAGGTCCACTCCTGCGCCGCGGTCCCGTTGCGGGTGTAGAGCTGCACCGGCGTGCCGTCGGCGCTGCCGCCGCCCTCGACGTCCATGCACTTGCCGGCGTAGCCGATGATGGGACCGCTCGCGGAGCCGCTGGCGGAGCCGCCGCCGACGGTCAGGGTCAGGCGGCCCGGTTCGGGGTCGAAGGCCGCGCCGGACTGGTCGGGCGCGTCGTCGGGCGTCACGTCGTCGTAGGGGAAGGCGTAGCCGATGGGGGAGTTGGCGTGCACCACCCGCGAGTAGTGGTTCGTCACCGGGTGCTGGTAGAACTCCTCGACCGCGGCGCCGTTCGGCTGGTCGGCGTGGCTGAGGATCGTGCTGCGGTTGAACGCCGCCGCCAGCCGCGCCAGCGCGCCCTTCCGCTCGGGGGAGTCGGAGGGATTGTTCGCGAACGGCCCGCCGTCGCAGGTGAAGATGTCCCAGTCGTTCGGCTTGCCGAACGTCGAGCCGTCGTCGAAGACCAACCGGTCGCCCTGGACGCGGCCGGTGAGCACGCCGCGCCCGCCCTGGAGGTCGACCCGCAGGTCGTTGTGCCGGTAGTGCTCCCAGACCTGGTCGGCGTAGTCGCTCCAGTAGCCCTCGAACGGCATGTCCGGCTGGCCGAGCCGGGTCGCCATGATGTTCTGCGGCGACATCACCCGCAGGACCCGGTCGTCGTCGCCGCGCATGACCAGCTCGTCCCACGGCTGCCCGTCCGAGGAGGCCTGGGAGTTCAGA
Source organism: Glycomyces xiaoerkulensis (assembly GCF_002798405.1). Classification (GTDB taxonomy): domain Bacteria; phylum Actinomycetota; class Actinomycetes; order Mycobacteriales; family Micromonosporaceae; genus Glycomyces; species Glycomyces xiaoerkulensis. The sequence continues at coordinate 104,345 of NZ_PGGV01000014.1, read as the reverse complement.
TCCGCGGCGATGGCCTCGACCGCGCCGGCCGGGAGCGGCGCGACACTGTGGTCGCCGTTGCCCTGCAGGCGGATGCCGATCGGCAGGGCGGTGACCAGGTCGACGTAGCTGAGGTTGATGTAGAGCTGGAAGTCGTTGAAGGTGAACTCGCAGAACGAGACGATCTTCTCGTAGTTGGAGTCCTCGGCGTTGTGCAGCGCGGGCTCGACCAGCGCCGGTCCGGGGTTGACGTAGAAGTCGATGGTGTCCTCGCGGACGAAGTAGACCCGTGAGCCGTACATGCGCGGCAGGGTGATCACGACCGGGTCGGCGCCGGGGGCGTTGAGGGGGATCGCGGCGTCGACCGGCAGCGGCGTGTCCGGTCCCGGCGGCTCCTCGATGTAGTACGGGCCGTCGGGGCGCAGGACCATCATCCGGTCGGTGCCGAACTCGCGGCCGGTGACGTAGGCGTTGACCGCGGAGGTGTCGGTGCGGTTGGCGAGCGCGAGCTCGCATGTGGCCGGCGTGGCTTCGGCCTCGGTTCCGGCCATGCGGTGCCACCAGGGGGCGCTGGCGGCGACGACGCCGGTGGCGGCGGTGGCGGTGATCATCTTTCTTCGCGAGAGCATGGTCACGATCGGTCCTCTCATTCCAGGAGACTGAGAGCGCTCTCGTGTTTCTGGACCTGGTCCATATACGCGAGAGAGAGCGCTCTCTCAAGTTCGTCCTACTTTTTCTAGCACATACATAGACCTACGTCAATTACTTGACAGCCGGATGCGGCCTCACTCGGAGTTGCCGAACGCCGTTCAGAGCCGCCAGGCCCCGTTGGTCTTCAGCATCATCGAATACACCGAGTTCGTCGCGCACACGAACAGGCGATTGCGCTTCGGGCCCCCGAAGACCAGGTTGGAGACCGCCGGCTGCGGAATCGGCAGCCTCGCCAGCCGCGTGCCGTCGGGGTCGAAGCAGTTCACGTCCGCCGCAGCGGCCCAGACCCGGCCGGCGACGTCGACCCGCATGCCGTCGAGGTTCCCGCCGGGCGAGGCCGCGAAGACCTCCCCGCCCGACAGGCCGCCGCCGTCGACGCCGAAGACCCGGATGTGACCGGCGCTCGTGTCGGAGACGTAGAGGCGCGACTCGTCGGGGGAGAAGGCGAGCCCGTTGGGGCGCTGGAAGTCGTCGGCGACCCGCGCCACCGCACCCGAGGCGGGGTCGATGCGGTAGACGTGGCAGCCGTCGATCTCCGGCTCGGCCGCATGGCCCTCGTAGTCGCTGTCGATCCCGTACTGCGGATCGGTGAACCAGACCGCGCCGTCCGAGGAGACCACCACGTCGTTGGGGCTGTTGAACCGGCCGCCCTCCCAGCGGTCGGCCAGGACCGCGACCGAGCCGTCCAGTTCGGTCCGCGTCACCCGCCGCTCGCCGTGCTCGCACGAGACCAGCCGCCCCCGCCGGTCGAGCGTGTTCCCGTTGGCATAACCGGCCGGGAACCTGAAGACGCTCACCGAACCGTCGGTCTCGTCCCAGCGCATCAACCGGTCGTTCGGGATGTCGCTGAACAGCAGGTACCGCCCCGACGGCACGTACACCGGCCCCTCGGTCCACCTGGCGTCCGAGAACAGGCATTCGAGATAGTTGTCGCCGCCGACATTGAAGCGACCGTCGAAGACCTCGAAACTCACTGGCGTGCCGCCCATGGGGGATCCTTCCGTCGGAGACCTCGACGGCGAATCTACCGCCTCGACCGGAGAGCCCGAATGGGGCGTCACTCAGCACCGGAGGGGCCCGAGGCTCACGGCGGGACGATTGGGATCATGGAGTCGTGACTGAAGCGGGGGCTTGGCGGCCGCGGGAACCGGTGTTGAGTTGGGTGCCGGCGAACGAGGTCGATGTACTGACGGGGGAACAGGTTCGGGACCGGCTGCGCGCCGAGATACGAGCGATCGAGGAAGCAGGCGGACCGGCCGACTCACCGGAGCGTTTGGAGGGACTCCTCCACGACGTGCGCGCGGTCATCCGCGACGGCGGCCCGCCGAGCAGGGGGCTCATCATCGTCGCCTCGTGGCTCGTCGGGCTCCGCGAGTCGGGTGTGGACCGGGTGCCGGTGCGGACGCTCACCGCGCTGGCCGACGCGATCGACGTCGGGATCATCGCCTGGAAGGACATGCACTGACACCCGCCGGTCGGAACACCGGTGTCAGTCCGGCGGGGGAGCGGTCGAGTCGCGGACGACGAGTTTGGTGGGCAGGGAGATGTGCGCCCCGCCCCGCGGCTCCTCCTCGCCCATATCGGCCGCGGCGTACTGGAGCAGCAGGTCGATCGCGGCGGTCCCGGCGTCGGGGGTCGGGACGATGAGCGTGGTCAGGCTCGGCCTCGCCAGCCGGGCGAGCACGGTGTCGTCGATGCCGATGACGCTGACCTGTCCGGGCACGTCCACGCCGAGGCTGTGCAGGCCCTCCATGAGTCCGATGGCGAGCAGGTCGTTGTAGGCCAGCACCGCGGTGATGCCGCTGCTGGCGACCTGCTCGGCGACCGCGAGCCCGGCGTCCTCGTTCGGGGTGTTCGGGCCGAGGACGGTCACCTCCGCCCGGTCGTCGGCCGTGGAGGTCACCGAGCGGCGGATCTGGGAGTTGGTCCACGACTGGCGCGGGCCCGAGACGTAGGCGATCTTGCGGTGCCCGAGTTCGAGCAGGTGCTCGATCGCCACCTGCGAGCCGTCCACGACGTCCATCGTCACCGAGGGGATGCCGGTCATCTTGCGGTTGACCAGCGCGATCGGGATGGTCTCGTTGAGCCGCTCGATTTTCGCGTTCGATACGCGCGGCGCGCACAGCACCACGCCGTCGACCTGCTTGGCCAGGGCGTCCACCAGTTCGGCCTCTATGGCCGGGTCCTCCGAGGCGTCGGCCACGAACAGGTGGTAGTCGCGGGCGCGGGCGGTGTGCTCAGCGGCCTTGATCATGGGAGGGAAGAACGGGTTGGCGATGTCGGCGACGATGAAGCCGATATTGTGGGTGCGGCCGGTGGTGAGCGCCCTGGCCACCCGGCTGGGCCGGTATCCGAGGCGCCGGGCGGCCTCCATGATCCTGGTCCGGGTCTCGGGGCGCACCCGGTGCGGCACGGAGAAGGCGCGCGAGACGGTGGACATGTGCACCTGCGCCTCACGGGCGACATCCTTGATGGTCGCGGCCACTGGAGGGGTCCCCTGTCGTCTCGCTGAGATCATTGATCGGCTCTTTAAATTACGCAAACGATTGTAGGCCGGTCAAGGGCGGTGCCGAAACGGCCCGGGGCGAATCCCGGCGATCCGATTCGGATCCGACCCGACCGGGACGAACCCGGATACCGGAATCCGGCTGAGCCCGGACGGGGCCAAGACCCGGCGACGCAGTTCGCCGGGGTCGGCCGGATCGACCGAGGCCGCGGCGTCAGCCCGGCGTCGGCCGACGCCGGTGCGTCTCCCGCATCCGGACCGCCGCGAACGCGCCCGACAGGGCCGTCAGCGCCGCGACGGCGGCGATGGCCACCGGGATGCTCCAGGCGTCGGCGAGCAGACCGGCCACGAGCGCGCCCACGGCGAACCCGGCGTCGCGCCAGAGCCGGTAGACGCCGACCGAGCGCGCCCGCCACGTCGGATGGGCGGTGTCGCCGATCGCGGCCAGCAGCGTCGGATAGACCATCGCGGTGCCGATCCCCAGCAGCACGGCCGCGCCCGCCCACACCGCGAAGCCGTCCGCTCCGGCGAACACCGCCAGGCCGACCGCCTGCACGAACATGCCCCACACGACGAAGCCTTTGCGGCCCAGCCGGTCCGAGGCCGGACCGGTGGCGAGCTGGCCGAGGCCCCACACGGCCGGGTAGATCGCCGCGATCAGGCCGACGTCGGCCACGCCGAGCCCGTCGGCGGCGAGCAGGACCGGCAGCAGCCCCCAAGCGAGCCCGTCGTTGAGGTTGTTGACCAGGCCCGCCTGGCTGACCGCCGACAGGGTCGGATCGGTCAGGCTCGTGCGGGTGAAGACCTCCCGAGAGGACAGCCCGGCCTCGCCGCCGACGTGGCCGGCCGCCTCGAGCCGCACGTGCCCGGCGGTCTCGCGGACCGCGAAGACCGACAGCCCCAGAGCGATGGCCACATAGGCGGCGCCCAGCGCGAATGCGCCCGGCTGCCAGCCGTATTCGGCCGCCAGCCGGCCGGTCGCCATCGAGGTGACGGCGACCGCGAAGTACCCGGCGGCCTCGTTGAGCCCCATCGCCAGGCCGCGCCGCTCCGGGCCGGCCAGGTCGATCTTCATGACCACCGTGGTCGACCACGTCAGGCCCTGGTTGACGCCCAGCAGCACGTTCGCGGCGATGACCCACGACCAGTCGGGCGCGGCCATGAGCATCAGCGGCACCGGGACCGCCACCAGCCATCCGGCGACGAGCACCGGCTTGCGCCCGTAGCGGTCGCACAGGCCCCCGGCGAAGAAGTTCACCCCGGCCTTGGTAGCGCCGAACACGGCGATGAACAGCAGCGCCGAGGTGTAGGAGGTGATCCCGAAGGTCTCCTCGCCGAAGGCGGTGAGGATCCGCTCCTGGCCGAGCAGCCCGCCGACCAGGGCGTTGACGACGACGAGGAGGCTGAACTGGCCCAGGTTGGCGGCCAGGCCCAGGCGGGGCGGGGCGGCCGGTCTCATCGGCCGTCCGCCAGAGGCAGGTCCGCCGCCTCGGCCAGCTCGTCCGGACCGCCGGCCAGCACCGACACCCGCGCCCCGCGCCGCGCCGCCAGGCTCGCGCCGGTCATGGCCCGCTCGCCGTGCCCGCACATCGACAGCAGCGGCCCGGACGGCAGGTCCGCCTCGCCGAGGCCGCCGAGTTCGATGCCGACCGCCCCGGGCACGTGCCCGGCGACGTACTCGGACTCCTGCCGCACGTCGAGCACCGTGGCGCCCTCGCCGGCGGCCTCGGCCGGGTCCAGCACCGGGATGGCCGCGGCGGGGCCGTCCCAGGCGTCGACGCCCCCGGCCAGCTCGCCGGCGAGTTCGTAGCCGACCTTGGCGGCCTGCCAGGCGATCTCGGCCGGGTCCTGGCCGGGGTCGCGGACGATCACCACCGGGGTGCCGAACTCGACCACCCAGCCGAGCCAGGTGGCGAACTGGCCGCGCAGCGGGATGGAGACCGAGCCGGGGACGTGGGCCGGGCCGAAGTCGCGGACCGGCCGCGCGTCGACCACGGCCGCGCCGTCGGCCTGGAGGCGCCGCACCCGCTCGGCGCTCAGCGGCTCGAGCGTCGGCGGTTCGGCCACGACCGCCGGCCCGGACCGGTTGACCTCCGAGAGGTGGTCGAAGTAGGACGGATAGGAGCCGAGGCCGCCGAGCAGCCGCTCCACGAACTCGTCCTCGTCGGCCGCGGCCAGCAGCGGGTTGCCGGCCTTCTCGGCGCCGATGGTGGAGGTCCGCTCGGCCCCGGGCGGGGCCGAGCAGAACGAGCCGGCGCCGTGGGTCGGCCACACCGCTACCTCGTCGGGCAGCTCGAGCAGCCGCTGTAGCGACCGGAACTGGCGCCGGGCCAGTTCCTCGGCGCGGTCGGGGTCGACCAGGTCGGTGCGGGCGGCGGCGCCCACCAGCAGCGAACCCCCGGTGAAGACCCCCAGCGGCCGCGTGCCGTCGAGGATCAGGTAGCTCAGGTGCTCCTCGGTGTGTCCGGGCGTGCCGAGCGCGCGCAGCGTCAGGCCGCCGAGGTCGACCTCGTCGCCCTCGCCCAGGCCCCGGTGCGGGAAGGCCCGGCCCCCGGCGCCGGAGGCCAGGATCTCCACCCGGTCGCGCGAGCGCAACTGGAGCGCCCCGGAGACGAAGTCGGCGTGCAGGTGGGTCTCGGCGACCAGCCGGGGCCGCAGACCGGTGCGGTCGGCGGCGGCGCGGACGGTGCGCAGGTCGCGCGCGGGATCGACCGCCAGCGCGCTCCCGTCCCCGAGGTCGAGGAGGTAGGCGGTGTTGCCCAGGCCCTCGTCGACCAGGGCCGTCGGTTCGATGTCGGTCATCGCGGTCTCCTTCTCTTCTCGGGGGGCGGGTACCCCGAGACCAGTGATACAGTATTCCAAAGAATGATGGAATACAAGTCGAGGGGGAGCGATGGGCGATCCGGAGAAGAAGACGGCGCTGTTCGACCAGCTCGCGCGCGTCGGCAAGGCGCTCGGCAACGGCCGGCGCCTCGAACTGCTCGACCTGCTCGCCCAGTCCGAGCGCTCGGTCGAGGTCCTCGCCGACGCCTCGGGCCTGGGGCTGACCACCGTCTCGGCCCACCTCCAGACCCTCAAGGCCGCCGGCCTGGTCGCCGCCCGCCGCGAGGGCCAGAAGATCCACTACTCGCTCGCGGGCGAGGACGTGGCCGAGCTCTACCGCCTCGCCCGGGACACCGCCGCCACGCGCATCGCCGACGCCGAGCGCGCCGCCGCCGACTACCTCGGGGACCGGCCGCGGCAGGTCGGCCGCGACGAACTGCTCGCCGGCCTCGAGCGGGGCGAGTTCACCGTCCTGGACGTGCGCCCGGCCGAGGAGTACGCCGCCGGCCACCTGCCCGGCGCGATCGGCATCCCCGTCGACGAACTGCCCGACCGGCTCGACGAGGTCCCCGCCGAGGCGAAGGTCGTGGCCTACTGCCGCGGCGCGCTCTGCGTGTTCGCCCACGACGCGGTCGAGCTCCTCGCCGCGTCCGGAAGGGACGCCGCCCGGCTCGAGGACGGCCTCCTCGAATGGCGCCTCGCCGAGCTCCCCACAGAGACCGCGAGCTGACGGAGAGTGCGTCCACTGAGATCAATGTGACCGCTGTGGTGACCGAGATGTCGGGGATCGCAGTTTTTTGCCTTGAGGGGTTGCGGGCGAGCGCATACACAGGGTTAGCTGTACAGACTGGGCCACATGTGAAACATCCCCCCACAATGTCGTGCGCGGGCCGGTCTGACGCCCAGCCCCACAGCGGGCGCCACCCCCACGGGCGGCGCGACCGGCCGCGCCGCCCGAAAAACCGGGCCGCCACCGCGGCTCCGCATACGAGATCCGTCCCGATCCCCGCTGACCCTCGGAACACCGATCACATGCGACCTGCGAAAGGGCCATGAACCGACCCCAGGAAACCCCGCCCGGCGACGCCGGCGGCGACCAGAACCCCGACCGTCCCCGGATCCGCTGGCAGAGTCCGGCGTCCAAAAAACCGGATACCGAGCTCACCGACGAACTCGTCCTCTGCTGCCTGGACCCCACGACCTGGCGGCCGATCGTCAGGCCCCGCATCATCGGCCTCGGCCTCGCCGCCTGCGTGGTCGGACAGCTCATCGCCTTCGGCAAAGTGAACCTGGTCGACAAGTCGCTCGTCCTGTCCTACACGGCCCAACCGCCGAACACCGTGCTCATGCTCGAGGTGTGGGAGGCGGTCAAGGCCGAACACACCGCCCAGCCGGTGAAGACCTGGCTGCAGTACCTCGCCGAACAGGGCATGGGCTCGGGCGGGATCTTCGCCCGCGTCGCCGAGCGCATGGCCTCGCGCGGGCTCGTCACGATCGAACGCCAGGGCATCCTCGGGCGCCGTCTCGCCTACGCGCCGACGAACCCGTCGGCCGCGGCGTGGCCTTTCGTACGTCTCCGCCAGGGGCTCAACCGCGAAGACCTGACAGGACCGAACGGGCGCGACGCGTTCCTGATCGGCCTGCTGTCGCGGATGGGCCTCGAACCGCGGCTCGCCGACGCCGACCTCGGCCGACACCGGCTCGAGGCGGTCGACCGCGGGCTCGAACCCCCCATTCGGAAACTCCTCGGCCACCTCGACGTGGTGGTCGGCGAGGCCGCCATGACACAGCGGTCTTGATCCTTCCGGAACCGTCCGAACAGGTAAATGAAGGGATTCTCTGTGTCCACCGCCCCACCACCCCAGATCGGCTCCATCGCCGATCGGCTCGCCGCCGACCGACTCGGCGTCATGGGCCTGCTCCACTTCTCGCTCACCGCCGCCACCCCGCTGACGGTCATCGCCGGCGTCACCGTGACCGGCTGGGCCATGACCGGCCAGATCGGCATCCCGGTCGCCTTCGCGGCCATCGGCGCGGTCCTGGTGCTGTTCTCGATCGGCTACACCACCATGGCCCGCCACATCTCCAACGCCGGCGCCTTCTACGCCTTCGCCGCCAAGGGCGTCTCGCCCTCGGCCGGTGTCGGCGCCTCCCTGGTCGCCCTGGTGGCCTACACCGCCCTGTCGATCGGCCTGTACGGGCTGCTCGGCGTGGCCACGACGCCGCTGCTCGAATCCTGGTTCGGCTGGGACGTCCAATGGTGGATACCGGCCGGCGTCCTGTGGCTGCTGGTCGCCGTCCTCGGCACCCGCGCGGTCGACCTCAACAGCAGGTTCCTGGCCGTCCTGCTGAGCCTGGAGATGGCCATCATCGTCGTGTTCAGCTTCTCCAACCTCGGCAGCCCCTCCGAGGCCGGCTACACCGTCGAAGCGCTCGACCCGACCCTGCTGTTCACCTCCATATCCGGGGCCCTGCTGGTGCTCGGCTTCCTCGGCATGGTCGGTGTGGAGATGCCCACCGTGTACGCCGAGGAGACCAAGAACCCCAGGAAGACCGTACGGATCGCCACCGTGCTCGCGATCTGCATCCTCGCGGTGTTCTACACCCTCGCCTCCTGGTCGATCACCGTCGCCGTCGGCACCGAGGGCCTGGTCGAGGCCGCCCGCGAGATGGACATCGGACTGTTCTTCTTCCTCATCGAAGAGCAGATGGGCGCCACCGTGGCCACCGCCGCGGAAGTGCTGCTGGTAACCAGCGTCGTCGCCGCCGCGATCTCGTTCCACAACACCGTCTCCCGCTACGCCTTCGCCCTCGGCCGCGAGCACGTGCTGCCGGCCTCGCTGGGCCGCACCTCCGCCCGCACCGGCGCGCCCCTGCGGTCCTCGCTGCTCCAGTCGGCGATCGTGCTCATCGTGCTGGTGATCTACGCCGCCGCCGGCCTCGACCCGATGGAGGAGCTGTTCTACCTGTTCGGCACCTCCGGCGGCTTCGGCGTCCTGGTCCTGGTGACCGTCGCCTCGGCCGCGGTGATGGCCTTCTTCGCCCGCGACCGGCGCGGCGAGACCGCCTGGAGCACCCGCTGGGCGCCGGCGCTGGCGACCGTGCTGCTCGGCGCGGTCACGGTGATGGCGATCGTGGCGTTCGGCGACCTGCTCGGCACCCCCGCCGGCTCCCCGCTGCCGACCGCGATCCTGCTGGTCTACCTCGCCGTCGCCGTCGTCGGCGTCGTCTGGGGCCTGATCCTGCGCGGCTCCAAGCCGGAGCTGTACCGGCGGATCGGCTCGGGGCCGCAGGCGGTGATCGGCGAGCCGGAGGACGAGCCCGAACCGGTCGGGGACCGCTCATGAAGGGCGTGATCCTCGAAGAGGGCCACGCCGGTCCCGTCCGGCCGGTGGCCGAGCGCATCGCGAGCGCCTTCAAGTACCTCGCGGTCGCCGACTGGCTGGTGCCCGACGACATCGAGACGCGGGCCCGCCTGATGGCCGGCCAGTTCGAGATGCTCGCCGCCCCGGCCCTCGAGGGGCACGGACGCGTGGACGCCGCGCTCGACGACGGCGGCGACCTGGCCGGCGTCGCGGTGTGGCTCGACTTCACCGGCGACCCGTTCGGCGGGCCGCCGGACTACGCCGAGCGCATGGCCGAACTGTGCGGCGAGCACCTCCCGCGCTTCCAGGCCCTGGACGAGGCCTTCGAGCGCCACCACCCGGACCCGGCCGAGCGGCCCCACCTGCACCTGGTGTTCTGCGCGGTCGACCCCGACCGGCAGCGCCAGGGCATCGGCCGCATGCTGCTTGAGGCGGGCCTGAACCACCTCGACCGGACCGGGACCGCCGGCTACCTGGAGGCGGCGAACGTGCCGCTGACCGAGTGGTACGGCAAGCACGGCTTCGAGAGCCTGGGGCCGCCGCTGCGGCTCCCCGAAGGCCCCAGCATGTATCCGATGTGGAGAAAACCGAGGTAACCCCGAACGCACCGGCGCGCCCCGTCAGGCCCACCGCTCGTACGGGGCGCGCCGATGCGTGTCCGGAGGCGGTCGCCCGCCGCACCCTCGGGGGAGCCGGTGCAGCGGGCCCGTGCGCACTCGAATAGATTTGCCGCCGTACGAGTCAACGAACGCTGCGGAGGAAACGGTGCTCGACATCAGCGCGCTCACCTGGGCCGCCACCATCGGCCTGATCGTCGTCTTGCTGGCGGTCGACCTGGTGCTGGCGGCGATCCGCCCGCACACGGTCGGCTTCCGCGAGGCCACCGCCTGGTCGGTGTTCTACATCCTGGTCGCCGTCGCATTCGGAATCTGGTTCGGGCTCTGGTACGGCGGCGACTACGGCACCGAGTACTTCGCCGGCTACATCATCGAGAAGAGCCTGTCGGTCGACAACCTGTTCGTGTTCGTCATCATCATGACCACCTTCGCCGTCCCCTCCAAGCACCAGCACAAGGTCCTCACCTTCGGGATCGTGCTGGCACTGGTCATGCGCGCTGCCTTCATCGCCGTCGGCGCGGCGCTGCTGAACCTGTTCTCGTTCATGTTCCTGCTGTTCGGGCTGCTGCTGCTCTACACGGCCGTGCAGTTGTTCCGGCACCGCGACGAGGACCCCGACATCGAGGACAACGCCGTCGTCCGGGCCACCCGCCGGTTCCTGCCGGTCAGCGACGACTACGTCGGCGGGCGGCTGTTCGCCCGCGTCGGCGGCCGCAGGGTCGTGACCCCGCTGTTCATCGTGCTCATCGCCATCGGCAGCGTGGACCTGCTGTTCGCGCTCGACTCCATCCCGGCGGTCTTCGGCGTCACCGAGGTGCCCTACATCGTGTTCACCGCCAACGCCTTCGCGCTGCTCGGCCTGCGCGCCCTCTACTTCCTGGTGAAGGGCCTGCTGGACCGGCTGGTGTACCTGTCGACCGGCCTGGCGATCATCCTGGCGTTCATCGGCGTCAAGCTCATGCTGCACTGGATCCACGTCGACATCGACGAGCGGATGCCCGAGATCCCGACCATGGTGAGCCTCGGCGTGGTCGTCGCCGTCCTCGCGGTCGTCACCGTCGCGAGCCTGGTCAAGACCCGCCGCGACCCGGACGTGAAGGCCCACTCCGGCGCACTCAAGGCGAGCTCGTCGAAGCACGATCGCACGGCCTGATTCCGGAGGCTCCCCGGACCGGGCCGCCGACGAAATCAGGGCTGCTCGCGCCCGTTTCGTCGTCCGCTCACGCTGACGGCGAGGATCGATCACGCTGCGGTGCGCCCCCTCGCGCGGCCGCCGGAAGATAGGTTAGCCTTGCCTACGTGTTGGATGACGTGGGACTGCGCGGGAGCGCCCTGGAGCTCGCCTATTACGGCGAGACCGTTGTGCACCAAGCGGACATCGAGCTCACCGCCGGCCGCGTCACTGCCCTGCTGGGACCGAACGGCAGCGGCAAGTCCACCCTCCTGCGCGCCCTCGCCCGGCTCCACCGCCCCGAAAGCGGCGAACTCGCCCTCGGCGACGGCACCGCCCTCGCCGCACTGAGCCCGAAGGCCTTCGCCCGCCGCGTCGCCCTGCTCGCGCAGTCCCGGCCGGTCCCCGGCGGCGTCCGCGTCAGCGACGTCGTCGGCTACGGCCGCCACCCCTACCGGGGCCGCTGGCGCGCCGGCGACGAAGCCGGCCCGGCCGCCGTCGAGCGAGCCATGGCCATCTGCGGCGTCACCGACATGGCCGACCGCGGCGTCGACACCCTCTCCGGCGGCGAGCGCCAGCGCGTCTGGCTCGCCTCCTGCCTCGCCCAGGACACCGGCGTGCTGCTGCTCGACGAGCCTACCAACCATCTCGACCTGCGCTACCAGGTCGAGATCCTCGACCTCATCCGCGACCTCGCCGACGAGCACGGCACCGCCGTCGGCGTGGTCCTCCACGACCTCGACCAGGCCGCCGCGGTCGCCGACCGCGCGGTCCTGCTCAGCGCCGGAAGCGTCCTCGCCTCCGGCGACCCGGCCGAGGTGCTCACCGCCGAGCATCTCACCGCCGCCTACGGCATCGACATCGAAGTCGACACCGATCCCGTCACCGGTCTGCTCGCGTGCCGCCCCCTCGGCCGGCACAACCGCCGCGCCGTGGCCGCGCCGACCGTCAACCAGTAAAGGAACGCAATGCGAATCCACCCACGCGCTCTCATCGCCCTGCCCGCTGCCGCCGCCGTCCTGGCCGCGGCCGCCTGCGGGACCACCGAGGACGGCCCCGACGAGGGCGAGGAGACCACCGCCGAGGCCGGACCGGTCTCGGTCGTCGACGCCACCGACACCACCGTCGAGCTCGACGCCCCGGCCACCGACGTCGTCGCGCTCGAATGGGCCGAAGCCGAAATGGCCGCCAGCCTCGGGGTCATGCCCGTCGGCGTCGCCGACGTCGAGGGCTACCACACCTGGGTAGGCGCCTCCGTCCCGCTCGACGACTCGGTCGAGGACGTCGGCACCCGCGCCGAGCCCTCCGTGGACTCGATCGCCGCCCTCAGCCCCGACCTGGTCATCACCGAGAACCGCGACGAGGGCGTCATCGAGCAGCTCCGCGAGTTCGCGCCCGTCGCGGTCGCCGCCGGATCCTCCGAAGAGGACAACCTGCAGCGCATGGAGGACGACCTGTTCATGATCGCCGCGCTCCTGGGCAAGACCGAGGAGGCCGGTGCCCTCATGGACGACTTCCAGTCCAAGGTCGACGAGGTCGCCGACGCCATCGCCGAAGCCGGTACCGCCGACGTCCCCTACCTGTGGGTCGACGGCTGGGAGGACGGCGGCACCGTCGCCATCCGCATGTTCGGCCCCTCCTCCCAGGTCGGCAACCTCGCCACCGAGGTCGGCCTCACCAACGCCTGGGACGGCGAGACCGACGGCCAGTGGGGCCTGGGCCAGAACGACCTCGAAGGCATGAGCGAATACGCCGACACCGACCTGCGCCTGATCTACAACGAGTCCGACAACAGCGGCCTGTTCGCCGAGACCCTGCCCGGCAACGACCTCTGGGCGGGCCTCGGGTTCGTCGAGGACGGCCACACCTACCAGCTCACCGAGGGCGCCTGGACCTTCGGCGGACCCGAGTCCAGCAAGGTCCTGCTCGACTTCTTCGCCGAGGTCTACACCTCTTGAGCACCACCCAGGCCCCGCCGGCGCGACCAGCGGCCCCGATCGGCACCCGGACGCGATTCCTTCCTGCCGCGTCCGTGTTCACTGTCACCGTCGGGGTCCTGGTCGCGCTGGCGGCCGTCCATCTCACCCAGGGCTCGTCGTCGCTCGGCGCGGCAGAACTGGTGCGGCTGCTGACCGGCGGGGCCGACCCGACCACCCTCGACGTCTTCACCGAGTCCCGGCTGCCGCGGCTGGCCGCCGCGGTCTTGGTCGGGACCGCCCTCGGCGGCTCCGGGGCGCTCCTGCAGTCGATCGCCCGCAACCCGCTGGCCAGCCCCGACACGCTCGCGGTCACCGGCGGCGCCTACCTCGCCGTGGCCGCCTTCGCCGTCTTCGGCCTCACGCTGCCGGTCCTGTCGGGTGTCGGCGTCGCCTTCCTGGGCGCGCTCGCCACCGCCGCGCTGGTACTGGCCGTCTCCGCCGGCGGCGGCGCCTCCACCACCCGGCTCATCCTCGCCGGCTCCGCGGTCACCCTGGCCACCAACGCCCTGGTGACACTCCTGCTGATCCTGTTCCAGGAGCGGACCATCAGCCTTTTCGCCTGGGGCTCGGGCAGCCTCAGCGTCGTCGGGTTCGGCTCCCTCACCCCGACCGCGCCGCTGGTCGCGGCCTGCCTGGTCGCCGCGGTCGTCCTCGGTCCGCGCCTGGACGTGCTGCGCCTGGGCGACGACACCGCCGCCGGCCTCGGCGTCGGCGTCCGCCGGACCCGCCTGGCCGCCGTCCTCTGCTCCCTGCTGCTGGCCGCCTGCGCGGTGGCCGTGGCCGGACCGATCGGCTTCGTCGGCCTCGCCGCGCCCGTCATCGCCCGCATCATCGCCGAACGCCTGCCCCACCTGCTGAAGCACCGGGTCCTGATCCCGTTCAGCGCCCTGTGCGGGGCGATAGTCCTCATCGGATCCGACCTGGTCGTGCGCGCCGTCCTCGGCGGCGCCGCCGGGTACATAATCCCGGTCGGCGTCACCACCACCGTGTTCGGCGCCGGCATCATGGTGTGGCTGGCCCGCCGCGTCACCGACTCCGGCGCCGCCGGCCGGCCCGCGATGCTGCACGGCGCCGGCGGCCGGACCCGCGCCGGATACGCCCTCATCACCGCCGTCCTGGCCGCCGGCCTCGGCGCCGCCCTGGTCGCCGGAATGCTCTCGGGCGACACCATGCTCCTGGCCGGCGACGTCTGGAACCGGTTCACCGGCCGCACCGGCGCGGCCTACACCTGGATCATCGACCAGCGCTACCCGCGCGTGCTCGCCGCGGTCCTGGCCGGGGCCGCGCTCGCGGCAGCCGGGGCGGTGACCCAGCCGGTGTGCCGGAACCCGCTGGCCGAGCCGGGCATCCTCGGCGTCACCGGTGGGGCCGGCGTAGGAGCAGTGACACTCATCACCTGGTTCCCCGGCGCCGGTCCGTGGGCGGTCACCGCCTGCGCCGCAGCCGGAGCCCTGGCGGCGTTCGCAGTGGTCTACGGCCTGGCCTGGAAAGGCGGACTCGACACCGCGCGCCTGGTGCTCATCGGCATCGGCGTCTCGGCCATCGCCACCGCGCTCATCACCCTCCTGATCATCTACGCCGACCCCTGGAACACGCCCAAGGCCATGACCTGGCTGTCCGGGTCGACCTACGGACGCACCGCCGTCCGGCTCGTTCCGGTGGCGGCGGCACTGGCGCTGCTGGTGCCGTTCATCGCCGTGCACCGCCGGGAGATGGACCTGCTGGCGCTCGACGACGACACCCCGCGCACCCTCGGGGTGCGGCTGGAACGCGTCCGCCTGCTGCTGCTCGGCGCGGCCGTGCTCCTGACCGCCGCGGCGGTCGCGGTGGTCGGCGTCGTCTCATTCGTGGGCCTGGTGGCCCCGCACCTGGCGCGGGCCCTGGTCGGCTCCCGCGCCTCCCGCGCGCTGCCGACGGCGATCCTGCTCGGCGCGCTCCTGGTGAGCGTCGCCGACACCTTGGGGCGGACGGTCATCGCGCCCGCCCAGATCCCGGCGGGCCTGGTGTGCGCCCTGATCGGCACCCCGTACTTCGTGTGGCTCCTGTGGCGGACCCGCCGGGCGGTCGCCTGACCGCGAGCGGTCCAGGGCGCCCGCTCAACGGCGACGCCGGGGACGCAGGCGCCCGCCCGGGAGCGGCGGGGCCGGAATGCGCGCCCCGTCGTGGCCGGCGACCGCGCCGAACCGCGTCTGATCCGGGTCCTCCCACGCCTCCCTGGCCGCGACGACGTCCTCGTGGTCGCGGCCCACGAAGTTCCACCACATCACCAGCTCCTCGCCGAACGGCTCGCCGCCGAGCAGGAACACCGTCGCGCCGCCCGACGAGACCAGCGGCAACTCCTCCCGGCCGGTCCCCAGGTACAGCAGCGGTCCCGGCTCCAGGGCCGTGCCCGCCGCCTCGACCGCCCCCTCGATCACCAGCACCGCGTGCTCGAAATCCGGCCGCAGCGGCACCGCCCCGCCCGCACCCGGCGCGACCTCCAGTTGGGCGCCCAGCAGCGGCGTGTACGCGCTCGCGGGCGAGGCGGCCCCGTCCAGCTCCCCGATCACCACGATCCCGCGCACCCGGTCGCCCTCGTACCGCGGCAGGTCCGCGTGCTGCTCGAAATCCGGCCGCGCCGCCGTCCCGCCCCCGGGCAGCGCCACCCACAACTGCAGCCCGTGGACCATCGGCTCCCGGCCGAGCGTGAACTCCGAATGCGCGATGCCCGGACCGCTGGTCATCAGGTTGAGCTGCTCGGGCTTGACCGCCACGTCCGACCCCAGGCTGTCCCGGTGCCGGATCTCGCCCCGGATCGGCCAGGTCACCGTCTGCAGCCCCGCGTGCGGATGCGGCAGCACCCGCATGTCGGTGCGCTCGGGACCAAAACAGTCCAAAAAGCACCACGCGCCCACCGTCGGGACGGTCCGCTGCGGCAGCGTGCGACCGACCTCCATCGCCCGCAGGCCGCCCAGCGGCACCCGCCGCGACTCCAGCAGCCGCACCTCCCCGCCGACGCCCTCCGGGGCCCGGCACGGCGTCTCCTCGGGGCGGGGCTCCAGATTGCTCATACCCACCAGGCTAAGGCGCCGCCGGGCGGTGGCGGGCGACGATCGCGGCCGCGCTCGCCGGGGACGGCACCGCCCCGAAGTTCAGACCCCGGCCCGGTCCCAGTCGCGAGGCGCAGAAGAAGTCGGCCACCGCCGGCGGGGCGTGCCGGACCAGCAGGCTCGCCTGGAGCGCCAACCCCAGGTCCTCGGTCAGGCGCCTCGCCCCCGCCTGCTCCACGCCCCCGGCGAGCGCCCCCTTCAGGTTCGCCACGTGCGCGTCCAGGTGCCCGTTCGCTCCCTCGGCCCGCTCCACTTCGGCCACGAACGCCTCGCCCGACTCCGGCGAGGTCGCGAGCGCCCGCAGCACGTCCAGGCAGATCACGTTCCCCGATCCCTCCCAGATCGACAGCAGCGGCTGCTCCCGGTACCGCCGCGCCAGCGGCGCCTCCTCCACGTAGCCGTTGCCGCCCAGGCATTCGAGCGCCTCCGCGGCGTGGACGGGCCCGCGCTTGCAGACCCAGTACTTGGCGACCGCGGTCGCCAGGCGCCGGAACGCCGCCTCGGCGGGGGAGTCGTAGGCCGAAGCCAGCCGCATCATGGTGGCCGTGGCCGCCTCGGATTCGACGCAGAGGTCGGCCAGGACCTGCCTCATCAGCGGCTGCTCGACCAGCGGTGCTCCGAAGGCCTCGCGGTGCTCGGCGTGCCAGAGGGCCTCGGCGGTGCTCTGCCGCATCCCGGCCGCGCTGGCGGTGACGCAGTCGAGCCGGGTGTGGCCGACCATCTCGATGATCGTGGCCACGCCCCGGCCCTCCTCGCCCACCGGGTGGGCGACCGCGTCGGCCAGCTCGATCTCGGCCGAGGCGTTCGACCGGTTCCCCAGTTTGTCCTTCAAGCGCTGCAAACGGATCGCGTTGCGAGTCCCGTCGGGCAGCACGCGGGGGAGCAGGAAGCACGACAGCCCGCCGGGAGCCTGCGCGAGCACCAGGAAGGCGTCGTTCATCGGCGCCGAGCAGAACCACTTGTGGCCGCGCAGCACGTAGGTGCCGTCGCCGGCGGGGGTGGCGGTGGTCGAGCCCGCCCGCACGTCCGAGCCGCCCTGCTTCTCGGTCATCGCCATGCCGACCAGCACGCCCGCCTTGTCCGCCGGCGGCCGCAGCCCCGGATCGTACGAAGTGGAGGTGATCCTCGGTTCCCATTCGGACGCCAGTTCGGCGTTCGCCCGCAGCGCGGGCACCGCCGCGTAGGTCATCGAGATCGGGCAGCAGTGGCCGGGCTCGACCTGCGCCAGCAGCGACAGCAGCACCGCCCGGGCGGCGTGGGCGCCGGGGCCGGCGCCGGTCCACGGCATCGCGTGCGCTCCGTTCGATACGGCCAGGTCCATGAAGCGGTGCCAGGACGGGTGGAAGTCGACCTCGTCGATCCGGTGCCCGTAGCGGTCGTGGGTGCGCAGCACCGGCGGGTACCGGTGGGCCTCCTCGGCCCACCGGGCGGCCTCGGCGCCGCCGAGGAGCTCGCCCATTTCGCTCGCTTGTTCGGCGATCCAGCCGGCTCCGGCGCGTTCGGCGGCCTCCCGAAGCGGGGTGTTCTGCTCGAACAGTTCGCCGGTCAGGGGCGGGGGCTGGTTGACCACGTCGTGGGTCCGGGCCGGATCGGTCATCGCGCGCTCCCTCTAACTCGATGGGGCCGTCCATTTTAGGGCCGCGCGCGATCGGACGAGGGACGCAGGGGCGGGCGGCCCCCGGCCGGAGTGGCCCGTGGCCGGGGACCGCCTCGGTCAGGGCGCTATCGGTACCATTTCTGGTTCTCTCCGCCGTGGCACTCCCACATGATGAGGTCGGTGCCGTCGTCGGAGTTCCAACCGGCGACGTCGACGCACTTGTTGGCCTGCGGGTTGACCAGGTCGTTGGCTCCGCTCAGGGTCCACTGCTGGGCCCCGGTGCCGTTGCAGGTCCACAGTTGGACTTCGGCGCCGTTGGCGGTCGAGCCGCCGGAGACGTCCAGGCATTTGCCGAGGGCGCGGACGGTGCCGTCGTCGTGGAAGGTCCACTGCTGGGCGTCGGTGCCGTTGCAGGTGTAGAGCTGGACCGGGGTGCCGTCGGCGCTGTTGGCCGCCTCGACGTCCATGCACTTGCCGGCGTAGCCGGTGACCGGGCCGGTCGAGCCGTCGCCGCCACCGCCGCCGTCGCCTTGGGTGTAGACGCGGACGTAGTCGACCGTGAGGCTCTGCGGGAACTGGGTGGTCTCGTCGGGGCAGCCGGGCCATTCGCCGCAGACGGCGACGTTCATGATCATGAAGAACGGGTGGTCGTACACCCATTCATTGCCGCCGACGTCGGCCGGGGTCTTGGTGGAGAACTCGTTGCCGTCGACCGACCAGGTGATGTAGTCCGGGCCCCAGTCGACCGCGAAGGTGTGGAAGCCGTCGGTGAAGCGCTCGCCGTTCGGGAGCGTGTAGCTCTCGCCGATGCCGCCGCCGCCGGAGTATCCGGGGCCGTGGATGGTGCCGTGCACGGTGCTGGGCTCGTGGCCGACGTTCTCCATGATGTCGATCTCGCCGGTCTGCGGCCAGCCGACGTCGCGGAAGTCGTCGCCGAGCATCCAGAACGCCGGCCAGACCCCCTGGCCGGTGGGGATCTGCATGCGGGCTTCGAACCGGCCGTACTGCTGGGTGAACGTCTCCTCGGTGAGCAGGCGGGCCGAGGTGTATTCGCAGGTGCCGTACCAGCACTGGTAGCCGGCGGGGTTGTCCTGCCGGGCGGTGATGACCAGGTTGCCGTTGCCGTCGTGGACGGCGTTGTCGGTGCTGTCGGTGTAGTACTGGTGCTCGCCGTTGCCCCAGCCCTCGCCGCCGATCTCGTGGCGCCACTTGGCCGGGTCGGGCGGCGAGCCGGCCGGCTGGTTGAACTCGTCGCTCCAGGTCAACTGCATCGTCTGGTCCTGGGCCTCGGCTTCGGTGCCTCCGGCGAGCGTGTTGAGGCCGACCGCGCCGGCGGCGACGGCCGCGCAGGCGAGCGCCAGGAGCCGCCAGGATTTCCGGTGCCGTCGGCGCGGCCCGGCTTGACGGGGTTCTCGGGGTGATCTCACGGGTGCGTCCTCTCGTCGCAGTGAGAAGAGAGCGCTCTCCAATGATGGAGGCTGGATTAGGGCCAAGATGAGAGAGCGCTCTCTCTTATCGGTCCCTTGTTTCTACCATCGAGCATCGACTACTGTCAATGCCGCTCGCGGATCGGCCGCCCGCGAGGCGGCCTCAGACCGCCGTGTACCGGCCGAGCACCTGCAGGGCCGCCCGCAACTCGGCGGTCTTGCCCGCTTTCCCGAGCCGCTCGTACTCGGCCAGGGCCGCCCGCAGTTCGGCCACCTCCGATCGCAGCACCGCCGCGATGCCGTCCTCGCCGAGTTCGCGCCGTGCGACGTCCCCGCCGAGCCCGGCCTCGCCCATCGGCCGGTCCGGATCGGCCTCGACCGCCGCCACCGCCTCGGCGTTGTCGATGGCCGCCAGCGCCGACTTGAGCGTCGAGGCGGCGGTCCGGTCCCGGTCCTTCACGGCCTGCTTGAGGTCCTGCTTTAGAGCTTGGCGCACTGACATGTCGGAGAGCCTATGCCTTGGGAGCGGGCCCGTTCAATCGATGTCGATCCCGCCCAGTTGGGGCGGCACGGGCCGGGCGTGGACGACGGTGAGGCGGGTGACGGCCCGAGTGAGGGCGACGTAGAGATGCCGGAGGCCGACTCCTGCGACGGTGGCGCCGCCGGTGGCCGGGGCGGCGATGATCTCGGCCGGCTCGGCGACGACGACGTGGTCGTACTCCAGGCCCTTGGCCAGGGTCGCCGGGACCAGGTCGACCCGGTCGGTCCGGGGCAGGGCCGCCCGCAGCTCGCTCAGGCGCTCGTCGGCGGCGATGACGCCGACCATGCCCTCCTCGGCGAGCGCCTTCCCGACCGCCTCGGCCACTCCCGCGGCCAGATCGGCGACCTCGATCCGGTCGAGGGCGCCGTCGGAGCGGATGGAGCGGGCGGGGGCGACCTCGACGCCCAGGTGCGGGAGCAGCCGGTTGGCCAGGCCGATGATGACCCCGGGCACGCGGAAGCCGGCGGTCAGGTCGGTGTACTCGACGCCGGTCCGGCCCAGGTGCCCCATCTGCGTGCGCCAGTCGGCGGCGGCCCACGGGGTGGTGCCCTGGGCGAGGTCGCCGAGGACGGTGAGCGCCCCGGTCCCGCCGCGCCGGGCGATGACGCGGCACTGCATCGGCGAGAGATCCTGGGCCTCGTCGATCACGATGTGGCCGAAGGAGTCGGAGGGCTTCGGCAGCTTCAGCAGCGAAGTGATCTCGTCGAGGACTAGCAGGTCGGCGGCGCTGTGCTTCACCGTCCGGCCGCGGGCGGCGAGCAGTTCGGCCTCTTCGGAGGCGAGGAGCCCGGCGGTGGCGTCGCTCCGGAAACCGGGGTCGAGGTAGAGCTTGCGGAGGACCGCCTTGGCGCTGAGCTTGGGCCAGACGGCGTCGAGGAAGTCCCTGAACGCCGGCTGCTTCTTGAGCCTGGTGGCCCACTTGGAGTCCGGTGCCATGCCGGCGCGGATCTCGGCCTGGCGGCGGGCGCCGTGCACCATCGCGTCCTCGAGGGCCTTCCGGCCGGCCTCCCAGGTGCGGGTGTGCTTCCGGGCGCTCTGGATCGCCTCGGTGAGGTAGCGGAGTCCGAGCCGCCAGCGCCAGCCGCCGTCGCCCACTTCCAGGGGCCGGTCGGCGGTGACGCCGCCGTCCTCGGGGCGGCCGAGGTGCCCCCATACGGCGCGCTCGCACACCGCCGCCATGCGGGCGTCGTGCTTGACCATCGCCGCTTCGTGGGAGTCGGTGCCCCGGGCGGTGTCGGCGCCGGTGAGCCGGTCGACGGTGACCTGCCGGACCGAGGACTCGCCGAGGGTGGGGAGCACCCCGGCGATGTAGGCGAGGAAGCCCTCGTTGGGGCCGATCACGAGCAGCCCGGATTTTTCGAGCTGCTCGGGGTAGTTGTAGAGCAGCCAGGCGGCGCGGTGGAGGCCGACGGCGGTCTTGCCGGTGCCCGGAGCGCCCTGGACGCACAGCGTGGTGGCCGCGTCGCGGCGGATGAGCTCGTCCTGCTCGGGCTGGATGGTGGCGACGATGTCCCGCATGGGGCCGGTTCGGGGGCGCTCGATCTCGGCGGTGAGGATGTCGGAGACGACCTCCTCGCCGAGGCGCAGGTCCTCGTCCTCGAAGCCGGTGATGGCCCCACCGCGGAAACCGAAGCGGCGACGCTTGGCCACCCCGTGCCGGTCGTGCGCGGAGGCCCGGTAGTAGTGCTGCGACACCGGTGCGCGCCAGTCGAGGACCAGCGGGGAGGCCGAGTCGTCGCGGACGTGCCGACGTCCGATGTGGTAGTCCTCGCCGGAGTCGAACCACAGGCGCCCGAAGAACAGCGCGACCTCCCGGACGGCCAGGTCGGCCATGCGGTCGGCGCCGAAGTTGGCCATGGAGAACCCGAGGTGCTTGTCCGGGCCCTTGTCGCCTTCGAAGCGGTTCTGCTTGCCCTCTTCGAACTCGGACTCGAAGCCCTCGATGAGACCGGCGGTGTCGCGGTGCATGCTGGTCATCGCCTCGCGGACCCGTTCGTGGTGGGCGATCTCGGCGCGCAGTTCGGCTTCGGACACGGGTCCTCCCGTCGGCGGATCATGGTCGGGCTCGATGCGCCCGGAGCGGGGCGATCCCGAGGGGCGGGCGGCCGCCGCGCGGGCGCGCAACCTTGCCGACTTTACCGGAGGCCGGGGTTCAGTGCACTGTGACGGAGGCGACGGTCGCCGCGGCGGGCGCTCAGGGCCGTGCGGTGAGGGCGACGGCGGCCGGGATCGCGGCGTGGACCTCCTCGAGCACGGTCGGCAGCGGCCGGTCGGTGCCGCGTTTGCGGCCCGAGACCCAGAGCCGGGCGGTGGTGCGCCAGACGGCGAATCCGGTCTCGACCGCCAGTCGCAGCACGGGGTCGTTGTCGTCGGTGCCGAGGCGGGGGGCGAGGCGTGCGGCCAGGTCCCGCTGGGCCTCGTCGGCCGCCCGCAGGCTCTCGGCGCGCACCGACCGGTTGAATGCGACCAGCCTCCGGCACAGGAAGAACCGCTCGGGCCAGTCGGCGGGCATGAGGTCGAGGGCCTCGGTCAGCGCCCGCCGGATCAGGTCGACCACGGTGGTCCCGGCGGGCTCGGCCTCGGCGAGGCGGTCGCCGACGGCCTCCCAGAGATCGAGCTCCGGCGCCACCGCCACGGCCTCCTTGGAGTCGAAGTAGCGGAAGAAAGTCCGCTTGGAGACCTCGACGGCGTCGGCGACGGCCTCGACGGTGGTCGCCTCGAAGCCGTCCCGGTCGAACTTCGTGGCGGCGGCGGACGCCAGATCGGCCCGCGTCCGCCGCTTCTTCCGTTCGCGCAGGCCGAGCGGCGCCTCAGTCTCGTGCTGCATGCGAGGTCCCTTCCCCGGTCGGCGGCTCTTGAACACCGCGGTGACCGCCATCATACATCATTGTCACTTGACGCCATTTGGCACGTGGTGACAAAATATTGGGCATGACCGCACTCGGAACCCGGCCGACGGCGAATCCCTCGCTCGCCACCCGGCTCACGCTCATCGCCACCGGACTGATGACCATCCTCGCCGGGGCCACCATCGCCCCAGCCATCCCCGAAATCCGCGAGGTCTTCGCCGACCACGACCGCGTCCGGCTCCTGTCGGCCATGGTCCTGTCCACCCACGCCATCGCCATCGTCGCGGTCTCACCGCCGGCCGGAATCCTGGTCGACCGCTGGGGCCGGAAACCGATGCTCCTGACCGGCCTGGCCCTCATCGCCCTCGGCGGATCCTCGGGCGCCTGGCTCCCCAACCTCGAGGCCATCCTCGCCGGACGGCTCGTCCTCGGGGCGGGCGTCGCCTTCGTGATGACCAGCGCGACCACCCTCATCGCCGACCTGTTCGACGGCGAGGCCCGCCAGCGCCTGATGGGCCAGCAGCTCGCCGCCTCCACCGTCGGCGGCATGGCCTTCATCCTCGGCGGCGGCGCGCTGGCCGCCCTCCAGTGGCGGGTCGCCTTCCTCATCTACCTGGTGGCCGCGGTCCTCCTGATCGCGGCCGCAGTCACCGTCCCCATCGTCCGGACCGGCGCGGGGCGGGACACCGCGGCCGAACCCGGTCCGGCCCGGCTCCGGCCGCTGCTGCTGGCGCCGCTGGCGGCGGCCCTGCTGAGCCAGGCCGTCTTCTACACCATCCCCACCCAGTTGCCGAGCTTCCTGGCCGGCCGGTTCGGATTCAACCCGTTCGAGGCGGCGCTCGTCCTCACCGTCACCTCGGCGGTGTCGCTGCCGATCGCGCTCAACTTCCACCGCGTCCGGCGCCTGCTCGGGCCGGTCGGCGTCACCGTCTTCGCCTTCGCGAGCATGGCGACCGGCCTGCTCGTCCTCTCCCGGGCCGCGGCGGTGTGGGTCGTCGTCCTGGCGCTCGTGTGCTTCGCACTCGGCATGAGCACCCTCATGCCGAACCTCAACAGCTGGACCGCCGCCCTCGCCGACGGCCCGGTGCGCGGCAGGGCCATGGGGCTGCTCGGCTCCACCCTCTTCGCGGGCCAATTCCTCTCCCCGATCGCCACGCAGCCGGTCATCGACCGCATCGGGCTCCAACCGACCCTGGCCGCCCTCGCGGCCGCCGCGGCGCTGGTCGGCGCCGCCTACGCGACCGCCCGCCGCCGCCTCGCTCCGGCGCCCTGAAGCGCCCGTTCACCCTGTACCGCACGGTGAACGGGACCGCCGGCACAGCCGCACGAGTCGACCGCGCGGCCGGCCCGGGGAAACTGCGAGAATCGACGCGTGGGAATCGAGACGCAACTGCGGCGGGCCATCACCGTCTTCCGCTTCGTCTCCCTGGGCTACCCGGTGGTGATGTGCGCGGTCCTCTACGAGCACCTCGCCCAGCCGCTGGTCGCGCCGGCGCTGGTGGCGGGCATGGCGGTCTGGACCGCCGCAGCCAGCGGCAGCTACGTCAAACACGGCTTCCTCCGGTCCATCATGTACACCGATCTGGCCGTCACCGCCGGTGCGGTCGTGGCCTCCACCTGGGCGCTGGCCCTGACCGACCGGAGCGTCCCGATCTCGGTCGGGCCGTGGCTGGCCGGGGCGGTCCTGATCTGGGCGGTCGCCGGCGGGCGCCGCCGCGGCGTCATCGCCGGCGCGGTCGTGGCCGCTTTCGGCATGGCTTTCCGCGGCGGCCCCACCGAGCACACCTTCAGCGAGGCGATCCTGCTGATCCTCACCGGCCTCATGGTGGGGCACTTCACCCGCCTCGGCGTGGAAGCCGAGCAGCGGCTGCGGGAGGCCGCCGCGCGCAGCGCCGCCAACCGCGAGCGCGAGCGCCTGGCCCGCGACATCCACGACTCGGTCCTCCAGGTGCTGGCGCTGGTGCAGCGGCGCGGCAACGCCATCGGCGGCGAGGCCGCCGAACTGGGCCGCCTCGCCGGGGAGCAGGAAGCGGCATTGCGGTCGCTGATCTCCTCCGATTCCTACCGGCACCCCTTCGACGGCCAGCGGGACGTGCGCGAACTGCTGGGCCGCCTCGCCGGGGACGCGGTCACCGTCGCCGCCCCGGCCGCGCCGGTCCGGCTGCCCTCCCGCACCGCCGGCCAGCTCGCCGCCGCGGTGACCAGCGCCCTGGACAACGTCCGCGACCACTGCCCGGACGGCACCCGGGCGTGGCTGCTGCTCGAGGACCAGAGCGACGAGGTCGCGGTGACCGTGCGCGACAACGGCACCGGCATCGAACCGGGCCGCCTGACCGAGGCCGCCGCCGACGGCCGCCTCGGCGTCGCCCAGTCGATCGAGGGCCGCATCCGGGAGCTGGGCGGCAAGACCATCATCACCTCCACCCCTGACCAGGGGACCGAAGTCGAGATGCGGGTGCCGCGCCCGCGTCGGAAAGCAGGGAGCAATGGCGACGCTCGTCGTGATCGATGACCATCCGATCTGGAGGGACGCGCTCAGCCGCGACCTCACCGAGGCCGGACACGAGGTCCTCGCCTGCGTGGGCGACGCCCGCGGCGCCCTGACCGCGATCGGGCAGATGCGCCCGGAGGTGGCCATCCTCGACCTCCAACTGCCCGACCGGTCCGGCGTGGCGGTCCTGCGCGAGCTCGGCGAGGACACCGCGACCGAGGTCCTGGTGCTCTCGGCCAGCGGCGAATCCGACGACGTGCTGGAGGCGGTCAAGGCCGGCGCCCGCGGCTACCTGGTGAAGTCGGCCGGTACGGCCGAGCTGCTCGAGGCGGTCGAGCGGGTCGCCGCCGGGGACGCCGTCTTCACGCCCGGCCTGGCGGGCCTGGTGCTGGGGGAGTACCGCCGCCTGGCCACGGCAGGCGCCGACGAGCGGCGCCCGAGCCTGTCCGAACGCGAGACCGAGGTGCTGCGGCTGGTCGCGACCGGACTGACCTACAAGGAGATCGCCGCCCGGCTGTACCTCTCGCACCGGACCGTGCAGAACCACGTCCAGCGGACCCTCAGCAAGCTCCAGCTCCACAACCGCGCCCAACTGGTCCGGTACGCGATCGAGCACGGCATCGACGAGGACGCCTGAGTACTTCAGCCCCGGCGACCTGAGTATTACGCGCCGGTAATTTAAGTTGCGCTCCCGATGCGGCCCGGCCCGGGGTGTGGCCGAATTGGAGCATGCCGCTCACCAGTCCCAGTCCGCCGCGATCGGCGCTCGCCGTCCGCCTCGAGGCCGTCCTCGGCGACCGCCGCCTGCCCGGCCGGACCGGCGCCGTCGTGACCGACCTCGCCACCGGCGCCGCCCTCTACGAGCGCCGGCCCCGGGAACCGATCGAGCCCGCCTCCGCGGTCAAACTCGTGACCGCCATCGCCGCCGCCGACCGCCTCGGGCCCGACCACCGCGTCCCCACCAGCGTCGTCGACGCCGGATCGGACGCGGTCGCGCTCGTCGGCGGCGGCGACGTCACCCTGAGCCGCAAAGGCACCGGGCACTATCCCGGCGCGGCGAGCGTGGCCGAGCTCGCCCGCGCGGCACTCGCCGCCCGCGGCGGCAGGCCCCCGCGGACCCTCATCGTCGACCCCGTCGCCGGACCCGGACCCCGTGCGCCCGGCACCGGTCCCGACGACCTGCGCCACGCCACCGCCGCGATGGCCCCGCTGATGCTCGACGGCGGACGGCTCCGGTCGGGACACGACCGGCGCCGCCGCGCCCCCGGCGTCACCGCGACCCGCCGTCTCGCCCGCCTCCTCGGCGTCCGGCGCATCGTCAAAGGCCGCCTGCCGCACCGGGCCCCGGTCCTGGCGACGGTCTGGTCCCCGCTCCTTTCGGACCTCGTCGGACGCTTCCTGGGGGAGTCCGACAACACCCTCGCCGACATGGTCGCGCTCCGTCTGGCCCACGCCGTGACCGGCGAACTGACCTGGTCGGCGGTCGGCCGCACCCTCACCACCGCCTGGAGCGACCTCGGCGCCGACACCGCCGAGGTGAGCATCGTGGACGGATCCGGCCTGTCGCGCGCCAACCGGTGCACCGCCGCCGCCCTCACCGGACTGCTCACCGCCGCCTGGACCCGGCCGCACCTGCGGCCGGTCCTCGACCACCTGCCCGTGGCCGGCCGCACCGGAACCCTCCGCGACCGCTTCCAGCACGCCCCGGCGGCCGTCGGCGCCGTCCGCGCCAAGACCGGAACCCTCAACGGCGTCTCCAGTCTCACCGGACTCGCTTTCGGACCGCGACCGGTGGCGTTCGCATTCCTGACCAGCGGCAACCCCGACCACGGTGCCGCCCGCGCCGCACTCGACGAGGCCGCCGCCGCGGCCGTGACCGAACAGGACTGAGCCCATGACCGAAACCGCCTTCATCACCGCCGCCGGCGCTTACCTGCCGGGCGAACCGGTCGGCAACGACCGGATCGCCGACCGGCTCGGCGGCGTCGACGAACGCGGCGACCGCCTGCGCCGCCGCATCCTGGCCGCCAACGGCATCACCTCCCGCCACTACGCCCTCGACGACGAGGGCCGCACCACCGAACTCAACGAGGAACTCGCCGCCGCGGCCGTCGGCGCCGCCCTCGCCGACCGCGACCTGCCCGCCTCCGGCCTCGACATGCTCGCCACCGCCACCACCCAAGGCGACCTGCTCGTCCCCGGATTCGCCTCGATGGTCCACGGCCGCCTCGGCGGCGGCCCGATGCACCTGCTCTCAGCCGGCGGCGTGTGCGCCTCCGGCCTCGCCGCGCTCGACGCCGCCGTCGCCAAGATCCGCCTCGGCGACCACCGCCGCGCCGCCGTGGTCGGCTCCGAACTGGCCAGCCGCTGGCTGCGGCGCTCCCGCCTCGACGGCGCCGAAGCCGACGCCGCCTTCCTGCGCTGGATGCTCTCCGACGGCGCCGGAGCCGTCGTCGTCGAACCCGCCCCGCGCCCCGGCCGGCCCTCGCTCCGCGTCGACTGGATCCGCCACGTCTCCCTGGCCCACGACCACCCGGTGTGCATGCGCGCCGGCATGGGCGACGGACCCGGCCCCCGCGCCGGCGACACCTGGCAGGACCCCGACACCGCCGCCGCGGCCGAGAAGGCCGGGATGATGCGGCTGCGCCAGGACACCGGCATGCTCGGCGACCTCGCCGAGGCCGGCCTGCAGGAGTTCCAGCGCCTCGCCCGAGCCGGGACGGTCGACCTCGCCCGCCTCGACCACGTGCTGTGCCACTACAGCACCCACGCCTTCCGCGACATCGTCTTCGACCGCCTCACGCGGGCCGGTGCCGCGCTCAAACCCGAGAAATGGTTCTCCAACCTCGCCGAACGCGGCAACACCGGCGCGGCGTCCATCTACATCGCTCTCGAGGAGTGCTGGCGCACCGGCCGATTCGAACCCGGGCAGACCATCCTGCTCGCCGTCCCCGAATCCGGCCGGTTCTCCTTCGCGTTCGCGCACCTCACCTGCGTCCCCGCCGAACCGACCGCCCCGACCCCGCCACCCGAGGAGGCACCGAAACCCATGCAGCGCGACATCCACGCCCGACTCGACGCCGTCTGGCGGGACTTCGAGGACCGCCTCGACGACGTCCCGGTCCTGCGCCGACTCAACGAGGGCACCGCCACCCTCGACGACTACCGCCGACTGCTGTACAACCTGCGCCAGCAGGTCGCCGACGGCGCCCGCTGGATCTCCCGGGCCGCCTCCAACTTCTCGGTCGAGAACTTCGACCTGCGCAGCGCCGCCATCGGCCACGCCGCCGAGGAGCACCGCGACTTCATGATGCTCGAAGCCGACTACACCGCCTGCGGCGGATCGATCGAGCACATCCGCTCCGGCGAGAAGAACATCGGCTCCGAAGCCCTCTCGGCCTACATGTTCGACACCGCGAGCCGGCCCGACCCGGTCGGCCTGCTCGGCGCCATGTTCATCATCGAGGGCCTGGGCACCGGCAAGGCCGGCGAATGGGCCGCCCGCTTCAGGGAACTGCTGGACCTGGGCGAGCGGCAGGTGAGCTTCCTCGCCTACCACGGCGAGGCCGACGACGACCACTTCGCCAAACTCCAGGCGATCCTCGGCTCTGACCGGATCGACGCCGCCGCGGCCGACCGGATCGTCAAGACCGCCAAGGTCGTCGCCCGCCTCTACATCCTCCAGCTCGAGGAGCTCGACCATGTCTGACCCGTCGCTGTGGGACGCGGTCGAAGCCGACCCGGCCATGCCGCTCGACCCCCGTGTGGCCCGGCAGATCGTCGACGACCAGCGACGGTGGACCCGCACCTGGCTCTACCCGATCGCCAGACCGATCTCCCGGATCGCCGTCGTCCTGATCGTGATGAGCAAGCGACTCTTCCCGATCCGCTGGACCGCGCACGCGGTCATGGACCGGCTGTGCCTGTGGTTCCTGCGCCGCTTCGTCTCCCCGCACGCGGTGGAGCTGCTCGTCCGCCACTTCGTGATCGAGACCAACCTGCTCAACTTCATCGTCCGCAACGCCGAAGCACCGGGCCTGAGGCCGGTGTCACTGCGGCCCACCGACCTCGCCGGACTAGGCGACCGGGCCGTGATCGAGCACGACATCAACGTCTACGACGTCCTGGCCGCACTCGGCCCCGGCCCTGTCCGGCCCCGCGAACCGGACCTCTCCGGGCTCGACGTCCCGCCGCTCGACCCCGAACCGCACCGGCGACGCCTGATCAACCTGGACATCCAGACCGCCCTGTGCCTGATGAACCTGCCGTTCGCCCTCTGCCTCACCCCCGAGGAGTACCGCCGTGCCGTCCACTCCATGCGCTTCGACGACTCGATCCTGTCCATCCTGGCCGACCTCACCGGTGACCCGACCTTCCTGCGCTGGCAGACCGGCGATCCGGCCGTCCGCGTCGACTCCAACACCGACGTGCCCGCCGCGGTCTACCGGCACGCGGTCGTCTGCGAATACGCCCACGCCCACCTGGCCCGCCTGGCGGAAGACTCATGAGCCGTTGCGGTCCTCCCACAGCCGGTCCATCGACACGATGTAGAGCCGGTCGTCGATGCGGTAGCTCCGCCGCCCGAGATTGAGCAGGACTCCCGCGGTGAAGTCGCCGCCGAGCCGATCGCGCATGAGCCGGAGGCCGGTGAGGTCGGACTCCTTGACGGTGGTCGACGCCTTGACCTCCACCCCGGCCACGGCGCCGTCGCGGGCCTCCACCACGAGGTCGACCTCCTTCTGGTCGGCGGTGCGCAGGTGGGAGAAACCCACCGACGTCTCGGACCATCCGGCCTGCTTCAGGATCTCGTTGACCGCGAAGGTCTCCACGATGTGGCCGAACTCGGTCATCGTCGCGGGCCTCCGCAGTTCCAGCCGACGCCGATTGACACCGAGCAGTCGAGCGGCGATGCCGCTGTCGATCATGTGGACCTTCGGGCTCTTGGCGATCCTGGCCCCGAGCGTCCGACCGAAGGCCGGAAGCCGATGCACCAGGAACACCGATTCAAGCAGCTCCAAGTAGTCGCCGAGCGTCCGCGCCTCATGTCCTGTCTGGCGCGCGATCGAGGCCACGTTCAGCACCTGTCCGGTCCTGGCCGCCAGATGCCTGGTGAGGTCCTGAAGTACCCCGCGCCGCCGCACCGCGCGTATGTCGAGGACGTCTCGGAGGACGATCATGTCCACCAGGTCGTCGAAGTACCGCCCGCGCGCACCCTCGGTCGGCGCCGACACGGCGATGGGCATCCCACCGGCGAGGATCGCATCCGTGTACGCCTCGCGCGTGGTCGGACTCTCCTGCACCGACCGGAACCGCTCGGGTTCCTCCATCAGCGTGTCGAGAAACGTTTCGCGCGTCCCCCGCAGTTCGCCCTGGGAAAGCGGCCAGATCGTCATCACGTGGGCTCGGCCGGTGAGCGCCTGGGCCGCCCGAGGGAGCATGCTGTACCTCGTCGAGCCGGTGAGCAGGTAGCGACCGTAGCGGAAGTCCTCGTTCAGCTCGCTCTTGATCCCGTACAGCAGGTCCGCATCGTGTTGGAATTCGTCGATGCAGACCGGTTCCGGCGCGTCCCCGAGGAAGAGGGAGGGGTCGGCCTGCACCTGGGCGAGCGTCTCTCGGTCATCGAGATCGATCACGGGCACGTCGTGGTGCCGCGAGCAGGATTGCAGCAGGGTGCTCTTGCCGACCGTCCGGATACCGGTCAGCACGACCACCGGTGACTCCTTCAGCCGCTGGGCGACTACCGGCTTCAAGTGGCGGTCGACGATCGAATCGGGTTCTTGCAACATCCGCGGGCACATCTCCGAAAATCTGAGATTCCATGTCTGAAAATCAGAGAAATTATAACTGAAAATCGGAGATTTCATGGCGGATTTGCAAGAGGCATCCTCGTGATCGGCGGGACCGTGCGGCCCCTCCGCGCTCGCGGAGGGGCCGCACGGTGGAGAGTCAGTCCCCGCTGAGGGTCCAGCCGTCCGGCTCCAACCGGGACCGGTCGCGCGGTCTCGACGACTCGAACACGACCCTCCTGCCCTCCCGGATCTTGATCTTGTCGACGTAGACCCCGCGGCCCTGGTAGTACGAATCGCTCACGTACGACCAGCGCACGTACCGCGTGCCGGCGGGCAGGTCGGCCTCCGCGTCGATCCACCGCCGCCCCGAGAAGCCGGAGAAGGCCCCCGCGCTCGACCACCGGTGCGCCCCGGTGCCGAACTCGACCGCGACCGTCTCCCACTCCTCGCCGTCGGCGCTGGCCCGCACCGAGCCGAGGTCGGTCGGCTCGGTGTCGTACCAGACCGCGAACTGGGCCGTGCCGCGCTCGACCGGCGAATCCAGGGCGGCCGTCAAGGTCGCCTCGGTGCCGTCGGCCTGGCCGGAGTACCATGACTGGCGCCCGGTGCGCGGCTTCACCGGCACCGCTCGGGCGACCGGCCGGTGGGCGGCGCGGCGGTAGGAACTGACGGTGCCCCGGTTGCGGGTCGGGTGGACCCGGTTGGTCAGCAGCACCGCCATCGATCCCGACAGCGGGTCGAGCACCAGCGAGGTACCGGTGTAGCCGGTGTGCCCGGCGGTGATCGGGGAGGTCATCGCGTCCATGT
This sequence comes from Glycomyces xiaoerkulensis, assembly GCF_002798405.1. Classification (GTDB taxonomy): domain Bacteria; phylum Actinomycetota; class Actinomycetes; order Mycobacteriales; family Micromonosporaceae; genus Glycomyces; species Glycomyces xiaoerkulensis. The sequence continues at coordinate 72,604 of NZ_PGGV01000014.1, read as the reverse complement.
ACCAGCGCTGGTGCAACTGCCAGCCCAGGCCGCGGGCCGCTCCCGCGCCCAGGCGGGGGTTGGCGTCGGTGAACACCAGCCGCGCGGTCTCCTCGCCGAGGACCCGGGCCTCGCCGTAGGCGCCGCCGTTGAGGATCATCTGCCCGAACACCGCCAGGTCCGCGGCGGTGGCGAACACGCCGGCGTGACCGGCCACGCCGCCGAAGGACCAGGCGTTCTCGTCGTGGACCGAGCCGCGGATCATGCCGCGCCCGGTCCACGGCTGGTACTCGGTGGCCGCGATCCGGCCCCGGTGCTCCGGCGGCGGGTTGTAGCCGGTGTCGGCCATGCCCAGCGGACCGGTGATGTACTCGGCGACCAGGTCGTCCAGTCCCGAGCCGGTGACGCGCTCCATCGCCTCGGCCAGCACGATCAGGTTCAGGTCGGAGTACCCGTAGCCGCTGCCCGGTTCGCGGAGCAGCGGCTCGGCGAAGATCCGCCGCATGCGGGCCTCGTCGTCGGGCTCCTCGTAGAGGTCGACCCACGCGATCTGCCCGGAGGTGTGGGACAGCAGTTGCCCCATGGTGATCGTGCTCTTGGCCGGGTCGAGGGCGCCGAACTCCGGCAGATGGTCGACCACCGTAGCCTCGAAGTCGATCCGGCCCAGTTCATGGAGGCGGCCGGCGACGGTGGCGGTGAACAGCTTCGAGACCGAGGCGAGGTCGAAGATCGTGTCCTCGCTCATCGGCTCCCACCGGTCCTCCGGCAGCTCGACCGCCGTCCCCGACTCCTCGTCCCAGCTTTCGTAGCGCAGCCGGTGGCCGACCGCCCGGTGCTCGGCGATCACCCCGTTGCGCGAGGCCAGGACCACGAAGCCGGGGAACGACGGAGCCGATCCCTCCATATGGGCCGAAACCGCGGGCACGATCCGCTCCACGTGCTCGGCGACCAGTCCGGCCTCGGCGGCCGAGCCGGGCCGCAGCGGGTGCGGGACGTCGGGGAACACCGCGTCGCCGGGCCCGGCGGCCGGCGGTCCGGTCGGCTCGGCCATCGCGGGCAGCTCCTCGGCGGCGGCCGGGGCGCCGCCGGTCATCGCGGCCAGCGCCGTCGCCGCCGCGCCGCTGAACATCATCCGTCGTCTCATGATGCCTCCTCACCGGCCGTTGCGGCGGTAGATCAGGTGCGACTCGCGAAGGTCGGCGAACGAGGCCAGCCCGTCCGCCCACACCGCCGCCACTTCGTCGATGCCGGCGCCGTCCTCGATGGCCAGCCGGATCGCCCGGTCGCCGGTGAGGTTGTCGAGCCAGTAGGAGGTCGGGCCGTCCCGGTCGCGCCAGCCGTACTGGTCGAAGGCCCGGCGCTGCTCGATGATCATCGCCAGCCCGGTGCGGATCGGGTCGAATTCGTCCCGGTCGGTGACCTGGAGTTCGACGCCGCCGCAGACGGTGCCGGCCCATTTGGAGAACGTCGGGTCGAAGTAGGCCTCGCGGAACCGCGCTCCCGGCAGAGCGGCGGCGTTCAGCGCCTCCTCCCAGCCGTGGTCGATCCCGGGGGCGCCGAGCAGCTCGAACGGTTTCGTGGTGCCGCGGCCCTCCGAGAGCGCGGTCGCCTCGAACAGGCACGTCCCGGGGTAGGCCACGGCGGTGCCGACGGTCGGCATGTTCGGGGACGGGGCGACCCACGGCAGCCCGGTGTCCTCGAAGTACATGCGGCCGTGCCAGCCGTCCATCTCGATCACGGTCAGGTCGACCGCGGTGCCGGTCGCTTCGGGGACGAACTCGGCGTTGAACAGGCTCGCCAGCTCCCCGACGGTCATGCCGTGGCGCTGGGCGATCGGTTTGAGCCCCACGAAGCTCGAGTGCTCGGGGCGCAGCACCGGACCGGACGCCTCCCGCCCGGAGATCGGGTTGGGCCGGTCGAGGACCACGAACCGCAGTCCGAGGGAGGCGGCGGCCTCCATGGCCAGGTACATCGTCCAGATGTAGGTGTAGAAGCGGGAACCGACGTCCTGGATGTCGAACACGAGCGTCTCGACGCCGGCCTCGTCCAGCAGTTCGGTCATGCGGTCTTTGTTGTTGTAGGCGTTGTAGACCGGGACGCCGGTCCTGGGGTCGAGGAAGAAGTCCTCGCCCTCGCCGGCCTGCGAGGTGCCGCGGAAGCCGTGCTCGGGTCCGAAGACCCCGACGATGTCGACCGCGCCGCTGGAGTGCATGAGGTCGACCTCGTGCCCGAGGTCGGGCAGGACGCCGGTGGGGTTGGAGATCACGCCCACCGCCTGCCCGTCCAGGGCGGCGAAGCCGTCCTCGGCGAGCACTTCGATGCCGGGCTTGACCCGCCTGCGGCGGCCCGGGCGGGCCCTGGCCGGCGACGAGCCGGCCAGGGTGGCGGCGCCGAGCGCGGCGGCGGTGCCGCCGAAGAGCCTTCTGCGGTCGATCATCGGTACCCCAATCCGTGTCCGAATTCGAACAGCGCCGTGCCGGGGTCGCCGGCGGCCGGGATGTCGACCGGCAGCCGCCCTTCGGGCTCGTGTTCGCCGACGACGGCCTTCACCGCCGATTCGAGCTGCGCCGCGCCGTAGGAGTAGGTGGCGAGGTAGGCGTCGGCGTGGTCGAGGTAGTGGGCGATGTCGTAGGGGTTGCGCACGCCCATCGCGACGACGGTGGCGCCGCTCCGGTCCAGGGCGGCGACGAGTTCGGCCTGGGGCGATCCGGCGGTGACGCCGTTGGTGGTGACCACGACGAGGTCCCTGCCTTCGGCGGCCGCGACCGCGGCGTCGATGTCGGCCGGTCCGGGGGCGGCCCCGGTGACGAGGTTCTCGGCGTCCCAGCCGCGCCGGTCCAGTTCGGCTGCGACGGTGCCGGTGGTGGACACGCCCCAGCCGGTGACGAGGGCGTCGCCGGGTTCGGACGCCGGGAGCACGCCGTCGTCGGTCACCAGCGTCGTGGTCCGGTCGGAGAGGTCCTGCGCGGTGGCCAGGTGCTCGCTCGCGCCGACGACGTCGTCGACGCGGTCGGGGTCGGCGTACGGGTCGTCGAACAGGCCCAGTTCGTACTTGAGGTTCAGCACGCGCGTGACCGATGCTTCGAGCCGTTTCCTGGAGATCTCGCCGGTCTCGACCGCGTCGAGGACGGCGTTGTAGGCCAGGTCGATGTCCGGCGGCATCAGGAGCATGTCGGCTCCGGCCTGGAGGGCCATGACCGGGACGCGGTCGTCGCCGTATTCGTCTCGGACGCCCTGCATGCCGAGCGCGTCGGTGACCACGACGCCGTCGTAGTCGAGCTCGTCGCGCAGCAGTCCGGTCAGGATCGGTTCGGACAGGGTGGCGGGTTTGAGCGAGTCGTCGAGAGCGGGGAACTGGATGTGGGCGGTCATGACCGTGTCCACGTCGGCGTCGATCGCGGCCTGGAACGGCGGGGCGTCGAGCCGCTTCCACTCCTCATAGGTGTGGGTGATGAGCGGTACGCCGATGTGGCTGTCGGTGTCGGTGTCGCCGTGGCCGGGGAAGTGCTTCACGGTGGCGGCGAGGTCGTCGCCGGACTGGTAGCCGGCGACCTGCGAGGCGACCATGTCGGCGGCGTGCTCGGGGTCGGAGGAGAAGGAGCGGACCCCGATGACGGGGTTGCCGGGGTTGACGTTGACGTCGGCGACCGGGGCGAAGTTCTGGTTGATGCCGAGGGCCCGCAGTTCCCGGCCGCCGATCCGGGCCGCGGTGTAGGCGGCGTCGCGGTCGTGGGTGGCGCCGAGGGCCATCGCGCCGGGGAACTGGGTCGCGGGCGGGCCCACGCGGGTGACGATGCCGTGCTCCTGGTCGGTGGCGAGCAGCAGGGGCGTGCCGCCGGAGTCGACCGCGGTCTCCTGGAGGCCGTTGGAGAGCCCGGCGATCTGGTGCGGGTCGTTCACGTTGTCGGACCAGGAGAAGTAGATGACGCCGCCGAGGTGGTAGGTCTCCAGCAGTTCGTCGGCGTTGTCGACGCCGTGGTCGGCCTGATTGCGGGCCACGTCGTCGGGGTCGGTGGTGTCGCCGGTCTCGCCGTAGGCGTAGGTGACGAACAACTGCCCGACCTGCTCCTCGAGGCTCATGCCTTTGAGGTGGTGCTTGACGAACAGTTTCTGCTTGATCCGGTCCCAGGGGGGAGCGGAGGTGCCGGTTTCGTCGGGGGCCGATGGCTCGATCTGCGCGCCGGCCGGCGCCGCGAGCAGCGCGGTCGCGAGCGCGGCGGCGAGGCCGATCGCCCACGGTCGCTTGGATGTCGTCCTGTGGCTCAGCTTCATGTTGCAGACTCCCGCCTGGACAGGGCTTCGGGTGCCGCGGTCGCCGGTCGGCGGCCGGGCGGTTTGTGAGGGATCGTGCCCCACCCGCCTTATCCTGGCAGAAAACTTCATAACAAAGCAATAACCTGAAGCGAACTTTCATGCGGGATCCTCCTCGAGGGCCGCGTTCGTCGTAGCCTGTGGCCGTATCATTCGTTATATATCGGAAACGGTGTATTCAGTCTCGCCCTCGACACCGTCCCCGACCCGGCGTTCGTGTACCGAGTTCGACCAGGAAATTGGTTACCTTGGTGGGGTGAGAGGGGGTATCCCCATGGGACGGTTCGACGACCGCGCCAGGGCCGATCGGCTCCGCGCCGACTACCTCGCCGCGTACGGCGACGGCGACCCCGAGACCGCCTACCGGATCGGGGTGGAGGAGCTGCTTCCGCTCTCGGAGGCGCTCGCCGCCGAGGACGAGGACTTCCTCGATCCGCTGGCGACGACCCAGCGGAACCTCTCGCTCATCGGCCACCGGCTCGGGCGCCGCGTCGGTCCCTTCCACTACATGCAGCGGGCCTTCGAGGGGGCGATGCTGCTCGACGAGCGCGGCCTGCCGATGCACCGCAGCCTCGCCTCCACCGCGAGCGAGACCGCCGATCTCGCCGAGGAGATCGCCGGCGGCCACGTACCGGACCCACTGCCGGACTGCGAGCGCGCGATGCTGGGCCCGGCCGCCTCGCTCCTGCCGCGGTCGATCGACGCGATGGGCCGCCTCGAGGTGTTCCCCTGGGCCGCTCGGCTGCGCGTCTGCGCGAGCGGGCTGCGAGCACTCGATCCCTCCGACCTCGAGCTGGCCGACCACGAGACCCGCTCGATGGTGTGGGTCGCCCGCGTCGGCTTCGAGCAGGGGAACCGGGAGTTCGCGATCGCCGAGGTCCGCGAGGCCCTCGATCTGTGGATCGCCGAACTCGGAAGCGGCGAGCGGTACTGGTCCGAGCGGCTCGGCGGGACCTGGATGGCCGCCGCGCAACTGCTGGACGCGATGGAGCTGCGGCGGTGCGCCGAAGTGCTCATGCGCACCTGCGAGTGGGCCGCGCTCAACCGGGGGTCGGACCCGCAGGCACGGGCCCTGGAGCTGCGCGAGTGCTACCGTGCCGCGCTGGCGGCCCTGCCATGACGGGCCGCCCCGGGTCGTAGGCACCGGAAGTGCTTCGGAAGTTTCGGAACATCTGTGCTAGAACCGTGGTCGCATGCAGCGCTTTATATCGAGTAACATCAATGTTATTCGGCATGTTGACGCGATCCACCTGCTGTAATACTGAGAACCAGGATGATCCCCTGCCGATAATTTACTGAAAATGTTCCGGAAGTTGTTGACAGCGCTCGCGGGTTCACTCATACTGATGCGACCAATGCACATAGACGGCTGTCGATTCCGTCCGTACGGCCCGCGGCAGCCCACCGGTCGTCGATAGCCAGTCGACCGGCCGATCTCGTCGCGTTGTACGACGTCGACGTGCGGTGCCCCTCACCCTGGCCACCGCCGGCCCCGTCGGGGCCAAGCAATGCGGCTGGCGCCCGCCAGCCTTCACAAGGAGGAAGCATGACCAGGGACCTCGAACCCAATTTCCCGTTCAGTCGTAGGAGCGTCCTGCTCGGCGGAGGCGCCGCGCTGGCAATCGGCGGCGGTCTGATGGTGCCGGGCTCGGCCAACGCCCAGCAGACCATCACCAGCAACCAAGAGGGCACCCACGACGGCTACTACTACTCATTCTGGACCGACTCCGAGGGCTCGGTCTCCATGACCATGGGGTCCGGAGGCAACTACAGCACCCAGTGGAGCAACACCGGCAACTTCGTCTGCGGCAAGGGCTGGTCGAACGGCGGCCGCCGGACCATCAACTACGACGGCTGGGTCGACCACGGCAGCAACGGCTACCTGGCGCTCTACGGCTGGACCGCGAACCCGCTGGTGGAGTACTACATCGTCGAGTCCCACGGGCCCTACAACCCGAGCAGTGGCGCCGACCAGCTCGGCTCCGTCTACGACGACGGAAGCGAATACACCATCCTGCGGTCCACGCGGAACAACAAGCCGTCGGTGGAAGGCACCGCGACCTTCGACCAGTACTGGAGCGTCCGGCAGAACCACCGGAGCAGCGGCACCATCAACACCGGCACCCACTTCGACGCGTGGGCGAACGTGGGACTGAACCTCGGCTCGTTCGACTACTACATGATCATGGCGACCGAGGGCTACCAGTCCAGTGGCAGCTCCGACATCACCGTCGACAGCTCCGGCGGCGGCAATGACGACGGCGGCGGCAACGATGACGGCGGCGGCAACGACGACGGCGGCGGCGGGGGCTCCTGCTACGCGACGCTGTCGGGCGGCCAGCAGTGGAGCGACCGCTACAACCTGAGCTGCACCGTCTCGGGCAAGAGCGACTGGGAGGTCATCATGGACGTCCCGGAACCGGCCAAGATCATCGCCACCTGGAGCTGCGACCGCTACTGGCCGACCGCCCAGCGGATGGTCGCCTCGCCCAACGGCAGCGGCAACACCTTCGGCGTCACCATCCAGCACAACGGCAACTGGACGTGGCCGTCGGTCTCCTGCAGTTAGTCCGCGAACCACGACCCGATACCCCCGACAGGCGCGGCGGCCGATGGCCGCCGCGCCGAAACGCGCCCGCTGTCGGATCGGCGTGGCACAGTGAGGCCATGACTACCTTGGCCCAGCTTCGCAAGACCGCGCTCTCCCACCCCGAGGCGACCGAAGGCGGCGCCCGCGGGGCACCCGTGTTCGCCGCAGGCGGCGAGGAGTTCGCCTCGCTGGACTCGGACGGCGCCGTGCGGCTGCGACTGCCCGCCGCCGAGGCCGAGGACATGGTCTCCCAGCATCCGACCGCCCGGCGGAACGGCGACTTCGTCCGCCTGCCCATCAAGGACATCAACGGCCAGGCCCTCAACTACTGGGTGCGCCGCGCCTGGCTCTCATGCGCGCCCGGCGAACTCGCCGAGCGGGCGGCCGCGGCCGACCGCGCCGACGCCGGCGGCGTCGGCGACCTGCCGAAGGCGATCGGGCGACCGGCCACCCGCGCGCTGGCGAACGCCGGCATCACCACGCTCGACCAGGTCGCCGAGCTCTCGGACGCGGATCTGGGCGCGATGCACGGTGTCGGGCCGAAGGCCGTTCGCATCCTCCGGGAGGCCCTCGAGAATCGCTGACGGTCGCGGCCCGGAGCCTCAGGCGGGGGAACAGGGGACGGTCTCGGGCAGGTCGGGTTCCCCCTTGCTGCGGCCGGTGAAGCCGGGATCGGTGGTCTCGCCGGGGTCGAGGTCGCCGTTGGTCCAGCCGTTGCCGTAGCGGTCGCCTTCGATGCGGGTCAGGCCCCAGGTGGTCTTGACCTCCACGTTCTCGAAGTCGAGGACGACCTCCCAGCCGTCGATGGGCTCCTCGCCGGAGTTGGCGACCTCGACGTCCACCGAGACGTTGTTGCCCCACTCCCGCTCGAGCGCAAGCGAGGCGGCGCATTCGGGTCCGGACGGCTCCGGCTCCGACGACGCGTCCCCGTCGGCCGCCGGGCTCGGCGACCCGCTCTCCGCGTCCGGGCTCGGTTCGTCCGATTCGGCCGCGGCGGTCGGGCTCGACGCGGCCGTCGCCTCCGCGACCTCGCCGAGCGAGCCGCCCGCCGGCCCGTCGGCCAACGGGTCTTGGCCGCCCAGCTCGGGGAAGGCGGACTCGTCCTCGTCCACCAGGAGCGCGAACTGCCAGGCCGCGATCACCGCGGCCGTCGCCGCGACCGCGCCGAGCGCCTTGAGCGCTCGCCCATGCAGGCGTCCACGAAGCAGCCGCCGGTTCTTCCAGGCGCGCATCGCATCCTCTTCCGAAATGGAGAAAACGGGGGGTTGGTGTGACGCATGGTCCGGTGCCGTTCGAGTGAGGTGCGTCAATGGTGAAGCGTACTAGGGGGCGGACGGTGCCCGGCAGGCCGCCGGGACGCGCGCCGATCCGCCCATCGCGCCGGCAGTGCGCCCGACTCCGGATAGGATTGCCATCTGACGGAGGAGGCCTCGATGCGCATCGTGATTCCCGGCGGCACCGGGCAGGTCGGGACGATTCTCTACCGCGCCCTGACCGCCGCCGGGCACGACGTCGTGGTGTTGACCAGGCAGTCGCAGGCCTCCCACGAGGTCTCTTGGGACGGCGAGTCGCTGGGGCCGTGGGCCGAGGCCATCGACGGCAGCGACGTGGTGATCAACCTGGCCGGTCGGAGCGTCAACTGCCGCTACACCACCGCCAACCTGCGCGAGATGCTCTCCTCCCGGGTCCGCTCGGCCCGCTTGGTCGGCGAGGCGATCGGCGCGGCCGCCGATCCGCCGCGCCTGTGGCTCCAGATGAGCACCGCCACCATCTACGCCCACCGCTTCGACGCGCCCAACGACGAGGATTCGGGACTCGTCGGCGGCGACGAGCCCGGCGTGCCCGACTACTGGCGCTTCAGCGTCCGCATCGCCCGCCAGTGGGAGCGGGCGCAGCGGGAGGCCGCCACGCCGCGGACCCGCAAGGTCGCCATGCGCACCGCGATGGTGATGAGCCCCGACCGCGGCGGCGCCTTCGAGATCATGCTCCGGATGGTCCGGCTGGGCCTCGGCGGCCCGATCGGTGGCGGCGCCCAGTACGTGTCGTGGATCCACGACCAGGACTTCGCCCGCGCCGTCGAGTTCCTCATCGAGCGCGAAGAACTGGCCGGGCCGGTGAACCTGGCCGCCCCGAACCCGCTGCCGCAGCGGGAGTTCATGCGCCGGATGCGGCGGGCCTGGGGCACGCCGGTGGCGCTGCCGGCGACCAGGTGGATGGCCGAGATCGGTGCGTTCGCGATCCGCTCGGACACCGAGCTGCTGCTCAAGAGCCGCCGGGTGGTCCCGACCCGGCTGCTCGAGGCGGGATTCGAGTTCGCCTATCCCGACTGGACGAACGCCGCCGCCGATCTGGTCGAGCGGCTGCGGCGCCGCAAGAGCTAGCGCCAGTACGCCATCGAGTGGACCCGCTGCTTGGGGACGCCCAGTTCCTTGCGCGCGAAGGCCGTCAGTTCGCGCGTGGTCGACCCGTAGGCGGTGATCCACACGTAAGCGCGCTCCGGCTCGGCGACCAGTCCGGGCAGGGACTCGCGGACCTCGGCGACCAGGCGCTCGCCGCGGCCCTCGCGGGGCACCAGGCGCAGGTCGTGCCGGTCGGGGTCGGTCCGGAACGGCAGCTCGGCCTCCGAGGAGTCGGCGGTCTCGAACCAGATCGTGGCCGGCACCTGCGGCAGCGCCTCCAGCAGCGAGTTGATCGCCGGGAGCGCGGCGGCGTCGCCGACGACGAACATCCTGCCCGGCAGCGGATCGGGTTCGGTCCAGGCGGTGCCGTAGAGCGTCCCCTCGATCGTGTCGCCGGGCTGCGCCGTGCGGCACCAGTCGCTGGCCGCGCCCTCGTGCAGCGCGAACTCCAGACTGAAGGTGCCTGCCTCCGGATCGGGGTCGACCAGGGTGTAGGCGCGCTGGTGCGGCTTGCCGGCGTTGTCGAACCACAGCCGCACCCACATCGTCGGGTGGACGCCGCTCATCGCCAGCATGCCGCCGTCGGTGAAGTGCAGGCGCCGGTAGCGTTCGGCGACCTCCTCCGCGCCGGTCACCGTGAATACGAAGTCCTTGGCGCGCAAGAGCTTCAGGACCGCACCCTCCCAGCCGTGCCCCATCGGGCCTCCTCTCCTCCCGGCCGCTTCCGCAGCGGACGAGTCATATGACAGAATCTCGGGTTAGGTTAACCTACCCTAATTACCGAAAGTCGAGGCGGGATGGAGTTCGCAAGCCACCGGGACGACTGGGGCGTCCCGCACCTGCGGGCCGCGACCGCCCGCGGCCTGGCCTTCGCCCAGGGCTGGAACGCCGCGGCCGACCGGCCCCGCCAGCTCGAGATCGCCCGCCGCCGCGCCGAGGGCACCTCGGCCGCGCTGCTCGGGACCGAAGCGGTGGCCTGGGACCGGTTCGCCCGGCAGGCCCTGATCGCCGACACCGCCCGGCGCTGCTTCGAGGCCCTCGACCCCGATACCGCGGCCTGGGTCGCCGCCTACGTCGACGGCGTCGACCAGGCCGGCCCCGAGCACTGGGAACCGTGGGTCCCGCTGTCGATCTGGCTGGCCGAGCACCTGCTGTTCGGCGCCGGCTTCCCGGCCAAACTCTGGCGCCACCTCGCCGTCGCCGCCTACGGGGAGGACGCCGCGCGGCTGTTCGCGATCGACGGCCCCGCCTCACCGGGCAGCAACGCCTGGCTCGTGACCGGCGACCGGACCGCCTCCGGCGCGCCGATCCTGGCCGGCGACCCGCACCGCGTCCTCGAGTTCCCCGGCATCTACCAGCAGATCCACCTGGCCTGCGACGAGTTCGACGTGGTCGGCCTGGCCGTCCCCGGCGTACCCGGAATTGCCCACTTCGGACATACCGGTTCGGTGGCGTGGGGCATCACCAACGCCATGGCCGACCACCAGGACCTCTACGAGGAGCACCTGGGCTCGGTGCCGGTGACCGAGCGCACCGAGACGATCGAAGTCGCCGGAGCCGCACCCGAGACCGTCACCGTCGCCGAGACCGAGCGCGGCCCCCTGATCGCCGCCTGCGCCGGCCGCGGCACGAGCCTGCGGTACCCGGCGCGGGTCCTGGGCGACCTCGGTTTCGCCGCGCTCCCGGCCCTGCTGCGGTCCCGCACCGTGGCCGATGTGGACGCCGCCCTCGACCGCTGGGTCGCCCCGGTGAACGTCGTCCTCGCCGCCGACGACTCCGGAGGCACCCTGCACCGGGTCGCCGGCCGCGTACCCGACCGCGACCCGGCGGGCCGACTGCGACCGCAGCCGGCCCGCTCGCCCGCGAGCGCCTGGCACGGCTGGCTCCCGATGCCGCGCGCCGATGTGGACACGATCGCGGTGGCGGCCAACGAGCGCGGCCTGGCCGGACCCCTCGGCGTCGAGTTCGCCCCGCCGCACCGCGCCGACCGCATCCGGGAGCTGCTGGAGCTGTCGAACGCCTGGACCCCGGAGGCCATGGCCTGCATCCACACCGACACCCTCCTCGGATCGGCCGGGCCCCTGCTGGAGGAGCTGTCGAAGCCGCGCCGCCTGAGCCCCGCCGCCGCGCGGATGCGCGTCCGGCTCGTCCACTGGGACCGCCGCATGGAGGCCCACAGCGTCGAAGCCGCCGAGTACGCCGCCCTCCGCGCCGCGGTCGCGCGGTCCCTGGCCGAGCATCCGAAGCTGGCGCCGATGAGCGAATGGCACGAGTGGTACCCCGAGGTGTTCGCGCCCTGGTTCGACGCCCGCGCCCGAATCGGATTCGCGCTCGAACACCTGCTGCGCCACGAGGGCTTCCGGCTCCTGGTGCCCCAATCTGACCTGGACGAGATCGTCCGCGACGCCGCCGAGGAGGTCGCCGCCACCGCGACCGGCGCCCCCTGGGGCGAGGTCCACCTGCTGGCGCCCTGGGACCCCCGCCCTCCCGGCTCGCCCGGTCCCGGACCGTGGCCCGGCGTCGCCGGCGACCACGACTGCGTCCTGTCCACCGGCACCGCCCCCGACGGCCGTTGCGTCCGCGGCCCGGCCGCCCGCTGGGTCTGGGACCTGGCCGACCGCGGTGCCAGCCGGTGGATCGTCCCCTTCGGAGCGGCCGAAGGGGACGGCCACCCGCACGCCCGCGACCAGTTGCCGCTGTGGCGTGCCGGCGAGCTCGCCCCCGTCGTCACCGACTGGAACCGACTGACCGAGGAGCACCGCGTGAGCCGAGCCGTCGACCCCGCCGACCGCGCCGCCGTCCACGACCGAGCCCTCGAGCGCTTCGGCCGCGTCCGGCTCGTCCCGGTCGACCCCGGGGCCGACCTCGACCTCGTCCACGGCTGGGTCACCGAGGAGCGCGCCCGCTTCTGGGGGATGACCGGGTACGACCGCGAGCGGGTCAGGCAGATCTACGAGTTCCTCGACTCACTGCCCACCCACCACGCCTACCTGGTCCTGCGGGACCGGGTCCCGGTCGCCCTCTTCCAGACCTACGAGCCCGACGCCGACCCGGTGGGGGAGTGCTACGACGCCCGGCCCGGCGACATCGGCGTCCACCTGCTGGTCGCCCGCCCCGACCGCGACCGGTCCCAGGCCGGCTTCACGGCGGCGCTGATGTCGGCCCTGCTCGGCTTCGCATTCAAGGACCCGTCCCGGCGGCGCGTCGTCGTCGAGCCCGACGCCCGCAACGCCCAGGCCCGCGCCCGCATGCTCCGCTCCGGCTTCACGCTCGGGCCCGAGATCGACCTGCCCGACAAGCGGGCCCAGTTGGCGTTCCTCGAACGCGAGGCCTGGGAGCGCGGCTGATCCCCGGCCGGTTCGAACCGCCGATTCGGGCACCGGCACCCTGAAACCACGAGACAATCGCACCGCGTCTGACGCCCGAGTCGAAGGAGCATGCCGTGTACGCCGTGATCGCCACCGACTTCAACACCGAACCCCGGCTCGCCGAACTGCCGGTGCCCGAGCCCGGCCCGGGGGAGGTCCTGGTCCGCCTCGCCGCGGCCGGGGTCAACCCGTTCGACTCCAAGGTGGTCGAAGGTATCCTGAAAGGCCAGGTCGAGCACGCGTTCCCCATGGTGCTCGGCGCCGACGGCGCCGGGATCGTCGAGCTCACCGGCCCCGGGGTCACCGCCTTCGCGCCCGGCGACCGGGTCTTCGGCCAGTTCATGGACATCGAGCGCGGGCGCGGCTCCTACGCCGAGTACGCGGTCGCGCCGGCCGAAGGCAAGCTCGCGCTCCTGCCCGAGGAGCTGCCCTACGACCTGGCCGCGGCCATCCCGACCGCCTGCGCGGGCGCCCACGACTTCGTGGCGGGCACCGGGGTCGGGTCAGGAGACACACTGCTCATCAACGGAGCCTCCGGTGGCGTCGGGCAGGTGGCGATCCAACTGGCCGACGCCAAGGACGTGCGGGTCCTGGCCACGACCCCGCCCGACACCGCCGACTACCTGCGCGAGCTCGGCGCGGTCGAGACCTACGACTTCACCGCCGGCCCGGTCTCCCGGCAGGTGCGCGCGGCCCACCCCGACGGGATCGACGCCGTGCTGGACCTGTTCTCCGGTGGTACCGGTGAGACCGGCGAGATCGCGGACGTGCTGCGGCCCGGCGGGACCGTCGTCAGCTCGAACACCGCCGTCGACCCCGAAGCGATGGCGGCCCGTGGCCTGCGCGGCCTCAACCTCTACGGAGCGGCCACCCCCGAGACCCTCGATCTCCTGGCCGAGGCGGTGCGCCGCGAGGAACTGAAGGTCCACATCGACCACCGGGCGGGGCTGGCCGAGGCCTGGGACGCGCTGGAGCGGCTGCGCCTCGGCAAGGCCCGCGGCAAGACCGTGCTGACCGTGCAGGACCGGTGGTGAGATCGTTCAGGCGGCGGCCGGCAGGTGATACGAGACGCCGGTGAGCTCCTCCGAGACCGACCACAGCCTCGCGGCCAGTTCGGGGTCGTTCGCCTCGGACTTGGTCGGGACGAGCATCGGGTAGCCGTTGATCTCCTGCTTGCCGTCGGGGCCGAAGTACTCGCCGCTCCGCGCCTCCGGGGCGGTGGCCGCGTGCAACTGCGGCAGGGCCCCGAGATCGGCCGACTGCGCGCGGGTACTCACCACGAACTTCGCGATCGGTTTGAGCAGGAGCGGAAAGCTCTTGGTGAGCGAGGTCGAGGCGACGCCGGGGTGGGCCATGAGGCTGCGCACCGGACTTTCGGCCCGCCGGAGCCGGCGGTCGAGTTCCAGGCCGAACACGATGTTGGCGAACTTCGACTGCGCGTAGTACTTCAGCGGGCCGTAGCCGTGCTCGCCGGTCAGGTCGTCGAAATGGATCCGTCCCCTGTGGTGGTAATTGGAGCTGACGGTGACCACGCGCGGTTCCCGGCCCCCTTCGAGGGCTTCGAGCAGGAGGCCGGTGAGCGCGAAGTGGCCGAGGTGGTTGGCGGCGAACTGGAGTTCGTGGCCCTGGGCGCTCAGGGTGCGGGGCGGGCCCATGACGCCGGCGTTGTTGATCAGGACGTCGGGGTCGAGGCCGTCGGCCAGGATCCGGTCGGCGAAGGCCCGTACCGAGTCGAGGTCGGCCAGGTCGAGTCGGCGGACTTCGAGGTCGGCGCCGGGCGCGGAAGCACCGATCGCCTCCGCGGCCGCCCGCCCTTTGGCCTCGTCGCGCACGGCCATGACCACGCGTGCGCCCTTGGAGGCGAGTTCCCGGGCGCTGACGAGTCCGAGCCCGCTGTTGGCCCCGGTGACGATGACGACTCGCCCGCTCTGGTCGGGGATGTCGGCGGCGGTCCACTGGGTGCTCATGTCGACTCCTTGCCTCTCGTAAAATGAATATGGATTCAATATAATCATGAATCATGATTCACCTTATCGCAAGGGTGCGCCCGGCTAAGCTCTACGGTGAGGTGGAAGGAGACCCCATGCCCCGAGCCCGGACGCTGCGCGCCGACGCCGCCCGCAACCGCGCCAAGATCCTCGAGGCCGCCAACGACCTGATAGTCGAGCACGGTCCCGACGTCCCGATGGAGTCGATCGCGGCGGCGGCGGGCGTGGCCGTGGGCACCCTCTACCGCCACTACCCGACCAAGCGCGCCCTGGTCGGGGCCGTCATCGAGTCGCACTTCACGCACATGGCCGACGAGGCCGAAGCCGCGGAGGCCCGCATCGCCGCAGGTGAGCGCGCCACCGACGCGCTGCGGTCGCTCGCGTACCGGATCATGGACGGCGCCGCCCACAATCAGGCGGTCAAGGCCGCCGCCCGGTCGATGGGCGCCGACGACGCCCTGCACCACGGATCAGAGCTGCAGCGCGGCATCGACGTGCTCGCCCGCATCATCGCCGCCGCGAAGGCCGACGGCGGCCTCCGAGCCGACCTGACCGTGGAAGACCTCCTCCTGTTCTTCAAGACCGTCCCGGTCGACGCGGCTCCGGCCGTCCGCGCCCGCTGGTGCGAACTGATGCTCGACGGCTTCAGCGCCGGCCGGCCCTGAGGACGCGAGCCCGTACGGCGACGGCAAGGGCCCGCCGCTCTTGTGGAGCGGCGGGCCCCGAACCGATCCGGAAGTGGTCTGGGACTACGGAGCCGGGGCCTTGGCGTAGACCTCGATCTCGCTCATCGTGATCCAGCCGACGTCGCCGACGGTCATCGCCACCCGGATCGCGGTGGTCGGCGCGTCGACGGCGACGTCGATGACCGGCGACGGGTCGGTGCCGACCGCGACCGGGTCACCGGCGTCCACCCAGGAGCCGTCGGCGGCCAGGTACTGGACCTGGAGCGTGTCGGCGTAGCTGGCGCGTCCGCCGTCGCTGTAGAAGTGGCTGACCACCCGGGTCACGTCGCGCTCGGCCGGGAGGGTGAACGTGATCGCGTCCTCGGTGCGCTTGTCGCCGGACACCCAGTTCGACCAGGCCTTGTCGTTCTCGGTCCCGTTGCGCAGCCCTTCGGTGGAGTAGCCGGGCTCGGTGAAGGTCGCCGAGGTCGTCACGCCGTCGTCGAGCGCGGCGTTGACCTCGACCGGCTCGGTCACCTCGACCTCGACGGTCGCCTCCAGTGTGGAGCCGTCGACCAGTTCGGCGGTGCCGCCCAGGGCGACGGTGCCGGTCTCGTCGAACGCGCCCTCGGGCGGCGCGTCCCAGGTGGCCGGAACCTCGACGCGACTGCCGTTGTCGCCGAGGGCCACGACGGTCTCCGGCAGGTCCGGCACGCCGCCTTCGTAGGTCCTGGCCTCGGCGGTCTCGGTGGCGCCGAAGGTGTCGACGGCGACGATCGCGGTCGGCCGGTGCTTGTTCCCGAGCGCGTCGTAGGCCTTGCCGCGGATCTTGATGACCTGGGGCTTCTTCCACTCGCCCTTCTCCGGGTAGTCCCAGGTCACCGCCAGCTCGCCGCGCGGGCCGTCCCGGTAGACCGGGGTGACGGTGTCGGGCAGCTCGGGCTTGAGGTCCGGCACGGTGTAGGCGTGCACGTCCTGGATGTCCTGAACGGTCTCGTCGGTCACCGCCCAGAGCTGGTTGTCGCCCGAGGTCGGCGTGTAGGTGCCGACCGTCGCGCCGTCCTCGGTGGAGTGTCCCCACACGTCCGGCAGGCGTCCGGTGGCGGCGTTGACGAACGTCCAGTCGCCGTCGCCGGTGGACGACATCGTCCACTGCGCGCGTGCCCCGGGGTCGCCGGAGGCGTCCTCGAGGACCAGGGCGTCGTCCTCGGCTACCGCCAGCCGGCCGCCGGTGGCGGCGTTGACCACCTCGTACCGCTCGCGGTTGGTGTCGCCGCCGGTGAGCTTGCCGATCGACCACATCTGGTCGACCGCGGCCGGATCCTCGGTGCGGATGACCACGCCGCCGTCCTCGCCGGGGGCCATCGAGTGCCCGCTCTGGACGCCGGTCAGCCGGTAGACGTGGCCGTCCTGGACCAGCGCCGCGTCCGGGGCGACCCCGGAGACGCCGTCGACCAGGAGCGTGGTGACCGATTTGCCGGGGACGGTCAGCGTCGCCGAGGAGTCGGCGACCTGGACCGGCTCGCCTTCGACCAGGGCGCCGTCGGTCCCGGTCACGACCGGGGTGACGGTGGCGTCCGCGGCGACGGTCCCGAACTTCGACAGGTCGAGCGTGATCTCGCGCGGGTCCTCGCCGTTGTTGGTGTGGACGACCGAGGCCGCCTCGCCGGAGGACTTGAGCGCCGCGACCGTCGAGTCGTCGTCGACGCCGATCATGCGGTCGCCCGGCTCGATGTAGTGGGTGAAGTTGCGGATCGTGTCGTACTTGGTGTTGGTCCGGATCGGGCAGGTCTCGAGGGTGTCCTCGGCGGTGCAGTCGAACGGCACGTGGATGCTGCCCCAGTTGCCGCCGCCCTCCTGCTGCGGGGCCGCGTCCTCGATCGGCTGCCAGAACACCCACGCCGACGGTTCCAGCTCCCGCAGGTCGTCGGTGATGCGGTCGGCGATGCCGAGCCCGGTCTCCATGGTCTCGTAGTCGGTCGGGGAGTGGAAGCTGCCCTCGACCTCGCTCATCCACAGGGTCTTGTCCTCGCCCTTGGCCAGGTCGCGCACGCTGGTGCGCCCGCCGGTGCCGTAGGTGTGGACGTTCATCTGGTCGACGGCCGCGCGGGCCTGGTCGCCGTAGGCGTTCCAGTTGGAGGTGAAGGTCCCGGGGTTGGTCTCGTCCATCGCCGCGATCACCGCGTCGGTGTCGGCCTGGGGGAGCCGTTCGGCCAGCGCCTGGATGACCTGCTGCTGGAGGGCCGGCCCGGCGTGGGCGCCCTCCTGCCGGCCGCCGGTGGGCTGCACGCCGTCGGGGCCCAGGGTGGTGCCCCAGTAGTCGGTGTTCGGCTCGTTGAGCGGGTCGACCGTGTCGAACTCGATGCCGTGGGTCTGCTCCAGGTGGTCCATGACCTCGGTCAGGTAGATCGCGAACTCGTCGAGCGTGTCGGTGCGGATCTGGTCCTGCGCCGAGTCGAAGCCGCCGGAGACGTAACCGGACACGGTCTGGAAGTACGGCGGGGAGTTGGAGAAGGCCTCCCAGTGGGTCACCTCGTCCTTGATCCGGTCGATCCACCAGCGCTGGTTCGCGTCGGCGTCCCAGTTCCAGTGGTCGGGGTCGTCCGGGTCCCACCAGTCCTTGTCCTCGTGGGTGATGCCTTCGGGGGCGGCCCAGTAGCCGGGCATGTCCGCCCCGTCCTTCATGTAGTCGGAGCTGATGTCGGGCGCGTTGCCGCCGCCGATGTTGAAGCGGGCGATGTTGAGGTTGAGGCCCTGGTCGCCGAACACCATGTCCGCCAGTTGCTCGCGGATCTGGTCGGGGTAGCCGCCGGTGGCGTTGCCGGACCAGACGATGCTGGCGCCCCATCCCTCGAACTCGGGGTGCTGATAGGAGGGGTCGGGGGTCACCGTGACCGGGAGCGGCGAGGCCTCCTGGGCGGAGGCCGCCGACGATCCGGTCAGCACCGGCAGCGCGGCGGCGACGATCGCTGTCGCGATCCCCGCGGTGCCGGACAGCGCCAGCACGCGCTTTCTTTTCGGTTTCGGGGATGACATCGTTGTCTCCTTCAGGGGATTTTGGTCGAACGCTATGGATCTTTCCACAGAATCCAACGTTTGTGAACACCCTTTGTTTAACCGACCGAGAAAGCCCACGGGCACCGGCCTCCATCCCCCGAAGCCGTCCACGAGCCCCGGCCTCCATCCGTCGAAGTGATCCAAGGGCGTTGGGCCCGCCCCCGGGCCCGAAGACCGGGTAGAGACGCGTTCCCCACCCGGTCCGGCGCTCAACGGAAGTCGTCGGCGTGCTCGGCCGCCCAGTCGGCGAACGTCCTCGCCGGTCGGCCGGTGATAGCGCGGATGTCGGCCGACTCGGCGGCCAAACTCGCATCCTGGGACGGGTCGCGCCCCCATTGCAGAACGAAGTCGATCGTCTCGTCCTCGATGCCCATGGCTCGCATGCGCTCCCGCGCCTGAGACTCGCTCAGTTCCTCGAATCGCAGCTCCCGGCCGAGCGCGCGCGACAGGATCGCGACCTTCTCGGCCGGGGTCACCGCCTCCGGCCCGGTGAGCACATAGGACCGGCGCGCGTGTCCCTCGCCGGTGAGCGCCGCCGCGGCCACCGCCGCGATGTCGGCCTCGTGGACGAGGTGATGCGGGACGTCGCCGAACGGTTCGCGAACCACGCCCTCGGCGCGGACCTCCTCGGCCCATTCCAGCGTGTTCGACATGAAGTCGCCCGGCTCCAGCAGAGTCCCCTCCAGATCGCTCGCGGCGACCGCTTCCTCGACAGGGCCGCGGTACCCGTTCCACACCACCGTCGCGCGCCGGACCCCGGCCTTCCTCGCCAGTTCGACCAGCTCGGGGGCGTTCGGCACCGGCTCGTACGACGGGCCCTGGGCATCGAGCAGGTGGACCGCGGTGGCGCCCTCGAACGCCGCCTCCATGCTTGCCAGGTCGGTCAGGTCGCCTCCGACGATCTCGACCCCCGGCCCGAACCGCGCCGCCCGCGGGTTCCGGGTCAGCGCCCGCACCGGACGACCGGCCTCGGTCAACCGGCGCACCAGGTGGCGGCCGACGTTGCCGGTGGCGCCCGTAACCAGAATGGACATCGACGTCCCTCCCCTGAATCATGCCTTCGTGGTGGGGCCAAGCCTATGGACGCCCGCGCGGGACGCCCTCGGCCCGAGTTCCCGGACCGCTTCCGACCCAGGTCTTACGACCGGGGACTGCGCCGGGCGAAGTCCACTCGCCCGGCGTCGTCCGGCCGGGCCGGTGAGCGCGGCGGCTCAGCGCTTGGGGACCAGCACCGCCACGTCGCCGTGCAGGCCCGCCAGACCCGCATCGAAGGTGGCCACCATGCCGCTTCGTTTCCTGGCCAGTCCTGCCAGATAGGCGTCGGTGACCTGTCGATGACCGACGACTCCGGAGAGCGAGATGGTTCCGTAGGACAGGTCGTCCGGCCAGAACTCGTATCCGGGCAGGCCGGCGATGCCGTTGACGACGTGCCGGGCCGTATCGGCCGAAGCCCCTTCTCTCATGAGAAAGCGCACGAGACCGCCTTCGGTGATCGGGCACAAGGCGAACCCGTTTTCGTGGGTGGCGAACCACTCGGCAGCGGCCGTGCTGTGGACGTGTTCTGGAACGGCCAATGCGACCAGGACATTGACGTCGAGCAGGTGGACCACTATTCCTCGTCTTCCAGGCTACGGACGTCCTCTGTGGTGACGACGCGTCCTACCGAGAGCTGCGGGAACCCGGTCCGATCGTTGAAGGTGACATCCGCGGTCGGCGCCGTGTCCCCTCGCAGACCCTTCCTCATGAGTTCCGCCACGACGTCGCTGAGTGTTCTCGCGGTGTCTCGGGCGAGAGCGAGAGCCTGCTGGTGGAGTTCCGGTGGAATATCGACGGTGGTTCGCATCCTCTCATTATAGCATTGATGCATCATGATGCAGGTTCATCTTGGTCGTAGGCGGAGCATGGATACCCGCCGGCGTGCGCCATGGATGCGGCCGGTCCAAGGCCCTGCACTCGAGCCGCGCCTGATCGAACCGGCCCCGAGTGTCGGACGCCTCCTCTAGCCTCAGAGCACATGGACATCATCATGATCCCCGGCCTCTGGCTCGACGGTTCCTCGTGGAGCGCGGTCACGCCGCCGCTGGAACAGGCGGGCCACCGAGTCCGCGCACTGACGCCGCCCGGCATGGAATCCAAGGACGCCGACCGCAGCGGCATCGGGCTCCGCGACCACGTCGACTACGTCGTCGCCGCCATCGACGAGGCCGACGAACCGGTCGTCCTGGTCGGCCACTCCGCCGGCGGCGCCATCGCGCAGCAGGCCGCCGACGCCAGGCCCGACCGAGTCGCGCGCGTGGTGTACGTCGACGCCGCGCCGATGCCGCCCGACTCGGTCATCAACGACGACATCCCCGCCGACGGTGGGGAACTCCCGCTGCCGGACTGGGGCTTCTTCGAAGACGAGGACCTGACCGACCTCGACGACGAACTGCGCCGGCACTTCCGGGAGCGGTCGATCCCCTCGCCCAAGGCCGTGGCCTATGAACGCGGCGAGCTGACCGACGAACGGCGCCTGGAGGTGCCGAGCACCATCATCTGCTGCCAGTTCCCCAGCAAGCTGATCGCGGAGTGGATCGACCAGGGCGCGCCGTTCGTAGCCGAGATCGCCCGGATGCGCCGGGTCGACTACGTCGACCTGCCCACCGGGCACTGGCCGCAGTTCACCAAGCCCACCGAACTGGGCGAGGCGCTCCTGGACGCCGTCGGCCGCGGTTAGGCCGGCCGGATCATGCAGGTGAGCCGCCCGGTGCAGACCCGGCGGCCCTGCTCGTCCTCGATGACGATCTCGTAGGTGGCGGTCGAGCGCCCGCGGTGCACGGGCGCGGCCTCGCCGGTGACCGAGCCGGAGCGGACGGCGCGGTGGTGGGTGACGTTGAGGTCCACACCGACGGCGATCTGCTCCGGCCCGCCGTGCAGCATCGCACCGATCGAACCGAGCGTCTCGGCCAGCACCGCCGAGGCCCCGCCGTGCAGCAGGCCGTACGGCTGCGTGTTGCCGTCGACCGGCATCGTGGCCACCACCCGGTCAGGTGAGGCGTACCGCACGTCGATGCCCATGCGGGCGCCGAGGGCCCCCGCCGAGAACAGCGCCTCCAGGTCGATGTCCACCTGCTTGAACGCTTCGGTCACTTCGTCGGGGAACTCGGTCACGGGAGGCTCCATTCCGTCGGTGCGGGGATCAGGCGCGCTCGCCGGCTGCGGCGGCCGCACCGAGCCCGATCATGGACGCCCCGCCGATACCGCCGAGCACCCGCGTGGCTCTCGGTGACTCGAACCACGCGCGGACGGTCGAGGCCAGCAGGCCGGTGAACGAGTCGCAGACCAGCCCCAGGGTCATGTAGATCAGCCCCAAGACCAGCATCTGCACCACCGGCGAGGCACCGGCGGGGTTCACGAACTGGGGGAGCATCGCCAGGAAGAACAGGACCGACTTCGGGTTCAGCATCCCCACCAGGAAGCCCTCGAGGACCGACTTCGAATCGGACCGCCCCGCCCCGGGATCCTCCAACAGGCGCCCGCGGTCCCGGATCGCCTTGACGCCCAGGTAGATCAGGTAGGCGGCACCGGCGTACTTCACGACGTTGAAGACCAGCGCGGACTGCTGCACGACCGCGCCGAGTCCGACCGCGACGAACGCCGCCGCCGCGAACTCGCCGAGGTTGTTGCCGGCGACCGTGGCCAGGGCCGTCTTCCGCCCATAGGCCAGGGCCCGGCCGACGATGAACATGACGCTGGGGCCGGGGATCACGATGATGACGACCGAGGCGGCCGAGAACGCCAGCAGTTGTCCGACACTTGGCATGCTCGCATCCAACCATCGGCCCCGACCGCCGTCAACTTGCGCGGGACCCACCGGCACCGCCGTGCTCGGTACGCTGGAGGTCACCGACCCGGCCCCTGCCCCGAGGAGAGCCCGGTATGCGCGCCGACCGCCGTCCGAACGTGAGGATGCTCTGCTGGCAGCTCGGCTCCTTCGGGATCGTCTGGGTTCCGCTGCTGGTGCTGTTCTCCTCGCAGTCGCCGGACGGGACCTGGCCGGTGCTGCTCGTCGGCTCCGCGGTCGCCACCGCCGCCGGCAAGCGACTGCGGCAACTGCCGGATCGGTTCGCCGACCGCGTCTTCGTCGCCGACGGTGCCGATCGGGCCGGACCGGGGCGCACCGACAGCGCGGTCGTCGTCCCCGCGCGGCTTTTCGACCGGCGCGCTTGGCTCGAGCGGATGTGCCTCCCGGAGCGGTACCGGAGGTTCTGGAGATGGTCGTGGGGCGCCGGTCTGGTCGGTTTCATCCTCGCCCAGGGGCGGTTCGTCGCCGACAGCGGCCTCGGGAACGACCTGATCGAGCTGTCGGTGATCTGGGCGCTGGTGACCGGGATCCTGTGGATCGTGTGGGTCTGCGGCGGCGCGGCGACCGACCCCCGGCGGCCCGGACCGGGGGACCCGCCCGGCATCGAGCCGTCCCGATAAGCCCGAAGAACCGGGCAGGTGACGTCATACGCTGCGGGTTTGCCTTGAAGTGCACTCCAGGTTCTAGCGTCGAGGCCATGATGCAGCGAACACTGGGAAGAAGCGACATCCGGATCAGCGGCCTCGGCATGGGCTGCTGGGCCATCGGCGGCCCGTTCTTCAGCGACACCGGAGCCTGCGGCTGGGGCGAGGTCGACGACGACGAATCGATCCGGACCGTGCACCGCGCGATCGACATGGGCGTGAACTTCTTCGACACCGCCGACGTCTACGGCGCGGGGCACTCGGAGCGGATACTCGGCCGAGCGCTCGCGGGCCGCCGCGACCAGGTGGTGGTCGCCACGAAGTGGGGCAACCGGTTCGACGAGGAGACCAAGTACATCGTGGGCACCGGCGAAAGCCCCGACTACGTGCGCGAAGCGGTCGAGGCCTCGCTCCGCCGGCTCGGCACCGACTACATCGACCTCTACCAGTTCCACCTGAACGGATTCGAGATCGACCGGGCCGCCGAGCTGCTGCCGGTCCTCGAAGACCTGGTCGACCAGGGCAAGATCAGGTCCTACGGCTGGAGCACCGACTCCCCGGAGGGGGCCGAGGCCTGGGGCGCCGGCGGCGCGCACTGCACCGCCGTCCAGAGCGACTTCTCGGTCATGTACGGCGGCAAATCCGAGGTCGTCGAGGTCTGCGAGCGCCACAACCTGGCCAGCATCAACCGAGGGCCGCTCGCAATGGGCCTCCTCACCGGCAAGTACAACGCCGAGACCCGGGTCGGACGCGACGACGTCCGCGGCAGCGACGCGCCGTGGATGACCCTGTTCGAGGACGGCAGGCCCGCCCCCGAGTACCTCGCCCGGCTTGAGGCCGTCCGCGAGGTGCTCACCAGCGACGGCCGCACCCTCGCGCAAGGCGCGCTGGGCTGGCTGTGGGCGGTCAGCGACCGCACCGTCCCGATCCCCGGATGCCGGACGGTCGCACAGCTCGAGGAGAACGCCGGCGCCCTCGAGAAGGGCCCGCTCACGTCCGCCCAGGTCGAGGAGGTCGCGGCGCTCCTGGGCTCCTGAACTACATCCGGACCATGTCCACGTCGTGGAAGCGCGCGGCTTCGCTGTCGAAGTGGAGCCGCGCGCCTTCCATATAACCGAACAGGGCGCCCCACCGGTCGTGGTCGGCCTCGGGGAACAGCGACACCAGCGCGCACTCCATGTGCCCGCCGTGGCCGATGACCAGGGCGGCGTCCCCCGGGCCGAGCGGCACCATCAGGTCCTGCCACTGCGCGGCCATGGCCTTGGAGTAGTCCTGCACCGGCCCCGGGCGGCCGACCAGCCGCGCCAGGCGGGTGAACGGCGCGCCGACGTCGTCGGCGGCCGCGGCCGATTCGGCCATGAACTGCCGGATGTTGGGCAGCGTGGCCAGCTCGCGGTCGGCGGCGAACCCCATCGCGATGGCGGTCTCGCGGGTCCGCGGGGCGACGCTGCAGGCCACGGTCTCGAACGGGCCCAGCATGGTGCCGGCCCAGCGGGCGAGCTCGACGCCCGCCTGCGAGAGGTGGACGGCCTCGGGGCTGTCGCGCTTGCTGTGCCGGCGGATTTCGAGCATGGGCATGGACGGCCTCTTTTCCTATGTCTCGCCAGCGGATCGGCATAGAGCCTACGCGCTCGCGACGGGTGCGCCGACCGCGCCCGACCGATGCGGGGCCCGGTCAGGCCTTCCTGGCGATCGCGGCCATCTGGGTCCGCTGGTGCGGTGGCAGCTCCTCGACCTCCGGCACCGGGCGGTCCGGCTCCTCGGGGAACCACCTGGCGATGTAGTCCAGGCCGGGCGGCACCAGCTCCATCCCGTTGAAGTGCCGCTCGATCTGGTCGACCGGGCGGCACCAGCCGCTGCCGAGCGTCTCGACGCAGGCCTTCGAGAGCGCGTGCTGCGCCGGTTCGCCGGTGTCGGGCCAGGCGGTGATGAACAGGTGGCTGCCCGACGGCAGCGGCTCCATCAGCCTCGCGATGAGATCATCGGGTCGACGGCCATCGGGGATCTGCATGATCATTCCGATGATCATCAGCCCGATCGGGCGATCGAAGTCCAGGAAGGACCGGATCTCGGGGTGGTCGGTGATCCCCTCGGGATCGAGCAGGTCGGCGGTCACGACCGTGGTGGTGTCGTTGTCGGCCAGCAGCGCCCGGCCGTGGGTGAGCACCATCGGGTCCTTGTCCACGTAGACCACGCGGGCGCCGGGATCGATGTCCTGGGCGGCCTCATGGGTGTTCTTGCCGGTCGGCAGGCCGCAGCCGACGTCGAGCAACTGGCCGACCCCGGCCCCGCGCACCAGGTACTCCACGCCGCGGACCAGCGCCGTCCGGTTGTCCTCGGCGCACTCCCGGGCCTGCGGGATGTGGCGGGAGAAGACCTCGGCGGCCTCGCGGTCGACCTTGAAGTTGTCCCGGCCGCCGAGGATGGCGTCGTAGACGCGCGCGGTCGAGGGGACGGTCGTGTCGAGACCGGGAGGCGGCCACTCGGTGATTTCCTCAGCCAACGTCGTTCCAATCGCACGGGCGGGACCTGGCACGGTGCCCCGCCACCCCCGCGGGGCACCGCTTCAGGCTACTCCACCCGACCTGGCGGTCTGGCGCGAATGCGCCCCCGAGTCGCGCACATGTCTTCCGGCGGTGGCGGATCGCGGGGAAGTAATCCGACATTGCGTACAATTCGCATAGGATATTCCACTGCGGATCCGACTGCGGACCGTCCGAACCGAGGGAAGCCCGACAAGGACCGGGACATCCGGCCCCCGGCTCATTACGGTGGAGGTCATGTTCGGCTCCACCAGTACCCCGCCCGGCCCTCCCGACAACCCGCTGCGGCGCCTCACGCTCGACCAACTGCGGCGGCGCACCAGCGTCAAGTGGCGCGCCCACCCCGGCGACGTGCTGCCGCTGTGGGTGGCCGAGATCGACGCGCCCCTGGCCGAACCGGTCGCGGCGGCCCTGACCGACGCGATCGCGATCGGCGACACCGGCTACCCGTCCGGCACCGGCTACGCCGAAGCGCTGTCCGCGTTCGCGGCCGAACGCTGGAACTGGACCGACCTAGCGGTCGAGCGGACCCGCCCGGTGCCCGACGTCATGGGCGGCACCGCCGAAATACTCCGGCTGCTCACCGCGCCCGGCGACGCGGTCGCGGTCAACTGCCCGGTCTACCCGCCGTTCTACGGCTTCGTCCGGCACATCGGCCGCCGGTCGGCCGAGGCCCCGCTCGGGCCTGACGGCCGGATCGACTTCGCCGCGCTCGAAGCGGCGTTCGCTCGGCCGGAGGTGACCGCCTTCCTGCTGTGCAACCCGCACAACCCCACCGGCACCGTCCACACGGCCGCCGAACTGGCCGAGGTCGCCGCGCTCGCCGAGAACCACGGCGTGCGCGTGGTCGCCGACGAGATCCACGCGCCGCTGATCGCCCCCGGCACCGCCTATGCGCCCTTCCTGACGGTGCCCGGGGGTGAGCGGGCGCTGGCGGTGACGTCGGCGTCGAAGGCGTGGAACCTCGCCGGGCTGAAGGCCGCGGTCGCCGTCGCCGGCACCGGTGCGGTGACCGACCTGGAGCGGTTGTCCGAGGAGGTCGGCAAGGGCGCCTCGCACTTCGGAATCATCGCGCACACCGCCGCGCTGCGCGAGGGCGGCGCCTGGCTGGACGCGCTCCTGACGGCGGTCGAGGACAACCGCCGCCTGCTGGGGAGCCTGCTGGCCGAGCGGCTTCCGGCCGTCGCCTACCGGCCCCACCCGGGGACCTACCTGGCATGGCTGGACTGCCGGGATCTCGGCCTGGGCACCGACCCGGCCGCGGTGTTCCTGGAGCGGGGCCGCGTGGCCCTGAACTCGGGCCTGCCCTTCGGCACCGGCGGCGCGGGCCGCGTGCGATTGAACCTGGCGACCTCGCCGGAGATCCTCACCGAGGCGGTCGACCGGATGGCGGCCGCCGTCGAGTAGTCGGGCCTCCGTTCGGGTGCGGGATCATTCCTCGACGGTGGTGCGGGTGCCCTTCGCCAGGAGCCAGATCAGGAGCACGATCTCGCCGAGGAAGGTGTACATCGCCAGGTCGAGCCCGTAGTCGCGGACCACGATCGTGCCGAAACCGTCCACGAGGTACCCGGCCGCGGCGACCGCGAGCAGGAGGCCGAGGATCTTCGGCATGAACGCCGCCCGGTAGGCCAGCCAGCCGATCAGCAGCAGGTGGACCCCGAAGACGCCCAGGCCGATGTTCCACAGTGCGCCGAACTCCTCGATCGAGGCCAGTGCCCGCTCGGGCTCGTCGAGCCGCTCCGGCACCAGGGCGAGTTGCCCGATCGCCACCAGGAACGCCGCCGAGTAGGCGACCCGGACCCAGGCCGCCGTCATCGACACGGTCCGGTCGACCGAGGCGAACACCCTGAACAGCGCGGCGGCCACGATCAGGTCGAGGATCACCACCGCCACCAGGGCGGCGACGCCCCACCGGAAGGTGGACTCCGCGGCGGTGACGTCGGCGGCCGTCTGCGCGGCGTCGCCCGGCGTGGTCAGCGATTCGACGGCGACGAAGTTCCCGAAGATCGCCAGGACGGCCATCAGGAGCAGGGAGATCCCGGCGGTGAGGCTGGCGGGGCGCAGCGACCGGGCGGGGGAGTGGACGGTGTTCATCTGCGGACTCATTTCATGAGAGGAAGGATGTCCTCTCGAATGTAAAGCAGACTTTACCTCATGTCAATCAACGTTGACGTGATCCCGGATACGGGAACCGCCCCGAACGCGAGGCGGGCCGCACCGAGACTTCGGTGCGGCCCGCCGTCTCGATCCGGTTCAGTGCTCGATGTCGCCGTAGATCAGGCCCCGCCCGTTGGTGGCGATGTAGACCCGCCCGAAGACCGCCGGATCGCCGGTGACGGCGGCCCCGGTCCACCCCCACTGGTGGTCGTCGTCGTTGATGCGGACCCAGTGGTTGCCCCCGTCCAGCGACCGGTAGATCCCGCGCCGGCCGCCGGCCCGGGCGGAGGTGTAGATCGCCGGGTAGTGCGCCGGCTTGGCGCTCTTGCCGAAGCCGACCGCGTCGGCCGCCTCGAACTCGCGGATGCGCTTCCAGCTCCGCCCCCCGTTCTTCGAGCGCCACATACCGTAGTCGGCGCCGTCGCCGCCGACGAGCCAGATGTGCCGCCGGTAGCCGGGGACGCAGCGGAAGTCGACGTCGCCGGAGGCGGGAAGGCCGGTCGAGCCGGTGTCGGCGAAGCTCGCCCCCGCGTCGGTGCTCCGGTAGAACGCACCCGCCGCGAACGCGTACGCGACGTTCGGCCGGGCCCGGTCGGTCCGGATCACGGCCCCGGCCGGGAGCCCGGCCACCGGATCCCACGTCTGCCCCAGGTCGGTGCTGTAGACCGGGGCGACGTCGGTGTCGCCGGGGGACCAGAGGACGACCGCGCCGTCGGCGCTGACCGCGACGACGCCGCCGTGGCCCTCACCGGGCACGCCCTCGAGGCGGGCGGTGGTCCGCCAGGTGGCGCCCCGGTCGGTCGAGACGCCGACGTGGCCGTCCACCTCGCCCTCGACGTCGCCGCTGCCGACGATGACGTCCGGGTTCAGCTCGGCGAAGTCGACGCTGCGGCCCGAGCTCCAGTCCGGGTCGCGGATCATCATGGTCGCGACCTCCAGATCCCGGTGGACGAAGCCGCCCAGGTCGCCGACCGCGCTCACCAGCGTGCCGCCGAGCGCGGCGATGTCCTGAACGGAGGTCTCCTCGAGGCCCTCGACCCGGACCCCGACGGTGAACCGCTCGATCGGCAGCGCGGTCTGGCGGCCGGCCTCGTCGTCCCAGCCGACCAGGTCGCCCTGCTCGTCCCACCGGGTCAAGTCCTCGGTCCCCCAGATGGTGGCCCCGGTGCCCCACATGAGCCGGTCGGAGTCGTGCGGGTCGATCGCCAGCGCGTCGATCATCCACCCGTGCTTGACCGCGTACGCCGGACCGTCGTCCTCGGCGCCGAAGGTCAGCCACGGGCTCCCGGAGTGGTCCATCTCGAACCGGTCGGTGCGCTCCGGCGGCCACGACCAGTTCTCGTCCCACACGTAGTCCCAGCTCGTCTGCCAGGTGGCACCGGAGTCGTCGGAGCGGAAGAGGACCTCGTCGGGCCACCAGTTGTTGAGCGTGGCCGCCATGAGAGTGCCGGGGTTCCGGCGGTCGAGCGTCAGGCCCCCGAAGCCGGGGACGGCCCCGACCGGGTTGTAGGGCGGGGTGACGTCGGTCCACTCGCCGGTCCGGGTGGACAGCCGCCAGATCTGGCCGCCCCGGCCGGAGTCCGGTGCGCCGCTGTAGGGGCCGGGGTCCCAGCCGGTGACGACGAACAGGTGGCCGTGCTCGTGGTCGATCGCGGCCTGTTTCGGGATGGTGGCGTTGCCGTCGGCTTCGCCGAGCGCCGCCGCGGCGCCGGGGACGCTCCGCCAGGTCGCGCCGCGGTCCTCGGAGACGTACAGCGGGTCGGCCGGGTCGGCTACGCCCACATAGGTCGTTCCGTCGACCGGGTCGATCCGGATCCAGGTGATGCCCTGGTTGTCGCCGAGGTAGTCGTCGCCGGGTTCGACCGTGAAGTTCCCGGGGTTGGGGAAGTGCTCGACCCGGGCCCAGGTGCGGCCGTGGTCGGTCGAGCGCCACAGCCCGTGGCCGGAGGGTGCGCCGAGGTAGACGGTGGCGTTGTCGGTGGGGTCGATTTCGAGGCGTTCGCCCATGCCGCGGCCGGGCATGTTGCCGCCCTGTTTGAACGGGAGGTCGGCGACGCCCCAGGTCCGGCCGTAGTCGTCGGAGTGGAGGACGGCCCCGTTGCCCGGGTCCCAGTCGTTGGTGTAGGTGCCGACGGCCGCGTAGACGCGGGCCGGTTCGACCGGGTCGGTGGCGACCGAGACGACGCCGGTGTGGCCCCAGGAGTCCCAGCCGATCCAGTCCAGCAGCGGCTTCCAGGTCCGGGTGTCCTCGCTCCAGCGGTAGAGCCCGCCGATGTCGGTGCGGGCGTAGATGAGATCGGCCTCGGTTTCGTTGAACACGATCCCCGGCACGAATCCGCCGCCGTTGACGGTGACGTTGCTCCAGGTGTAGGCGTCTTCGCTCTTCTTGCCGCCCTTGGCGAGGGCGGGCGCGGGCATGGTGCCGGCCGCGACCGCTGCGGCGCCGATAGAGGCGCCGAGAGTGCGTCGTCGCACGGTGCTCTCCTTTGAAGGGGTTCGAGGGAGTTTGTTTAATGACCCAACATAACAGTCGCGACACCTGCTCGCAATAGGTGCGAATCCGGCCCGGCCGGTTGGGTACGGTGGACCGAGGTTGGGGTTGTCCGGATACGAAAGCCGATAGGAGACCCCACATGTCCTCACCGTTCAACCGCCGCGCCGCGATCTGGACCGGGGCGGTCGCCGCCGCCGCGGCGGCGGCGCTGGCCGTCTGGCTCGTCGTCGTTCCGGACGATCCCGGTCCGGGCGACCGGTTCGATCCCGGGGCCGCCTACCTCGACCCCTCGCTGCCGATCGCCGAACGGGTCGACGACCTGCTGGCCCGCATGACGATCGAGGAGAAGGCCGGCCAGATGACCCAGGCGGTGGTCGACGCGGTCGGCGGCAGCGAGGACGACATCCGGGACCTCGGTATCGGCTCGCTCCTCAACGGCGGCAGCGACGCCCTCCACGACACGCCCGAAGACTGGGCGGCGATGATCGACGGCTTCCAGGAGCGGGCGCTCGACTCGCGGCTGCGCATCCCGCTGATGTACGGGCTCGACGCCGTGCACGGCAACGCCTCCCTGCCGGGCGCCACCGTCTTCCCGCACAACATCGGCCTCGGCGCCGCCGGCGACCCCGGACTGGCCGAGCGCACCGCCGCGATCACCGCGATCGAGACGCGCGTGGCCGGGGTCCACTGGACCTTCTCGCCGTGCCTGTGCGTCGCCCGCGACTCTCGCTGGGGCCGCACCTTCGAATCCTTCGGCGAGGACCCCGACCTGGTCGGCAGCATGGCGACGGTGGTGAACGGCTACCAGGGCGAGGACCTGTCGGCCGCCACCAGCGTCCTGGCCACCGCCAAGCACTTCGCCGGCGACGGCGGCACCGCCTACGGCAGCTCGACCACCGAGGACTACCTGCTGGACCAGGGCGTCACCGAGCTGAGCGAGGAGGAACTGCGCCGCCTCCACATAGCGCCCTTCGAGGACGCGATCGAGGCGGGAGTCGGCTCGGTGATGGTCTCCTACTCCAGCAACGACCTCGGCGACGGGCCGGTCAAGGCCCACGCCGACGAGTACCTCCTCACCGACGTCCTCCGGGGCGAACTCGGCTTCGACGGCATCGTCCTGTCCGACTGGCAGGCGATCGACCAGATCAGCCCCGACTACAACGAGGCGGTCCGCACCTCGATCAACGCCGGCATCGACATGGTCATGGTCCCGTTCGACTACCGGAAGTTCATCGACACCCTGCTCGAAGAGGTCGAGGCCGGCAACGTCTCCGAAGACCGCGTCGACGACGCGGTCGGGCGCATCCTGACCCAGAAGTTCGCGCTCGGCCTGTTCGAGGAGCCCTACGCCGACACCTCGGGTGCCGACCTGGTCGGCTCCGAGGAGCACCGCGCGGTCGCCCGCGAGGCGGCCGCCGCCTCGCAGGTGCTGCTGCGCAACGAGGACGACCTGCTGCCGCTGTCCGGGGAGGAGTCGGTCTACGTCGCCGGCTCCGGAGCCGATGCGCTCGGCCGCCAGCTCGGCGGCTGGTCCGGCGCCTGGCAGGGCACCGTCGAGGGCGTGAACGAGGGAACCACGATCCTCGAGGGGATCGGGGAGGTCGCCGGGCCGGGCGCCGAGATCCGGTTCAGCGAGGACGCGAGCGAGCCGATCGGCGCCGCCGACGTCGGGGTCGTGGTCGTCGCCGAGGACCCCTACTCCGAAGGCGTCGGCGACGCCGGGGCCGGAAGCCACGACATGACCCTGTCCGAAGCCGACGCCGCGGCGGTCGACTCCGTCTGCGCCGCCGCGGATTGCGTGGTCATCGTCGTATCCGGCCGCCCGGTCGAACTGGACGGCCACCTTGAGCGGGTCGACGCCCTGGTGGCCGCCTGGCTGCCCGGCAGCGAGGGGGCCGGGGTGGCCGACCCGCTGTTCGGGGTGGAGCCCTACACCGGCACGCTCCCGGTGAGCTGGCCCCGGAAGGTCGACGACGAACCGCTCAACGTCGGCGACCCCGGTTACGACCCGCTGTTCGAATTCGGGTTCGGCCTGGGGACCTGACTCAACCGAACGCCTTGCACGGCGCGGTCTCGGGCACTTCGAAGCCGCGGTCGACTTCGGCCTGGAAACCGGCGCCGGTCCACTCGTCGGGCGGCGGCTCGGAGTTCCAGTGCACGCTGGAGTACCGGTCGCCGCCCTCGTGCTCGAGGCCCCAGGAGTGGTAGAGGTCGGCCTCGAGGTCCAGGGTGATCTCCCAGCCCGAGATCGCCTCGCCGCCGTCGTTGTGGACCGCGACCCCGACCTCGACGTGGCCGTCCCACCGCTCCTCCTCCCACAGGTGGGCGGCGCAGCTCACGCCCGAAGAGGCCGTCGTCTCCTCCTCCTCGGGCGGGGGCTCCTCGCCGCCGCCGGCGCCGCCGTCGTCGGTCGGTTCGGTCTCGGTGCTCGGCTCCTCCGAAGGGGACGGCGACGGCGACCGCGACGGTGAATCCGAGGAGCTCGGCGAGCCGAATTCGGCCTCGGCCCCGGGTTCGGTCGGGGACCGCCCGCCGGAGGGCCGTTCGTCGGGCAGCGACTGCTCGTCGGCGGTCGGGAACGGCTCGTCGCCCTCTTCGCCGCCCATGAGGCTGGTCAACTGCCAGACCGCGATCAGCACCGCGACGACCGAGACCACGCCGAGGACCCGCAGCCAATCGCCGTGCAGGCTCCCCGTCGCCTCCCTCGATCTCGTGTGGCGCCCCACCGCACCTCCGTTATGGGCTCCGATCCGGCCGTGACCTCCCGTAGCGTACCGGGATCGGACCACCCGGAGTGATCCGCCGATGCGCCCCGATTGGTCCGGGATTAGGGCCTTATAGTGCGGGTACGCTTAAAAAGTGAAGGCCACACTGAAACTGGGCAACGTCGCCGGCGTCGCCGTGGGCCTGCACTGGAGCGTGCTGGGCGTGGTGGCGCTGCTGGTCACCGTCGTGTCCGCCGGCATGGCGACCGCCTTCCCCGGCCGCCCCGGGGCCGTTTACGCCGCCGCCGGCGTGCTCGCCTCCGTCCTGTTCCTGTTCTCCCTGCTGGCGCACGAGGTCGCCCACGCGATCGTCGCCAGGCGCAACGGCGTCGAGGTCGACGACATCACCCTCTGGCTGCTGGGCGGGGTCGCTCGGCTCCGCGGCGAATCGCCGACCCCCGGCGCCGACTTCCGCATCGCCTTCATCGGACCGGTCGTCAGCATGGCCGCGGCGGTCGTCTTCGGCCTGCTCGCCTCCCTGATGGCATGGGTCGGCGTCGGCCCGCCGTGGCTGCAGGTGGTGGCCTACCTGGCCGGCATCAACGTCATCCTCGCGGTGTTCAACCTCATCCCCGCCGCCCCGCTCGACGGCGGCCGGGTCCTCCGGGCGGCCCTGTGGGCCTGGCGCGGCGACCGCACCGGCGCCGCGGTCTGGTCGGCGCGCGCCGGACGGGCCTTCGGGCTCGCCCTGCTGGCGGTCGGCGTCCTGTCGTTCCTGTTCGGTCACGGCAGCGGCCTGTGGTGGGTCCTGCTGGGCCTGTTCATCGTCGTCATGGCCGGCGCCGAGGAGCGCCAGGCGCAGGTCGGCTCGGCCCTGTCGGGCCTGCGCGTGCGGGACGTGATGACCCAGGACCCCGACACCGCCCCCGGCGAGACCAACGTCGAACAGTTCCTCCAGCAGACCGCCCTCCTCCACCGCCACTCGGCGTTCCCGCTGCTCGACGAGTCCGGCCGCCTCGAAGGGCTCATCACGCTCAACCGCATGAAGGGCGTCGACGCCGACCACCGCGCCGACACCAGGCTCCGCGACGTCGCCTGCCCGCCCGACGAGGTCCCCCGGACCGAACCGGACGAACCGCTCGCCGACCTGATGCCGCGCCTGGGCGGCTGCACCGACGGCCGCGCCCTGGTCTTCAGCGACGGCCGCCTGGTCGGCATCGTCTCGCCCAGCGACGTCAGCCGCGCCGTCTCCCTGCGCGGCCTCGGCGTCGAAGCCGAGGCGTTCAGCGGCCGCACCGCACCTAAACTGGGGGAATGACGAAAGCTCCGCAGGACGACCCCGACCAGGACTCCCCGCAGGTCTCGCGGCCGGGGCGCCGCGCGGCGGGGCTGCCGGCCGTAGCGAACTCGCTGCGGACCGTCGGCGCCCAGGCCGGGCTCCGGCGCGGGCTGCCGCTGCTGCGCGCGGTCAACCAGACCGGAGGGTTCGACTGCCCCGGCTGCGCCTGGCCCGAACCCGACCACCGGCACCCCGCCGAGTTCTGCGAGAACGGCGCGAAGGCGGTCGCCGAGGAGGCCACCCGGCGCACCGCCGGCCCGGAGTTCTTCGCCGAGCACAGCCTCGAGGACCTGGCCGGCAAGTCCGGCTACTGGCTCGGGCAGCAGGGCCGGATCACCCGGCCGATGCACCTGGCCGAAGGCGCCGACCACTACGAGCCGATAGGCTGGGACGAGGCGTTCGGCCTGATCGCCTCCGAACTGGGCGCCCTCGACCACCCCGACCGGGCGGCCTTCTACACCTCCGGCCGCACCGGCAACGAAGCGGCGTTCCTCTACCAGCTCCTGGCGCGCAGGTTCGGCACCAACAACCTGCCCGACTGCTCCAACATGTGCCACGAGTCCTCCGGCGTGGCCCTCGGCGAGACCATCGGGATCGGCAAGGGCAGCGTCCGGCTCGAAGACCTGTGGGAGGCCGACCTCATCATCGTCGCCGGCCAGAACCCCGGCACCAACCACCCGCGCATGCTGACCGCCCTCGAGAAAGCCAAGCGCGCCGGGGCGAGGATCGCCACGGTCAACCCCATGCCCGAGGCCGGCATGCGGCGGTTCAAGAACCCCCAGACCGCGCGCGGCCTGGTCGGCCGCGGCACTGAGCTGACCGACCTGTTCCTCCAGATCAAGGTCGGCGGCGACCTCGCGCTGTTCGGCGCGATCAACCGGATGCTGCTGCGGGACGACGCGATCGACCGCGACTTCATCGACCGCCACACCCACGGCTTCGACGCCTTCGCCGCCCACCGCACCGCCGGCGACGACGCGGCGGCCCTGGCCGAGGCCGCCGATCGCACCGGCCTGACCGAGGCCGAGATCGAGCGCCTCCACGAACTGGTGCTCGGCTCCGGCAGGATCGTCGTCTGCTGGGCGATGGGCCTCACCCAGCACAAGCACGCCGTACCGACCATCCGCGAGATCGTCGACTTCCTGCTGCTGCGCGGCAACATCGGCCGGCCCGGCGCCGGGGTGTGCCCGGTGCGCGGGCACTCCAACGTCCAAGGCGACCGCACCATGGGCATCTCCGAGCGGATGCCCGAGCGCTTCCTCGACGCCCTCGGCGCCGAATTCGGCTTCGAACCGCCCCGCGAACCCGGACTGGACACCGTGGACACCATCCGGGCCATGCGCGACGGCAAGGTCGAGGTCTTCATCGGCATGGGCGGCAACTTCGTCTCCGCCACCCCCGACACCGCCGCGACCGAACGGGCCGTGCGCAACTGCCGCCTCACCGTCCAGATCTCCACCAAACCGAACCGCTCGCACGTCGTCACCGGCGCGAGCGCCCTGATCCTCCCGGCCCTGGGCCGCACCGACCTCGACTTCCGCGGCGGCACCGAGCAGTTCACCACCGTCGAGGACTCCATGGGCCTGGTCCACGCCACCCGCGGCCGGGTCCGGCCCCTGAGCGAGCACATGCGCTCCGAAGTCGCCATCGTCTCCGGCCTGGCGCGCCGCCTGTTCGGCCCGGACGAACACCTGCCGTGGGAGGAGCTCGCGTCCGACAACGACCGCATCCGCGACCGCATCGAACGGGTCGTGCCCGGATTCGAGGACTACAACGCCCGCGCCCGCCGGCCCGGCGGCTTCGCCCTGCCGCACGCCCCGCGCGACGAGCGCGCCTTCCCCACCGCCACCGGCAAGGCCAACTTCACCGTCAACGAGGCCGCACCCACCGAAGTCGGATCCGGCCGCCTGCTGCTGCAGACCCTGCGCAGCCACGACCAGTTCAACACCACCGTCTACGGCCTCGACGACCGCTACCGGGGCATCCGGGGCGGCCGCCGCGTGGTCATGGTCCACCCCGACGACGCCGCCGAACTCGACCTGCCCGACGGCTCCTACCGCGATCTGGTCGGCGAATGGGACGGGCAGGAGCGGCGCGCCCCGCACTTCAGGATCGTGCACTACCCCACCGCCCGCGGTTGCGCCGCCGCCTACTACCCGGAGACGAACGTGCTGGTCCCGCTCGACTCGGTGGCCGACGCCAGCAACACCCCCACCTCCAAGTCGATCGTCGTCCGCTTCGAACCCGACAGCGGAGGCCGCTGATGGGACGGGTCACCGACCGCCGCAAAGTGGTGCGCCTCGACGGCCGCGAGCGCACCACCCGCGCCGACACCCTCGTGGTCGAAGAGCCCCTGGAGATCCGCGTCGGCGGCGAATCACTGCTGGTCACCATGCGCACCCCCGGCGACGACTTCGACCTCGCCGCGGGCTTCCTCGTCTCCGAGGGCGCGGTCGCCGAATCGGCCCACATCACCACGATGCGGTTCTGCGCCGGGACCGACGAGACCGGCGCCAACACCTACAACCTCCTCGACCTGCGGCTCGCCCCCGGCATCGCGACCCCCTCGACCGCCAAACGCCTCTTCGCCGCCACCGCCGCCTGCGGCATCTGCGGCAAGGAATCCCTCGACGACGTCCGCACCAAGGCCCGCTGGAGCATCGCCGACGACCCCCTCCGGGTCGCGCCCGAGACCCTCACCTCCCTCCCGGACGGGCTCCGCGCCGCCCAACGCGTCTTCGACCGCACCGGCGGCCTCCACGCCGCCGGACTGTTCACCTCGGACGGTCGGCTGATCGCCGCCCGCGAGGACGTGGGCCGCCACAACGCGGTCGACAAGCTCATCGGCTCGGCCGTACGCGACGACCGCCTCCCGCTGCGCGAAACGATCCTCATGGTCTCCGGCCGGGCCTCGTTCGAACTGGTCCAGAAGGCGGTCATGGCCGGCATCCCGGCTCTGGCCGCCGTCTCCGCACCGTCCTCTCTGGCCGCGGACCTGGCGGCCGAATCCGGCCTGACCCTCGCCGGGTTCCTGCGAGGCGACACGGTGAACCTCTACGCCCGCGCCGACCGCATCGCCTGACCGCCGCCCCGACCGAGGTGTTCCCCGACCCCGGCCCGGCCGGTAAAGTGGTGTCACTCACAGTCTCGGAGTGAAAGCGGAATGTCATGTACGCGGTATTCGATGTGGAAACCACCGGTCTGTACAACAGGGACAGAATCGTCGAGATCGCCATCGCCCACCTCGACGGCGACGGCAACCTCACCGACCGCTGGGAGACCCTGGTCAACCCCAGACGGGACCTCGGCCCGCAAGAGCTGCACGGCATTCGCTCGGCCGACGTCCGGCGCGCACCCGACTTCGCCGAGATCGCCGGGGAGATACGCGCCCGCCTCGCCGGGCGCATCCCGGTCGCGCACAACATCGCCTTCGACGGCCGGATGCTCACCCACGAGTACCGCCGCCTGGGCCACGAGATACCGAACCTCTCCGAATGCGGCGTCTGCACCATGTCCTGGGCCGGACACTTCCTGCCGGGCGCCGGACGGGCCCTGGACGACTGCTGCCGCGCCGCCGGGATCCGCAACGACCGCCCCCACGAGGCCATGTCCGACGTCCTGGCCACCGCCGAACTGCTGACGCTGTACCTCGGCAGCACCAGCGCGATTCCGCCCTGGGACGACCTGCGCGACCTGTCGGCCCGCCTGCCCTGGCCGACCCTGCCGACCGGCCGCGCCGCCCCGGTCCGCCGCGGAGCCGGAGCGGCCGACGGCAAGGACTTCCTCAGCCGACTGGTCGACCACCTCCCGCGCGTCCCCGACCCGCCCCAGGCCGACACCTACCTGGCCCTGCTCGACCGGGCCCTGATCGACCGCCACGTCTCGGCCAGCGAGGCCGACCAGCTCGTGGACCTCGCCGCCGACCTCGGCATCACCCGGCCGATCGCGATCGACCTGCACCGCCAGTATCTCCGGGCGCTGGCCGAGGCCGCGCTCGACGACGGCGTGGTCACCGACGACGAACGCGCCGACCTCGAGCACGTCGCCCGGCTCCTGTCCCTCCCGGCCGCCGAAGCCGACCGGGCCCTCCGAGCGGCCGCCGCCCTCGAACGGCCGATCCGAGTGCCGGCCCCGTTCACCCTGAAAGCCGGCGACACCGTGGTGCTGACGGGCTCCTTCGCCGAATCGAAGCGGTACTGGGCCGACCGCCTGGAATCGGCCGGACTGCGGGTGGGCGCGGGCGTCACCAAGCGGACCGCCCTGGTGGTGGCCGCCGACCCGGACTCGATGTCCGGCAAGGCCACCAAGGCCCGCCAATACGGCATCCCGGTCATCGGAGTCGAGTCGACCGACCTCGTCCTATCCCGCCTCACCGATTGATCGGCGACCCTCCGGTGACGCGGGGCTGCAAAAGATCCGACCCTCCGGCCCGGAAGGCGACTCCGGGCGCCGACCGCGCGTGCCGGTCCGGCCGGAGGCGGCCGGGTCCGCGGCATGGTACGCCACCGCGGCGGCGCATAGTGGACGCGATCCGGGAAGCGCTCGAGACCGCCGTCGACGTCGCCTCCCGCCGCGCGCGAGCGATCGGCCCGTAGGCACCGGTCAGGCCTGCGGATCCGGAAGGCGAGCGTGAAGTCAACGGCTGCAGCGCGCAACTCGTACTGTCGGCATGTCGTCACTGACTGGATCCATCCATAGTGAGCTGTCAAGCTGGGTGGGCCCGCAATCACCTCTCGAAGGGAGTGCCTATGCGCCGAGTCAGGCGAATCACGCTAGCGATAGCTCTTGCCCTCAGCGTCACCATGCTCGCGCCGGCCACACCGGCCCAGGCCGAATCACAGCGGGTCCCCGTCTGCCACATCGTGTGGGAGCGGAACGACGACGGCCAGCTCGAACCCCACCAGGTCTGCATCTACATCGAACTCCCCGACCTCCGGTTGGAGAACCCGTGCCCGCCCGCCTGCGGCCCGGTGTTCGACTGGAGGGAGCGGATCAACCCGGTGGACGAGTTCGAGTACTTCGAACGCTGGAACGACGCCTTCCGGACGCTGAACGAGTCCCGGCTCGCTGAGGATCCCGAGTTGGAGCGGAAGCTCCGCCACGAAGCGACCGAACGATTCCTCGGCGCCGCCAGGATCCTCGAAGGATCCGAAGTGGAGCTGAACGGGATCGGCTGGTTCGATCCCGAGACCGGGGAGTCGTACAAGTCCGACAGCCCGCGACTGTGGGAGATCGGCGAGCAACTGGCCGAAGGCCAGCGGCTGATGAGCGCGGCGGTCGAGGACCGCGAGGCCGTGGAGCCCGCGATGGAGGCCTACGACGCGGCCCTGGACGGGTTCGGATACGAGTGAGTCCGCAAGCCGCCGCTCGCCCCCGGGCCCGGGGGCGAGCGGCGGCTGCCGAGAAGGCTTGGAATCCCAAAGGACCGTTGTCAGGACGCGGTTGGTGGCGCGACACTAGACGACGGCCGGTACGACTTCCACCTCAAGCTCTACGACCCGACTGATCTGCACCGGCCTGCTCGCGCTCACCCAGCCCTACTCACAGGAGAACATCGAGGTGCTCGGTGGCCGGGAGACCGCGATGCGGGGGCACCTGGAGATGGTCGACGCCATGCAAGCGGGCGACGCGGAGAGGTAAGCCGAGCTGCTGCGCCGGCACCTCAGCACCGCACGCGATCGGCTGACCGCGGCCCGGATCAACCCGCGCGGCCCGGCCGACCCCGGCCTGACGTCGCTGCTCGGCAGCCGGGTCCGACTGGCGATCGGAGATCGGATCACGGCGAATCACCCGCCGCCCGGGGTGACCAGGCCGCACTCGTAGCCGAAGACGACGGCCTGGACCCTGTCCCGCAGCCCAAGTTTGTGCAGGATCCGGCTGACGTGAGTCTTCGTGGTCTGCTCGGCGATGAACAGGGTGGCCGAGATTTCCGCGTTCGACATGCCCTGTGCGATCAGGCGCAGCACCTCGCGCTCCCGGTCGGTGAGCCCGTTCAACGCCACCGAGCCGTCGGCGGGTCGTGGTCGAGAGGCCACGAAGGTCTCGATCAGTCGCCGGGTGACGCTCGGCGACAGCAACGCCTCACCGGCGGCCACCACCCGCACCGCGTGCACCAGATCCTCCGGCTCACCGTCCTTGAGCAGGAAGCCACTCGCACCGATCCGCAGCGCCTCGTAGATGTAGTCGTCCAGGTCGAACGTGGTCAGCATCAGCACCCGCGGCTCGTGGCCCTCGACCCGCTCCACCCCGAGCAGCGCCCGCGCGGCGGCCAGGCCGTCCAGCACCGGCATCCGCACGTCCATCAGCACCACGTCCGGCCGGGTCCGCTGGTACAGATCCACCCCGGCCCGGCCGTTCTCGGCCTCGCCCACCACGGCGATGTCGTCCTGGGACTCCAGGATCGCGCGGATACCGACCCGGATCATCGCCTGGTCGTCCACGATCAGTACCCGGATCAATCGACACCCCTCGGCAGCCGCGCGTACACCCGGTAACCTCCGTCGTCGGTCGGTCCGGTCTCCAATGATCCGCCCACCAGACGCACCCGTTCCCGCATCCCGGGCAGACCGTGTCCACCGGGCGTGGTCAGCATAGAGTCCGCCGCCGGGGCCTCGTTCACCACCTCGATCTCCACCGCGTCCGGCCCGCAGTCCACCACCACATCGGTACGGGCACCCGGCGCGTGCCGGATGACGTTGCTCAACGCCTCCTGAACGATCCGGAAGCCGGCCATGCTCACCGGGCCGGGCAGGGCCGGTACCGGCGACAGCGTCAGACGCAACGGAACGCCGGCCTGCCGCGTCGACTCCACCAGGTCGTCCAGCCGGTCCAGACCGGGTACCGGGGCGAGCGACGGGTCAGCATTCTCGTCCCGCAGCACGGCCAGCAACTGCCGCATCTCCCGGATCGTCGAACGGGCGCCGTCCGCGATCCGCACGAACTCCGCCCGCGACTCCGGATTGATGTCTTCAATCCGGTACGAGGCCGAGGTGGCCTGCATGTGGATCACCGATATGCTGTGCGCGACCACGTCGTGGAGTTCCCGGGCGATCCTGGTCCGTTCCTCGGCCACAGCACGCTCGCTTTGCTCCACCGCGATGTCCCGCCGCGCGTCGGCCAGTTGCCGCTGGATCCCGGCCCAGTAGCGCCAAACCAGCGCCGCGATCACCAGCAGCACCGATCCGACGGTATGGGCGACCACCACGTCCGCGGCATCCTCGATCGTCCGGCCACGCGGGTCCAGGAGCGCCAGCAGGATCAGCAGCAGCACGCTGCCCCACCAGACCGCCAGCGCGTAACGCCAGGACTGACGAAGCGCGATCACCCCGACGAAGAGGGTGAGTGCGATCGTTGCCGGAACCGACATCGGCCAGAGCACGCCCAGGCGGACCGGAGCGGCCACCGACCACACGATCACCGAGCCGAACTGCAGGGCGACGGCTTCCACCGGCCGGACCAACGCCAGCGGAAGTGAGCCGGCCTGCGCGGTGGCGGCCAGGAAGGCGACCAGAACGGGTACATCGTGGGACGCCGCGGCGACCGGGAAGGAGACCACCAGCAGGGCCGTGGCCAGCGTTCCGGTGCCGAACCACCAGAGCAGGGTCGGCGATTGGTGCCGCCGGGTTTCCATCACGCCCCGACTGTATCCAGGGGCGTCTCAGGATTGCGTCGCTCCGTGGAGGTATCCGGGTCCGTACCACGGAGGTACGGCAAACGGGACCGGAGCGTGACGACATCGCCGGTGCCCCGCCCATACGGTTCCTCCCATGGATGTGGCACAGCTGCTCTGGACCGCGGTGACCGACCACCTGTACGCGTCACTCGGCCTGCTGGTGCTGGTCGAAGGGCCGGCGGCCACGGTATTCGGGGGATCGCTGGTCGGGGCCGGATTCGTGGTGTTCTGGCCGATCATGCTGATCGTCGTCGTCGCCGAGGTGACCGCGGACAGCGGGCTGTATCTTCTCGGCCGGTTGGGCGCCCGTCCCCGGGTGGCCCGCCTGCTGCGCCGCCTGGGACTGACGGCCGTCCGGCACGAACGACTGACCGCGATGATCAACGACGACCTGCCGCGCGTGGTGGCCGGCGCCAAGGCGGTGGACCTCGCCGCGATACCGGCGTTTCTCGCAGCCGGGCTGGCGCGGGTGCCGTACCGCCGCTTCGTTTCCTGGACCGCGCCAGCCAGCACCGTCCGCGCGGTGCTCCTACTCGCCGTCGGCGCGGTCTTCGGCCACAGCGTGGCGGGCCTGTTCGACTTCCCTGTCGTCGTGCTCGCCCTGGCCATCGCGCTCGCCGTGACGGTTGGGCTCGCCAACCGGCTGGTCCGACGCCGGACGGGGCGCCGATTTCGACTGACGAGCTGAATTTGGCCGACGAGATGAAGGAGAAAACCGGAGATGCGAGTTCTCATCGGAGCAGACACCTACACCCCCGACGTCAACGGCGCGTCCTACTTCACGCGACGGCTCGCCGCCGCGTTGACCCCACGGCACGAGGTGCACGTGGTGGCGCCGGCCCGCCAGGTCAGGAGCCGAACCGTATTCCGTGACGGTGTCGTCGAACACCGAATCCGATCCCTGCCGATCGTGCGACGCAGCGGATTCCGGTTCTGCCCACCGGTCGGCCTGGTCACCACCGCCGGCCGGATCCTGGACCGGGTCCAGCCGGACGTGGTGCACGTCAATAGTCACTTCCCCCTGTGCCGCGCGGTCATCGCCGCGGCCCGTACGCGAGGTGTCCCGGTGGTGGCGACCAACCACTTCATGCCAGAGAACCTGGTGCACTACCTGCCGGTGCGCGGGGAGTTGCGCGACCGGGTACGACGCTGGGCGTGGGCGGACGCCGCGAAGGTGTTCGCCCACGCCGACGTGGTGACCGCGCCGACGCCGTACGCGGCGGCACTCACCGAGTCGTCCGGTCTCCGCACCCCGGTACGTCCGATCTCGTGCGGCATGGACCTCGCCCGGTTCCGCACCGGCACCGCGACCGCGGACTTCCGCCTCAAGTACCGGGTGCGGCAATGCCCGACCGTCGGCTACGTCGGCCGGCTGGACCTGGAAAAGAACCTCGACTTGCTGGTGCGGGCCCTGCCCGTGGTCCGCCGCCGGATCACCGACGTGCAACTGATGCTGGTCGGCACCGGAGACCAGCGGCGACGGCTGGAGAGACTGGCCACCCGGCTCGGCGTCGCCGACGCCCTCGTCTGCACCGGTTTCGTGGCCGACGCGGACCTGCCGGCTGCCTACGCCGCCGCCGACGTCTTCGTCAACCCGGGCACCGCCGAACTGCAGAGCCTGGTGACCCTGGAGGCGATGGCGTCCGGTCTCCCGGTGCTCGCCGCCGACGCCTCCGCACTGCCGCATCTGGTACGCGACGGCCACAACGGCTACCTCTTCCCACCCGGTGACTCGGCCGCCCTCGCCGACCGGCTGATCGCGGTCCTCTCAGACCACTCCCACGCCGGTATGATGGGCCGGCGCAGCCGGGCCCTAGCCGAGCGGCACGACGTCCGCGCCACGATCGGTGCGTTCGAGTCGATCTACGCGGAGGTGACCGCCACGTCGGCACCGCGGCTGGTCGCCGCATGAGCCCGGCAGTCAGCGGTAGGCTCACCGCCGGTGCCGCCGCGGCCGGGCTCGGGACACACGCTCGGGCCAGTGGACGCCATGCATCAGGTGCTCAGCGACGCCACCGTCACCCCGTCCGGCGCCACCGCGCCGGGGACGGCATGCGCTGCACTGGTGGCGACGGCCGATCTCCTGGCCGCGGACGCCCGTCGAACGAAGTGGAGCGGACCGGTGCGGGCGCTGCTCGCGCCCTGGGCGGCCGACCTGATCGCGCTGGCGGTCTTCCCGACCAACCTGCCCGGGACCAAGGCCACCACGAGCGCCGTCATCCACCGGTATGGAGCGGCGATCGCGGTGGCCGTACCTCCGCTCGTCGCGCTGCTGGTCGCACGAACCCCGCGGCTGCGGACGGTCGCGCTGGGCACCGGCGCGAT
The DNA here is from genome assembly GCF_002798405.1 of Glycomyces xiaoerkulensis. Classification (GTDB taxonomy): domain Bacteria; phylum Actinomycetota; class Actinomycetes; order Mycobacteriales; family Micromonosporaceae; genus Glycomyces; species Glycomyces xiaoerkulensis. The sequence goes on along the minus strand of NZ_PGGV01000014.1, from coordinate 28,524 downwards.
GGCCGCCGGCTACAGCCTCGCGCACATCCCCACGATCCTCACCGGCGTCTCCGCGCTGCCGTTCACCGGGCCGTGGGAGCGCCTGCTACTCGGGCTGGTGCTGCTGACCAGTGCCGAACTACGGCAGCCGGAGGTGTCGGGTTCGCCGGGGCGCGAGATGAGCCTCGTACATGCGGGCCGCGACGACGAGGCCGGAGGCCGCGATGACCCCTTACAAAACCCTGACCAACCACTCATCGGAGGTCTAATGTCCCCAAATCCAGATTCCACGGTCGTCGAGCAGCAGTCGGTGAGCGCGCTGTCAGCCAACGCTGACGACGCTGCGGCTATGCTCGTCGGCGCCGTCAAGCGATACGGCTCCGGCGAGTCGGCCGTCGTCGCGCTCGACGACGTCACCATCGCGTTCCCGGCGGGCAAGTTCACGGCCGTGATGGGCCCGTCGGGTTCGGGAAAGTCGACGATGATGCACTGCGCCGCCGGGCTGGATCGACTGACGTCGGGCAGCGCCCTCGTCGGCAACACCGATCTGTCGACTCTCGACGACCGCGAGTTGACTAGGCTGCGCCGAGAACAGATCGGGTTCGTGTTCCAGACGCTCAATCTCGTCGCGACGCTCACGGCCGAGGAGAACATCTGCCTGCCGTTGACGTTGTCGGGCCGTCGACCGAGCGATGCAGTGCTCGATCAGGTCGTGTCGATGCTGCGCCTCGGTGATCGCATGCATCATCGGCCGACGGAGCTCTCGGGCGGCCAGCAACAGCGCGTCGCCATCGCCCGGGCGCTGGTCGCCCGGCCGCAGGTGGTGTTCGCCGACGAGCCCACCGGCAACCTCGACACCCGGTCCGGACGGGAGCTCCTCGGATTCCTGCGATCAGCGGTCGACATGCATCACCAGTCGATCGTGATGGTCACGCACGATCTCAACGCCGCTGCCTGGGCGGACCACGTCGTGTTCGTCGTCGACGGCCGAGTGCACGACGTGATGGATCGCCCGTCGGCGGATTCGGTGCTCGACGTGATGAAGGGCCTGGGGCGATGAACGAGATGACACGGAGTGCCGCTCGGAGCGTGCTCGCGAGTCGGAGTCGGTTCCTGCTCACGGGCACGGCGATCATGCTGTCCGTGGCGTTCCTCGTCGCGACACTGGTGCTGTCCGACTCGATGCGCGGCCGAGCGGCCAATGACATCGCCGAAGCGATGGCCGGGACGGACGCCGTGGTGCAGGGCGTCGCCCTCGGCGAGCCCGGCGGAGGGCCGGGAGATCCTGCCAGGTCGGTTCAGCGATCACTGGATCCCGACATCGCCGAGCGCGTCGCTGAGGTCGACGGCGTCGACGCGTCCGCCTCGCAATGGGTCGGCTTCGCCAAACTGGTCGTCGACGGATCGTCGGTCGGAACCGGTACGGCGAGCGACATCGGTCGCAACTGGGTCGCCGACCCGGCGCTCAACCCGTTCCAGCTCGCCAGCGGGCAAGCGCCGACCGAGGTCGGAGAGATCGTGATCGATCGATCACTCGCCGATAACGCAGACGTGGCTGTGGGTGACGTCGTACAGGTCCTGACCGCGACAGGGATGCACGACGCAACCATCACCGGTATCGCGACGTTCGCGCAGGCAGACGCGGCACCACTGCAGCGAACAGTTCTATTGCCCGACGAAACGGTGTCCGCCTGGCTCGACACTGCGGCACCTACCGAGGTCCTCGTCGGCATCGCGGAGGGGGCCGACCGCACCGAGGTGCTCGGCCGGCTGTCGGCGCTGTCCGACGCCGAGGTCGTCGACGGACCCGACTACATCCAGACGATGCAGACCGATGCGACGTCACCGTTGGAGTTCCTGACCGTGTTCCTCCTGGCCTTTGCCGTGGTCGCGGTGTTGATCGGCGTCACGATCATCTTCAACACGTTCACGCTCACCGTCGCCCGCCGCCGGCGGGAGTCGGGGCTGCTACGTGCGATCGGCGCGGAACGACGCCAAGTCCTCGGTGGAGTGGTGATCGAGTCTGTGTTCGTCGGAACGATCGCCACACTCCTCGGCATCGTGCTCGGGGTGGCGGGAGTGGGCGTCCTGCGCTGGGTCGTCGGACTCACCGGGGTCAGCCTGCTCACCGGGCCGTCAATCGTGAGTCCGACCTCGATCGCGATCGCCGCGACCGTCGGTATCGGCGCAACGATCCTCTCGGCGTGGATCCCGGCTCGCCGCGCGGCGGCGACACCGCCGATCGAGGCGCTACGCGAAAGCGCGGCGGAAGCAAGTGGCGTGAGCCCGGCGCGGACTGCAAGCGGACTCGTGCTCGCCGCCGCGGCGATCGCTGGGGGAGCACTCGCGGTGTGGACCTCGAGCCCGATGTGGCTCGGGCTCGCCGCTGCCATCATCCCGGCGCTCGTGTTGTGCGGCCCGGCGATCGTCACCGCCACAGCGCGTCGGAGCGCTCCGGTGGCTCGCCGCGCCGCCGGTGTATCTGGCTCGATCGCAACGGGCAACCTGGCTGCGAGCCCCCGTCGATCGGCGTCGACGGCGCTCGCGCTGATGCTCGGCACCGGGATGGTGGCGATGTTCGCGATCTTCGCGAGCTCTCTGACCAGCGGCATCGGGTCGGACGTCCGTGAGGGGCTGAAGTCGGACCTGGTGGTCACGTCGGCGACCCCCGACTTCGCGACGATCGACCCCACTCTGGCTGGCCGGATTGCAGAGCAGCCCGACGTCGACGCGGTCACTTCCCTGTCGATCGCCGAAGGGATCGTGGCGGGAAAAGCTGAGGCGATCGGCGGCATCGACCCGACGGCACTGCCCGCTATGGTCGACCTCAACCCGATCGCCGGCGACCTCGCCGACTTGAGCACGGGAGGCGTGGCCGTGGTCAGCGATGATCCGACGCTGCTCGGCGGAACCCTGGAGATCGAGTTCGAAAGAACGACGCTCGAAGCGCCGATCGTCGCTGTGGTCGAAAGGAGCACGGGCGGTTTCGAAGCCCCTCTGTACTTCGTCGATGCCGCGACGCTCGACGCCTCGGTCGGTCATCTGCTCGACGCGCTGGTGTTCGTCAACCTCAAGGACGGAGCGGCCGCGGCTGCAGAGGAAGATGTGCAGGCGCTGGTCCAAGCCACGCCCGGGTCATTCTTCGAGACCAGAGACGAACACGTCGCCAACAGCGGGAGCGAGATCGCAGCGTTCGGGAACTTCATCGACGGGATGCTCATCCTGGCGAGCTTCATCGCGCTGCTCGGAGTCGCCAACACCACGGCGCTCGCGATCAAAGAACGCTCTGGAGAGATCGGGCTGCTGCGAGCGGTCGGCGCGACTCGCCGAGAGCTGCGTCGCATCGTGCTGCTCGAGGCGGCACTCCTGTCGTTCGTGGCAGCATCGATCGGTATCGCCGTCGCAGTCGGTTTCGGCTGGGCGCTGATCGATGTCACCGGTGGCACGGAGATCCCATCCGTCGTCGTACCGTGGTCCCGCCTCGCAGTGACGCTCGTCGTTGCGGTCGCAGCCGGCGTCGTCGCTGCAGCGTGGCCTGCGTTCCGGGTCTCCCGGGTACCCGTGCTCGAGCTGGCGGGCCGGGACCGCTGATGCGCAGGTCCCGCGCCTAGACCGGGTGGCCCACGACCGGTCCCGGTGCAGGGACCTGCTCGATCAGATGCCCCCACCCCGGCCGCTCCCGCCGAGACCGCGAAAAAGCAGGTCAGAACGTCGACACACGCAGGACGGCCGACGCGAACGGCCACACCCGCACTGCACCCGCGTGACACCCACGCACTGTCCGTTGACACGATCACCTCTCGGGCCGGACCTGGGGTGCGAAGGGACAGACACCGGTGGTAGCCCGTACCGGGAATCGGTTCGGCCTCAACGCGATGAGTGCGATCGCGACGACCGGCAAGAGGTACTTCACGATCTTCCCCGGCCGCTTCGACGCATCGACCTGCATCGCATTCTTCGCTAAGCTCATCGCCCACTTCCAGGGACAGAAGATCCAGCTCGTGCTCGATCGGCCCTCGGTCCAACGCGTACCGGGCCCCGAAGCAGTGGCACCCGAGTCGTTCAGGCAGGCGTTCGCCACGGCGCTCGACCGGGGTGCCGGATCAGGCCGGCAACGACATGGACATCGAACGCGCCTACGCCGCCGAGCGCGACTACATGCAGAGCGGCGAGGAACGCGCGGCCCAGCCCCCAGCCGCCTCGCCTGACGACGGCCATGCGTGAGTCCTGCCAACCGTCACAACAGTAATAGGCTATGAGCAGGGAAAACATAGACCGCAAATTTGCAGCCTTAGACCAGGGGACCAGGTGATGTGCCTCGGTCCAGGAGACCGTTCGAGTGCAGCCATGCCAGGCGCAGCCGGTCCCGGATGGAGGAGAAGCCGCTGACCTCGCGGCGGAGGCGTTCGCCGGTGCACTCGATGGCGGCGGCAAGGGCAGCGGTCTCGATCCGCGAGCGGAGCGCGGCGGCAGGGGCGTCGCGGTCGGTTTGCGTCCGGGCCCATCTCGACCTCCCTCCGCTGTTTCGTACAAACCTTCTGTTTATGCTTGTTCGTGCTAGCTATCCAGTATAGGTCGCAAAACGGTCGTTCGATATCACCCGCTAGGGGTATAGAAGATTCATGTTTCTTGCCTCGCAATCGGAATCGAGAAGTCCACTCCCGGAGCGGCCCCGCCTACCGGCCGCTACCGGGCCGGTCCCGGATACGCCTTGTCTCTCCCGACTCGGCTCGGTCTCGTTCCGGCATGCGACCTCGTTGCCCTTCGGCCTTTCCGTCGCCGCCGCCCGAAGCTCGACCCAGACGGACTGCAGAGGTGATCGCCGCGCGGTCGACAGCGAGACCTTCGAGCCACCCGCGCCGGTGGGCCCGGCAGTTCCGGTCCGGCCGGCTCGATCCCGACACTCGGGATCGCCCGGTTCACAGTCCGTATCGGGCACCCAGTCGATGCAGCAGCGGTGACGACCCGCCCTCGCGGGTGTACAGCAGGTCCTCCACCAGACGTCGTGACCACGGACGGTGGTGCAGGTACTGCGGGGCGGTCTGGTCGAGTTCGGCGAGGGCCTCGATCGCGAGATCGATCCGGCCCCGCCCATGGGCCGCCAGGCCGACGTCCTGCCAGTACCTTCCACGCTCGTGCGCCTCCGGTACCGCCTGGAGGTCCACCGCGTGCGCATGGTGCAGCGCGGACCCGTAGTCGCCGAGCACCCGATCGCAGGACACGGCGAAGACGTCGAGATCGGCGCGCGCCAATCGCGGCGTGTCGCCGAACGGCTCGATCGCTCCTCCTGCGGCCGATAGATACTCGGCGGCGGCGTCGCGGTCGTCATGCCCGGCGGCGGTGTAGGCGGCCGAGGCGAGGATCTTGCCGTACATCCCCGCCGAATCCGCGCCGCGCAGCGCGGTTTCGGCGCGAAGGAGTTCGGCGGCGTCGATCATCACCTTGTCGGCGAGTGGGCTGCCCGCCCGGCGCAGCACGACCGCCTGGTTCCGCGCGGCCCCGGCCATCGCCACCGGGTCCCCGGCGAGCTCGGCGTAGCGTGCCGCGCGGTCGGCCGCCACCGAGGCGATCGATTCGCGGGACACGCGGATCTGCTGCTGCGAGGTCACGCTCAGTGCCCTGGAGAACAGGGACGCGGCCCGTTCCTTGGCGCTCCCGGTGACCGCTTCCCACGTGGCCCGGGCCGTACTGAGCAGGCGCGGCAGACGCCGGTTCAGCTCGCCGAGCCCGGCCGCCTCCAATGTGCGTTCGGCCGCCGCCACCTGCCCGCCCAGGAGCCGCAGGCTCACCGGTTCGGCGGTGGCATCCCCGAACAGGGCGTTCTCGATCCCGCGGTCGGCCGACGACCCGCCGATCGCGGCGGAGACGGCGGTCAGGCCGGCGGCGAAGAACGTGCGGCGTCTCATGTGCTCATCATCCCGCACGGAGACCGCTTGCGAAACCTGCGCCACGACATTTCCGGGCCTCGGATCGGTGAGTCCGACCAGATACGAGGGCACGTTCAGGGCCGCCGCCACCCGCGCGAGGTCGCCCACTGTCCAGTTGCGTTTGCCTTGTTCCCATCGGGAGACCGTGGCGGCCGAGAATCCGCATCGGGCTCCGGCACCGAGCTGGTCGAGTCCCAGCGAATGCCGAGCCGCTTTCAGGACACGGCCGATCTCGGCGTCGCTGATCTGCGGCGGCCGAAGCGAGTGCGGAGGTTTTGACACGGGGAATCGCCTCCGCATTCAGCGTGCACGTGGATTGCAGGCCGTGCAATCGGGTTGCCGACAGTGAACAGTCCATTGAAGATCAATTTTGTGCGAGGTGGACTCGGGTCAGGCGGGCAGCGGAGGCCCGCCCCGATCCGAAGGAACCGCCGATGTCACAACAACCGCCACCCGAATGGGCCGCAGCCGCAGCCGAAGGACTTGCCGCAGTCGCCGCCGACGCCCGCATCCACCCCACCGCGCAACTCATCCCCGCCGACCGCACCGGCCACCGGCGCCGCATCGTCATCGGCCCCCGATGCCGGATCGGCGCCTTCGCCGTCCTCCACGGCGGCACCGACCTCGCCGCCGACACCGAGATCGGCCACGGCTGCGTCGTCGGCGAACCCGAGACCGGCTACGCCCTCCGGGCGTACCACCGGGGAGAGGGCGCCGCGACCCGCATCGGAACCGGCGCCGTCCTGCGAGCCGGAGCCGTCGCCTACGCCGGAGTCGAGATCGGGCCGCGCACCACCGTCGGCCACCACACCCTGCTGCGCACCGGCGTCGCCATCGGCGCCGACAGCCAGCTCGGCCACCACCTCACCGTCGAGCGCGGCGTCCGCATCGGCGCGGGCGTGCGCTGCTCGCCCGGTTCCCACCTCACCGCCGACATGCACATCGGCGACGGCGCGTTCGTCGGCGCGGGCGTGCGCACCATCAACGACAAGCGACTCATCTGGCGCGACCCGGCACGGCAGCAGCCGCTCGCCCCGCCCCGCATCGACACCGGCGCGAAGGTCGGCACCGGCGCGATCCTCCTGGCCGGCGTCGTCATCGGCGCCCGCGCCCTGGTCGGCGCCGGGTCCGTGGTGACCCGCGACGTCGCCGCCGACACCGTCGTCTACGGCGGCCCCGCCCGCGCCCGGAACGGAGGCACGCCGTGAACACCCCGCTCGACTGGCTCGACGCTCTGCGCCCCAGCCTCCACCACCGCCGGTGGTCCTCCCTGAAAGCGCTCGACGCCGACCTGGCCGCACTGGCCCCCACCGACCCCGGCCCGGCCGACCCGGCCGCCCGATCGGCCTGGCTGCTGCGGCTCCGCCGCCGACTCGCCGGGCACCGGGCGCCCGACGGCCCCGAAGGCCCCCAGTGGCAGGCTGCGGCGCAGTTCCTCGCCGGATACCGCGACCTCGACCTGCGCGAGGCCACCGGCACCGGACACGGACAGATGATCCTCGACCACGCCCCGCCCGACCTCGCCGCGTACTGGCGCGACCGGCTCGCGGCCGGGGGACTGGTCGGCATCGCCGCCACCGAGGCACACGGCGGCTCCCGCATCCGGGAGATCACCACCGCCGCCGTCCCCGGCGCTGACGGCCGATGGCGGATCAACGGCTCGAAACGGTGGGTCTCCCGCCTGACCGAAGCCGAAGCCTTCGTCGTGTTCACGCGGGACCCGGACGGGTCCATCGCCGCGGTCGTCGTCGACGCCGACTCCAGGGGTCTCACCAGGCAGATGGTCGATCCGGCCGGACTCGGCGGCTGGAGCTGGGGCCTGCTCCACCTCGACCGGGTGGCCGTCGACCCCGGCACGCACCTGCTGGGGCGCCCCGGCAAAGGCGCGGCGATCTTCCGCTCCCACTTCGCGCGCTTCCGCCCGCTGGTCACCGCGTGCGCGCTGGGAGCCGCCGCCGGGGTCTGCGACCGGGTCCGCGCCACGCTGGCGACCAGGCTCGCCACCAGCGACCTGCCGCGGGTCCGCGACAACGCCATGATCGCCCTCGGGCAGTCCTGGGCGGCGATCAACGCCGCGACTCTGCTGGCCTTCCACGCCGCCCGCGACGGCACCGCCGGAGCCGCCCCGACGGCGGGCAAGGCCCACGGCGTGGACGTCGCCGTCCAGGCAGTGGACCGCTTGGCGCCCTTGATAGGCGCAGTCGGCTTCCAGCGCTCGCACCCGATCGCGAAAGCGCGGTCCGACCTCGCGGCGCTGCAGTACGCCGACGGCATCCACGACAGCCTCTACCGGTCCGCCGGAAAGTCACTGCTCGACGGCGTCCCCGAGCCGGTCCGCGACGGGGGACCGGCGCGCTGACGAAGCACGAGGCCGGCTATCCGACCGGATGGCCGGCCTCCAGGTACGCCGTCACTCCGCTCTCGAGTGCCGCAAGCGCGGATTCGATCCGGCGGGCCACCAGCGGGCGCATCCGCTCATGCACCTGGGGAATCGTGCACCACCGCCAGGAGCGCAGCTCGTCGGCGGCGAGCGCGATCGTTGACGTCAGCTCCGGATCGAGGCGCCCGCCGTCGAAGACGTAGACCATCGCCTCGGTCCGGCCGTCCATCGGCGGCACCCAGTCGACCGCCGCCAGCCGACCCGGCTCGACCTTGAGCCCCAGTTCCTCACTCACCTCGCGGACCGCCGCGCCGCGCGGCGACTCCCCGGCCTCCACCGCGCCGCCGGGCGCCTCCCACACCCGCTTGTACGTAGGCTCGCAGAGCAGCACCCGTCCGGCGCCGTCGGTGAAGACCACGCAGGCGGCGGCGCGCTTGCGCGCCACCGTGTGCGTGTGTTCGGCCGTGCCGATACCGCGCTCGGCCTCCCGGCTGTAGCTCATCGGCAGAATGTAGCACTCGGTGACCGCCCAACCGCGCAATCGGACGGGCCGTTCCGGACGATTCCGGACCCGGAGTCGACTGTGCGGTCACTCGGGCTTGCGGGCGTAGAAGACGTGCGCGAGGACGTTGAATCGCCGCGCGTTCTCCTCCCCGCCGGCTCCGGCGAAGACGTCCACGGCGGGTCCGATCTCGACGTCGACGAAGCCCGCGCCCTCGATGACCGACCGCCAGCCCTCCTTGGACTGTCCGCCTGCGATGCAGTCGGTCCACAGGTCGATGTTGCAGGCCGCGTCGGCCGGAACCGTCTCGTTCACGGCGATGTCGGCGAACTGCAGTCGGCCGCCGCCGCGCAGCACCCGGAAGATCTCGGTGAACACCGCCGCCTTGTCGGCGACCAGGTTGAGCACGCCGTTGGAGACGACCACGTCGGCCCAGCCGTCCTCGATCGGCAGGTTCTCGGCGATGCCCTCGCGGAACTCCACATTGCGCAGTTCGAGCTCCTCGGCCGTCCGGCGCGACTTGGCCAGCATCTCCGGGGTCATGTCGACGCCGACCACCCGGCCCTCGGGGCCGACCAACTGGGTGGCGACGAACGAGTCGAACCCGCCGCCGCTGCCGATGTCGACCAGCCGGTCGTTCTGGCCGATCGGGTGGAACCCGAACGGGTTCGCGACCCCGGCGAAAGACTCGACGGCGCGGTCGGGGAGGGAATCGACCTGGGCCCGGTCGTATCCCAGGAGGGCGGCCAGAGGCCGTCCGTTGTGGAAGTGGAAGCGGCCGTCCGGGTGCAGCGCCACATCGCGGTACTTCTCGCGTACGGACGCGCGCAGCGCCGCGGGGTCGACCGGCAGTTCGGTGTGCGTCTGTGCCATGGTGGTCCTCCTGCGTCATCGTCATGGACGGATACGGGTAAGGACGACCCCGGCGCGCTTCCCATTGCGTTTGCGAGGCACCGAACCGCCCGGCGGTCAGCCCGGGTGTTCGGCCTTCGCGATGACGCAGGTGGCGATCTGCCGCTGCTCGGACTCGGGCACCACGCGTTTCATCAACCGGATCACCTCGTCGTCGAACAGCGGGTAGACGGCGACGTCGTCGATGCTGAACGGGATCCGCTCGCCCAGTTCGACATTGGTGAATCCGCTGTTGGCGAGCTTCTTGGCCAGCACCTCTTCGGACAGCGCGCCGGCGATGCAGCCGGCCCACGCGGCCCCCGAGGTCAGCACCTCCGGCGGCAGGTTGTCGCTGACGACGAAGTCCGAGATGCACAGCCGGCCGCCGGGGCGCAGGACCCGGGCGGCCTCGGCCAGCGCCCGGCTCTTGCGCGGCGACAGGTTCACCACGCCGTTGGAGATGACCACGTCCACGCTGTCGTCGGGCAGCGGCAGGTCCTCCATCTCGCCGTGGGCGGCCTCGCACCACTCGGCGACACCGGCGGCCTCGGCGGCTTTCCGGGTGCGTTCGCACATCTCGGCGAGGGTGTCGACGCCGGTGACCCTGCCGGTCGGTCCTACCGCCCGCGCGGCCAGGATCGAGTCGATGCCGCCGCCGCAGCCGAGGTCGACGACGTGATCGCCGGGTCCGAGCGCGGCGTGCGCGACCGGGTTGCCGACGCCGAGTGACCAGTCGACCGCCTCGTCGGGGAGGTCGCCGAGCTGGTCTTCGCTGTAGAGGCGAGCCGCCATGGAGCGTCCGGCGCCGCTGGGCAGGCGGCCGTAAGTGGAACGGACGACGGTGCGGATCTCGTCCTGGAACATCAGGTCCTTGGTCACGCCATCTCCCCCTCGTCGGTGGTGCTACGTGTTCGGGTTCGTCGGGTCGAGCCCGTCGATGAACTCCTCTAGGACGTCCTTGACGTCGGTGGGCATTTCGGGTCGGCTGCGGGTGGCCAGGACGCCGCGGAGTTCGTCGGCGAATTCGGTTTCGCCGCAGCACCGCACGCACAACCGCAGATGCTCTTCGATGGCGCGGTGGTCGGTCTCGTCCAGTTCGCCGTCGAGGTAGGCCCAGAGCCGTTCGACGACGTCACGGCAGCGGATCATCGGGATCGGGCCTCCTTCCGCGGCGGGCGTTCGGCGCCGGCCCCCTGTTCGAGTAGTCCGGATTCGTTCGCATACTCCCATAGTGCCCGTTCGAAGTGCTCCCGGCCACGGTGGAGCAGCGAATACACCGTCCCCGCCGGCAGGCTCAGCAGCTCGCTGATCTCTCCGGTGCCGAAGCCGTCCATGTACCGCAGCAGCAGCGGCACGCGGTAGCGCTCGGGGACCCGTTGCAGCACAAGCTGGATGTCTTCGGCGGAGAAGGCGCCGAGGAAGTCCACGTGCATGGTGTCCGACCACGGCAGGGGGTCCTCGTCGACGAGGGTCTGGTACAGGGAGAAGTGCTCGGGCTCGGGGGAGGGGTCGACCAGGACCTCCTCGGGCCGGCGCCCGTTCCGCCGCAGCCGGTCGCGCCAGACGTTGGTCATGATCACCCGCAGCCATTTGGGGCCGGCCTTGACGTCGTTCAGCGAAGCGAAGGAGCGGCAGGCCCGCACCATCGTGTCCTGCACCAGCTCCTCGGCCTCGGCCCGGGTCCGCGTCAGGTACCGGGCGAGGGCGTACAGGCCGGGGAGCTCGGCACGGGCGAGCTCCTGGAGCGACGTTCGGTCGACCGTTCCCAGCATCCGTTCCCCCGTCCTCGATACTAGCCCGTGCCGTGGCTCGAGTGGTTCAGGCAATCTTCAGTGACGTCTGCACCGGCACCGGGTTGGCGATGATGTCGCGCGCCGGCGAGGTGTCCTGCACGTACTGGCACAGCTCGGTGAGCTGCTCCTGGGTCGCGTTCGGGCTCTTCACGGTGCCCACGACCCTGATCTCGCTGAATCCGGGGCGCTCGCCGTCGAGGCCGAGGAAGCGGCTGACGTCGAGGTCGCCCTCGACCTCGTACTCCATCTGCTCGATCTCGATGCCCCTGGCCGCGGCGTTGGCCACGTACCCGACGGCGTAGCAGAAGACGAGCGCCTGCAGGATGAGCTCCACCGCGTTCGGTCCGCGGTTCGAACCCAGCAGGACGGGCGGCTCGTCGCCGTGCAGGCGGAACGGGGCGCCGCGGCTGGCGTCCTCCTGGCCGGCGTGCGTGAACCCGCCGATCCTGCCCTCGTTGTAGGTTCCGTCCTTCCAAGTGCTGGAGGCGCGGAACGTGAACGAACCGACCGACTGGTCGCCCTTCACGCCGTCGATGGTCTGCAGCAACTGATCGACGTCGATCCCGTTGCGCACCGTTGTCGTGCTCATTTGAATCTCCTCCTCATCGGTCCCGCCGCGTTCGCGGCGGCCCTGCAGACAAGGACGCGGGGGTGGGCCGACCCATTGCGCCGCGGCCGGATTTTTTCGATGCACCGGCCCGCGTCCCGGTCCGCACCTTCGGACCGGGACGCGGGCCGGTCTTTCAGATGGTGAACGGCCGCTGGTTCTCGAACCTGGGATCGGCCGGTGTGGCCCAGAACAGGTTGGGAATCTGCTGCGGCGGCATCAACTCCACGATCTGCCGGTGGAACTCCGGGTACCCGATCCCGGAGAACCGCCCCTCGTCCCAGGTCTCCAGCAGCCGCTGCGTGAACAGGCCGTTCTTCGATCCGTCGAGCGACAGTTGGTGGTCCTGGGAGCCGGAGACGAGCAGCACGTGGGCACTCGGCGGCGTCGCCGCGCGGGCGGACTCCTTGACGTCCTGGTAGAGGTCCTCGCGGCGGCGGGCGTCCCGCCGTGCGATCTCCACCGGCAGGTCCCTCGTGCGCGGCGGGCTGCTCGGTCCGGCGCCGCCGGCGCCACCCCGGATCGGCGCTAGCACCTGCTCGGTGAAGCGGTCGACGTCGGCAGGCCGCACCGCCGTAGCGGTCGTGCCCTGCAGCTCGGCGACCACCGACGGGACCACCTCCCGCACCGACTCGTGCAGGTCCGCCCACCCGGCCACGTCCCGGCTGGCCGAGGCCGGCAGTCGGGACGGCGTATCCAGGACGAAGCCGACGTTCTCATCGTCCTGGTAGCTCAGGGCGAACGCCTCGTAGGCGGGGAACGCGACGCGGGCGACGGTGCCGCTGTGGCAGGAGTCGGAGATCATCAGGATCCGCACGCCCGGCTGGAACTCGCCCCACAGCGCGTAGAGCTCGTCGTCCATCAACTGCCGGTCGTAGCCGACCCAGGTTTCGTCCATGTCGTCGGCCTCGTCGCCGGTGGCATCGGGTATCTGGCTGCCGTGGCCGGCGTAGGTGAGCAGGAAGAAGTCGCCGCTCCGCAGTCGCCGGGCCGCGTCGCCGATGGCGTCGATGATGTTCTGGCACCGCCCGTCCCGGTCCAGCAGGGTCGTGGTCGAGAATCCCTGGGACCGCGCCAGGGCGGTCATGTCGTTGGCGTCGTTCACGCACCCGGCCAGTGGTGGAATCGGGGTCCCGTACGCCTCATCGTCGACCACGTTGAGCCCGATGTGCAGGGAGATCCCCTGGGCCTGCCCGTCGCCGCCGCCGGATTTGGTCAGCGCCTCCCAGCTCCGCGGTCCCACGACACCGTCCTGGACCAGCCCGGCGGCTCCCTGGAAATCTCGCACCGCCTGATCGGTCCGTCGTCCGAAGACGCCGTCGACGGGACCGGGGTCGTGCCCGGTCATCTGCAGTAGTTGCTGGACGTGCCGCACGTCCTCGCCGCGACTGCCCAGACGTAGGTACCGCCGCGATCGCTGTCGAAACATGATTCATCCCCCGGTTGCGGGTGGGGCGGGCGGCCCGCCCCACCCGTTCGATTCGGCTTCTTGTCGGCGCGGGCCGCTACTTGAGCGCCTGGATCAGCTTCGGCACCTGCGGCAGGAGCGCCGGGACCGCCGCGCCCAGGAGCGGTCCGACGAACCGGCTGGTCATCTCCGGGTCGGAGATCCGGGTCGGCATCTCCCGCCGCCCTTCGAGGAACGCGTTGGCGATGTGCGGCGCGGACTTGATGATCCCCTCCGCGAGCGGGGGCAGAATGGATCCGAACAGCCGCACGGTCGCCTCGTCCTCGTCCCGCGGCAGGTTGCGGCTGCTCGACTGCACCGCTTCGAGGACCTGCGGAATGGCCTCGACGATCTCGGGCGTGATCGCGCCGATCACGGACATGAAGTCGCGCTCCTGCTGCTGTGGGTCGCGGGTCTCCGGGATCAGGTCCCGGCTCCCCTGCTTGATGCCGTCGATGATGGACGGAACCGCCGAGACGACTGAGGGCAGGATGGCTCCGAGCGCCGGAAGGAACCGCTCCTGGATCTCGGAGGCCGCTTCGGGGGACAGGACGGTCCCGGTGTCCCGGGACGCGCCGTAGGCGGACTCCGCCCCGGCTCCCGCGCCGCCGCCCTGCCCCGCGGCGACCTGCTGGATGGCGTTCTCGAACTGCCGGTTCATCTGCTCGGCCAGCTCCTGGAGCTCGGGGCTGGACGTGGCCGTAGTACTGGACATGTTGCCTCCCAGTGGTTGAAATGAGTCATCGCCGAATCACCCTGAGCCTCGAACGCGACTACCGCTTGTGATCGGCGGTTTGAGAGTAGGACGCGGTCGGCGGCCCGGTCACCCGATCGGGCAAACTACGGGCCGGTACTCCTCTTGCGGGACAGGCGTAATGGGACCGATCACCTCGGGACTGAGCTGCGGGATCGGATCGGCGCGATTCCGGTGTGCGCGCTCCAACCCCGAGTGCCTGGATAGTGCTTGCCGGTCTTGCACCCGTGTAACGACCGGCCGCCGAGGCGACGAACCCTCGGATGCGGTGTCGATCAGTGGCGCCACTCCCCGGTGCCTCCCATCGACTGCTTCCTGTTCAGGGAATGATCGTTGTCGAACAGGTCGGCACCAGGTGGTTCCGGACCGATCCCCGCGCCGAAGTGCCGCGGCCGCGCCGGTGGCCCGGCCCGTTTCCGCACGCCGACGCCCGAAAATCCGGGCGACGGTTGTTGCATCGTCCTAATGAGTGAGCGTCCGTTCTGCTAGGATAAGTCCGCTGTGATCCGTATCATGGTTATTCTGATGTCCGGTTTCGCGCATCTCCACAGGGGATGCTTTACGGGGGTGATTGTGTGCGGGGGATATGAAGGCCGTCGGCCGAGTCGATTCCGGTGTCGTCGGCGGATTGATCGGGATCGGGTAGGCAAGATAGGCGGCAAGCCGCTTCATTTGCAGCCCTTGGGTTCCATGGGTACAGATTGTCGTTCCTATTAGCCATAAGGGACCCCGAGTTGCAAAGGGGCGGGCTTGCCCGTTACCTTGCCGCGCGGTTCTACCGGGGCGATCGAAACCGCGGTCGGACGCGTGCCCGACCCCATTCCAGCGGAGCTCGGTCCTCACCGAACACGACTGCTCGACTTTTCATCGTAGGATCTTTTTCAGGGAGGTTCCATTGTCCGCCAAGTCCTTTCTTCGACACATATGGCTGCCGCTGGCGGCCGTCGGCGCGCTCGCGGTGCCCGCGGCGGCGCAGGCGCAGGAGACCATCAGCATCAACCCTGGCAACGTCCCCACCACCGCCGAGGGCTTCGAGGACATCAGTTGCGAACAGGTCCCGGTCGGCATCGGCGACGACCAGGACGGATGGGTGTTCGTGCTGCCGGGCGGCGAGGGAGCCTTCGTTTCGGTCACGGCCCAGTTCGAAGACCTCAACGGTGAGCCGCAGTCCGCCTCCACCGGTTCGGACGGCGGGGTCGTCGATGGGGAAGGGACCAGCAAGGCGTACATCATCACCGACGCCGGCTGGACCCTCACCGGTGCCACCGCGGAGGTCGAGGACACCGATCGGGATCAGTTCAACCTGACCCACACCTGTCCCGGCGCACCCTCGGACGACGAGACCACGCCGCCCGACGACGAAACCACGCCTCCGGGGGACGAGACCACGCCTCCGGGCGATGACGGCACCACGCCCGGGGAGGACGCCACGGACGGCGCCGACGACGGGCTGCCGACGACCGGCTCCAGCCTCCTGCCGCCGGCGCTGCTCGCGGTCGCGCTCCTGGCCGCGGGGGCCGGTGCGCTGTATCTCGTGCGCCGCCGCGCAGCCGCCTGACCGGAACGCGACCTCGGGGCCGCGGAGCGATCAACGCTCCGCGGCCCTCGCGCTGCCCCGGGTCGACTGCGGCCCCTTGTGCTCAGATTTCGGGCGCCGTCCCGCCTTTGCGGGCAAACCCACCGACACCTTATAATTTATATTAATCAATATACTAATTCGATTCCGGCGGTGCGTCCCGGACGCGCGCCGAGGAAGGAGGCGGCTGCATGGAAGCAGCAATGACCCGACTACGGCGCGGGCGGATCGGGGCGGTCGCCGCGGTCTGCGGAGCGCTGGCCGCCGGATCGGTGGCAGTCGTGGCGGCGAACCCGGCACACGCCGCCGCATGCGACTCGGTCGAGTACGACGTGGCCAACGAGTGGGCGAGCGGCCACCAGGCCGCCGTCTCGGTCACGGCCGGATCCGACGGGATCGACGGCTGGACCCTGGAGTTCGAGCTGCCCGGCGGCGCCGAAGTCCAGAGCGCCTGGAACGTCGACTGGAGCCGATCGGGGACGACGTTCACCGGCTCGGACGTCGGCTGGAACGGCTCCGTCCCGCCCGGTCGGACCCGGGAGCTGTTCGGCATGATCGTCTCGGGCGGTTCGGCCCAGCCCGAGCGGTTCGTGCTCAACGGGGCCGAGTGCGGGGGCGAGGTCGAAGAACCGACCGGCACCCCGAGCGAAGAACCCACCTCGGACGAGCCCACCGGCGATCCTTCAGCGGACAAGGAGACCCGCACACCGCGGTTCATGATCGACGCCGGGGCCTCCACCTCGAACTACGTCGAATCAGAGCACTTCACCGTCCGCTGGGGCGACGAGATCGACGCCCTCGCCTGGGGACGGCAGCACGGGTACGACAACTATCCGATGTGGGTCGCCGACCACATGGACGGAATCTACGACTTCTATGTGGACGAGGTCGGGTTCGTCGATCCGGCCGACCACGACGTCGGATCCCGGTACCGGATCAACCTGTACCTCTGCGGCACCTGGTCCGGGGACTTCCTGCCCCCGGCAAACTGGGCCGGCGGTGACGACATCGGCGTCGGGCACATGTGCCTGCCCTACGACAAGACCTGGGACGAGTGGGTCGAGTCGCACGAGTTCGCCCACATCCTGCAGACCTACGCCACCGATCTCAACATCGAGAACGGCAACGGCGGCGGCTGGGGCGCGGGCAACCCCGTGGCCGGCCCGGTCTGGGAGGCCCACGCCAACTACATGGCACGCATGAAGCGGCCCGGGGTCGTGACCGGGTCCGGCTACCACGTCGACCGGCAGCATTTCCGCTGGCTCGCCCAGGAGACGTACTACGGCGACTGGATGCTGTTCAACACCATCCGGGACCGCTACGGCCCCGAGGCCGTCGACCGGCTCTGGTACGAGGCCGAGCAGGGCGAGCACCCGATCGACACCGTCAAGCGGGTGCTCGGCCTGGACCACGGTCAGTTCGCGGAGCTGCTCGCCGAGTTCACCTCGCGGCAGGTCGTATACGACTTCGCCGACGGCGAGGCGATCCGCTCCGACCTGTGGTCGGACGGCGGCTACCGGCCGCTCCACACCGATCCGCTGCAGAGCCTCGGCGGCGGGCAGTACCTCATGGCCGACTCCGAGGCCCCGCACCAGTACGGGCACAACATCGTCCGGCTGAACCCGGACGGCGGACGTGTGTCGGTCCGGCTCCAAGGGGCGTCGGATCTGTCCGGCGCCGACTGGCGGTTCCGGCTGGCGGCGGTCTCGAACGACTTCTCGGTCCGCTACAGCGACGTCCACGCGCCCGGCCAGACGGCGGACTTCGGTCTGCAGAGCGGTGAGACCCACCTGATGCTCGTCGTCGCGGCCACCCCGTCGCAGCACCGCGACTATCCGATGTGGGAGACCGGGGTCGGTGACCCGTTCCCGTACCAGCTCACCATCGACGGCGCCACGCCCGCGTAGCGCACCGGAAGACGGCGAGGCGGACCCGACCGGGTCCGCCTCGCCTTGTTCTACGGGGTGTGGACGTCCGGCCAGGGAGCGGCCGACATGTCGCTTCCGATGTAGAAGCTCGGGTGCGGCGGCTGGTTGTAAGCGGTGTTCTGCCAGGCGATCGCCACCCGGTACTGCGGGTCGTGCATGAGCGTGGCGATCCGCAGGTCGGTCTCGTACGGCGTCGCGTAGATCCGCAGCGCCGAGGAGTCGCTGGTGCGCCAGACGACCTCCTCGCGCCAGTCGCCGAACAGGTCGGCCGAAAGCGCCGGGTTGGCCTTGGTGCCGTTGTTGGAGGCCACGCCCGAGCCGGTCAGCAGCCGCCCGTCCTGGTAGTCGTCGATGCGGGTGTCGTCGAGCAGTTCGCGCTCGCCGTCTCCGTCCCACCAGGCCAGGAAGTTCGCCGAGCTCGGCTTGGAGCCGACCACGGAGTTCGAGGCGTTCCGCAGGCCGCTCACCGCCGACGACCAGAATTCGGCGCCCGGGTTGCCCGGGTCGACGTTGCCGGCCACGCCCCGGCCGTTGTCCCCGGCGGGCGGGGACTGGAAGATCACCGAGCCGTCGGCGGCGATGAGGCGGTCGGCCGGCTGGTCGGAGGACTCGCCGGGCATGAACACCTCCTGGCCGGGGCGGTCGGGGTCGAAATCGCTCACGTGCAGCGCGTCGCCGTGGTACATCCGGGTGTTCCACAGCGGCTGCCCGTTCGAACCGATCGCCATCGCCCCGTAGACGACGTCCTGGCGGCCGTCGCCGTCCAGGTCGGCGATGGAGAGGCTGTGCGCGCCCTGCCCCTCGTACTGCGAGCCGGCCTGGTCGGAGTCGAAGACCCAGCGGGTGCTGAGGCTCTGGCCGTCGAAGTCGACCGCCCAGATCACCGAGCGGGTGTAGTAGCCGCGCGCGAAGATCATCGACGGGTTCGCGCCGTCCAGGTAGGCCGTGCCGGCGAGGAACCGGTCGACGCGGTTGCCGTAGCAGTCGCCCCAGGAGCAGACGTCGCCGCGGCCCGGCCGGTAGTCGACCGTGTCGACCGCCGCTCCGGTCCGCCCGTCGAAGATCGTCAGGTACTCCGGACCGTCGAGCACGTAGCCCTCGCCGTTGCGGTGGTCGGCGTTCGGGTCGCCGATGACCGTGCCCTGGCCGTCGACGGTGGCGTCGGCGGTCTTCATGGCGATCTCGGCGTCGCCGTCCCCGTCGTAGTCGTAGACCTGGAACTGCGTGTAGTGCGCCCCGGAGCGGATGTTGCGTCCCAGGTCGATGCGCCACAGCCGGTCGCCGCTCAGTGTGTAGGCGTCGATGACGGTGTTGTCGGTGTAGCCCGACTGGGAGTTGTCCTTGGCGTTGTCGGGGTACCACTTGACGATGTACTCGTAGGTCCCGTCGCCGTTCAGGTCGCCCACGCTCGCGTCATTGGCCGAGTGGCTGCCGGAGGGCCGGTCGATCGGGATGTCGAGGTGGCCGCTGGAGTTGAACCGGGCCTCGGTGCCCGCCTGCGAGCCTTCGCTGCCGCCGGTCACCGCCGCGACGGTGTACTGCGAACCCGAGGAGCCGCCCGAGTCGAGGTAGTTCGTCGCTCCGGTCAGCGGCGAGGAGTTGAGCTGCTGCCCGTCGCGGTAGACGTTGAAGGCCACGCCCGGGTCGTCGGTGCCCAGCAGCCGCCAGCTCACCAGGTTGCCGCCGCCCGAAGGCACCGCGGAGACACCGCGGGTCAGTGCCTCCGCCTCATAGGCGCCGTCGCCCCCGCCCGGCGGGTCGGTCGAGCCGTCGTCGGCCGACACGTCCAGGTAGTCCAGGTTGGGCAGGCCGCCGGAGCCGGTGGCGGTGATGTCGATGGTGTTGGAGCCTTCGGTCAGGTCGGCCGTGACCGTCCGGGTGGTCCAGGACGTCCAGGAGCCGGTGGAGTCGAACGGTACGGTCTGGACGGTCGAGCCGTTGACGGCCACCTCGGCCGACCGGCCGGTGTCGGCGCCGTTGGCGTAGCGCAGGTCGAGGATCGCGCCGCCACTCGGGACGTCGACGGTGAACTGAGCGGAGGCGCCGGCGGTGTTCTCGGTGTTGCAGAATCCGCTGCCGGAGTAGCCGGTGTGGTTGGAGTCGATGGTGCCGTCGCAGGTGGCCGGGGCGTCCTCGGCTTCGTACCGGCCGTACCCCTGGGCGGGTTCGCCGGTCTCGTCGTCGGTCGGTTCCGTGCTCGGCTCTGTGCTCGGCTCGTCGCTGGGTTCGTCGGCGCCGTTGCAGACGTCGCCGTTGATGGTGAACCGCTCCGGGGCGGCGCTGCCGCCGGTGGCGGTGAAGCCGAATACCTCGCGGCTTTCGCCGGAGGCGATGGAGCCGTTCCAGCCGACGTCGTTGCCGGTGAAGGTGGATCCGCTCTGGCTCCAGTCGACGTTCCAGGCGCTGTCGACCGAGGTGCCCGAGGGGAAGTCCCATTCGAGCTGCCAGCCGTCGATGGGTTCGTCGGCGCCGATGGTGATGCTGGCCTGGAAGCCGGAGCCCCATTCGTTGGCGACGGTGTAGTCGACTTCGCAGCCGGCCTCGGCCGATGCCGGGTCCGCCGAGGTGATGGTCAGGGCGGTGGCGCCGAGCGCGGCCACGGCCAGGCCGGTGACGGCGAGGTACCGGTGCCGGAAGCGTCGGCTCGGGGCCCGTGGCGGGTCCGGGACCGGTCCGTGAGGGTGAACGGTCATCTGTGGTCACTCCGTTCGGGGGAGAGGCGTCTTCGAATTTGTAGAGCGCTCCCACTTAAGGGGCGCGGCGCCTGCGCGGGACTGTGAGTGCCGGTGGGCGCTTACATCGAAGCATCGAATTGAATCGATACAATCGATCGGGTCAGCATACATGGGAGGGGTTGCGGTGGCAAACGCCCGCGCCTCCGGCCCGGCTCAGCGGGCGCGCCGCGGCTTCGCGGTCGACTCGCGGACGATCATCTCGGTCGCCAACTGCACGTGGTGCGAGTCCGGGCCCCGGCCGTCGGCCAGTTCCAGCACGGTCCGGGACGCGACCCGGCCCATCTGCCGCAGCGGCTGGCGGACCGTGGTCAGCGCCGGCTCGGTCCACATGGCGCCGTAGGTGTCGTCGAAGCCGACCACGCTCAGGTCGCCCGGCACCTCCAGCCCCCGCCACTTGGCGACCCTGATGACACCCATGGCGATCACGTCGCTCGCGGCCACGAACGCCGTCGGCGGGTCGTCCAGGTCCAACAGGGACTCGGCGATCGAGGCTCCGGTCTCGGCGGTGAACGGACCGGGCCGCACCAGGGCCCGGTCGGTGCCGATCCCGGCCGCCTCGAGCGCTTCCCGGTAGCCGTGGAGGCGTTCGCGTCCCGGCACCGAATCGGCGGGGCCGCCGGCGAAGGCGACCCGCCGATGCCCCAGGTCGATCAGGTGACGGGTGGCCTGGACGCCGCCGGCCCAGTTGGTGGCGCCGACGCTCGTGACGCGGTCGTCGAGCGGGTTGACCGGGTCGATGACCACCAGCGGCAGCCCCGCGTTCTCGCAGGCGGCGATCTCCTCGCCGGTCAACTGCGCGGTCACCACGATCAGCCCCGAGTGGCCGCGAGCGGCGATCTCCTTGATCCGGTCGGCCCCCAGGCTCCGCTCCGGGGCCTCGCCGCCCGAGGCGAGCGCGCTGGTGACCACGTCGACCCCGAACTCCCGGCCGCCGCCGATGACCCCGTCGAGCACGTAGAGCGAATACATGTTGATGATGCGGTCGAAGACCACGTGGACCGCGCCGCGCGTGACCGGCTCCCGGGGGCCGGTGCTGGGGCTGTAGCCGAGCTCGGCTATCGCCCGCTGGACGTGTCGACGCGTCGGCTCGGAGACCCCCGAGCGGCCGTTGAGCACTTTGGAGGCGGTGGCCTTGGAGACGCCGGCGTGCTCGGCGACGGCCGCCAGGGTCGAGCGGGGATTGGGCGGTCTGCTCATCGGGTTACCTCATGATCGTCCGGGGCCGACATTCTAGCCAGTTTACGAAAAAGTTTCTGAGAGTGTGGAGCCGATGCTCTGAATGTAGCCAAAATCCAGTCGTTAAGTTTATGCTCCTGTGACTTGACGCACCAGTGAACAGGGCGTAGGTTCGAAACGATCAGAAACAGACGCGAAAAAGTTTCTCACAATATTGCGTTCTCGGGCCAAGTCCCGGAGAAAGGAAACCCAGCAATGAAGCTTGGAACTCGCCGCCGCACGCTCCTCGCCGCCGGCGCCGCGGCCCCCTTCGCCGCCGCGAGCGCATGCGGAAACGAGCCCGGCGGATCCAACGGAGACGGCGCCACCGCCTGGGGGCTGACCGGTGGATCCGAAGAGGCTATGCGCTCGTCGTTCGAGGCATGGAACGACGCCAACCCCGATCGGCAGATCTCGGCCGAGTACTTCGCCAACGACGCCTACAAGGAGCGGATCCGCACCGCGGTCGGCTCCGGCAACGCACCGACCCTGATCTTCAACTGGACCGGCTCCACACTGGCCGACTACGTCGCCAACGACTACGTGGTCGACCTGACCGACGGCACCCGGGACCTCATCGACCGGGTCATCCCCTCGGTCGCCGACGCCGGCACCATCGACGGCCGCGTCTACGCGGTCCCGAACAACCAGTCGCAGCCGATCGTCTTCTACCACAACCTCGAGGTCCTCGAAGAGGCCGGAACCGCGATCCCGGAGACCTGGGACGACCTGATGAACGCGGTCGATCAGCTCCAGTCGGCCGGGAGGACCCCGATCGCGCTGGCCGGGCAGAGCGTGTGGCCCGAGCTGATGTGGATCCAGTACCTGTCCGACCGCATCGGCGGGCCCGAGGCGTTCAACCGGGTCCTGGCCGGTGAGGCCGGGGCCTGGACGCACCCGGACATGGTCGCCGCCTGCGAGCGGATCACCGAGCTGGTCGATGCCGGCGCGTTCGGCGACGCGTTCGCCTCCGTCAGCGCCGACGCCGGCGCCGACCAGGCCCTGATGTACACCGGCGAGGCCGGGATGATCCTGCAGGGGAGCTGGATCTACCCCGACGTGGTCTCCAACGCCCCGGACCTGGTCGAGAGCGGCGGAGTCGGCTACTCGACCTTCCCGTCCATCGAGGGCGGCGCGGGCGAGTTGTCCAACATCGTCGGCAACCCGGCCAACTTCTGGTCGGTCTCGGCCAACGACTCCGAGGAGGCCCAGCAGATCGCGCAGGACTACCTGTCCGAGATGGTCCTCAACGACGACCACATCGACTCGCTCATCGAGGTCGGCACCGTCCCGCCGATCGTCGACCTCGAGGACCGCATCAGCCAGTCCGACATGGGCGAATACCTGCTGTTCACCTACGAGATGGTCCGCGACGCCGGGCACTTCCAGCTCTCCTGGGACCAGGCACTCCCGTCCGGGCAGGCCCAGTCGCTCCTGGAGAACCTGAGCCAGTTGTTCCTCGGGGAGCAGTCCGCCGAGCAGTTCGCCGAATCGATGGACGCCACCCTGTGAGCACCGCCGTCACCGCTCGACACCGCCGGAGCGCGCGCCGCCGAGGAGGCGCGCGCCCGGCGGGCCCCTCGGCCTGGATGGCCGCGCCCGCCCTGCTGATCTTCGGCGTGTTCGCCCTCATCCCGCTGTTCGGCGTCGTGGCGCTGTCGTTCGTCCACTGGGACGGACTCGGCGACATCACCTGGGCCGGGTTCGACAACTGGCAGACCGCCCTGACCGACCCGGTCTCCCGCAACGCGCTGTGGCTGACCGTCCAGTTGACGATCCTCTGCGTGGCCTTCCAGGCCCCCGTCAGCCTCCTGCTCGGGGTCTTCCTGGCCGGCCGCCAGCGCCACCGGGCCTTCCTGGGGGTGCTGTTCTTCCTGCCGCTGCTGTTCAGCTCCGCGGCCGTGGCCATCACCTTCACCGCCCTGCTCGACCCCAACTTCGGGGCCGGGTCCGCGCTGAACGTGGCGCTGCTGTCCCAGAACTGGCTCGGTGACCCGGACCTGGCGCTGTTCGTGGTGGTGTTCGTGATCGGGTGGTCGTTCATCCCGTTCCACACCCTCCTCTACCAGGCCGGCACCCGCCAGATCCCCAAGGAGCTCTACGAGGCCGCCCGCATCGACGGGGCCGGGCCGTTCGACCAGTTCTTCAGGATCACCCTGCCGATGCTCAAGTACACCATCGTCACCTCCACCACGCTGATGACGGTCGGGTCGCTGACCTACTTCGACCTGATCTTCGTGCTCACCGGCGGCGGGCCGGGCAACGCCACCCGCGTGCTGCCGCTGGACATGTACCTGACCGGGTTCCGCTCCTACGACATGGGCAGGGCCAGCGTCCTGGCGCTCGTCCTCATCGCCGTCGGTCTGGCCATCGCCCTGGGCCTGAACCGGATCACCGGCACCTCCCGCATGGGCGGCCGAGGGGAGGGCATCTGATGTCCGCGAATCAGCACCGCCGCCGACCCAACGTCCTGGGCACGATCGGCGCCTGGATCTGGCTGGCCGTGATCATCCTGCCGATCTACTACATCTTCATCACCAGCCTGCGGCCCCGGGAGGACTACTACTCCGAGAACCCCCTGTCGTGGCCCTCGAATGCCTCGCTCGGGGCCTACCAGCGGGTGATCGAGAACGACTTCATCCGGTTCTTCCTCAACAGCGTCATCGTCACCTCGGTGGCGGTGGCGGCCACCCTCGCGGTGTCGCTCATGGCCGCCTACGTGGTGGTGCGGCGGCGCGACCGGTTCGGCTCGGGCCTGTTCCGCGTGGCGCTGCTCGGCATCGCCATCCCGATCCAGGCGGCGATCATCCCGGTCTACTACCTGATCGTCCAGATCGGACTCTATGACACGCTGCTGGCGCTGATCCTGCCGTCGGCCGCGTTCGCCATCCCGCTGACGCTGCTCATCCTCACCAACTTCCTGCGGGAAGTGCCCGAGGCGCTGTTCGAGTCGATGCGGATGGACGGGGCCACCGAATGGAGGATCCTGGTGAAACTGGCGCTCCCCCTGTGCCGCCCCGCCCTGGCCACCGTCGGCGTCTACCAGGCCCTCCAGGTCTGGAACGGGTTCCTGTTCCCGCTGGTGCTCACCCAGTCCGCCGAGACCCGGGTGATCCCGCTGTCGCTGTGGAGCTTCCAGGGCCAGTTCGGCGTCGACGTCCCCGCCGTGCTCGCCGCGGTGGTGCTGTCGGTGCTGCCGATGCTGGCGGCCTACATCGTCGCCAGGCGCCAACTCGTGTCCGGCCTGACCGCCGGATTCGGCAAGTAAAGTAAGGAGAGCCGCAAGATGGCCGAGACCCCCGACCGGCACGACACCGCACTCGGCACCGCCGAGCGCGTCGAGGCGCTGCTGTCGGCCATGACCGTCGAGGAGAAGTTGGCCCAGTTGGGCGCCTTCTGGCCGCCCCACAGCGACGACGAGGCCGACGGCGAGGTCGCGCCGATGGAGGACGCGATGCAGGCCGGCCCCAAGACCCTCGAGGAAGCCGCCGCACACGGTCTCGGTCACCTCACCCGCGCCTTCGGTACGCGGCCGGTGGCCGCGGCCGAGGGCGCGGCGGCGCTGGAGCGGATGCAGCGCCGGGTCGTCGAACGCTCCCGCCTGGGCATCCCGGCCATCGCGCACGAGGAGTGCCTGACCGGGTTCACCACCCTGGGGGCCACGGTCTACCCCACGTCCCTGGCATGGGCGGCTACGTTCGACCCGGGCCTGATCGAGAGGATGGCCGCCCGGATCGGCGCCGACATGCGCGCCGTCGGCGTCCACCAGGGCCTGTCGCCGGTGATGGACGTCGTCCGCGACTATCGGTGGGGCCGAGTAGAGGAAACGATGGGGGAAGACCCCTACCTGGTCGGCTCGATCGGGTCCGCCTACGTGGCCGGCCTCGAATCGGCCGGGATCGTCGCCACCGTCAAGCACTTCGCCGGCTACTCGGCCTCCCGCGGGGCCCGCAACCACGCCCCGGTACCGATGGGGCCGCGCGAGTTCGCCGACGTGATGCTGCCGCCGTTCGAAATGGCGATCCGCCTCGGCGGCGCCCGCTCGGTGATGAACTCCTACTCCGACGTCGACGGCCTCCCGGCCGGGGCCAACCGCGAACTGCTCACCGGCCTCCTGCGCGACCGGTGGGGCTTCACCGGCACCGTCGTGTCCGACTACTGGTCGGTGGCGTTCCTGGACATGATGCACCGCATCACCGCCGACCGGACCGAATCGGGTGCCGCGGCGCTGACGGCCGGAATCGACGTCGAACTGCCCTCGACCGACGCCTACGCCCGCCTGGCCGACCGGATCGCCGCAGGAGAACTCGATGAAACGATCGTCGACACCGCCGCCCGCCGCGTCCTGACCCAGAAGGCCGAACTCGGCCTGCTCGAACCCGAACCCGGCCTCGCACCCGCCGACCCGGGCATCGACCTCGACTCGGCGGGCAACCGCGCCCTCGCCGGCGAGATCGCCGAGAAATCGGTGGTCCTGTGCGACAACAACGGCCTCCTGCCGCTCGACCCGGGCGCCGGCCGCGTCGCCCTGGTCGGCCCCACCGCGGCCGACCCGCGGACGCTGATGGGCTGCTACTCCTTCCCCAACCACGTGCTGTCGCGCTACCGCGACCACGGCACCGGCATCGACGTCCCCACCCTGCGCGAGGCGCTCGCCGCCGAGTTCCCGGCCGCGACCATCGAGCATCGCGAGGGTGTCCCGGTCCGCGAGACCGACCGGTCCGGCATCGAGGACGCCGTCGCCGCCGCCCGCGCCGCCGAAGTGGCCGTCGTCGCCGTCGGCGACCTCGCTTCCCTGTTCGGCCGCGGCACCTCCGGAGAAGGCTGCGACGCGGCCGACCTCACCTTGCCGGGAGTCCAAGCCGAACTGGTCGAGGCGGTCCTGGCCACCGGCACCCCCACGGTGCTGGTGGTGATCTCCGGCCGCCCCTACGCCCTCGGCGACTTCGCCGACCGCACCGACGCGATCGTGCAGGCGTTCCTGCCCGGCGAATCCGGCGGCGCCGCGATCGCCGGAGTCGTCTCGGGCCGGATCAACCCCTCCGGCCACCTGCCGGTCGGCGTCCCCCGCATCCCCGGCGGCGGACCCGGCACCTACCTGTCGCCCCCGCTGGGGCAGTACAGCGAAGGAGTCTCCAACATCGACCCCACGGCGCTGTTCCCGTTCGGGCACGGCGAGTCGTACACCACCTTCGAATACCGCGACCTCGCCCTGAGCGAGACCTCGATCGCGGCCGACGGCGAACTGACCGTCTCGGCCACGGTCGTCAACACCGGCGACCGCACGGGCGAGGACGTGGTCCAGATGTACCTGTCCGACGAGGTCGCCCAAGTGACCCGGCCGGTCCGGGAACTGGTCGGCTACGCCCGACTCGCTCTCGAACCGGGCCGGTCGAAGCGCGTGGCCTTCCGGCTCCACGCCGACCGGACCTCGTTCACCGGCCGCGACGGCACCCGCATCGTCGAACCCGGCGACTTCACCGTCGCCATCGGCCACTCCAGCCGCGACCTGCCCCTCACCGAACACTTCCGCATCACCGGCTCGGTGCGGAGCCTCGAGGGCGAGCGCGTCATGACCACCGGCGCAGAGATAACCGAGTAAGCAAAGGACACAGTGAAATGAGCGATGAGTTCGCACCCACCCCCGAAGACAAATTCTCGTTTGGGGTTTGGACGGTGGGTTGGCCGGCGCAGGATGTGTTCGGTCCGGGTACGCGGGCGCCGATGCCCGCTGAGCGGGCGGTGCGGAAGCTGGCCGAGATCGGGGCCTACGGGGTCAACTTCCACGACAACGACGTGTTCGACTTCGAGGCGAGTGCCTCGGAGCGCGAGGAGCGGATCGGCGCGTTCCGCAAGGCCCTGGAGGAGACGGGCCTGAAGGTGACCACGGCGACGACGAACCTGTTCTCCCATCCGGTGTTCAAGGACGGGGCCTTCACCCACAACGACCGGGACGTGCGCCGGTTGGCCATCGCGAAGGTGATGCGGAATCTGGACCTGGCCGCCGAGCTGGGCGCGAAGGTCTATGTGTGCTGGGGCGGCCGGGAGGGGGCCGAGTCCGGTGGGGCCAAGGACGTGCAGTCGGCCATGGCCCGTCTCAAGGAGGCCTTCGACGTGCTCGGCGACTACGTCACCGAGCGGGGTTATGATATCCGGTTCGCGATCGAGCCGAAGCCCAACGAGCCGCGGGGGCATATCCTGCTGCCGACGATCGGGCACGCGCTGGCCTTCATCGGCCGGTTGGAGCGTCCGGAGTTGGTGGGGATCAATCCGGAGGTGGGTCATGAGGAGATGGCCGGGCTGGATTATGCGGCCGGGGTGCGGCAGGCGCTGTGGCAGGGCAAGCTGTACCACATCGATTTGAACGGGCAGACCGGTCCGCGGTATGACCAGGATCTGCGGTTCGGTGCCGGGAATGTGGGCGGTGCGTTCTGGGCGGTGGATGCGGTCGAGGAGGGGATCGCGGCCGGGCAGTATTCGGGGCCGATCCATTTCGATTTCAAGCCGCCGCGGACCGAGGACGACGACGGGGTGTGGGTCTCGGCGGCGGCGTGTATGCGCAATTACAAGATCCTGCGCGAGAAGGTCAGGGCGTTCCGTGCCGATCCGGAGGTGCGGGAGGCGCTGGCGGCCGCGCGGGTCGACCAACTCGCGGTGCCGACGTTGGCCGAGGGTGAGACCGCCGCCGACCTCAAGGATCTCCGGGTGGATGTGGATGGTCTGGCGGCGAAGGGGATGGCCTTCGAGCGGCTCGACCAACTCGCCCTCGAACACCTCTACGGCATCCGCT
>NZ_PGGV01000013.1 GCF_002798405.1 Glycomyces xiaoerkulensis | reverse complement strand
AAGGCCGCCCGGTACGGACGCGCCTTCGCGAAGGTCGACCGGTGGCTGCCATCGAGTCAGACGTGCTCGGCCTGCGGGGCGAAGGACGGCCCCAAGCCGCTCAGCGTCCGCGAATGGACCTGCACCGCCTGCGGGGCGTGCCATGACCGCGACATCAACGCCGCGAACAACATTCTGGCCGCCGGGCAGGCGGACAGGTAAAACGCCCGTGGACCGCTGATAAGACCCGGGAGGCCGGGCACAGCGGGTCGAAGCGGGAACCCACCGAGACCCGCAAGCGCGGGTGGTAGGAATCCCCGGCCTTCAGGCCGGGGAGGACGTCAATCCCAGCCTGCGCAGAGCCACGAGGAGGGTCTTCGGTCGGGCCTGCCTACGCGGGGTTGCTCCATCCCGATGCTGAGCAGGGACGCCATCGTCACGCCAGCCCCGTCGATGCGGGTGAGGCTACGTCATCGCAAGCGCGCTCTATTGGGAAGTGGGGGCACCAGGCTGGTACGAGGTGGGTTCGCGACTACCCAGGAAGTTTCCGCACGTCACAGCGGTAGTCGCGATGGTCTTCCAAACCAATGACGCGAGTTCGATTCTCGTCGCCCGCTCAGCCCCCTGAACAGGGAAAACGCCCCCGGTTTCTATCAAACGATCGAACCGGGGAGTTTGGGTAGTCAGGGTAATCATGCAGGTAGTCGGCGACCATGTGCCACCGAAGGCGACCGGTGGCAGGATTTCGAGGCTGGTTCGAGGTGGAAACCGAACCCGCGTCTATGTGGACAGACAGGGGACTCCACCCCGACAACCAGGCATTCGAGGTCTCACCGGAGCCGACTCCGCACTTCCGTCGGTGGTTCGGAAACCAATGCCCCCGGAGCCCTACCGCCTCCGATTCACAACCTCACGAATCATTGCGGTTCCGGAGAGTCCAACCGACCCCCAACCGCCTCACCCCCGACCAACCAGCAGCGGTCATCCAGACGTATGCAGCGGCCGACTCCAGCCGAGCCGAACTCGCCCGCGCCCATGTCGCCGACAGAACGGCGTATCGCCCTTAGCCCGGCGGCGAGCATGCCGATCGGGCCGGCCCGATCGGGGTATCCCGCCCGATCGACATGCGCCTCGCTCGCCACTGCCACGAGCCTCGTGTGCAGTGCCGACGTCGATCAGCCGAGCCGTACCGCGGCAAGATGATCGAGGGTCATCGAGGGCAGCTTGCGGTCCACCGGCACCCACAGGAGGAAGTCGAAGTCCTGGGACTGGCCCGCGGATATGTGCCGGTCCTCTTGCGAGTAGAGGTACGCCTGGCGCCCGTCATGGTACTTGATCTGCATGGACGTGGTCTTGAGTCGCGCGCTGGCCGGAATGTCGAAGGTGGCGCGCCAATCGTGGACATCGGTATCCCCGGCGGTGAGTGTCAGTCGGAAGGAGTACTCCCAGCCGTGTTCGGGATCCCAGGTCTCGTTGGGGTGATCGCTTCTGGCGACGATCCTGGCCGCGATCCAGTCGTACCGTTCGGGTATGTCGTGGAAGAGCACCTGTCCGGCGGCGTCCTGCACCTGGAGGCCGTCGAGTTTGAGTCTGCCGCCGCCGACCCGGCTGGACTTGACGTTTCGCAGGTCGTCGCTGGTTACCGGTTTGCTCTTCGTCGAACGGGTGAGGTCGAACTTGTTGGTGTTCCCGGCGGTGTCGACGGCGTACAGGTGGCCGACGGTGTCGAAGAAGACCGCGGAGTACAGGCCGCGCGCTCCCTGCGTGGGGGCCTCGGCCTTGGGGAAGCACCCTTCGGCGAGGACCTGCCCGATCGGGTTGGCGGACATGTCGATGCGGATCAGTGCCCCGTCGTCGCCGTCGACGGCGTAGAGCTGGGCGTCCTTGGGATGGTACGCCCAGTCGTACCAGCCGCCCGGTCCGGCGGGGTTCAGCTTGGTGACTCGGGGCGGGTCGGCGGCGACGTTGACGCGCACTGCCGGTTGCTGTGGGCCGGAGGCGATGATGTAGTTGTCGCCGTCGGGCTCGAAGTCGCCGTTGGTGTAGCTCATGCCCCCGCGACCGGGCATCCCGGTGAGCTCCTTCTCGGCGAGCACCTTCCCGGTGTCGGCGTCGATGACCAGCATCGTGTCGGACCGCTGCTTCATCGCGTACAGCCTGCCGTCCTTGCTCCGCAGCGCCAGGGCGTCATAGCCGGCCTTGTACGACGTGGCGTTCTCGACCTTGGCGACCAGACCCGAGTATGGGTTCAAGGTCTGGAGCGTCGTGTCGGTGACGCCGACCGCCAGGTAGGTGTACGCGTTCCCCTGCTTTTCCGCTGTGACGGGCTCGACGCCCTGCTCCGTGATGGTCATGAGTCCTTGCCTCCCCAGGTTCCGGATCGGGTCGCCGCTACCGGCCGACCCGTTGCGTTCCGTACCATCCTCCTAACGATCCGTGCCGTTGTCAGGAGTTCGATCGAAGCCGTGCAGCGCCCCCACCCGCGCCTGGCCGTGAAGTGTCGCAGAAGTGACAGAAGCCGCCGGCGGCGGCGCTGTATCGACACCCGAGCCGTGCCGCTGCTGCCCGCCGCGCCGACCGGCGCGGCGGTCGAGACTCGGACCCGCGGTCGTCACGGCGGGGCAGGCCATGACGGTCAGGCGACGGTTTCGCTTGAGCGCCTTGACCCGATCCAGATGTTGCGAGAACCGCTCCGGGCCGGTCGGCGACCGGCTCGCCGGAGTCGTCCCGCGCACGGCCGTCAGGCGAGCGCGAAGTAGTGCCGCTCTCCGGCGGCCTCCACGCCGAGCAGCATGCCGTCGTAGTCGCCTTCGGGGGCTTCGAAGAGGACGTGGCCGGAGGCGCGCGACCCGCTCTGGACCGGACCGACCCGGTCCAAGGGATCGGGCACGGCTATGTCCCTCAATTCACCACCGAGCGCGTCGCCGCCGTTCCAGAGCGTGCAGTCGAACGTGTAGTAGGTGCCGCCGGCGCCTTCTCCGTTGTAGGTGATGTCGAGTGCGACGAGGATGAACGTCTGCCCTTCGGAGGGGTAGCGGTTGAAGTCCTCGTAGTCCTCGATCTGCTCCGCAGCGTCGAACTCGACCTCGCCGATCGATACGGTCCACGCTCCGATCTCGGCGGCGTCTCCGAACGCGACCGGTTCCTCGGAGCTCTCCCCCGGGCCCGAGGCTTCAGCGTCGTCGGCGGCCGTCTCGGCATCGTCGGGCCCGCAGGAGGCGATCCCGACCGCACCGAGCAGGCCGATACCACTGGTCACCAGCAGTTTCCGGACCCGGCCGATGCACCGGTCACGCGAAGCCACGGCATCGGTCTCCGTTCTGGGGTTGACCATCCGATTCAGGATTCCGAGTCTAGCGGGGCGGGACGAGACGGCATCGGACAGACATGTGATGCCGACTCCTCCGTCCTGCGGCAACTCCGCTCCGGATGAGCTCCACGCCACCCCTGGTCGGGACACAGGGGCCGACCCGCAGGGGCGGGCCCCGGATGCCGCAGCGGCCACTCGAACCGCGACCGGCACGCGGGGACGCGCCCGTCACGGCGGGCCGGGCGCGAGGCTTCCTCTGCGTCGTGTCAGTTTGATCGCGACGGCACGGCTCATCGGGACCACCGGGTCCGGAGGAGTTCGGCCCAATCCGGACGCGGCTCAACGACCTCGGTGACGTCACATCCACCGAGCGCACCGCGCCGAACATCGGTCGCTGCGGCGAGCGGGTCGTGCCGACCGTCACGCAGGAACTGGGCGCCGAGCACGCCCGCGCCGGCCAGAGACGGTTGGCGGAGATCGACGCGCTGGACCCCTGTATCGAGGGCGTCGGCAAGCATCTGAACGGCGTCGCGGTCGCCGCCGACGACGCCTCCGGCCGTGCGCACGGCCGCAGGCGGCCCGAGCAGTCCCCGGATCGCGTCGAGATGTTCGCGGAAGGTCCGCCAGATGTCGAGGGCGAACGCGTCGCGGACATCGGCGAGCGTGCTGGACGGGCGCAGCCCGGTGATGGCCCCGGTGGCGTCCCACGGGTAATCCGGTCCGCGGCGCCCGTAGACGGCCGGATCAACATGGAGCTCCGGTGCTCGCGCCTCGCCTCGGTATCGGGCCCAGTCGAACGGGAGGCCGGTGAAGCGCCGGGCCCATTCGAGCGCGTTGCCGGCGGAGCTGACGGCGCCGCCGACGGCGTGCAGCCGTTCGGCGCAGCGGTAGTGCCACAGCCCTGCGGCGTCGAGCGGCCCGGCCGGGTCGGGCAGGACGGCGCGGACACCGCCGGAGGTGCCGACGGTGGCCGCGAGCGTCTCGGGTCCCACCGCGGCGTGCCCGAGGTTGTGGCACAGACCGTCGCCGGCGACCGGTAGCCAGACGGCACCGGCCAGTCCGGGCACCGGCGTGCCGGTTCCGGTCACCGGTTCCGCCCAGACCTCGGGGACGAGCCGGTCGGGGATTCCGAGCGCATCGAACAAGGGCCGGTTCCACGTTCGACGGTCCTGGAGCCACAGTCCCGATGCGGCGGCGACCGTTTCCGACCAGCCGAGCCTGCGTCCGCTCAGCCGCTCGGCGATCCAGGAGCCGAGGTCGGCGATGCGGGCGACGCGCTCGTCACAGAGGAATGGAAAGGCGGCCGAGGCGTAGCTGGAGTGCAGGTAGGCGCCGGCGGCCTCCCGAGACCAGGCGTCGGCGGCGGCTTCGACCCGGTCGCGCACCCACGGCGGCATCGGCGTCTCCCAGGTCACGGCCTCAGCCAGCGGGCGCCCCTCGGCGTCGAGGGGGACCGCGGAGTGCCACAGAGCGCTGACCGCGACCGCGCCGATGCGCCTCAGGTCGAGGCGGTCGACGGCCTCGACGACGATCGACAGGAGCGCCTCGGCATCGACCCGGCCGGTGGCTGCGCCGCGGTGGCGGCGCTCGACCGCGGGACCGCGTTGCAGGCCGCGGCCGTCGAATCGCGCTGCCCGGACCCCGGTCGAGCCGATGTCGAGGGCGAGCGTCTCGGGGCGGATGACCGTGATCATCGGTCCAGGACCGGCCCGTTGGGTTCGATGACGGCCTTGACGCAGGCCGGGTCAGCCAGGGTGTCGAGTGCCTGCCGATACTGCTCGAGCCCGAACCGGTGGGTGATCATGCCCTCGGCGGTGACCTTGCCCGCAGCGAGGAAGTCGATGGCGCGGCCGAAGTCGAAAGTCTGGGCGAAGGAACCGACGATGCGCAACTGCCGGCGGAAGATCTCGAACGGGGCGAGGCTGATGCGGTCCTGCGGCCCGGCCATGCCGTAGACCATGAGGGTGCCGCCTGGGGCGGTCAGCGGGATAAGTCCTTCGAGGACGTTGGGAACGCCGGTGGCGTCGACGACGACGTCGAAGCCGCCGGGGGCGTGCGCGGCGATCTCGGGTGCGGCGGCGGTGAAGTCGTGCCGGTCGACCTGGACGATCGCGTCGGCACCGCGACGGAGCGCCAGGTCGAGTTTGATCGCGGTCGGGGCGGCGACCGTCACGCTGGCCGCGCCGGAATGCTGGAGAAGCTGGGCCAGGATCAGCCCGGACGGTCCGGCGCCGGTGATCAGCACGCGCGCACCGATCGGCACCTGGAGCATATGCAGGCCGTGCAGCGCGCACGCGGTCGGTTCGGTGAGCACGGCCGCCTCCAGCGGCAGATCGCCGATCGGGTAGCACTTCTCGGCGGGGGCGACGGCGTGCTCGGCGAACCCGCCGGGGAGCTTGGTGCCCATGGATCGGCGCCGCTCGCAGAAGTTGAATTCGCCCTTCTTGCAACGCACGCAGTCCATGCAGTAGACCACGTTGTCGACCGCGACGAGCTTTCCGACCGACACGGTGTCGACCTCGGGGCCGGTCTCAATGACGCGGGCGATGATCTCGTGTCCGGGCGTCAGCGGGTACGCCGGGTAGTTGTGGCCCTGATGCAGGTGCAGGTCGGTTCCGCACAGGCCGACCGCGAGGTTCTCGACTCGGACTTCGGTGCCGGACAACGGACGGTCCTCGAGTTCGGCGACCGCGTACTGCTCGGCCTCAGTGTAAGCGATGGCTCTCATGCGATAATTCCTTTCGTTCGGTCGAGGCCGGTGCGGTCATCGAACTCGTTCCAGGCCGCGGCCAGGCGGGCGACGCCTTCGCGCAGGACTTCCGGAGGCGGGGCGTAGGAGAGGCGAAGGCAGTCGCTGTGCTGCCCGGAGGGCGACAGCGACTCCCCCGTGGCGACCAGCACGCCGTACCGATGTGCGACCTCGGCGAACGGCTCGGAGGTGCCGCGCGGCATGCGCACCCAGATGGTCAGCCCGCCGTCCGAGAGCGTCCATTCGAACTCGGGCAGGTGCTCGGCCAGCTCCTGGGCGAGCGCGTCGCGGGAGGCGCGGATCTGTTCGAGGCGGGCGGCCAACACGGTGCGTCGGCGTCGGAGCATCCGCACCGCCAGGTGCTGGCTGAGCACGGGGGTGCCGAGGTCGGCGCGGGCCTTGGTGCGTGCGAGTCGCTCGATGAGCTTCTCGGCGCCCCTGATCCAGCCGACCCGGATCCCGCCCCAGTAGACCTTGCTCATGGAGCCCACGGTCAGCACTCGGTCGCCGGATGCCTTCGCCGCCAGGTACGGCGGCGGTGCCTCCCCCAGCGTGAGGTCGCGCAGGCTCGATTCTTCGACGACGATGGGTTCTGCGGGCAGGCGTCCGGCGAGGGTGACCATGTCGCCGGCCCGCACCATCGCTCCCTCGGGTCCGAACGGCACCTGCAGGTAGACCAGTTGCGGGGCGCGGCGGCGGATCACCTCGATGATCGGGGCGGCGCCGCTAGAGGCCACGGACCGTCCGGTATGGACGACGCACCCGGCCTCGCGGAGGAGGTCGAGGGCGCCCGCCGAGCTCGGGTCCTCCATGACCACATCGTCGCCGCCGGAGGTGAAGTGGCGGACTATGAGGTCGATCGCCTGCTGCGCCCCGGTGGTGACGAGGACTTCGCGCGGACCGGTCGGGAGCCCCTCGGCGCTGAACTGCTCGGCGATCGCCTCCCGCAGCTCGGCGACGCCGGCGTGCGAATAGCCCGGCCGCAGCAGCACCCGGCGCATCGGGCCTTCGCCGAGAGAGCGGAGCGCGGCGGCGAGCTCGGCCGGGGCCGGCAGCGACGCGGTGGCGAGGTCGATCACGTCCTCGTCGATGTTGGGGGCTACGCGCTGGAGGCCGTCGTGCCGGACGGTTCCCTCGCCGGGTTCGGCGCCGGCGACCCAGGTGCCCGAGCCGCGACGGCTCTGCAGGACGCCTTCGTCGCGGAGCAGGTCGTAGGCGCGGATGACGGTGCTCCGGCCGATCGCCAGCCTATCGGCGAGTTTGCGTTCGGCGGGCACTATGGTGCCGGGTTGAAGCCGACCGTCGGCGACCGCGCGCCGCATCGACTCGGCGAGTCGAGCATAGAGCGGGCCGTCGGCCTCATACCAGTCGCCCAGCGTTGAGGGGACGTCCACCAGTACCCCCTTCCTCGCGGTCGGGGGGCGCCGGATGATCCCGAGTGTAGTGCGCTCGGTGCCGATCGGCGGGCGATCCGGCCTCGAGTGCCGGGTCCTGTGCGAGCTGTCCACGGCTTCCTCACAGGTTGGCGTGGCGGGCTTCGAGCGCGCTGGGAGTCGCGCGCCGCGATGCCTGGACGCTGCGGGTGACCGCGTCCCCGACCACCAGCAGCGTCTGTTCGAACAGACTTCCGGCATGCTGATGTGTGGGCACGACGGTCCGGGCCGGCAGGCACAGCACCGTCTCGGCAGCGCCGTCGAACGCCTCGGCCGAGGCCGAGACCCCCACGACGCGGGCGCCGGCCTCTCTGGCCGCGACGGCCGTCGCCCGCGCGGCCCGGCCGGCGCGGGCGCTGGCGACCACGACCAGGTCGCCGGGCCCGACAGCGGGCGTCGTGGTGTCCCCGACGATATGGGTCTCCAGTCCGATGTGCATCAGCCGCATCGCGATCGCCCGCAGGATCAGCAGCGAGCGGCCGCCGGCGGCGAAGAACACCCGTGGGGCCGCATCGGTCTCCTCGGCGAGCCTCCTCAGGCCGGCTCGGTCGATCTCGGCGATGACCGCCTCGATCTCACCGAGCGCCGCCTTGGCTGAGATGGTGATGCCGGATCCGTCGAGCGTGCTCATCGCTGGCCTCCGATCTGCGTGCGGCTCGCGCGCAGGAGCCGCTCGGCCGCACCGTCGGAGCGGGAGCGGAACCGGGCGTGGAGCGCGGCCCCCAGTACCGGTGCCGGCACTCCGAGCCGGATCGCCTCCTCAGAGGTCCACCGGCCCATACCCGAGTCGGGGACGACCGGGTCGACGTCCTCGAGCGCCGGGTCGGACTCGACGGCGGCGAGGATCTGCTCCAGCAGCCACGAGCGGATCGAACTGCCGCTCTGCCACGCTTCCAGAGCGGCCAGTGCGTCGACCTCGGGGTGGGCCCGCAACAGCGCATAGCCTTCGGCATAGGCCTGCAAAATTCCATACTGGACACCGTTATGGAGAGCCTTCACCAGGTGCCCGGCGCCGGGGCCGCCGACCCTGCGGTGGCCGCCGTCGGCGGCGAGTGCGTCCAGCATCGGCGATAGGCACCGGTAGGCGTCGGGGTCGGCGCCGACCATCAGGCCGTAGCCGTGCTTCCATCCCCATTTGCCGCCGCTGACGCCGACGTCGGCGAACTTCGCGCCACGGGCCTCGGCCAGTTCGGCGTGGGCGGCGGCGTCCTGGAAGTGGCTGTTGCCGCCGTCGACCACGAGGTCGCCGGGGCCGGCCGACGCCAGTACGGTGGCGATGACCGCGCGGGTGGTCTCGCCGGCCGGCAGCATCAGCCACGCGATCCGCGGCGCGGAGGCGGCCGCCAGGGTTGCCTCCAGCGTCCGGTGGACGACCGCCCCGCGGTCGCGGGCGTGGGAACGAGCCTCCGGCGAGGTGTCGAACCCGTCGACGCCGAACCCCGCCTCGACCAGGCGGCCGGCCATCCCGCACCCCATCGTGCCTAGTCCTATCAGTGCGATGTTCATCGAATGCTCCCTTGAGGTTGGGGGGTGCCCCGGGTGGCGGGGACCCGCTGTCCGGTATCGGCCCGGAAGTACCTGACCGCGCCGCGATCGAACGCCAAGCGAACGCGGCCTCGCCCGGTCAGGGACGGATGGGGCGCGGTCCGGATGAAGACCGTCCCGCCCAGGTCGACGGTCAGTCCGGCCTCGGCGTCGGGTTCACCGAGCTCGCATCCGGCGACGACCTCGCCGCCGAGGTGCTCGACGGTGGTGACGGTCGCGGCCGGTCCCGCCTCGCCGTCCGCGGCGAGACGGGCCGCCTCGGGGCGGATGCCGAAGAGGTAATCGCCGTCGGCGAGGTCGGCGCCGCGGTCGAGCACCTGGCCGCTGCGCGCATCGGTCACCCGTCCGTCGGCGGCGGTGGCGGGGATCAGGTTCATGCCCGGCGAGCCGATGAACTTGGCGACGAAGGTGTTGGCCGGTTCGCCGTAGATCTCCTCGGGCGTGCCGATCTGCTGGATGCGGCCGGCATCGAGCACGATGATGCGAGTCGCCATCGTCATGGCCTCGACCTGGTCGTGGGTGACGTAGACGAAGCTCTTCCGGACCCGCCGGTGGAGACCGGATATCTCCGAGCGCATCTGGGTGCGGAGCTTCGCATCGAGATTCGACAGCGGTTCGTCCAGCAGGTACAGCGACGGGTCGCGCACCAGGCTCCGGGCCAGGGCGACGCGCTGGCGCTGGCCGCCCGACAGGGATTTCGGCCGCCGGTCGAGGTAGTCGGTCAGTTCCAGGGTCCGGGCGACTTCGGCCACCCGCTCGGCGACTTCGGGGCGCCTGGCGATGGCCCGCTTCATGACCGCGCTGACCACCGGCAGGTGGTACCAGGGCCGGAACGCGTTCATCAGCAGCGGGAAAGCGATGTTCTGCGCCACAGTCATGTGCGGGTAAAGTGCGTAGGACTGGAAGACGAAGGCGATCTCGCGTTCTTTGGGCTCAAGGTCGTTGACGACCTCGCCGTCGAAACTGATCGCTCCCCCGGTCACGTCGGCGAGGCCGGCGATCATCCGCAGCATCGTCGACTTGCCGCAGCCCGAAGGCCCCAGCAGCACCAGGAACTCCCGGTCTTCGATCTCGGCGGAGAAGTCGGCGATCACAGGATCGCCGCCGAAGGACTTGGTCACTTGGTCGAACACCATGCGCGGCATCGGCTCACCCTTTCACTGCGCCGGCGGTCAGCCCGCTGACGATGCGTCGTTGCATGAGGACGAAGAACACGATCGCCGGCAGCGAGAACAGGAACGCCGCGGCCATGACGCTGCTCAGCGGGGTCGTGTACTGTCCGACGAACGTCGCCAGCCCCACCGAGGCCGGCCATTTCTCGGAGTCGGTCAGGAACGTGTTGGCGAACAGGAACTCGTTCCAGCCTTCGAAGAACGTCACCACGGCCGCCGCGGCGATGCTCGGCGCCACCAGCGGCAGCACGATGTGCGTGAGCTGCCCATACCGGGGGCAACCGTCGACCCGGGCCGATTCCTCGATCTCGTAGGGGATCCGGTCGATCGCGCTCTTGACGATGAACAGCGCCACCGGCATAGCGAACGCGGTGTTCGCCAGCACCAGACCGATCAGGCCGTTGAGCAGGCCCAAGGCCCCGAAGAGGGCGAACAGCGGCACGACCAGCAGTGCCTCCGGCAGCATCTGGGTCGCGAACAGCAGGAACGCGGCCGCTCCGCGGCCGTGGAAGCGGTAGCGGCTGAGCGCATAGGCGCCGAGGACGGCCATCAGGAGGCTCAGCAGCGTCGTCCCGAAGGCGATGAAGCCGGAGTTGAGCAGCCAGGAGCCGATCGGGACGTCGGCCAGGGTCGAGGGCGACTCGGGCAGCCGCTCGAGGTGCGGCCACCAGTCCTGGCCCGTCCGGTACAGCTCGGAGTCGTTGGTGAGCGCGGTGTTCACCATCCAATAGACCGGGAAGCCGGCGAACAGGGCGAAGGCGAGCAGCGCGGCGGACACGAGCAGCCGCGCGGTGACGCGTCGTAGCCTCACAATGCCTCCTCTCGTTTGGTCTCGCGCCTCTCGACCAGCAGGAACACGCAGGTCACGGCAAGCGATACGACGAGTCCGAGGGCGCCGACGGTGGCGGCGACGCCCAGGTTCTGGTCGCTGAAGGCGGTGCGGTAGACATTGATGACCAGCGTGTTGGTGGTCTCGACCGGACCGCCCCCGGTGAGCAGGAAGATGATCTCGAAACGCCGGATCGACCAGATCGTCATGAGCAGTGCGACGATCCGCAGGGTCGGCGCCAGGTGCGGCAGCACGATCGAGCGGAAGGTGTTCAAGGCGTCGGCACCATCGATGCGGGCGGCCTCGTACAGCTCGGCGCTGACCGATTGGAGCGCCGCGAGCACCACGAGCATGACGAACGGGAACACCTTCCACACGGTCGCGGCGACGACCGACGCCATGCCCCAGTCCGGGTCGGTGAGCCAGCCGGTCTCGCCGATGCCCAGGATGCCGAGCCCGCGATTGAACGCCCCGTTGGACTGGTTGTACATCCACGCGAAGACGAGAGCGACCGCCACGGTCGGCATCGCGTAGGGGAAGGCAAGCAGGCTCCGCAGCAGTGCCCTGCCGCGGAAGGCGCGGTTGACCAGGACCGCGGCGGCGGTGCCGAGAACGACCGTGCCGGCGACGGTGGCGGTGGTGTAGAGCACGGTGGCCAGCAGCGAATTCCAGAACCGGTCGGCGGTGAGGGTCGAGGCGTAGTTGTCCACCCCGACCGGGTCCCCGCCGGTGGGGTTGATGAGCTTCGCGTCGGTGAAGCTCATCGCGATCCCTTGCAACAGGGGGACGACGAGGAACACCACCAGGTAGAGCACGGCCGGCGCTATGAACGCGTATCCGAGCAGCCGACCGGCTCGTCGTCGGCTCCTCGTGCCACGGCCGCGGGCGGGCCGGTGAGCTTCCCGGGGGGCGCTCGCCCGCCCGGGGGGAGCGCCGTCGACGGTGCGATAGGACACCGTTGCCTCCGTCCGTTTCGTTCCGTATGCGGTCTCGGCGGGCCGGGCGGTCCCACTGTCCGCCCGGCCCGGCTCGGTCAGCTCAGGTCCTGTTCGAGTGCCTCTTGGGCCTCGCGCATCGCCTCGGCCGGTTCGAGGTCCTCGGTGATCACGCGTTCGACCTGTTCGAGGACGCCCCGCATGATCGGATCCGCCTCGGTCTCGAAGCCGTCGGGCAGGCCGCTGAGGTTGGTGCGACCCAGTTCGACGAACGTTTCGGCCCAGGGGTTGGCCTCGGAGAACTCTTCGTCGAGTGGTACGTCGGTGGCCAGGACGCTCGCACCCAGCGAGGGGCGGAGCGTAGTCTGACCCTCTTCGGAGACGGCCCAGGAGACGAACTCCTTGGCGGCCTCCTTGTTCTCGCCGTTGGCGTTGACCGCGAGCACCAATTTCTGGTGGGCCCCGGGCTCGGGGAACGGCAGCGGGGCCGAGATGAGGTCCTCGCTGGAGAGTTGGCCATCGGAAACCAGCGACAGTGCCGTGCCGCTGTTGTCGATGATCATGGCCAATTGGTCCTGTTTGAACTTGGATCGGAAGGTCGAGGCGTCGTCGCCGACCGGGACGATGCCAGAATCGAAGACGTCCTTGTAGGCGGTCACGCCGGCGATGTTCTCCTCGGAGTCGATCGTCAAGCGCTCACCGTCCGACCAGGAGCCGCCGTAGCCGTAGGTCCAGCTTGGGAAGTCGTAGGCCCAGCCGTTGTACTCATTCATCTGGTGGCGGACGGCGAAGCCGTCGAGCCCGGCCTCCCCGGCCTGCTCCCCGGCGGCGATGAGGTCTTCGACGGTGGTCGGGAGCTGGTCGACGCCGGCCTGCTCGAGGACGGTCCGGTTGCCCAAGAGCGCATAGCTGACCTGCTCCCAGGTGACGCCGAGCTGCCGGCCGTCGATGTTGAGGTTGTCGTTGGTGGCGTTGAGGTCGGCGTCGGCCACCGCGTCGTCGAGGGGTTCGAGGAGTCCGGCCTCGGCGAGGGTGGCGAACTGGCGGTCGAGCACGACGAACACGTCCGGGCCCGCTCCGGCGCCGATCTCGGTGTTCAGCTTGTCGGCGTACTGGGCGAACGGGGTCTCGGACTTCTCCAACTGGATCTCGGGTTCGCTGTCCTCGAACTCGGTGACGGCCTCCCACATGGCGTCACCGCGACCGGTCTCCAGCCATTGCCAGTTGCCGAACGTGATCGCCCCCGATCCGGCCTCGCCGTCCCCGCCACCGGAGCACGCCGTCAGTACCAGTGCGCCGGTGGTGATCACCGCCAGCGATGCCCCTCGCAGGCTCCTGCTGATCATCATTGATCTCCTCTCGGTGTGCGCCATCCTAGGCATTTGAGGACCAATTCTGGATATCGATTGGACTCCGAACCAGGACCAATCGCCTCT
Source organism: Glycomyces xiaoerkulensis (assembly GCF_002798405.1). Lineage (GTDB taxonomy): Bacteria > Actinomycetota > Actinomycetes > Mycobacteriales > Micromonosporaceae > Glycomyces > Glycomyces xiaoerkulensis. The sequence continues at coordinate 55,768 of NZ_PGGV01000013.1, read as the reverse complement.
GATTGGTTTGCCTTTTCTCCAGAAGCGAGACCAATTCGTGCAGTTTCCTCCGACAAGCCTCCATCTGTCGTCGCAATTCGGCTCCAATCCTCTGGCCGGCCGCTGTCGGTGCGATCGGCGCTGCGGAGATCACGATGGTCAAGGAGTCGTTCGACGGTGGCCGTTCGAGCCTGTATGGACTCTGCTGTTCCGATCCGGACCTCTGAATCCGGGAGCCGTCGAGCGGCGCAGGGCCGCAAATCGGAGAGCGCTCACTGCGGTTCGAGGGGCACTGCACTACGGTCGGCGATGCCGACCGGTAGGCTCCTATCGCGAGCGTTCGCCCGGCCGCGCGAAAGACCGTTTCGGTCAGGGCCGGAGCGGTTCTCCCACCATGAACCGCCCGGCCCGGCTCCTCTGGGTACCGCGCTCCCGGTTTAATGCAAATTTTTTGCAACAGTACAGTTCCGTCGCCGCAATCACCCGTTGAGGAGCGCTGCGCGACCGATTCGGGCCGTGGGAAGACTCCGGCCTTCTTCTGAAGACAGGAACGCGAAGGGTGTCGCTCCGGCCCTGTGGTCGGGGCGACACCCTTCGCGTGCGAGGCTCTTATCCGGCGAGGGAGCGCCGACGGGCGAGCATCATCGAGCCGATGCCGACCGCGAGGAGTGCGCCGGCCGCGGCCAGCACGGCCATCAGCGGCGAGCCGGTGGTCGGGAGTTGCGGACTCCCTGGGCCAGCGCCGGTGTCGGTCGGCGCCGAGGTGAGGTCGTGGAGGTCGAGATCCTCGTCGAAGACCAGGGCGAAGCCGACCGGGTCGAGTACCTCTCCTTCCTCGTAGAACCGGGTCTCCTGGCCGTTGACGTCGGCGGCGAAGAAGTCGGCGCCGTCGTCGGTCAGCGTGGCGGCCAGGTTGTCGGCGACCAGGGCGCCGTCGGCGGCGGTCAGGTCGGCCGTCTCCAGGTCGGCGAGCTCGGTCGATCCGGTGTAGAGCGCGAGGTCGTCGCCATCGCCCTTGATGCTGACGTCGGTGATGCCGAGCTCGAGTTCACCGTCGTGGCCCGAGAAGTGGACGGTGCCGACGAAGGCCGCTTCGAGCGTCCCGGTGTCGGTGTCGAGGGTGCCGGTGGCGTCGGGGAATCGGAACGAGCCGCCGTGGTCCAGCGCGCCGTCGGCGACGCTGATCTCGCCGTTCGCGATCGGACCGGTCACATAGTTGCGGAAGGAGGTCTTGACACCCCAGTCGGCTCGGCCGTCGACGATGTCCAGGACTCCGTCGCCCTGGTCGGGTTCGGCGGTGCTCGGGTCGTCGGTCGGGTCCTCGGTTGGGTCGTCGGTCGGGGTCTCCTCGTCGTCCGGGTTCGGCGGTTCGGCCTTGACCGCGACGGTGAGCGGATCGAGTTCCTGGCCGGCTTCGTAGAATCCGGCGAACGCCGTCGCGCCTTCGGCGGTCAGGGCGGCGGGAACGTCGGTGATCGTGGCGTACTCGCCTTGCTCCCAGGACGACCCGGTGAGCTCGAGGTCGGCGAACGGGACGTCGTCGGAGATCGTGCCGTGGTCGGTGACGTCCGCGTAGAGGATGCCGGTCTCGGCGCCGTGGTTGGTCTCGATACGGAGGTTCGCGAATGCGAGGTCCAGTTCGCCGCCGTGTCCGGTGAAGTGGACGCTGCCTTCCGACCGGCTCTCGGTGTCGTGGGAGCTCATGTCGTAGGTGCCGCCGGTCACGGGGAAATCGAAGGCGCCGTCCGCGTTCTGGGTCGCGCCGTCGGCGACGGTGATCTCGCCGTCCGCGATCGGGCTGACGATGTAGTTGCGGAAGGACTCCTTGACGCCCCAACTGATCGTGCCGTCCACAATGGGGAACTCTGAGGGCTGTCCCTGGGCCGGGGCGGCGGTGAGGCTGACGGCCGCACTTGCGGCGACCGCGGTCGCCGCAAGTGCGGCGAACCGCTTTCGGGTGGGGGAATTCATCGGGTGTTATCACTCCTTCGTGGTCGCGGGGTCGTCGGTCGACGACGCCTCTGGGGTTTGCCGACCGCCGTCGTCCTCGGTGGACGCGGCTTCGGGTGGGTCGGTCGGTTCGGTTCGCGCCGCAGCCGCGGCGGCGCGCGATCGCCTGCGGCGGTGGACGGCCAGCATCGCCGCGGCGGCCGCCAGGAGCAGCGCAGCCGCGGCGGGGGCGATCCGGATCAGCGGGTTCGTCCCGGATTCGGTCGATGCGGTGTCGGTCTCGACCGTCGATGGGGAAGCTTCGGGTTCGGAGCCGAGGTCGGGCAGCGCGGGAAGTTCGGCGTCCGAGGTGAGCGGCACGGCGATCGAGAGCGGGTCCATCTCGCTGCCCGCCTGGTAGAAGCCGGCGAAGACGTCGACGGCTTCGGTCGTGAGCACGGTCGGGACGTCCTGGGCGACCAGGAGGTCGCCCTGTTCGCTCAGTTCGGCTTCGAAGCCGACGAGATCGGTGCGCTCGCCGTCGATCGTCGCCGACAGGACGCCTTGGCCGTCGGCGGCGGTCACGGTCGGATCGGCGATGGTCAGGTCCAGGTCGGTGCCGGTGAAGGTGACGGCGCCTCTGAAGGCCAGCTCGAAGTCATCACCGTCGGTCCTGCCTTCGCCGTCGACGAAACGGAAGACCGCTCCGCCGTCGAGCGCGCCGCCGGTCGCCTCCCATGAGCCGGCGGCGATGTCGCCACTGACGTAATCGCGCCAGGAGGTGCGGACGCCCCAGTCCAGGACCCCACGGCCGATCCCGGCCTTCCCGGTCGGCTCGGCCTCGGGCGCTTCGCCGGATGGCGTCGGCGCCTCCGGCTCGGGGCCGGGGGCGACGAGGTCGGCGGTGAAGCTCACCGGGTCGAGCGCCTCGCCGGCCTCGTAGTATCCGGCGAACGCTTCGGACCCGTTCGCGGTCAGCGACGCCGAGGCGCCCTCTACCGCGAGCGTGCCCGAGACCCCCGTGATCGACGGGCCGCTCAGGGCGGCCAAGTCGGTGCGGGTGCCGTTGACGTGGACATACAGGATCCCCTCGTCGCCGGTGTACTCGATGGACGGATCGGCGAAGGTCACGTCGAGTTCGCCGTCGTGGCCCCGGAAGTGGACCCAGCCGGAGTAGGCGATCGAGGCTGTGCCCGATTCGGGGTCGTATTCGCCCGCCGCCGAGTGGAATCGGTAGGCGCCGCCTACGGTCGAGGCGCCGTCGCCGGTCGTCACCTCGCCTTGGGCGATCGGTCCGGTGATGTAGCCGCGGAAGGACTCCTTGACGCCCCAGTCGAGCCGGCCGCCCGAGGCCTCGTCGGCGTTCGCCGGGGCGGTCCACACGGGCGACGTCGCGACCGTCGCGGTCACCGCGCCGATTGCGACGAGTCGGCGGAACCGTGCGTCGACCCGCGATCCGGTTCCTCCAAAGTTGCCACGGGGCATGTCGATGAACCTCCCTCTTGACTGGATCGAAGGTAAGGCTAACCTAAACCATCGACGATGAACATAGGGGATGCTAATAATTATTAGGCAACCCTAATTCATGCTCGATCGGTTTCCCTCCGAGAACAGAACTGGAGACCTCCCGTGACGCCACGCCGACTCCTCCGAGCCGCCGCGATGATCGGAGCGGTCGTGCTCCCGGCCCTCTCCGCATGCACCACGACCGAGGCCGTCGAGACCGGCGGTGACCGCGCCCTGGTCGACCGGGTCGAGCCGATCGCCGAGGCCCCGGTCCCGCAACTGCCGCTCACCGTCACCGACGCCACCGGCGCCCGGACCACCGTCACCTCCGTCGATCGGATCGTGCCGCTGTCGGGGTCGCTTTCTGAGATCGTGTTCACCCTCGGGCTCGGGGAGAACGTCGTCGCCCGGGACATCACCGCCACCTTCGAGCAGGCCGCCGACCTGCCGGTCGTCAGCCGAGGCCACGACGTCTCCGCCGAGGGCGTCCTTTCCCTCGAACCGGACCTAGTCCTCGCCGAGACCACCTCGGGGCCCGAGGCCTCTCTGGACCAGATCGGCGCCGCCGGGGTCCCCGTGGTCGTCTTCGAGCCCGCGACCGGACTCGACGACGTCGACGACCGCATCACCGGCGTCGCCACCGCGCTCGGCCTCGACCGGGCCGGAGCCGATCTCGTCGAGCGCACCACCGTCGAGATCAAGTCCGCCACCGACGGACTCGATGCCGCCGAGGCACCCCGCGTCGCCTTCCTCTACCTGCGCGGCACCGCGTCGGTCTATCTGATCGGCGGCTCCGATTCCGGGGCGGCCTCCCTCATCGAGGCGGCCGGCGGCATCGACGCCGGCGCCGAGGTCCTCGAGGGCGACTTCGTGCCGCTCACGCCCGAAGCCCTCGCCGCCGTGGCGCCCGACGTGATCCTCGTGATGGACAAGGGTCTCGAATCCGTCGGCGGAGTCGAAGGGCTCGTCGAGATTCCCGGTGTGGCGCAGACCCCGGCCGGGCAGAGCGAACGCATCGCCCACCTGCCGGACGGCATGATGCTGTCCTACGGCCCCCGCACCGGCGACGTCGTCACCGAACTCGCCGAGCAGCTCCACCGGGACCCGGCGTGACCGCCCTCGCTGCACGCCGGGCGACGTCGCCCTCCCGGGCCACGCGCGTCACCGGCCTGATCGCGGTCCTCACCGCGATCCTCGGTCTCGGCCTACTCGTCTCGGGCTCGTCGGGGGCCTTCGAGCTACACCTCGACGACTTGGCCGGCTCCATCGCCCACCGGCTCGGCCTCGGCGGGACGCCCATCGAAGGCGCCGGTGAAAGCGTGTTGTGGAACATCCGCTTCCCTCGCCTGGTCCTGACCGCGGTCGTCGGCGCTTGCCTGGGATGCGCCGGCACGCTCATGCAGGGTATGTTCGGCAACCCGCTGGCCGAACCCGGCGTGATCGGCGTCAGCGCCGGGGCCGCCGTCGGAGCGGTGGGCGCCATCGCGGCTGGGTTCACCTTCGCTGGAAACTGGACCATCCCCTTGTGCGCCTTCGCTTCCGGCCTCACCACCGTCACCGTCGTGTACCTGCTCTCGAGGTCGGGGAGGCGCACCGAGGTGGTCACGCTCGTCCTCACCGGCGTCGCCGTCAACGGCCTCGCCGGCGCCCTGATCGGCCTGTTCATCTTCTTCGCCGACAACGCCGAGATCACCGAGATCACCTTCTGGCAGATGGGGAGTCTGGCCCAGGCCACCTGGCAGAAGGTCGCCGCGGTCGCCCCGCTCGCCGTGATCGGGCTGCTCCTCGCTCCCCGCTACGCCAGACTGCTCGATCTCCTCGCGCTCGGGGAGCGGCCCGCCCGCCACCTCGGCGTCGACGTCGAGCGCCTCCGCATAGCCCTCATCGTCGTCGTCGCCCTCCTGACCGCCGCAGCCGTGGCCGTCTCCGGCGTCATCGGTTTCATCGGCCTGGTCGTCCCGCACTTGCTGCGTATGAGCGCAGGCCCAGGACACCGTTCCCTCATCCCGCTCTCCGCTCTCGGCGGTGCCGCCGTCCTCGTCTGGGCCGATCTGGCAGCGCGCACCGTAGCCGCGCCCGCCGAGGTCCCTCTCGGCGTCCTCACCGCGCTGGTCGGTAGCCCCTTCTTCTTCTGGCTGCTGCGCCGCACCCGTCGAAGCCAAGGAGGCTGGGCCTGATGCGACTGCGTCCCGGACACCGGCCGCCCGCACCCGTCTCCGACCTTCCCGCCGCCGCCACCGACCTCCGCGTCAGGCTCGGCGGCAAGGATGTCCTTCGCGACGTGGACCTTGAAGCACGCGCCGGGGAGGTCCTGAGCTTGGTGGGACCCAACGGAGCCGGAAAATCTACGCTGCTCTCTGTGCTCGCCGGCGACCTCGACGCGGCCGGCGGCGACATCGAGCTCTGGGGCCTTCCGGTCAGCGCCTGGAGCCCCAGAGCCGTCGCCCGCCGACGGGCAGTCCTGCCTCAGGCGCACCACGTGTCCTTCCCATTCGGCGTCGGCGATATCGTCGAGATGGGCCGCGCTCCCTGGGCGGGCACGCCCGCATCCGCGCAGGACGAGTCCATGGTCAGGATGGCCATGGCGCTCACCGAGACCGAAACGTTCGCCGAGCGGTCGTTCACCTCGCTGTCCGGGGGCGAACAGGCCCGCGTCATGCTCGCGCGTGTCATCGCCCAGGACGCCGGACTGATCCTCCTCGACGAACCGACCGCCGCCCTCGACCTGCGCCACCAGGAGATGGTCGGTCGCGTCTGCCGTGAGCTGGCCGAACAAGGCAGGGCGGTGGTCCTCGTCGTCCACGACCTCGATCTTGCCGCCGCCTACTCCGACCGCTGCGCGCTCCTCGCCGACGGCCGCCTCGCCGCCTGCGGCGAACCGGTCGAAGTCTTCGACGCCGAGCGCCTCAGCGAGGTCTACCAGCAGCCCGTCACGGTCGAAGCGGACCCCGGCACGGGCGCACCGCGAGTCGTTCCGATTCGCCGGTGAGCCACGGCGCACGTCCACGGGCGCGCCCGAACCGTGGCAGTCGGCGGGAGGCGGCCGGAATAGCTGGATGCTTCTCGTTGCGACACAGAGAATCTCGATCGCAAGGGCTTCGTTTGCCCATCCTCCCTGAACCCGACGCCGACGCAGTACGACCGGATTGTCACCATCGCCTACTCCAGACTGCGCTACCGCCCTTGTGCCGCGTGCCGCTCCCGCTGGAAGTCGGCCAGCTCGAAGCCGAACTGCTGGATCCACTTCGGGGTCTCGGTGCGGTGCCAGGCCACCGCCAGCTCGCGGCCGAGCGGCCGGCCCTCGTGGGTGTGGAGCGCGCGCGAGGCCAGGTCGTAGCCGCGCAGGTCGACCGTGTCGCCGAAGACCGCAACCCCGAGTCCGGCCTCGGCGAGCGCCGCTAGCGTCTGGCCCACATTGGACCGGTAAACGATCCGCGGGAAGAACCCGGCCGCCTCGCATTCCTGCACGAACAGCCGGCCGGCGATGAAGTTGGTGTCGTTGAGCACCAGTGGCTGCGGAATGAGTTCCTCGACCGAGATGTCCCACCGGCCGTCGTCGAGCGCATGCCCTCGGGGGAAGTAGGCCCGCACGGTCAAGTGCGCCAGTGGGATCGCCTCCAGATCGCCGCTGACCGGCAGTGACACGATCGCCAGGTCGCATTCGCCGGCGGCGAGGCGTTCACGCAGTTTCGCCGCGCCGTCCTCGATGACCTCGACACGCACGGTCGGGTGCGCCGGTATCCATTCGGCCAGGAACGGCGCCAGGTAGGAGCCGGCCGCGGTGGCGGCCGCGCCGAGCCGGATGCGCGAGCGCAGCCCCTCGGACAAGTCGGTGCGCATCGCCGTGAGCGAGCCAGCGATCCGCTGGGCGTGGTCGGTGACGATCGCACCGGCCGAAGTGAGCCGCGCTCCCCTGGGCCCCCGCTCCAAGAGCTCGGCACCGACCGCGCGCTCCAGACGCCCGATGGCGCGCGACACGGCCGGCTGAGAGGTGTACAGCCGTTTGGCCGCCTCGCGGAAACTTCCGGTCGTGGCCACCGAGACGAACGTCTGAAGATCGCGGAAGGCGACATCACCTGATACGGAAATCGGATCGCTCATGAATACTGTTCTAACATATTCGGCATATAGCGTTTCTAGCATCGGTCGCACGAGCCGTGCGAACACCCAGCTAGGAGCACACGCCAATGGTCTTTGACACCGTCATCACCGGAGCGGAGGTCGCCGCGCCCGGCGGCGTCCACAGCGCTGACATCGCCGTCCGCGACGGCAGGATCACCGCAATGACGCTGCCCGGCGAACCGCTCGAAGCGGTCGAGACCGTCGACGCCTCCGGACTCACCCTGCTGCCCGGACTGGTCGACGTCCACAGTCACCACCGCGAACCCGGATTCACCCACAAAGAGGACATCGCCTCCGCCACAGCTCAATGCGCGGCCGGCGGCGTGACCACCACCTTTGCGATGCCGAACGTCTACCCCGTCCCCAACACCACCGAGGCCCTCGAGGACATGTTCGCCCTCTACCGGCGCTCGGCGATCGTCAACTGGAACGTCAACGCCGCGGGCACCGACGTCGAGCAGATCCCCGGATTGGCCGACATGGGCATCGCGGCGTTCAAGGTCTTCATGGTCGTCGACACCGGCCGCGACTACCCCCACATGCCCGGCATCGGCGTCCACGACCACGGCAAGCTCATGGCGATCATGGAAGCGTGTGCAGTGGTTGACGTGCCGCTCATGGTCCACCCTCACGACCAGGCCCTTATGGACCACATCGAGCGCGGGTTCTGGGACCGCGGTGAGCGCGACGCCCTGGCCTATGCCAATGCCTACGCCGCCCACAACGGCTTGGTCTGGGACAGCGCCATCGCCACGCTGCTTCGCCTCCAGGAGGCCACCGGTGTCCACCTCCACCTGCTGCACGTGCAGACCGAACGCAGCGTCGAACTCATCGCCCAGGCCAAGGCGCGCGGCCAGCGCGTCAGTGCGGAGGTCAACCCGTGGGCGCTGTTCCTCGGCCACCGTTGGGACAACATCGAGCGGCTCGGCTCCTACGCCCTGTCCTACTGGGTCGACGAACACCACGTCGCCGCGCTTTGGGACGGGCTGCGCGACGGCACCCTCGACCTCGTCTCCACCGATCACGCCCCGCACACCGGTCAGGAAAAGGAGGTCGGCTGGACCGACGGCTGGGCCGCGAACACCGGCACGCCCTCGGCCCAGTTCTACTCCCGGATGCTCCTCGACGCCGCCGACTGCGGCCGACTCTCCCTGGAGCGGGTCGTCGAACTGACCTCCTCGGAGCCGGCCCGGCTCTTCCGCCTCCCCGGCAAGGGCACGATCGCCGTCGGAGCCGACGCCGACCTGGTCCTGGTCGACCGCCGCACGTCCGCGAGGATCGAGGACTCCGAAGTGCTCAGCAAGATCGGCTACAGCCCTTACGCCGGCCAGACCTACACCGGCCTCCCCGTCCGCACCTTCGTCGGCGGAACAACGGTCTTCAAGGACGGCAGGGTCGTCGGCGAGCCCGGCTCCGGGACGCAGAGCCGCCGAGCCGAGCAACCGGTCGGTCGGCGATGAGCCGGGGAACCAAGCGAGGCGGGTTCCTCGCGTGGCTGGGAGGCCCGACCAGGGGCGCGTCGTGGTCGCGCCTGGTGCTGTCGATCGGCCTGTTCCTGGTCGCTTGGCAGGTCGCGGCGATGTACCTGGTCGACAACCGGCTCCTGCTGGTGCCGTTCACCGAGGTGGCGGCGGCGCTCGTCGACGAGATCGCCGACGGGGCGTTCGCGTCTAACCTGTACACCACCGTCCTCGAGCTGGCCATCGCGTTCCCGCTGGCCGTGTTCGGCGGCTTCGTCATCGGCGCGATCCTGGCCGGCAGCAAGCCGGTGCGCCAGACGCTCGACCCGATCCTGACGGCCATGTACTCGCTGCCGATCGTGGCGCTGGCGCCGCTGTTCACCGCCGGGCTCGGCTTCGGCGTGGCCAGCAAGGTCGCGATCGTCATCCTGATGGCGATCTTCCCGGTCATCACCAACACCGATGCGGGCCTGCGCAGCGCCGAACCGGCCCTGATCGAGACGGCGCGCTCCTACGGGGCGTCCCGGCTGCAGGTGCTGCGGACGGTCACCATCCCCCACTCGGTGCCGTTCATCATCAGCGGTGTCCGCGTCGCGTTCGCCCGGGGCCTGGTCGGCGTCATCGTCGCCGAGTTCTTCGGGGCGGTCTCCGGCGTCGGCTTCGCCATCGCCGCCGCCGCGCAGTCCTACCAGACCGCGCGCCTGCTCGGCTACGTCGTGGTCCTGGGCCTCATCGGCCTTCTCGCATCGATCGGCCTGACCGCGCTGGAGCGGCGACTGGCCCCATGGAGGGAGGAGTCATGAATCACGGACCGAACGAGGCCGGACGCCTCGTCGTCGACGACGTCGACCTCGTATTCACCCCGGCGAGGCGCGACCCGGTGGTGGCGCTCGAGAACCTCGACCTGGAAGTCGAACCCGGGGAATTCGTCTGCGTCGTGGGCGCCTCCGGCTCGGGCAAGTCCACCCTCCTGCGCCTGCTCGACGGCATGTTGACGCCCACCAAGGGCACCATCACCTCCGGCAGCGCGCCCGTGGCCGGACCGAGCCGGGACCGGGCGATGGTCTTCCAGTCCGACAACCTCCTGCCGTGGTCGACCGTGATCGACAACGTCGCCTACGGGCTCACCCTCGGCGGCATGCGGCGCTCCCGCGCCCGGCAGGCGGCCCTGCGGCAGTTGGAACTGGTCGGCCTCGCCGACTCGGCCGGGCAGTATCCGCGGGAGCTCTCGGGAGGCATGCGCCAACGCGTCAACATCGCGCGGGCGCTGGCGGTGGACCCCCAGGTGCTGCTGCTGGACGAGCCGTTCGCGGCGCTGGACGCGCAGACGCGCGAGATCATGTCGGCCGAGCTGCTGCGGATCTGGTCGACCGACCGCAAGACCGTTGTCTTCATCACCCACCAGATCGACGAGGCGGTGTACCTCGCCGACCGCGTCGTGGTGCTGTCCGCCCGTCCGGGGACGGTGCGCGAGATCGTGCCGGTCGACTTCGAGCGGCCCCGAGAGCTCTCCCTGAAACGGACCGACCCGTTCGGCCGGATCGTCGACCACATCTGGTCCCTCATCGAAGTCGAGGTCAGAGGCAGCCTGGGGCTGTCGTGACATCGAGGGACCGAACCACAACCCCTGAAAGGAAGACAACATGACGACACGACGGACATTGCTCTCAGCGGCGGTCCCGGTGGCGCTGGCGGGATCGTTGGCGGCCTGCGGCTCCGACGGCTCGGCCAAGGTGCGGGTGGCCGTACTCGGCCCCGGTTCGCTCCAGTGGCTGCACGCGATCGCAAAGGACCAGGGCTTCTTCGCGGACCACGACGTGGAGGTCGAGGACGTCCAGGTCCAGAACTCCAGTGCCCTGGTCCAGGCCGTGGCCTCCGGCTCGGCGGACGCGGGTATTGCTTTGGGCGACAATGTGATCAACGCGGTCGACGAGGGCGCCGACATCACGATCGTCGGAACCCTGCTGCAGAAGGCGGCGCTCCGCCTTTACGGCGCACCGGGCATCGAGGAGATCGCCGACCTCGAAGGCACGGAGGTCACCGCCGGCGCCGTGGAGGGCGGCACCTACGAGCTGCTGGTCTACATGCTGCAGGAGGCCGGGGTCGATCCGGAGTCGCTGACGCCGGTGGCGATCGCGAACTCCAGCGACCGGGTCGTGGCGATGGAGAACGGGCAGGTCCAGGGGGCGCTGCTCATCCCGCCGTTCGACACCGTCGCCGAGGAGGCCGGGGCGACGATGCTCGGCTGGTACGACCAGCACTGGCTGGAGACGCCGCTGATCGTGAACCGAGAATGGGCGAGCGAGAACACCGGGGCCGCCACCGGCCTGACCCAGGGCCTGGCCGACGCGGCCCGATACTTCGCCGACGGCGCCAACGAGGACGAGTCGGTGCGGGTGCTCCAGGACTACTCCGGCGTCGAGGAGGGTCCGGCGCGGGCCGCGTACGAATTCATCCACACCAACGAGATCTTCTCTCCCGACCTGTCCACGAACGAGGAAGGGCTGCTCAACATCGCGCGGATCGGCAGCGAGGTCTCCGGAACGGACGCCTCCGGCTTCGACCCGGCGGCGTACATCGACGATTCATATCTCGGCGGCTCCGCCTGAACCCGGCACTCCCCGCAGTGGTCCCGTGCGGCATTGCCGCACGGGACCACTGCTTTGAGTCGGTGGTGACGGCGAAGGTCCTCGGAACCTCAGCGATCGGATCGGCTCGTTGCCACGAGAGCCGATGCGGCGTGGCTCGCCCGCCTGACGGCGGCATCGATCGGCATGCCGCCGGCGAGGGCGGTCGTGAGCGTTCCGGCGAATTCGTCCCCCGCTCCGGCGGTGTCGACGACGCTCTCGACGGTCGTGGCCGGCACGTGCCCGCGGCTCGTCGACGCGGCGTACGTCGCGCCTCGGGCACCGGCCGTTACGACCGCTGAGCGGACGAAACCGGCGAGCGCGTCAGCGGCCGCCCGATGATCGGCGACGTCGACGTCGCCGCCGGGACGGAGTTGTTCCAGTATCGCCACTGATTCGCCTTCGTTGACGATGAGCGGGTCGGCGGCGGCGATCAACTCGATGGGCATGGCGGCGACGGGACTCGGGTTGAGGATGAAGCGCCCGCCGTTGCTCGCGCACCAGCGGGCCGCGGCGAGCACCGCGTCCATCGGCGTCTCCAGTTGCGCGAGAACCGCGATCGGACGTATCCGCTCGAGTGCGGTCCTCACCTGTTCAGGCGTCAGTTCCCGGTTGGCGAGCGGGGCGACGACGATGCTGTTCTCGCCGCCGGGGCTCACGCTGATGAACGCCCGGCCGGTCGGTGTGCCGGTTCGCGTCAGCTCGCCGGTCAGGACGCCCCGGCGCTCGGCTTGCTCGATCGCGTCGGTGCCGAACCGGTCGTTGCCGATGGCGCCGATGAGGTGCGATTCGCCGCGTCGACCGGCCGCGACGGCCTGGTTGTAGCCCTTGCCGCCGACGACCTCGGCGTATGCGGATGCGAGCATGGTCTCTCCGGGTCGCACGTGCCGGTCGACGCGGAAGACGAGGTCGACGTTCACCGATCCGACCACCGCGACTCGGGGGCGCGGAGCACCGCTGCTGGTCATGGTCTGCTGCTTTCTTGCCGATCGAGCGGTTGGACACGGGGCGGAGGCGCGCTCACGCCTCCACCCCGCTCTCCTCCTTCTAAACGCCGGCGACCCAGGTCGACAGCGCGCGCCACATGGGCGCGTAGCCCGTCCACTCCATAAACGGCGGAGGAGCCCAGTGGGGCGACATGTCCGAGGTGAACACCCCGGTCCGCCCTTCACCGGCCGCAGTGACCGCGACAAGCGGATCGCCGTTCACTTCGGCCAGCAGTTCGGCGTCGCCCTTCGGTTCGGTCCGGTTGTAGCCGAGCAGGTCCGGCCACGAGTCCCCGACCGGTCCGAGAGCCGGGTGCTCGGGACTGAGGACTTTGATCGTCGCCCCCTCCGGGTGCTCCGCACGGTCGTCGACCTCCAGCACGCGCACCGGCAGCAGATCTGCGATCGGGCTGTGTGCATACGCGGCCTTCGCGTCGATGCCTGAGAATGACAGATATCCGCCCACCATGAGCAGTCCGCCGCCGCCGAGCACGTAATCGCGGATCAGCTCGAGCCGGTTGCGCTCGCTGGCGCTGGTATTGAACACCGCCTTGGAGAGCAGAAAGGTGTTGGCCCCCACGTCGCTGATGACCACGAGGTCGTATCCGCCGAGCGTGCCGGGCTCGGCGGGGAACGAGGTCTCGATGGCGTGGGCGGGCAGGTGCGTCACCTCCCACCCGCCGTTTCGCAGCGCAGCGACGTACTCCTGGCCGCCTTCGACGTACTCGGTCGTGGTGAAGCTGTCGAACCCCTTCTGGTGGATCATGTGGGTCGTCCACGACTCGCCGACCAGCAGTGCCTTCTTCATGAGTGAGCTCCTCTCAGCCTATGGTCCCGGAGGGGAACAGCTCGACGAACTTCCAATCGTGTTCGGGGACGATGAGGTCGGCCTCGCGGTGCAGTCGGTCGTAGCCGGCCATGAGGTCGGGCAGGTCCCAGAACGAGCCCATGGGCCAGTTCAGTTCGAGGTTCCGGTAGTTGTACATCACGTCGCTGGTCAGGCAGACCGTCCCGACATCGGTCTCGACCATGACGACCATGCACCCCGGGGTGTGGCCGCCGATCTTGACCAGCCGCACCGCCGGATCGAGCTGATGGTCGCCCTCGATCAGGTGGAGCCTGTCGCGCACGGCGTTCACCTTGTAGGCGTACTCGGGGTAATAGAACATGCAGAAACTCGGCGGATCGGTCGCCTGCGGCAGTTCGTCGCGCTGCACGACGAATGTCGCGTTGGGAAAGAGCTCGTTGTTGCCGACGTGGTCGAAGTGCAGGTGCGTCAGCACGACCACGTCGACGTCCCCCGGCTCGACTCCGTGCTCGGCCAGGCCGGCGACGAGATCCTGATTGGTTGAGCGCGAGGCGACGAAATCGACGCCGTAGCGGCTCTGCATGCGCGAGACCTCGTCGATGTCGCCCAGGCCGGTGTCGACGAGGATGGTGCGTTCGGCGTTCTCGATCAGCCAGACCGGCACCGGAACCATGACGCCTTCGTGGACGGAGCCGTCGCGGCGGACGATGTCGTGCCGGTAGCCGTACGGCTGCCGCTCCTCGGGGGGCAGGTCAGGATGCGCCCCCGCGTTCAACAGCGACACCGCGAGTGAGCTCTCGAGCTCACCGGTCACGATGTGGTGGATCTTGACGCTCATCGTCGTCCCCGCCTCTCCTAGTAGTCGCTTTCGTCTTCGCCGTACTCGGCCGCATAGGCGTCCCAGAGTTCCGGCATGAGGAAGTGCTCCGAGGCATCGACCTCGGCCGGGATCGCGCCGGTCTCGACGAGGTAGGCGTTGTCGCTGTCCCAGGTGTCCTTCCAATAGGCCACGCCGTCCTCGTCGAGGATCATCTGTTCGGCTTCGGCGGCGTTGCCCGCGTAGAGCTCGAGGTTCTGCCAGTACTCCTTGAAGCCGTCGAGGGTCAGCCCCGCTGCCGTCTCCTCGTTCAGCCGGTCGGTGACGGTGGTCCCGCAGGCGTCGGTCTCGGCATTGCAGTAGCGGATGATGCGGTGCATGACGTTGACGAATGCCAGCAGCTCTTCCTCGTTGTTCTCGACATAGCCGCGCTTGGTGATCAGTCCGTTGATGGGCGGCGGTGCGAGCTCGGTCCCCGCGAGCGCGACGACCATGCCTTCGTCAAGCGCCTTCGAGCGCTGCGGAACGCCGCCGAGATAGGCGTCGCCGGTGCCGGACAGATAGGCCGCGAGGCCCGCGTCCGGGTCCATGTCGACGAACTCGACGTCGTGCTCGTCCATCCCTACGGACGCCAGTGCGTCGTTGAGCTGCTTGCCCATGTCGGTCGACAGCGTCGTCACGATCGTCTTGCCTTCAAGGGACTCGATCATGGCGGTACGGGCCGCTTCGCGGTCGCCGAGCTCCGATTCGAGCTCGTCGATAGTCTTGACGGAGCCGTCGTCGCGGACCATCAGCGCCGAGCCCTCGGTGAACGGGTTCCAGCCGTACGCGTAGACGATGTCGGGATCGGAGTTCGCGGTCGAGACCACGCCGGTGGTGTTGTTGACCGCCATGTCCACATCGCCGGAGACGAGCGCGGGCGTGATCCCGTTCCAGGCCAGCGACTTGAGTTCGACGTCGAGTCCGGCCTCCTCGAACCAGCCCTGCTCTTCTCCGATGATCGGCAGGTAGGTGTCCTGGAACGGTGAGATGCCGATGGAGATCTCGGTGAGCCCGTCGGATCCCTCCTCCAGGGTGTCGGCGCCGCCCGCGCAGCCGGCGAGGGCCATGACGGCGATCGCCGGGATGGCCGCGTATCGCTTCACGGTCTTCATCGTGCGTTCCTTTCGATCGGTGCCGTCTCCTGGGCGCGGCGAGTGCTCAAGTCGTTGGAGTGACGTATGTGGTGGTCTTGTTCGGTCAGTGCTGCGCCGCCCAACGGGTCACATAGGCGCTGATCCGCGAGATGACCTGATCGAGGATCACGGCCATGAGCGCGATGCAGACGGTGCCGAGCAGCACGACCGAGGTGTTGAGCGTCCGGCTGGCCTGCATGATGAGCCGGCCGATGCCGGCGTCGGCACCGAGGAACTCGGCGGCCACGACGACCGCGAAGGCCAGGGCGCTGCCGATCCGGAAGCCGGACAGGATCTCCGGGACGATGGCCGGCAGCACGACCGAGCGGTAGACGTTCCCGTCGTCCGCACCGAGCGAGCGGGCCGCACGGAGGTAGACCGGCGGGACGTTGCCGGCCGCGATGGTCGTGTTGACGACCATCACCATGAAGCACGCGAGCGCGCCGAGGAAGAGCTTGCCGGTGTCGCCGATCCCGAACCAGAGGATCACGAACGGGATGAGCGCGACCGGCGGCACCGGTCGCACCGCCTCGATGATCGGGTTCAGGGCGTACATGAGCCAGCGGGCGCGGGCCATAGCCAGGCCGACCACGACGCCGAGGGCGGACCCGCCGATCCACGAGGCGACTACGCGTCCGAGCGTCGCTCCCGCGTCGGCGAGCAACTGCGTGTTGAGCGTCGTAATCGCCGTCCACAGCGACTCCGGAGAGGGCAGGTACAGTTGCGTGACGGTCTCGGTCCCGGTGGTCACGACCCACCACGCGACGAGCAGCGACGCGACGACGCCGATGCTGATCAGCGGCCCGAAGTTGCGGTCGGACGCCGGGAGCCTCGACGTTCCCGGCGGCGATGCGTCGGCTACCGGCGGGTTCGGTGCATCAAGCCGCGCCATCGTGAACCTCCCTGAGCGAGTGGGCGATCTGCATTCGGAGGGCCTGGAACTCGGGCTCGGCACGCAGGTCGAGTGCCCGGTCGGCGCCGAACGGCACGTCGACGACGCTGTGCACTCGGGCGGGCCTGGGCGTCATGACGACGACGCGGTGGCCGAGGAAGAGCGCCTCCTCGATGTCGTGGGTGACGAACACGATCGTCTTCGGTTCGGCCTCGGCCACCCGCTTGAGCGCCGTCCACATGTTCTCCTTGGTGAACAGGTCGAGCGCCCCGAACGGCTCGTCGAGCAGCAGCACGTCCGGTCCGCTGGTGTAGGCGCGGGCCAGGTCGACCCGTTTGCGCATACCGCCGGACAGCTCCTTGGGATAGGTGCCCGCGAAATCCGACAGGCCGACGAGATCCAGGTACCGCTCGACGCGCTCGGCGCGCCGGCTCCCCCGCATGCCCTGCATGCGGGGGCCGAAAGCGACGTTGTCGGCCACCGTCAGCCAGGGGAAGACCGCATCGGACTGGAACACGACCGCGCGTTCCGCCGAGGGGCCGGCGACCTCCCTGTCATCGAGGATGATGGTCCCCGAGGAGGGGCGGATGAAGCCCGCGATGAGGTTGAGCAGGGTCGTCTTACCGCAGCCGCTGGGGCCGACGACGCAGACGATCTCCTCATCCTCGATGGTCAGTGAAGTCTCGTTGAGCGCGACGGTGCGCTTGCGCGCCGTCAGGAACTCCTTCGAGACCGAATCGATCATGATCTTCGCCATCAACTGGCCTCCAATCTCAGGTCGGCGTCGATGGTCGAGGCCGTCCTCGGCGCGGCGGTGGAGTCGCGCACGATCAGTTCGACGGGATACACGTGGCGTCGGCCGTCGAGGCGGATGTCCTGGTCCAGCGCCGCGACCAAGGCCTGGACGGCCGAGCCTCCGAGGCCCGCCACGTCCTGCCGGATCGTCGTCAGGCGCGGGCGGACATAGCGGGCCGGGACGATGTCGTCGAAACCGACGACCGAGACGTCCCGCGGTGTCTCCACTTCGGCGGAGTTGAGGCGGTCGATCGCGCCCAGCGCCATCAGGTCGTTGGCCGCGAAAACACCGGAGAGATCGCCATTCGCGAACGCCTCGACGAACGGTTCGATCGCCGCGCGTCCGCCTTCATGGGTGAAGCCGCCGCTGGCGAGCCGCGGTTCCGGCGCACCGGCGGCGGCCCATGCTTCAGTGAAGCCTCGGACGCGTTCGCGGCTGCTGATGAGGTCGGCGTTCGCCTGGAGGACGAGCACTTCACGATGACCGAGTCCGAGCAGGTGCTCGGCCGCGTTCCGGCCGCCCTCGTAGTTGTCGGAGATGAACGCCGTGGCATCGGTTCCGGGGACCTCCTCGTCGACCAGCACCAGCGGGAGGTCTCCGAGCAGGCGGGCGAGTTCGGAATTGCTCGGCGGCGATCCGGCGGCGTAGACCACGCCGTCGACCGCCCGCGACCGGATCATCTCGAAGGCCTGCTTCTCACGCTCGTGGTCGAAGCCGGTCGTGCACAGCAGCACGTTGTATCCGCCGACCGTGGCCGTCTGCTCGACTCCCTGCGCTAGTTCGGCGAAGTAGCCGTTGCCGATGTCGGGCACGATCAGTCCCAGGATCCGCGTCCGGCCGCTGGCGAGGCTCTGTGCCGAGCGCCCCGGGTGGTACCCGAGTTCCTCGACCGCCGCGAACACGCGCTCCCGCACGTCCGCGCTGACCTTCCGTTTGCCGCTGAGAGCGTGCGAGACCGTCGTGGGGCTCACGCCGGCGAGTGTTGCGACATCCGCGATCGAGACCATCGAGTCCAGGCCCTTCTAGTTCCAAAGCGCTTTGGCAAAGCGTTTTGCGCAACTCTAGTCCGCCTGGATCACAGACGCAAGTCACAGTCGTATAACTTCAGTTACCCCTGGCTACTGAGCGACG
This sequence comes from Glycomyces xiaoerkulensis, assembly GCF_002798405.1. Lineage (GTDB taxonomy): Bacteria > Actinomycetota > Actinomycetes > Mycobacteriales > Micromonosporaceae > Glycomyces > Glycomyces xiaoerkulensis. Next base: position 37,540 of record NZ_PGGV01000013.1, on the reverse strand, counting down.
ACCGGTCGGCGCACATCCGTGAACCGGTGAGATCGAAGGTCCCAAGACCAGCCAGAGCGGGCCATCGCCGAACTCCCGCGCTGAACCGCACCGAATGCGACAAGCCCGGCCCACGATGTTGCACATGCCGAATACCCGCGATCCTCGGTGAATTCCCCGCGGCCGAGCACGGAGCACCACGGACGGAAGTCGTTCGAGACCCGTCGGGGAGTCCGAGGCTGCTGACGGCGACGGGCCCGGCCGGGTTGTTCAGGTCCGGCCGGGCCCGTCCTGGAATCACACCCCCACCTTCCGGTGACGGTGTCGAGGAGGACGACCGGCGCCCTCCACGTCTATGTGGACACGGCGAAGTCGGTCAGGCGCTCGTGGCGGCTGCGTAGCGGGCGGCGACGTCCTGCCAGTTCACGACCTCCCACATGGCTTTGACGAAGTCGGGCCGGACGTTCTTGTACTGGAGGTAGTACGCGTGCTCCCACGCGTCGAAGGCCAGCAGCGGGACCGAGGTCCGGGCGACGTTGCCGTGGTGGTCGTAGACCTGCTCGACGATGAGGCGCTTGGAGGTCGGCTCGTACGACAGCACGCCCCAGCCGGAGCCTTGGACGAGGGTGGTCGCCGCCGAGAGCTGGCCGTGGAAACCCTCGAACGACCCGAAGTGCTCGTCGATGGCATCGGCGAGGTCGCCTTCGGGGCGGCCGCCACCGTCGGGGCTCATGTTCTCCCAGTACAGGGAGTGGAGGACGTGGCCGGAGACGTTGAACGCGAGGGTCTTCTCCAGGCCCACGATCGAGGTGAAGTCGCCCTGGTCGCGGGCTTCGGCGATGCGTTCGAGGGTGTCGTTGGCGCCTTTGACATACGCGGCGTGGTGCTTGTCGTGGTGGAGTTCCATGATGTGGCCGTTGATGTGCGGCTCCAGCGAGCCGTAGTCATAGGGCAGGTCCGGAAGCGTGTAGGCGGTCATGCAAGTGGTCTCCTTCGATCGCGGCACAGGGTTCCTGACGCCAAGAGTTGCTCGTGCCATTCGTTTGCATCAGCCAGGGCTTGCCTATCCCCCGCCCGCTCGACGCCCGTATCCGCGTTCGGCGGTCGCGGCTCGAGACGGTAGGCACGCCAGGGCTCCATGCTCTTATTGCAAATATATGGCAATAGTAAATTATTGGCGATAGTGCTTCGATGAGTGGGGGGACCCGCCGGTGGAGACGAGCTTGGCCCGAGCTGTGCCGCGGCTGGGAGACCTGGACCCCGCCGCAGTGCGCGACCGCGCCACGGGCTGGACTGGGGTGTAGAAACACCTGCTTCACCGCCCCCGCCCTGGCGCGAGCCGCGCCGCTCGACCGAGGAGTCCCTCCTGGCATCTCGATCGGCCGGGCGCGACGGGCGTCGACGGCACCGGCGAGGACGGATCGGTGCCGGGCCTCGCGTACGGGCGGCCCGCCGCTGAGCGCGTCCCCGACCGGTTGATGGACCGAGCGATCGCCGATCCCTCGGCCCGGAGGCGACCGGCGCGCTGTGGGCCGAGACTCCGTTCGAGGTCGTCGAAGTCATGATCGACCCCGCCGCTCGCGGGCAGGGTCTTGGAGCGAAGCTCCCGGCTTTGGTCCGCGAGGACTACGGCACGGTGTGGCCGCGGACCCGCCCCGACTGCTACGCACCCGGCTCCTACCGCCGTCTGGGCTGGGAGCGGGCCGCCGAGGTGCCCGCGATCGGCTACGACCTCTATGTCCACCGCAAGGCATTGTCGCGAGCGGGGCCGGGTGGCCGATTGTCCACTTCAGCGATCCGGTCCTCCACCGGCCCTGCGAACCCGTAGACCCGTGATCGCGGCCGCAACCGCGTGGCCGAGTGCGGCGCCGATCCGGTAGGTTGCGTGAGTATGGACTCAGGCGCGCATAGATCCGGCCCGTTGTCACCGTCGCAGGAGGGCCTCCTGCAGTGATAGCGGCATCGCTGCTGGTCGTGTTGGCCGTCGTCCTAATCTCGTTGAACGCGCTGTTCGTCGCCGCCGAGTTCGCGCTCGTCACCGTCGACCGCCCCAACATCACCCGCGCCGCCGAATCCGGCGACAGGCGCGCCGACTCGGTTCGCAAGGCCCTGGGATCGCTGTCGACGCAGTTGTCGGGCGCGCAGCTGGGCATCACCATCACCAGCCTGGTCGTCGGCTTCATCGCCGAGCCCTCGATCGCGACACTCCTGGCCGTGCCGATCGGGGCCGCAGGGCTCGGTGAGGCGACGAGTCTCGGCATCGCCCTTACCGCGGCGTTCATCATCGCCACCGTGGCACAGATGGTCTTCGGCGAGCTCATCCCCAAGAACTGGGCCATCTCAGAGCCGGTGCGCATCGCCCGCGCCGTAGCCGGGGCGCAGCGAGCTTTCACCGCAGCGACCCGCCCGCTCATCGTCGTGCTCAACGGTGCCTCCAACGCCATGGTCCGCGGCCTCGGCATCGAGCCGCGCGAGGAGTTGGCCTCGGCCCGCTCGGCACCCGAGCTGGCCGTGCTCGCGACCCGCTCGGCGGCCGAAGGTCTGCTCGACCGGGAGGCGGCTACGCGACTGACCCAGGCCACCGAATTCGACCAGCTCACCGCCGCCGATGTGATGACCCCCAGGCCCCGGGTGCGTTTCGTCGACGCCGACGCCACCGCCGCCCGGATCCTCGATCTGACCACGCGCACCGGCTATGCCCGCTTCCCCGTCCAGGACTCCTCGGTCGACGAGATCGTCGGCGCCGTCCACTTCAAGGCCGCGCTCGGCGTCCCCGAAGACCGCCGCGGTGAGGTGCGGGCCACGGCCATCATGACCGCGATCAGCGCGGTGCCGGCGACGATGACGCTCGATGACGTACTTCCCCAACTGCGCGGCGGCCTCCAACTGGCGGTCGTGGTCGATGAGTACGGCGGCACCGACGGCATCGTCACCCTCGAAGACCTCGCCGAAGAGGTCCTCGGCGAGATCGACGATGAGCAGGACCGGCCCGCGGGTCGTCCACGCCGCCTCGGCTACGGCTCCTGGTCACTGCCGGGCCTGATCCGCCCCGATGAGGTCGGCGACGTCACCGGCGTCGCCCTCCCCGAGGCCGAACACACCGACACCATCGGCGGCATGATCACCGAGGAACTCGGCCGCTTCGCCAAAGTCGGCGACGCGATCGCCCTCGACGCGACCGACACCGGCCGCCTCGACGAGGACGGCCTGCCCACGTCGGTGCGGGCGAGACTGGCAGTCACCGCGATCGACGGACACCGCGTGGCCCGCGTCCACCTCACCGCCGCGCCCGCATCGGACGACGCGGCGACCGTTGAAGGGAACCGGCGGTAATGGACTGGACCGGACTGGCAGTCGGCATCGCGCTCCTGCTCGGCAACGCCTTCTTCGTCGGCGCCGAGTTCGCGCTGATCTCGGCACGGCGCACCCAGATCGAGCCGCGCGCCGCCGCCGGCGGGCGCGCCGCCCGCTTTACCCTGCGCGCCCTGGAGCGGGTGTCGCTGATGATGGCCGGCGCCCAACTCGGCATCACCATGTGCTCCTTGGGCCTCGGCGCGGTTGCCGAGCCCGCCATCGCCCACGCCATCGAAGGACCCCTCGGCGCCCTCGGCGTTCCAGGCGCCTGGCTGCATCCGATCGCACTGGCCATCGCGCTGACGATCGTGCTGTCGTTCCACATGACCGTGGGCGAGATGGTGCCCAAGAACATCGCGATCGCCTCACCGGAGCGCGCGGCGCTGATCCTCGGACCGCCCCTGTACGTCATCGTCGCGGTGTTCAGGCCGCTGCTGGTGGTGGTCAACTGGATCGCCAACCACACGCTGCGGCTGCTGAAGGTCGCACCGAAGGACGAGGTCGCCTCCGCGTTCACCGCCGACGAGGTCGCCGGATTCATCGCCGAGTCCAGACGGGAAGGCCTGCTCGACGCCGAGGCCCACGCCCTGATCAGCGGGGCCTTGTCCATCGGCGAGGACACCGCCGAGTCGATCATGGTGCCGAGCCCCGACCTCGTCAGCGCCGCGACCGACGCGACTGTCGGGGATCTGCAGCGACTGTGTGTGGAGACCGGGTATTCGCGTTTCCCCGTCACCGAAACGGGCGAGATCATCGGATACGCCCACATCAAGGACCTGCTCGACCACCCAGCCGACCGACTGCTGCCCAACCACGAGATCCGGCCGCTGGTCAGGCTCGACCGCGCCACGCCGCTCGACCGGGTACTGGCCGCCATGCAGGCCGAGACCACCCACGTCGCCCTGGTCACCGATGGGAGCGACCACGTCATGGGCGCGGCGATGCTCGGCGACGTCGTCACCCGCCTCACCGGCGAACGGACCAAGCTGTGAAGCGGCGCCGGTCTCACGTCGCCAGGATGACCACCGCATTGAGATGGACCGCCGCGATCGCGCTCGTCGCGGACCGCGGCGTTCATCGCGACCGTCAACGTTGCGGTGGGTGCGGCTAAACATGCGTTTCATGCCGTCGAGTACTGAGTACAATTCGTCATATTAGGTGGTTTAGGCCATTATATTGCACGTTGACGGCGAAATTCTCCGTCTGATCATGCTCAACTCATACGATTAAGGATGCGTGTCCTTGTCGACCAGACGTGTGCGTCGGTAGACCGAGCCGAGGAGTCGCCTACCGCGATCCCCACGTTTCCTGATCCTCCCCGGCGAGCCGCCGAGAGGTCTACTCCCTCAAGCGGATTCCGGCGTTCACTCGAAGCCTCGGTTCACGAGCGGTGAAGACCTCCGAGGTCGCATTGGTCGACTCAGGCGTGGCCGCACATCAGGTCCAGGCCGACGCCCGCTCGCTCGCCCGCCAGGACCCAGCACTCGGGCCGCTTCTCGAAGGATTCGTCGCCATGGAGCTCCAGCGCCAGCTCACCTGGTCCGAGCAGCGAGCATCCGTGTTTCACTACCGGACGAAGGACAAGCTCGAGGTCGACATCGTGCTCGAGACCCCGCGACGCCAGGTGGTCGCCTTCGAAATCAAAGCCGGGGCAACGGTCCGCGGCACCTCGCCGACCGGCTCGGCGACGACTTCTTGATGGGGGCTGTGCTGTACACCGGCGACAAGACGCTGCCGTTCGGCGCCAAGATGAAGGCGATCCCCATCGCGGCGATCTGGGAATCCGGGGCCGCCTGAGCCGCCGGAGTCCGGCCGTTACCAAGCCGGCACGAGGCGGATTCGCGACTGCCCAGGAAGTTTCCGCACGCCACAACGGTAACCGCCACGACCTTCCAAACCAATCCCGACCCGGTCGCTGCAACCTCGGACAGCGGTGACGATCAGCCGCCGAGCCGGAGCGCTTCGACCGAGTCGCTGTAGGACAGCAGCGGCTCGGGTCCGCCGACCAGTGTGTAGACCGCACCGTCGACCACGACGGCACCGAGCCCGTGCCGCGGCATCGCCAACTCCGGTAGCTCCGCGGTCTCGCCCGTGGCGCTGACGCACTCGACCTCGCTGAAGGTGCCGGTGTCGGCCTCGCCGCCGACCGCGCAGCCGCCGAGCCCCGGGGCGTAGAAGCCTGCCACACCGCCGCGGGCCGTGGGGATCTCGCCCACTTCGGCGATCTCTTCACCGGTGACCAAGTCGACCGTGCCCATGTTGGTGTCAAGTGCGCCGACGTGTCCGCCGAGGAACCAGACCGAGCCCGCACCGTCCGAGGCGGCGCCCAGGTGTTCGCGGGCCTCGGTCAACCGCCCCAGCGGTTCCCAGGCCCCGTCCACCAGTTCCAGCACCTGGTCGGTGGCTTCACCGTCGATCACGCCTCCGGCGTATACCAGGCGGTCGCCGTCCCAGGCCAGGGCGCCGGCGGCGCGCGGTTCCGGCAGCGCCGGACCGGCCTCCCAGTCGCCGCCGGGCTCGATCGTCCACACCGCATCGGTCGGACTGTTGCCAGGTCCGTAGCCGCCGACCACCCACAACCGCTCCTCATCGGCGGCCGCCGCGGAGTGGTGGACCGCCGCGGGCAGGTCCGGCCCCGACTCCCAGGAATCCGAGGCGGGATCGAACACGTACGTTCCCGTTGTGGCGCTGCTGGAGCCGGAGAACCCGCCCACCACCCAGATACGGTCGTCCAGCGCGGCCGCGGCGACCTCGGAGATCTCGGCCGGTGCCGGGGACAACTCGGTCCACCGGTCGTCGGCGAGCGCGTCCGGCTCGTCGGCATCGGATCCGCAGGCGGTCAGCGACACGGCGGCAAGGAGAGCGGCGACGCGGCGGAAACCCATGGCACCATAGTAGACCCAGGATCGAGCGACCGTCGCGCTCGGTGCCGTTCACGGTGGACGGCGAACCTTGTGGCGGCTCGAGCAGTCGCGCCGGGGGCCGCCCGGATGTCGGGTCTGAGGCATACTCCGCCTGAAAACGGGAACTCAGGCGGTCATGACCTCTCTCAGCTCCCTCGATTGGACTGTCCTGGACAGCCTTCGCGGCGTCATCGATACGGAGGGGACGCAGCATCGGGTTCACCGTGCGCTGGACACCGTCCGCTCCGGGCGGATGACCGCGGAGGAGGCGGCGGCCGAGCTCGCCGAGGACCAGGATCTGGCGCTGCCGCCACTGTTCGTGCAGACCCTGATGGAGCGCCTTGAGACTCTGCAGGCCGATCCCGAGGCGCCGGTTCCGAATTCGGACCTCCCGCAGCTCGATTTCCCATCGCGGCAGCGTGCCGGTGGCGACGGGGCGCCTGAGACCGAGACCGTCCACCGAGCCGCGTGGGTGCCGGCAGAGTCGGCCCGTGACCCCGAATCGGCCGCGGCGTCCGCGACGGCCTGGATCATCCGACGCGCAAACACATTGGAACTTCCGGCCGTCGTTCTCAGTCCCGACCGCAAGACCGAGGCGTCGGCCCGGGCGTTCGAGCGGTTGCGCGGCAAGGACATGCGGATCACGCCGCTCGCACGCGGCGGGGTGGCACCGGGGACCGGACCCGTACTCGCTTATCTGCCGCAGGCCGGAGAGCTCGAACTCGCCGCGCGTCTGGCGGCGGACGGGCCGCTGTGCGTGGTCGAGGCACCCGACTTCCCCGTCTCCGGATGGGCCCGGGACGCGAACGCGCTGAACCTCGATCGCGGCGAGGTGACGGACGCGTACCCGGCCGAGGTCCACCGGCGACTGGAACAGTTGATCGGGTGCGGCCACGATGGCTGGGCGCCGGTGGCCGACGCCGAGCAGGCCCGACAGGTCCTCAAGGACCTGCTGCAGGAGGACTTCGCCGACCTGGCGGCACTCCGCGCCTACGCCGCCGGGAGGGAGTTCCCGACGGCGGCGGTGAACCGGCTGGACGAGCTCGCCGGAGAGGTCGGCTTCGACCGCCCCTGAGCCCCGCGGATCACCGAGTACGGCCGCCCGCCGAGCCGTCTGCGAGCCGCCCGCGGCGGAGGATGAGTCCGTATCCGATCGCCGCCAGGCCGACCATCAGCCCCGCGAACAGCAGGTTGCCGTAGATCGTGGCGCCCAGCAGATCGATGGTGTTGGGCTCGTCCGGATCCGGGGCCGGACCCGTTCCGGGCACGGCGAAGGCGTAGAACTCGGCGATCCACAGTAGGAGCACGGTCGCGGCTCCGGTCGCCGCGTTGACCCACGGCTGTGCCGACCTGCGCCATAGCAGCCAGAGCCCGAGCAGCGACATGGTGATCCCGAACCCGGCCAGTTGCACCCCGTGGAAACGGGCGTGCGGGTGCCACTGGGAATTGAAGGCGTGGTCCGCGTTGAACAGGAAGATCGCGAGCGCCGCAGGCGTCGCGACCAGGGCCGCGGTCAGCAGGACGCGGCCGGCGGTGGAGGTGTTCGTGCGGGTGCGGTCTTGGTCTGCAGCGGCCGATGTGCTCATGGAGGTCTTCTCCTGCACGGTATTATTGACCAGATACTCAGTAAATGGTACACGATACGGGCATCGGAGCTAAGGAGCGGCGCTGAATCGTGGAGGACGACGACCGGCCCGACGCCTCGGCCAGGCGGCCGTCCGGCGCGGCCAAACCGGGGCGGCCCCGCACCGGCGTCCGGGAGCGGGTGCTGGCGGCCGCCGAGGCGGTCCTGGCCGAGTCCGGCATCGCCCGCCTGTCGACCAGGCGGATCGCCGACCGCGCCGGGGTCGCCGAGTCCAGCATCTTCTACCACTTCGGAGACCGGCTGGGGCTGCTGCAGGCGGTGATCACGATGCGGCTGCCCCAGTACACCACCGCGGCCCGGGACCTGGCCCGCCGCGCGGGCCGCAGCACCGTCCGCGCCAACCTCGAGGCGCTCCTGGAGACGCTGGAGACCTTCTATCTCGACATCATGCCGACCGTGGTGGCGATCCAGGCGGACGCGGTCTTGCGCTCGGCCTTCATCGAGCGGACCCGGAACGCCGACTTCGGGCCGCACCGCGCGCTCATCCCCGTGGTCGACTACCTCACCGCCGAGCAGGCTCTGGGCCGGGTGCGGGACACCGCCGACCTGCGTGCGATCGCCCTCATCATCATCGGCGTGGCACACCAGAGGGCCGTGCAGCGCTATGTGGGCACCCCCGAGGAACGGCTGCCCGCCGACGTCAGCGTCGTCGACACCCTGCTCACCCTGCTCATTCCGGCGCCGTCCCCCGAAAACCCGCCGCCTCCGCCGCCGGAGCGGAGCTGACGCGGCCGACTCGCCTTCCTCAACGCGCGAGGACCCGAGGATTGAGCGCGCCGCCCGAGGGTAATCCGGGGATCTTGTGTCCGCGCAGCGATCCAGGGAGACAGCCATGGCGAATACAGTCGGCGACCACGTCCTCGAGCGGCTCCGCGAATGGGGCGTCGAACAGGTCTTCGGTTACCCCGGCGACGGCATCAACGGCATCGTCGCCGCCTTCGACGAGGCCGACGACCGGCCGCAGTTCATCCAGTCCCGGCACGAGGAGATGTCGGCGTTCGAGGCGGTCGGCCACGCCAAGTTCTCCGGGCGCCCCGCCGTGTGCCTGGCCACCTCCGGGCCCGGCGCGATCCACCTCCTCAACGGCCTCTACGACGCCAAGCTCGACCACGTGCCGGTCGTCGCCATCGTCGGCCAGACCGCCCGCAGCGCCATGGGCGCGCACTACCAGCAGGAGGTCGACCTCCAGGCGCTGTTCAAGGACGTGGCCTCCGAGTACCTCACCGAGGTCAACGTCTCCGAGCAGCTTCCCAACGCGCTCGACCGGGCCTTCCGCACCGCCGAGGCCCGGCACGCCCCGACCGCGGTCATCATCCCGGCCGACCTCCAGGAGGAGGCCTACGACGCCCCCGAGCACGAGTTCCAGCACGTGCCCTCCAGTCCGCCGGACCTGCCGCATTCGCTCCTGGTCCCGCCCGATGAGGACATCGACCGCGCCGCGGAGGTCCTCAACGCCGGAGAGAGGGTCGCGATCCTGGTCGGCCAGGGCGCGCGCGGCGCCGCCCACGAGGTCGAGGCCGTCGCGGACGCCACCGGCGCCGGCGTCGCCAAGGCGCTGCTGGGCAAGGACGTTCTCTCCGACGAACTGCCGTGGGTCACCGGCGCGATCGGCCTGCTCGGCACCCGGCCCAGCTACGAACTCATGCGCGACTGCGACACGCTCCTGATCGTCGGCTCCAATCTGCCCTATACGCAGTTCCTGCCCGATCTCGACCAGGCTCGGGCGGTGCAGATCGACCTCGACGGTTCCATGATCGGGATGCGCTATCCCACCGAAGTCAATCTCGTCGGCGACGCGGCGGCCGCGCTCGCCGCGCTCATCCCGAAGCTAGAACGCAAGCGCGACCGATCGTGGCGGGAGACGGTCGAGGGAAACGTGGCCGGCTGGTGGGACACGATCGAGAAGCAGGCGATGGTCGACGCCAAGCCGATCAACCCGATGCGCGTGGTCCAGGAACTCTCCAGCCGCATCCCGGACAACGCGATCGTCACCGCCGACTCCGGCTCGTCCACCAACTGGTACGCCCGCAACCTCAAGATGCGCGGCAGCATGCGCGGTTCCCTGTCGGGCACCCTGGCCACGATGGGACCCGCCGTCCCGTACGCGATCGGCGCCAAGTTCGCCCATCCGGAGCGTCCGGTCGTAGCGCTCGTCGGCGACGGCGCCATGCAGATGAACGGCCTCGCCGAACTGCTCACGATCCGGAGGTACCACTCCCGGTGGGAGGATCCGCGGATGGTGGTCTGCGTGTTCAACAACGGCGACCTCAACCAGGTCACCTGGGAGCTGCGGGCGATGAGCGGCACGCCCAAGTTCGAGGAGTCGCAGGACATCCCCGAGGTCTCCTACGCGGAGGCGGCCCGCGCCCTCGGACTGGACGCGATCGCCGTCGACGAACCCGGCGGTCTCGGTGCCGCCTGGGACCGGGCGCTGGCGGCCGAGCGGCCGGTGGTGCTCGACGTCCACTGCGATCCCGAGGTGCCGCCGATCCCGCCGCACGCCACCCTCGACCAGATCAGGTCGACCACCGAGGCCCTGCTGAAGGGCGACCCGAACGCGTGGCACCTGTTCGTTCAGGGTGTGAAGACCAAATCGCAGGAGATGACGCCCGGGAGCCGGTAGGCGCCGAGGGGCCCGGCTTCCGCCACACCGAATGGTTCTTCTACCACAATCGGATCCAGTCGCTCCTGTTCGACCGGACCGATGCGGCTGACCGCACCACGCCAACGGAAGGACCCGACCCCAGTGACCGCAGATCGCACTTCAATGCCCTCGAGCGCCGTGGAAGCCTTGGAAACCGCCCTGCGGGAGCGGGTCGACGGCGAGATCGGGTTCGACGCCGGAAGCCGGAGCGCCTACTCCACCGACGCCTCCAACTACCGGCAGGTGCCCATCGGCGTCGTCGTGCCGCACACCGTGGAGGCGGCCGCCACCGCGATCGAGGTGTGCCGCGAGCACGACGCGCCGGTGCTGTCGCGGGGCGGCGGCACCAGCCTGGCCGGTGAATGCACCAACACCGCGATCGTCATCGACTGGACCAAGCACTGCGACCGGCTGGTCTCGGTCGATCCGGAGGATCGCACCTGCGTGGTCGAGCCCGGCATCGTGCTCGACGAGTTGAACCGGCGGCTGGCCGGGCACGGGCTCGAGTTCGGACCCCGGCCGTCGACGCACGGGCAATGCGCCGTCGGGGGCATGGTCGGCAACAATTCGTGCGGGGCGACCGCGCAGCGCACCGGCACCACCGCTCAGAACGTCCGGCGCCTGGAGATCCTCACCTACGACGGGTTGCGCTGCTGGGTCGGTCCGACGCCGGACGGCGAGCTGGAGCGGATCATCGCGGAGGGAGGCTCGCGCGGTCGCCTCTACGAGGGCCTGCGGCGGCTGCGCGAGGAGTACGGCGGCACCGTCCGCGAACGGTTCCCCGACATACCGCGCCGCATCTCGGGTTACAACCTCGACGCGCTGCTTCCCGAACAGGGTTTCGACGTGGCCCGGTTGGTGGCCGGCAGCGAGGGGACGCTGGCGACGGTGCTGCGGGCCGAATTGGAGCTGCTGCCGGTGGTCGAGCACACCACCACGGCCGTCCTCGGGTACTCCGACATCATCGCCGCGGCCGAGGAAGTGCCGGCCATCCTGGAGCACGCAGAGCCGCTGCAGGTCGAGGCGCTCGACGACCGCATGGTCGGGTTCATGCGCGCCAAGGGCCTCCACCCCGATTCGATCGAACTGCTCCCCGACGGCGGGGGCTGGCTGATGGTCCAGCTCGGCGGCGCCACCGCCGACGAGGCGCGCGATCGGGCCCGGCGGCTGCTGGACGGGCTCGGCCGCGGCCCCGAGGACCGCACGGTGCGGCTCTCCCGGAGCGTCGGCGAGCAGCGGCGGTTCCAGGCGACGCGGGAGTCCGGGCTCGGCGCGAGCACCCGCGCCCCGGACATGCCCGACGCGTGGCCCGGGTGGGAGGACTCGGCGGTGCCGGTCGAGCATCTCGGCCGCTACCTGCGAGACCTTCGCGGCCTGTTCGACGAGTTCGGTCTCGACGACCCCTCGTTCTACGGCCACTTCGGACACGGCTGCGTCCACGTGCGCATCCCGTTCCGCCTCGAATCGGCCCAGGGCGTCCGGGACTTCCGCTCGTTCATGGAGCGCGCCGCCGATCTCGTCGTCTCCTACGGCGGTTCGCTCTCCGGGGAGCACGGCGACGGCCAGGCCCGCGGCGAACTGCTCGACCGCATGTTCGGTCCCGAGGTGATCCGGGCGTTCGGCGAGCTGAAGTCCCTGTTCGACCCCGCCGGACGCATGAACCCCGGCAAGGTGGTCGACCCCGGCCGCCTCGACGAGGACCTGCGGCTCGGCGCCGACTGGCGTCCGCGCGAGAGCGAGACCCGCTTCGCCTACCCCGACGACGACCACAGCTTCAACCGCGCGGTGATGCGCTGCGTCGGTGTCGGCAAATGCCGCCGCCCGGACCCGGACGGAGGCGTCATGTGCCCCTCCTACCAGGTCACCGGCGAGGAGCGGCACTCCACTCGCGGCCGGGCCCGGCTCCTGTTCGAGATGCTCCAGGGCCACGCCGACTCCCCGGTCCGCGACGGGTGGCGGTCCACCGAGGTCCGCGACGCGCTCGACCTGTGCCTGGCCTGCAAGGGCTGCAAATCCGACTGCCCGGTCAACGTCGACATGGCCACCTACAAGGCCGAGTTCCTGTCCCACCACTACGCCGGACGCCTGCGACCGATGGCCCACTACAGCCTCGGCTGGCTGCCGCTGCTGGCCCGCGCCGCGCAACGCCTGCCGCGCGCGGCCAACGCGCTGCTGCACGCGCCCGGCATCGCCGCCGCCGGCAAACGCCTCGCCGGCGTCACCGGCCGGCGCGAGGCCCCGCCGTTCGCCGCCGAATCGCTCCAGGCCTGGTGGCGCCGCGAGCGGGGCGCCCAGCCCGATCCCGCCGATCCGCGCACGGTGCTGCTGTGGCCCGACACCTTCACCAACCGATTCCAGCCGAACGTCGGCCGGGCCGCGGTGCGCGTGCTGGAGTCGGCCGGATTCCGCGTGGCGGTTCCGGAGGAGCCGGTGTGCTGCGGGCTGACCTGGATCTCCACTGGACAGTTGCGGACCGCCGAGAACGTGCTGCGCCGCACGATCGGCCGTCTGCGACCGTGGATCGAGGCCGGGACCCCCGTGGTGGGCCTGGAGCCGTCCTGCACGGCGGTCTTCCGGGCCGATGCCCCGGAGCTCATGCCCGAGAGCAAGGGCGTCCAGCGGCTGCGGGAGCGGTTCTGGACGTTCTCCGAAGCGCTGCTGCACCACGCGCCGGACGGTTGGGATCCGCCCGCTCTCGGGCGGGCCGCCGTGGTCCAGAAGCACTGCCACCACCACGCCGTCATGGGCTTCCAGACCGATCTCCAGGTGATGGGCAAGGCCGGACTGGACGCCGAGGTGCTCCGATCCGGCTGCTGCGGGCTGGCCGGCAACTTCGGTTTCGAACGCGGCCACTACGAGATCTCCATGGACTGCGCCGAGCAGGCGCTGCTACCGGCTGTCCGAGACACCGGCCCCGACACGCTGGTGCTGGCCGACGGCTTCAGTTGCCGGACCCAGATCGAGGCCGGGACCGGCCGGCAGGCCGTGCACCTCGCCGAGGCACTCGATCCGGCGTCCGGCGAGGGCGGCGCCGCGCCCCGCCCGGCCGACGGCAAGGTGGCGGGCCGCCTGCTCACCGGCGCCGTCGTCGGCCTCGGCGCAGCCGCGGCGGCGCGTTATCTCGCGCGGCGGGGTCGAATGCGCCGATGACGCGTGCGGGCACGCCCCGCTGTGGGAACATGGCCGAATTATGGAGTTCGGAGCATTCCTGAGCGACGCCTTCGGCCGGATCGAGGAGGGGGTCCACGCCGTAGTGGACGGTCTGCCGGAGCGGGACCTGGAGGAGCGCCCGGGGCCGGAGGCGAACCCGATCGCCTGGCTGGTCTGGCACATCGCCCGCATCCAGGACGACCACATCTCCGATGCGGCCGGGCACGAGCAGGTATGGCTCGCGCACGGATGGAACGACCGGTTCGGTCTGGCGCTGGACGACCGGGACGTCGGGTACGGCCACACCGCCGAACAGGTCGGCCGGGTGCGAGGCGTGTCGGGTGCGGCGCTGCTGGATTACTACGACGCGGTCCACGCGCGGACGCTGGATTTCGTCGGCGGCTTGACCGCACCGGACCTGGACCGGATCGTCGACACCGGGTGGGACCCGCCGGTGAGCCTCGGGGTCCGCTTGGTGAGCGTCATCAACGACAACCAGCAGCACGCGGGCCAGGCCGCGTACGTACGAGGCTTGCTCGAAGGGCGCTGACGGCCCGATGCAGTTTCACCGGCTATAGACTCGTCCGCGATGAGCGAGCACATCGTCCTTGCCGAGGGCGCGATCCTGCGCCGCGCCGAACCCCGTGATCTGCCCGGGATGCTCCAGTGCATCAGGGACCTCGCCGAATACGAGCGCGAACCCGATGCGGTCGAGACTACCGTCGACGATCTCAAGGCGGCCCTGTTCGGGCCGGACCCCGCGGTGTACGCGCACGTCGTCGAAGTCGGCGGCCGCATCGCCGGCATCGCGGTGTGGTTCCTCAACTTCTCGACCTGGACCGGCAGGCACGGCATCTACCTCGAAGACCTCTACGTCGATCCGGCCTTTCGCGGACGCGGCTACGGTGCCGCGCTCCTGCGCGAGCTGGCTCGCACGTGCGTGGCGAACGGCTACCGGCGCCTCGACTGGTCGGTGCTGGACTGGAACGCGCCCTCGATAGCGTTCTACGATTCGCTCGGCGCGCTCCCGATGGACGAATGGGTCGGCTATCGGCTCTCGGGGACCGCGCTGCGGTCCCTCGGCGGCGCACCGGCGGGGACCGACGCCGGTCCCGCGGCGCCGTTATCGGGCGGCGTTGCTCGCGGTGACCAGCCAGGCGGCGCCGGGGAACCGGACGGTGCCCTCCACCAGGTGGCGGCGCAGTTCGGCTCGGACGTCGTCCAGGAGCGCCTCCCAGCCGTCGGGGCCGAGTCGGGGCAGGAGCCGCTCCCGGGCCAGCCGCCCGGTGCCGGAGCCGAGGATGGTCGCCAGCCGCTCTTCGATCCCGTCGCCGCCGGCCGCGCCGTAGTCGCATTGGAAGTCGAGCGGATCGACCGAGACCGGTCCCCAGCCGGCCTCCTGCAGCAGCGGGTACAGGCGGTCGGCATCGGCGAAAGCGGTGGGGCCGGGGGCGCCCGGCTCCGGAACCTCCGGCGGCGGGTCGAGCCGTTCGGTGAGGACGGTGGATCCGAGGGTGAAGATGGGGTTCTCGTCCAGGTCTCGCCAGCAGGCGAAGGCCATCCGGGCCTCGGGGTCGCAGGCCCGTCGCACATTGGCGAAGGCGGCCGCCGGATCGTCGAAGAACATGACGCCGAACCGGGAGACCACGCGGTCGAACGGTGCACCGGGCGCCTCGGCGAGGAGGTCCGCGACTTGCGCGTCGGCGACGGCCACGGTCGCCTCCGGGACGCGGCGCCGCGCCGCCTCGGCCATACCCGGGGAGATGTCGATCCCGACGGGCCGTGCGTCGGCTTCGACGCCCGCGGCCAGCAGCGTGCCGGAGCCGCATCCCACATCGAGCATCCGGTGTCCGGGCCGCAGTGCCGCGGCTTCGATGACCGCCGCGGTCACCGGCGCGAACACCGAGTCGAAGATCGCCTCGTTGGCGACCCATCCGCCGGCTCCGTCGCTCCAGTTCCGGCGCATCTCATCGTTCACCACAGCCGAGAGACTACCGCTTCGGGGAGGGCCGCCGGGGTGCGGTTTCATCGAGCGGGCCCGGGCACGCTAGAAGCCGCTGTCCTTCACGCTGAAGGGCAGCGGCTTCGTGTTCTCAGAGCCGGGGCTTAGAGAGCGCGCAGGTTAGTGGCCTGCGGGCCTTTGTTGCCCTGCTCGACGTCGAATTCTACCCGCTGGTTCTCATCGAGAGAACGGTAGCCGTCTCCGGCGATCGCGGAGAAGTGGACGAAGATGTCCGGGCCGTTGTCCTCCGGAGCGATGAAGCCGAAGCCCTTCTCCGAGTTGAACCATTTAACGGTGCCTTGCGCCATTACTTAATATCCTTGCGATGTTGATGCTCAGACCGGCGGCCGTGCCTTCCAGGGGATTTAAGCCTAGTTGTGCTCTTCCGTCATATGGCCTGATATTGCCGCCATTACTGGCGCTTCGCCTCTTCGATCCATACCGAATCGGAGCGACTCCTGAACCTTACAGGAATTTTCGGCCGTCTGTAACCGGCCCGCCCGGAAAAACTTACTCACAAATGACCGTTTGGCCTGGCCGGACGCCTGATGACCGCCGGGGCGTATGGTTGAAGTCACTCGATTCGGGATGATTTGCAGTGATTTATACTGAAATGAGCAGTCATGCAGGCCCGTCTCCGCGGCGCTCCGGCCGGTCTCACCTCGGCCGACGCGGCGCGCCCGCTCGGCCGACATCCCGGGCCGGCACCGACCGACGTCCCGGGGCGAATTTCCTCCGCAGGGTCCGGTGTTCGGTGAGGACCAATTCGCTCATACTCCTGTATGGATATACGCCTCGGCCCGCATGAACCCGAGGAGGTCTCGAAGAAGAATTGCGTTCGAGTATCATTTCGGCCGCAGCTACGGAACAACAAGATGAGCTCCCCGGATCGAAGGCGGCCACCCACCCGATGATCGGGCCGGACACCACCGTGGCGCCTCCTCCGGGCGGCTCCGATCGTCCGGGCAGAATGGCGTGCAGCCGACGGAAGGACGACCATGCCCGCCCTGAACGAAATCCAGATCCGTGATCCGTTCGTGCTCCGCGTCCCCGAAGAGGGCCGCTTCTACCTCTTCGGCAGCACCGACCCGGACATCTGGCGCGGCCCCGCGACCGGCTTCGACACCTACTGGAGCAGCGACCTCGCCGAATGGCACGGCCCCGTCCCCGCGTTCCGGCCCAGCGCGGACTTCTGGTCGCACACCCAGTTCTGGGCCCCCGAGGTCCACCGCCACGACGGCGCCTACTACATGTTCGCCACCTTCACCGCCGAGGGACACCGGAGAGGCACCCAGGTGCTGCGCGCCGAACGCCCCGAAGGACCGTACGCGCCCTGGTCGGACGGGCCGCTGACGCCGCGGGACTGGGAGTGCCTGGACGGCACCCTGCACGTCGAGGACGGCGTCCCGTACATGGTGTTCTGCCACGAGTGGAAGGACGTCGGCGACGGCGAGATCCGGGCGGTGCGACTGACGCCGGACCTGCGCGGCACGGCCGGCGAGACCTCCCTGCTGTTCACCGCCTCGGAGGCGCCGTGGGCGCGTCCGCTCGACCGGCCGGGGCCGACCGCGTACGTGACCGACGGTCCGTTCCTGCACCGGAACACCGACGGCCGGTTGCTGATGCTCTGGTCGAGCATGGGCGAGTCGGGCTACGCCCTCGGGGTCGCGACCTCCGAGACCGGGAGCGTCCTCGGACCGTGGCGGCAGGAGAAAGCGGCGCTGTGGCCGCGGGACGGCGGGCACGGGATGCTCTTCGAGGACGCCTCGGGACGGCTGCTGCTGGCGCTGCACCAGCCGAACCAGACGCCCGACGAGCGGGCCCGCTTCATCGAGGTCGAAGAGGGTCCGGACGGCCTCGCGCTGCGCTGAACCCAAATGGACGTCCCTCAGCGGCGAGCCCGTCAGCGGCCGGCGGTGGGCGGGACGAACGGCACCGCCGACCTGTCGCGGATGCGGCCCCCGGGATCGAGTCCGACCCGTTCGTTGGCGTCGACCTCCAGCGTCAGGTGCTCGGGGCCGCCGGCGGCGCCGTGGATCTCGAGCTCGCCCCGGACGGTCGCGGGGCTCAGTCCCACGACCGCCCGCACCTCCCCCGCCGCGTCGGTCACCAGCCGCCACCCGCGCGGGAAGGCGAACCGCAGCGCGCCGTCGCGGTACACCTCGATGCGTTCGTCGTCGGCCGCGAGTTCGTAGTGGACCCCGCCCGCGCGCCGCGCGTAGGCGGTCGCCTCTGCGGCCGCACCGTGGCCGAGCCGCGTCGGCGGCATGCCGGTGAACCACAGCTCCCCGTCGGGCCGCGGCAGCACGCCGAAACTCCGCTCCACGGTGTCCAGGAACCAGAGGATCGACGGCGAGTACACCGACGTGAACCCGGCCGCGCCCGACCACGGGTCGAGGCACTGCGGGAAGCGGTCGGCCGCGGCCAGCGCGGCCAGCGCCGGTGCGGTGGCCGCGGCCAGTTCGGCGGCGTGGCCGTGGTGTTCGAACGCCTGGGGCGCGCGGATCAGGCTGAGGAGGTTGACCGGGCCGCCCCAGGAGTTGCGCGAGGCGTCGGCGTCGAAGCGGGGGTCGTCGAGGGCGAGGGAGGTGAAGCCGTAGTGCGCCAGGAACTTGCGGGTGTTCATCAGGTATTCGCGGAGGGAGCGCGCGAAGAACCCCTCGTCGCCGGTCTCGCAGGCCAGGACGCGCAGCAGCGCATCCGATTGCACCCGGACGTGCTCCCCCGAGCGGTCGCGGTCGTAGAAGGTGCCGTCGGCCTCGTCGAAGCATTGGCGGTACAGCGCCGCGGTCGAGGCGCGGGCCTTGCTCCGCCACGGTTGCCCGTCCTCGCCTAGTTCCTCGGCGATCACGGCCAGATAGGACCGCTGGCAGGCCACGTTGGCGGTGAGGTCGGGTGCCACATAGGGCAGGGTCGGCGAGTCGGGGTCGCATCGGCGGGCGTCGCCTCGGAATGCGCGGTCGGGTGCGAACCAGAACCGGGGGGAGAGGTCGTGGCCGGTGTCGAAGGTGCAGAAGGCTTCGACGCCGCCGGTGCCGCGCGTGTCGCGGAATCGCGCGAGCCAGTGGTCGTACCGTGTCATCGCGCGGTACATGGTCTCGAGGTAGGGCCGGTCGCCTCCGGTGAGGCGGTGGTGGTGCCAGACCGTGCGCGCGAGCGGGGTGACGATCTGGATCTGGCTGAAGCCGGGGCCGGTGTCGGCGATCTTGTACGGGATCATGCCGTCGTCGCGCTGGTGCTCGGCGAACAGCAGGTGGGTGTCGCGCGCGATGCGGGGGGCGAAGCGGGCGAGCACTTCGGTGTTGACGGTGCCGGTGCTCTCGATCCAGGTTCCGGCGTAGACGCCGCCCTCGTTGAGGACGGGGGCGCTGCCGCCGAGGGGGCGCACGCATTGGGCGAGTTCGGTCAGCGCCCGGTGCCAGCGTTCGGTGAGGGGGCCGCCGACGGCCGCGAAGGCGACCGCGGTCCGGGCGAGTTCGTCGCCGAGGCCGGTGCCTTGGATGCCGGCGCGGGCGGGCGGGTCGCTCGTGCGGAGTCGGGTCAGCGCTGCTCGGATCGCTCCGGTCATGGTGTCCCCGTGTCGGTGTCGGGGAGGCGGGCCGGTGTCCCGGCCCGCCTCCCATGCGGTTATTCGAGTGCGGCTCCGAGTTCTTCGACCCATTGGGTCGCCGCTTCGTCGGGGGTCATGCGGCCGAAGAGGACTTCGGCTTCCATCCGTTGGGAGAGTTCGTTCATGATCTGGCCGCCCGACGGCTGCGGTGGGGCGACGACGCCCTCGTCGAGGATGATCTCGACGTAGTCGGCCGCGGTCTGGGAGGGTCCCTCCAGCAGGGGCGCGACGACTTCGAGGGTGTCGGGGTTGAACGGCACGCCGCGGGTGTCGAGGATGAGTTCGGCGGCGGCCGGTTCGTGCAGGAACCAGTCGATGAGCATGGCCGCCGCCTGCGGGTGTTCGCTCGCGGCGTTGGCCGACCAGAAGGCCGAGGGCAGCAAGGCGATGCCCGACAGGTCGGTGTCGGTGGGCGGGAGCATCATCTGCACTTCGACTTCCTCGTTGGCGCTGTAGGCCGACATGAGGTTGGTGTATCCGAAGGTGATGGCGGCCTGGCCGATGGTGAAGGGCTGCTGGTCGGGCGGGAGCTGCCAGTTGGAGGTCACGATGGACGGGTCGGGCAGGCCGCCGGCGTCGAGCAGTTCCTGCTCGATCTCGTACCAGCTCGCGATCTGGTCGGCGTCGACGCCGAGCTTGCCGTCCCAGTCGTACATGCCGACCTCGCTGACCTGGGCGGCATAGGTGCCCATGATGTCCTGGATGCGCAGGTCGATGCCGTAGATGGGATTGCCGGCCTCGTTGGTGAGGTCGGCGTTGCCGATCTCGCCGGCGACGTCGACGAGGTCGTCCCAGGTCCAGCCTGCTTCGGGGAGGGGGACGCCGGCCTGCTCGAAGATCTTGGAGTTGATGAACGCGGCGGTGGCGTTGCCGCCGGTCGGCAGGCCGTAGAGGGTGTCGTCGACGATGGCGTTGGTGAGCGAGAAGTCGGGGTAGTCCGAGGGGTCGAGTTGGTCGCTCACGGTGGACAGGTCGAGCAGGGCGCCGAGTTCGCCGTATTCCTGGGGTTTGGCGCCGCCGAGCGCGAAGACGTCGGGGGCGGTGTCGCCGCCCCCGGCGAAGTCGGTGGCGAGGCGGTTGAAGAGGTCGTCGGGGGCGCCCACGGGCGTCTCGACGACGGTGATGTTGGGGTGTTCTTCTTCGAAGAGGTCGATGACCTCGGCGAAGAGGCGTGCGCGATCGTCGTCGCCCCACCAGGAGATCTCGAGTTCGATCTCCTCGTCGGGGTCGTACTCCCCTGCCGTTCCGTCGTCCGAGCCGAAGCATCCGGAGAGGAGGAGGGTCGCGGCGGCGACGGATCCGATGGCGGCACGCGAACGTGTCCTACGCGTCATTGCGCCTCGTTTCGTGTGTCGTCGGTGGCGAAACCACCGTGTTGCCACTGATACGGACGTGTGAGGGGCCGTCCGGGGCGGTCGCTGGGGACTGGGCCGGGGCAGCCGAAAGTTGCAACCGCTTTCCGGAAAGCTAGCACCACATCCGATGCTTGTCAACGGCTTGCCGAAGCGGAGCGCTCCCATCGCACCAGGTGGATGCCGGTGCGGGCCACCGGAACTTTCGAATCAGCTCCGAATATTTTCGGCTCGCAACCGATTGACGAACGGATTGCCAGCGGTCATAATCGACGCAGTCGTGCAACCGCTTTCCCCCCGATCCCGCGGTCACGAGAGCTAGGAGTCCCCATGAGCAGTCTCGGCGAGCTGCGCAACCTCGCGGTGCGCAGACGCAAGGGCAAGGCCCGCGCCAAGGAGAAATACCCCGACAACAAGGCGGCCTACCTCTTCCTGCTCCCCTGGCTGCTCGGCCTGTTCGGCCTCACCATCGGCCCGATGGCGGCCTCGCTCTACCTGTCGTTCACCGAGTACAACCTGCTGCAGCCGCCCCAGTGGATCGGCCTGGACAACTTCACCGGCATGTTCGGCGACGAGCGGTTCTGGAACTCCTTCCGCGTCACCGTCGTCTACGTGCTCGGGGGCGTCCCGATCCTGCTCGCCCTGGCCCTGGGCCTGGCGATGGTGCTCGACAAGGGCATGAGGGCGCTCTCGTTCTACCGCTCGGTGTTCTACCTGCCGAGCCTCATGGGCGGGTCGGTCGCGATCGCGATCCTGTGGCGCCAGGTGTTCGGCAAGGAGGGCCTCATCAACGGCGTGCTCGGCTGGTTCGGCGTCGACGGTCCGGGGTGGATCGGGCACCCCGACTTCGCGCTCGGCACGCTCATCGTCCTGAACGTGTGGACGTTCGGATCGCCCATGGTGATCTTCCTGGCCGGGCTCCGGCAGATCCCGAACATGTTCTACGAGGCCGCCTCGATCGACGGCGCCGGACCGATCCGGAAGTTCACCTCGGTCACGCTCCCGCTGCTGACGCCGATCATCTTCTTCAACATCGTCCTGCAGATCATCTTCGCGTTCCAGGCGTTCACGCAGGCGTACGTCGTCTCCGGCGGCACCGGAGGACCCGCCGACTCGACCATGTTCTTCACGCTCCTGCTGTACAAAGAGGCGTTCAACGAGCTCAACATGGGCTACGCCTCGGCCATGGCCTGGTTCCTGGTGCTCGTGGTCGCCGCCTTCACCGCGTTCAACTTCTGGCTCTCGAAGTACTGGGTGTTCTATGACGACAAAGACTGATACCACCGCCGCCCCGCTGGAGGCACCGGTGCGGCGGCACCCCCGGTCCCGGTGGCGGACGGCGCGGTCGCTCGGTCGGCACGCCATGCTCATCGCGGGGTCGACGGTGATGATCTACCCGCTCATCTGGCTGCTCGTGTCGAGCTTCAAGCCCAACAGCGAGATCTTCCGCGATCTCAGCATCTTCACCCTCGACCTGACGACCGAGAACTACGCCAACGGCTGGAACGACCTCCAGTTCCCGTTCGGCGTGTTCCTCCTCAACTCCTCGATCATCGCCTTCGGGGCGATCGCGGGGAACCTGTTCTCCTGCTCCCTGGCGGCGTACGCCTTCGCCCGCCTGCGGTTCCGCGGACGCAACGTGTTCTTCGCGATCATGCTCGCCTCGATCATGCTCCCGTTCCAGGTGATGATGGTGCCGCAGTTCCTGATCTTCAAGGAACTGGGATGGCTGAACACGTTCCTGCCGCTCATCGCCCCGAAATTCCTCGCCACCGAGGCGTTCTTCGTGTTCCTGATGGTCCAGTTCATCCGCGGGCTGCCCAAGGAGATCTTCGAGGCCGCCCGCATCGACGGCGCGGGCCACTTCCGCTCCTACCTCCAGATCGTCCTGCCGCTGATCGTGCCCGCGCTCGCCACGACCGCGATCTTCACCTTCATCTGGACGTGGGCCGACTTCTTCGGGCCGCTGGTCTACCTGCGGCTGCCGGAGTCGTGGCCGGTCTCGCTGGCACTGAAGGGATTCCTCGACGCCCAGTCGAGCTCCGACTACGGGTCGATGTTCGCCATGAGCGTGGTCTCCCTGCTGCCGATGTTCCTGGTGTTCCTGTTCGGGCAGCGGTTCCTGGTCAAGGGCGTGGCCACGACCGGGATCAAGTAGGCGGGGCGGGTTCGAGCAGGGCCGCGTACAGGGTCAGGCCGGGCCCGAAGGCCGCCGCCACCACCGGCCCCGACGGCTCGCCCGCGCCGAGCATCGCCCGCAGCACCAGCAGGACCGTCGCCGAGGAGCAGTTGCCGTGCTCGGCCAGGACCGCGCGCGAGGTCGACAGCGCCTCCGGGTCCAGGCCGAGGCCCTCCTGGACGGCGTCGAGGATGCGCGGTCCGCCCGGATGGACCGCCCAGCCGCGCACGTCGGACAGGTCGAGACCGTGGCGGACCAGCAGGTCCTTCACCATCGGGCCGATCTGCTCCCCGAGGGCGTCGGGCACCTCCGGGGACAGTCCCATGCGGAATCCCAGATCGGTGACGTCCCAGGTCATCTGGCCGCGCCTGCCGGTGTCGGTGCGGGCGGCGACGTCCACCACCCGCAGGCCGGGCGCCGGGGCGTCGTCGGGTCGCAGGACCAGCGCCGCGGCGGCGTCTCCGAACAGCGAGTGCGCCACCATCTGGTCGACCTCGGAGGTGGCCGGCTGGAGGTGCAGCGAGGTGAGTTCGAGGCAGAGCACCACCGCCGGCCGCCCGTTCGCCCGCACGTAGTCGCTCGCGGCGGCGAGGGTGGGTACGGCCGCGTGGCATCCGGTGTGCCCGACCAGCAGCCGCCGCGCATCCGGGCTGAGCGGGAGCGACCGGGCCAGTTCGACGTCGACTCCCGGTGTGCCGTAGCCGGTGCAGGAGGCGACCGCGAGCATGCCGATCTCGCCGGGCTCGGTGCCGGCCTCGGCCAGCGCCTCCTGGACCGCTCGGAGGCCGAGCCGGGGCGCCTGCTCGCCGTAGCGCCGCATCCGCAGCCCGGTCGACCACTCGGGGACGACCTCGAACTTGCGCGGGTCGGTGGCGGAGTGGCGGCTGGCGACGCCGGCGCCGTCGAAGATCCGCCGGGCGATGGGGCTGCCGTTGAAGTGGCTCCGGAAGAAGGTCGACCAGAGCATGTCCTGGCTGTAGGAGGGAGGCAGTCCGGCGCCGGTCCCGGCGATCCTGGCGGTCACCACCGCGGCACCTCGGCGTCGTTGTCGGGGTCGTCGCCGAGCGCGGCCAGGCCGAGCCAGTCGGCGCAGACGTCGGAGGTGGCCGGTTGCAGTGCGCCGCAGCGGGCGTCGCGGTAGAGCCGCTCGAGCGGGTTCCCGCGCCGGCTCGCCGAGGCTCCGGCCGCTTCGAGCAGCGAGGACGCCACTTGGGCGGCGGTGTCGCCGGCGGTGAGCTTGGCGCGCCAGACCCAGCGGTTGGTGTCGTCCTCGCCCGGGGCGCGGTCGATCCGCTCGGCGGCTTCGGCGACGGTCAGTTCGGCGGCGGCGACGGCGGCGTCGGCGCGTCCCAGGCGGGCGCGTGCGGCGGCGAGGCGGCCGAGCCCGCGGTCGCCGAGGTGCTCGGCGGCCGCGTCGACGGCGGCGCGTGCGACGCCGGCGTACACCGCGGCGTAGGAGGCCACCAGCCACTGCGGCATGGCCTCGGCCAGCAGCAGGGTCAGGCCCTCCATGCCGCCGAGGAGGGCGTCGGGGCCGACCTCCACATCGAAGTGGACGTCGTGGCTCCCGGTGGCGCGCATGCCGAGCGAGTCCCAGGTCTCCTCGACGCCGATGCCGTCGGCGGCCGGGACCAGGAAGTAGGACACCAGCGGTTCGGCGGCCTCGGCGTCGCGGGCGGTCACCAGGTAGGCGTCGGCGTGTCCGGCGCCGGACACGAACGCCTTGCCGCCGGTGATCCGGTACCCGCCTTCGGTGCGGCGGTAGGCGGTCCGGGTGCGCGACAGGCGCGATCCGCTGCCGCGCTCGCTCATGGCGACCCCGTAAAGGGCGCCCTCGGCGGCCGCGGCGAGGGCCTTGTCGCGGGCGGCGAAGTAGCGCTCGGGCGCGCCCAGTTGCCGGACCAGGTCGTCGGGGGTCTGGGCGAGGGCGCCGGTGACCGAGGCGTGCATGTTGTAGATCAGGGCGGTGGAGCCGGACCCGCGGGCGAGTTCGGCGGCCACCCGGGTGTAGTCGGCGAAGGTGGCGCCGAATCCGCCCAGCCGGGCCGGGGTCATGAGTCCCAGCAGTCCGGCCGCGCGGAGGTCGGCGAAGTCGTCCTCGGGGAAGCGCCCTCGTTCGTCGTGGGCGGCGGCGCGCTCGGCGAGGCCGGGCGCCAGGTCCCGCGCCAGGGCGAGTGCGCGGTCGCCGTCGGGGTGCTGTTCTGGTTCTGCCACTGGCGTTCACTCCTCCTGCCGGGACGCCGGGGTGCGTTGGCCGCCTTCCGGACAGTGTCCCCGCAACGGGCCCGGCAAACAAGGCCCGTTCGGGTCAGCCGGTCGGGACTCCGGTTCGGAGCAGGAGCGCGACGTCGAGGATGGCGACGAGCATGACCGCGCGGAAGGCCGCGCGGGAGCGCGGGCGCCGGTCCAGCAGGAGTCCGGCGGCCAGGACGAGCGCCGACAGCGGGACGGCGGCGGTCGCGAGTGGTGCGGGCGGTCCGGCCGGGCCGACCGCCAGCAGCGCCGAGGCGGTGAGGACCAGCACCGCTGCCAGCAGTTTGCCGGCGAAGGGCCCCAGGCGGTGCGGCAGGCCGCGCACGCCGGTGGCGGCGTCGTCGGCGAGGTCGGGGACGGCGTTGACGAAGTGCGCCGCGCTGCCGAGCGCGGCGGCCGCGGCCGTCAGCCAGACCGGTGGCAGCGGCGCGCCCGGCGAGCCGAGGGCGACGAAGGCGGGCAGGAGTCCGAATGAGACGGCGAACGGCAGCACCGACACGGCGGTGGACTTGAGGCCGAGGTCGTAGGCCCAGGCCGAGGCGAGGGCGGCGAGGTGGGCGCCGGTGGCGGCCGCGCCCGAGAACAGCGACAGGACCACGGCGGCGGCCGCGGCCGCCGCGACGCCGCCTCGCACGGTCCCCGGCGCGAGTTCACCGGTGGCGACGGGTTTGCCGGGGCGCCCGACTCGGGCGTCGCGCGGGGCGTCGACCAGATCGTTGAGCCAGCCCACCGAGAGCTGGCCGGCCAGCACGGCGGCGGCCAGGACCGCGATGGCCGCGGCCGGGCGTCCGGTGCCGAGGGCCAGTCCGGCGGCGACGGCGGTGACGGCGAGAGCCGGAAGCGGATGGGAGGCCCGCAGCATTGCCCGGGTCGCCGACGACTGGCTCACGGCTGCCAGTGTGCCATTCTCGGTCCATGCGCGGTTTCACGGCTCGGTCGCGGGACCGACTGGAGCGGGGCGACCCCGCGCTCTACGACCGGCTGGCAGACCAGTGGTGGCGGCCGCGGGGCGTGTTCGCGATGCTGCACTGGCTCGCGGCGGCCCGCGCGGAACTGGTGCCGGAGGCGCCGCGGCCGGAGGCGGTACTGGTCGACCTCGGTTGCGGAGCCGGGCTGCTGGCACCGCACCTGGCCGGGAAGGGCTACCGGCACCTCGGGGTGGACCTGTCGGCCGAGGCGCTGCGGCAGGCCGCCGACCACGGCGTGTCCGGGGTGCGGGGGGACGTGGCGGCCGTGCCGCTGGCCGACGGGTGCGCGGACGTGGTGGTGGCCGGCGAGATCCTCGAGCACGTGCCGGACCTGCCCGGCGCGGTCGCCGAGGCGTGCCGGCTGCTGCGGCCCGGGGGGCTGCTCGTGGTCGACACGCTGGCGGCGACCCGGCTGTGCCGGTGGCTCGCGATCGTGCTCGCCGAGCGGATCCCGCGGGTGGCGACCCGGGGTGTCCACGACCCGGCGCTCCTGGTCGACCGGGCCGAGCTGGTCCGGTGCTGCGCCGAAGGCGGTGTGGACCCGGCCCTGCGCGGCATCCGGCCGTCGGTGGCCGACTTCGTCGCCTGGATCTTCGGCCGCAGGAGCGCGGTGCGCATGGTCGGGACGCCGACGACGGCGGTGCTGTTCCAGGCTTGGGGCCGCAAGCGGACATGAGCGTCTCGCCCGATCGGTACGAAATGAGACCCTCATAAGTATTGATAATTTTAAATCTTTTGGGAACATGGGAGCGTGTTCATCAAGGAGGCGCCCGGTACGGCGCTCCGGGCAGTGGTGTTCGCCCTGGTCCTCGTCCCGGCCTCGGCGGTCGCGCACACCTGGGGCGGCGGTGGCGCGCCCTCGGCCGCGGCGCTGCTGCTCGGCGCGGGCATCGCGGTGCTGGTCCACCGGTTCGCGGTTCGGCCCGGCGGCGGGTCATCCCGGCTCCTCGCCGCCGTCGCCCTCGCCCAGGGCTGCATGCACCTGGTCTTCTCCTACGGCGACGCCGTCCACAGCGCCCAGATGGAGCACCGGCCGGTGCCGATGGCTCTGCTCCACCTCGCCGCGGCCGGCGCCGCCGCACTCTGGGCGGCGCGAATCGAACCGGCCCTCCCTCATCTGGCCGACCGCCTGTGGCCCCGGGTCGGCGCCGCGCCCGCCTTCGAGGCCGCTCCCCCGCGGCCGCCGACGCCGACCGGCCTCGCCCGCCGACGCCTGCCGCAGGCGCTGATCGGCCCGATCGGTGCAGTGGGCCGACGCGGACCTCCCCGCTGGCCGCAGACGCACTCCCGCTGACCGGGCCCGGCGGGCCCGGCCCTCCCATCCCCATCACCTTGGGCCACCGCGCCCTCAGACACTTCCCGAAAGCAGGAAACCGACATGCAACGCAATCCCAAACGACTCCTCGCCCGCGCCGCCGTCGTCGGCCTCGCCGCCACCGCCGCGATCGCGGGACCGTCCTCCCCGGCGTCCGCCCACGCCACGGTGAAAACCGACAACACCGTTGCCGGGACGTACACCGTGCTGACCTTCAGCATCGGCCACGGCTGCGAGGACGAACCCACCAACGAAGTCGCCATCGAGATCCCCGAACCGATCCTGTCGGTGTCGCCGACGGTCAACGCCGGCTGGGAGATCGAGAAGGTCGACACCACCCTGGACGAACCGGTCGCCGACAGCCACGGCAACGAGGTGACCGAGCGGGTCGGCCAGGTGATCTACACGACCGACGACCCCCTGCCCGACGGCTACCGGGACGTCTTCGAGCTCTCGCTGCGCCTGCCGGAGGAGACCGCCGGACAGACGCTCCACTTCCCGGTGGTCCAGTCCTGCCCCGAAGGCGAGCACGCTTGGATCCAGATCGCCGAGGACGGCCAGGACCCCGACGAACTCGACGAGCCCGCGCCCTTCATCGAGGTCACCGCCCCCGGCCAGGCCGCGCAGGAGGCCGAGCCGGCCGCTGACGACGACGGCGAGACCGCCGCGGACGACGCCGCCGACGAGTCCTCGGGCGGCACGCTCACCTATGTCGCGCTCGCCCTGGGCGCCCTCGGCGTGCTGCTCGGCGGCTTCGGCCTCCTCAGAGGACGTCGGAACCCGTGACCTCCCCGGCCACCCCTCCCCGGACGCGGGCGGCGCGACCGGCCTACGCGGTCGCGCTGCTCGCGCTCGGCCTCCTGCTGGCGGTGCTGCCGGCCACGGCGGCGCGAGCGCACGCCTCGCTGCTGTCGACCGACCCCGCCGACGGCGCCGAGCTCGACGAGGCGCCGAGCGCGGTCACGCTGCACTTCAACGAACCGGTCTCGCCTGTCGAGGAGGCCGCCCGCCTGGTCGACGCCGACGGCGGCGAACACCCGGTGACCGCGACGGCCGCCGACGACGACGTGGTCCTCGAACTGCCGCCCGGACTCGGCGAAGGCAGGTTCACCCTGTCCTGGCGCGTGGTCTCGGCCGACGGCCACCCCGTCGCCGGCGCCGTCTCGTTCTCGGTCGACCAGGGCCCGGCACCGGCCGAACCGGCCGAGACGAGCGAACCGGTCGAACCGGCCGATCCGGTCGTACCCGTCGAGCCGGACTCGGGCGGGCGCGCCCCCGTCATGGCCGCCGACGCGCTCCACTACCTGGGGCTGCTGGTGTTCACCGGCCTGGTGTTCTTCCGGGTCGCGATCGCACGCCAGCAGCGCCTGCCGCACCCGCGCCACCGGGTGCTCGGCATCGCGGGAGTCACCGCCGTCGCCGCCGCGGCCGCCGCGGTGCCGATCGGCGCGCTCGACCGCCTCGGCCTACCGCTGAGCCGGGTACTCGACCTCGGCGCCTGGAGCGATTCCTCGCAGGCGGCCTCGGTGGCGATCGCGGCCGTCACCGCGCTGGGCGTGGGCGCGGCCTGGTGGTGCCACACCCGCATCCGGCGATCGTGGTCCGGACCCGCGGCACTGACCGCCGCCGCGGCCGCCCTGGCCGCTCCAGTTCTAATCGGACACTCCAGGCTGTTCGGTCCCGAGTGGCTGATGGTCGGCTCCGACGTCCTGCACCTGTTCACCGCCGCGATCTGGGCCGGCGGCCTGACCGGCCTGCTGATCCTGCTCCGAGGGGTGCACCGGCACGGCGGCGACGCGACCGGGCCGGCGTCGGTGGTGGCCCGATTCTCGGCCTGGGCCGGCGGCACGGTCGCCGTGCTGGGCGCGAGCGGCCTGGCGATGGCGTTCATGATCCACCGCGACTGGGGCAGCCTGTTCGGCAGCGACCACGGCCGACTCCTGCTGGTGAAGCTGGGGCTGGTGGGCGCGGCGCTGGCCCCGGCGGCGTGGAACCGGCTTCGGCTGGTCCCGATGATCGAACGCGCCGGGGACGCACGGGCCGGACTGCGCCGTCTGCGGCGGCTCGTCGCCGCCGAGGCCGCGGCCGTCGGCCTGGTGATCGCCCTGACCGGCGCGCTGGTGAGCCTCAGTCCCGACCAGGCGGCACCGGAGACCGAACCTCAAGCCGCACCGGAGGAGTTCGCGACCGAGCTGGAGCTCGGTCCGGACACCGCCGCGGTGCTCCTGTCACCCGCCCGGACGGGCCCGAACACGCTGACGCTCGAACTCGCCGACGGCCACCCGACCGAGCCCGAGGAAGCGCCGACGGTCCACGCCACCCTGCCCGAACAGGACTTCGGCCCGATAGTGGCCGAGATGGAGGCGGGGACCGAACCCGGTTCCTACCTGGCCGAACTCGAACTGCCGCTGGCCGGCGAGTGGGAACTGGAGATCGCGCTGCGCGTCTCGCGGTTCGAAGAGCACCGCGCCACGGTGACCGTCGAGCTGCCCTGAGCGCCCGGTATCGGCCGCGGTCGCGGTGCTCACCCCGCCCGGTCCCGGGACTACTCCAGGGCGTCGGCCAGCGCGGCCTCGTAGTCGCCGCGGGCGTCCTCGGGGGTCTCCGAGGCGGCGTAGTGGAGCATGACCGGCCCGGACACGAAGTTGTCCTCGAGTGCCTCCGATGCGTCCGCGGCCATCTCCTCGGACATGTAGATCATGACCGTGGTCTCCCCGGACTCGAAGGCACGGACGCAGTCGGTCAGGTC
This sequence comes from Glycomyces xiaoerkulensis, assembly GCF_002798405.1. Taxonomy (GTDB): domain Bacteria; phylum Actinomycetota; class Actinomycetes; order Mycobacteriales; family Micromonosporaceae; genus Glycomyces; species Glycomyces xiaoerkulensis. The sequence goes on along the minus strand of NZ_PGGV01000013.1, from coordinate 7,437 downwards.
GCAGGACTCGGCGTCGGTGCCCAGGTCGGCCGCCTCGCCGTCGCCCAGACCGGCGTCGCCGAAGGCGCCGGCGATCGCCTCGGGGGCGACCGGCGGTTCGAGCTCCGCGGTGGCCTCGGGCGGCATGTTGTCCAGCTCCCCCGCCGATTCCCACTGGTCGGTGGCTTGGGGGACCTCGGATTCGCTCGACCCCTCTTCGGGGCCGTCAGGTGCTTCCTCACTGCCGCAGGCAGCGGCGGCCAGAGCCGCCACGGCGGCAACTGCGATCAACCCGCGTCGCATACATCGACTCCTATCGAACTGTTGGCTAGGCGGATCTTATCGATTCCACTCGATTCCCTGACGGCGGGGTGGAAGCGATCCCAGAAGGCCGCCGCAACCGGCTCAGTCCCCGGAGCGGACCGCCTCGAACCGCCTGCTGCGCATCGGGATCCAGCCGGTGCGGAAGCGGGAGCGGCCGACCGCCTCGAGCCCGGCCGGGCCGCCCAGTTCGTCGAACGGGGCGCGGTCGAAGTCGTAGACGAGCAGGCGGCCGCCCGGACGCAGCACCCGGGCGATCTCGGCGGCCCCGGCCGCCGGGTCGTCCCAGTGGTGGGAGCTGTAGGAGGAGACCACCACGTCGAAGGAGCCCTCGCCGAAGGGCAGGGCGCCGACATCGGCGGTCAGGACCGTGGCGCGGCCGCCGAGGTCGCGCCCGGCCTCGGCGACCATGTCGGCCGACAGGTCGATGCCGGTGAGCCGCAGGTCGGGGCGGGCGCGGGCGAGTTCGGCCAGGAGCACCCCCGGCCCGGTGCCGACGTCGAGCACGCGGGCGTCCGGTTCGGCCGAGGCCGACAGGTCCCGGGCGATCCGGCGGTAGAGGCCGCGCAGGAGGCGGTGGGCCAGGAAGCGGTAGCGCTTGGCCGAACGGCCCTCGAAAGCGCCGTGATGGCCCGGATGCCGGTGGTTCACGATCCCTCCAATAGTTGTATTATGCAACCTTTCCTTGAGTCTACGGTATACGGTTGACGGCTACAACTCTTTGACCGGAGGGTCCGTGGAATCACATCACCTGCACCATCTGCTCATGGACCTGGTGCGCAGCGCCGGAGTGGCGCTGATGGACCGGGTTTCGCCCGAACATCCGGTGTCGCCGTCGCAATTGTTCGCCCTCCACGAACTCGACGGCGGCACCGGGCTCTCGCAGCGGGAACTGGCCGAGCTGCTGGGTCTGGAGAAGAGCACCGTCAGCCGCCTCGTGGCCGACCTGGAATCGGACGGCCTGCTGGTGCGCGAGCGCGATCCGGCCAACCGGCGCCTCTACCGCCTCCAGATCACCGACGAGGGACGGCGGCTCCACCGCCGGATGGGCGCCAATCTCCACGAGCGCTACCTGGGGTGGATCGCGGCGATGACCGAAGACGAGCGGGACGGCCTGGCCAAGGGGCTGCCGGCGCTGGTGCGGGCCATGCGGGCCGACCCTCCCGGGGAATGACCCTTCAGTCGCCCCCGGCGCGCACGTCCCGGCCGGACGGCTCGGACTCGCTCAGCCGGCGGGCCGCGTTGACCAGGCCGACGTGGCTGTAGGCCTGCGGGAAGTTGCCGAGCTGCCGGCCGACCGCCGGATCGTATTCCTCGGCCAGCAGGCCCAGGTCGTTCCGGACCTCGAGCAGCCGCTCGAACAGCTCGACCGCCTCCCGGCGGCGCCCGATGCCGCCGAGGGCGTCGACCAGCCAGAAGGAGCAGACCAGGAACGAACCCTCATGGCCGGGCACCCCGTCCACGCCGCCGTCGGCGAACGGATCGTACCGCTGGAGGAACCCCTCGCGGCACAGCTCCCGCTGCAGCGCCTCGACCGTGCCGACCACCCGCGGATCGTCCCAAGGCAGAAAACCGACCTGTGGGATGAGCAGCAGCGACGCGTCCAAGCCGTCCGAGCCGTAGAACTGGGTGAAGGTCCCGCGGTCGGCGTCGAAGCCCCGCTCGCACACCTCGCTGTGGATCCGGTCGCGCAGGGTTCTCCACCTGTCGACCGGACCGTCGAGCCCGAACTGCTCCACCGCCCGGACCGCCCGGTCGAAGCCCGCCCAGGCCAGCACCTTGGAGTGGACGAAGTGGCGGCGCTGGGCCCGCACCTCCCACAGGCCCTCGTCGGGCTCGCTCCAGTTCCCTTCCAGGAAGTGCAGCAGCGCCTGCTGCAAGCGCCAGGCGTCCTGGTCGACCTCCAGGCCCGCCGACCTGGCCACGTGCAGGCCGTCGAGGATCTCGCCCCAGACGTCGAGCTGGAACTGGCCGGAGGCGTCGTTGCCGATCCGCACCGGGGCCGAGTTCTCGTAGCCGCTGAGCCAGTCGGCGGTGTACTCGGGCATCCAGTGGGAGCCGTCGAGGCCGTAAACGATCTGGAGGTCCGACGGATCGCCGGCGACCGCGCGCAGGAGCCACTCGCGCCACTCCCGGGCCTCGGTGATGTAGCCGGTGCCGAGCAGTGCCTGCAGGGTGAAGGTGGCGTCGCGCAGCCAGCAGTACCGGTAGTCCCAGTTGCGGACCCCGCCGATGTGCTCCGGCAGCGAGGTGGTGGGAGCGGCGAGGATGCCGCCGGTGGGCACATAGGTGAGCGCCTTGAGGGTGATCAGGGAGCGGCGAACCGCCTCGGGCCAGCGGCCCTTGTAGTCGATGCGCTGGATCCACTCGTGCCAGAACCGCTCGGCCTCGGCGATCGCGGCATCGGGGTCGGAGGCGGTGGGGCGAGGCTCGTGGGACAGCTCGTGGGTGAGCACGAAGGAGACGCGCTCGCCCGCCTCGATCGGGAACTCGCAGCTCGAGATCCGGTGGTCGCCTCCGACACGCACGTCGGAGTCGAGCCAGGCCGCATCGGGTCCGGCCACCGCAGACAGATGGCCGTCGAAGCGCCGGATCCAGGGCTCGATCTTGCCGTATCCGAAGCGGATCCGCATCGTCATGTCCATCGGAACGCGCCCGCTCAGCCCTTCGACGACGCGGACGACGTCGGCGGCGGTCTGCGGGCGAGGCGGCATCGCGTCGATGACGCGCACGCTCCCTTCAGGCGTGTCCCATTCGGTCTCGAGAATCAGCGAATCGCCGCGGTAGCGCCGCCGCGTGCACATCCCGCCGGCGGACGGCGAGATCCGCCAGAACCCGGCGCGGTCGTCACCGAGCAGCGCCGCGAAGCAGGAAGGCGAGTCGAACCGCGGCAGGCACAACCAGTCGATCGAGCCGTCGCGGCCGACCAGCGCGGCCGTGTGCAGGTCGCCGATCAACCCGTAGTCCTCGATGCGGAGAGCCATACGGACACGGTGTCACAGATCGACTCTCGACACACATGGTCGCGCGAGTGGTCCAGCCCGTCCGGGCGGCGACGGATGAGAGGCAAGCGTCTGGCATAGGGTTCGTTCGTCAGGCCGAGTTGACGACGGGAGGCGGCCGTGGTCCGCAGATTCATCCAGCATGAGCGGCGCGAGGTACGGGATCTGGACGGTGTCTGGGACTTCGCGTTCCTCGGCGACGTCGACCCGGACCGGGTCGATCCGGGATCGATCGTGTTCGACGACGTCATGGCCGTGCCCGGCTGCTTCGACGCCACGCCCGGGCACGCCGGCGGACGCGGGCTGGTCGCGTACCGGACCCGGATGCGGGTCACCGATCCCGGGCGGTACCGGCTCGTCTTCGACGGGGTCCACCACTGGTGCCGGGTGTACTGGGACCGCAGTCCCGTCCGGGAGCACGCCGGGGGCTTCACCCGGTTCTTCGCCGAGGTCGAAGACGCCGAGGCCGGGTGGGCCGAGGTCGTGGTGCTGGTCGACAACCGGTTCGACGACTCGCGATCGCCGCTGCACCTGGACTACTTCGACTGGTACCACTTCGGCGGGATCACCAGAGGGGTCGAGCTGCACCGGCTCGGCGAGGTGCGGATCGACGGGCTGCGGGTCCTCACCGAGGACGTCGAGGCGCGGCGGGTGGCGCTGGCGGTCGACTACAGCGCGACCGAACCGGCCCGAGGGGTTCGGCTGACGGTCGAGTGCGGAGGGCGGACCGTGGTCGACGGGTCGGTGGACGTGGAGGCTTCGGGGAGGATCGAGAGGTCCTTCGAGCTGCCTGGGGCCGAACCGTGGTCGCCGTCGAGCCCGGCCTTGCACCTGGTCTCGGTGCGGCTCGGCGAGGACGACATGGTCGAGCGGTTCGGGCTGCGGCGGGTCGGCGTCGAAGGCGCGCGACTGGCCGTCAACGGCGAGCCGCTGACGCTCCGAGGCGTCAATCGGCACGAGTCGCACCCGCAGTTCGGACACGCCCAGCCGCCCGGCCTGCTGGTCGCGGACCTGGAGCAGATCCGGGACCTGGGCTGCAACTTCGTGCGGGGCAGCCACTATCCGCAGGACCCGCTGTTCCTCGACCTGTGCGACGAGCTCGGGATTCTCGTATGGAGCGAGTCGATCGGGTGGCAGTACCCGGCCGAGCGGCTCACCGATCCGAGTTTCATCGCCGCGCAACTGGCGCACATCGATGAAATGGTCGCCGCGGCGGTCAACCACCCGTCGATCATCATGTGGGGCGTGCTCAACGAGAGCCCGAGCCACGAGCCCGAGAACCGACCCGCCTACGAGAAGCTGCTTCGCGAGCTGCGGGTCCTCGACCCGTCGCGGCCGGTCACCTACGCCTCCAACCACGTCTACGAGGACCTGTCTCTGGACCTGGTCGATGTGGTCGCGGTGAACTGCTACCCCGGCTGGTACGAGGGCGGTCTCGCCGACATTCCCGGAGAACTCGACCGCATCGCAGCGCACGTCGACGGATCCGGGCACGAGGACAAGCCGCTCATCATCTCCGAGATCGGGGCCGGCGCCGTGCCCGGGTGGCGCGACGCGCACCACGGCATGTGGACCGAGGAATACCAGGCCGAGCTGCTGCGGACCGTCATCGAGCACCTGGACGAAGGGCAGGACCGGATCAGCGGACTGAGCATCTGGGTACTCGGCGACTTCCGGACCACCGACGCCAAGGACATGCTCCTCGGCCGCCCCCGCAGCATGAACGACAAGGGCGTCCTCGACGAGTACCGCCGCCCCAAGCAGGCCTACGGCGCCGTCCGGGGACTGTTCGCCCGCGAACGCTAAAATGCGACCGTGACGTCCGCCGATCCGGCCCGGTCGAGGCTGAAGGTCGCTTCCCGGCCGTCCACGGCGAGCTTGTAGTCGCCGAGGAAACCGTTGAAGCGGAGCCTGCCGTCGGCGTCGGTCGCCTTCCTCGTCGGCGCGGTGCCCCATTCGTCGTTGACCAGGTGGTGGAGGCGGTCGTACGAGGGCTTGGGGGTGCCGTCGGTGCGGACGAGCCCGCCCGGGGCGCCGAGCCACATCCCGGCGTCGTTCATGCCCCAGTAGGTGATCGCCTCCACCGACGGGTGCGACAGCAGGGTCTTGTAGTGGCGCTCGATCTCGTCCGCTTGGCGGGCTTCGCCTTCGGGCGTACTGGGCCAGGAGTCGATCCGGTAGTCGTTGAGGTCGACGATGTGCTCGGGCATGGTGTGCCCCGAGAGGATCGTGGTCTCGGTGAAGTGGATCGGCAGGCCGTACCTGGAGAAGCGCTCGATGGTCTCGAGGGTCTTCTCCTCGCCCCAGTAGCCCTGGTGCATGTGGCTCTGGAGCCCGAGCACGTCGATCTGGACGCCGGCTTCCAGGACGCCCTCGATCAGGCACTCGTAGGCGGCTGACATGTCGAAGTCGTTGAGCAGCAGCGTGGCCTTGGGGTTGGCCTCGCGTGCGGCGTCGAAGACCATGCGCACCATCGGGATGCGGCCGATATCGCGGCACACCCTGGTGATGCCGTTGTCGTACTTGTCGAAGATCGGCATGATGACGACCTCGTTGATGACGTCCCACATGTCGATGACGCCGGCGAAGTCGCCCGCCTCGCGCTTGATCCGCTCGACCTGGACGCGGGCGATCTCCTCGTTGTCAAGGTCGAGCAGCCAGTCGGCGGTCACGGTGTGCCAGGCCAGCGGGTGGCCCTTGACCGGGTGGCCGCGGTCGGCGAACCACCGCGCGGTCTTCAGCAGCCGCTGCGTGTCGGGCTTGCCGCGCTCGGGCTCGAAGACACCCCAGTAGAACGGGAGCGTGGCGAAGTTGAACAGGCCCTCCCACAGCTCGGCGTTGCGGGCGTCGGCCTCCGGGTCCGCGGAGGTGCCGTTGGCGTGGTCGATGAGGTCGAAGCCGATGCAGCCGAAGAGGAATTTGTGGCGCGTCTGCTCCAGTTCGACTTCTCGTCCGGCCAGGGGCCGGCCGTCGAGGGTGAGGGTGAGCGTGGCGTCGGCCGCCCGCTGCCCCCTGATCCGGCTGTCTGTGGAAGTTTCGGCCATTAGAGGTTCGCTTTCCATGGATGTTTCGATGTGTTTGGTATTCCAACAGCCCGGCGATCGCGAGTCAAGCTCTGGGAGTGCCGTCGCGGAGGGGTGCCTGCGGCCCCGGAGATCGGCTCGGGGCCGCAGGCGACTGCGGTCCGGGGCTAGCGGATGCCGTAGAGGTGTTCGAGGGCGAGTTGGTCGAGCCGCTCGAAGGCCATCCCCTTCGCCGCCAGACCATCCACATCCACCCGGAGATCCTTGAGGTCGGCGGCGGTCTCACCCTCGGCCAACGTCGGCACCGCGAGTTGGTCGACCCGCGCGGCCGCCAGCGCCTCCCGCACCTCCGGATCGGCACGGAACGCCCTGACCTTCTCGCGCAGGATCTTGTAATTGCGCATACACGCCGCCGCCGAGACCCACACCCCGTCGTCGTCCTCGGTCCGCGGCGGCTTGAAATCGAAATGGATCGGCCCCGAATACTGCCCGGCCGCGATCCCCTCCTCGACCGCATCCACCGCCCAGAACGCACCGCCCACATTCCCGGCACCGAACCGCAGATCCTGGTCATACCGCGGACCGGTCTGCCCGTTCAAATCGATGTGGTACAGCTTGCCCTGCCACAGCGCCTGCCGCACCCCGGCCGCATAATCCAGCCCGGCCATCTCCTCATGACCCACCTCCGGATTGATCCCCACCAACTCCGGACGCTCCAACCGGCCGATGAAGGCCAGCGCGTGCCCGATCGTCGGCAGCAGGATATGCCCCCGCGGCTCGTTGGGCTTCGGCTCGATCGCGAACCGGATATCATAACCCCGCTCGGTGACGTAGTCGCCGAGCACGTCGAAGGCCTCCTTGAGACGGGCCATGGCCGACTGCACGTCCTTGGCCCCACCGGACTCGGCCCCCTCCCGGCCGCCCCAGCACACATAGACCTTCGCGCCCAGCTCGGCGGCCAGGTCCAGATTCCGCATCACCTTCGCGATGGCCAACCGGCGCACGTCCCGGTCGTTGTGGGTGAAGGCCCCGTCCTTGAACACCGGATGGGAGAACAGGTTCGTCGTCGCCGTGGTCACCTTCAGGCCCGTCTCCTCCAGGGCCTTGCGGAA
>NZ_PGGV01000012.1 GCF_002798405.1 Glycomyces xiaoerkulensis | reverse complement strand
AGCGGATGCCGTAGAGGTGTTCGAGGGCGAGTTGGTCGAGCCGCTCGAAGGCCATCCCCTTCGCCGCCAGACCATCCACATCCACCCGGAGATCCTTGAGGTCGGCGGCGGTCTCACCCTCGGCCAACGTCGGCACCGCGAGTTGGTCGACCCGCGCGGCCGCCAGCGCCTCCCGCACCTCCGGATCGGCACGGAACGCCCTGACCTTCTCGCGCAGGATCTTGTAATTGCGCATACACGCCGCCGCCGAGACCCACACCCCGTCGTCGTCCTCGGTCCGCGGCGGCTTGAAATCGAAATGGATCGGCCCCGAATACTGCCCGGCCGCGATCCCCTCCTCGACCGCATCCACCGCCCAGAACGCACCGCCCACATTCCCGGCACCGAACCGCAGATCCTGGTCATACCGCGGACCGGTCTGCCCGTTCAAATCGATGTGGTACAGCTTGCCCTGCCACAGCGCCTGCCGCACCCCGGCCGCATAATCCAGCCCGGCCATCTCCTCATGACCCACCTCCGGATTGATCCCCACCAACTCCGGACGCTCCAACCGGCCGATGAAGGCCAGCGCGTGCCCGATCGTCGGCAGCAGGATATGCCCCCGCGGCTCGTTGGGCTTCGGCTCGATCGCGAACCGGATATCATAACCCCGCTCGGTGACGTAGTCGCCGAGCACGTCGAAGGCCTCCTTGAGACGGGCCATGGCCGACTGCACGTCCTTGGCCCCACCGGACTCGGCCCCCTCCCGGCCGCCCCAGCACACATAGACCTTCGCGCCCAGCTCGGCGGCCAGGTCCAGATTCCGCATCACCTTCGCGATGGCCAACCGGCGCACGTCCCGGTCGTTGTGGGTGAAGGCCCCGTCCTTGAACACCGGATGGGAGAACAGGTTCGTCGTCGCCGTGGTCACCTTCAGGCCCGTCTCCTCCAGGGCCTTGCGGAAGGCGCCGATCCGCTCCTCGCGGTCGGACTCGGAGGCGTCGAAGTCGAACACGTCGTTGTCGTGGAAGTTGACCCCGTAGGCCCCGATCTCGGCCAGCTTCCGCACCGCCCGCTCGGCCGGCATCGGCGCCCGCGTACCCGGACCGAACACATCCTGCGCCGGCCAACCCACCGTCCAAACCCCAAACGAGAATTTATCTTCCGGCACCGGTGCGTACTTGTCACTCATGATGCTTCGTCCTTTGCTCACTGGTGTGACGCCCAGGAGGATGTCTCGCTCCTGAGCGTCGAATACTGCTCGGACACAGCAGCCGCGGCCTTGCCGGTGCTGGCACCGCTGAACTGCGCCGTGTCACCAACGATCCACTGTGGTGGCGCTGCTTCGCCCGACAGCGCCCAGGCGGCCTGCTTGGCCGCTCCGAGCGCCACGTACTCGGCGGTGGGAGGGACTTCCACGTCTACACCGAAGACCGACGGGGCGATCTCGCGGACGGCCTCGGAGGCCGAGGCGCCCCCGATGAGGAGGACGCGCCGGGCCTCCAGGCCCTGGGCGTCGACGGCGGCGATGCCGTCGGCCAGCGCCGAGAGCATCCCTTCCACCGCGGCGCGGGCCAGGTCGGCGCGGGTGGCGCGGGTCGTCAGCCCGCTCATGACCCCGCTGGCGTTCGGGCGGTTCGGGGTCCGTTCGCCGTCGAGGTAGGGCAGGAGTGTAAGGCCGCCGGCCCCCGGTTCGGCGTCGAGTGCGAGCGCATCGAATTCGGCGTGGTCGACCCCGAGCAGGTTGCGGAAGGTGTCGAGCACGCGGGCGGCGTTGAGGGTCGTCACCAGCGGCAGGAATCTCCCGGTGGCGTCGGCGAAGCCGGCGACCTGGCCGGAGGGGTCGGCCGCGCGGACGTCGGAGACGCCGAAGACGGTGCCGGAGGTGCCCAGGGAGACGACGACGTCGCCGGGTTCGAGTCCGAGGCCGAGCGCGGCTCCGGCGTTGTCGCCGGTGCCGGGTGCGACCGCGGCGCCCCACGGGGTGCGGCCGACGATCTCGCTCGGTGCGGCCACCCGTGGAAGGGCGGCGTCGTGGCCGAGGGCCCCGGTGAGTTTGCGGCGCAGGTACTCCCCCGTGTTCGGCGACCAGTAGCCGGTGCCGGAGGCGTCGGAGCGGTCGGTGGCCGCCTCGCTCGCCTTCGCGCCGCGCAGTTTCATCGAGAGCCAGTCGTGCGGGAGCATGACCGAGCTGACGCGGCGGGCGTTCTCGGGTTCGTGCTCGGCGAGCCAGGCGAGCTTGGTGGCGGTGAAGGAGGCGACCGGGACCAGACCGGTCTCTTCGGCCCAGGCTTCGGGCCCGCCGTCTTCGGCGGTGAGCCGCTCGGCCTGGGGGGCCGAGCGGGTGTCGTTCCACAGCAGGGCCGGGCGGACGACCTCGTCGTTCTCGTCGAGGGCGACCATCCCGTGCTGCTGGCCGGCGACGGCGACGGCCTCGGCGCGTTCGAGGAGGCCCTCGCCGGCCTGCTGGAGGGCGTCCCACCAGTGGTCGGGGTGGCACTCGGTGCCGTCCGGGTGGGGGGCCTTGCCGGAGTCGATGAGCGCTCCGGTGTCGGCGTCTACCAATAGGACTTTCGTGGATTGCGTCGAGGAGTCGATCCCCGCTACTAGAGCCATGCGTTCTCTCCGGTCCGTGGCGAGGCGGCGCGACTGCGGATGTGGGTCATCTACGCTCCAGCTTCACCGATTCGGGCTTGCCAACGACATCGATGGTGTTCACCTTAGTGATGTCGGCGGGCCCGGTGGCCGCGAGGGTGACGATAGTTTCGCCCGAAACTTTCAGAACGGTGTCGCCGTCGACGTCGGACAGGGTGGTCCCCTCGGTCGGGGCGCCCCAGACCTCGAGCGTGATCGCCTCGAACGGCTCCTCGCCGATCGTCTCGCCCGGTTCGACGCGCGGGATGATCGCGCCGTAGCGGACGAACAGCGGGAACGTCTCCAGCCCGTGCTCGGTGTCGAAGTAGCGGCCGCCCTCGAGCACCTCCTTGGTCCAGTAGTCGATCCACTTCCCGGCGGGCAGGTAGACCTTCCGCCGGCCCGAGGGATCGTTGACCGGGGCGACCAGCAGGTCGGTCCCGAGCCGGTACTCCTGGTCGGCGCTCCAGGCGACCGGGTCGCCGGGCGTGTCGACCGCCAGCGCGCGCAGCATCGGCTCGCCGGTCCGCGCCGAGCGGACCGCGGCGGTGTACAGGTACGGGGCCAGCGAATAGCGGAGTTTGAGCGAGTCGACCGCGAGCCGCTCGGCCCGCTCGGAGAACTCCCAGGGCTCGCGGGTGGTGGTGCCGTGGTAGCGCAGCAGCGGCGAGAGCGCCCCGAACTGGGCCCAGCGGACGTACAGGTCGTCGGTGGGCGTGCCGTTGAAGCCGCCGGTGTCGTGCGACCAGAACGGGACGCCGGACAGGCCGTGGGACAGCCCGCCGCGGATGGTGCCGCCCAGGCCGGCCCAGGTGGTCTGGACGTCGCCGGACCACTGCGCCGAATGGCGCTGGCCGCCGAGGTAGGACGAGCGGGCCCACACCAGGTCGTAGCCGTGGATCTCGCGGGTCACCTCGCACACGGCGTCGTTGTACAGCAGGGTGTAGACGTTGTGCAGCTCGGTGCCGGTCATGCCGTTGTGCGCGACCGCGTCGGCTGGGACGCCCTCGGCGAAGTCGGTCTTGTACAGCGCCGCGCCGGTGTTCAGGGGGGCCCGCAGCAGGTCCTTCCACCATTCGGCCGCTTCGGGGTTGGTGAAGTCGACGATGCCGCTGGCCTCGTGCGAGCCGTTCCAGACGTCGGCGACGTAGGTCTCGCCCTCGGCGTTCTTGAGGAAGTAGCCCTTCCGGGAGGCCTCGTCGAACAGCGGTGATTTGTGGGAGATGTAGGAGTTCATCCACAGGCAGACCTTGAAGCCCTGTTCGGTCAGGTCGGCGAGCATCTGCTCGGGTTCGGGGAAGTTCGCCGAGTCCCACTGCATGTCGGACCAGTGCGGCTCGTGCTGCCAGAAGGTGTCGAGGTGGAGCACGTCGCAGGGGATGCCGCGTCCGCGGATCTTGGCCGCCCGGTCCATGACGCGGTCGTGGCTGTCGACGAAGAAACCCGAGGAGATCCAGGTGCCGAAGGCCCACTTGGGGGGCAGTACCGGCCGGCAGGTGAGGCGGTCGTAGCGCTCGAGGACGTCGGCCGGGGCGGGGCCGGCGATGACGAAGTACTCCATGACCTCGTCGGGGACGACGATCTCGACGGCGGAGTGGGTGGCCTGGGCCATGTCGAACTCGATCGGGGCCCCGGAGTTGACCAGGACCGCGTATCCGCGGTCGGACAGGTACATCGGGACGTTCTTGTAGGCGCGGATGGACTCGGAGCCGAAGCAGTCGAAGTTCCAGATGACCGGCCGCTGGCCGCGGGCGTTCAGGGGCGCGAAGCGCTCGCCGAAGCCGGCGAAGGCCTCGTCGGGCGGGCAGGTGAACGATTCGTGGTAGGCCGCGGCGGTGCGGGTGTCGGCGTCCTCGACCAGGGAGCGGCCGAAGGGCAGGGTGCGCAGGCGCCCGGAGATGTCGACCTCGCCGGGGTTCTGGCCGACCAGGGTCCGCCCGGAGGCGTCGGTGTACCGCAGGGACCAGTGGCCGAGGGTGGCGACGGCGCGGACGGATCCGGCGTCGACCTCGACGGTGTCGCCCTCGACTGTGACCTTCGCCCGGTCGTAGGCGCCGGCGTGGACCATCTCGATCACCCGCTCGGCGGTGGGCCGGGCGTCGGGGTCGGCCGCCAGGCGGGCGCGGACGACGCCCTCGGCGACCGCGGCGAGGTCGACGTAGAGCTCCTCGCCGGCGGAGGTGGCGGCCTTGAGCAGGACCGACGCGGGGCCGGTCTCGACGACCTCGGCGGATTCGACCGCCGACAGGCCCTGCTCACCGGGTGCGCGCTGCGGCAGTTCCGGAGGGTCGGCGACGAAGAACTCGCGTGCGACCAGCGGTGGGCGGTAAGGCATCGTGACTCCTGCCGTTCGGTGCTTCCTTGGTATTGCGGTCCGCGCGCGACGGAGGGTCGGCACGCGGCCACTTTAGTTTATCGACTAATCCAACAAACTGCACCAGGGGGTTTTTCTCAGAACCGGACGCCGTGGATACCAGCCTATTAGTCTGGCCTGAGACACTGGGAGAAACGAGACTTCTTAGCGAGGTGCAGAGATGTCAACCGTTCGCTCGAGCCTTTCCGACGAGAATCGCGAAATAGCCGCGGCCGCGCTGCAGGGAGCGCTGGTGGACCTCGTCGACCTGGCTCTGGTGGGCAAGCAGGCCCACTGGAACGTCTACGGCAAGAACTTCAGGTCCCTGCATCTGCAGCTCGACGAGACCGTCGCCACCGCGCGCAACGGCTCCGACGCGGTCGCCGAGCGGGCCATCGCCATCGGCGACAGCGCCGACGGCAGGGCCGCGACCGTGGCCTCGGAGTCCTCGATCCCCAAGATCGAGTCCGGCCAGATCGCCGACACCGAGGTGGTGTCGCTGTTCATCGACGCCTACACGGCGATCATCGGGAAGATGCGCGAGCGCATCGAGGCGGTGGAGTCGGCCGACCTGGTCACCCAGGACCTGCTGTTGAGCATCACCGCCGAGCTCGAAAAGCAGTCCTGGATGTTCCAGGCCGAGCACGGGTAGACGCGAAAGCGGGGCCGGAGGGACGGTGCGTCCCTCCGGCCCCGCGTGCCGTGCGGTCGGCGCTAACCGGCCGAGCAGGTCACCGACGGTTCGACCGCCGGTCCGCTTCCGATGAAGCCGAAGACCTGCTGGGTCTGGCCGGAGGCGATGCTGCCGTTCCAGCCGACGTCGGAGGCGGTCACCGACGACCCGGACTCGGTGATGTCAGCGTTCCAGGAGCTGGAGATGCCCTGGCTCCCCGGCCAGTTCCAGCTCAGGGTCCACCCGTCGGTCGGGCCGGTCACCGACACGTTGGCCTGCCAACCGGAGCCCCAGTCGTTGACCACCTCGATCACCGCCGAGCAGTCCCCGCTGGGCGGCGGGGGCTCGGTCGTCCCGGGCGGTTCGGTGGTCTCGGTGGGCGGGGGCGGCTGCGAGCCGCCGAGGGCCGCCAGGACCGCGTCGTAGGCGGGCTTGGTGCTGTAGTCGTCGTTGTACAGCAGCGGCGCGCCCTGGCCGTCGAAGGTGTCGGGCACCCACGAGTCGCCGTCGCGCAGACCCCAGACGGTCACGCCCGAGCAGTCCGCGATGTTGGTGCAGATGTTGACCACGCGCTCGAAGTCATCGGCCTGCTGCTGCAGCTCCTGCTGGCTGGCCGGCATGTCGATGCGGACGTCCAGCTCGGTGACGCGGACGTCCAGGCCCAGGTCCGCGAAGCGCTGGAGGTTCTGCTCCATGTCGCCGGGGACCTGGCCGAGGATCAGGTGGGCCTGGAAGCCCATGCCGTCGAGCAGTCCCTGGCTGGTGAGGTCCTGCGCCAACTGGTAGTAGCGGTCGGACTTGGAGTTGATGCCGTCGATCGAGTAGTCGTTCAGGTACAGGTCGGCGCCGGGATCGGCCTGGCGGGCGGCCGAGTAGGCCGTCTCGATGTAGTCCGACCCGATGCCCTGCAGCCAGAACGAGTTGCGCAGTTGGCCGTTCTCGACGACCTCGTTGGCCACGTCCCAGCTATCGACGTCGCCTTCGAAGTGGTTCATCGTGGTCGTGATGTGGTCGACCATCGCCTGCTCCATCTCGGCGCCCGAGAGGTTCTGGACCCAGTTCGGGCTCTGGCTGTGCCAGACCAGCGTGTGGCCGTGGACGGACATGTTGTTCTGCTGGGCGAACTGCACCAGCCGGTCGCCCTGCGAGAAGTCGAAGTTCCCCTGCGACGGCTGCACCGTCTCCATCTTCATGCCGTTCTCGGCGGTCACCGAATTGAACTGCTCGGAGATCACGTTCCGGTAGGTCGAGTCGTTCTGCAGCAGGTTGTCGTCGACGGCGACCCCGATGTCGATTCCCAGCGAGTCCGCTGCCGAGCGGAGCGTGGACTGCTGAGCGGTGGCGAACTGGGTCGACATCACGAACCCTGCCGCCGCCACTGAGGCGGCTATGATTCCCGCGGTCCAAGCTCGACGGCGGGTGCGAGTTTGCAACACGATTGCTCCTCATGCTTCTGCCGCGCGTGAGGGGACGAGGCACTTGTCGGTCGAGGGAGCTAGAGCGCTCCCATGAATGGACACAGCCTAGTTTACATATCGAAATACGTCAATGACGAGCGGCGCTCGCGCGCAGTTCGGGGCGGGCCGCGAGCGGCCCGCCCCGCCTCGAAACCTGCTCCTACTTGGCTACGATCGAGACCATCCGGCCGGGCACCACGATGACCTTCCGGACCTCCTTGCCGGCCACGTTGTCGGCGACCTTGCCCTCGGCCAGCGCGGCCTCCCGCACCGCCTCCTCGGCCGCGTCGGCGGCGATGTCGATGCGGGCGCGGACCTTGCCGTTGACCTGCACCGGGTAGGTGACGGTCTCCTCGACCAGGTAGCGGTCGTCGGCCACCGGGAAGTCGGCGTAGGCGATGCCGCCGGTGTGCCCCAGGCGCTCCCACAGTTCCTCGGCGATGTGCGGCGCGACCGGCGCGGCCATCAGCACCAGCGCCTCGGCCACGCTGCGCGGCACGGTGTCCAGGCCGGTGACGTGGTTGTTCAGCGTGATCAGCTTGGCGACGGCGGTGTTCATCCGCAGGTGGCCGTAGTCCTCGCGGACCCCGGCGATCGCCTTGTGCAGCTCCCGCAGGGTCTCCTCCCCCGGTTCGGCGTCGGCGACGGTCACCTCACCGGTGTCCTCGTCGACGACGTTGCGCCACAGCCGCTGCAGGAACCGGTACGAGCCGGTGATCGCGCGGGTCTCCCACGGTTTGGAGTCGGCCAGCGGGCCCATCGACATCTCGTAGACGCGGAAGGTGTCGGCCCCGTACTCGGCGCAGATGCCGTCGGGGGTGACCACGTTCTTCAGCGACTTGCCGATCTTGCCGAACTCGCGCTTGACCTTCTCGCCGCCGTGGAAGAACTCGCCGCCGCGCTCCTCGACCTCCTCGGCCGGGACGTAGGCCCCGCGCGCGTCGCTGTAGGCGGGCGCCTGGATGTAGCCCTGGTTGAACAGGCGGCGGAACGGCTCGCGGCTGGAGACGTGCCCCAGGTCGTACAGGACCTTCTGCCAGAAGCGGGCGTACAGCAGGTGCAGCACGGCGTGCTCGACGCCGCCGATGTACAGGTCCACCCCGCCGACGTCGCCGCCGTCCTGCGGCCCCATCCAGTACGACTCGTTGGCCGCCGCGGCGATCCGGTCGTCGGAGTGGGGGTCGGTGTAGCGCAGTTGGTACCAGGACGAGCCGGCCCAGTTGGGCATGGTGTTGACCTCGCGGCGGTAGGTCCGCGGCCCGTCGCCCAGGTCCAGCTCGACCTCGACCCAGTCCTTGGCCCGGCCCAGCGGCGGTTCGGGCGCGGTGTCGGCGTCCTCGGCTCCGAAGGTCTTGGGCGAGAAGTCGTCCATCTGCGGCAGCTCGACCGGCAATTGGTCCTCCGGCAGCGCCACCGGCAGGCCGGACTCGTCGTAGACGATCGGGAACGGCTCGCCCCAGTAGCGCTGGCGGCTGAACAGCCAGTCGCGCAGCCGGTAGTTGACGGCGGCCTCGCCGCGGCCGTGCTCGGCCAGCCAGGCGTTGATGCGCTCCTTGGCCTCGGGGACCTTCAGTCCGTCCAGGAAGTCGGAGTTGACGCAGGTGCCGTTGACGTTGTCGGTGTAGGCGGATTCGCCGTCCCACTCCTCCTCGCCGGCCACGACCTGCCGGATCGGGATGTCGAAGGCCTTGGCGAAGGCGAAGTCCCGCTGGTCGTGGGCGGGCACGGCCATGATCGCGCCGGTGCCGTAGCCGGCCAGCACGTAGTCGGCGATGAACACCGGGACGTTCTCGCCGTTGACCGGGTTGGTGGCGTAGCCGCCGGTGAACACGCCGGTCTTGACCTTGGCGTCGGCCTGGCGCTCCACATCGGTCTTGGCGGCGGCCTCGTGCCGGTAGGCGGTGACGGCCTCGGCGGGCGTGGCGTGGCCGCCGGTCCAGGACTCGGGGATGCCGGCCGGCCAGGTCTCGGCCGTCAGCGAGTCGACCAGTTCGTGCTCGGGGGCCAGGACCATGTAGGTGGCGCCGAACAGCGTGTCGGGCCGGGTGGTGAACACGCGGATGTCGCCGGCGTAGGTCGCGAAGTCGGCGTAGGCGCCGGTGGACTTACCGATCCAGTTGCGCTGCATCGCCTTCAGCGACTCGAACCAGTCCAGGTCGTCCAGGTCGCGCAGCAGGCGGTCGGAGTAGGCGGTGATGCGCAGCATCCACTGCTTCAGGGTCCGGGTGTAGACCGGGAAGTTGCCGCGCTCGGACTTGCCCTCGGCGGTGACCTCTTCGTTGGACAGGACCGTGCCCAGGCCCGGGCACCAGTTCACCGGCGCCTCGGTCACGTACGCCAGGCGGTGGCCGTCGACGATGCGGCGGCGCTCGACCTCGCTCAGCTCCGACCACGGGCGCCCGTCGGGGGTGCCCCGCTCACCGGACTCGAAGGCCGCGATCAGGTCGCCGATCGGCCTGGCCTTGTCGGCCTCGGTGTCGTAGTAGGAGTTGAAGATCTGCAGGAAGATCCACTGGGTCCACTTGAAGAAGTCCGGGTCGGTGGTGGCGAATTCGCGGCGCGTGTCGTAGCCCATGCCCAGGCGGCGCAACTGGTCGCGGTAGCGGTCGATGTTCTCGGCGGTGATCTCGGCCGGCTGGCGGCCGGTGGCGACCGCGTACTGCTCGGTGGGCAGGCCGAACGCGTCGTAGCCCATCGGGTGCAGCACGTTGTAGCCGGCCATGCGCAGGTAGCGCGAGTACACGTCGGTGGCGATGTACCCCAGCGGGTGCCCGACGTGCAGTCCCGCCCCCGACGGGTACGGGAACATGTCCATCACGAACTGCTTGGGGGCTCCGGCCCGCGGGTGGTCGGGTTCGGCCAGTTCGCCGGCGGGGTTGGCGGACCGGAAGGTCTGCTCGGCCTCCCAGCGTTCCTGCCAGCGCGGCTCGATCCGGTTGGCCAGGCGGGCGTCGTAGCGGTGTCTCGGTTCGGTCATCGGGTCATCCTGTGGCTCGTGCTTGCTTCGGTTCTGGTCGGCGTCCGGCGGGATTCCGGCCCCAGACAGCAAAAAACCCCTGCATAGCAGGGGCGCCGTGCTGAGGTCGGTTCAGCACGGCTACGTAAGAAGCAGCTCGAAACGCCGAGGCATACCGTTAGTGTAACCGATGCCGGCAAGTCCGGTCCGGGCCAATCGGCGGTGCGGGCGCACTGGGCACACCCGAGTACGATTGCTGACAAGCGACAATCGCGGCGCGGTTCATCACACCCTCAGAGAAGTCTCCCGTGGAGGACCATTGGCATTCGACTCATCCCCAGCGCAGCCGCCCCAGGCGCCGCCGCCGTCGAATCCGCAGGAGTTCAAGGCCACCGCCGAGGCGGTGCTGACCAATGTCGAATGGGTCATCGAGGGCAAGGCCCAGACGATCCGCCTGGCGCTGGCGGTGATGCTCGCCGAGGGCCACCTGCTGCTCGAGGACGTGCCGGGGGTGGGCAAGACGCAGCTCGCCAAGGCGCTGGCGCGGTCGGTCGACTGCTCGGTGCGACGCATCCAGTTCACCCCGGACCTGCTGCCGTCGGACGTGACCGGGGTGAGCGTGTTCGACCCCGAGAAGCGCGACTTCGTGTTCAAGCCCGGCGCGGTGTTCGGCAACCTGATCCTCGGCGACGAGATCAACCGGGCCAGCCCCAAGACGCAGGCGGCGCTGCTGGAGTGCATGGAGGAGCGCCAGGTCACCATCGACGGCAACACCTACCGGCTGCGCAGCCCGTTCATGGTCATCGCCACCCAGAACCCGGTCGAGATGGAGGGCACCTACCCGCTGCCGGAAGCGCAGCGCGACCGGTTCGCCGCGCGCCTGGCAATCGGTTACCCGGATGTGAACGCCGAAATGGCGATGCTCGACCACCGCGGCGAGTACAACCCGCTCGAGTCGCTCCAGCCGGTGTGCAACGGCGAGGCGATCGTGCGGATGATCGCCACCGCCCGGGCGGTGCATGTATCGCCGGAATTGAAGCGGTACGCGGTGGACCTGGTGAACGCGACGCGGTCGAACGCGCAGGTGAGGTTGGGTGCGAGCCCTCGGGCGACGCTGCAGTTGCTGCGGTGCGCCCAGGTGCTGGCGGCGATGGACGGGCGGGAGTTCGCGCTGCCCGACGACGTCCAGCAGTTGGCGGTGCCGGTGCTGGCGCACCGGTTGATCCCGACCACCGAGACCACGATGGGCGGGGGTGACACCACGGGGGTCGTGGCCGACATCCTGCGGCACGTGCCGGTGGTCTCCCGGATGGGGAGGTTCTAGCGTTGAGTCTCACCGGTCGCGGCAAGACCCTGCTGGCGGTGAGCGCCGCGGTGGGGCTGATCGCGCTGGTGGTGGGCGAGGGCGACCTGCTGCGCGCGGCGATGCTGGCGGCGGTCGCGCCGATCGGCGGGCTGGTGATGCTGCGGTGGACGCGCCCGGACCTGGAGTCGAACCGGGTGCTCAACCCCGGCCAGGTCGAGGCGGGGCAGCCGACGCAGGTGCGACTGGGCATCCGGAACACCGGCCGGCGGCGCCCGCCGGCGCTGATGCTGGAGGACCGCATCCCCTACCGGCTGGGCAATCGGCCGCGGCTGGTGCTCGAGCGGCTGGCACCGGGGTCGCGCAGCGTCGTGAACTACACGATCACGCCGGGCTCCCGCGGGGCCTACAAGCTGGGGCCGCTGCTGGTGCGGTGCTCGGACCCGTTCGGGCTGGCGGTGACCCATCAGGAGTTCCCGGTCACCACCCAGTTGGTGGTCACCCCGCGCACCGAGCGGCTGCCGAGCCTCAAACTGCCCGGCGGCGCGGGCCTGACCTCGGGCGAGTCGCAGGCGCAGGCGGTGGCGATCACCGGGGACGACGACATCGCCGTGCGCGAGTACCGGAACGGCGACGACCTGCGGCGGGTCCACTGGAAGGCCAGCGCGCACCGCGGCGAGCTGATGGTGCGGCGCGAGGAGCAGCCGTGGGAGAACGCGGCGGCGGTCCTGCTGGACCTGCGGCGCGGGGCCCACCGGGGCGAGGGCGACCTGTCGAGCCTGGAGTGGATGGTCGGGGCCGCGGCGTCGGCGACGGTGCGGCTGGCGCGCGACGGGATGTCGCCGCGCCTGGTCACCTCCCACGCCGAGTTCGAGTGCCACCGGAGCGACTACTCGGCGACGCTGCGGTACCTGGCGACGGTGACCGCGGCCCGGGACGCCCCGCTCAGTCACATGATGGAGCAGACCAAGCGGCACCGGTCCGCGGCGGGCGTGGTGGCGTTCCTGGGACACCTGACCCCTGAGGAGGCGGCCGTGCTGGGGCCGCTGACCAAGCGCGGCGGGCACTGCGTGGCGATGGTGCTCGACCCGACCCGGTGGGGTCCGCCCCACCGCGAGGGCGACCCCCGGGAGCAGGCGTTCGCCGAGCAGCACCGCCGGGCCGCCGCGGCGCTGATGAGCGCCGGCTGGCAGGTGTTCCCGGTCGTCAGCGGCCTCGAGCTGCGGCACGTGTGGACCCGGCTGGCGCTGTGGAAGGCGGCGATGGCATGAGCGGGCAGCGACACGCGACCCTGGTCGCGGCGGCGAGCCTGGCGCTGACGCTGACGCCGCTGCTGGGGGTCTTCACCGGCATCGGCTGGACGGTGCCGGTGCTGCTGACGGTCGCGGTCGTGTCGACGGCCGCTTCGCTGATCCGCGCGGCCGGACGGGGCCAGGGCCTCCAGACCCTGGCGATGGTCGCGGCGCTGACGGCGGTGATGACCGCGGCGTTCAACGGCGGCACCGCGGTCCTGTTCGTCATACCCACGCTCGACACCTTCGCGTTCTGGCTGACGACGATCAACGGCGGGATCAACGACATCATCACGCTGGCCCCTCCGGTCGCGGCCGAGGACGGGATCCTGTTCCTGACCATGCTCGGGGTGGGGATCGTGGCGATCCTGCACGACATGTTCATCGTGGGGCTGCGCACCCCGGCCCTGTCGGGCCTGACGCTGCTGACGATGTACCTCGTGCCGGTCTCGGTCGCTCCGGAGGCGACCGCCTGGTTCTGGTTCGTGCTGCCGGCGGCGGCCTACCTGTGGATCCTCGGCGACGACAACCTGCGGCGCGTCTCGCGATTCGGGCACCGCTTCACCGGCCAGGGCCGGCTGGTGGGGCCGCGGTTCCCCTCGCCGCTGGCGGGCACCGCCCGCACGAGCGGGGCGCTGTTCATCACCGCCACCCTGATGCTGCTGGCGGTGATCCCCACCAACACCTCCGGCCTGGTCGACCAGGTCGCCGAGGGGTACGGCGGCGGGGGCGGCCCCGGCGGCGGCGACCTCGGCGCGGTCGACCCCTGGGCGAAGCTGTACGGGCAGCTCAACCGGCCCGACCCGATCGACGTCGCCCGCATCACCACCGACCGGAGTTCGCCGGGCTACCTGCGGATGCACGTCTCCGATTTCCTCGACCCCGAGCGCGGGTTCGGACCGTCCCAATGGGAACAGGAGGACCTGGCGCCGCTGGGTTCGCTCCAGTACACCGGCGGTGAGGTCTACGAGGCGACCGTGGAGGTGCTGGATCTGCCCGACCCGGTCGCGCCGGTCTACGGCAGGCCCGTGGAGGTCGACTTGAACGACGACTGGGGGGTCCTGCCCGACCTGAACGTCGTCGGCAGCCGGCGCACCGGCCTGGACTCGGTCGAGTCCTACTCGTTCTCCTTCACCGACCCCGAATTCGACGCGAGCGTCCTGAACGCGACCGATCCGCTGCCCGAGGACGACCCGCTCCGGGAGCGCAACACCGCCCACCCCGAGGGCTTCACCGAGCTGGACTCCTACCTCGAGGAGGCGCTCGGCGAGGCCGAGACCGACTTCGAGAAGGTCCTGGCGGTGCAGGACTACCTCTCGCCGACCAACGGCTTCAGCTACAGCACGGCGACCGAGAACAGCGGCGACCAATCGGTGATCGTCGACTTCCTGGAGAACAAGCAGGGCTTCTGCCAGCAGTACGCCACCGCCATGGCCTGGATGCTGCGGGCCGCCGACGTCCCCTCCCGGGTCGTCATCGGTCTCACCCGGGGCACCCGCGAGGGCGACGAGTGGGTGGTGAGCAGCGACGACTACCACGCCTGGGTCGAGGTGTACTTCGACGGCCCCGGCTGGGTGCCGTTCGACCCGACCCCGTCCACGGGCGTGTCCGGTTCGGTGCCGTTCGATTGGGAGGAGGAGCCCGATCCCGACACCGACTCCGAGGACCCGGACGATGCCGGCGCGACCGACCGGCCCGATGCGACCGACCGGCCGAACGAGGAACCGACCCTCCCCGGCCAGGAGGACCCCGGCGAGACCGACGAGACCGCCGGCGCCGACGACCGGGCGGGCCCGGGACCGCTCGGATTCGATCCCGCGTGGCTGGCGCTGGCGCTGCTGGTGCCACTGCCGTTCGTGCCGGCGCTGTGGCGGGCCGGGATGCGCCGCGCCCGGCTGCGCCCGGGGCGCGTCACCGCCCTCGGCGCCTGGGACGAGACGCTCGACCTCGCCGCCGACTACGGGGTGGCGCTGAACGATTCGCTGACACCGAAGCAGACGGCCGCCGCGCTGGCCGCGGCCGCTCCGGACGCGGCGGCACCGGCCGAGGCGCTCGCCTCGGCGGTGGCCGTCCACCGGTACTCGGGGCGCGGGGCCGACACCGGGCCCCTGCCGGAGGCGGTCACGGACCTGCACCGGGCGCTCGACAAGAGCGTCCACCCCCGACGGCGGCTCCGGGCGCTGTTCTGGCCGGCGTCGCTGGCCTACCGGTTCGCCGCAGCGCAGGCCCGCGGCGCCTCCCGCGTCGGCCGACTGCGGTCCAAGATGTCCTGGCGGCGTTCGAACGCCCGCGGCGACGGCGCTGTCACAGGCCGCCCGTAATCTGGACGCTGTGTTTGAGAGCGGAGCGAGCGACGGCTTCTCGCAGCCCACGCTCGACAGCCTGGGCACCCCGCTGTCCGAAGTGACCTTCTGCGTGGTGGACCTGGAGACCACCGGACTGGCGGCGGACGCCTGCGGCATCACCGAGATCGGCGCGGTGAAGGTCAAGGGCGGCCAGATCCTCGGAGAGTTCAGCACCCTCGTCAACCCCGGCGAGCCGATCGACCCGCGCGTCACCCGCCTGACCGGCATCACCGACGGCATGGTCGCCGACGCCCCCGACATCGGGACCGTCCTGCCGATGTTCCTCGAATTCGCCTCGGGGGCCACGCTCGTGGCCCACAACGCCGGGTTCGACATCGGGTTCCTCCGCCACGCCTGCGACCTCTGCGGCACGCGCTGGCCGCGCCCGCCCGTGGTCGACACGGTCGTGCTGGCGCGGCGGCTGACCGAGAAGAACGAGCTCCCCAACCGCCGGCTCGGGACGCTCGCCAGGTTCTTCGGGTCCGAAGTGCGGCCCAGCCACCGGGCCCTGGACGACGCGCAGGCCACCGTCGTGGTCCTGCACGGGCTCATCGAGCGCGCCTCCGGGCACGGCGTGGTGACCGACGCCGACCTCGCCGAGCTGTGCCGCGCCATCCCTTCCGAACTGCAGCGGCGCAAGCGCCACCTCGCCGACGGGCTGCCGCACGTGCCGGGCGTGTACATTTTCCGCGACGCCGACGACCGGGCGCTCTACATCGGGGTCTCAGTGGACGTGGCCGCGCGGGTCCGCAGCTACTTCTCGGCCGCCGAGCAGCGGCGGCGGCTGCGCGACATGATCGCCTCGGCCGAGCGGGTCGAGGTCGTCGAGTGCGCGCACCGCCTCGAGGCCGGCGTGGCCGAGCTGCGGCTGATCAGCGGCGGCAAGCCGCCCTACAACCGGGCCGCGAAATACCCCGAGCACCGCAGTTGGGTCCGGTTGACCGACGAGCCGTACCCGCGGCTGACGATCTCCCGCAAGCCGCCCGCGCCCGGAGAGCCGCGGCTGGGCCCGTCCTCGGGCGCGCAGGCGCAGGCCGCCATCGACGCCATCGAGGCGGCCCTGCCGATCCGGCAGTGCAGGACCCGCCTCTCCCCCAGGCGGAAGTCCTCCTCCTGCCTCCTCGGCGAGATCGGGCGCTGCCCCGAGCCGTGCCGCCACCGGATCGGCCTCGATGAGTACGGCCGCATCGCCCTCGAGACGGCCGGGGCGATGGACGGCGACCCGACCCCGGTGGCCGAGGCCGTGATCGGGCGGCTGGCCGAACTGTCCGAGGCCGAGCGGTTCGAAAGCGCCGCCTCCAAACGCGACCAGTTGGCGGCGTTCCTCGCGCTGGCCGCCGCCACGCAGCGGATCCGGGCGCTGGTCGCGGCCGGGGAGATCGTCGCCGCCGGACGCGCTCGAGGCGGCGGCTGGGAGATCGCGGTGATCCGCCACGGCGTCCTGGCCGGCTCGACCCGCACTCCCCCGCGCGCCGACCCCATGCCGCTGATCGAGCAGTGCCGCCGGACCTCGCGGACCGTCGAACCGGCCCGCGACGTCACCGACGCCGCGCACGCGGCCGAAGCGAGGCTCCTGCTCGAATGGCTCGCCCGGCCCGAGGTCCGGCTGGTGTCGATCGAGGACGAATGGGCCTGCCCGATCGACGGCGCCGAGCGGTGGACCGGAGCGATCACCGCCTCGTAGACCGGATTCGAAACGAGTGCCGAAATCCGACAGTGGCAAGTGTCGATTCTCACGCCGGATCGTTGTACATCTAGAATGCGATCAACCTTGGGCATCGGAGGCTTTCCATGTTGCGCGCATTGCTCTCGGCTACTCGGCCTGCCAAGCAGGACGATCCGTGGGACCTGGCCGGACGCGTCGCGCGGCTCGAGTCCGCCCACCGGGCGCGGTGGGAGACTCCCGACCTGCTGCTGGTCCGCCGGGCCTACCGGATCGCCGAGCAGATGCACCGCGGCCAGGCCCGCAAGTCGGGCGAGCCCTACATCACCCACCCGATCGCGGTCGCCACCATCCTGGCCGAGCTCGGCGTCGACACCGCCACCGTCGCCGCCGGGCTCCTCCACGACACCGTCGAGGACACCAGCTACTCGCTCGAGGCGCTGCGCAGCGACTTCGGGACCGAGATCGCGGTCATGGTCGACGGGGTCACCAAGCTCGACAAGATCCACCTCGGCAGCGACGCCGAGGCCGAGACCTTCCGCAAGCTGGTGCTCACCGCCGGGCGCGACATTCGCGTCATGGTCATCAAGCTGGCCGACCGGCTGCACAACATGCGGACCATCAAGTTCAAGAAGCGCGCCAGCCAGATCCGCATCGCCGAGGCCACCAGGGACGTGCTCATCCCGCTGGCCGACCGCCTCGGCCTCTACGTCATCAAGCGCGAACTCGAGGACATCGTGCTGGAGACGCTCGAGCCGGAGACGTTCCAGCGCATCACCGAGCACCTCGGCTCCGAATCCGACCGGCACCGGCAGGTCGCCCAGATCGTCCCGCAGGTGCGGCGGGCGCTGCGGAGCTACAAGGTGTCGGCCAAGCTGCTCGACCGGCCGCGGCACCCGTACTCGGTGTACCGGGAGATGCAGAAGCACCCCGGCACCGGACCGGCCGACCCGCCGCGCATGGTCGTGGTCGTCGACGGGGAGGTCACCGACTGCTACGCCGCGCTCGGGGCCATCCACGGGGTGTGGAAGCCGATCGGCGGGAAGTTCCGGGACCTGATCGCGGCCAAGAAGTTCAACCTGTACCAGTCGCTGCACACGGCCGTGAACGGCCCCGGCGAGACGAGCGTCGAATTCCTCATCCGCACCAAGGAGATGCACGACACCGCCGAGATCGGGATCATCGCCGGACTCAAGGAGCCGGGCGCCGACCCCGCCAAGGTGCAGTTGCCGTGGCTCCGGCGGCTGCTGGACTGGCAGAAGGAGATCGCCGACTCCGGCCAGTTCCTCGACTCGCTGCGCTGCGACCTGGCCGACCAGGACATCCTGGTGTTCGCCGGGGACGGCCGGCAGGCGATGGTGCCCAAGCACGCCACGCCGGTCGACGTCGCCTACTGCTCGGGGCCGTCGACCGGACACCGGCTCATCGCCGCCAACGTCAACGGGGAGATC
The DNA here is from genome assembly GCF_002798405.1 of Glycomyces xiaoerkulensis. Classification (GTDB taxonomy): domain Bacteria; phylum Actinomycetota; class Actinomycetes; order Mycobacteriales; family Micromonosporaceae; genus Glycomyces; species Glycomyces xiaoerkulensis. Next base: position 111,841 of record NZ_PGGV01000012.1, on the reverse strand, counting down.
GCACCGCTGTCGCAGCCGCTACGCGACGGCGATTCGGTGGAGCTGGTGCTCACCAACGAGCAGCCGTACGGCCCGTCGAAGCAGTGGCTCGAGCACGCCAAGACCCCCGAGGCGCAGCTCCACATCAACGACTGGTTCGACTCGCACGCCGACGGCGACCCCGACGGCACCGGCGAGCTGCCGGTGGTCCCGATGCAGGCGTTCGAGGACGAGCTGAAGTCCGGGAAGAACCGCCTGTGGCGATCGCTCATCCGGCGCGGCAGGGGCCTGGCCGGGGACCAGCCGCTGCACGGGGTGGCCTCCTCGCTCGGCTACCCGGACCTGGACTCGATGTACCTGGCGCTGGCGCGGGAGAAGCTCGACGCCGACGAACTGGCCGAGAAGCTCATCACCACCGTCGACCGGTACTGACACGCCGAACGGGGCGGCACCCGGAGGGTGCCGCCCCGCCGTGCGTCCGGGCCGGTCAGCGGCCGGCCTCGAGCTCGTCGCGCCGGTCGTCGTCCGAGGACTCGACGGACTTGAAGAATCCCTTCTCGGCCGGCGGGAGCGCGCCGACGCGGTTCATCTTCTTCGGCACCGGGGCGCCGGAGTACTCCAGGTCGGTGTGGCCGTGCTCGTCGGGCTCGGCCAGCGGCTGGTGGACCTCGTAGAAGCGGCCCTCCGGGTCGCGCATGAGCACGCCGGTCTCCAGGCCGTGCGCCAGGATCTCCCGGTCGTGCTGCTGGAGTCCCAGGCAGATCCGGTAGGTGAGGTAGTACGCCACGATCGGCAGCACGACGATGCCGATGCGGCCGGCCCACGTCATCGCGTTCAGGCTGATGTTGAACGCCTGCGCGAACACGTCGTTGCCGCCGGAGACCACGCCGATGACCCAGAAGACGATGACCATGACGCCGACACCGGTGCGGGCCGGGAAGTCGCGCGGGCGCTGGAGCAGGTTGTGGTGCGCCCGGTCCTTGGTGAAGCGCCGCTCGATGGCCGGATAGGCCAGCGGCAGCAGGACCGACAGCCCCATGGCGACGATCCCGGGCCAGAACACGCCCGGCAGCGTGAAGTACGGCGGGATGCGCAGCTCCCAGGCCGGGAAGAGGCGTATCAGGCCGTCGAGGTACATGACGTAGAAGTCCGGCTGGGAGGCCGAGGACACCACCGACGCCTCGTAGGGCCCGAACAGCCAGACCGGGTTGATCTGGAACAGGCCCGCCATCGCCGCCACGACGCCCCAGACCACCAGCATGAAGCCGACCTGCTTCATCACGTAGTTGGGGAACATGCGGAAGCCGACCACGTTGTGCTCGGTCCGGCCCGGCCCCGGCCACTGCGTGTGCTTCTGCGCGAACACCAGACCGATGTGGATGGTGATGAGCGCCAGCAGCGCGAGCGGCAGCAGGAACACGTGGATGATGTAGAACCTGGCGATAACCTCGTCGCCCGGGAACTGGCCGCCGAACAGCGCCGCCGAGACCCACGGCCCCAGGAACGGCAGGGACTCGGTCATGCCCTCGGCGATGCGCAGGCCGGTGCCGGACAGGCCGTCGTCGGGCAGCGAGTAGCCGATGAAGCCCTCGAAGAACCCGAGCCAGAACAGCAGGATGCCGATGAGCCAGTTGGTCTCGCGCGGCGCGCGGAACGCGCCGGTGAAGAAGATCCGCATCATGTGGACGAGGATCGAGGCCATGAACAGCAGCGTCGCCCAGTGGTGCATCTGCCGCATGATCAGGCCGCCGCGCACCTCGAAGGAGATGTCCAGGGTCGACTCGTAGGCCTTCGACATGCCGACGCCCTGCAGCGGGACGTAGGAGCCCTCATAGGTCACGTGCGCCATCGACGGATCGAAGAACAGCGCCAGGAAGGTGCCGGTGAGCAGCAGCAGGACGAACGAGAACAGCGCGATCTCACCGAGCAGGAACGACCAGTGGTCCGGGAAGACCTTGTTCATCAGGACCCGGGTCGGTCCCGCGAGCTTGAAGCGGTCGTCCAGCTCGCCGCCGGCCTTGGTCATCATGCTCTGGCTGGTGCCTTTGCGGCGTTTCACTGTTCATCCTCCTCTGGGAGGGACGGGCGGTTCCAGTACGCCGGCCCCGGGGGCACCAGGAAGTCCGAGGTGGCGATGAAGTAGCCGTCCTCGACGTCGAGCGGCAGCATCGGCAGGTGCCGAGTCGCCGGGCCGAAGATCGGGGCGGCGTTGTCCACCACATTGAACTGCGACTGGTGGCACGGGCACAGCAGGCGCTGGCTCTGCTGCTCGTACAGGCTCGCCGGGCATCCGACGTGCGTGCAGATCTTGGAGTAGGCGACGAAATTGCCCCAGAGCGCGTCGACGTCCTGGTACATCGGGTAGAGGTTCTCCCGCAGCGTCGCGGCGTCCTGCTCCCGCAGGTGGATCAGCAGCGCCGGCGCGGTCGGGTACTCGTTGCTCGCCCCGGCCTCGATGGCCGGGAACACCGTGATCTGGCCGCCGACCGAGACCATGTCGGGCCGGACCATCGCGCCGTCCTTCAGCATCAGACGCACCGGGTTGCCGTCGTTGTACCTCTCGGCGTTCCAGCCGGTGACGGTGAGCATGTCGCCGGGGTCCTTGATGAGGCCGCCGAGCGGCGCCACCGCTGCCAGGCCGAGCGGGGCGGCGCCCAGCAGGGCGGCCTTGACCAGGAAGGGCCGGCGCTTGAGGCCCATGTCGTCGGCGACGGTGTCGACCGTGGATTCGGCGATGCGGCGGTCGTCCCGGGCGGAGCCGCCGTCGTGGCGGTCCTGGACCAGTTCCTCCACCGGCAGCAGCTTCTTGGCCCAGGTGAGCACGCCGAAGGCGAACAGCAGCAGCGACAGGCCGAGCGTGATCCCGAGGATCGGCGTGTACCAGGTCTCGGGGTCGCTCAGGGTGGCGGCGCCCTCGTACTCCCACGGCCAGAAGATGTAGGCGGCCACGAACAGGGTCGCGAACAGTCCGGCACCGAGGAACATGCCGCCGACGATGCGCTCCATGCGCTTCTCGGCGCCCGTGCCGGGCCGCCCGAAGCGGGGCTCGTAGTGGATGATCTCGATGCCGTCGCGGCGCAGACCCTCGCGGTAGACCTCGAAGCGGGAGAGCTTCGGGTCGTTCAGATCCGGCTCGCCGGGCTGATTCTCGTTGTGGGCACTCACGATTTACCTGCAATCCAGAGCGTGGCGAGCAGCAGTGCGCTGATGCCGACCAGGAAGATGGCGAGTCCTTCGGTGGACGGGCCGAATCGTCCGAGGTTGAACACCCCGCCCCGGTCCGCGTCGTCGTTGACGATGTACTGGACGTAGGCGATGACGTCGGCCTTCTGCTCGGGCGTGAGCTCGTTGTCGGCGAAGACCGGCATGTTCTGCGGGCCGGTGAGCATCGCCTGGTAGAGCTCCTCGTCGGTGGTGCCGCCGAGCGCGGGGGCCTCGGCACCGGAGGACAGGGCCGCGCCGCCGCCGGCGTAGCCGTGGCAGGACGAGCAGTTGACGCGGTAGAGGTCGTTGCCCGAGCCCACGTCGGCGTTCTCGACCAGGGCGTCGAGGTCGTCGGGAACCGCGCCGCCGCCGCCGAGGTGCTCGATGTAGGCGCCGAGCCACTCGGCCTCCTCCTCGGTGAACACCGGGTCGCCGGGTATGGCCATGGCGCCCTGGTTGGCCAGTGGCATGCGTCCGGTGTTGACCTGGAACTCCACGGCGGCCGAGCCGATGCCGATCAGGCTCGGCCCGCGGCCGTCGACGCCCTCGCCGTTGTCCCCGTGGCAGGTGATGCAGCTCGTGTCGTAGAGCTCCTGGCCCTTGACCACCTCGGAGTCGACGGCGTTGTCATCGGCTTCCTGGGCGTACAGGCTCGGCGCGAAGGCCGAGTAGAGCCCGCCGACTATGACCAACGCGCCGGTGAACCTGGCCAGCGCGCCGAGGCGCTTGCGCCAGCCTCGCCGGCGTTTCGCTGATGCAGCCACGGTTGTTCGCCACCTTTATCTAGCTCGCTGCCGGGGAGGGCTGTGGGGTCCTCGCCCGGCCGGGTGACCGCCTCCGGGTGGCGGTCGCCGTTTCTCTCGGGTTGTCTATCACGGCCGGTTCCGTGATGTGGTGTTCCGGGGCAGCGACTGCCCTACGTGAAGTAGATCGTCAGCGGGTAGATCATCGCGAACAGCGCGATCCACACCACGTCGACGAAGTGCCAGTAGTAGGACACGACGATCGCCGCGGTGGCCTGGGCCGGGGTGAACCGGCCCATCGTCGTGCGGATGAGGAAGAAGATGAACGCGATCAGACCGCCGGTCACGTGGAGGCCGTGGAAGCCGGTGGTGAGGTAGAACATCGACCAGAAGCCGTCGGCTGCGATGGTGTGGCCCTCGATCACCAGGTTGCGGTACTCGTTGGCCTGGCCGAGCACGAAGATCAGCCCCATGACGAAGGTGATGGCGAACCAGCGGCGCAGGCCGTAGACGTCCCCGCGCTCGGCGGCGAAGACGCCGAGCTGGCAGGTGATCGAGGAGGCCACCAGGATCACCGTGAAGACCAGGGCGTACGGGAAGTCCAGGTGGTGGCCGGCCTCTACCCAGAGGTCGGGGGCGGCGGCTCGGATGGAGAAGTACATCGCGAACAGGCCCGCGAAGAACATGAGTTCGCTGCTCAACCACACGATGGTGCCGACACTGACGACGTTGGGCCTCGTCAGCGAATGAATTCGGCTGGGGTCGATAGTTGCTTCGGCGGCAGTCACGCGCACATTATTACGGCCCGCCGGCCGCATCCTGTGCATGGGGTGTGTTTCCGCCACGTGCCGGGGCGCGGTAGGCTCGCCCGGCTTCGGCATCGAGTCCGCAGGTCACCACCGGTTCAGCCACTGTAGGCGATGTCCAGAGCGGAAGTGGCGGCGGCGGGCTGGCTATTTCAGTGTGGCCGGTTTAATATGCGAGGCGTGAGTACCTCAACGACGGAGTACGCGGTCCTGCTTTACAGCCATCGACCCTCCGTGATCGAACAGATGCGATCGGCCATCGGCGAGGCACCGGCCGAGGGCGTGACGGTCGAGTTCGCCGCGACCGGCGACTACGACGAGGCGGTGGCCCTCATCGACGAGTACGAGATCGACCTGATCCTGCTCGACGGGGAGGCCCAGCCGGCCGGCGGCCTCGGGATCGCCCGGCAGATGCGCGACGAATTCGACGAGCCTCCGACGCTCGCGGTGGTCCTGGCCCGGGCCGCCGACCGCTGGCTGGCGGCGTGGTCGCGGGCGGACGCGGTCCTCAGCCACCCCCTCAACCCCGTAACGACGGCGAAGACGGTTGTAGACTTGCTGGTCGAGCGCCGTTCGGCCGACGTGCCTTCGCAGCGTGCCGCCTGAGTCCCGCGGTTCGGCCACGGCCGGGCTTGCGGGCCGCAAATTTGCACTGGAGTTTCCATGATTGATACGACCTGGCCCGATGTCCTCGCGCGCCTCTCGGGCGGCGACCACCTCGACGAGGCCAGTGCCGACTGGGCGATGGCGCGGATCATGGCGGGCGAGGCCGATCCGGCGCAGTTGGCGGCGTTCGCGGTGCTGCTGCGCTCCAAGGGCGAGACGGCCGAAGAGGTGGCCGCGATCGCGGGGCGGATGCTCGCCGAGACCACCCGGCTCGACCTGTCGGACCTGGGCGTCGCGGTGGACGTCGTCGGCACCGGCGGTGACGGTTCCAACAGCGTGAACATCTCGACGATGGCGGCGGTGGTGGTCGCGGCCGCGGGCGTGCCGGTGATCAAGCACGGCAACCGCGCGGCCTCCTCCAGCGTCGGTTCGGCCGATCTGCTCGAGGCGCTCGGCGTCGACCTGGCGGCTTCGGCCGACCGGGTCGAGGCCGCGGTCCGGGAGGTCGGCATCGGCTTCTGCTTCGCCAAGTCCTTCCACCCCGGGATGCGCCATGCCGGCCCCGTGCGGGCCGCGCTCGGCATCCCGACCGTGTTCAACCTGCTCGGGCCGCTGACGAACCCGGCTCAGCCGCAGGCGGGCCTGATCGGCTGCGCCGATCCGAAGCGGGCGGCGCTGATCGCACAGGTATTCGCCGCCCGCGGGGCGTCGGTGTTCGTGGTGCGCGGCGACGACGGCATGGACGAGATCTCGACCTCCTCGACGACCACCGAGTGGGTGGTCTCGGGTGGTCGGGTCTCCGAGGGCACGATCGACACCGAGGAGCTCGGCCTGGTCAAGGCCGATGCGGCGGCGCTGCGCGGCGGGGACATCGAGTTCAACACCAAGGTGGCGCGCGACGTGTTCGCGGGTAAGACCGGACCCGTCCGCGACGCGGTGCTCATCAACGCCGCCGCGGCTCTGGCCTCGCGCGAGGGCCTCGTCGAGGAGGTGGACATGCACGATGTGGCGCGCCGGCGCGCGATGCTGGAGGCGGGCCTGGAGCGGGCCGCCCGAGCGATCGACGGGGGCGAGGCCACGGCCCTGATCGACCGCTGGGCGGAGTTCAGTCGGTCTTGAGGCGAATGTGCTGACGGGGGCGGGGCGCCGCGGTGCCCCGCCCCCGTTCACCTGGTGTACTTGTCGAGCTCCTCGTCGGAGACGACCTCGGTGTCGGCGCCGGGGCCGACGTCGGTGCGGATGAGGATCGCTCCGCACTCCTCGCAGCGCAGGACCTCGTTGATCGCGGCGGCGCGGATGGGGGCCATGTCGGCCGGCGACTTCTCGATCCGGCACGAGCCGCAGCGGCGGCCGACCAGTTCGGCGGCGGCGATCGGCTGGCGGGCGTGGATGCTCTCGTAGAGTTCGACCAGGCGCGGCGGGATCGAGCCGGTCAGGCGGTTCCGCTCGCTCGCGGCCGACTCGGTCTCGGAGTGCAGCTCGCCGAGCCGGCGGTCGCGGTCGGCCTCGGCGTCGGCGAGGGCGGCCTCGGACTCCTCGGTCCTGCGCTCGGACTCGTTCAGCTCGGTTTCGAGGCCCTCGCGGCGCTCCATGAATTCGAGCTCGTCGTCCTCGAGGCTGGACTGGCGCCTGGCGAGGGACTCCAGCTCGCTCTGGAGCCCTTCGAGCTCCTTCGGCGGGGCCGAGCCGGAGGCCATGCGGCGGCGGTCGGCCTCGGCGCGCTTGGTGACCAGTTCGACCTCCTGCTCGATGCGCTTGATGTCGCGGTCGGCGTCGGCGATGTCGGCCTTGAGGGAGGCGGCGCGGTCCCGCAGCACCTGGAGGTCCCGACGCGCGGTCGGGATCGCCTGGTCGTCGTCGAGTCTCCGGCGCCGCTGGTCGAGCTGCGTGAGCGTGGTGTCCACGGCCTGCAGTTCGAGCAGGCGGCGCTGATCGAACAGGTCAGCTTCCAACTCGGTTCACCCCGGCATTCTGATGGATGGTCCACGGATCGGTGTCTAGATCGGACACGGCGATGTCGTCGATGTGCTCCGAAAGCTGTTCTGCAACAGTATCGAGCCAGGGCCGCTCCGTCGCCCAGTGGGCGGCGTCGATGAGCGCCGGCCCGCCGCGGGCGGCGTGCTCGCCGGCCGGGTGGTGGCGGAGGTCGGAGGTGAGGAAGGCGCCCGCCCCGGCGGCGACCGCGTCGGCCAGATAGGAGTCTCCGGCGCCGCCGGACACGGCGACGACGCTGACCTGCCGATCAGGGTCCCCCGTGGAACGCAGCCCCCAGACGGTCCGCGGCAGGGCTCCCGCGGCGCGGTCGACGAGTTCGGCGAGCCGCATCGAGGCCGGCAGGCGCCCGACGCGCCCGATGCCGCGGCCCGAGCCTTCGTGCTCGGGCCCGGTCAGGGGGCGCAGCGGCCGGAGGTCGACCAGGCCGAGGCGGTCGGCGAGGGCGTCGGAGACGCCCGGGTTGGCGACGTCGGCGTTGGTGTGGGCGACGTAGAGGCCGATGCGGCGCTCGATGAGGGTGTGGAGGAGATCGCCCTTGTATTCGGCCGGATCGAGGCTGGAGACGCCTCGCAGCAGCAGCGGGTGGTGGGCGACGATGAGGTCGCAGCCGAGCTCGATCGCCTCGGCGACGGTCTCTGGGACCACGTCGACCGTGCACAGGGCCTTGCCGACGGCGATATCGCCTCGGCCGCAGACCAGGCCGACGCGGTCCCAGTCCTCCGCCCAGTGGCGCGGGTATATCCGGTCGAGTGCGGCGGTGAGCTCGCTGAGCGTTGGCATGACCGGGAGTCTATGGGGAGCGCGATCGGCCGCGCGGGGTGCCCGGAACCCGGGGTAGCCGGGTTCCGGGCGGGTCGTCTAATTGAGCGCCCCCACCGATTCGGCCAGCATGCGCACCTGGGGCACGGGTTCGCCGCGGGTGCGGTGGAGGATCTGGTCGATGAGCTCGATGGCCATCGGGCGGCACCGGATCTCGGCCGGGGCGGCCTGTTCGGCGGTGGCCAGGGCGCGGCCGGCGCGTTCGATGTCGCCGGTCTGGATGCAGGCGCGCGCCATGTCGAGCCAGTGGCGCGCGCGGCGTTCGGCGACCAGTTCGCCGAAGGCGCCCCGGTCGATGCGGTCGTGGACGGACAGGGCGTCGGCGCCTTCGCCGAGCTCGACCAGCGCGGCAGCGCGGTGCAGTTCGACGTTGGTCGGGCCGAACGAGGTGTAGTAGTGGTTGGCGTCGCGGCCGAGGATGGCGGCGGCGCGTTCGGCGCTCTCGAGCAGATCGGAGCTGGTGGCGGCCTCGCCGGCCAGCGCGGCGGCCATGGCGCCCTGCAGCAGGAGCGCCCCGTAGACGCTGATGGCCTCGGGGCCGGCGGACTCGCCGCCGGTCTCGCTGATCAGGCCGTGCGCCACTTGGACGTTGAGGTCGAGGGCGGCCTGGTAGCGGCCGAGGGCGCGGAGGGCGCCGGCGACCCTGGTGGTGGCGATGCCGGCCAGTAGCGGGTCGTTGCCGCGCTGGGCGGCGCTGATGGCGCGGTCGGCGGCGAGCCAGGCGAGTTGGGCCTCGCCGAGCTTTCTGAGCACTGTGGATGCTATCTGGTAGACCTGCGTCATGAGTTCGGCGGCTTCGGCGGCGGTGCCGTCGACCGGGTTCTCCTCGGCGACGGGAGTGTCGCGCAGGAGTTGTATGAGCGAGCGGGCCACGATCGGGTAGTGGCCCTTTTCGAAGGCGATCCATGCATAGCTGACCGCTCCGCGCAGCCGCGGAATCGGGATCGGGTCTATCGGGGCGGCCTCGAGGAAGATCCCGAGGCGTTCGTACCGTTCGAGGGATTGGCGGATCGATTCGACCTCGGACTGGTCGAGGCATCCGCCCAGTCCGGGTCGGCGCTTGGGCTCGCGGCCGAGCAGCTGCCCGGCGTCGATGCTCAGCGCTTCGGCGATCTCGGTGATGACCGAGTATTTGTCGAGGCGGCGCACGCCGCGTTCTATCTTGTCGACCCAGCTTTTGGATTTGCCGATCTGATCGGCGAATACCTGCTGGGACATACCGCGGCGTTGGCGCCAATACGCCACCCGCCGCCCTGTTGGCTGCGTTACCGACTCCATCAGACCCCACCGTCCTTATAGGAGTTACACTTCTTCTTTTGGCACTTCGCGTTCCGAAGCGATGCTCTTGCCGTCGGCGGCGGCCGCTCCCGCGGCCAGACGGTCGCGGCCGCCGCCTTCCTTGGGGAACCGCGGATTCCGGAAGCGGCCAGAAGCCGTCTATCTCACCCACACGATTGCTTCCGGTCGGCCTCGGCGCGTTCGGCGAGGCGTTCGCCCGCGGAGCCCCCGACAGATATGTATCTACAGGTTTTCGGCCCGTCGCACAACGGCCGCGGACTGCCGTTCTCACTCTCCGCCGACGGGATCCTCACAGTATCGCCCCTTGATCCCGAAATGCTGTCGCATATTGACCCGTTTGCCGTGTTTCGACCACCCGAAGGCGGGAAATATGCACATGCAGCGTGTCTCTTCAGGGCGGCGGATCGTTGTGTCGGATATGAGACACAATCGAGTTCACGGACGCCGTCGGATGCGGCACCCGTTCCTCGCGGCCGCCGTGAGCGCGGTCGCCGTGACCGCCGCCGGGACCGGGACCGGCGTCCTGATCGCGTTCTCGCCGCTCGCCGGGTGGGTGGTGGTCGGCGTCGGCGCGGCCGCCGCGCTGAGCCTGTGGCTGGAGGCGCGGCCGGACCGGCATGCCGCTCCCCCGCCGGCCGGGCCGGGACACCCGCTGCCGCACCAGCGGGACGGCGCTTAAGTCGAGCCGCGCCACCAGGCACTTGCCGCCCTGGTAGACGCCGCCGTCGACGTTGAGCACGAGACCGTCGCAGTAGCGGCGGGCCTCGGTCACCCGGCCCGGTTCCAGGCCGGTGGTGTCGGGGATGGTCGAGTGGCCGTGGACCAGCTCCTCGCCGCCGTAGGCGCGCAGCATTCCGCGCACCCTCGCCGGGCCGGCCTCGCCCATGAACTCGTGGCGGCGGGTCAGGTCGCGGAACAGGCGCCACCACCGCTCGGGCTCGCCGGAGGCCAGCACCTCCCGCGCCGCGGAGTTGACCGACTCCTCGGTGTCCCCGTAGTCGAGGTAGCCCTCGGTGTCGGAGTGGACCAGCAGCGACTTGCCGGCCAGGTGGACGATGCGGCGGCTCCGGAGCCAGTCCGCCTCCTCGTCGGTCAGTTCCCCCATGTCGTCCTCGAATCCGCCGTTGAGGACCCACCAGTGCAGGAACTGCCGCTCATGGCCGTCGGCGTCGGTGAACGGCTCCCCGCCGAACCGCCTGGACCCGAGCATCAGCACCTCGTGGTTGCCGATGAGGGTGTCGACCAGCCCGCCCTCGGCGGCCGCCTGGTCGGCCAGGCGGCGCACCAGCCGCAGCGCCGGGACCCCCTGGGGACCGCGGTCGAACAGGTCGCCCAGGACCCAGAGGCGAGCGCCGCCGCCGCACCACGCGTCCTCGCCGTCGACCAGTCCGCGTCCGCGCAGCGCCTCGGCGAGCGCGTCGCGATGGCCATGGACGTCGCTGGCCACGAACAGCGGGCTCGCATCAGACATGGACTCGATGGTAATGCGGCGCGGCCGCATTCGGTGAGGTTGCGGTCCGCGAGCGGTTTGCGGGGCTCTCGGAGCCGGGAATAGGATTCGGCGACCGCCACCCGAACCGGTGCGCGGTTCGCCGCCGGCCACGACGAGAGGGACCCCAGTGACCGAGAACCCGCTGCTGAGCGCATCCGACCTCCCCCACCGGCTTCCCCGCTTCCAGGACATCGCCGCCGAGCACTACCGGCCCGCGTTCGATGCCGGGATGGCCGAGGAGCTCGCCGCCGTCGAGGCCATCGCCTCCAGCGGCGAGGAACCGACGTTCGAGAACACCGTCGTGGCCCTGGAGCGGGCCTCCAGCGGGGTCCTCTCGCGGGTCACCATGGTCTTCTACAACCAGAACGCCGCCGACACCGACGACGAACTCCAGGCCATCGAGGCCGAGTACGGCCCCAAGCTGGCCGAGCACCACGACCGGATCCTGCTCGACGCCGCCCTGTTCGAACGCATCGAGTCCCTGTGGCGGCGGCGCGACCGGCTCGGCCTCGACGAGCAGGACCGGCGCCTGCTCGAGCGCTACCGCAGCGAGTTCGTCCGCGGCGGGGCCGCGCTAGACGAGGCGGGAAAGGCCCGGCTGGCGCGGATCAACGCCGAGCTGGCCGACCACTCGGCGAAGTTCAACCGGCAGCTCCTGACCGACTTGAACGACTCGGCGCTCCTGGTCGCCGAACGCGACGAGCTCGACGGGCTCAGCGACGACCGGATCGCCGCCGCGGCCGAGGCCGCATCCGAGCGGGGGCTCGAGGGTTTCCTGATCGCCCAGAGCAACTTCAGTTGCCACCCGATGCTGGAGAAGCTGCGCAACCGCGACGTACGCGAGCGGCTGTGGCGGGCCACGACCTCCCGCGGGGCCGACAACGCCGGCACGCTGCTGGCGATGGTGCGGCTGCGCGCCGAGAAGGCGCGGCTGCTCGGCTTCGAGCACCACGCCGACTACATCGCCGCCGACCAGACCGCCGGCAACGCCGACGTCATCTCCGAGCGCCTCTCGAGGCTGGCCGCCGCCGCGGTCCGCAACGCCCGCGCCGAGGCCGAAAGGCTCCAGCTCGCCGTCGACGCCGACGGCGGCGGTTTCGAGCTCGCCGCCTGGGACTGGTCCCACTACGCCGCGAAGGTCCGCCGGGCCGAGTTCGGCTTCGACGCCGACGAGCTCAAGCCGTACCTGGAGCTCGACCGGGTCCTGTTCGACGGCGTGTTCCACGCCGCCGAGAAGGAGTTCGGGCTGACCTTCCGCGAACGCGGGGACCTGGCCGGCTACCACCCCGAGGTGCGCGTGTTCGAGGTCTTCGACGCCGACGGCGCGGCACTCGGACTCTTCCTCGGCGACTTCTTCACCCGCGACTCCAAGCGGGGCGGGGCCTGGATGGTCCCGCTGGTCGTCCAGTCGGAGCTGACCGGAGAGCCGCCGGTGGTGGTCAACAACCTCAACATCGTGCCGCCCGCCGAAGGGCAGGCGGCGCTGATCACTCCCGCCAACGTGGTGACGATGTTCCACGAGTTCGGGCACGCCCTGCACGGGCTGCTGTCGGCCTGCCGCTACCCCAAGACGTCGATGACCTCGACGCCGCGGGACTTCGTCGAGTATCCCTCGCAGGTCAACGAGATGTGGATCCAGTGGCCCGAGGTGGTGGCCGCCTACGCTCGCCACCACGCCACCGGGGAGCCGGCGCCGACCGAGCTGCTGGAGCGGTGGGAGGCGGCCGAGAAGTTCGGCGAGGGCTTCGCCTCCACCGAGTACCTCGCGGCGGCCCTGCTGGACCAGGCCTGGCACCGGCTGGCGCCGGAGGAGGTGCCCGAGGGCGGGGACGACCCGGCCGCGGCGGTCGAGGCGTTCGAACGGCGGGCGCTCGAGGAGGCGGGTGTCGCCATGGCCGAGATCGCGCCGCGCTACCGCTCGGGCTATTTCGCGCACATCTTCGCCGGCGGATACTCGGCCGGGTACTACTCCTACATCTGGTCGGAGATCCTGGACGCCGACACCGTCGAGTGGTTCACCGAGCACGGCGGACTGAACCGGGCCGCCGGCGACCGCTTCCGCGAGCACCTGCTCAGCAAGGGCGGCTCGATCGACCCGATGGAGTCCTACCGGCGTTTCCGCGGACGCGACGCCGACATCGAACCGCTCCTGGAGCGCCGCGGCCTGAAGTAGCGGCTAAGGCGGACCTGGTTGCCGGCTCGACCGAGACCTCGCCGCCCGCGGCGCACGCGAACCGCTGACCCTCGGGTCCGGCGAGCCGCCAGGCCCGTTCGTTCGGATCCGGCGGCGCCTCCAGCGTCGAGCCGTCCTCGAACCGGAACCGGAGGTCGCCGGCGTCGCCGACCTCGACCCGGTCGATGATGAGGCCCGACAGCTCCCGGTAGGCGGTCTCGGGCGAGACCTTGTCGTCGCCGGGGTACGTGACGCGGTCGCCGCCGGCGCGGGTCACCGTCATCTCCGAATCGACGGTGAGGACCCAGCCACCGCCGGTGCGCAGTGTCACCGGGGGCTTCCAGGAGACCTCCGTGACAAGCTGGCCGTTCAAGTCGTCGATGCGCATCTTGCTTCCCCCCTGTGCTCGGCGGAGCCCGTGCGGGTGGGATGCCCGCTCGGCCGCCGCGCCACACCTCGGCTCACGGGGCCGCGCGGCGTTCGAACGGCGACGGGACCGGGAAGTACGACTCCAGGAACGACCGCAGCATCGTCGAGCGCTCCCGGGCCAGGTCCGCGGTCAGGCCCGCGTCGTTGATGCAGAAGGTCTCCCGGTCGCGTCCCTCCAGCAGTTCCGCCAGCCGCTCGGCCAGGTCCGGGCGGCCGAGCTCCAGGTAGGCGTGCCGGCTCGTGCCCCAGACGGCGCGTCCGGTCAGGAACGCGTAGTAGTGCTGGAGCGTCACCACCGAGATGTCGGAGATGTCGCGGAAGACGCTGCCGGCGGTCCGGGCGTGGAGGTCGCCGAACTCCTTCTCCACTTCGGCGAGGACGCTGCGCTGCAGCGGATACGGCACGTGCTGCACCATCCGGGTGATGGTGCGGCCGAAGGCGTGCTCCAGCAGCGACCGGTCGTTCTTGAACGCGGCGTTCGGCGGCGTGTCGGCGGCGCTGACCGGGTCGAGGTCGATGAAGGTGTCCGAGGGGAAGAAGCGGGCGAGCCCGCCGGGTTCGAAGAACAGACGCGGCGCGACCGGCCGCCCCAGGAACATGTCGTCGTTGAAGTACAGGAAATGCTCGCTGAGCCCGTCGATGCGGTGGAGCTGGGTCTCGATCGCGTGCGAATTGAACGTCGGCAGGCACTCGGGGTCGTCGAACAGCTCGCGGTGGTCGACCACCGTGACGCCCGGGGCGTCCGAATCGAGCCAGTGCGGGCACTGGGCGTCGGTCACCAGGTACACGTGGCGCACCCAGGGGGCGTTCAGGTACAGCGAACGCAGCGAGTAGCGCAGCTCCTCGCGGTCGATGAAGCGGGACTCGTTGGCCGACTCGGCGTGGTAGGGCGATTCCGCGGCCTCGGCGCGGCGGCGCAGCCAGGCTCGGTCGTCGCCGTCGACCCAGGTGTAGACCACATCGATCGGGAAGCCCACCTCCTCCGGGCCGGTGGCGCCGAACTCGGGGCGGGTGGCCACGGTCGGCAGGCCGGCCCGAGAGCCGGCGGCGAGCGGGGTGAACAGGCGGCCCGGCGCGGCGACCGGTGCCGAGTCACGGCGGACGACCTGGCTGATCCGGTTGCGGCGCGGCGCGACCAGGCGGCCCCCGCCGTCCTCGGTCCAGAACTCGACCTCGCAGCCGTATTCGGCGCCGAAGACGAGATTGCGGGTCGGCTCGGTCCACAGCCAGTCGGCACGGACGACCGTGACGTCGCCCAGGTCGGTGCGCGGTCGCACCGGTGTACCGACCGGCGCCGACTCGAGGCGGGGCGGTTCGGCAGCGGTCAGGCGCCCGCCGGTGGAGTCGCAGAGCACCGCCAGCGCGGCGATCACCCGCCGGCGGTCGGCGTCGGCCACGCCGACCACGGGCCGGGTGAGGCCGAAGCCCGGCACGGCGAAGCAGTCGACGCCGATGGCGCTCAACAGGGCCGTGACGATCTCGAGGTTGCGACGCCACACCTCGAGCGGGGTCGGCTCGGGCAGGGCGTAGGCCGGGCGGACCTCGAGGGCGTGGAGGATGTGGCTGGAGACCAGGTCGGAGAAGTAGCGGTAGGGCTCGGGGATCTCGCCGACGGCGGGGGGAGGGTCGAAGGGGCGGGGGACGCTGCGGTCGGCCGCTTCTCGGAGCGGCGGCCCGAGCTCGGTCTCGCGGGTCGCGATCCGACGCTCGTCGTCTGCGAACATTCGACACCTCCAGACGTTTGGCATGTCGCCGCTCCGGCGCGGGGCCGGAGAATCGAATCAGTGCTGCGGGGCGCGGTTCGCCATCGGTCCCCCGCTTGAACGCCGTGTGGCCGGACGCTGACGCACGTCCCAACAGTAGGCCACAGGGCGGTGACGTAAGAGTGTCAGAAAAGCGTCTCCGGCGCCAGCCGAATGAGGTTTCATTCGGTGTTAACCCGGACTCGTCTGCGAACGTGCCGCTAACGCAACGGGATTCGGGCGATGTGCTCCCAGGTGTAGGCGGCGGCGTTCTCGGACTGCATCACCCGTACGAGGTCCACTCCGGTCACGGTGAGGTCGACCCGGCCCGGGCGGACGTCCCGAAGGTGGTTCTGGATGCTGCCGCGGAGACCGTCTCCGTCGGTCGCCTCTGGACGGTAGGAGAGGGAGACGTGGCCGGGTCCGCCGCAGGGCCGGCCGACGTCGCCGCCGACGATCTCGTTGACGGCTTCGACGCAGGTGTCGACCAGGCGCCGGAATTCGCCGTCGGGGTAGGTGTCGAGCATGATCGCGCTCATGGAGGCGAGGGCGGGTCCGACGGTGAGGTCGAACGGCGGCAGCGCGCCGACGCGTTCGCGGAGCCGTTCGACGAGGGCGGCGCGGGTGGCGGCGGGGATGGCGGCGGCGTCGCATTCGACCGAGGCGACGGTGGCGTGGAGCCACTCGTGCGGTACCGGGACGTCGCCGGCGGCTTCGTCGATGACCGGCCGGTAGGAGTCGGCGACGGCCTTGACCTCCTCGAGGTCGGTCAGATAGACGTGGAGTTTGGTCCAGCCACGGGGCCAGAGCTGCCCGGACGCGGGCGCAGAGTCGTTCACCGCAGATGTGCCTTCAGCGCGTGTCAGGAGGTGCTGCCGCCGGAACGGGCGGCATCGATGTCGTGGGGCACCGTGGTGCAGAGGTGACCATCGTCAACGGAGTCTACACCGGTGCGGCCCCGCATCGACCGGCGACGGCGGCGGAGGCCGCTGGGAGGAGGCGGCCGTGGGTGCTGCTGGCACAATCGGTAGGGCATCCGACGACGAAGGGGGCGGCATGAGGAAGGTCGCGGTACTGGGAGCGGGGAAGATCGGGCAGGCGATCCTGTCGGGGCTGCTGCGAGCCGGCTGGGAGGCCGGGTCGGTGGTGGCCACCGCGCGCAGTGCCGAGCGGGCCGGGGCGCTGCGCCGGGAGCACGGCGTGGAGGTCGCCCCGAACGCCGAGGCGGTGGCCGGTGCGGACGTGGTCGTGGTGGCGGTCAAACCGCAGGACGCGGCGGCGCTGCTCGACGAGCTGCACGGGGTCTTCCCGGAGGGGGTGCCGGTGGTGAGCATCTGCGCCGGTCTGCCGACGTCGTTCTTCGAGAAGCGGCTGCCGGACGCGACGCCGGTGGTGCGGGCGATGCCGAACACGCCGGCGCTGGTGGATGAGGCGATGACGGTGATCTCGCCGGGCTCGCACGCGGACGCCGAGTGCCTGGCGGCGGTCGAGCAACTGTTCAAGCCGCTGGGCCGCACGCTGGTCGTGGAGGAGAAGCACCAGGACGCGGTCACGGCCATCTCGGGGTCGGGGCCGGCCTATTTCTACTACCTCACCGAGGCGATGACCGAGGCGAGCGTCCTCATGGGTCTGCCGCGGGCGGTGGCGTGCGAGCTGGTGGCGCAGACGGCGCTGGGGGCGGCGCGGATGATCGTCGAGGCCGACGCGACCCCGGCCGAGCTGCGCGAGGCGGTGGAGTCGCCGGCGGGGACCACGATCAGCGCGGTGCGGCGGCTGGACGACCACCGGGTGCGTTCGGCGGTCAACGACGCGGTCGAGGCGGCTCGGGACCGG
Source organism: Glycomyces xiaoerkulensis (assembly GCF_002798405.1). Taxonomy (GTDB): domain Bacteria; phylum Actinomycetota; class Actinomycetes; order Mycobacteriales; family Micromonosporaceae; genus Glycomyces; species Glycomyces xiaoerkulensis. Next base: position 94,721 of record NZ_PGGV01000012.1, on the reverse strand, counting down.
GCGCGACAGATCGCCGACGAGTGGGCTTGAGCTAGACGCTCGCTGGCCGGAATAAACGCTTTCCTGTTGTAATGGCGGGCATGCGCGAGATTCGACAGGGCCGCTTCGCCGAACTCGACGGCGCCACGGTGTTCGGCATAGTCCGATTGCGGCAGGACGTGTTCGTGGTCGAGCAGCACTGCGCCTATCCGGACCTGGACGACAACGACACCGACCCGGCGACGGTGCATTTCTGGGCCGGCGACGGCGCCGCGCCGGTGGCGTGCCTGCGGCTGCTGCGCGACCCGGAGGGGCGGCGGATCGGGCGGGTCTGCTGCACGCCGTCCGAGCGGGGGCAGGGCCTGAGCGGCAAGCTCCTGACCGCCGCGCTGCAGGAGGCGGGCCCGGAGGTCGAGATCGTGCTCGATTCGCAGACGTACGCGGCCGGGTTCTACCGGCGCTTCGGGTTCGTCGAGGACGGCGAGGAGTTCCTCGAGGACGGCATCTTGCATGTGCCGATGCGCCGGGCCGGGAAGCGGGACTGAGCCGGCCGACGCGGAGGGGCGGAGCATCCCGGCTCTGATGCTCCGCCCCTGTTTCCCTCTTCGCGAAAAGTATCGGTCGGGGTCCGGAGGAGTGCCGCCGGACCCCGATCGGAGCGGCACTCGGCCGCACACTTCCGGAAATTTTACTACGCCTCCGGTGGCATCACCCTGGCATCGGCGCGGTCCTGGGGCGAGTCTGATAAAATTTGAGCTGAAACTTTCGCGAAACTTTCATTCGAAGTATCGATATGTTACGATCCTGACGTCGACGCTGTCAAGACCAGCGGCGGCATACCACTGTGGTGGAGATGTGAGGGGCTCTACCGCAAACGAAGAGGGGGCCGACCTGGTCGGCCCCCTCTTCCACCTCCGGGTCTATTCGGCCTCGGGCTGCTCGATGAGCGACTGGAGGTACCGCTCCTCGCCGATCTTGTCGATGACCTCGAGCTGGGTGTCGAGGTAGTCGATGTGGTGCTCCTCGTCCTTGAGGATGCTCTGGAACAGCTCCCGGGAAACGTAGTCCTGGACCGACTCCATGTGCTCGATGCCGCGCTTGAGGCGGTCGATCGCCTCCACCTCGATCTCCCGGTCGCAGCGGAAGGCCTCCGGCACGGACTGCCCGATCCGCAGCGAGAAGAGCCGCTGGAAGTTCGGCAGCCCCTCCAGGAAGATGATCCGGTCGGTGAGGACCTCGGCGTGGCGCATCTCGTCCAGGGACTCCGCCCGGGTGTACCTGGCCAGCTTGGGATAGCCCCAGTTCTCCTGCAACTTGGCGTGGAGGAAGTACTGGTTGATGGCGGTGAGCTCGGCGGTGAGCTGCTCGTTGAGGAACTCGATGACTCTCTCGTCGCCCTGCATTTCGATGCGTCCTTCCCACGGTTCGTGTGCGGCCGGCCGCGCGGACCGGCGAACCCCAGCGTAGGGCGGGACCGGGGCCGGTTACCAGTCAGGAATGCCTAAAGTAGGACAAGCTTGCCTAACCACGGGCAGGCGCATACAGACACAAATGTGGTTGCGGGGCGGGAATCAGGCGGCGGCGGAGACGGCGTCGCCGGAGAAATAGCTCTCGATCATGTCGGCGAGGCGGTCGCGGCAGTTGCCGCAGCCGGTCCCGGCCTGGCAGGCCTCGCCGATCGCGTCCTCGGAGTGCGCGCCGTCGCGGATGCACTGGTCGACCTCGTGGTCGGGCACTCCGTGACAGATGCAGGCGTACATCCGCGCACCTCCGGTAGGTAAGGCTGGGCTCATATAGGTATGCCTAACCTACATCGATGCGCGGATGTTCGGCAAGCTTCGGACCTACCGCACCAGGTCGACCAGGACCTCGATGGCGCGGTCGACGGCGTCGTCGTCGACGTCCAGGTGGGTGAGCAGGCGGCCCCAGTCCGGGCCGAGCACCGAGATCCTCACCCCGCGCTCGGCGGCGGCCTCGGCGATCTTCGCGATGCCGCCGGTACGCAGCAGGACGACGTTGGTCTCCACCTGCGAGGCCTCGCACACGCCGTAGGGCTCGAGGGCCTCGGCGAGGCGGACCGCGCGGGCGTGGTCGTCGGCGAGCCGCTCGATGTGGTGGTCGATCGCATAGCGCCCGGCCGCGGCCAGAAATCCGGCCTGGCGCATGCCGCCGCCGAGGCGCTTGCGGAGGATGCGGCCGCGCCGGGCCCGCTCGGCGTCGGTGATGATGAGCGAGCCGACCGGCGCCCCGAGGCCCTTGGACAGGCAGACCGAGACGGTGTCGAACAAGCGGCCGTAATCGGCCAGCGGCACTCCGGTGGCGACGTGGGCGTTCCAGATGCGGGCCCCGTCCAGGTGCAGCGCGAGACCGTAGGCGTCGGCGAGCTCCCGCAGGGACTCGAGCTCCGGCAGCGGCTGCACGGTGCCGCCGCCCACGTTGTGGGTGTTCTCGACCTCGATCGCGCGGGTGGTGGTCACATAGGGGTTGGGGCGGTTGATCATCGGCTCGACCAGCGAGAGGTCGAGGCGTCCGCCGGGCGCGTTCCAGGTGCGCGTGGAGACCCCGCCGAACGCCGCCGCGGCGCCCATCTCGTAGTTGACGATGTGGGCCTTGGAGTCGCACAGGATCTCGTCGCCGCGGTCGGCCAGGAGCTGCAGGGCGATCTGATTGGCCATGGAGCCGGTGGGGGTGAAGATCGCGGCCTCGTGACCGAACAGCGCGGCGGCCTCGGCTTCCAGGGCGTTGACGGTGGGGTCCTCGCCGTAGACGTCGTCGCCGACTTCGGCGGCGGTCATGGCCTCGAGCATGGCGGGGGTGGGGCGAGTGACGGTGTCGGAGCGAAGATCGGCGACCATGCCCAAACCCTAACGCGTCAGTAGGCGTTCACTCCGCCGCCGATGCCGAGGACCGGGAGGTACATGCGCTCGCCGTCGGCGGTGAACCCGTCGTAGACGATGTCGAACAGGTCCTGGATGCCGAAGGCCCGAAGGGCGTCGACCATCATGTGGGCGGCCTGGGTGGTGGCGGCCCGGTCGGTCGAGGGGAACGAGCGGGACCAGTTGGGCTGGCCGCCGCTCGGAGCCCGGAAGCCCATGCTGGGCAGGTTGGAGAGCCCGGCCCGCCAGGTGCCGTTGACCGCCGCCGAGGCCTCGACGCGCAGGTTGCCGCCGTCGAGGAAGGCCGCGACGTACCGGGCCGACCAGTCACCGGTGCGCAGGAGGACGATCCCGGAGGTGTCGATGGTCGGCACGTCGGCGGCCATGTCGCCGAGCAGGGAGCTGAGCCGCTCGGTGAACTCCCCCATGTCGTGGCAGGCCGGCTCGGGCGGCAGGTTGGACCTGCGGGCGAAGGCCTGCCACCCGGAGACGTCCCCCTTGCCGACGGCGTGGGACTCGAGCTGCTCGAACAACTGGGGCGAGAGCAGCCGCAGCGTGACACCGCCGTGGAAGCGGCGCAGGTGCAGCTCGAAGATGAGGCCGTCGCGGTACCAGCGGACCCACGGGCCGCCATCCCCGCCCCGCACCTCCGGGGCGCCCATCTCGTCCAGCATGACCCGGAGCACCTCGCGGAACACCATCGTCCGGTGGTTCTCGCCCTGCCGACCGCGCTCGGCCGACCGCAACACCATGACCTCGATCGAGTAGAAGTCGGCGTGACCAGTCACGGGGGTCTGCGGCGGGATCGAGTCGGCGATGGCGTTGCCGGTGTCGTAGCCGGTCTCGGCCCGCCACATCCCGATGTCGACCTCGGCGGATCGGACCTTCCAGCCGAGGCCGGCCATGCCTCGCGACAGGTCCTCCTTGCTCCAACGCCCGAAATCGGTCTGTCGGGCACGGCGGAGGAGCTCAACGAGTTGCGATTCGCTGATCCGATGTGTGCCGAGCATCCGGTACTGCGCCAATCCGTCCGTGGTGGGGCCTGGCTGGGCGTCGCCCCAGCGGCTCACTTCGATTAGGGTAGCCTTGCCTTGTCGTAGCGGCTCTCTCGGGTAAGGGTTGGCAGTTGTCTACAGCGTCCGATACTGTGCGGCAAGACACGCTTGTCAGCCTACTAGGCGGCAAGCGCGGCGCGTTCGATGCCACCGCCCCGCTTGTCGTGTTCATCCTCACTTGGATGCTGACCGGCCGCTCCATCCCCTGGGGCGTGGCGGCCTCGCTCGCGGCGGCGGCGGTGATCGCCGCGGTCCGCCTTCGGCAGGGCACGAAGCCGCGCGCGGTGATCCTGGGCCTGCTGAGCGTCTGCGCCGCCGGGTTCATCGTCCTCTACACCGGCCGGGCCGCCGACATCCTGCTCCCCCGCATCCTCTCCAACGCCGCCAGCGCCCTGGTCTGGGCCGGCTCGATCGCCTTCCGCCGCCCGCTCCTGGGCCTCATCGTGGGCGCGGTCCTGGGCCAGCGGACGCGCTGGCGCGCGGACCCGGCGCTGCTGCGCGCCTACGCTGCGGCCTCCTGGGTCTGGGTGGCGATGTACGCCCTGCGCGTGGCGGTCCTGACCCCGTTCTGGCTCACCGACAGCGAGTCTCTGGCGGTCCTCGGTGGAGGCGCGGCCCAGATAGCCCTCTCCTGGCCCTTGCTGGTGGCCTGCCTGGCGGTCTCCGGTTCGGTCATGAAACTGACCCTGCCGAGGGATCACCCCGGCCTCCGCCATCCGCGGATCGCCGAGTGCAACGGGAATCGGTGAACCCTCACTCTGCGATCGCCGTGCGACCGTGGTCAAGGCCGATCGGCGCTCGCCGCGGGTGCGGCCGCCGGAGCACGCTCGACCAGGGATCGATCCCGGAGCCGCTCGATCGGGACCGCGTGCTCGAACTCCGGGGGCGCCTGCTCCGGGCGCTGCGGGGACTCGACGCTTCCGAAGGCCCTGTGCCGCAGTCGCCGCAGGTCTCCGCGGTCCTTCGGCCGGTCCAGGACGCTCTTGTACGCCACCACGTCGGCCAACGTCATGTGGGGCAGGTCGCTGATGATCTCCGCGTGGTCGATGAGGGCGTCGGCGTCCTTGGAGAGGCAGGGCCAGGATCGGCACACGTCGATGCGCCGACCGTAGAGCTGAGCGACGGGTTCGCCGGTGTTCTCGCCCTGGTATATGCCATTGTGGAGGGTTCGGTTCTCCGCCAGCCTCAGGGCCCGCTGCCAAGTCCCGCCGCGGGCGACGATGTCGATGTCGGCGAGGCGCGGAATGACTCCTTCCAGCCAGAGTCTGGCGCTTCCCGCGAGAACGAAGTCCCGCGGATCGAAACCCTGGTCCCTGACCAGGCGCCATACCAGCTTGTAGAGCGAGACGCCATCGTAGGAGGCTGCCCGGTCGACGGCCACGCGGCGATTCCCCGTTTCTTCGGTGCTTTCAAGCGAAGGCGGCAGCGGTCGACCGATCAGGAATGATCATCTTTCCGCTGTTGGCCGAGCGCTCGCAGAATCTCGGCTCGGGACTGCGGGTCGGTGCCTTCGAGACTGCGGGTCAGTCGCTCGAGCCTGGACCGCTCCCGGTTCCGCTCGGCCAGGTAGGCGAACAGGTGCTTGGTGACCACCACCAGCGGGATCACCGCTAGGAAGTAGGTCAGGTGAGGGAGGAGGTGGGGTAGGATCTCCGCGGCGTTCATAAGGGCTCCGCGGTCCGGTAATTGCGCTGCGAGACCCGCTCGAGATCGTCCAGATCGTGAACGAGGATTCTCGACCGCCCGGTGGTGACGGCGCCTCGCTCGCGGAGCGAACGCAGGCCGATCGACACGCTCTCGCGCGACATCCCGTTGAGATACCCGAGGTCCTGCTGGGTGATCCCGCAGATCAGGTGGCCGTCGGTTCCGGACTCGCCGAGGCCGCTCTTCAGCAGCAGCAGCAGGCTCGATGCGACCTTCATCTCCGCCGTGGGCACGGACTCGGACTTCGACGGATCGCGGGATTCGAGGCGGTTCAGCGAGTCGGCGTAGAGCCTCAGCAGCATGCCGGGGTGCCTCTGAATGAACTCGTACCAGTCCCGACCGCTCACCATGATCGCTTCCACCCGGTTGACGGCGACGAGGTCGGCGCTGCGCGGGTGGCCGGTGACCGCGGCACGTTCGCCGGCCACCGAACCGGGCCGGTACAAGCGGACGATCGCGGGCGGGCGACCGGTGACCACCTTGAGGTGCCCCGACAGGAGGTAGAGCACGAAATCGGTGCGCTCCCCCTCCCGCACCAGCACGGACTTCGGCGGGTACCCGACGCGATGGCCCAGGGCCACCAGCTCTTCCAGCTCGGCCTCGTCGACCAGATCCGGTTCCCGTGTAGCGATCTCCATAGACCTAAGTGTATTTCTACACACATGATCATTGCGAACCCGACGCGCTGTCTGTCGGGAACCCGACTCCATGGGCGGTACTCGACGGTACCGCCCGATCACCGCTCGCGGATCACGGCGGCGGAGTTGCTGTGCAGGTGGGTCCTCGGGGTCCAGGGGGTGCCGGTCAGCAGGTCGGTGCCCTCGGACGGGATGGTCACGGCCTTGTGGGTGTGGTTGATGGCGAACAGGTACGTGCGGCCGTCCTCGTGGTCGCGGCGGACGGCTTCGACGCCCGCCGGGAGGCCGGGGACCTCCGGGGCCAGATCGAGCCGGTCGAGGAACGGGTCGAGGTCGGTCGGGCGGGTCGTGAGGTACCAGACGGCGCCGTCGCCGAGCTCGCGGCGGAAGATCGCTCCGGTGGAGGGGTAGTCGATGTAGCCGGCGACCACCTCGGCGCCTTCGGCGTGGGCGGCCTCGGTCCAGACCGCTCCCTCGGTGCCGTCGTCGAGCGCCGCCCGCTCGCCGTCGCGGAGGGGGTGGAACTCCTCGATGCGGACGCCCAGCAGGTCGCGCAGGGCGCCCGGGAGGCCGTCGTGGACGTGGTCGTTGCGGTCGACGATGCCCGAATTGGGGCCGACGACCAGCGTGCCGCCCTGTTCGACGTATCGGCGCAGGTTCGCGTCGTCCTCGAGCATGTACAGCGACGGGGCGAAGACCACCGACCGGCCGGCGAGGTCGTCGGTGGGGTGGGCGACGTCGCAGACGACGCCGCGGCGCCACAGGGCCGCGTGCCAGCGGCGGATCTCGGGGTAGGGGTCAATGAACGCCGACATCTCGCCGGGGTTCGCCGAGGCCCAGACCGATTCGTGGTCGAGCAGGATCGCCGCCCGGGAGCGGACCCGGGAGCCCTTGATCTCGGCGAGCCGACGGAACCAGCCGCCCAGGGTCTTGACCTCGCGCCAGGTCTTGGTCTCGGTGCCGCCGTGCGGCAGCATCGCCGAGTGCCAGCGCTCGGCGCCGGCCTTGGAGGCGCGCCACTGGAAGTAGAGGGCACCCTCCGAGCCTCGTGCCACATAGGACAACGAATGGCGGAGCTGCTCCCCCGGCTTCTTGGCGAAGAAGCCCTGGCGCCAGGCCGAGGAGTTGGCGGCCTGCTCCATCAGCAGCCACGGGCCGCCCCGGGCGAGGCCGCGCGACCGGTCGGCCGCGAAGGCGACCTGGGCCTCGGCCTCGATCTCATCGGCCGGCAGGACGTAGTGGTCGACCGCGATCAGTCGGCGATCGCCGTTCATGTGCTCGGCCCAGCGGTGGTAGTCGAGCATGGTGAAGTTGCCGGTGACCATCAGGTTGGTGGTGATCGGGGCCTCGGAGTGGGCCTCGATCGCGGCCGCCTCGGCGCGGAACAGCCCCAGCAGGGCGTCGGAGCAGAACCGCTGGAAGTCGAGGATCTGGCCGGGGTTCGGGGTGCTGGTGGCGACCCGGGACGGCAGCACCTGTTCCCAGTCGGTGTAGGTCTGGGACCAGAACGCGGTGCCCCAGGCGTGGTTGAGCCCGTCGAGGTCCCCGTGGCGCTCGGTCAGCCAGGTCCGGAACGCCGCGGCGGTTTGGTCGCAGAAGCAGCGCTGGAAGAACTCGTTGCCGACGTGCCACATCGCCAGCGCCGGGTGGGAGGCGTAGCGCTCGGCGAGCTTCGAGGCCATCTCGACGGCGGCCTCCTGGTACACCGGCGAGGAGGGGCAGTACTCGCCGCGGGAGCCGTAGTTCTTGCGGCGCCCGTACTCGTCGACCGGCAGCGTCTCGGGGTGCGCGACCGAGAACCACGGGGGCGGGGCGGCGGTCGGTGTGGCCAGATCGACCTGGACGCCGGACTCGGCCAGCAGGTCCATGATCTCGTCGAGCTGCCCGAACTCCCACTTGCCCGGCGCGGGGTTGACGCTCGCCCAGGAGAAGACGTTGACGGTCGCCAGATTGACCCCGGCCTCCCGCATGAGTTCGACGTCCTCGTCCCAGATCCGGCGCGGCCACTGCTCAGGGTTGTAGTCGCCGCCGAAGCCGAGTCCTTCGACGGCGGGCACGATATCGGTCATCTACACGTCCGCCTTGACTATGCCTTGGAGGTCCAGCTCGTTCTTGCGTACGCAGCGTACGCCGTCCACGAGGTCGACCGGATCCCGGTCGCACCGACCGGCCTCGGCATAGCCGCACCGGGAGGCGAAGGAGCATCCCGGGGGCGGGTCGGTGGGGTCGGGCAGCTCGTCGGGCAGGAGGATCCGGCCCTTGCGGCCCCGCTGGGCCGGGTTCGGGATGGGCGCGGCGGACATGAGCGCCTCGGTGTACGGGTGGGCGGGCTTGTCGTACAGGTCGGCGGTGTCGGCCACTTCGACGATCTTCCCGAAGTACATGACCGCCACGCGGTCGGCGATGTTCTCGACCACCGACAGGTCGTGGGAGATGAACAGGTAGGTGAGCCCGTACTCTTCCTGGAGCCGGCGCATCAGGTTGAGGATCTGGGCGCGCACCGACACGTCGAGGGCGCTGACCGGCTCGTCGGCGACCACCAGCTTCGGCTCGACGATGAGGGCGCGGGCGATGTTGACCCGCTGGCGCTGCCCGCCGGAGAAGGCGTGCGGGTAGCGGTCCATGTAGTCCGGGGACAGCCCGACCCTGCGCATCATCTCGGCGATCCGGTCCTCCAGCTCGGTGCCGCTCGCCTCGCCGGTGGCGACCAGCGGGTCGCCGATGACCTGGCGGAGGGTCATGCGCGGGTTGAGCGAGGAGAACGGGTCCTGGAAGACCATGCGGATCTGGCGCCGGTAAGGGCCCTTCTCGCGGTTCTTCAGCTTCGTGAGGTCGCGGCCGCCGTAGACGACGGAACCGCTGGTGGCCTTCTGGGCGCCGACGATGGTGCGGCCCAGAGTGGTCTTGCCGCAGCCGGACTCGCCGACCAGCGCGAGGGTCTCCCCGGGCATGAGCGACAGATCGACGCCGGAAACGGCGTGGTTCTCGACCGCTATCCGTCCGAACATATTGCGCCGCACCGGGAAACGGACGTGCAGGTCGTTGATCTCGAGCATTGGTTCGCTCGCCTGCGTGTCGTTCATGCCTGGGCTCCTTCGCGGTCGTCGTAGAGCACGCACTCGGCGGTGCGGCCGTCGTCGAAGACGACCTCGGGCGGCTCGTCGATGTCGCAGCGCCCGGCGATGGCGTCTCTGCAGCGGGGGTGGAACGAGCATCCCTTGGGCCGGTGCAGCGGGTTCGGGACGGTCCCGGGGACGGTGGGGAGGTCCCGGCCCCGGTCGCGGCCGAGGACCGGGACCGATTCGAGCAGCGCCCGGGTATAGGGGTGCTTCGGGTCCGCGAACAGCTCTTCCACGCCGGCGCGTTCGACGACCCTGCCGAGGTACATCACGGCGACCTCGTCGGCCAGTTCGGCCACGACGCCCAGGTCGTGGGTGATGAACATGACCGCCATGTGGTGGCGTTCCTGCAGGTTCCGCATCAGGTCGAGGATCCGGGCCTGCGTGGTGACGTCGAGCGCGGTGGTCGGCTCGTCGGCGATCAGGAGGGACGGGTCGGCGCAGAGCGCGATCGCGATCATCGCCCGCTGGCACATGCCGCCGGAGAGCTGGAACGGGTAGGCGTCCACCCGCTCGTGCGGCTTGGGGATGCCGACCAGTTGGAGCAGATCGATCGCGCGCTCGCGAGCGGCCTTCTTGTCCAGGTCGGTGTGGTTGCGGATGGTCTCGATCAACTGGGCGCCGATGGAGCGCAGCGGCAGCAGGGAGGCGGCCGGCTCCTGGAAGATCATGCCGATGTCGCCGCCGCGCAGCTTCTGCAGCCGCTCGTCGTCGTGGTCGAGCGAGAGCACGTCGAACGGTTCGTCGTCGCCGTGCCAGGTGACGGTGCCGGCCTCGATCCGCCCGGGCTCTTCGACGAGCCGCAGGATGGACCGGGCCGTGACCGACTTGCCGCAGCCGGATTCGCCGACCACGCAGAGGGTCTTCCCGGCATGGACGGTGAGGTCGACGCCGTCGACGGCCGGAACCGTCCCGTCGTGGGTCTCGAAGCCGGTTCGCAGCCCCGAGATCTCCAGTAGTGGTTGAGCCATGAACGCACCTAATGCTTGTACGGGTCGGCGGCGTCGCGCAGGCCGTCGCCGACGAAGTTGAACGCCAGGACCGCGATCACCACGGCGAGGCCCGGTATGAGCAGCCAGGGCGCGCCGGAGAGCACGCTCCACTTGCTCGCCTCCTGGAGCTGGACGCCCCAGGACACTGCCGGGGGCCGCAGGCCCAGGCCCAGCCAGGACAGCGCGGTCTCGGCCAGGATCATGGTCGGGATCGACAGGCTGAGCGCGGCGATGATGTGGGAGGAGAACGAGGGCAGCATGTGCCTGAACATCACCCGGCCGTGGCCGGAGCCGTCCAGCCGGGCGGAGGTGACGAACTCCTCGGACCGCATCGCGAGGAAGCGGCCCCGCACTTCTCTGGCGAGGCCCGTCCAGGCCACCACCGCCAGGATCGTGGTGATGATGAAGTACCGCATCACCGGCCCCATGTCGGTCGGCAGCGCGGCGGCGAGTCCGAGCCACAGCGGGATCGCCGGCACGGCCATGACCAGTTCGATCAGGCGCTGGATGCCGTTGTCGATCCAGCCGCCGAAGTACCCGGAGATCGCGCCGAGCACGATGCCCATCAGGAAGGCCAGGGCCACGCCGATGATGCCGACCGAGGTGGACACGCGGGTGGCGTAGACCAGGTCGGTGAGCAGGTCCTTGCCGTCGGTGGTGGTGCCCAGCAGGTACATCGGGTCCTCGGGGTCCTTGGGGCCGATCAGGTGCCGGTCCCACGGGATGAAGCCGAAGAGCTCGTATTCCTCTCCTTTGACGAAGAAGCCGACCTCGACCCGGTCGTCCGGGTTGGTCTCGTAGGTGATCCGAAGGCTCCGTTCGTCCTGTTCCGAGGTGTAGCCGTCGACGTGGAGCCCCCACCGCCAGCCGTCCCCGCCGTCGGTGTCGACGATCTTGAGCACCTGCGGCGGGGCGGTGGTGTACTCGGAGTCGCGGTGGCGGACGTCGTAGGGGGCGAGGAACTCGGTGAAGGCGACCACCACCAGCAGGCCGATCAGCAGCCAGGCCGAGACCAGGGCGAGGCGGTGCTTCTTGAACGACCACCACACCAGTTGGCGCTGGGAGGCGGTGGCGGGCTTGCCGTCGGCTTCGGGATCGGCGGCGCCGGTGGAATCGAGGCTCGCCGAATTCGCGTGGGGGGCGTCGGAATGATCGGTCATCGGCGGTTCACCTCAGGTATCCGAGTCGGATGCGGGGATCGAGCCAGCCCAGGAGCAGGTCGGAGATCAGGGTGCCGATCACCGTGACCAGGCTGAGGACCATGATGATGGAGCCGGCCAGGTACATGTCCTGCCCCTTGAGGGCGCCCAGCAGGATCGGCCCGAGCGTCGGAAGCCCCAGGATCTGCCCGACCACGATGTCGCCGACCAGCAGGATCGGCAGCACCCACCCGATCGTGGAGACGAACGGGTTGAGCGCCACCCGGAGCGGGTAGCGGCGCAGCAGCCGCCCCTCGGGGACGCCGCGGGCGCGCGCGGCGGTCACGTAGGGCCGGCGCAGCTCGTCCAGCAGGTTGTTGCGGATGATGCGCACCAGCCCGGCGACCCCGGCGGTGCCGATGACGATCATCGGGATCCACAGGTGGCCCAGCAGGTCCAGCACCTTCCCGAGGTTCCAGGACGCGTCGCACCATTCGGGCGAGCACAGGCCGGACGGGACCGATCCGAACCAGTTCACGCTGAAGTAGATGAAGATCAGCGCGATCAGGAAGTTCGGAGTGGCCAGGCCGAGGAACCCGATGGTGGTGGCGGCGTAGTCGCCGATCGAGTGCTGCTTGACCGCCGAGTAGGCGCCGATGGGGAAGGCTATCGCCCAGGTGACCAGCAGGGTGGCGATCGAGACGCCGAGCGTGGCGCCCAGCCGCGAGGAGATGACCTCGCTGACCGGCTTCTGGTGTTCGAAGGACATGCCCAGGTCGCCGTGCAACACGATCTGCGTGATCCAGTGCAGATACTGCTGGAGCAGGTTGCCGTCCAAGCCGTACCGGGACCGCAGCTCCGCCACGTCCTCGGGCGTGAGCCGCTGGCCCTGCACGGCGTACCTCGCTTCGAGAGCGGTCACGAAGTCGCCGGGCGGCAAGCTGATGATCACGAACACCACCAGCGAGATCGCCAGCAGTGTCGCTGCCATGTAGATCGCACGGCGACCCAGGTATTGAAACACTGTCGCTTCCTCGGCCTATTCGTCCTCGGTGATGTACCACTGCTCGGGCGCTGCCGGCCCGGGCGTCCCGTAGGTGGGGTTCTGCGGCATGGCCCCGCCGACGTTGCGGAGCCGGTCGGAGACGAGCGCCCATCCGCCCTGGCCGCGGACGGTGCCGATCGCGTAGAACTGCTCCTTGGCGATCTCGATGATCTGCTTGAAGAGCTCTTCGCGGGTCGCCCTGTCGGGTTCGGTCTGGTACTGGTCGTACAGGTCCCACTGCTCCTCGACGTGGGCCGGGGGCTCGGCGACCAGCTCCTCCTGGGTGTCGCCGTTCGTGTAGAGCTCCGACCACTGGCGGGCGAAGAAGGCCCCGCCGCCGGGACCGGCGGGCATGTACCAGTAGCACGAGGTGGCCTCGTCGATGTTGCCGCCGTCGCCGGTCCAGACCGTCGCGTCGTACTCGAACTCGTTGACCGCGTTCTGCCAGTTCTCGCGGGGCTGGCTGTTGATGTGGATGGTGACGCCGACTTCCTCCCACATGCCCTTGATCATGTCCAGCGCGTCGATCCAGACGCTTCCCAGGAGGGCGTCGTCGGCGACGATGACGGCGAACTCCAGGGGCGTGCCGTTCGGGGCCGTGCGGGTGTCGCCGGACAGCTCGTACCCGGCGTCGTCGAGGATCTCGTTCGCCAAGTCGGTGTCGAACTCGAGGTACTGGGTGGCGAACTCCTCGTCGTAGTACTTGGACTCGGGCCGAGGCGCCGCCTGCGTGGGCTCGCCGACGCGGTTCCACAGCACGTCGATCAGTTCCTGCCGGTCGATCGCGTGCGACATGGCGATTCGGAACTGCTTGTCCTGGAAGACCTCCCGCAGCCCCTCGTCGCGGTGGTTCATGTTGAACGCGATGTTCATGTCGCTGGAGTAGCTGGACTCGAGCTCGATGACCGTGTAGCCGCCGCTGGCCTCGTTGTCGACCGCGTCGGCGCGGTGCGCGTTGTCGTTGAAGTGCCTGGAGTGGAACTCGTAGTCACCGTTGATGGCGTGGGCGAACATGGTCTCCACGTCGGTGGTGATGTCGTAGCGGACCTCGTCCATGTAGGGAAGCTGGCTGCCTTCCTCGTCCACCTTCCAGTAGTACGGGTTGCGCTCGAAGAGCGCGTGGTCGGAGTCCGAGACCGGCCTGACGCACTTCCACGGCAGCAGGGTCGGCAGGTCCGGGTTCTCCCACATGAAGTTCCACAGGTGCCCCAGGTTGGTGAAGCGGGCGACCCAGCCGTCGAAGCCCTCGTCGATCGCCTCGTCCTCGGCGTTCTCGTTGTAGTCGATGTGGAACTGCTCGAGGTAGTGGCGCGGGTACATGGTGAAGCGCTGCCCGGAGACACCCTTGGCCATGTCCTCTCTGAACAGCGGCTTGGGGGTGTTGAAGCGGACGATGAAGGTGTAGTCGTCGACGATCTCGAGCTCGATCGGGGTGCCGTCGGGGCTGCTGAGCTCGGTCGGGACGGCCGTGGTCAGTTCCTCGTTGAGCGCCACGTCGTTGAAGGCGAAGTCGACGTCGGCGGTGGTCAGCGGCTCACCGTCGGACCATTTCACGCCCTCGCGGAGGGTGATGGTGAACTCGGAGGCGTCGTCGTTCTGCTCGAAGGAGGAGGCGATGTTGGGCCGGATCTCCTCCCAGTCGCGGGAGCGCTCGAGCAGATGGCCGTCGTTGGCGGTGCGCCACAGCCACGGGCCGTCGGAGGCCCCGGTGATGACGGTGTTCCACGTGCCGCCGTAGACGCCCATCGATTCGGTGACGTTGACGACGAGGGGTTCGTTCGGGAGGCGCTCGTCGACCGGCGGGAGGTCGCCGGCCTCGACGCGCTCGGCGAGCATCGGGGCCTCGGGACCCTTGTCGCCGCCGCCACCGCCCTCGGAATCGGCGTCGGTCGAGAACCAGCCGCAGCCGGCCGCCGACGCGGTCAGTGCGGTGCCGCCGGCGACGACGAGGCCGCGCCTGGACATCGTGGGGTCCGGCCACGGGGCCGACCGAGATTGCTTAGTGAAAAGAGTGGACTGGGGGTTGTGAGAGCTCATCGGTGAGCACTCCTTCCGTGATCGGTCACGGCCGTGGAGCGGCCAAGGGGCTGTGCACTTGCTCGGCTCGCAGAGCGTCGCCAAGGTGATGGGGCCCGACTCGGCCCCACCGCCTGCCGAAAGCGTTTACAAAACTTCCGGAAGTAATCCGAAAACTTTCGGCAATAGCGGTGAGACTACGGCAACACAAAAACGGCGTCAAGGCAGGTCGGCTCCCGCAAGTATCACGATCGGGTCACGATCGGCAATCGCATTCCGGGCCCAGGTTCACATTCATGTTCGAAACTTTCGAGGTCCCCGCGTAACAGGCTGCGCGGATCGCCGCGGGGCGCCTCGCCGCCCTTGTAGCTCTCCCAGAGACTCCGCATGACGAAGATCTTCATGTCCAACTCGTCGTCGGCCGCCAGCGCACGACCGGAGTAGGGGGCGCGCAGCCGCCAAGGCGGTTGCGCGGGGTCGTGCAGGTAGACCACGGGGACGGTACGGCCGCCGCGCCGCTCGGCGCGGATGTCGGTGATGCGGGTCCAGCGGGCGTAGCGGTCGGGCCGGCCCGCGATGGGGTGGACGCCGCTCCGGTCGAGCACCACCCCGACGCGGCGAGCGCCCCGGAGGGCCACCAGGACCGCCAGCGCGACCACGGCCAGGCCGATCCCGCTCAGCACCGCCGGGTGCCAGCGGCCGGTGGCGGACATGTAGGCCACGGCGGGCAGCAGCGCCACGGCGCAGGCGAGCGCGGCGATGAAGAGCGCGCGGCCGAGCACCTGGCGCGATGTCGGCCGAAATGTGATCTTCACGGCCACCCCCACCAGCGCCGGACTCGACATGCGGCTTCTGAGCCGATCGTGCCACGTGCGCGGCCTGCCGCAAGCGGCATTCCGACAGAAACCGGACCACACTGGAGTCGGTCCCCCGGGCGGGGTGTGTCAGGATCGGGGCATGAGTCCCGCTGAGCCCGCTGCGTCGCCGCGTCTGCGCATTCGCCGTTCGGCGGCGGTCACCGTGGCCGCCTTCGTCTCCTGGCTGACCGCCGGGCCGTTGGCGCTGGCACTCATCGCAGAGCGGCCCCTGTGGGGGTGGCTTTCGGTGGCGCTCGGCCTCGTGCTTCTGGTCGCACCGGTCGCGGTGTCGCTGTGGGCGTGGCGCTCGGGCCTGGACGTGACGCGCCGGGGCATCACCGTCCGGGGACTGCTGTCGAAGCGCTCGATCGAGTGGGAGCACATCGAAGGCTTCACCACCGGTGCCGACGGCGTGGCGGCCATCCTGGACGACCGGAGTCAGGTGCCCCTGAAACCGTTGCGCGCCGAGAACCTTCCGAAGCTCCTGGAGTTCGGGGGTCAGGAGCTTCGCGACGGGGCAGGTCGTCCGGCTTCCGCGCCTTAGGAGGCCGACCGGTCCACTCCCCTCCGCGCCAGTTGCCGCACCCGTTCGTGGTCGGTCTTGCCGTTGGGGTTGAGCGGCAGTTCGTCGACCCAGAGGTAGGCGTCGGGGAACATGTAGGAGGGGATCGTCCGGGCGAGCGTGCCCTGGAGGTCGGCCTCCGGGCTCCGGTCCCCGGTGAGGACCGCGCACAGGCCGTCGGTGCGGTCGAGTTCGATCACCTCGACCACCGCTTCGGTGACGCCCGGATGCCCGCGGAGGGCCGCCTCGATCTCGCCGAGTTCGATCCGGTAGCCCCGCACCTTGACCTGCCGGTCGAGCCTGCCGAGGTGGACCAGCAGGCCCGATTCGCTCCGCACCCGGTCCCCGGTCCGGTACCAGTGGTCGGCGCGGGGGGCGAGGGTGGTCGCGGGCCGGGCGGAACGCCCGTCGAATTCGAGGAAGCGCCCGTCGTTCTCGGCCGGGTCGAGGTAGCCGTCGAATCGCTGGACCCCTCGGACGCAGAGCTCGCCTTCGTCGGCGGCGGCGCCGGTCTCATCGATGAGGACGGATTCGAGGTGCGGGTAGATGCTCCCGATGGGAGTGGTGCCGTTGGAGGTTCGGGGCCAGGATTCCCGGTCGGCCGGCAGTTCGAACTCGGCGCACGCGACGGTGAGCTCGGTCGGTCCGTAGGTGTTGACGATGGCGCTGCCCGGGGCCGCCGTACTCCAGGCTTCCGCTTGACCGTAGGTGAGCTGCTCCCCGATGAACTGGCTCCGCCGCAGGTTCGGCATGGAGCCGGGCGGGAGGCCGCCTATCTGCTGCGCCGTGGAGACGACCGAGGGCACCGAGAACCAGTGGGAGATCTCGCGCTTGTTGACGTACTTGACGGGCATCACCATGTCCATGGGGCCGGGCACCACCATCGTCGCGCCGCATCCCCAGGCGCAGAACAGGTCGAAGACCGAGGGGTCGAATGTCAGCTCGAAGGCGTGCGAGAGCCGGCTCTCCTCGGTGACGTCGTGGACGGCAATGGCGCGCTCGACGTAGGCGAGCGCGTTCCGGTGGCTGATCGGCACGCCTTTCGGCACGCCGGTCGATCCGGAGGTGAAGAGGATGTAGGCGCGGTCGTCAGGATTCGCGGATCGGATCGGGGCGGGCGCCTCGGCGGCGGAGTCGTCGATCGGCATGCACGGCGCGTCGTGGCCCTGCATCGCCGCCGTCGGGTCCGCGCTGAAGGCGAGCTTGACGCCCGCCGCGGCGAGGACCGTGGCGGCGCGGTCGGTCGAGGTCTCCGGGTCGAGCGGGACCACGGCGCAGCCCGCTCGGAGGATCCCGAGGTAAGCGGCGTAGGTCCGCACGTCGCGGACCGTATAGAGGACGACGCTCTCCTTCCGGTCGACGCCGTGCCGCACGATCCGTGCGGCAACCGCCCCGGCCATGCCGCCGAGCTCCCGGTAGGTCAGGGTCCGGGAGCCGTGCTCGACGGCGATCCGGTCGGGATGGACCCGGAGGCTCCGTTCGAACAGTTCGTACAGGTTGCGGGGCCGATCGGCGTCGGCGCTCGGTATCGAGTTCATGGGATGCTCCGTTCCAGCCGTGGGGTGGTCCTGTGCATTGCCGGCCTCGGGCGGCGGTCGGTCTAGGATTCGCGGGCGGTCGCGAGGACGCATTCGACCAGGCCGCCGAGGGTGGCCAGGTGGTCTTCCGTGATCGTCTCCGGATCGACGCTGATGCCCAGCGACTTCTCCAGCGAGACGAGGACCATGAGCACGCCGGTCGATCCGATGGACAGTTCGTCGAACAGTCGCGTGTCGTCGTCGATCTCGGAGAGGTCTCTCCGGAGCGTCTCCTCCATTGCCGTCACGATCACCTGCTTGATCGTCGAGGGGTCGATCTCGTTCGTCTCGATCACAGTCACTCCTAATTCGTGCGGTACTTCATCGCTGGAACACCATGGCGGCGAAACTGCCGGTGGTTCCGACGGCGACGATCATGTAGTGGTCGCCGGCCTTGATCCGCTGCCGGCGAAGCGCCTCGGCGTAGTTCAGGAATCCGTCGGCGCTGTAGCAGTGGCCCGTCACGGGCATCAGGTCGGTCATCACCCGCTCCAGGGGAAAGCCGTAGGTGCGGCAGATCTTGACCCAAGGCACGCGGTTGACGTTGTGCGGCAGGATCAGCGCCAGGTCGTGCAGGCTCAGCCCCGCTTCCTCGGCGGCCTCGTGGATCACCGCCGAGAGCTCGTCGACATAGATCCTCGCCAGCGGCTCGAACTCGACGTCGGAGTACGACATGACGACCTCCTCGTACTCCGGGAAGTGCGCGACGGTGATCTCCCGGATCTGGTCGAGGCTGGAGTTCATCCGGAACGCGTACGAGCACAGCCGGTCGCGGTCGCCTCCCGAGCTGATGAGGCAGGCCGCGGTGCTGTCGCCCATGAAACCGGCTCCGGGCAGGTAGAAGCGCTCGAGCGGGGGGATCTCGCCGGAGAGGAGCAGGGCCAGCGCACCGGGCTCCTCGTCGCGCAGCAGGCATCCGCCGAGCCACAGGGCGAGCAGTCCCGAGGCGCAGGCGTGGTCGGTGACCGAGAACCCCACCGCGTTCTCCAGTCGCAGTTCCTCGACCAGAACGTCGATGAAGTCGGTGTCGACCTGGGCGATGTCGCGGAAGCTGCGGGGCAGCAGCAGGTACTTCACACGTGACTCGTTGCCGTGCAGCGCCTCCAGACCCCGCGCAGCGTCCAGGAGCCGATCGGTGTAGCTCCGCCCCGGCGCGACCCGGACCTCGCGGAGTCCGAAGACCCGCGTGAGCATCCGCATCTCCCCGGCGCCGACGCCGAAGCGTCGGCCCATTGATTCGACGGTCTCGGTCTGCGCGGGAATGTGGTCGGCGACTTCGGCGATCGAGATCATGTCACTGTCTCCTTCGGCGGGATGGCGGGGCGGGCGATGTTCATTCGAGCGCTCCGACGGTCGCCGCGTAGTCGCCGAACGCCCGTCGGACGTCCGCGTCGGCGAGGCCGTACCGGTCGAGTCCGTGCCGACGGCGGCGCGGGGGCGGCCGGGTCCGGCGGTGCTCGCCGAGAACGGCTGCGTCGGCATCGGTCCACTGCGATCCGATCGCGCCGTACAGGCGCCGGAAGGTGGCCTCGGGCTCGCTCATCAGGCGCCGGTACGGGACGTCGGCGAACCTCCCGGCCGGAAGCCGGGCTCGCTGCGAGCGGCCGGCCGCGATCACGTTCGTCAACATGTCCAGCCAGAACGGTCCCGACCGCTCGGGGCGGACCGGCTCGGCGTACGCGCGGGACAGGGATTCGGCCAGGTTGCAGAAGGACGCCACCGCCTCGCCGGGGTCGCGGTGGGTCCACACGAACATCGCGTCGGGGAACGTTTCGGCGATGACGCCGAGCCGCATGGCGTGCCAGGGGGATTTGAGTATCCAGCGCCGGGGCGGTCGGCCATGCTGCAGGACCTGCAGGGCGCGCTTGAGGTACCGGTAGTCCTCGGCCGCGTCGCGGGAGTCGATCCACTCGCGGTACCGCTGCGCCGGCGCGAAGCACAGAGCGGTGTAGGTGCCGGGGAGCAGCCAGTCGCATTCGTCGGGCAGGTCCGCGCGTATCCGGTGCATCCGGTCGATGCCGGCGGCGCGGTCGAGCGTCGGCTCGAGCTGCGCGGCGACCTCGTCGACGGCGGCGCGGCGCTCCGGCTCGGTCGGTTCCAGGCCGGTGCGGCGGTACTCCCACAGCAGCGGTCCGCGGTGCGCCTCGGAAGCGGAGAGCACCCGGTGCGTCAGGGTGGTGGCGGTGCGCGGGAGCCCCACGATGAAGACGGGTGATTCGATGCGTTCCCGCTCGATCTCGGGGCATTCGGCGACGATCCGATTGACGCCGATCCGGTTCTCGAGGCGCGCCAGCGCGTCCCGGAAACCGTTGAGCCACCCGGCGGCGGTCAGGCCCGGTACTTCCGCGAGGTATTCGAGGTGGACGGCGAGGGCCTCGGTGAAGTTCCCGTCCCCTTCGGTCAGTCCTCCCCCGCCGGCGCGGTCGAGCATCCCGACCGCTTCAAACCACGCCGTGCGGGCGGTCTGCGATCGTCGGTTCGGGGACGCGAACGCCCGGAGCGCGACCTTCGTGATCGACGCGGCCGGGGTGCGCACGGCGGCTCCCCCGCGTTCGCCCGTGCGGGGTCGGTGGATCGGCGGTGTCACTGGACGGCTCCCGTTCTGATCGGTGTTCGCTACCGGTAGGCGGAGGACTGAAGCTCGTAGAGCTCGGCATAGGTGCCGCCCCGGTCCATGAGTTCGGCGTGGCTGCCGCTCTCGGCGACCCTCCCGTCCTCCATGACCACGATCAGGTCGGCCATCGAGACGGTGGAGAACCGGTGGGAGACCAGTACGGTCGCGGTGCCCCGATCGCGGCCGTCCCTGACCGTGCGGGCGAACCGCTCGAACAGGAGGTGCTCGGTCTGGGGGTCGAGGGCGGCGGTGGGTTCGTCGAAGACGACCAGCAGCGGGTCCTCACGCATCCGGCCCCGCCCGACCGCGATCTTCTGCCACTGTCCGCCCGAGAGGTCCGCCCCGTCCTCCCAGCGGCCGCCCAGGCGGGTGTCGAGGCCGTCGGGCAGGTCGTCGATCAGGTCGGACGACCCGGCGCGGTCCATCGCGCCCCGGACGCGGTCCTCCTCGAACCCGGCCCCGAGGTCGCCGACGCCGACCGACTCTCGGGCGTCGAACTCGAACCGGGTGTAGTCCTGGAACGTCGCGCCGATGCGCGGGCGCCAGTCCGCCGCGGCGATCCGGTCCAGGTCGATGCCGTCGACCAGGATGCGGCCCTCGGTCGGGGGGTAGAAGCCCGAGAGGAGCTTCACCAGCGTCGTCTTGCCCGAACCGTTCTCGCCCACGAGGGCGACGACCTTGCCGGCGGGCAGGTGGAGTGAGACCTGCCGGAGCGCGGGGCGCTCGGACTCCGGATAGGAGAAGTCGACCCGGTCGAACCGGATGCCGTCGGTCAGGCGCTCGGGGACGGGGGCCGGATCGAGGGGGTCCCGGGCGGATTCGGCGTATCGCTTCAGCCAGGCGATCCGCCTGCCGAGCCGACCGGTGCGCACCAGCAGGACGGTGCGGACCGCCAGCCCGCCCGCCTGGCCGGCGACCATGCTGACCAGACCGACCAGGAGGACCACGTCGCCGGCGGTGGCCTGCCCGCGGACGGCCAGGAACAGGACGAATCCGATCCCCAGCGCCATCGCCACCGCCATGAGCGGCCCTTCGGTGCCCGCGGCGAACGCCGCCCGCCACTGGGCGCGGTTGCGCTCGGCGACCACTTCGCGTCCGGTCTCGAGGTGGCGGCGCGCCACCTCGTCGGCGGATCCGAATATGCGCAGTTCCTTGCCCGATTCCGGAGCCGTGGCGACCTCGAACAGGTGGCGGCGGCGGCGCTCGCGCTCACTGGTCGCCTCCATGGCGTTGATCTCGATGATGCTGGCGCGCCTCGCCACCGCCATGGCCACCAGCGCCAGGGCCGGGAACAGCAGCATCAGCGGATGGACCTGTGCGAGCATCGTGCCGCCGACGACGAGGATCATGAACGACCGCAGCCACTGCGAGGTCCAGTTGACGGCGCTGCCCAGCAGCCAGCGCTCTTCCCTGATGCGCTGCACCTCATCGAGGTACTCGGCGCGCTCGTGGTGGTCGAGTCCGGGCGGGCGGCCCATGAGGTCCATGAGCGCCCGATCGGCGGTGCGGTTGGCGTGGAACAGGACCAGGAACACCAGCTTGATGAAGGCGAACATTCCCGTCCAGATGGCGGCCACCGTGCCGGTCAGCACCGCGGCGGCGACGTAGGCCCGGGTCTCGTCGCCGGACTGCACCGAGTCGATCAGGAGCTTCATCGCATAGAGCGCGCACGGCATCAGCAGCGCCTGGAAGCACGCCAGTGCGATCTGGCCGATGGCGGCCTTCCGGTGGGCCCGGAAGCCGATGGCCAGCGAGTCCCAGTAGCCGCGCCAGCCGGCCGCGAGGTTCTTCAACATGGCCTTGCCTTTCTTTGTGGTGGGAGGTCCGTTCGTGGCGTCGGTTCGCGCCCGCCGGGGCGTCCGGTCGACTATCGGGCCAGCCGGGCCGCCTGGATGCCGAACGCCTCCGCGTACCGTCCGCCGACCGCCATGAGCTCGTCGTGCCCCCCGTCCTCGACGACCCGGCCGCCTTCGAGGACGACGATGCGGTCGGCGCGGCGGACGGTCGAGAACCGGTGGGAGATGACGATGGTGGTCACGCCCGCGGTGATGTCGAGGAACTGCTCGTAGAGCTCGGCCTCGGCGCGGACGTCCAGTGCCGCGGCGGGCTCGTCGAGGATGAGGACCTTCGCGCCGGCTTGGACCGAGAACAGCGCACGTGCCAGGGCGATGCGCTGCCATTGGCCGCCCGAGAGGTCGGTGCCGCCCTCGAACCCTCCGGACAGGACGGTGTCGAGCCCCTCGGGGAGGGACCGGATGAGGTCGGCGATGCCCAGGGGTTCGCAGGCCTTCCAGATGAGGTCGGTGCGGTCGGAGAGGTGGGGGGCGCCGAGGGTGATGTTGTCGCGGACGGTCAACCGGTATCGGGTGAAGTCCTGGAACAGTGCCGACAGCCGGGTGCGCCACAGATCGGGGTCGACGTCGGCGAGCCTGGTCCCGTCCACCAGGATCGATCCGGCGTCGGGGCTGTACAGGCCGGCCAGCAGTTTGGCCAGGCTGGTCTTGCCGGCCCCGTTCTGGCCGACGATGGCCAGCGACGTGCCGGCCGCTATCTCCAGGTCCAACCCCTCGAACACCCGCTGACCGGCTCCGGGGTAGGAGAATTCGACGCCTTCGAAGCGGATGGCGTGCTCCGGGGCAGCGGCCGGCAGCCCGGCGGTCGTGTCCGGCACGGATGCCTCGAGTCGCCGGTCGAGTTGGGTGATCCTGGGGATGGGCATGGCCCCGAAGGAGATGAAGGCGGCCTCGTCGTCGAACGCGGAGAATTCGAGCATCGCCCGGAGCGCGAACAGGTACACCCCGAGCGCGCCGAATCCGACGGCACCGGACAGCCCGGCGCCGACCAGCGAGACCGACGTCGCCGCGGTCAGGGCCAGGAGGGCCAGGACCACGCCGACGGCGGCGGGCTTGCGGACCCGCTCGGTGGCCCGCGCCTGTTCGAGGCGGCGGCGCCAGGTGTCGTCGTACCGGTCCAGCAGCCACGGGAGGAGCCCCCATACGCGGAGCTCCTTCGCCGGGCCCGAGCTGATGACCAGATCGCGCAGGTACTCGGTCTCGCGCATCTCCGAGGAGCGCAGATAGGCGGTCCGGCTCATCCGCGTGTACTCGCCCTGCATGGCCATGAAGACCAGGGGCCAGGTGACGAACCAGGCCAGGCCGATCCAGGGGTTGAAGAACGTCAGCACGACCGAGGCGCCGGCCGCGGTCAGGAACTGGGGGGCGATGGCGGCCAGGCCCTCCACCGCCCGTTCGGGTCGGATGAAGTCCATCCCGAGCTGGCGGGTGATGCGGAGCAGGGCGAGGACGCCCTCGTCTTCGAGGTGCGCGATGCCCTTGGGGCGGGATACCGCCTTGATCAGCCGGCCCTGGAGCAGCAGTTCGAGGTCGCGTCCGAGGTTGCGGGCGCAGGCGCGGTGCAGATGGTCGACCATCCTCTGGAGCAGCAGCGCGAGCGTGCCCCAGGCGAGCAGCAGGTAGGCGTGGCGCGCTTCGGCCGATCCCGGTCCCGCGTCGGCGGCATCGGGCACGGCGCCGATCAGCAGGCCGATGGCGATGGTCGCGGCCAGGGGCAGCGCGGCCGAGGCGAGGATCGTGCCGATGAACAGGATGGTCCGCGGCAGGCTGATGCGGGGCAGCAGCCTGGTCAGTTCGAGCAGGCCGCGGGCGGCCGGGAACCTGGGTGGTGGCATCGTTCTCCGTTGGCGGTGTTCCGACATTTCGACTCCCCTCAGCGCGGTCCGGCCCACAGGGACCGGTCCATCAGGGACGCCAGCAGCGCCGTGCCCTCGGCGCCGCTGATGAGGTGGGTCCCGGCGCGCAGCTCGAAGGTCAGTTCCTCGTCGGTGGAGTAGACGTGGAAGTTCAGTCCGCGGCAGGGCCGCTCCACCAGCCAGCGCTGCAGGGTCAGGTCGCCGTCGCGGGACTCCTCCAGCGGCGGCTTCCGCGGTGGCGGTGCGTCGTAGTTGAAGTCGATGCTCGGCAGCGACACCGGCGAATCGACCGCGAAGCCCTCGAAGGAGGCGGTGTGGTCGGCCAGGTCCTCGCCGTTGTAGTGGGCGCGCCGCATGGCCTGGACGATGCTCCGCATCGCGGCCGGTACCGCCTGCTCGGGATCGCGGTCGGGCGCGGCGTCGACCGCGACCAGACCGGCCTGGACCACCGAGGCGACGCTGTTCTTGAGTCCGGGCAGGTGCCGGTTGTTCACCAGCATGTACATCGGCACGGTTCGGTGCCCGATGAACGCTGCGAGGGCCTTGGCCACCGCCGCCAGCGCCACGGCGGCTTTGCTCGCCTGCTTCGCGGCGGCGAGGCGGCCGAACCTCTCGGACGCCGTCTTCGAGGTCGCTCGGAGGACGTGCATGTCCGGGTCCGGGGTGTCGAATCCGGCCCGCAGCGAAGTGAGAACCGCCTCGAGGTCGTCCCGGTGGCTCAACCAGTGTTTCAGGGCCCGCTCGTTGGTCCTGCGGCCCTCGTCGGAGGTTTCGAAGGCGGCCAGTTCCAGCGGCTGGCGGCCGGGGGGAGGCAGCCGGGGCTCCTCGCCTCGCGCACCGGCGGTGATGATCTCCCGCAGGTCCCGCAGGAGGGCGGCGAATCCGAAGCGGTCGGTCGCGATGTGGTGCGCGATGATGAACAGGCCGGTGGTGTTCGGGTCTGGGTTGCCCATGACGATGCGGAGCGGCCACTTCCGCCGGATGTCGATCTCGAGTTCGGGGGGCCCTTCGTCGTCGACGTGCTCGCCGACGTCGATGAGTTCGAACATGTCCGCATCGGGCGGCCAGAGGTTCTGGACCGGTCGCCCGTCGTCGACGGAGTAGGTGGTGCGGAGGGATTCGTGGCGTGCCACCAGGGTGCGGACCGCCGCGCGGAGGTCTTCGGGGCTCAGGACCAGGCCCGGGAAGACGAGGGTGTCGTCGAACAGCAGGGCGGGTGATCGCAGCGTCACCGGGCGCTGCTGCTCGGTCCATCCCCACTGCTGCCCCCAGCACACCGGGCCGGTGGCCACCGGTTCCGGGGGCGTTTCGGAGTCGGGCGGCCGCGGCGCCGTTCGCTGTGGCGGGTCCGTCTCGTCGGTTCTGGTCATTGGAAGGCTCCTCACGAGCTCGGCGGGTTCGGGGGACGGTTCGGAGTTTCGCCTCGCCCGGTGTCGACGAGGATTCGGCCGAATCCGTTGAGGAAGGGGTGGGGTTCGGGTTCGGGTTCGGCGGCGAGCCGCGAGTCGGGGAAGCGGCGCCAGAATGCGGGGAGCACCGAGACCGCCTCGGCTTTTCCGAGTGCCCAGCCGGCGCAGTAGTGGGCGCCGTATCCGAAGCTCAGCGCGCGGCCGGCCCGGCGGTCGGCCCGGTACCGGTCGGGTTCGTCGAACTGCCGGGGGTCGCGGTTGGCCGCGCGCAGGTCGAATTCGATCAGGGAGCCTGCGGGGATCGTGGTGCCGGCGGCGTCGACGTCGACCGCGGTGTTCCGCACGACCCGTGCCACGGGCGGGTCGAGCCGCAGGGCCTCCTCGATCGCGTCCTCCACCTCCGACCGGTCCCGGAGCCGTCGCCGCAGTTCGGGCTCGCGGCACGACCGGACCAGGGCCGAGCCGAGGAAGTCGCCGGTGGTGAAGGTCGCGGCCATGACCAGGAAGACCAGGTTGGCGACGATCTCGTCGTCGCTGAGGCCGACCGTGTCGGCCAGGGCCGTGATGAGGTCTGTCTCGGACTCGCCGGCGCGGGACCGGCGTATCTTGTCGTGGAAGTAGCGGTCGAGCTGGATCGCGGCGGCGTCGGCCCGGATGAATTCGTCGACCGCGTACCACATGGTGTCCATGATCGTCTTGGTGCGGCGGGCGATTCGGGGACGATCCGCCTGGTCGATGCCGATGATCTCGCCGATGACCGCCAGCGGCAGGGCCCTCGCGATCCGTGCCGCGAAGTCGATCGGACGCCCGCCTTCGTCGGCCGCGTCGATGAGCCCCTCGGCGAGGGTGTCGATCCGGTCCCTCATGCCGGTCACGGCCGAGACGGAGAACCGCTCGTGGATCGCGGCGCGGACCGCGCCGTGGCGGGGCGGCACGTCCAGCAGGATCATGTCGGCGAGCATCCGCAGCGACCGGCGGCGGCGCCATTCCGGGTTCAACCGGTCGATCACACCGGTCGTCGCCGGGCGGAGCCGCTGATCGCGCAGGAGCGCGGCGGTGAGCTCGTAGGAGGAGACGGCGTAGACGCCGTCGTCGCGCAGTTCGATCGGTTCATCGAGGTCGG
Organism: Glycomyces xiaoerkulensis; assembly: GCF_002798405.1. Taxonomy (GTDB): domain Bacteria; phylum Actinomycetota; class Actinomycetes; order Mycobacteriales; family Micromonosporaceae; genus Glycomyces; species Glycomyces xiaoerkulensis. The sequence goes on along the minus strand of NZ_PGGV01000012.1, from coordinate 68,307 downwards.
ATGGGATGGCTGTGGTCAATCAATTCACCCTTCACGAACCGGGCCAATGCCAGGCGTGTTCGACGGTTTTGAACGGCGCGTCCCGGCCCAGGGCCACCGCGGCGGCCCAGCCGGCCGGGACGTCGAGGTCGCGCACTCGCAACCTGCCGCCGGGATGCTCGATGGCGGCGTCGACGGCGTCGACGTCGATGGCCAGGCCGGCGAACAGCCGGATGCCGAGCGCCTTGATGCAGGCTTCCTTGCGGGACAGCAATTGCGCGCATACCGAACCGGTCCGGTCGACGCCGCCGGCCCGAACGGTGCGGCATTCGCGCGGGGTGAGGAATCGCTCGGCCACGCGGTCCGGATAGGACACTTCTCCGATCCGGACCACGTCCACGCCCACCGGCGCGGCGTCCGATACCGCCAGGAGCGCGCGGTCGGACGCATGACTGAGGTTCCAGTGGGTGCCGCCGCCGATCGGACCGGGCTTGCCCGACGGACCGACCGACCACCGGAGTTCGGACCGCTCGCACCCCAGACGTTCGGCGAGGATCGTCCGGACGGCCGCGTGGGAGGTCAGGAACTCGTGGCGGCGCCTGCCGACCAGTCGCCTGGACCGGCGGCGTTCGGCGGGGCCGAGGGCCGCTTCCGCGACCCTCGGCGGGGGTGCGCCGGCGCCGAGGTCGATGCTCCACACTTCGACCACGCTCACGGGTGCAATCCGGTGGGCGCGGTCCAGAACCGGTTGGTGAGGTACCCCTGGGCCGCGTTCTGGCGCTGGATGTCGGTCATGCCCTCCATGTATTCGAAGCCCTGAGCGTCGCGCCGGAACTTGTCCAGCAGCGGGTGCTCAAGGCGTGCGCAGGGTCCGAGCAGCCGGAGGGCCTCCACGGTCGCGTCCTCGGCGAGCCGTACGGCCTCCAGTTTGGCCGCCGAGGAGAGCGGCCCGCTCGGCTTTCCGGCGTCCACGGCGCGGGCGGCGGCGGCGATGAGCGACCGGGTTCCCAGGATCCGCTGCCGGATCGATTCCATGCTCGCTTCCTCTTCGGCGCGCAGCGCTCGGCGCTCGGCGCGGACGTAGTCGTACGCCGCCCTGGCCACACCCAATGCCATCGCTCCCACGCCGGGACGGAGCATGTCGAAGGTGTGGGAAGCGCCGAACAGGCCGCGCCTGGTGGACTTGCCCTGCTGCCCGAGCACGTGGTCGTCGGGCACGCGGACCGAGTCGTAGTTCAGTTCCGAGAGCCCGGCCCCGCGCAGTCCGATCGTCTGGAGCGGCGCCGAGGTGAATCCGGCCGTTTCGGAACCGACCAGCACCACCTCCAGGCCCATCGGACCCGAGGTGCCCTCCCGGCGGCAGAAGACGAGCCCGGTGGTGCCCCGGTGCCCTTGTCCGACATAGCGCTTGGTGCCGTTGATCACCCAGCCTTCGTCATCGCGGGACAGCGTCGTCTCCATCGAGACCGGGTCCGATCCGTGTTCGGGCTCTGTGACCGCGAAGTACGTCCATTCGGCGTTGTTCGCAAGCCGGCTGTAGTGCGATTCGCGGATCTCGGGTCCCGCCATCTGGTCGATGACGAACGCCGCCAGCGACGCCCAGGGCATGGCGAGCATGAGGCCGGCGTCGCCCCACGACAGTTCCTCCTGGACGATCACCGATTCGCTGATCCGCCTCACGTAGAGCGGATCCGACCCGATCATCAGCGGCGTGTCGTTGAACTCCTGCGGAAGGCTGAAGCGCAGCAGCTCGAGGTCGAGCGATCGCACCACGTCCTCGACGGCGACCTCGCCGTCGTGCATGGGCAGTGCGGTCTTCCGGAACTCGGCCGCGTATTCGCCGATCAGCGCTCGGATCCGTTCGGGGCGGTGTTCGGCCGTCATAGCTCGCCTCCGGTCTCGATCGAGTACACCTCGCCCAGGATCGAGAGGGCCTGGGCCAGGTTCGACGGGGCGTCGACGATGTAGCCGGAGGCGCCGAACAGCTTCCAGGTCGCACGCAGCGCCCGATCGATGTCCCGCTCCACGAGTGCCGCCGGCGGTTCCCCGTCGTCGGCCGCCGCCTCCAGTAGGGCGAGGGCCTCCCCCAGCCAGGCCGCGATGTCGCCGACGGTCGCCCGGACCAGCGGCAGGGTGATGGTGGCGCTCTTGCCGACCCGGCGCCGGGTCAGCCGGTCGGTCGCTCGCCGGTTGAGCCGCTCGACCGCCCCGATCCGGATCCAGGCCACCCCGAGGCGCCAGGACGGGTCGGCGTCGCCGAGCGCGGCCTCGGCCAGGAGGAGCTCTCCGGTGTCGGTCGGGTAAGCGCCGGTCGGGTCGGCGTCGGTGACGCGCTTGAGCAGGGACTCGGGCAGCATCGCTCGCGAGCGGTGGCCGACCGTGCTCGCCGGAGGGAACTCGAGGGCGAGCCGTTCGAGCGCGGACTCCAGCCCGCTCTCGATGGCGGTGAGCCGGCTCGTTCGAAAGTGGTCGATGGGAATGGCGGTTCGGGTCACGGGGTCCGCTCCTCTGCGGTCGACTCGGGGTCGGCGGTGAACTCGGCCAGGCACCGGTACGGCAGGTGCGGGTCGGCGTCGGCGAGCACGATCCGGGGCCATGCGGTATCGCCGAGCGCCGCGGCGAGCCGCTCCCAGACACCGGTGCAGGCGTAGGTGGTCTCCGGTTTCCGGATGTCGGAGAACCGCTGCGCCTCGAGGAAGTCGCCCCCGGCGCCCTGCACCAGCAGCGCGTCGGAGGGCTGGTCGGGCGCGGGTTCGGGCCGGCGGTTGCGTTCGACCGCCAGGCGGTCGATCCGCATCCCGCCGCGCAGCGAGACCACCATCGCGACGGCGCTGTCGTTGGGTACGCGCAGTTGGCCGGGGAGGATCGGCAGCATCCCCTGCTCCATGGCCAGGACGAGCGCCCGTTCGGCCAGGCCGTTGCGCAGGTGGTTGACGACCAGGCGGAGGGCGGTGAACGGTCCGGCCACGCCGTGGTCGCCGATGCCCATGATTCCGGCGCCGTCGGGCAGTTCCTCGTCGAAGCGCGGACCCGCGAAGTGGGTGAGCTGGCAGTCCGGCGTCGCCGTCACGAACACGACCAGATCGAAGTCCCGGTCCGGTGCCAGAACCTGGAGGGACAGTCCGGCCATCTGGAAGTACGAGACGCCGCGGGGGCCTTCGGGCCAGCGCACCTCCTCGGCGGTGACGTGGTTGCGGTAGGCGCCGCGCAGCAGGCTCTCCTGGTGGAACCTGCGGGCCTCCTCGCTGATCTCGATGAGGTCGACCGGCAGTGATTCGATCCGCTCCAGGTAGATCGGGGTATCGGCCTCGAGCGGGCGGGGTGAGACGATGGTACGCACGGGGTTATCCGTTCTGTGCGGTGGCGAGGACGCAGTCGATCAGGCCCCCGAGCGTCGCCAGGTGTTCGTCGGTGATCGAGTCGGCGTCGATCTCGATGTCGAGCGAGTCTTCAAGGGAGATCAGCACTCCGAGCACGCTGGTCGAGTCGAGGCCGAGCTCGTCGAACAGGCTCGTCCCCTCCTCGATCTCGGGCAGTTCGCGGCCCAGCGTCTCCTCGAGCGCGGCGACGGTCGCCTTCGACACGGTCTCTCGGTTGAGTTGGTTGGTATCGGTCATCTGTGACTCCTCAGCTCTGGTCGGTCGGTTCGGAACGCCCGAAATCGGGAAGCAGTTGTCGCCGCAGCATCTCTTCGGGGGTGTCGCGCATGCGTATCAAGTGAATTTGTCCATTATGGATCAGCACTTCCGCGGGGTAGCCGTGGCTCAGGAAGTGCACCGGCGAGGCGGTGGGTCCGTAGGCGCCCGATCGGTACACGCCCACCAGGTCGCCGGGGCCGAGATCCGCGGGGAGGTCGACGTTCTTGCCCAGCTCGTCGGCCGGCGTGCACAGGGGCCCGGTGAGGTGCCAGGGCACCTCGGCCTCGCCGGACTTCCTGCCGATCAACCCGATCGGGAAGTTGCGCTTGACGATCGAGCCGATGCCGACGGCGGCCATGTGGTGGTTGGTCCCGCCGTCCGCAACCGCGAACCGCTCTCCGAAGGACTCCTTCACGTAGCGGACGCCGAGCACGTACACGCCGCATTCGGCCACCAGGTACCGGCCCGACTCGAGAATGAGCCGGGTGCCGGGATGACGGTCGACGAACCGTTCCACCGCGGCGCCGACGCCCTCCGACAGTGCCGCGAGGTCGAGCTCGGATTCCTTCGGGAAGTAGGGCACGCCGAGGCCGCCGCCGATGTCGACCACGTCGAGACCGATGCCGGTCCGCTCGGCGATCTCCTCGGCGAGGCGGAGGATCCGCTCGGTGTTGTCGACCACGGTGTCGGCGTCCAGGATCCGGGTGCCCATATAGGCGTGGACACCGATCACCCGCACCGCCCGCAGGTCCGCGAGCACGGACCGGGCGCCGAGGACCTGGTCCTGGTCGATGCCGAACTGCCTGGCCTTGCCGCCCATGGACAGGCCGCTGCGCTTGACCTGGAAGTCCGGGTTGATCCGGAGCATCACCGGCTGGCGCACACCCAGTTCCCGCGATATCCCGTCGAGCCGGGCCAGCTCGTCGAGCGACTCCACGACCACGGCGCGGACGCCGGCCTCGCAGCATGCCTCGAGTTCCGCTCGGCTCTTGCCCGGGCCGAGGAAGATGATGCGGCCGGGGTCGGTGCCGGCCCGCAGGGCGGTGCGCAGCTCGGTGAGCGACGAGACTTCGGCACCCGCGCCTTCGCGCTCGAGGAGCGCGAACAGCGCGATGTTCGGGTTCGCCTTGAGCGAGTAATACACGTCGACGGCCTCGGGCAGCGACTCGCGCAGTCCCCGGTACTGCCCGACGAGGGCGTCGCCGTCGTATACGAAGGCGGGCGATCCGTGTTCGGCCACAACGTCGCCGATCGGGATCCCTTGCATAGTGAGGTTCTCAGACACTGGCTTCCCCCATCGCTCCGAGTCGTTTGCGCACCTGCCGCTCCACCTCCGCCGCGTCGGCGGCGTCGCGTCCGGCCACGAGGCCGTGGAGCCGTCCTTTGAAACGGTCGCCGGCCGACGGCGCCGCCGCATTGAGGGTGGCCGCGCACGTCACCAGGAATCCGCGCCGCCAGTCGGCGTCCAGCGCGAGATCGGCGAGCGCGCCGCCGACCTCCCGATACGGCACGCGCCTGGTCAGCGGCAGGTCGATCTGGACCGCGACGCCGGTCGATCCGGCCGCCTCGAGCCTGGTGGCGATGCCGGCCAGGTAGGTGGACATGTTGTTGCGGGCGTTGATCTCGATCACCGGATAGAGCGTGCCGTCGCGGCAGATGATCGCGTCGACCCCGACCGGACCCCGATAGCCCTCGCCGGCGAGCCGCGCTCCGATGCGGTGCGCGCACTCGGTCAGGGCCTCGCGGATCCGCCGAGGCTGCGAATCCGGCAGCCGGTGTCCCCGGTGGGTGCCGTTCTCGGTGATCGCCTCGAGTACGAAGTCGAACTCCACCGTGCCGTCGTCGGCGACGGTGAAGTGGTAGTTGAGGTCGGTCTCCTTGTCCTGCCAGGACTCGATCACCGCCTCGATCCGGCCGTCGCCGCTGCGCTCGGCGCGGCGGGTGAGCAGCCGCAGCAACTGGTCGAAGCGGCCGGAGTGCTCGCAGACCATGATGCCCTTGCCCGAGACCCCGTAGGAGGCTTTGAATCCCACCGGCCGGCCGGCGTCGAGATGCGAGCGGACCTGGTCGGCCAGGCCCGTCAGCTCGTCGATCGTCTCGCACTCCCATCCTGGCGGGCTGGCGATGTCCAGCTCCGCGCACAGGCGCCGGCTGAACACCTTGCCGTTGACGCGCTTGGCGATGTCCGGATCGCGCATCGGGATCCCGAGGCCCGTGGCGTCGCACAGCCGCGCTTCGTCCTCGGAGTAGCCGTGCGGGTTGAGGCGCGCCCCTCCGGTCGCCTCATCGCTCAGCCGGCCCAGCAGGTCCGGCGAGTCCAGCGCGTCCAGGGTGACCGGACGCTCCGGTTCCATGGCCTCCGGAACCGCGATGCGCGGCGGAGCGAGCCCCACGTGTTCGAGCTGCTGGAGCATCTCCGGCTCCGGGGCGTGTTTGAGTACCGCCAAGTCCGATTCGGCGGCGATGAGCAGGGCGAGCTCGCCGGTGGCGGCCGCAACGGCGGCGGCCCCGCGGGTGGAGGGTGCCGGCAGTCCGGGCTCGCCGCGGGCCCATTGCTCCTCGACGTCGAAATTGCCCAGGTACACCTGGCTCAGATCGTCCATGTCGGGCCGCCCCTCACCGCTGGAAGACCATGGAGGCGAAGCTGCCGTGCGTACCGACGCCGACGACCATGTAGTGGTCGCCCGGTTCGAGGTAGTCCTGCCGCAGGGCCTCGACGTAGTTCAGGAAGCTGTCGGCGGTGTAGCAGTGCCCGGTGATCGGGATGAGGTCGGTCATCACCTTGTCCATGGGGAACCCGATCCGCTTGCAGACGCGCCGCCAGGAGATCCGGTTGACGTTGTGCGGCAGGATGAGCTTCATGTCCTCCAGGGCCAGGCCCGACCGCTCGGCCGCCTCCTGCAGCACCTCGGACAGCTCCTCGATGTAGATCTTCCCGAGTTCCTCGGTGGCGTGCCCCATGTGCTGGCTGAACGCCTCTTCGGTGGACTTGTACCCGGCGACCGCTTCGGCCAGGGCCTGCTCGCAGCTCGGGTTGAGTTTGAACGCGTAGGAGCACAGCCGGTCGCGCTCCCCGGAAGCGCTGACCAGGCACGCCGCCGTGCTGTCTCCCATGACGGCGGTCCCGGGGAGGTAGAAGCCCTCCATTTCGGGAACCTCGCCCATGAGGACCAGGGCGAGCGAGTCCGGATCCTCGTCGCGCAGGAGCCAGCCTCCCATCCAGATCGCGTACAGGGCCGAGGCGCAGGCGTGCTCGGTGACCGCGAATCCGATGGCGTTGTCCAGGCCCAGCCGTTCCACCACTTCGTGGACGGGGTCCTCGGTGGTCGTGGACAGGTCGCGAGCGGTGCGAGCGATGAGCACATATCGAACTCGCGATTCGTTTCCCTGCAATTGTCCGAGGTTTCCGGCGGCATCCACCAGGCGGTCGGTATAGCTCCGCTCCGGGGCTACCCTGACTTCTCTGAGTCCGAAGAAACGCGTGAACAGCTCGATATGCCGCTTGTCGATGTCGAGCTGTTCGCCGACCTGTTCAATCGTCTCGGACTTACTGGGTATATGACTTGCTACTTCTGCGATGGCGGTCATGCCTGAGCGATCCTCCGTTGATCGGCTACGTTTCCGGCCTACAAGAAAAAGCCGGTCACATGGGTCAATATAAGTTGACAATGGCCGACTATCCGAACAGCTCCGAGAACTATTAGGTGGGTTTATCGAATTTGACCGGGTGATAGTTGGACAGCCTGCGATAAGGGCGCGACAACAGTTCCGAGGGCACGTTCAAGCCTCGGTCATTGCGCACTGCCGCAGTCGGGAACGAGAAGGGGTGGGCTCCTATTGAACTCCTTCGAGAGGTTCGGATGCTGATCGTTTTGGACGCAGACGGAATGCTAGCGAATAAGTTTCGATCACGCCAGCATCACAGTAATCACATTGATATCCGTCAACCTCAAAGAACCTGCCACTTACGCGCAGTACCGAAAAGATCGCAAAAGTTCCGGTATTGTGACCTAATTCATAGGATCTATTTTACCACATTTGCCCTAATTATCATGAAACACTTCCACCACTGCGGCCCGGAATGACGGGGGATCGCCCGTTCGTGACCCGATCGGCGCGGGCAGTTCTCGCAACACGCTCCGAAACTTTCGGACGCCTCGGGCCGATCGGTCTCGCCCCGTACGGCCGCATCCGGGCACGGCGCGGCCCGGCGGCCGCCGACTAGTAGCCGTCGGCCACCACGTTCTCCAGCGGCTCGCCGGCGGCGAAGCGGCGGATCTGGGGGCCCACCGGGGCATAGGCGCGGTCGATCATGCCGTCGACCGACGCCCCGACGTGCGGGGTGACCAGCGCGCCTTCCAGGTCCCACAGCGGGTGGCCGGCCGGGAGCGGCTCGGGGTCGACCACGTCCACCGCGCACCGCAGCCGGCCGGAGGCGACCTCGGCGACCAGGGCGTCGGTGTCGACGATCGGGCCGCGGGCGGCGTTGACCAAAAGCGCGCCGTCCCTCATCCGGGCCAGGAACTTCGCGTCGACCATGCCGCGGGTGGCCTCGGTCAGCGGAAGGAGGAGCACGACGACGTCGGCCCCCGGCAGCAGCGCCTCGAGATCGGCGACCGGGTGGACCCCGGGGCGGGCGCGGCGGGCGACCTTGGTGACCTCGGCGCCGAGGGCGGTCAGCACCCCGGCGGTCCGTTCGCCGATGTCGCCGGCGCCGACGACGAGGACGCGCTTGTCGCAGACGGTGGTGGTCCATTCGACCTTCCACTCGTGGCGCTCCTGCTGCCGGGCGAAGTGGTCGAAGCCGCGCATCGAGGCCAGGATCGCGCCGACCGCCCACTCGGCGGTCACCCCGGTGTGGACGCCGCGCGCGTCGCAGAGGACGACCCCCTCCGGCACGACCGGAGCCCAGACCTCGGCGCCCGCGCTGAGGAGCTGGATCGCCTTCAGCCCGGTCATGTCGTTCAGGGGCGTGGTGACCTTCGACTTGGCCAGGAACGGCGGAACCCAGAACTCGACGGTCGCCGGATCGGACGGGTAGTCGCCCCGCCCCCCGTAGACCTCGACCCCGACTTCCTCCGGGAGGGCCCCGAGCAGGTCGCGGCCCTCGTCATGAGCGATCCATACCTTCACGGGGCAAAGCCTAATCCACCTCGGGGCACTGGCGGGCGCGCCCGCGGCCCGGCCGCACTACGCTGGGTCTCATGCGCCGATCGACCTCGGCGGCACTGGCGGCCGCTGCGACGTTGACCCTCGCCTCGTGCTCGTTCGGGGAACCGCCCGAGCCGACCGGCGGCCAGCCCCCGGACCTGCCGACGCCCTCGAGCCGGCCCCAGGAGCCGGCCACGTACATGGACGTGGTGGCCGAGGACCTCGAGATTCCCTGGGGCCTGGACTTCCTGCCCGACGGAACCGCCCTGGTCGGCGAGCGCGACTCCGGTCGCATCCTGGCGATCGAGTCGTCCCCGGACGGCTCGACCGCCTCGCCCGAGGAGGCCTACGTCGTCGAGGACGTCGACCCCGCCGGCGACGGCGGGCTGCTCGGCCTGGCCGTCTCCCCGGAATACGACGAGGACTCGACGGTGTACGCGTACTACACGACCGAGGCGGACAACCGGGTCGTCGCGATCGACCTGGAGGCCGGGTCCGAGCCCGAGCCGGTCCTGACCGGCATCCCCGCCGGAACCGACCGCAACGGCGGCGCGCTCGCGTTCGGCCCCGACGGGTTCCTGTGGGCCGCCGCCGGCGACGCCGGCACCGCCGAGCGCGCCCAGGACGACCGGTCCCTGGGCGGCAAGATCCTGCGATTCGACACCGAAGGCGAGCCGGCCGAGGACAACCCCGACCCCGAGTCGCCGGTCTACTCGATGGGCCACCGCAACGTCCACGGCCTGGCCTGGACGCCGGACGGCGACCTGTACGCCACCGAGTTCGGCGCCGACCTGGCCGACGAGGTCAACCTGATCGAGCCGGGCGCGAACTACGGGTGGCCGTTGTACGAGGGCCTGGGCGGAGCCGAGGACTACCGCGACCCGGTCGCGACCTGGGAGCCGTTCGAGGCCTCCTGCGGCGACGCGGTGTTCGCCGAGGCGACCCTGGTGACGGCGTGCCTGCGCGGCCAGCGCCTCTGGGTGATCGAGTTCGAGGCCGGCGGCGGGGTGGTCGGCGAGCCGCAACCGGCGCTGGCCGGGCAGTTCGGTCGGCTACGATCGATCGCCATGGGTCCGGACGGGATGCTGTGGGTGACCACCTCGAACCGCGACGACCGCTGCGTCGCCGGCCGCGGCTGCACCGCGCACGAGTCCGACGACCGCATCCTCCGCTTCGCCACCGCCTACGCCGTTGAAGGAAGAGTCTGATGTCCGACCGTGCCGACGACCCCACTCGGTCACCGGGCGCCGGGCGAGTCCGCGGCGCCCTCGGCGCCGGTTGGCGCCGCACGCGGGCCGGTTCGGCGCGGGCGGGCCGCTCCCGCCTCGCGCGCCGCCTCGCCGTCGCCGTCGCGATCCTGCTGATCGGCGCCGCCTCGGCGGCCGGGGGGCTGGCGCTCGCCGGCGGCACCAAGGCCGACATCGGGCCGTTCAACACCACCATGACCGTCCAGCCCGACGTGTACGGCGAGACGGTCGTGACCATCCCGCCGCTCGGCAAGGTCGTGTTCGACAGCCACGAGGGCCCGGTCGGGCTCAGCATGCGGCTCGACTCGGTCGACCCCGACCAGGCGCAGGTCATCATCAACACCCCCGACGGCGTCACCACCGCCTCGGAGAACCTGGCCTCGGAGGTGACCGACGCCGTCGTGCGCGTCCTGGTCCAGGCCCTGGCCCTGGTCACGCTGTGCGGACTGGCGGTGGGGGCGCTGGTGTTCCGCAACGTGCGCCGCACCCTCCTGACCGCCCTGTCGTCGCTGGCGGTCACGGCGGCGACGATGGGGTACGCCGCCTCGACCCTCCAGGTCGAGTCGATCTCGCAGCCGCGCTACGAGGGCCTGCTCGCTTACGCGCCGTCGGTGGTCGGCAACGCCGAGGACATCGCGCGGGACTACGAGGAGTACGTGGCGAACCTGCAGAAGTTCGTCACCAACATCTCCTCGTTCTACGCCCTGGCCACCGACCTGCCGCAACTCGAGGTCGGCGACGACGCCATCCGGGTCCTGCACGTCTCGGACCTGCACCTCAACCCGTCGGCCTGGCACGTCATGGAGTCGGTGGTCGACCAGTTCGACATCGACGTGGTCGCCGACACCGGCGACATGAACGACTGGGGCTCGGAGCAGGAGGCCGAGGTCTACTCGCGCGGGGTGACCCAGATCGAGGTGCCGTACGTGTTCGTCAAGGGCAACCACGACTCGGCGACCACGGTCGCGGAGCTGGCCGCATACGACAACGTCGTCATCCTCGACGGCGAGGTGCGGTCGATCGCCGGACTGGACTTCGCCGGCGTGGCCGACCCGCGCTTCACCCCCGACAAGGGCAGCCAGCCGTCCAGCGACTACGCCCAGCAGATGCTCACCCAGTCCGGCGACCGGCTGCGGGAGGCGATCGAGACCGCCGGCGGCGCCGACCTGGCGCTGGTGCACGAGCCGCCGATGGCGGTGCCGCTGGTCGGCTCCGTGCCGCTGGTGCTGTCCGGGCACACCCACAAGCGGGCCGTGCAGGACCTCGGCGAAGGCACGACGCTGATGGTGGAGGGCTCCACCGGTGCTGCCGGGCTGCGGACCTTCGACACCGACACGCCGATGAAGATGGAGCTCGACGTGCTCTACTTCGACCCCGAAACGAAGGACCTCACCGCCTACGACTCGATCTCGGTCGGGACGATCGGCGAATCCGACATCACCCTGGACCGCACCGTCGTCCCGGCCGACGCCCCGGACGAGGCCGAAGAGGTGCAGAACGGGGAGGCGGCCACCACCCCGGCCGAGGATTGAGTCACGAGAGCGGGCCGAGCACCGCCGCGGCGATCGAGAAGTAGAGCACCAGGCCGGTGGCGTCGCACAGCGTGGAGACCATCGGCGCCGAGATCACCGCCGGGTCGATGCCGGCTTTCCGGGCGATCAGCGGCAGGAACGCGCCCACGAACGTCGACCAGGTGCAGATCGACAGCAGCGTCAACGCGATGATCAGGCCGATGTCGGGCCCGTAGGCGACGGCGACGACCGGGCCGCCGACGGTCCCCAGCATCGCCCCGAGCATCAGCCCCACGCGGCCCTCGCGCCAGATGATCTTGAACGTGTCCGAGAAGCGGACCTCGCCGACGGCCATGGCGCGGATGACGACCGCCGAGGCCTGCGAACCGGAGTTGCCGCCGACGCCGGTCAGCAGCGAGATGAACACCGCCAGGACGGTGACCTGCTCCAGCGCGGCCTCGTAGTAGTTCAGCACCGAGACGGTCAGGATCCCGGCTACGGCGAGCAGCAGCAGCCAGAGGGCGCGCTTGCGGGCGAGGATGAACACCCCCGCCGACAGGTAGGGCCGCTCCAGCGGCTCGGCGCCGCCGGACCGGGCGGCGTCCTCGGTGTCCTCGGCCTCCAGGACCTCCATCGCGTCGTCGAAGGTGATGAGCCCGACCAGGCGGTCCTCGTGGTCGACCACGGGCAGGGCGGCCAGGTTCGCGTCCTGGATGAGCCGGGCGGCCTCCTCCTGGTCGGTGTCGGTGTGCACGAAGTGGATGTCCTCGGCCATCAGCTCGGCGACGATCCGGTCGGGGTCGGCGGCGACCAGGTCCGGGAGCGCGACGGTGCCCAGGAGCTTGCGGTGCCCGTCGGTGACCGGGAGGACGTCGAGGTGCCGGGGTCGGGTGCGCAGGTGGCGGATGCGCTCGATGGCGTCGGCGGCGATCATCGAGGCCCGCAGCGACACGTAGTCGGGGGTCATGATGCGCCCGGCCGACTCGGAGTCGTAGCCGAGCAGTTGCGCGGTCGACCGGCGCTCGGCGGGGCTGAGCCGGCCCTGGAAGCGGGTGGCGACCATGGCGGGCATCTCGTCGAAGAGCTTGGCCCGGTCGTCGGCCTCCATGGAGTCGAGCAGGTCGCGGACGGTCTCGGTCTTGAGCGCGTCGAGCAGTTCCTGCTGGTGGACGGGGTCGAGCTCCTCGAACACGGCCAGCGCGCGGTCCTTGGGCAGCAGGCGAAAGCGGACGGCCTGGTCGGCCAGGTCCATGCGGGGCAGTTCTTCCGACAGTTCGACGATCGAGACGTCGGCCAGTTCTCGGCGGAGCGCCGCGAGGGTGTCGATGGCGGCCGGTGAGATCGGTTGGATGGTCTGGGGCATCGCAGCCACCTCCTTGCGCGAGGAAACAGCCGTGCCCGGCCTCAGTGGGGCCTGCGAGCGGTGGATCGGCTCGGTTGCGGGCGTCGATGCCGCAGGTTCAGGCCGCCCGCTTCGGCATGGAAGGGGCGCGGAGCACGGAATGAGCGAGAATCGGGAACGACTCGTCGGTATCTCGACTGGGACTTGAAGAATCGTCGCCCACTGCTCTCACCTCCTCCGGCCGTGCCGCGCGGCGGCGCTGGTCTTTCGGTCTCCCGGCGCGCTCCAGCCTAACAAGGTGCGGCGGTCCGGCGAAGCGTTCCGCGGCCGACGGCCTCGCGGCTCACACGTTCGGCTGAGGGGCGCGGACGGCGCCGGCTTCGGGCCGGCGCCGTGCCGACCGGTCGCTAACCGAGTTTGGACAGGATGAGTTCGCGGACGGCCCCGGCGTCGGCCTGGCCCTTGGTGGACTTCATGACCGCGCCGATGAGGGCCCCGGCGGCGGCGTGCTTGCCGCCGCGGATCTTCTCGGCCGCATCGGGGTTGGCTGCGATGGCCTCGTCGACGGCGGCCTCGAGCGCGCCGGTGTCGGAGACGACCTCCAGGCCGCGGGAGGCGGCGACCTCGGCCGGTCCGCCTTCGTCGGCGAGGACGCCGTCGATGACCTGGCGGGCGAGCTTGTCGTTGAGCCGCCCGTCGTCGACCATGCCCTGCAGCTCGGCGACCTGCTCGGGTCCGATGCGCAGTTCGCCGAGCTCGACGCCGGTCTCGTTGGCGCGGCGCGAGAGCTCCCCGAGCCACCACTTGACCGCGGCGGTCGGGCTCGCGCCGGCGGCGACGGTGGCCTCGATGATCTCGACGGCGTCGGCGTTGACCACCGACTGCATCTCCAGCTCCCCCAGGCCCCATTCGGCGCGGAGCCGCTCGCGGCGCTTGCGCGGCAGCTCGGGCAGGCCCGAGCGGAGCCGTTCGACCCATTCGCGGTCGGGTTCCATGACCGCCAGGTCGGGCTCGGGGAAGTACCGGTAGTCGGTCGCCTCCTCCTTGGAGCGCCCGGGGCTGGTCTCGCCGGTGGCCTCGTGGAAGTGGCGGGTCTCCTGATGGATCTTCTCGCCGGAGTCCAGCAGCGCGGCCTGGCGGCGGATCTCGTGGCGGACGGCCCGCTCGACGCTGCGCAGGGAGTTGACGTTCTTGGTCTCGGTGCGGGTGCCCCAGGCGTCGCCGGCCCGGTTGAGCGAGACGTTGACGTCGCAGCGCAGCGACCCCTGCTCCATCCGGACGTCGGAGACGCCGAGGGAGCGGACGATGTCGCGCAGTTCGGTGACGTAGGCGCGGGCGACCTCGGGGGCGAGGTCACCGGCCCCCGGCACCGGCTTGGTCACGATCTCGACCAGGGGGATGCCGGCGCGGTTGTAGTCGACCAGGGATTCGGTGGCGCCGTGGATGCGGCCGGTGGCGCCTCCGACGTGGAGGGTCTTGCCGGTGTCCTCCTCCAGGTGGACGCGTTCGATCTCGACCCGGTAGTGGTCGCCGTCGACGGCCACGTCGACGTAGCCGTCCTCGCAGAGCGGCTCCTCGTACTGGGAGGTCTGGAAGTTCTTCGGCATGTCCGGGTAGAAGTAGTTCTTCCGGGCGAACCGGGTCCACTCGGCGATGCGGCAGTTGAGGGCCAGGCCGATCTTCATGGTGGCCTCGACCGCGGCCCGGTTGGCGACCGGCAGGGCGCCGGGCAGGGCCAGGCACACCGGGCAGATCTGCGTGTTCGGCTCGGCGCCGAAGGCGGTCGGGCAGCCGCAGAACATCTTGGTGCCGGTGTCGAGCTCGATGTGGGTCTCGAGGCCGAGGACGGGTTCGTAGGCGGCCATGGCGGCCTCGTAGGTGCTGAGTTTCGTCATCTCGCGTTACTTCCCCTCGATCTCGGGCGCGGTGTCGGCCAGGAGCGGGTCCTGCGTGGACTCCAGGGCCGACGCGACGCGGTAGGTGATGTCGTCGCCCATGACCGGGCCCATGACCTGGAGGCCGACCGGCATGCCGTCGGAGAGGCCGACCGGGACCGAGATGCCCGGCCCGCCGTAGAGGTTGGTCGGGATGGTGAACAGGTCGGCCAGGTACATCTGGTACGGGTCGCCGGTGCGCTCGCCGTACTTGAAGGCGGTGAACGGCGTGGTGGGGCTGATCAGCGCGTCGCACTGCTCGAAGGTGGCCTCGAAGTCGCGCTTGATGAGGGTGCGGACCTTCTGGGCCCGCCCGTAGAACTGGTCGACGTAGCCGGCCGACAGCGCATAGGTGCCCAGGATGATGCGGCGCTTGACCTCGGGGCCGAAGCCGGCCTCGCGGGTGAGGCCCATGACCTCCTCGAGGGAGCGCCGCCCGTCGTCGCCGGAACGCAGGCCGTAGCGGACGCCGTCGTAGCGCGCCAGATTGGAGGAGGCCTCGGAGGGGGCGATGAGGTAGTAGGTAGGCAGGGCGTAGCTGAACGACGGGCAGGAGACCTCGACGATCTCGGCGCCGAGCTTGACGAGCTGGTCGACTCCGGCCAGGTAGGCGTCGAGGACGCCGGGTTCGGCCGCGCCGGCGCCCTCGGCGAACTGCTCGACCACGCCGAGGCGGAGGCCGGAGAGGTCGCCGCTCGCCCCGGAGCGGGCGGCCTCGGCCACCGGCGGGACGGGCGCGTCGATGGAGGTCGAATCGCGCGGGTCGTGCCCGGAGATGACCTCGTGGAGCAGCGCAGCGTCGAGGGCGTTGCGGGCCACCGGCCCCGGTGTGTCGAGTGAGGACGAGAAGGCGATGAGGCCGTAGCGCGAGTTGGAGCCGTAGGTGGGCTTGGCGCCCAGGGTGCCGGTGACCGCGCCGGGTTGGCGGATCGAGCCGCCGGTGTCGGTGCCGATGGCCAGCGGCGCCATCTTGGCGGCCACGGCCGCGGCCGAGCCGCCGCCGGAGCCTCCGGGGATGCGGGCGGTGTCCCACGGGTTGGCCGTCCGCCGGTAGGCCGAGTACTCGGTCGAGGAACCCATGGCGAACTCGTCCAGGTTGGTCTTGCCGAGGATCGGTGTCCCGGCGGCCTGGAGGCGCTCGACGACGGTGGCGTCGTAAGGCGGAATCCAGCCTTCGAGGATCTTGGAGGCGGCGGTCGTGGGCATGCCGCCGGTGACCACGATGTCCTTGACGGCGACGGGCACGCCCGCGAGCGGGCCGAGCTCCTCGCCGGCGGCCAGCGCGGCGTCGACCTCGGAGGCGGTCGCGAGCGCGCCGTCGCGGTCGACGTGCAGGAAGGCCCCGACCTCGCCGTCGACGGCGTCGATGCGGTCGAGGAATGCCTCGGTGACCGAGCGGGAGGTGGCCCTGCCTTCGCGGATGTCGGCGGCGAGGCCGGCGGCGGTCCGGTCGATGATGCGGTCGTCCACGGCCCTACTCCTCGTCGTCCAGGATGCGGGGGACGCGGAAGCGGCCCTCGGCGGTGTCGGGGCCGCCGGCGAGGGCGGCGTCGCGCGGCAGCGAGGGCTGGGGCTGGTCTTCCCGGAACACGTTCACCAGCGGCACCGCGTGGGAGGTCGGCTCGACGCCGTCGGTGTCGACCTCGCCGAGGGTCTGCATCGATTCGAGGATGACGTCGAGCTGGCCGGCGAAGGCGTCGAGCTCGTCATCGGTGACTTCGAGGCGGGCCAGCCGCGCCATATGCGCGACTTCCTCGCGTGAAATCGTACTCACGACAGGTGTTTCCTAACGGTTTCGAGCTGCGGGAAGACCTATCGAGTCTAGGACGCGCGGGGCGGGGGCGGTCGGCCGCCCTGCGGGGTGTGGGCCCGGCCCGGGGCGGTTCGGTGCCGGGCCGGGCCCGGCGGTGCCGAAAGCGCGCGCGACCAGCGCTCCGGCCGCCGGAACGGCGGTGCATTCCCGGGTGCGCGGGGCGCCCCGACCTCGAAAATCGCTTGACCGGGCCGCCAGTGCGCTGGGCACAGCCGCTCTAGCCACGGCGGTTGTGACGTGATACTCTCTCGATACTGGTTCGGAACGGGTTTCCTGGTTTCCTTTCTGTTTCCTTGCTAAGAACGAGTCGGTGGGTGTTCCGACTTGTGGTGGTGTTCTCGAGCCAGTGCGGGCCCCGGGGCATAGCCCCGGGGCCCGATTTCGTGTCCGCTCATGCGGCCAACTCCCCGTGCCAGGCCCGCCACAGGTCCGCGTAGTGGCCGTCGCGTTCGAGCAGTTCGTGGTGGTCGCCGAGCTCGGCGACCAGTCCGTCCTCGACCACCGCGATGCGGTCGGCGTCATGGGCGGTGTGGAGCCGGTGGGCGATCGCGATGACGGTGCGGCCGGCCAGGACCGCGCCCAGGGCGCGCTCGGTGTCGCGGGCGGCGCGGGGGTCGAGCATGGCGGTGGCCTCGTCGAGGACGACCACGTCCGGATCGGCCAGGATGATGCGCGCCAGCGCGATCTGCTGAGCGGAGGCGGCGTCGAGTTCCTTCGCGGTGCCGCCGAGCTCGGTGTCCAGCCCGCAGGGCAGGTCCTGGGCCCAGTCGGCGCCCACGGCCGCGAGGGCGGACTCGAGTTCGGCGTCGCCGGCCTCGGCCTTGGCGAGGATCAGGTTGTCGCGCAGGCTCGCGGCGAAGACGTGGTGCTCCTGGGTCACCAGGGTGACGCGGCGGCGGCGCTCGTCGAGCGGGAGCGCGGCGACCTCGACGCCGCCGATGGCGACCGTCCCGGCGCGGGGGACGTCGGAGCCGGAGACGAGGCGGGCGAGGGTCGATTTGCCGGCGCCGGAGGGGCCGACGACCGCCAGGCGCTGCCCGGCGGGCACTTCGAGGTCGACGCCGTGGAGGACGTCGCCGCCGGCGGGGTAGGCGAAGCGGACGTCGCGGAGGGCGACGTCGCCGCCCTCCGGTCGGTCGGCGGTGGCGTGCGCCTCGGTGTCCTCGGCCTCGGCGACGCCTTCGACGCGGGCGAGGGCGGCGAAGCCGCGCTGGACGCGTTCGACCCACATCAGGATGTGGTCGAGCGGGAACATGATCTGCCGGGTGAGGACGGCGCAACTGGCGACCATGCCGAGGCTGACCGTGCCGTCGAAGTAGAGGGCGCCGCCGATGAGCAGGACGGCGGCGGTCGGCAGGGCGTAGGTGGCGTCGAGGAACGGGAAGAAGACGCTGCGCAGGAACAGGGTGTAGCGGGTGGCGCTCCAGTGTTCGGCAACGGTGTGGTCGCCGGCGCGGCGGCGCTGGTCTTCGAGCCGGTAGGCCTCGGTGGTGCGGGCGCCGTCGGCGGAGGCGCCGATGGTGTCGCCGACGTTCGATTCGGCTTCGCGTTCGCGCAGGTAGCCGTGGCGGGCGCGGCGCAGGTACCAGCGGGTGCCGATGGTGATCGGGGGGACGGCCACGAGCATGCACAGTCCCAGCAGCGGGCTGACCCACAGCATGGCGCCGAAGAGGACCAGGACGTTCAGCAGCGAGACCGAGACCTCCGGTACGCCCTCGCGGAAGAGGGTGCCGGCCTCGGGCACGTCGGCCGAGGAGCGGGTCATGAGGTCGCCGGCACCGGCCCGCTCGACCACGGGCATGGGCAGCCGGAGGGACCGGTCGACGAACTGCTCGCGCATCT
The DNA here is from genome assembly GCF_002798405.1 of Glycomyces xiaoerkulensis. Lineage (GTDB taxonomy): Bacteria > Actinomycetota > Actinomycetes > Mycobacteriales > Micromonosporaceae > Glycomyces > Glycomyces xiaoerkulensis. The sequence continues at coordinate 49,850 of NZ_PGGV01000012.1, read as the reverse complement.
TCGCCGACAGCAGCTCCCCGAGCCGGTGCGAGACGAACGTTCCGGCCCAGGTGAAGACGATGACGGCCGCGACGGCGGCGGCGATGCCGACGGCGAGCCGGTCGACGCCCTCGGCCGTGCCTCCGGAGGCGAGGGTGTCGATGATCTCGCCCAGCAGCAGCGGTGCGACCGCGCCGGCCGCGGCGGCGACCAGGTGGAGGCCGAGCGCGCAGGCGGCGCGGCGCTTCTCCGACAGCAGGAGCGCCGCGAAGGCGCGCCGCACCTGGGCGCGTTCGGCGACCGGCAGCAGGCCGGTCGGGCGGGTCTCGGCGGTCACTGGTCCTCCCGGGTGACGAGGGCGCGGTAGTCGGGGTGCTGTTCGGACAGTTCGCGGTGGGTGCCGACTGCGACGACCTTCCCTTCGCGCATGAAGGCGACGGTGTCGGCGCGGCCGAGCCACAGCGGCGAGGTGGTGGCGACGGCGGTGGCCTTGCCCGAGCGGGCGGCGGCGACCCGGTCGACGATGCGGGACTCGGTGTGGGAATCGACCGCGGAGGTCGGCTCGTGGAGCAGGAGGACCTCGGGGTCGGCCGCCAGCGCCCGGGCCAGGCGCAGCCGCTGGCGCTGGCCGCCCGAGAGGGTGCGGACCTGGTTCCCGACCTCGGTGTCGAGGCCCTCGGGCAGGGCCTCGACGACGTCGGCGGCGGAGGCGGTCTCGACCGCCTCGGCGACCCGGTCACGGCCCTCGCGCGCGGCGATGATGCCCGCCAGGGTGCCGGAGAACAGGTAGGCGTCGTGCTCGGCCACGAGCACGCGGCGCCGGAGCTCGGCGCGGTCCATGGCGTGGACCGGTACCGCGCCGAAGGTGGCCTCACCGTCGGCGTAGGCGCCCAGCCGGTCGAAGGCGCCGGCAGCCTGGCCGGAGTCGGCCGAGGCGACGGCGGTCAGCGTGCGGGCCTCGACGGTGAGCCCGGATTCGGGGTCGTGGAGGTCGGATCCGATCGGCGGCCCGGGCAGTGGCCGCTCGGCGGCGGCGCGCTCGGGGACGTTGAGCAGGTCGCAGATCCTCCCGCTGGCCACCCGGCCCTCGATCAGGCGGTAGGTGGTGCCGATGAGCCAGTGGACCGGTAGCAGGAGCGCGCTGGTGTAGCCGAAGGCGGCGACCATCTGTCCGGGGGTGATCGAGCCGTCGGCGACCAGGCGTCCGGAGATCCAGACGACGACGCCGAGCAGGATCGCCGGGGTGCCTTCGCCGAGGGCGTTGAGCCAGGCCATCGGGCCGGCGACCTTGTACCCGGCCTTCCGCAGCTCCTCGGAGTCGCGGCGGTAGGAGGCGCTGAAGCGGTGCTCGCCGCCGATGCCGCGCAGGACGCGGAGGCCGGCGACGATGTCGGAGGCCCGGTCGGTGATGTCGCCGATGCGGTCGCGGTAGGTCTGCTGGCGGGCCTGGAGGCGGGCGAGCACCGGTCCGGTGATGAGGCCGACGGCGAAGACGCCGGCGAAGATGGTCAGCCCCAAGGCGATCGAGGTGTTGAACAGCAGGATCCCGACCACGACGATGCCGGTGGCGCAGCCGAACAGCGGTGACAGGGAGTCGACCGCGTCGGCGATGCGGCGGAGGTCGGTGGCGCCGATGCTGACGACTTCGCCGGTGGTGACCTTGCGCCGCAGTTCGTCGCCGAGGCGTCCGACCTTGCGGGTGGAGAGCTGGAGGGTGCGGTAGGCGGCGTCAGTGCGCCACCAGACGGTCAGGCGGTGGGACCAGACGATGGCGGCGGCGGAAACGAAACCGCCGCCGACCAGGCCGAGCGACCAGGCGGTGAGGGCGCCCCAGTCGCCCCCGCGCAGACCGTGGTCGACCGCGCCGGTGAGGAAGTAGGGCAGGGCCGGGAGGCCGCCGAGTGCGACGCCGGAGGCGAGGAGCGCGGCGACCGCCAGCCCCTTGCGGCGGGTGGCCAGCCAGAGCAGGAAGCGCCACGGCCGGGTGGGCGGAGGGGACGTGGCAGTGCCCGGGGCGCCATCGGGGGAGACGGGGTCCTGGAGCGGCAGTTCGGGAGCGCGGAGGAACCTCACCCGGCGACCGTAGAGCGGGTCTCTGCCGACCGGCAATCGATTAAGCGGCCGCGGTGCCGCGTCGGCTTCGCCGGAGGCGGGCGTAGGCACCGTCGCGTTCGAGCAGTCGGTGGTGGCGGCCCAGCTCGGCGACCCGGCCGCCGTCGATGACGGCGATGCGGTCGGCGTCGTGGGCGGTGTCGAGCCGGTGGGCGATTCCGATCACAGCGCGCCCCGGCGAGGACGGCGGCCTCAACACGGTCCGCACTGCCCAAAGGTTCTCACTCCCCGACAGATCCCGATCCGTGCCGGCCTCGTGCAGATGAAGGAAGACCAGCGCGTCGAGGCCGACCGGTTGGAACTGCAAGCACTCAGGGTCACCGACATCGGCTATGACCGGCTGCGTGAGGTCGGACGGGGCGTCCTGAAAGCAGACGCGCACCGAACGCAGAGAGCACTTCTCCGAACGAGGCATGTCGGCTCACGCCGACACCGGGCCGGTCACCATGCCCTGTGTCCCGAACATGTGCAACCCGGATTGCGGTCCGTCCTGCTCCCCGGCGTGCCGACCGACGAACAACTGCCGACCGGTGGGAGCATGTGCGCCATCGTATTAGAGGAGATGAGCGAGTTGCTGGTGGAACGGGCCACGGTCCAAGCCACGGAGGCAGGGGCTGCCGCCTCGTGGCCCTTCACCCTCGCACCTGTCCGAACGCTCACGAGCGAGGGTCTGAACTTCACCAAGCCCGTGACGTTCCTCGTCGGTGAGAACGGCTCAGGCAAGTCGACCATCATCGAGGCGATCGCCGAAGGCTTCGGACTGGACGCACACGGCGGGCGAGCGGGCCGGAAGTACGGCAACGACCGGGAGAAGACCCCGCTCGGCGAAGCCATCGGCCTGGAGTACACCCGGGCCGGCTCACGGATGCAGACCGGCCCGCGCTCGAAGAAGCGTGGCTTCTTCCTCCGCGCCGAGACGGCCTTCGGACTGCTGAACTTCGTCAGCGGCATGAGCGGCTATTGGGACGAGAACCTCGGCGAAATGAGTCACGGCGAAGGCTTCCTGACCGTCCTGGAAACCATGTTCGCCGAACCCGGGCTCTACCTCATGGACGAGCCCGAAGCCGCGCTCTCCTTCACCTCCTGCCTGCGCCTGATCGCGCTCATGCACCGACTCGGCGAGATCGGCGCTCAGGTCATCTGCGCGACCCACTCGCCGATCCTCGCCTCCACACCGGGCGCCGAGATCATCGAAGTCGGCGAGCACGGTATGGAGCGTGTCGCGTGGGAAGACCTGGAATTGACCGCGCACTGGCGCAGGTACATGAGCGATCCGGACTTCTACCTGCGGCATCTCATCGGCGAAACGGGACCGGCATGAGCGGGGCAACCAATGCCGCCGATGAGCGGTTCAAGGCGTTCATGATCGGCAACCTCGGCAAAGCGGCCGAGACGTTCGGGGTGACCGTCGTCGGGGAACCGCGCTTCGGCTGGTTCCTGCGTTCGGTCAGCGCCCGCGCTGAACATCCCGGCCGCGGTGTCTGCTGGCTGCGAGTTCACACCGAATCCTTCGTTACAGCCGGAGGTGAGACCTGGACGGGGAACACGGACGCCGAGCAGATCACGGCAGTCGCCAAGCCGCATGTCCTCAAATTCGATGATTGGGACGACCAGACCTGGGGCAGGAGCCAACGCGCCGAACTGACGACCTTTGTCCGCCAGTCCCCGGCCTCCGACGACGAGTTCGCGCCCGTACCTCTGGAGGTTCCCTCGCGATGGTGGGGCGACCTCCGTCAGAACCTGCGGAATCTCGCACCTGCCGAGACCGAGCGCCGGCGCGTCACACAAGCCGAGATCACCCGCCGCATCCGGGTCTTCTGGGGCGACCTGATCGATCCGACGGTGCGGGACTGGAGGTGCGCCCATGGCGACCTTCACTGGAGCAACATCACCGCTCCGGAGGTCGTGCTGCTCGACTGGGAGCACTGGGGCATGGCCCCACTCGGCTACGATCCCGCGACGCTGCTGTCCTTCAGCCTGCTCAACACCTCGGCCGCCAACGAGGTCCGCGCCGAGTTCGCCGAAGAACTTGACTCACGAGACGGCCGAATAGCACAGCTCACCGTTATCGCCAGACTGCTCCTGCGCGCCGAGGCAGGCGAGTTCCCAGAACTTGTGGCCCCACTCCACCGGCAGGCTCAGGCCGCGCTCTCCGGGCTGCGGGGCTGACCCGCAACAGTGGTTCCGGTGCGGGGCTGCAAGGGTGGTTTCCAGCGCCAATGGAGCAGGCACGTCCGAGCACCCACTGCCTGAACGAACGACGCACCCGTCATCCGCCGGCTGCGGACTCTTCCCGTTCATTGCCGAGCGGGCGGCCGGTGGCGTGGACGGCGTGCGAGAGCGCCTGCTCGATCAGCGGCAGGACGTGGTGGTCGGCAGCGCGGTAGTAGATGTAGGTGCCTTCGCGGCGGGAGTCGACGAGCCCGGCCAGCCGCAGCTTCGCCAGGTGCTGGCTGACGGCGGTGGGGCGGGCGCCGACCAGGTCCGCGAGGCAGGCGACGTTCTCCTCTCCCTGGAGCAGCGCCCACATGAGCCGGAGCCGGGTGGGATCGGCGAGCATGCGCAGCGCGTCGGCGGCGATCCGGACCTGCTCGTCGTCCGGCATGTTGAAGTCTTCGATCCGGTCATGCATGGTCACCAGCGTACTTGCCTGTCTATATTCGTATCTGCGAAGATACTTCTATGCGCAAATTCGAGCGACTCTTCCGAGTGCCCGACGTCCGGTGGGCGAGTGCGGCGCTCGCCTGCTTCGCAGTCGGCGGCATCGCGCAGTTGGCCGACGCCCCCGCGTGGATCTGGATCGGGGCATATCTGGCCTGCTACGCCACCGGCGGCTGGGGCCCGGCCTGGGACGGACTCCGCGCCCTGGCGCGGCCCCGCTTCGAGGTCGATCTGCTGATGGTGATCGCCGCGGTCGCCGCGGCGGCGATCGGCCAGTGGTTCGACGGGGCGCTGCTGATCGTCATCTTCGCGACCTCGGGCGCGTTGGAGGCGGTGCTGACCGAGCGGACCGCCGACTCGGTGCGTTCGCTCCTCAAGCTGGCTCCGGAGCGGGCGGTGCGCCTCCGCGGCGCCGAGGCCGAGGAGGTCGACGCGGCCGTCCTCTCCCCCGGCGACGCGGTCCTGGTCCGTCCGGGTGGCCGGGTCCCGGCCGACGGCGAGGTCACCTCCGGCGAGTCGGAGGTCGACGAGTCGACCCTGACCGGCGAGGCGCTGCCGCGCCGCAAGGCCAGCGGGTCGGCGGTGCTGGCCGGGACCGTCAACGGCACCGGGGCACTGACCGTCCGGGTCGACCGGGACCCTTCGGAGTCGGTGCTGGCCCGGGTGGCGCGGCAGGTCGAGGAGGCCTCCGAGGCGAAGTCGAAGACCCAGTTGACGATCGAGAAGGTCGAGCAGCCCTACTCGCTGGCGGTCGTGGCCATCACCCTGGCGCTGGTCGGCTTCCCGCTCGCCTTCGGGGCGCCGTTCGAGCCGACGCTGCTGCGGGCGATGACCTTCATGATCGTGGCGAGCCCGTGCGCGATCGTGCTGGCGACCATGCCGCCGCTGCTGGCGGCGGTCGCACTGGCGGGCCGCCGCGGAGTCCTGGTCAAGAGCGCGTTGATGGTCGAACGGCTGACCGAGGTCGACCGGGCCGCCTTCGACAAGACCGGCACGCTCACCACCGGGCGGCCGGAGGTCGAACGGATCATCGCGCTCGACGGCGACGAGCGGCGCCTGCGGCGGCTGGTCGCGGCGGCCGAAGCGCGCAGCGAGCACCCGCTCGGCCGGGTCCTGTCGGCCATCGGCCCGACCGGCGGCGCCGAACGGTTCCAGGCGATGCCCGGGCGCGGCGTGCGCGCGGTCGTCGACGGCACCGAGGTATGCGTGGGACACCCGATCCTGCTCGAGGACGCCGAGGAAGCCACCGAGGCGCGGCGGGCCGCTGCCGATCTCGAAGCGGACGGACTGACGGTCGTGGTCGCAATAGCCGGCCACCGCCCGGTCGGCGTCGTGGGCCTGACCGACCAGATCCGGCCCGAGGCGGCCGGGGCGGTCGCCGCGCTCGGCGAGCGGCTGCCCGGCGGGCACCTGCTGCTGACCGGCGACAACGCGGCCGCGGCCCGGCGCGTGGCCGACCAGGTCGGCATCGAGCATGTGGAGGCCGGACTGCTGCCGGGCGACAAGGCCGACCGGTTGGGCGGCACGACGACGGTGTACTGCGGCGACGGAGTCAACGACGCGCCGGCGCTGGCCGCCTCGCACGTCGGCGCCGCGATGGGCGGTACCGGTTCGGATCTGGCGCTCCAGTCCTCGGACGTGGTGCTGGTCGGGCAGCGACTCACCGCACTGCCGGCCGTGGTGGACCTGGCCCGCAAGGCGAAGCGCGTGGCGCGGGCGAACCTGTGGTTCGCCGCCGCCGTCATCGCGGTGCTGGCTACCTGGGACCTGGTTGGCCACCTGCCGCTGGTACTCGGCGTGGCAGGGCACGAACTGTCCACGGTGATCGTGGGCCTCAACGGGCTGCGGTTGCTCGGCGCCCACCACTGGGCCGAGCCGCGCGAGGCAGGGACCGAGCGGGCCCCGGTCGCCGCCGCAGGCGTCTGATATTGACGAGCGTCGTTATGGAAGCGATACCAAGGGGGTTGCAACAACCCTGACGGCTCGGGTCGTCCCTTGTGCGCACACCACCACAGAACGGAGACGACCGATGATGAGGAAGGCCGGAATCGCCGCCCTGGCGGCACTGACGGGGCTGGCCGCGGGCTGCCAGTTCTTCCAGTCCGAGGACGAAGCGGCCATCAGCGACGAGGACCTGGAATCGGTGGCGGCCATGCTCACCGAGCAGAGTGAGCTGACCGCCCAGATCGCCGAGGCCCAGGAACGGCTCATACTCGACTGCGTGGAGCGGCAGGGCCACACCGTCCACGACGGGTACCAGAGCGTGATGTGGGGCTTCGGAACGCTGGAGGACCCGATCCCCGACGCCGGGTCGGTACCGTGGCTGACCCTCGACCGCGAGGAGCACGCCGAGTGGGGCTTCGGCGTCTGGACCTCCACGATGGACATGTACGGCTCGGAGGAGCACCTCGAATTCGAGGAGCTCTCCCTGCCCGAAGGCCTCGAGAGCTTCGCGACCGTCGACAACTCCGAGTTCGAGGCACTCTCGGACCAGGAGCGTTTCGACTGGTACGTCGCCTACTACGGGCGCGATCGAGCGGTCGCCGACAACGGCTACCTGATCGGAGAGTTCGACGTCGAGAGCGACTCGGTCCTGATCGGGACCGTCGAACCCGGCGGCTGCATGGGCGAGGTCGCCGAGGAGCTCGGAATCGAACCCGAATTCGAACCCGCCCCCGATTTCGGCGACGACGCCGGCACCTGGACCACGATCCCGCAGGCTCCGGGCTCGGAGGCGGTCGCCACCGGGGAGCTCGACGAGCGGGTGGTCGAAGAGCGGAGCGGCGACCGCGAGTACCTGGACTGCCTCGAAGAAGCCGGCTGGGGCCGGTGGGAGTTCAACCGCCGCGGCAGCCTCGAAGTCTGGCAGTTCGTGGACAGCGCCTATGGAAGCGATCCGGTCGAGGAGTTGAGCGACGGTCTCCCCGAGCCCCCCTCCGACGTCCCCTCGGGAGCCGAGGAGCGGAGGGAATGGGAGATCGGGCTCGCCGGCGACATGTGGGACTGCGTCGACCGGACCGGCATCGACCAGGAGCACCACCGGGCCTGGAAGTCCGTCTACGGACCGCACTTCCTCGAATTCGAGGAGGAGGCGTACGCCTGGCAGGAGGACATGCGTGACCTGATCGACCGGGCGCAGGAGATGCTCGGGTCCTGATCACCGGCGCGCCGGCAGGGCGGCGAAGAGCCGCAGCCACGCCTCCGGCGGCACCAGGCCGACCGGCCGGCCGCGGCTGATTCCCGCCGCGGCGCAGGCACGGTCGGCCGCCCGGTCACCGAGCCCGCGTCGGAGCGAAGCGGCCAGGGACCCGCCGACACCCGAGAAGCCGAGCTCCACCAGGCGGCGGTACTCCCCCATCGCCCGGGCCGGGACCAGCGGCTCGGCCCGCCGCCGCAGGTGCAGGACCGCCGAATCGACCCGAGGCACCGGCCGGAACTTGCGGCGGTCGACGCGCTCGCCGAGATCGAACGCCCACTGGGGCCAGTGGGCGACCGCGAGCTTGGACCAGCGGCCGAAGTCGCCGGAATGCTTGCGGGCGAACTCGAGCTGCGTGACCAGCGTCGCCGAGCGGAGCTTGTCGGCGGACAGACACCAGCGCACGATGTCGGTGGTGATCCCGTATGGCACGTTCGCCACCACGTCGAACGGCTCGCGCGGGGCCCGGACGGACCGGAAGTCGGCATGAAAGCAGCGGACCCGGTCGTCGCCGTCGTAGCGACGGCCGAGGCGGTCGGCCCGCCGCGCATCCAGTTCGTAGGCCAGGACCCGGCGGGAGACGGCGGCCAGGTGCCGGGTAAGGATGCCGTCGCCGGGGCCGACCTCGACCACCAGGTCGTCGGCGCCGACGCCCGAGGACCGCACGATCCTGCGGGCCAGGGCCGGGTCCACGAGGAAGTTCTGCGACAGCCGCCTGCGGTCTGATCCGCGGCGGGTGTCCTGGGCATGGGGCATGGATCGTCTGCGGGACATGGGTGCCCTCCTGGCGGAGTAGTCGAATCAGGACACGTGATTCGCCTAGGCGCTGCCAGGGAGAGGAGGCGCCGCTCGCAGGGCGGCACGGCTCGGAGGAGGTTCCTCGGAACTCAGACCATTGCGTCGGCAGGGCCTAGGCCGCTGCCCGCATCCGGATGTAGTGGACGGCGGGCGCGAAGGTCCCGCAGATCTCTAGCGATCCCATGGCCGAGAGGCTAGCCGGTTCCGCCCACGGAGTCGAATGATTTATCGGGCGTCGCGGAGCCCGACCGGACCGGCAGGTGGAGGCGCAGGACCGATTCGTCGGCCCATTCGGAGACCGACCCGGGGCGCGAGGCCAGGGCCATCGCGGCGAACGCCAGCGGGACGGTCCAGATGGCCGGCTGTGACAGCAGGATCGACACCACTCCGCTCTCCAGGTCGAGGAATACCGAGGTCAGGGCCGAACCGGTCGAGGCGCCGGCGCCGATGAGCAGGCCCACGGTCGCGCCGGTCGCGGTCAGTCCCCGCCACCAGATGCCGAGGGCCAGCAACGGGCAGAACGTCGAGGCCGCCACCGCGAACGCCCATCCGACCAGGACGTTGATGTCGACGTCCGCCGCCGGGAGGGCCAGCGCGACCGCCAGGCCGGTGCCGAGGACGACGCCGAGCCGCAGGCGGGACAGCGAGCCGCCGAACAGGTCGTGCGAGAGGCCGCCCGCCAGCGCCAGCAGCAGGCCCGAGGAGGTCGACAGGAAGGCCGCGAAGGCGCCGGCCGCCACCAGCGCGGTGAGCACCGTGCCGATCGTGCCGGGGGCGATCTTGCCCGGGACCAGGAGCGTGACCACGTCGCTCTCGTCGGGATTGGGGGCCACGACTTGGCCGAGGAGGCCGTAGACGATCGGGAACAGGTAGAAGAGGCCGAGCAGGACGATCACGCTCACCGCGACTCGGCGGGCCGACCGGGCCCCGGCGACGGTGTGGAAGCGCATCACCACGTGCGGGAGCCCCATCGCCCCGAGGGTGGTCGCGACCAGGACCGACAGCGTGGTCAGCACCGGGTGCCCGGAGTTGTCGATGTCGAGCAGCGGCCGGGTCCAGTTCGGGTCCACCCCGATCGGGTCGACCGCGGCCCCGCGGCGCTCGGGCCCGGCCAGGAATACCAGGAACAGGGCCGGCACGGCGACGAAGGCGAGTTTGAGCAGGTAGTGGAACGCCTGCACGTAGGTGGCCGACCGCATGCCGCCCACCGTGATCGCCGAGGAGACGACCAGGCCCGAGCCGACCACGCCGACCCAGTAGGGGATGCCGCTGGTCAGTTCGAGGACGGCTCCGGCGGCCTTGAACTGCGGGACCAGGTACAGCAGCATGATCACCAGTACCACCAGGCCGCACATGCGCCTGATGCGCAGGGACCCGAGCCGGTACTCGGCGAAATCGGGGACGGTGTAGGCGCCGCTGCGGCGCATCGGGCCGGCGACCAGGGCCGCGACCAGGACGTAGCCGGCGGTGAAGCCGACGGCGTACCACATCGCGCCCACGCCGTTCTTGACCAGGAGCCCGGCCAGTCCGAGGACCGAAGCGGCCGAGACGTACTCGCCGGCGATGGCCATCGCGTTCCAGCCGGGGACGATCCGCCGGGAGGCCACCAGGAAGTCCGGGGTCGATCGCGCGGCGCGCACGCCCCAGACGCCGATGACGACGCTGCTGAGGACCACCAGGCCGATCGCGGCGAGGCCCAGCATCAGGAGTCCGCCTCGATCTGTTCGGCGCGGCGGACGTGGCCGGCCGCCAGCGCCAGCAGCAGCGGGTAGGGGGCGAAGAAGAGCACCGCCCAGCCGAGGAGGCCGGAGACGAGGGCCGAGGCGAGCAGGAGGGCGCCGAGGACGGCGCCGAGGAGGAGCGCGGTGCGGAGGGCGAGGCGGCGCTGGCGGCGCAGGGCGCGTTCGGCGCCGGCCATGTCGATCGCGGTGGAGGCGATCGGGGGGCGGCCGGCCTTGTGGTTGACCCGCCGCATCGCGTCGGTCTTGCGGCGCAGTGCCAGGCGGGTCTGGGGGCTGGTGATGCGCACTCGCTGGTTCATCGGCGTGGGTTCCGGTCGGGGGCTGGCTTCACGGGCGGCTCCGGTCCTGGGTCCGGGCCGCTTCGAGCAGGCGCTCGCGCAGCAGCCTGGAGTGGCGGCGGCTGACCGGGACCTCTCCGGATTCGGTGACGGCGACCAGGCCGGCGGTGGAGGTGACGCGCAGTTCGGCGACGGAGGCGAGGTTCACCAGGTAGGAGCGGTGGGCGCGGACGAATCCGGCGCTTTCCCAGACCTGTTCGAGGTAGGACAGGGACTGCCGCAGCAGGTGGGAGTCCTCGCCGATGTGGAGGCGGACGTAGTCGCCGTGGGCTTCGACGAAGGCGATGTCGTCGCGGCGGATGAAGACCGTGCGTCCGGCGAGTTCGACTTGGACGACGGCCAGGTCGTCGGCGGCCTCGCCGGAGGGTGCGGGGCCGCCGCGCCGCTGGTTGTCGATGCGGGCGACCGCTTCGGCGAGCCGCTCGGGCCGGAAGGGCTTGAGCAGGTAGTCGACCGCTCCCAGTCCGAACGCTTCGACGGCGTGGCTTTCGTAGGCGGTCACGAAGACCAGTGCGGGCGGGCGGGACAGGCGGGCGAGGATGCGGGCGACGTCCATGCCGTCGAGCCCCGGCATGGCGATGTCGAGGAACGCGGCGTCGAAGGTGCCCCCGCCGAGGAGCCGGACGGCTTCGTCGCCGCCCTCGGCGCATACGACGTCGTCGACCGCGGGCAGCTCGGCGAGCCTGCCGGCGAGCTCGGTGCGGGTGGACGGTTCGTCTTCGACGACGAGGACGCGGAGGCGCTTCATAGGGCGTGGACTCCTCGGGCGTAGCGGGGTATGCGGATGGTGGCCTTGGTGCCCTCGCCGGGGGCGGTGTCGAGCCAGAGGCCGTATTCGGGTCCGTAGACGGCGCGGAGGCGGCGGTCGACGTTGGCCAGGCCGATCCCGTCGGTACCTTCGTGGCTGCCGATGAGGACGGCTTTGGCCTGGTCGGGTTCCATGCCGGCGCCGTCGTCTTCCACTTCTATGATGCACAGCGGTCCTTCGGAGAAGCCGCGGACCGCTATGTGGCCGACTCCGCGCTTGGATTCGAAGCCGTGGCGGACGGCGTTCTCGACGATGGGCTGGACGACCAGGAACGGGATGGGCACGGGCAGGACTTCCGGGGCTATCTGCACGGTGATGTCGAGGCGGTCGTCGAAGCGGGCGCGCTGGAGTTCGAGGTAGGTCTGCACGGCTTGGAGCTCGTCGGCGACGGTGGCGTAGTCGCCGGTGGCGGCGAAGGAGTAGCGCAGGTAGTCGGAGAAGTCCGAGAGCAGTTCGCGGGCGCGTTCGGGGTCGGTGCGGGTGTGGGCGCTGATGGCGGCCAGCGCGTTGTGCATGAAGTGGGGCGAGATCTGGGCGCGGAGGGTGCGCAGGTCGGCGGCGGCGATCCGTTCGCGGGAGCGGTCGAGTTCGGCGTGGTCGAGGGCGGCGGAGACCAGGTGGGCGGTCTCGGTGAGCTCGGCGTGGCCGATGTCGCCGGAGAGGATGAGGCAGCCGGCGAGGTCGCCGGAGACGATGAGGGGGGCGGCGCGGAGGGGCGGGTCGGTGACCGGTTCGAGTTCGTCGAGGGTTTCGGCGAGGATCTGGGCGGTCTTGGTGTTGTCGAGCCGGCCCCAGCTTGCGATGACGCGGTCGCAGTCGGCGAGGGCGACGGCGTCGGCGCCGACGAGGCGGCCGAGCCGCCGGACGGCCTCTGGGCAGCGTTTGCCGCCGAGGCCGTCGGCGAGGGCCTCGCTGACCTGGCGACTGAGCCGCAGGGCGGCGAGGGTCGCGGCCCCGGCGCCTCGGCGCCGGAACTGCTGCGGGGATCGGGCGATCACCCGCCAACTGTAACGTGGCGCACACGTCTCCTGACGGGCGCCGGGGCGCGGTCCGGGCATGGGAGTGCGGGGAGGGCCGAGGGTTAGACCCTCCCCGCGGAAGCGGCTCAGTGCCGAACGGCCCGCTCCGAGCCGGCACCGGTGAGGGCCCGTACTTGGAGAGTGGCGAACCGGTCCGGTCGGGTTTCGGAGCTCATCAACGTACCGACCACGGCACAGACGAGTCCGAGCGGGATTGACACCAAGCCGGGGTTCGACATCGGGAACCAGGCGATGTCGACACCCTCGCCGAGCAGCGAGTTGGGAGTGCTGGAGAAGACCGGCGAGAAGACCACCAGTCCGATGGCGGACGCGAGTCCGCCGTAGATCCCCGCCACTGCTCCGGCGGTGTTGAAGCGTTTCCAGAACAGGCTGAGCAGCAAGGTGGGGAAGTTCGCCGACGCCGCGACCGCGAACGCCAGGGCCACCAGGAACGCCACGTTCAGCCGCTGGGCGAAGATCGCCAGGATGATCGCGACGACGCCGACGCCGATGGCGGCGATCCGGGCGAACACCACTTCTTCCCTGTCGGAGGCGGTGCCGCGCCGGAAGACGCTGTTGTACAGGTCGTGCGCCAGCGACGACGACGAGGCGATCACCAGCCCGGCCACGGTCGAGAGGATGGCCGCGAACGCCGCCGAGGCGATGATCGCGAGCATCACCGCTCCGAAGGTCGATCCGGCTATACTCTCGCCGGCCGACTGGGCCAATTGGGGCGCGGCGGTATTGCCGGCGCTGTTCTGCGCCGTGATCGCCTCCGCGCCGACCATGGCGGCCGCTCCGAAGCCGAGCACCAGCGTGAGCAGGTAGAACGATCCGATCAGGCCGATGCCCCAGTTGACCGATTTGCGGGCCGACTTCGAGTCCGGGACGGTGTAGAAGCGGATGAGGATGTGGGGCAGGCCCGCGGTGCCGAGCACCAGGGCCAGCGCGAGGCTGATGAAGTCGAGCTTGTTCCACATCGTCTGCGTCGGGTCGCCCGGCACCTCGGCCCCGAAGCGGAGCCCGGGTTCGAGGAAGGCGCTGCCGGCTCCCGACGCCTCGGCCGCGTCGCCGAGCAGTCCGGAGATGTTGAAGTTGTATTCGACCAGCACCATGAGTGCCAGGATCGCGGCCCCGCCGAGGAGCACGCAGGCCTGGACGATCTGGACCCAGGTGGTGCCCTTCATGCCGCCCAGGGCGACGTAGAGGATCATCAGCAGGCCGACCAGGATGATGCCGGCGTTGGACGCGACGTCGGCGTTCATGCCCAGGAAGGTCTCGCCCTCGCGGATGCCCAGCAGGAGCGCGATGAGCGCGCCGGCGCCGACCATCTGGGCGATCAGGTAGAACACCGAGACGCTCATGGTGGAGATGGCGGCGGCGGTCCTCACCGGGCGCTGGCGCATGCGGAACGACAGCACGTCGGCCATCGTGAACCGGCCGGAGTTGCGCAGCAGCTCGGCCACGAGGAGCAGCGCGACCAGCCAGGCCACGAGGAAGCCGATCGAGTAGAGGAAGCCGTCGTAACCCGACAGGGCGATGGCGCCGGCGATACCGAGGAACGAGGCGGCCGACATGTAGTCGGACGCGATCGCGAACCCGTTCTGCCAGGGCCGGAAGCCGCGACCGCCGGAGTGGAAGTCGGTGGCGTTGCGGGTGTGGCGGCGGGCCCAGACGGTGATGCCGATGGTGGCGGCCACCATCACCAGGAACAGCGTGAACGTGAGGGTGCGGCCGGTGCCGGCCTCTTGTGCGAGGAGGTTCATCGGGCTTCGCCTCCGTAGTGGATCTCGTCGTGGAGTTCCTGGGCCTGCGGGTCGTATTGCCGGGCCGCGTAGCGGGAGTACGCCCAGGCGATACCGAACGTGGAGATGAACTGCAGCAGGCCGAACACGAGCGCCACGTTGATGTTGCCGAACAGGACGGTGCCCATGAAGTCGCGTGCGTAGGCCGACATGAGGGCGTACAGGAAGTACCAGGCGAAGAACACGACGGTGGCGGGCACAATGAAGCGGAACAGGCGGCGCTTGAGGTCGACGAACCGCGGGTCGTCGTGCATCGCCGCCAAGTCTTCATCGGTCACATCGGGCGGTGGGCCGTCGCGCATGGGGGTTGTAGCCATCAGACCTTCCTCCTTGAAGGGGTTGCCGTGCCGCGGGGGCGTCTGGCGCGTGTCGACACGGTGACGTGCTTTGACAAGGAAGTTAAGGCGCGCGAGGGACGTTGAGAAGCGCCGATGTGATGCGCGTCGCTGGACGCCCGGTTCTTGCGGCGGGCCTGCGATGAGCGGTCGGTGAGCGGTCGACGGACGGTCGGAGGACTCTTCACCGCGCGAGCGATGAATCGGCGACGGGGGCCTCGTCTGCATTGGTGTAGCGACCGAAGCAGAAGGGGAAGCGCTCATGGCCGGAAAGATGATCTTCGTGAACCTGCCGGTGCAGGACCTCGACCGCTCCAAGGCGTTCTACGAGGCGCTGGGCTGGTCGATCAATCCGGACTTCACCGACGCGAACGCCGCGTGCGTGGTGGTGGACGACAACATCTGCCTGATGCTGCTCACCAGGGAGTTCTACACGACCTTCGCCGAGCGGCCGATCGCCGACACCCGGGCGTTCTCGGGCGCGGCCTACGCACTGGCGCTGCAGAGCAAGGACGAGGTAGACGAACTGACCGAGCGGGCGGTGAAGGCCGGCGGCTCGGAGGAGCAGTCCAAACCGGACCGCCGTGAGCAGGAAGAGCAGGTCGGGATGCACGGGCGCACGTTCCTCGACCCGGACGGTCATCAGTGGGAACCGTTCTGGATGGACTACCCCGGCTCCTGACCGGCGATACCGGGAAACCGCGGCCGCCCCGCGATGCGGGGCGGCCGCGCCGCTGTCCCTAGGATTCGCGGTATTCGTTCGGCAGGCCGAACAGCGGGAACAGGCGCGGAGTGTCCAGGAAGAAGTTGAGTCCGGCAATGGCGCCGTCGGCGATCTCCAGGACCGTGACCGACCAGGGCGACCAGACGCCCGGCTCCTCGCTCGGCTTGTAGTGGCCGAAGGCGGGCAGCCCGTTGGCGCCGATCGGGACCAGCCGCGAGTCGCGGCAGGCC
Organism: Glycomyces xiaoerkulensis; assembly: GCF_002798405.1. Classification (GTDB taxonomy): domain Bacteria; phylum Actinomycetota; class Actinomycetes; order Mycobacteriales; family Micromonosporaceae; genus Glycomyces; species Glycomyces xiaoerkulensis. The sequence goes on along the minus strand of NZ_PGGV01000012.1, from coordinate 34,103 downwards.
GAGCCGGTGCCCAGCAGGAACTCGACCACCGCGTCCGGGCCCTGGATCCACATGGGGATCGGCGGCATGGAGAACGCCACGTCGTGGTGGAGCAGGTCGGTGATGGCCTTCATGTCGTAGGACTGGAAGGCGGTCATGTAGTCGTCGGCCAGGCGCCGCAGGTCCTCGTCGGGGGCCTGGGAGCCGTCGGTCGGCGAGGGGTGGAGGTTCTCGATCGTGGAGCGGGCCCGCTGCAGGGCGCTGTTGACGCTGGCCGGGCTCAGCCCGAGCGTTTCGGCGGTCTCCTGGGCCGAGAAGCGGAGGACCTCGCGCATCAGCATGACGGCCCGCTGCCGGGCGGGCAGGTGCTGGACGGCGGCGACGAAGGCCAGCCGCAGCGTCTCCTTGGCGGCGGCGGCCTCGGCCGGGTCGGCGCCGAAGGCCATCGCGTCGGGGATCGGCTCGACCCACACGTAGTCGGGTTCGGGCGCCGGCAGCGGCGAGCCGGCTTCCGAGGCCGGGGCCAGGTCCATGGGGCGGGCCCGGCGCTGCGGGCCCTTGAGCATGTCGAGGCAGACGTTGGTGGCGATCCGGTAGAGCCACGAGCGCAGGCTCGATCGGCCCTCGAAGGTGTCGTGGGCGTTCCAGGCGCGGGTGAACGTCTCCTGGACGGCGTCTTCGGCCTCGAAGGAGGAACCGAGCATCCTGTAGGTGTAGGCGCACAGCTCCCGGCGGTGCGGCTCGAAGGACTGCAGCACGTCGTTCATGACCGCCAGCTTTGCACGTCGCACCGACAATTTGAAGATCCGGAGCGGGCCACGGCGGTGACGGGCGCCCTCAGCGCCCGCGGCGGTGGCCGGCGAGCCAGCGGTCGAAGTCGTCGGCGCTCATCGGCTTGGCGAAGTGCCAGCCCTGGGCGGCGTGGCAGCCCCAGCCCTCGAGCTGCTTGCGGACCTTCTCGTCCTCCACGCCCTCGGCGACCACCGCGACGTCCAGGGCCCGCCCCAGGTCGATCGTGGAGAACACGATCGCGGCGTTGTCCTGGCAGTCGACCAGGGTGGTCACGAAGGTCTTGTCGATCTTGATCTCGGTGACCGGGAGCCGCCGCAGATGCTGCATCGAGGAGAAGCCCGTGCCGAAGTCGTCGAGGCTGATGCCCAGGCCCAGGTCGGCCAGGCGCTGCACGTTGTCGACCACCCGCCGGGGGTCGGCCATGAGCGCCGACTCGGTGATCTCGAGCTGGAGCTTGGACGCGTCGACGCCGTAGGCGGCGATCCGTTCGGTCAGGAAGTCGGTGAAGCCCGGGGACTGCAGGTCGCGGACGCTGACGTTGACGGCCATGCGCAGGTTGTAGCCGGCCTCGTTCCAGCTTCGCAACCGGCACAGGGCGATGTCGACCACTCGCTCGGTGAGCATCCGCATCACCGAGGAGTGCTCGGCGGTCGCGATGATCTCGGAGGGGTTGACCATCCCGCGCACGGGGTGGTGGTACCGCAGCAGCGCCTCGGCGCCGATCACCTCGTCGGTGGACAGGCACACCTGCGGCTGGTAGTAGAGGTTCACCCCGGGCGCGCCCGGCTCGTCCAGCGCGCGGCGCAGGTCGCCCAGCAGCATGAGCCGCTCGGGCGAGTGGTGGTCGAACTCGGGCGCGTAGCGGGTGAAGCTCGCCGCCCGCTTCTTCGACTCGTCCATGGCGATGTCGGCGTGGCGGAACAGGGTGTGGAAGTCCTCGCCGTCCTTGGGGAAGACCGCGATGCCGACCGAGCCGTCGACCTCGATGCTGACCTCGTCGATCACGATCGGCTTGTCGAGGCGGGCGCGGATCTCGCGGGCGCACTCGAGCGGGTCGGTCATGCCGTCGAGCTCGCTCCAGACGAACCCGAACTCGTCGCCCCCGAGGCGCGCGATGGCCTTGCCGGGCGGCTTGTCGGCCGCGAACCGGTCGGCCAGCTCGACCAGCACCTGGTCACCCACGTCGTGGCCGAGCGCGGAGTTGATGTCGGCGAAGCGGTCGAGGTCGAGGACCATCACCGTCGCCGTGGTGCCGGTCTCGGCGGCGTCGGTGGCCTTGGCCTCGACGGCCTGCTGGAGGCCCTTGCGGTTGAGCAGGCCCGTGAGCGGGTCCCGGTCGGCCTCGCGTTCGCGCTCGGCCGCGGTCTGGAGGATGCGGTAGACGCTGAAGATCGGGATCGCCGAGGCCGCCACCAGCCACCAGGAGGTCATGGCGGCCGTGGCCAGGATCGGCGCGATCGCGGTCTGGGTGAGCCGCAGGGCCCACTCGCTCTTGAGCCACTGCCAGGCGTACTCGCTCCAGGTGCCGCCGACGCGCAGCCGCATCATCAGCGCGACCATGCTGGAGCTGGTCACCGTCCAGGCGGCCCCGGCCGCGAAGATGCCGAGCAGTTGCGGCACCGAGCTCTCCCAGACCCCGCCGCCGACTGCGCTCCACACCAGCCAGGCCGCGCACAGGGCCAGCGCCATCTGGGAGACGTTGTAAACGCCCCTCCAAACGGAGGAGCTGATCTGGATCCCGAGCACCACCAGCGCGCCGGACTGGACCACCAGGGCCGGGAGAAAACCCCAGGTGACCATCGTGGCCAGGACGTAGACGACGAAGATCGAGGCGATCGGCGACATCCACAGGCCGCCCCAGCGCGTGGGTCGGAGCTCGGCGGCCAGCGCGAGACCGGCGGTCAGCCAGAACGCGAACGGCACGTTCAACCAGCCCCCGGCGGGAGCGCCGGCGGTCGCCGTCACGGCCGTCGCGGCCGTGACCGCGCAGACGGCGACGGCGGCGATGAAGCCGTAGTACCGGCCCGGATGCTCGCGAGGCGCAGTATTGCGCATGAGCGTCGTGGCCATATTGCTCCTCCCACTGCCACAACCTCCGCCGGTGACGCGCCAGGATCACCGTTGAACGATCGTGACCGACTCCTCTGTCATATCGCGATTTCGTCTCCCAGACAACGCTGGCAGCACAGGCGGCACAGTTGTCACCAGGCGCAACCGGTTCGTGACTGAAACCGTTGTCCACTCTCCGGCTGCGGAGTCGCGTCCGTCGCTCAAGCCTGAGCGAGTGCGCCCTCGCGCGCGAGCAAGGGCGCGGCACGGTGCGGCGGGCCGAATTCACGCGATGACATTGCCTGGTTCTAACGAACCGACCCCCGTCCTGGAATACGGATCGTTATGGTTTTGTGATCAATCGGGGGCGGTCCCGTCACCTTCGCTCAGCCCTTCGACGAGGAATCGCTCGAAGTCGGCCCCGTCCACCACCCGCACGCCGAGGTCGACGGCCTTGTCGTATTTCGACCCGGGCTTGTCGCCGGCGACGACGGCCCCGGTCTTCTTCGAGACCGAGGAGGTCACCTTGCCGCCGCGGGCCTTGACCGCGGCGGCCGCGCTTTCGCGGGTGTGGTCGGGGATGGCGCCGGTGATCACCACCGACGCGCCATCGAGGGTCTTCTCGATCCGCTCGGCGCCCTCGGGGACCTCGTCGCGCATCCGCACGCCCGCCCGGCGCCAGCGCTCGACGATCTCGCGGTGCCAGTCGACGGCGAACCACTCCCTGACGCCGGCGGCGATGGTGGGGCCGACGCCGTCGATGTCGGCCAGTTCGGCCTCCTCGGCCTCGATGAGCCGGTCGAGGTCGCCGAAGTGCTCGGCCAGCGCCTGGGCCGCGACCGGGCCGACGTGGCGGATCGACAGGGCGTTGATGACCCGCCACAGCGGCTGCGCCTTGGCCTTCTCCAGGTTGTCGAGCATCTCGACGGCGTTCTTCTTCGGGTCGCCCTCCTTGGTGGCGAAATAGGAGACGACCTTGTCCTCGCCGGTCTTCTGGTCGGGTTTGGGCAGCCCGGTGTCGGGGTCCCGCACGACGACCTTGATCGGCAGCAGCTCCTCCATCGTCAGGTCGAAGACGCCGGCCTCGTCGCGCAGGACCGGTTCGGGCGGTTCGAGCGGCTGCACCAGCGCCGAGCAGGCGATGTAGCCCATGCGGTCGACATCGAAGCAGGAGCGTCCCGAGAGGTAGAACAGGCGCTCGCGCAACTGGGCGGGGCAGGAACGGGAGTTGGGGCAGCGCAGGTCGACCTCGCCCTCGGCGGCCGGGGCGAGGGCCGAGCCGCACTCGGGGCAGGTGTCGGGCATGACGAAGTCACGCTCGGAGCCGTCGCGGGCGGCCGCGACCGGAGCGACGATCTCTGGGATGACGTCACCGGCCTTGCGGACGACGACGGTGTCGCCGATCTTCACGCCCTTGGCCTCGACCTGGTCGGGGTTGTGCAGGGTGGCGAACTCGACCTCGGAGCCGGCCACGCGGACCGGTTCGAGCACCGCGTAGGGCGTGGCACGGCCGGTGCGGCCGATCGAGACCTTGATGTCGACCAGCCCGGTGTTGACCTCCTCGGGCGGGAACTTGTAGGCCACCGCCCAGCGGGGGGTGCGGGAGGTCGCGCCCAGGCGCCGCTGGCTGGCCATGTCGTCGAGCTTGACGACCACGCCGTCGATCTGGTGGACCAGCTCGTGGCGCTGGCGGCCGAACTCGTCGATGTAGTCGAAAACCTCGTCCATGGTGTCGACGACGCGCCAGTAGGGACTGGTGGGCAGGCCCCAGGTCTCGAGCGCCTCGTAGGAGTGCGACTGGGACTCCGGCCGGAAGCCGCGCAGCGCGCCCAGGCCGTGGGCGATGAAGGCCAGGGGCCGCTCGGCGGACTTGGCCGGATCCTTCTGCCGCAGGGAGCCGGCGGCGGCGTTGCGGGGATTGGCGAAAGGGGCCTTCCCGGCGGCGACCTGGGACTCGTTCAACCGGGCGAAGTCGGCGGTCGGGAAGTAGACCTCGCCGCGGACTTCGAGCAGTTCGGGCACCTCGAATCCGTCGGCGGCCTCGAGGCGGCGCGGCACGGCGGCGATGGTGGCGACGTTGGCCGAGACGTCCTCGCCGGTGACGCCGTCGCCGCGGGTGGCCGCGCGCACCAGGCGGCCGTCCTCGTAGACCAGGTCCACCGCGAGGCCGTCGATCTTGAGCTCGCACAGGTACCGGGCGTCGGCGGCCTCCTCGGAGACCCGCTCGGCCCAGGTTTGGACCTCCTCCCGGTCGAAGACGTCCTGGAGGCTGAGCATCTTCTCCAGGTGCTGCACGGGGGTGAAGACCTCGGAGAAGGTGCCGACCTGCTCGGTGGGCGAGTCGGCGCTCTTCAGCTCCGGATGCCTGGTCTCGAGGCCGGCCAGCTCCTGCATCAGCTCGTCGAACCGGGCGTCCGAGATCGTCGGGGCGTCCTCCACGTAGTAGCGGCGGCGGTGCTCGGTGATCTCGGCCGCCAAGTGCTCGTGACGCTCTCGGGCCGCTTCGAAATCCGTGTCTTCGGTGCTCACAGGTCCTATTGTTGCAGCTCGGCCCGACATTCCGGAGGCGATGAAGGTTTCCCCGGCACGTCACCGCGTGTTCATCCGATGGCCGCCGAGTCCTCCACTCGGGCCGGAAGCATCGGGGTAAGCAGCGCCACCACCGGGCTCGTAGAAGGAGCAGACCTTGACTACGCGGACATCCGGCCCCACCCGATCGAACCGGCGCGGCTTCCTGCGCCGCGGAGCCACCGCCGCGGGCGGCGGCCTGTTCGCCGTGGCGGCCATGGAGGGTATGGCCCTCCGCGCCGCCTCCGCCCAGAGCGGGCACGGCCACAAGGAGAAGCAGCCCTCCGACAACGGCGGCTACGGAGCGCTCCGCGAGCTCACCCGCGCCGACCCCGAATCCGGCTTCGAGCAGACCCTGTGGCTGCCCCAGGGATTCGACTTCACGGTGTTCTCCACCTCCGGCAGCATGATGGGCGACGGCAACGTGGTGCCGCTCGGCCACGACGCGATGGCGTGCTTCCCCGGCGGCGACCCCGACCGCTACCGCCTCGTGCGCAACCACGAGGAGCGCACCGGTGCCGAGGCGGCGGTCCCCTCCGGCCGCGAGGAGCACCGCTACGACCCCCTCGGCGGTGGCGGCACCACCACCATGTCGATCCGCTGGGGACAGGAGGGTCCGGTGTTCGAGGAGGCCTGGATGTCCCTGTCGGGCACGATCGTCAACTGCGCGGGCGGGCCGACCCCGTGGGGCTCGTGGCTCTCGTGCGAGGAGTCCGTGGCCGGCGTCGGCGCAGGCTGGGCCACCGAACACGGTTACGTCTACGAGGTGCCCTCGGCCGCGGCCGGGGAGGTCACCCCGGTGCCGCTGAAGGACATGGGCCGGTTCGTACACGAAGCGGTCGCCGTCGACCCGAGCACCGGCATCGTCTACGAGACCGAGGACCGGTCGACCGCAGGCTTCTACCGCTTCCTGCCCTCCACCCCCGGCGAACTCTCCGAGGGCGGCCAACTGCAGATGCTGAGGGTCAAGGGCGAATGGAACTTCGACACCCGCACCGGGCAGCGGCTGCGCCGGTCGATCCCGGTCGAGTGGGTCGACATCGCCGACCCGGACCCCGAGGACGCCGAGTCGAACGCGCTGGCGGTGTTCGACCAGGGCTGGGCGCAGGGCGCGGCGGTGTTCGGGCGCCTCGAGGGCTGCTGGTGGGGCAACGGGGCGGTGTACGTCGTCTCGACCTCCGGCGGCGACGAGGGCGAGGGCCAGATCTGGGAGTACATCCCGACCGGCCGCAGCGGCGGCCGCCTCCGCCTGGTGTTCGAGTCGCCCGACCGCGAGGTGCTGTCGTTCCCCGACAACATCACCGTCTCCCCCAGCGGCAACCTGGTCCTGTGCGAGGACACCGGCAGGGACCTGCCCGCCGTGCGGGGCCTGACCCGGGACGGCGAGGTCTTCCCGTTCATCTACCACGAGGGCGACACCGAATGGTGCGGCGCGACCTTCTCCCCCGACGGCAAGGTGCTGTTCGTGAACCTCCAGGGCTCGACCCGCGGCGAGCCGGGCGACCCGGACCTGGAGCCGGGCCGCACGATCGCCGTCTGGGGCCCGTGGCGGCGGGGCGTGCTCTGAACCGCCGCCGCACGCTGGCGGATCGGCCGGTTCAGATCTCGACGGGCAGGCCGCTCGCGGCTTCGACGCGCCCGGCCAGGACCCCGGCCAGGGCCCGCATGGCGGGGGCCGCCGACGAACAGGTCGCCATCGCGGCCACGCCGTCGGGGAAGTAGGCCACGTCGTAGGGCTTGCCGGTCGACACGGCCGCGGTCGGCGTCCCGGACTCGGCGGCCGACCGGACCCGGCCCATCTGGTCGGACCACTCGCCGGCGTCCTCGCAGAGCACCACCGCGAAGTCGGAGTCCCCGGCGCTCCCCCACGCCGTGGGGTTCAGCCCTTCGTCGGTCAGGGCCTGCACCAGGGTGTCCACGGCCGATCCGTCCGGCCCTTCGACCGCCACCGCGGCTCCCGGCCCGATCGGCAGCAGCTCTCCCCCGCGCTCGACGACGACCGTGCGCTCGAACAGGGACGCCGCGGCGGCCGCGTGCTCGTCGGTACCGACGGCCGAGACCTCCTCCGGGTTCGGCGGGTCGCCGGCGAAGCCGCGGTGGTACCGGATGCGCAGCAGGCGGCGGACCGAGGCGTCGATGCGGTCCTCGGTGAGGGTGCCGTCGGCGACCGCGTCCAGGACCGCCTGGTAGGCGGTCGGCAGGTCCTGGGGCATCAGCAGCAGGTCGACGCCGGCCTGGAGGGCCAGCACCGGGATCTCGGCGTCCGAATGCTGGACGCGGACGCCCTCCATGTTGAGCGCGTCGGTGGTGATGGCGCCCTCGAAGCCGAGCTCGTCCCGGAGCAGGCCGGTCAGGATCGGCTGCGACAGCGTCGCGGGGGTGCCCGAGTCGTCCAGTGCGGGGAACTGCAGGTGGGCCGACATGATCAGGTCCACTTCGGCCCCGATGGCGGACTGGAACGGCGGCAGGTCGATCGAGCGCCATTCGTCTTCGCTGTGGGTGATGACCGGCAGGCCCACGTGCGAGTCGACGTCGGTGTCGCCGTGGCCGGGGAAGTGCTTGGCGCAGGCGGCGATGCCGTCGTCGAGCGGCTGGAACCCGCGCACCTGCGCGGCGACCATCTCGGCTGCCAGGTCGGGGTCGGACGAGAACGACCGGAGGCCGATCACGGGGTTGGCCGGGTTGACGTTGACGTCGGCCACCGGCGCGAAATCGAGGTTGATGCCCATGGCGCGCAGCTCGGTGCCGCAGATCCGCGCCGATTCCTCGGCCACCGACGCCTCGCCGGAGGCGCCGAGGGCCATGGCCCCGGGCAGGGTGGTGACCGGTTCGCCGATCCGGGTGATGGGACCGTGCTCCTGGTCGACGCCGATCAGCGCTTGGACGCCGGTGTGTTCGAGCGACGCCTGGTGGATCCCGGCCGAGAGCTCGGCGATCTGGGCCGGATCGAGCAGGTTGTCGGTCCAGTCGAAGTAGATGATCCCGCCGACCCGATAGTCGGCGAACAGTTGCGCGGGGTTGTCGACCCCGTGCAGGCCCTGGTTCGATCCGGCATGGGCGCTGCCGGAGGACGAATCGCCGTAGGCGTAGACCATGAACAACTGGCCGACCTTGGTCTCCAGGCTCATGCCGGACATGGCCGAATCGACCCAGGCCTCGCGTGCGGCGACGTCGAGCGTGGGTTCGGCGGTGGATTCGGGGGCCGCCGAGGTCTCCGGAGCCGAGGAGGTGCCGCCGGATTCGGTCCGGTCCCGGAGCCGCCAGGCGGCCAGGCCGGCGGCCCCGGCTGCGACGCCGGCGGAGGCGCCGGCGATCGAGAACAGCGCCCTCCGCGAAACGGGCGATGACCGCCTCTGCTGCCTCCGATGACTCTTGCTCACTGCCGACGCCTTTCATGTCCGCTCGTCCGGGATGAAGAATATTACCGTCCGGGCCGGCGGCCCCGGGGCGTCGATCCATCTCACCCGGGGCTCACGGCACCTAAACGACCGAGAAGTAGAACTCGTCGCCCATCATCTCCCCCACCGTGACGGTGGTGTAGTCGCCTTCGGGGACCTCGATGACGACGTTCCCGGATCCGGACTCGCCGGTCGCCACGTCGCCGACGTCCACGAGGTCGTCGGGAAGCAGCACCAGCGGTTCGGAGCCGACCTCCTCGCCGCCGTCCCAGACGCCCCAGACCAGGTCCATGAACGGGTCGGCGGCGTCCTCGCCGTTGTTGGTCGCCACGATCTCGAACATGAAGTAGACGTTCCCCGACTCCGGCTCGTCGTTCATCGACTCTGCTTCGAGGATCTGATCGGTCGCGTCGGGAACCGTCTCCCCGATCGAGACCGTCCAGTCGGCGATCTCGGCGGTCGCGCCCGGTTCGAGCGGGGCGTCCGGGCTCGTGCCGTCGCCGTAGGAGACGGCGGGGTCCTCGCCTTCGTCGTCCGCCGCCTCATCGGCCTCCTCGGCTTCGGCGGTCTCGGAGGCGTCCTCCGCAGGATCGTCGGCGGTGTCGTCGTCGCTCCCGCAGGCCGCGAGGCCGACCGTGCCGAGCGCACCGACGCCCGCGATGACCAGCAGCTTCCGCGCCCGGTCGGCGATCTCTTCAAGCTGAACCATCGAAGTTACAGCCCATCCAATCTAGTTTCGACTGTGCAAAAGCGCCACAACGGTAACCGATGAAACACACTGATCGAACACGAACCCATTACAACTCGGCATCTCCGCAGTAACTCCGTGGTCCAACATGAAAGACGCAGAAGACGCAGCCCTCCAGCAGTGGGGAGAGGCGGCGGCTCCGCCTTTTGCGTTGGTTCGGCCGGTCGCGATGACGCGTCGGCGGGCCGAACTGCCATCGGAACGCGTCTATGCACGCGCCCGTCCCTCAGGGGCCACTAGACTAATTCACTGGACGATGAATTATCGTGGTACGGTCGAATTCATCAACAGATGAATTAATGGAGGCCAACATGCCGCCCACCGACGCCAAACCTTCCGCACCTCCTCCCGCGATCACCGTCGACCGCCTGGTCGTGGACCGCGGAGGCAGGTCGGTCCTCCGCGACCTGTCCACCACCGTCCCCGCCGGATCGGTCACCGGCCTGCTCGGCCCGTCCGGCTCGGGCAAGACCACCCTCATCCGCTCGATCGTCGGCACCCAGAAGGTCAAGTCCGGCCGCGTCACCGTGCTCGGCGACCCGGCCGGTTCCAAGCCGCTGCGCAACCGCGTCGCCTACGTCACCCAGGACGCCTCGATCTACCCCGACCTGAGCGTCAGGTCCAACGTGGCCTACTTCGCGGCGCTCTACGGACGCCGCCGCGCCGACGCGATGGCCGCGATCGAGCGGGTCGGCATGGGCGAGTTCGCCGGGCGGCTGGCTGCCAACCTCTCCGGCGGCCAGAAGACCCGCACCTCCCTGGCGTGCGCCCTGGTGTGCGAGCCGGAGGTCCTCGTACTCGACGAGCCCACGGTCGGACTAGACCCGGTCATCCGCGACGAGCTGTGGAGCCAGTTCCGCGCCCTGGCCTCCGCGGGCAAGACGTTGGTGGTCTCCAGCCATGTCATGGACGAGGCCGACCGCTGCGACCGCCTCCTGCTGCTGCGGGAGGGCCTGTTCATCGCCGACGACACCCCCGGCGACCTGCGCGCCGCCACCGGCACCGAGAACCTCGAGGCGGCCTTCCTGCACCTCATCCGCGAACTCGAGGAGACCCGCTGACATGTCACTGCGAATCACCCTCATCACCGCCGGCCGCATCCTGCGCCAACTGCTCAACGACCGGCGCACCGTCGTCATGATCCTGGCCGTCCCCGCCCTGATCATCTCCCTCATCAGCGCCATCATGGACGCCGCCCCGGCGGTCTTCGACCAGGTCGGCCTGATCCTGCTGGCGGCGTTCCCGTTCATGCTCATGTTCATGATCACCTCGATCACGCTGCTGCGCGAACGCACCGGCGGGACGCTGGAGCGGCTCATGACCACGCCGACGGCCAAGATGGACCTCGTCGGCGGCTACGCGCTCGCCTTCGGCGTCTGCGCCTCGCTCCAGACCGCGATCGCGGCCACCGTCGCGTACCTGTGGCTCGACCTCGACACGGTCGGCTCGGCCTGGACGGTCGGGCTCATCGCCATCGTCACCTCGCTGTTCGGCATGGCCCTGGGCCTGTTCGTCTCCGCGTTCGCCAGCACCGAGTTCCAAGCGATCCAGTTCATGCCGGTGCTCATCGTCCCGCAACTGTTCCTGTGCGGGCTGATCTGGCCGCGCGAGCAGATGGCCGGCTGGCTGCAGGGCGTCTCCGACGCGCTGCCGCTGACCTACGCGGTCAAGGCGCTCCAGGAAGTGCAGGTCTCCAGCGATCTCACCGCCGCCATGTGGGGCGACCTCGGCATCGTCGCCGGTGCGGTCGTCGTCGCAACCGTCCTCGGCGCCGCCACGTTGCGGCGGCGCACCGGCTAGGGTTCGCCTGTGGCGCGAATGAAACGCAGTGGACGGCGGTCGGGCAAACCGGATACCAAGGAGGAGATCCTGACCGCCGCCCGCAGGCTGTTCGCCGAGCACGGATTCGAGTCGGTCAGCGTGCGGCGGATCGCCGCGGACGCCGGGGTCGACCCCGCGCTGATCCACCACTACTTCGGCACCAAGGACGACCTGTTCCTGGCGGCGATCGAGCTGCCGATCGACCCCGGGCCCGAGATCGCCGCCGCGCTCCGGGCCGGCGGCCTCGAAGGCGCCGGCGGGCGGCTGATGCACACCTTCGTCTCCATCTGGGACGGTCCCCACCACGACAAGCTCGTGGCCGTGGCCAGGACCGCCGTGTCCAAACCGGCGATGTCGTTGATGTTCCGGAAGCTCTTCGAGCGCCGCATCGTCAAGACCATCAGCGAAGTCATCGGCGATGAAGTCGACCACGTCCACGTCCGCGCCAACTTCATCGGCTCGCAGATCTTCGGCATCATCATGACCCGCTACATCCTCAAGCTCGAGCCGATGGCCTCGCTGGACGCCGAGGAACTGGCCGAGACGATCGGACCGACCATCGACCGGTACCTGACCATGCCGGTCGAGCACATCGCCGCACGGCACTGACCCGGTCGGGTCACCTGCCGGGCGCCCGCCTCCTGACGGGCCGGTTCCAGCCGATCGACCGGTGGCGGCCCCGGGCCGAATCCGGCATTGTGGTCGGTGTTCCCGCTCCCGAGACGCGGCGGCCCGACGGCGGCCGTCCACTCGTCTCCGGAGCCGTCCCGAAGAGAAAGCCTCCCATGACGAACAGCCCTGATCACTCCCCTACCCCGAAGGCGGACGAAGAGCGCCCCGACGACGGCGAACCGGAGGCGGCCGCCGTCCCGGAGCAGCCTCCCGAGCAGGTGGCGACCCACCCGTTCACCGGTGCGGTCCACGTCGGCCCACCCCCTCCGACCTGGGACCTGACCGATCGGCGCTGGGGCGAACCCGACTCCGGGGCGCCGCCGGTCGTGGTCCTGCTGACCGTGGTGGTCGCGCTGTTCGCCGGCTGGGCCGCCCTCCACTCCGAGGGCGTCGGGATCGGCCTGGCCGCCACGGGCATCGCCACCGTCGCGCTGCCGCTCGCCGCGGCCGGCCGCGAACGATTGGCGGCGCGGCTGCCCGGAGCGGTCCTGATCGGCGCCCTGTGGTCGGTCGCCGCGATCCGCGACGCCGGCTGGATCGTGAGCCTCTGCGCGGTCACCGCGCTGCTGCTGACGCCGCTGGCCCTGGCACCGCAGCGACGCTTCACCGGCACGCTCGCCGCCGTGCTCGGCCACCTCGAAGGGCTCCCCGGAGCGTTCCGGTGGGCGAACCGGGGCCGCCGCAAGGACAAGCGCCGCGACATGGGCCGCAAGGCCTGGGTCGTGGTGATCACCATCGGCCTGCTGGCCGTGTTCGGCGGGCTGTTCGCGGCCGCCGACCGGAACTTCGCGGGCCTGATGTTCTCGCTCGCGCCCGACGCCGACCCGGCCGCGTTCATCCTGCGTCTGATGCTGGCCGCCGCCCTGTTCCCGCTGGTGCTGCTGTGGGTCTACACCGCGGTGGTCAGGCCGGACTACGACCCGGAGGAGCCGCCGCGGCCCCGGACGGTGTCGCGGTTCGAGATCGGGCTGCCGCTCGGGGCGTTGAACCTGCTGTTCGCGGTGTTCATCGCCATGCAGATCCGCACCTACTTCGGCGGCACGGAATACGTCATGGAGACGGCCGGGCTGACCTTCGCCGAGTACGCCCGGCGCGGGTTCTGGCAGTTGGGCGTCGTCGCGGTCCTGACGCTGGTGGTCATCGCCGTCGCCGCCGCGCTGGCCCCGCGCCGGGAGCGCGGGGACCGGTGGGCCGTGCGGCTCCTGCTGGGGGCGCTGTGCGCGATGTCGCTGGTGGTGGTCGCCTCGGCGACCTACCGGATGAGCGTCTACTTCGAGACGTTCGGACTGACGCGCCTGCGGCTGTGGGTGTTCACCGTCGAGCTCTGGTTGGCGGTCCTGTTCGTGCTGGTGCTGGTCTGCTGCTGGAAGCTGCGGGCCGGCTGGCTGCCGCGCGGGATCCTCGCCTCCGGGGCGCTGGTCCTGCTGGGCCTGGCCGCGATCAATCCCGATGCGTTCATCGCCCGCTACAACGTCGACCGGTTCGAGCAGACCGGGAAGCTCGATCTGGGCTACCTCCAGGACCTCTCGGCCGACGCGGTTCCGGAGCTCATGGCGCTGCCGGACGAGGAACTGGCGTGCGTGATGCAGGGGCGGGATCGCCGGGAGCGCCCGCTGTCGGCCTGGAACCGCGGGTACGCGCTCGCCTCCGAGCGCGAGGAGGATTTCGCCGGCGCCTCCGGCGGCTACTGCCCGGCGCACGTCGGCCCCGGCTACGAGGAGGACCGCGGCTCGTCCTCGGAGTCGGACGAGGCCGGTGAGGACGCGCCGGTCGATTACGGCTTCTTCCACGGGGACACGTGCGAACGGCTCGACACGGCCTCGGCCGACGAGATGTTCGGGACCTCGGCCGGGGGCGACTACGGCGTGGAGCCCGACACCGCGCATCAGAGCGGCACCGAGCTCTCCGGCGGGCAGTCGCCGGACGGCCGCCTGGAGTGCGGCTATTTCGGGACCGGCGACGGCTACGTGATCGTCGAACTACGGGAATGGCCCGGTGCCGAGCGCGCCGCGGACGAACTGGACGGGCGGTGGGGCCACTATTCGGGCAGTGACTACGAGGTGGCCGACCTCGGCAGCGAGACGATGGACGGGTTCACCGCCGTGTTCGAGGGCCGGTCGTACCGGGAGTACGCCTACGCGTTCGCCATCGACGAGCTCACCTTGGAGGCGAGCATCATCGGCGGTCGGACCGACGCCGAGGCGCGGGCGGTGTGCGAAGACCTCACCGACCAGATGTTCGAGCTGTACGACGAGCTTGCCTGAGTCGATGCCCGACGTCACATCGAAGGCGCGACCAGGCGGGACACCGCGGATGAGCACCGGCGAACTGGACGGTCCTTCATGATCGATTTGTGGAACGCGTTGGGCCGTAATAGGTTCTGAAGATGTTGCAAGTTATCGGCGCGGGCCTGCCCCGCACGGGAACCATGACCATCAAGGCGGCCTTGGAGACCCTCCTCGGCGAGCCCTGCCACCACATGGCCGAGGTCTTCGGCCGCAAGGACATCGACGTACCGGCCTTCTCCGCCGCCGTCCACGGCGACTTCCCGGACTGGGACGAGCTGTTCGCCGGCTACGCCGCCGCCGTCGACTGGCCCGCCTCGGCGTTCTACCCCGAGCTGGCCGAGCGGTACCCCGACGCCGTCGTGGTCCTGTCGGTGCGCGACAGCTTCGAGACCTGGTGGACCAGCACCTCCAACACCGTCCTCCAGCACTTCGGCGGCCAGAGCGGCGCCTACCCGGGCGAGGACGCCTGGGAGGCGATGGTGCGCGGCGTCTGGAGCCGGGCGTTCGACGGGGCGCCACTGGACGATGTGCAGGCGATCGAGGCCGCCTACCACCGGTACCACGAGCGGGTCCGCGAAACGGTCCCGGCCGAGCGGCTGGTCGAGTTCCGGACCGGTGCGGGCTGGGAGCCGCTCTGCTCCGCGCTCGGTCTGCCGGTCCCGGACGAGCCGTTCCCGCACCTGAACTCGACGGCCGACTTCCACGCCCAGGTCGAGGACATCAAGGAGGGCCGATAGGTCAACCGTGGAGGCGGCCGGCGGCCTCGCGGGCGGCCTCCATCGCGGCGCGCGCGTAGCCGGGGCTCGCCGCCGCCATGCCGCAGGTGGTCGTCACGCTCACCTGGCGGGGCAGCCGCTCGGGCTCGAATCCGAGCCGGTGCCACAGCTCGAGGATGAGGTCGGTCGCGCGGTCGGCGAGGCCGGGTTCGGCCGTGCCGGTCGAGGGGACGGCTCCGGCGATGAGCCGCCCGCCGCCGTCGAGGTGCTCGCCGAGCTCGTCGACCGCGGACGCGTCGTCGAAGTCGACCCGGGTCAGGTCGAGCGAGACCGCCTGCGCGCCGGCCTCCCGCAGCAACCGCAGCGGCACCCCCGGGTCGCAGCAGTGGACGACGGCGGGCACGCCGACGGCGTCGACGACCTCGCGGAGCCGGTCGCGGGCCGACTCGGGCCGGAGGCGGCGGTAGAAGTCGAGACCCGATTCGTTGCGGACCCGCCCGGCCAGGGCCGCCGGGAGCGCGGGCTCGTCGAGTTGGATCGACAAGCGGGCCTCCGGGAGCCGGTTCTGGGCGGCGGCGAGGTGTCCGCGCAGTCCCTCGGCCAGGGACGCGGCCACGTCGGCGACCGCGCCGTGGTCGGCGATCATGGCCCCGCCGGCGCGCCGCCACAGGTTGGCGGCGAGGGTCACCGGGCCGACGGCGGTCAGGCGCACCGGCCCGTCGGTGGCGTCGGCGACCTCGTAGAGGGCGTCCAGGTCCCGTTCCAGGTAGTCGGCGGCGCGGCGGGCGTCGCGGCCGGGCAGGTCGGTGACCTGCCAGGTCGAGGCCCACCATTGGACCGGCAGGCCCTCGAGCAGGGCGGCGCCGCGGCCGATCATGTCGGCGCCGAGGCCGCGGGAGGGCAGCTCCGGCAGGTGGGGCCACTCGGGAAGCTCGCCGAAGACGATGCGGACCGCCTCGCCGATGTCGGTGCCGGGCAGGGAGCCGACGCCGGTGGCGACGCCGGACGGCAGGCCGTCGTCAGACACCGGCGGCCTCGACCGATTCGTCCGCGGCAGCGGGGCTCCGGGTGGCGTCGATCGTGCCCGAGGCCAGGACGGCGTCGCCCGCTTCGGCATCGGGGTCGTAGACGACCAGGGCCTGTCCGGCGGCGACGCCGTAGGCCGGCCGGTGGAGCCGGGCGGCCAGGCCTTGCTCGTCGGCGGTGACGGTGGCCGGGTAGACCTCGCCGTGCGCGCGCAACTGCACCTCGGCCTCGAACGGGCCGGTGCGCTCGGGAGCGAGCCAGACGGGCTCGCCGGTGCGGATGTGCTCGACCTGCAGCGCCTCGCGCGGCCCGACCTCGACGCGGTTGTCGACCGGCGTGATCGACAGGACGTAGCGGGGCTTGCCGTTCTCGGCGGGCCGCTGGAGGCCGAGGCCGTGGCGCTGGCCGACGGTGAACTGGTGGGCGCCGTCGTGGTCGCCGAGGACCTCGCCGGTCGCGGCGTCGACGATCTCGCCGGTCTCCGAGCCCAGCCGCCGCTTCAGGAAGCCGGAGGTGTCGCCGTCGGCGATGAAGCAGATGTCGTGGCTGTCGGGCTTGCGGGCCACGGCCAGACCGCGCTCCTGGGCTTCGAGGCGCACGCGGTCCTTGGGCGTGTCGCCGAGCGGGAACATCGAGTGCGCCAACTGGGCGGGGGTGAGGACGGCGAGGACGTAGGACTGGTCCTTGCCGGGGTCGACCGCGCGGCGCAGCAGGCCGTCGGAGTCCTTGCGGGCGTAGTGGCCGGTGGCGACCGCGTCGAAGCCGAGGGCCATGGCCCGGTCGAGGACGGCGGCGAACTTGATCTTCTCGTTGCAGCGCAGGCACGGGTTGGGGGTGCGGCCGGCGGCGTACTCGGAGTAGAAGTCCTCCACGACCTCCTCGTGGAATCGCTCGGCCATGTCCCAGACGTAGAACGGGATGCCGATGACGTCGGCGGCCCGGCGGGCGTCGCGGGAGTCCTCGATGGTGCAGCAGCCGCGGGCCCCGGACCGGTAGGTCTGGGGATTCTTGGACAGGGCGAGGTGGACGCCGGTGACGTCGTGTCCGGCTTCGGCGGCTCGCGCGGCGGCCACCGCGGAGTCGACCCCGCCGCTCATGGCGGCCAGTACTCGCAGTTTCACGCCCTCCACCTTAACTATGAGAGTCCGGCGCTTCGAGCGCGCTCGACCGCCTCGGGCAGGGCGGCGGCGAGGGCCTCGACGTCGTCCTCGCCGCTGGACCAGCCGAGGGTGAACCGCAGGGAGGAGCGGGCGTCCTGTTCTCCGGCGCCCATCGCGAGCAGCACGTGGGAGGGCTGGGCGATCCCGGCCGAGCAGGCCGATCCTGTGGCGCATTCGACACCGGCGGCGTCCAGGAGCATCAGCAGGGCGTCGCCTTCGCAGCCGGGGAAGGAGAAGTGGGCGTTGCCGGGCAGGCGATGCTCGGGGTCGCCGTTGTAGACCGCCTCGGGCTCTATCGCCAGGACCCGGTCGACCAGGAGCTCGCGGAGGTCGGTCAGGCGCCGGGCCTCGGAGTCCCGGGTGCGCACGGCGAGGTCCACGGCCTCGGCGAGCGCGGCGATGCCGGGCACGTCGAGCGTGCCGGAGCGGATCTCGCGTTCCTGGCCGCCGCCGTGGAGCAGCGGGGTGCATTTGGTGTCGCGCTTGAGCAGGAGGGCGCCGACGCCTGCGGGGCCGCCGAGCTTGTGTCCCGAGAGGGCGAGCGCGTCCGCGCCGCCCGCGGCGAAGTCGACCGGGGTGTGGCCGATGGCCTGGACGGCGTCGGTGTGGACGGGGATGCCGTGCGGGGCGGCCAGGGCGACGATCTCCTCGACCGGTTGGAGGGTGCCGACCTCGTTGTTGGCCCACATGGCGGTGATGACGGTGACCTCGGAGGCGTGGTCGGCGAGCAACTCGTCCAGGGCCTCGACGCAGACGCGGCCGAACTTGTCGGCCGGGAGTTGGGTGATCTCGGCCTGTTCGTGGTCGCCGAGCCAGGCGACGGCGTCGGCGACGGCGTGGTGTTCGATCGAGGTGGTGACGATGCGGTTGCGGCCGGCGCCGCGGCGGGCCCAGTGGAGGCCCTTGACGGCGAGGTTGTCGGCCTCGGTTCCCGAGCCGGTGAAGACGACCTCGCTGGGTTTGGCGCCGAGCGCCTCGCCGATCCGTTCGCGGGACTCCTCGACGATGCGGCGGGCGGCGCGGCCGGAGGCGTGCAGGGACGAGGCGTTGCCCAGTTCGCGGGCGGTCCGCACGTAGGCGTCCAGTGCTTGGGGAAGCATGGGCGTGGTGGCGGCGTGATCGAGATAGGCCATGGCTTCTCCAGTCTACGGCGCGGATCGGTGTCGGCCACCGGGCCGAGACCGCAGGTGACATCGACCTGGATCCCACACGATAGAATCTGACAAATCTTCGTGACCTCTACCGTTGACGGAGAGATGCCACCCCGCGGCTAGGTCCTCAACCAGGCTGGGTCCTCAACAAGGAAGTGTGCCGATGACGCCCGAACTCGCCGAAGCACTTCAGGCAGGGCCGTTCCACACTGCCCTGCGGATCGCCATCCACTCCAGCGACCTGGGACTGGACCGGATCCGCCACCGACTCGCGATGCGCGGCATCACCGTCTCCACCACCAGCCTCAGCTACTGGCAGTCAGGCCGCAGCCGACCCGAGCGGGCCGAGTCCCTCGCCGCCGTGACGGCGCTGGAGGACCTGCTGGAGCTGCCGCCGGGCTCCCTGCGGGCGCTGCTGGGCCCCAAGCGCGCCCGGGGGCCGCGGTCGATCCGCGGGCGGCTCCCCCGGCCCGATTCGGTGCTCGGCGGCGACGCGGTCCGGGAGCTGTGCGACCAGGTTCCGGCCTCGCGGGAGCACACGCTCGACATCCTCAGCGAGCAGGTGGTCGTCCACGTCGACTCCCAGTGGCAGGAGTCGCTGATGGAGCTGTCGATGCTGGTGCGGGCCCGCCGGGACGAGGTCGACCGATACATCCTGCTGTACCGGGGCGACCCGGGTTGCGAGATCGGCGACATGGAGTTCAAGCCGGTGCGCGACTGCACCGTCTCGGAGGTGCTCCGGCACCCCGAGGCGCCGGTGGCGCTGGCGCAGATCGTGTTCGACCAGCCGCTGCCCCGGGGGGCGACGCACCTGTTCGAGATCGTCGTCCAGGGCAACGGCGGGGCCTCGGCCGGGCACGGCAACGCCTTCAGGTACCCGGTCGACCACTACTCGCTGCAGATCCGCTTCTCCCCCGACGCGGTCCCCAGGAGGGTCTACCGGTTCGCGCAGTCCTCGCTGACGCGCGACAAGCGCGAGACCGGCGACCTCCAGATGGGTCCGGGCCGGACGGTGGCGCTGGCCGAGCCGGTGCCCCGGCCGGGAGCGCTGGGAATCGGCTGGGAGCACTGACGAACGGGCGCGGCCGGGATTCCGACCGCGCCCCTGCTGCCCTGCGGGGCTACTGCTCGCGGCGGAAGCGGCCGACCGCCCACCAGGCGCCGGGCAGGAGCGCCGCGGCGGCGAGGAGTTTGACGAGGTCCCCGATCACGAACGGGACGACCCCCTGTTCGATCGTGGTGGCCGAGTCCATGCCCGTGGACCAGGCGAGGTAGGGCGCGCCGAACGCGTAGATCACCAGGTTGGCGACGACCATCAGGCCGACGGTGTTCAGGAACGTGCGGTCGGCGCCGCGCCCGGCGAGCCAGCCGACCAGTACCGAGGCGGCCAGGAATCCGATGATGTAGCCGAAGCTCGGGAATCCGACGCCGGAACCGCCGTCGGTGAACCACGGGACGCCGGCCATGCCGGCGACCAGGTAGAGCGCGAGCGTCAGCCCGGCGCGCAGCGGGCCGTAGGCGGCGCCCAGGAGCAGCACGGTGAAGGTCGTGAGCACGAACGGGACCGGGCTGATCTGCGGGATCGTGATCGCGACCTGCGCCGAGGCGCCCACTGCGGCGGAACCGCCGAGGACCAGTACGGCGTCGCGGGCGATCGCGACCGCGCGGGTGGAGCCGGGGATCAGATCGGCGAGGACGCGGGGCGCGGACAGCGCGGCGGATGGGGCGGCCATTGCGGATTCCTCCAACATCATCTGTAGGTTTTCTGCAATGAGAGGTTGCCTCGAAGCTTAGCGCACCCTTGTTTCAGCTCGATTGCGCAGCCGAGGTGAGCCAGCCGGGCTCACCTCGGCCGACCGCTCAGCCGCGCTTCTCGGCCTCCTCGAGCATCTGCGGCAGGACCTGGAAGAGGTCGCCGACGACGCCGAAGTCCGACATGCCGAAGATCGGGGCGTCGGCGTCCTTGTTCACCGCGACGATCACCCGCGAGGTCTGCATGCCGGCCCGGTGCTGGATGGCTCCGGAGATGCCCGCGGCCAGGTACAACTGCGGGCTGACGGTGGTGCCGGTCTGGCCGACCTGGAACTTGTGCGGGTAGTAGCCGGCGTCGGTGGCCGCGCGCGAAGCGCCCACGGCGCCGCCCAGCGCGTCGGCGACCCGCTCGATGAGCGCGAAGTCCTCGGACGAGCCCACCCCGCGGCCGCCGGAGACGACCACGTCGGCCTCGGCCAGGCCGGGCCGGTCGCCGGCCGGTTCGTCGACGCGTACGGCGATGCGGACGCGCTTGTCGGCCTCGGCGACGGTCACCTCGACCGCCTCGACGACCGGTTCGCTCGGGGCCGGCTCGGTGGCGACCGCACCGGGCTTGACCGTGGCGAGATTGAACCCCTTGGTGATCTTCGAGGTGGCGACGGTCGCCCCCGCGAAGATGTCCTGGGTGGCGGTGCCCTCGGCGTCGATCCCGCTGACGTCGGTCAGCAGGCCGTTGTCGAGCCCGATCGCGACGCGGGCGGCCAGCGCCTTGCCCTCGTCGCTGCCCGGCAGCAGGAACGCCGCCGGCCCGACCTTCCGGGCCAGGTCGATCAGGACGGTCGCCTTGGGATCGATGAAGTAGTCGTCGGCGCCGTCGGCGCTGACGCGGTACACCTTGGCGGCGCCGTACTCGGCGGCCGCGTCCGCGGCCCGGTCGTCGAAGGCGATCGCGGAGACGTCGCCGAGCGTGCGGGCGAGCGTGAGGACCTCGGCGGCGGGCTTGCCGATTCCGGGTACGTAGACGAGGATGTCTGCCATGGCGGTCTCCTAGATGAACTTCTCGGCGGCGAGGAATCCGGCGAGCGCGCGACCGCCCTCGCCTTCGTCGGTGACGATCTGCCCGGCGCTGCGCTCGGGGCGGTCGGTGGCGGTGAGCACCTCGGTGGTGGCGGCCTCGCCGCCGACTTCGGCGGCGTCGATGCCGAGGTCGCCGAGGGTGAGCGTCTCGACCGGTTTGCGCTTGGCGGCCATGATGCCCTTCAGCGACGGGTAGCGCGGCGTGTTGATGGTGTCCCAGACCGAGGCGATCGCCGGCAGCGGCGCGGTGAGCACGTCGTATCCGTTGTCGCGCTGGTGCTCGACTTTGACGCCCTCGCCGTCGGGTTCGATGCTGCGGGCACCGGTGAGGGCGGGGACGCCCAGGCGGCCGGCCAGCAGGTGGGGCATGACGCCCATGCCTGAGTCGGTGGACTCGGCGCCGGCGATCAGCAGGTCCCATTCGAGTCGCCCGAGTGCGGCGGCGAGGATCTTGGAGGTCGCCAGGGCGTCGGACCCGGCGACGGCCTCGTCGCAGACGTGGATCGCCTTGTCGGCGCCCATCGCGAGGGTCTTGCGGATCGTTTCGGTCGCCTGGTCGGGGCCGAGGGTGAGGATGGTGACCTCGCCGCCGTGGGCCTCCTTGAGCTGGAGGGCGGCTTCGACGGCGTATTCGTCGAGCTCCCCCATGACGTTGTTGGCGCCGCTGCGGTCGACCCGCAGCCCGGCGTCGAGTTGTCTGGCGAGCCCCGAGTCGGGCACCTGCTTTACCAGAACCACGATGTTCATCGACAACCTCCGAGGTCATTCTTGGTGACGCCGGTGAGCATAGATCGGCCGGGCGTCCTGCCGTGAATCATATCCTATTAAGTTACCAGTGAGTAATACGCCGAGCCGCTGTTGGCCCTTTTCGCCCCGACAGGGCATGATGGTGAGTATGGTCCGCGCGCTGATCTTTGTGTTCCTCGTCCATCTGGCGCTGCTGATCGCGGCGGTCGCCGACTGCCTCGGCGGCGAGCAGGCGCCACGGCGGCTGTCGCGCGTGTGGTGGGTGCTCATCATCGCCCTGCTGCCGATCGCCGGCGCGGTGCTGTGGTTCCTGGTGGGCCGCGCCAAGCCGGAAGGCGGCCAGGCCGGTCCTCCGGGGCGTCCGGGCGGCGGCGGTATGGGCGGCGGACCGAAGCGGCCGAAGGGTCCTACCGCTCCCGACGACGACCCCGACTTCCTGCGCGACCTCGACCGGCAGCTTCGCGACGACGAGCGCCGGGAGGACTGAGCCGAATCCGACGAACTCGGGCCGGGCGCTCGCCCGGCCCGCGCTGCATGCGGGGCCCTCAGGCGGACTGCTCTCGGCGGGGGCGCACGCGGCGGGGGGTCGCCTTCGTGCGCGGCACCAGGGTGGGGTTGACGTTGCGGCGCACCACGTCGTCGGTGATGCACACCTTGGCGACCTCGTCGGCGCGCGAGGGAATCTCGAACATCACCGGCTGCAGCACCTCTTCGAGGATCGCCCGCAGCGCGCGGGCGCCCGTGCCGCGCATCGTCGCGGCCTCCACGATCGGAAGCAGCGCGTCGTCCTCGAACTCGAGCTCCACCCCGTCGAGCTCCAGCAGCCGCTGATACTGCTTCACCAGGGCGTTCTTCGGTTCGGTGAGGATGCGCAGCAGCGCGGCCTGGTCCAGGTGGTTCACGGTGGTCAGGACCGGCAGGCGGCCCACCATCTCCGGAATCATCCCGTATTTGAGCAGGTCGTCGGGCATCACCTGCGAGATGATCGCGTCCTCGGCCTCCTCGCCGTCCGACCGGAGCGGGGCGGTGAAGCCGACGGTGCGCTTGCCGATGCGCTGCTCGATGATCTCCTCGATGCCGGCGAAGGCCCCGCCACAGACGAAGAGGATGTTCGTGGTGTCGATCTGGATGTGCTCCTGCTGGGGGTGCTTGCGCCCGCCCTGCGGCGGGACCGAGGCGACCGTGCCCTCGAGGATCTTCAGCAGCGCCTGCTGCACGCCCTCACCGGAGACGTCCCTGGTGATCGAGGGGTTGTCGGCCTTGCGCCCGGCCTTGTCGATCTCGTCGATGTAGATGATGCCGGTCTCGGCCCGCTTGACATCGAAGTCCGCGGCCTGGATGAGCTTGAGCAGGATGTTCTCGACGTCGTCGCCGACGTAGCCGGCCTCGGTCAGGGCCGTGGCGTCGGCGATCGCGAACGGCACTTCGAGCTTCCGGGCGAGGGTCTGGGCCAGGTGGGTCTTGCCCGAGCCGGTGGGGCCGACCAGGAGGATGTTCGACTTCTGGAGCTCGACGTGGTCCACGCCCGCCTTCTGGGACCCGAGCTCGTCGACCTGGACGCGCTTGTAGTGGTTGTAGACCGCGACCGCCAGCGAGCGCTTGGCGTCGTCCTGGCCGATCACCCATTGGTCGAGGAACTCGACGATCTCCTTGGGTTTGGGGAGGTCCTCCCAGGCGACGTCGGCCTCCTCGGCGAACTCCTCCTCGATGATCTCGTTGCACAGGTCGATGCACTCGTCGCAGATGTAGACGTTGTTCGGCCCGGCGATCAGCTTGCGGACCTGCCGCTGTGACTTGGAGCAGAATGAGCACTTCAAGATCTCACTGTCTCCCAGGCGTGGCGCCATCGCAGCTACTCCCTCCATGGCGAAGCTCGCGAGCCGTAAGCCGGTCCTGCTTGCGCTCGGTAGATTCAGGACGAACGGGTGTCTCAATCCAGTATTTCGCATTTGCGGCCTCCGCGCCAGTGGTGTTCCGGAACCGGGAGGCCGTGGCGGGCGGGCCATCCGCTGCCAGCGCCACCGTACCCTCCGGGGCCGACAAAGTGAAGACGATCGTCCAGAGACGAGTCCCCGTCGCCACGGGTGCCGGGGAGGCGAGGCGGGCCGACCGGTCGTCCGCGCCTCCCCGGCCCTGTGGAGTTGCGGGCCTAGGACTCCACCTCGGCGGGCAGCGCGTTCTTCTTGCGGTAGACCAGCACGTTGTCGACCATGCCGTACTCGACCGCCTCGTCGGCGGTGAATATCTTGTCGCGCTCGATGTCCTTGCGGACCCGGTCCAGCGCCTGGCCGGTGTGGCGGGCGAGGACCTTCTCCAACTGCTCGCGCATGCGCATGATCTCGCGGGCCTGGATCTCCATGTCCGAGGCCTGCCCGAAGGTCCCTTCGGTCGCCGGCTGGTGGATGATCACCCGGGAGTTCGGCAGCGCGGTGCGCTTGCCGGGGGTGCCGGCCGCGAGCAGCACGGCCGCGGCGGAGGCGGCCTGGCCCATGCACACGGTCTGGATGTCCGGGCGCACGTACTGCATCGTGTCGTAGATGGCCATCAGCGCCGTGAGCGAACCGCCCGGCGAGTTGATGTACATGACGATGTCGCGCTCGGGATCGTTGCCCTCGAGCACGATCAACTGGCTCATGATGTCGTTGGCCGAGGTGTCGTCGACCGGGGACCCCAGGAAGATGATCCGGTCCTCGAACATCTTGTTGTACGGGTTCATCTCCTTGACCCCGTACGAGGTCTTCTCGGTGAACGACGGGACGATGTAGCGGGCCTGCTGGTCGTGGGCCGGCCCGGAGCCTGCGTAGAATTCCATGTCTTTTCCCCTCGTTCCTGCTATGCCTCGGACGGGACGTCGGACACCCGCTGCACCACGTGGTCGACGAAGCCGTAGTCCTTCGCCTCCTCGGCGGTGAACCAGCGGTCGCGGTCGGAGTCGCTTTCGATCTCCTCGGTCGAGCGGCCGGTGTGGAAGGAGACCCGCTCTTGGAACATCTGCTTGGTGTAGAGCATCTGCTCGGCCAGGATCGCCACGTCCGAGGCCGTGCCGCCGATCCCGCCCGAGGGCTGGTGCATCAGGATGCGCGCGTGGGGAAGCGCGTAGCGCTTGCCCGAGGCGCCGGCGCACAGCAGGAGCTGGCCCATCGAGGCGGCCATGCCCATGGCGACGGTGGCGACGTCGTTCTTGATGAACTGCATGGTGTCGTAGATGGCCATGCCGTCGTAGACCGAGCCGCCGGGCGAGTTGATGTAGAGCTTGATGTCGCGGTCGGGGTCCTCGGCCTCGAGCAGGATGAGCTGCGCGCACAGCCGGTTGGCGATCTCGGAGTTCACCTCGGAGCCGAGAAAGATCACCCGCTCCTGGAGCAGGCGGTCGAACACCATGTCGTCCAGGCCGGGAGAGGTCCCTCCGTTACCGCGGCGAGCGGAGGGAAGGAATTGGTTCCTCTCCCGCTCCGAGGAGAATGGCTTCGAATGCTCCATGTCTTGCACCTTCATTCTGTCTCGGCGATATGCACTCAGCTTGCGTTACCTCCCAGACCTTAGCCCGTCGGGTCGGCGATCGGACGCGGCTGGGGACCGTGTTCGCTGCGAGCGGAGCCCTTCGCGGGGGCCCGGAGCCATGCTGTCGGGTTCCCCCGGGCGGGGCCCGCACACGCGGTGCGACACTGCGGCCGGGCCGGTTATGGCTCCCTTCACACCGCCCATCGGCGTTGGCAGATTGAGTTACCTCGCGGTAGCGTGAGGCTCGCGTCCATCGATACACCACAGAGGAGCGCGAGACCGCCGAGACCGCTCAGGACCCGAAGTAGGCGGCCCGGACCGCCTCGTCCTCGAGCGTCTGCGCTCCCGACCCCGCGGCCGTGATACGGCCCTTTTGCATCACGAACGCGGTGTCCGCCTGCTCCAGGACCCCGGCGTTCCGGTGGAGGTTGTGCGAGCGGATGCGGTCGATCGCGCCGTTGCCCGGCGCGGCTGCACGGGTTCCGCCCATGACCTGGTACATGAGGTAGGCGCCGACCATTCCGGCCGGGACGAGGGCCCACACGTACCAGGGCATGCGCGGCTCGACCGGCTCGAAGGCGGCCTGCTCGACCTCCTCGGCCGCTGCTTCGGCGTCGGGGTCGGACCCGACGCCGCTGTCTCCACCGCCCGAGCCGCCGGTGGAGCCGGAGTCGGTCTCGGGGGTCTCCTCGGGGCGGCGGGTCATCGTAGGCGAAGGTCCCGGCCAGGCGGCCGGCGGTGGACTCGTACTCGTCGACCGGGGTCTGCGGGTCGTCGCGCAGCGGCTGTTTCAGATTGACCTGCCAGAGGTCGACCGGAGTGGCGCCCTCGAGCACGGGGTGAACATGACCCCGTGATCCTCGAAATGGCCGACGGCCCATTCGGAGGCCGTTTCGGAGAGATCGAACGTCCATTCCAGAAGTGGGACCTCGAGGTCCTTGGCGTCCTCCGCTTCGGATATTTCCTCGGGCGTCGGCTCGGCTCTCCCCTTCGACGCAGTCCTCACCGGTGGGGGGTCGGACGTCCCAACATCTCCGCTTCTCCGGAGCTCCAGGCCTCGGTGATCGGACAGGCCTGGATGACTTCGCCTCCCGTTTCGCCTTGGGCCGAAGTGCCGGACGGCCACGCGATGATGGAGACCTCGAGTGCGCAGGCGGACAGCGCGGTCGCCATCCGGTGTCCCGAGAAGTGAAGACGGGGGTCATAAGGGGGCACTCCCGTGCGGTCATCTGCGACATTGAAGAAGATAGATGCTGACTATAGATGGTTGTGAATAGCATCGCTACCCGCCGGTAGTAAAAAGCCCGTCCCGGTTTCGCACCTTCGATTCCGGACGCGGGCAAAGCAAAGGACCCGCCGCGAATGCGACGGGCCCCTGGAGTGATCAGTGGGAGCGCGCTACTCCTCTTCGGCGGTCTCGGCCGCCTCGGCCTCCTTGCGGCCCGGGAACAGCGCGTCCTCGGACAGCTCGTTGCCGGCCTGGTCGACGATCGTGGCCTCCTTGACGATCTCCTCGAGCGCCACCTGCTGGCGGAGCTGCGCGGCGATCTGCTGCAGCCCGCCGTTCTCGCGGAGCTGGTCGACGAACTGCTGGAACTGGTCCTGCTCGACGCCCTGCTGCTGCGCCTGGCGGACCACCTCGGAGGTCATGAGCTCGCCGCTGACCTCGACCTCGCGCTCACGCGCGATGCGGCCCAGGACGATCGACTGGCGCAGGTTCGACTCGACGTCCCTGCGGAGGTCGGCGTTGAACTCGTCCTCGGTCTTCTCGATCGCGGCCAGGTAGTCGTCGAAGCTGCCCGAGATCTGCGAGACCTGCTCCTCGAGGTGGCTGCGGGTGTGCTGGATCTCGTCCTCGACGGTCTTCTCCGGCAGCGGCAGTTCGATCGCCTCGAGCAGGGCGTCGAGGGTCTTGGAGCGGGCCTCGGAGGCCTGCCCGGAGACGGCCTGCTGCTCCAGGCGCTCACGGGTCGCGTTCCGCAGCTCCTCCATGGTGTCGTGCGGGCTCGACATCTCGGCGAACTCGTCGTCGAGCTCGGGCAGCTCGCGCTCCTTGACCTGGTCGACGCGGATGTCCACGTCGGCGGTCTGCCCGGCCTGCTCGCCGGCCAGGTTCGACTGGATGGTCTTCTCGTCGCCGGCGCTCATGCCGACCAGCGCCTCGTCGAGGCCGTCGAGCAACTGGCCCGAACCGACCTCGTGGCTCATGCCGGTGACCGAGCCGCCCTCGACCTCCTCGCCGTCCTGGGTGGCCTTGAGGTCGACCACGACGAAGTCGCCGTCGGCGGCCGCCCGGTCGACGTTCTTCAGCGAGGAGAACCGGAGCCGCTGCTCATCGAGGTCGGCGTCGATGTCCTCCTCGGAGACCTCGTCGGCCTCGACGGTGACCTTGAGCTCGGCGAAGTTCGGCATCTCGAACGCGGGGGTCACGTCGGCCTCGACGGTGAACTCGAAAGGCTCGCCCTCTTCAATGGGCTTGACGTCGGTCAGGTCGGGACGGCCGAGGACGTTGACCTCGTTCTCTGAGACGGCCTTGTTCAGGTTCGACTGCACGGCCGGGTCCATGGCCTGGGCATAGACCGTCTCGCGGCCCACGCGCTGGTCGATGACCTGGCGCGGGGCCTTGCCCGGGCGGAACCCGGGGACGCGGATCTGCTGCCCGACCGTCTTGTACGCCTCGTTGATGAACGGCGCCAGCTCCTCGAACGGCACCTCGACCGAAAGCCGTACCCTGGTCGGGCTCAGGGTCTCGACAGTGCTCTTCACAGGCGTACTCCTATAGCTTTCACTAAACGTTGCTGTTTGCGTCGATGCGGCGGCTCAGAGCGCGCGGGAAACGCAGAATCCACCCCCGCTCCGCCCGAGTCTAGGTCGTCGCGAGGCGCCGACCACGCCGGGTGTGGCCCATCTCGCCGCGGATCCGAGCATGCCGCACGATCGAAGTGGGACCGCGGGCGGGCTCGCGATCCCTTACACTACGCCGAGAAACCGCTATCTGAGAGCGAGTACGCCGATGTCCGACGCCATCCTCGTGTTCACCAAGACGACCGGATTCCGGCACGATTCGATCCCGGCGGGCGTGGAGGCGCTCAAGGGCATCGCCGCCGAGCTGGGCATGCACGCCGAGCACACCGAGGACGCCGCGGTCTACACCCCCGAGCGGCTAGCGGACTTCGCTGCGGTCGTGTGGCTGTCGGCCTCGGGGGACGTCCTCGACGAGCTGGGGCGCGCGGCGCTGGCCGACTACGTGACCGGAGGCGGGGGCTGGTGCGGCATCCACGGCGCCTCGACCGCCGAACGCTCGTGGCCGTACTTCCGCGAGCTGGTCGGGGCCCGGTTCATCGGCCATCCGCCGGGCTGCACCGCCGGACGCGTCGAGGTCGTCGACCGCGGCCACCGGTCGACCGCCCATCTGCCGGAGACGTGGACCTGGACCGACGAGTGGTACAGCTTCGACGAGCGACCGGAGCACGTCAAGGTCCTGCTCGAAGCGGACGAGGACTCCTACGACACCGCCGGTCTGGCGATGGGACGCCCGCATCCGCTCGCCTGGCACCGCCGTCTGGAGGCCGGCCGCTGCTTCTACACCGCGCTGGGCCACGACTCGAGCGCCTACGCCGACACGGATTTCCTGCGTCACATTACCGGTGGGCTGCAGAGCGTCCTGCCCGTGAAGTGAGCCGGGCGACGTTATGCTTTAAGGCCAATGCGATCCGATCTCAGATCGAGGTGGTTTCCGTGGCCGACGGCGTACGCGTCCTGGTGACCGACATCGGTTCGGTCCTGTTCAAGTTCGACCCCGAGCATCGCTTCGAACTCCTGGCGGCCCGAACCGGACTACAGCGGGGCGACCTCGAGCGGCTCCTGTTCGACTCCGGATTCGAAACCCGCTGCGAAGCCGGCGAGTTCGCCCCCGATCAGATCCGCGACCAGGTGGCCGAGATGACCGGCTTCGACGGCACCACCGAGGAACTCAGCGAGCTGTGGACCAGCGCGTTCACCCTCGATGAGGCGGTACTGACGTGCCTGACGGACACGAACCTCACCTTGGCGATCTTCTCCAACAACGGGCCGCTGTTCGCCGATTACTTCGACACCAGGTTTCCCGAGGTCGCCGGGTGGTTCCGACATCGCTTCTTCGCCTGCCGGCTGGGCGCCCGCAAGCCTGAGCAGGCCGCCTTCGAGGTCGTGGAGGATCGGCTCGGGGAGTCGGTCGGCGTCGAGCCGCGCCAGCTCCTGCTCATCGACGACAGCCGCAAGAACACCGCCGCCGCGGCCCAACGAGGCTGGCAGGTCCACACCTTCACTGACGCCTCGGCCCTCCCCCACCTGGTCGCCGCCACCAAGTGAGCCCGGCCGCCGCGAAGGCGCCGGGTCCCTTTGCGGGAGGTATTGCCACGCGCTAGAATCGCATCCGGTCCGCCGACTGGCGGCCCCGCGGGCGTAGCTTAATGGTAAAGCCTTGGTCTTCCAAACCAATGACGCGAGTTCGATTCTCGTCGCCCGCTCAACCCCACTAGCTGGGAAAACGCCCCCGGTTCCGATCACCAGATCGGAACCGGGGGCGTTTTCACAACCAAGGTAGTCACGCAGGTAGTCGGCGACCATGTGCCGCCGGTGGCGACCGGTGGCAGGATTTCGAGGCTGGTTCGAGGTGGAAACCAAACCGGTGTCTATGAGGACAGACAGGGGACTCCGCCGCAGCAACCAGCCATTCGGCGTCTCACCGGAGCCGACTCCGCACTTCCGTCGTTGGTTCGGAAACCAACGCCCCCGGAGCCCTACCTGGAGGGGGAGCGGGAAAGTGGACACGTTCCTATGCGGCTTCGGTGAACTCTAGCTGGGATTGGGCCTCGAACTCGACGGGTGTGAGGTAGCCCAATCCCTGGTGGATGCGGTCGCGGTTGTACTCGATCTCGATGTACTCGAACAGGGCGGCGCGGACCTCGGCGGGGTCGGTCCAGCGTCTTGGGTGGATCAGCTCCTTCTTGATGGTGGCGTTCAGCGCCTCGGCCCGGGCATTGCCGAAACAGGACCCGGTGCGACCGACCGAGGGGATGATCCCGGCGGCGAAGCACCTGTCGCGGAAGGCGTTCGAGGTGAACTGCGAGCCGCGGTCGGTATGTATGGCAAGCTGGCCGATCTCGGGACGCAGGTCGGCGATGGCGACATCGAGAGCGGCGGTGACCATCTCGGTTCTCATGTGATCGGCCACCTCCCAGCCGACAATCCGTCGAGCAGGCGTCGGCGAACACGACCAGGTACACGAACCCTTCGGAGTCGGTCGGGATGTAGGTGATGTCGGAGTACAGCACCCGGCCGGGCGATGCGAGGACGAAGGCGCGGTCGATCAGGTCGACCAGCCCGGTCCGAGCGGTGCCGCCGATCGTGGTCTTCGCTCGCGGCTTCGGGTGCACGCACTCGATCCTGACCGCCCTGGCCAGGCGGCGCAGCCGCCGGATCGAGTGGCCTCGGCCCTCGCGGCGCAGCATCTGATCGAGCCGGCGCAGCCCGTACCGGCGCTTGTAGCGCTCATGCAGCGCTTCCAGGCGATCGACCAAACGCCGGTCAGCCCGTTCGCGGTTCGAGGGCGGGCGGCCCTTCCAGGCGTAATAGCCCGATGGTGAAACGCCCAGCGCCGTGCAGGCGGCGCGGATCGAGATCCGATCCGCCCGTGGTTTGCCCTGATTCTCCTGCTCGCGGCGTGCGATGAGTGTGAACCTCACAGGCTTCGGTCGGCAAACCACCTGGTGGCTTTTCCCAGCACTTCGAGCTCCTGGGCCTGGCGGCGCACGGTCTTGCGGAGCTGTTCGAGCTCGGCCCGCTCACCGGATGTCAGTTCTTCCCCCGTGATCACCGACTGATTCTTCCTCGCCTTCTGCACCCGGTTGTGCAGGCTGTACGGGGAGATACCCAGGTCACGGACAATGTGAGAGACAGGCTTCCCAGAGGTTTCGACCAGTTTCAGGGCATCCTGCTTGAACTGGTCGGTATAGGTCCTCGGCGTTTCGCCATGGTCTGATTCTTCCTCTCCTATCGGGAGAGTGTCCACCAGACCGAACCCCCTTCACAGTCAACTACATCGGCAACCTCCCTGTTCATGGCGCACCTAAAAATCAAGTTGGGGAACCGCCTCGCCAGTTGCCTGTTGGACTCGACAGGCGCCCGTTCTCCGGGAGGAGACGAGAAGCGACTGTCGAGCTCAATCCCAGATCAGCAACCCCAGGCGGTCACTTCCTCGACCGAGGTCGAACTGTTTGGCCCGTATATGGAGGCGCTGAGGTACGCACGGGTGCACTTGCCGTATCCGGGAACGGCGTCCGTGTAGAACTCTTGGTATCGCCCCAACGGCACCGTGCCTTGGAGGGTCTCGTTCTGGACATAGACCGCCAGCTCCCCCCTGAGCCAATAGCCGGCGTCGAGAGCCCACTGCCAAACCCACAGGTAGCCCCAGTTCTGACCGCATGAGGGGGAATAGAATTGCTTGAGGGAGGCTACCGGAGTCGACTGATCTCCGTAGATGTATACGGTGCCCTTGACTTGATAAGCGTCGCTGCACATGGGGCTGGCCTGTGCGGGTGAGGCCGTGGAAAGCGAAAGACCCAGGACTAGAGCCATCGCGGCTGCCAGGGCTGTGAGGCTGCGGACTGCGGTTGACATGAAACTCCAATCGTTTGTGGGGGAACGATTCTGATTCTACGAATCGCGACACGCCCGGGTCTGTCCGAGATTGCCTCACAATGGGGTGATTTAAGCCACGGGTCGCATCTGGCGTGCCGCGTCGATCGCTGTCGGGTATGCGCTGCGATGATGCTGCTCGCGGTCGGCATCAGCGCGGACAACGTATTCGCTGAGAGCTTTCACGCCTCGCTCAAGCAAGCTGCTCGGGTCCGCACGCAGTCGTTCGCCCTTGCGCAGGTACGCGAGGGTAAGCAGGGCTTGGGTGCCGGGATCGGGGACCCGCCATCGGGAGCCGATCGTCTTGCGGTGGACGCGGATGAGCCGGGCGACTCGGTTGAGGGTCGAGGTGGACAGGGGTAGCGCGGCCGGGTAGAAGAGCAACCGGAGCTCCTGGTGGTCGTTCAGGCAGAAGTAGGATTCGCCGTTCTACCAGGAGCCTCCTTATGCTCTCGGCCCACTCGACCATCGAATCCGTTGAGTTCCAACCAATCACGACCAGGATGCAACAGGTTCAGTCTGCATGCTAACGAAAACCCCCGACTCTGGCGAACATCATCCCAGTTCAACAAGGGTCGGCCCCGCCTACGCGCGGGGTTACCGATCCTTGGCGTGAAAGCCCCGTCCTTCTGGGCGGGGATGAAACGTCCCACCACTATGCGGGGCGTTGCTGCTGCTCGATGTACTGGCGGATGATCGACAGGGGCGCACCGCCGCAGGAGGCAGCGAAGTACGACGGGGACCAGAAGTGCCCGTGCATGATCGAGCGGTTGACGCGGCCGGTGAACTCATAGCGGAGTCTGCGCGCCGAGACGCCCTTGAGCGAGTTGACCAGCCGCGAGATCGACACCTTCGGCGGGTAGTGGACCAGCAGGTGCACATGGTCGCGTTCGCCGTTGAACTCCTTGAGCTCGGCCTCGAAGTCTTCGCAGACCTTGCGCATGACGCGCTCGCAGTAGTCGAGCATGGCGTCGTCGAAGACGCCGCGCCGGTACTTGGTCACGAATACCAAGTGCACGTGCATAGCCGAAACCACGTGCCTGCCACGGCGGTATCCGTCATCATTAGCCATGAGGCCAATAGTAGGATATGACTCATGCAGTTGCGCTACAACTATCGGGCCTACCCGGACGGGGGTCAGCGCCGTGCGCTGGCTCAGGCGTTCGGATGCGCTCGCGTGGTGTGGAATGACTGCCTGCGCGCCCGAAAGGAAGCACACAAGGCCGGGGAGGCGTACGTGCCCTCGGCGGTGTTGTCGAAGACCTACATCACCGCCGCGAAGCAGACGCCCGAGCGGGCGTGGCTGGGCGAGGTGTCGGCGGTGGTGCTTCAGCAGTCCCTGCGGGACCTGGACGCGGCCTACAAGGCGTTCTTCGACTCCGTCAAGGGCAAGCGCAAGGGCCCGAAGGCTGGCCCGCCCCGGTACAAGTCCCGCAAGGACGCCCGCCAGTCGATCCGGCTCAACACCAACGCCTTCGCCATCCGCCAGGGCGGCCGCGTCTACCTGGCCAAGATCGGCGAGGTGAAAGTCGCCTGGTCCCGCGAGCTCCCGGCCGCGCCCTCCAGCGTGACCGTGATCAAGGACGCGGCCGGGCGGTACTTCCTGTCGTTCGTGGTCCAGACCGGCCCCGAGCCGCCGCCCGATACCGACCAGCAGGCCGGTGAACCGATCGGTATCGACCTGGGCCTGACCGCGTTCGCGGTCACCAGCTCGGGCAAGCGGATCGACAACCCGCGGTTCCTGCGCCGCGCCGAACGCCGACTCAAACGCCTCCAGCGGGCGCTCTCCCGCAAGCAGCAAGGCTCGAAGAATCGGGCCAAGGCCCGCGCGGCGCTGGCCCGGCAGCACGCCAAGGTCGCCGATACCCGGCGCGACTGGCACCACCAGGTCTCGACGCAGCTCATCCGCGACAGCCAAGCGGTGTACGTCGAAGACCTCGCGGTGCGCGGTCTGGCCCGGACCCGGCTGGCCAAGAGCGT
>NZ_PGGV01000011.1 GCF_002798405.1 Glycomyces xiaoerkulensis | reverse complement strand
TTGTGGCGTGTTGTTTGAGAACTCAACAGGGTGTTTGGATGGTCAGCGTGCGGGCTGGCTGGGCTGTTCCTGGTGTTGTGCTGGGGGTGGTTTGGTTGGTTTGTTTGACTGTCTTTTCCTTTTGGAATCGGTCAGGTCT
This sequence comes from Glycomyces xiaoerkulensis, assembly GCF_002798405.1. Taxonomy (GTDB): domain Bacteria; phylum Actinomycetota; class Actinomycetes; order Mycobacteriales; family Micromonosporaceae; genus Glycomyces; species Glycomyces xiaoerkulensis. The sequence goes on along the minus strand of NZ_PGGV01000011.1, from coordinate 1,900 downwards.
GCTTCGATGCATGCTTTGATGCTGGCTGCTGCTGCGGTTGTGGTGGTGGTTGGTGTTGTTTGGTTTTGGTTGGAGAGTTTGATCCTGGCTCAGGACGAACGCTGGCGGCGTGCTTCACACATGCAAGTCGAACGGAAAGGCCTGCCTTTGGGTGGGTACTCGAGTGGCGAACGGGTGAGTAACACGTGGGTGACCTGTCCCTGGCTCTGGGATAACCGTTGGAAACGGCGGCTAATACCGGATGTGACTGCTGGATGCATGTTCAGTGGTGGAAAGCTTTGGCGGCTGGGGTGGGGCTCGCGGCCTATCAGCTGGTTGGTGGGGTGATGGCCTACCAAGGCGGTGACGGGTAGCCGGCCTGAGAGGGCGGTCGGTCACATTGGGACTGAGATACGGCCCAGACTCCTACGGGAGGCAGCAGTGGGGAATTTTGCACAATGGGCGGAAGCCTGATGCAGCGACGCCGCGTGAGGGATGACGGCTTTCGGGTTGTAAACCTCTTTTGTTCGCGACGAAGCCGGTCGTGTTCGGTCGGTGACGGTAGTGTTCGAATAAGCGCCGGCTAACTACGTGCCAGCAGCCGCGGTAAGACGTAGGGCGCGAGCGTTGTCCGGATTTATTGGGCGTAAAGGGCTCGTAGGCGGCTCGTCGCGTCTGTCGTGAAAAGCCATGGCTTAACTGTGGTCGTGCGGTGGATACGGGCGGGCTTGAGGCAAGTAGGGGAGACTGGAATTCTACGTGTAGCGGTGAAATGCGCAGATATGTGGAGGAACACCGGTGGCGAAGGCGGGTCTCTGGGCTTGTGCTGACGCTGAGGAGCGAAAGCGTGGGGAGCGAACAGGATTAGATACCCTGGTAGTCCATGCTGTAAACGGTGGGCGCTAGGTGTGGGGGCACGTTTGTGGTCTCTGTGCCGTAGCTAACGCATTAAGCGCCCCGCCTGGGGAGTACGGCCGCAAGGCTAAAACTCAAAGGAATTGACGGGGGCCCGCACAAGCGGCGGAGCATGCGGATTAATTCGATGCAACGCGAAGAACCTTACCTGGGTTTGACATCACCCCGATGGCTGTGGAGACGCAGTGTCCTTCGGGCGGGGTGACAGGTGGTGCATGGCTGTCGTCAGCTCGTGTCGTGAGATGTTGGGTTAAGTCCCGCAACGAGCGCAACCCTTGCCCCATGTTGCCAGCACGTAGTGGTGGGGACTCGTGGGGGACTGCCGGGGTTAACTCGGAGGAAGGTGGGGATGAGGTCAAGTCATCATGCCCCTTATGTCCAGGGCTTCACGCATGCTACATTGGCCGGTACAGCGGGTGGCGATACCGTGAGGTGGAGCGAATCTCTGTAAAGCCGGTCGTGGTTCGGATTCGAGTCTGCAACTCGGCTCGATGAAGGTGGAGTCGCTAGTAATCGCAGATCAGCAACGCTGCGGTGAATGCGTTCCCGGGCCTTGTACACACCGCCCGTCACGTCATGAAAGTTGGCAACACCCGAAGCCTGCGGCCCAACCGCTTTGTGCGGGGGGAGTGGTCGAAGGTGGGGCTGGCGATTAGGACGAAGTCGTAACAAGGTAGCCGTACCGGAAGGTGCGGCTGGATCACCTCCTTTCTAAGGAGTCCATCGGCTCTGCTTGCCGCGTCTGAGGCGCGGGGGTGGGGCCTGACCATCCGAGTGCCGCCGGCCGTCGGGCCGGCTGCTGCGGGGCGTGGTGCCTCGTGGTGTGGTGTTCGGGTGTGGACTGATTGTTTTGTATAGGTGTGTCGACTGCGCGCTGTTTTCCATCCTTGGGTCTGCTGGGTGCCGTGTTGGTGTCTGGTGGGTCGGCACCCTGTTGGGGTTCTGAGGCAATGGGTCTCGGAGCCTGGTCATGCTGCGGGCACGCGGTGGTGGCTGCTGGTGGTTG
>NZ_PGGV01000010.1 GCF_002798405.1 Glycomyces xiaoerkulensis | reverse complement strand
GCCATCGCGAGGTCGGCGCAACCGGCCGCGTAGACCTCTTTGGAGTTCTCGGCCCACCATGACGTGCCGTCCCCGCGGCCGGTGGCCGCCTCCTTGCGGGCGTTCCAGGATTTGCGAAGCCCGTAGGCCGACCAGTTCACATACGGGGTCAGATCGGCCTCGGCCAGGCCGTAGGTCCGCTCGGCCTCCCGCTGGTCCAGGTTCGCCCGCACCACCCCGAGCATGTGGTTGAACGCGAACCGCTTCCCACCGCAGTGGGAGCCGAACGCCTCGGCCTGCACCGGGGTCGGGTCGAGCGCGTACCGGTAGGCCTTGATGACTTTCACGACGCGGACTCCGAAGCGGCTTTCATGGCGGCCCGGGCGCGGCGCTGGGCCGACCGGCGGCCGTACAGGCGCGCGCACATCCAGATCAACACCTCGGTCATCTCCGGCACCAAGTCGTCCTCGACCTCGGCCTCATCCAGCACGACAATGGAACGGCCTTGCGCTGCAAGCGCGGCCTCCACCTGCTCGAACCCGAACCTGGCCAGCCGGTCCCGGTGCTCGACCACGATCGTCGACACCGAAGCGTCGGCCAGCAGCCGCCGCAGCTCGACCAGGTTCCCGTCCAAGCCCGAACCGGTCTCGCACACCGTCCGGCCCAGCCCGATCCCGCGCCGCGAGCACTCCAGGGCCACACGCCCGGCCTGCCGCTCCAGATCGTCCTTCTGATCGGCACCCGAGACCCGGCAGTACGCCACCGCCTGCCCCTCGGCGGCCTGCGGCGGCTCGACCAGGATCGTGCCCGTAGGCAACTGCCGCGCCGGGACCGGCAGAAGCCCGGAGTGGAACCAGCGCAGCGCCGTCCGGTACGACACACCCCGCTCCCTGGCCCACTCCTTCAAACGCATAGACACAAACGTACACTCATGTATCTAGAACAACACAACCAGGGCAGCAGTTTTTAACCCCTCTCGGCCGCACCACCGCGAGCTCCGGCACCGATTCTATCGATCAAACGTTTCCGACTTCACCCGCACGGCGCCGCCGCCGATCGGAACGCGCGCGTTTTCGCACTGCGGGCGCGAAGTGCTCCCATACTTCGTCTTCCCGGGCCGGAGCAGGCTCATCAATGCGAGGATGTATCGCTACAACAATGCAGGGAGCCGTCTCCTCAGCACAGCCCGACGGTGCCACGGGGTCGTGCGGGCAGCCCGGCGGGCACGAGGGGCGGCCGAGATCGACGAACGGGCCTTTGAGTGATTCGCCGGCTGCGACGCCGAAGTCTCGGTCCGCCCCTAGCAGTAGCACTCGATCGCGGGCGGTTTGTCAGTGTGTACGTTGCGGAGCTTGTGGGTGTGAGATCCGCCGACGAATCCTCCCCGGGGTCAGATCGGGTCGATGCCGTTCAGCGTCGGGACCACCGGGCGGATGGAGCCGTCGGCCTCGAAGTGCAGGCGGTCGATCATGACCTCGCGGTGGGTGCCGTCGCCATCGGGGATGGCGAAGCGGTGGTAGGCGATGTACCACTCGTCGGTTCCGGGGACGCGGACCACCGAGTGGTGGCCGGTGCCCTTGATGCCCTGGGACAGGTCCTTGGCCAGGATCACGCCCGCCGGGTCGCTCCAGGGACCGAGCGGAGAGGAGCCGGTCGCGTAGTTGACCCGGTAGTCCTCGCTACGAGTGTCGTCCTCCGACCACATGAAGTAGTAGGTGCCGTCGCGTTCGATCACGAAGGCGCCTTCATTGTAGTCGGGCGGGTTGTAGGTGCGCACCTGGGAGGCGTCGAAGGAGGTCATGTCGTCGTTCAGCGGCACCTGGTGGGAGGCGCCCTGGCCCCAGTACAGGTAGGACTGGCCGCCCGAGTCGGTGAAGAGGGCCGGGTCGATCGCCTGGCCCGCGTAGTCTCCGGCCGAAACGAGGGGGTGGCCGAGGGCGTCGGTGAACGGGCCGGTGGGTGAGTCCGACACGGCCACACCGAGGTGCTTGCTGGTGTCGCCGCTGGCGCGCCCGCCGGAGAAGTAGAAGTAGTACCGGCCGTTCTTCTCCTCGATGCCCGGGGCCCAGGCCGAATTGTCGGCCCAGGAGACGTCGGCGGCCACGTCGAGGATGACGCCGTGGTCGGTCCAGTTGACCAGGTCGGTCGAGGAGAAGGCCCGGTACTGGGTTCCCGACCAGCCGTCGAAGCCGTCGGTGGTCGGGTACAGGTAGTAGGTGTCGCCGAAGCGCACGATGTTCGGATCCGCGTACAGCCCCGGCAGTGTGGGTTCGGCCTCGGGGTCGGGCCCCTGGTCCAGACCCCACCGCTGGTTGGCGGCGCCGAAGCAGTCGTACTGCTGCAGCCGGGCGCCGTTCTCGGTCGAGGCGCTTACCACGTCGAGGCACTTCCCCGAATGCCGTGCGACGATCTCGACCTCGCCGCCGGCGTCACGGACCTCCCACTGCTGGTTGGCGCCACCCCAGCAGTCCCACTGCAGGATCGCGGCGTTGTTGTCGGTCGATTGACCCTCCACGTCGAGGCACTTGCCGGACGATTGGGAGACGATCTCGACGTAGCCGTCGCCGACCTCGCGCAGGTCCCACTGCTGATTACTACCGCCGTGGCAGTCCCATTGGACGATCTCGGCGCCGTTCTCGGTCGATGCGCTCAGCACATCGACGCACTTGCCCGAGTGGGCGGCGACCAGGTCGGTGGGCCCTTCGGGCAAATGCTGGTCGGCTGTCGCGGATGAGGGGCCGACTAGCATCAAGGCCGTAGCCAGCATCAATGCCGGCACGAGCGAGAACAGTCGTCGCATGGCGGACTCCTAATAGGTGAGAGGCGGATATCGGTCGCGGAGCGAGCTCCGAAACGCGGGCGTTGTGGGAGGGCTCGGACGGAGATCGGCAACGGCGTTCGGACGCTGACGATCACCGCGAATGTGAGCGCGGCCCCGGCGAAGGCGCCTGCGGGGAGTAGCGTCGCGATCGCCTTGCTGCCGATGATATCGATAACACATCGATCTAGTCAATAGTATCGATACAACTTTGTCGGCACCCCTGATCCGGCCGATGGCCGGGGTTCGGCGTTCAGCGGGTCGATTCGCGTCCGATGACGAACGGGGCGATGCACTCCGGGCTCCGGCGGCGGCGCCGCGCAAGCGGCCGGCGACGAGCTGCACGACTCACTCGGCGGCCCTGATGGTCGGGCCTGCCCGGCGGAGGAGCGGAACCTCGGCCGCATCGCCGAGCGTGACGGTCTCGCCCCGACGCTCGTCGACGGCGCACGCCTGCTTTGCTCCGACCACTACGCCCCGCCCGGCGCTGAGTCCGTCCGTAGGGTCGTGACCACCGCAGCCGGAGGCCTGGTGCTTGAGGTCGAAACAGGACTGACCGTTCGACCGGTGCGAGGCCGAGACGGGTAGTGATCATCCTCAGTTGCCGGTACCGCAACCGGATTCTTCAACCGGCAGGTGCTCGGAGGCCCCTGTCGACGAACATCACGCTGCTTCGTTTACGCTCCTGAACAGGCGAATTCCGACCCTGTGCACTTTGGAGAAGAGCTGCCGGGTCGATGTAGAACGGCATTGATTACCAATTTCCAGAACGCATCGATCCTGCCGGTCGCGCCGATACACGGCCGCATGAGCGCATCCCGTTCACCCCTGCGGATTGCTTTCTCGATTTCGACGGATTCGGGCCGACCGAGCGCCTGCTTAAGTTCCCTCAAAATTCCCTGCTACGTACCCTCGTCCTCGGTTCCATCAGGTGGACCTCACGATTGGACGGATTAGGACGCTATTGACTGACAGATTTTCGCCACTTACCCACGGGAGTCGATTTTCATATTCTGTCAATGCAGCACGAACACCGAACTTCGCTCGACGAATTTAGGAGTCTGCTTCATGAACATGCGCCTCCGCCCGCTTCTTTCCGCCATCCTCATCGCATTCGGGATCATCGCCGGCGGCACCGTCGGCCATGCCGACGCCGCATCGGCAGGGGATGCAGCACCGGCCGACGACTGGGAATGGGACTGATCGACTTCCAGTCTCAGGGGCCGGACTTGCTCCTCCCATCAAGCGGAGCCCATTGCACGGCAAGTCGGTCGTCGGTGGCCCTCCCGGCTCCGGCCCCATCATGGTTTACATGTGCTCAGCAGCGAATGGGCGGCTCCCGTCGGGAGCCGCCCATTCTTCTTGCCCCTCGCGGGGCTCCGTATTCCCGTGCCGGAGCGCGCTTCAACGCCCGAATGGCTTCAACGCCTGGTCGACCAGCTTCCAGGAATCGTCCCGCACCAACGGCGCAAAGGCCCGCCTCACCAACTGATCGCACCGGTCGGCGGCGATTTCGTCGATGCTCTCGTGCAGGAATATGACAACGTAGTGCCCACCTTCTCCGGCCTCGCAATACACGTGCTCGACACGGTCCCCGTGTGAGGCGGATGCCAGAATGGCCGCAGTCAGGTCTCTCTCCACGAGGGGACCTTCGTGCGCGATTCTGGCGGAATACACAAGAATTTGACTTACCTTCTCACTCTGTTTCACGGCTGTGTCGCCGGCCGATTCGTTCAGTTGGTATTAAGACAATTCAACTCAAATCGACTCGATGCCGTAAGTGGGGGAAGTCGGCCGGAGGCGCCTGTCAGGATTCGGCCACCGCGGCCGTGGCGATGGACCCGTGAACGGTCGGGCCGGCGGGTCCCTGCGGACGGCGGGGCCGGGCTCCGCTCGGGCAGAACCGGCGCGGAGCCCGGCCAGGGGCGTCCCATCAGCCTTCCTTCATGTCGAAGCGTTCATCGCTTCGATCCTCCTGAGCTCTTCTTTCTCCGCGGCGTTCGCTCGGCGACGCTGCGCGAGCAATGCTCCGCAGAGGACCAGTACGCCCCCGAGGATCTGCACGGCGGTCAATCGCTCGCCCAAAGCCAGCCAGGCCGAAATCGCCGCCACCACGACCTCGAGGGTCGCGATCACGCCGGCCACCGGCGCCGACAGCATCCTGATCGCGGTGACGCCGCAGGCGTAGGCGAAGACGGTGCCGACGACGACGACCCAGGCGACCAGCCCGATCACCGGAACGGAGACGTCCGCGATGTTCGCGCCGTCACCGAGCGCGCCCCAAGGCAGGTTCCACGGCTGCGCCAGGAGCCCCACCGCGAACGCGCCGACGACCGCACCGCCGGCGGTCATCGTCAGCGGGTCGGCTTCCCGGTCGGCCTTGTCCGACAGCAGGAAGAACGACGCCTGGCAGAGGGCGGCCCCGAGTCCGGCCAGCACTCCTATGAGATCGAAGCGCAGCCCGGTCCAAGCCTCCACCACGACGGCGGTGCCGCAGATGGCCGTCAACGCCCCGGTCAAGGCGGTGACGGGAATCCGCACCCGGCGCACCGCGACGAGCCAGGCGATGACCAGTGCCGGCGCCAGGTACTCCAGCAGCAGGGCGATGCTCACCGGCAGCCGGGAGACCGCTACGAAGTAGCAGACCTGCACCCCCGCGAAGGAGACGATCCCATAGGCGGCGACGTACCTCGTATTGCGCTTGAACAGCCAGATCAGCGACCGACGCCTGGTGATCCACACATAGGGAAGCAGCAGCAGCGCCGCTCCCCCGAGCCTCAGCCAGACCATCTGGAGCGGAGTGACGCCCGCCTCGATGACCGCTTTCGCGGCCGGACCGGCGCTGCCGAAGAATATCGCCGCGGCCACGGCCAGCAGCAGCCCGAGCAGCGTCCGCGGCGCGATGCTCCGCGTCTTGGAGTCCGCGTTCAATTCGGCTCCCACTCGATCGCTCCCTCCAGCGCGGCCGCGGCCTTGTCCGCCTCGGCCGCCGCGACCTCCCGCGTGGGCCCGTCGGTGATGACGTGGCCGATGCGGTCGGTGAAGTCGCCCCGGAGCGTGCACCGGTCGCCAGCCCGGACTCGTACCGCGGCCTCGAACGCCCCGATCTCCTCCAGCTCCGCCGAATCCGGTACTCGCCGGATCGTACCCTCGTGCGGAAGGCGCAGGAACCGGATGGCCGCACCGCTGCGCCATCGCCGCTCGGGCATCGTGCGGGGGCCGCCGACGACCTGGGCGATGTGGGCGGAGATCAGATCGACTCCGTAGGCTAGCTCGATGAGGCGGGGGATGTTGCCGCCGGCCAGGCGCGGATTGACTTCGATGACATAGGGCGTGTCGCCTTCCAGCCGGATCTCGGCGTGCACGGGACCGAACTTCGCCCCGAGCGCGTCGGCGGCGTCTTCGGCGGTGCCGCGGACGGCCCGGTCGAGTTGGGGCGAAAGCGCGGAATCCACGTCGTGCCCGACCTCCACGAAATTCGGAGGTGCGCCGACGTGCTTGGACACGACGGCGACGACCTCGCCGTTGAAGAGCTCGACCGAATACTCGGGGCCGTCCACGAAGCCTTCGACGAGGATGCGCCCGGCGCGCGGCAGGCCGCGCTCGTTGGTTCCGGCGCCGAGCAGTCCGGCGGCGGCCTCGATCGCCTCGTCCGCGTCGGCGCACAGCCGCACGCCGACCGAACCGGACCCGTCCACGGGCTTCACCACCACCGGCCCGCCCAGGTCCGCGGCCGCCGCTCCGACCTGATCGGAGGTGCGGCATTCCCGCCATCGGGGGATCGGAACACCGGTCCCCGAAAGCGTCCGGCGCGCAGCGGCCTTGTCCCGGCAGCGGGCCACGGATTCCGGTGAGGGGCCGGGAAGCCCGAACGAGGCGGCGACTCGGGCCGCGGTCGCCACGAAGTAGTCGCTGGAGCTGGTCACTCCGCGAACGGAGTCGCCGGGCAGGCCCTCGCACCAGGCGGTGATCGCCGCGGCGTCCGAGGTGTCGAGCTCGACGACCTTCCCGTAGCGGTCGAGCCACGGCCCGTAGCGCTCGGGGTCGCGTGCGAGCAGGACCGGCACTTGGCCGGCGCGGGCGGCGGCCTCGGCGAACAGGCCGCCGGTGCCGGTGGTGTTGCTCTCCACGAAGACTGCGTATCCGGTTTCAGGACCGGTCCGGCTGGTCGCCATGCTTCACCTCTTTCGCAGGTGCCGCCGCGAGGTAGGACCTCACGGCGTCGTTCAGGTCGTGCCGCCACGATGCGGCCTTTCGCAGGTGGCGCTCGGCTTGCTCGCACCGCCGCCGGAGGTCCTCTTGCAGCCGGAACCGGACCTTGTCGAACGCGTCCGGTGCCGGTCCGCCGCCGTAGGCGCTCGCCTCCAGCGTCGCCCGCACGTCCATCTCCTCCAGGATTCGCCGGGCGTCCTCGTCGACGGCCGAGTCGGGTTCGACGGTCCGATGCTCCTCGGCGGCGGAGATCAGGCGGCCGATCGCCTCGTGGGCTCGGCGGAACGGGTGCCCCAGGGACACGAGCCGGTTGGCGGCGGCGGTCGCGGCGGTGTGGTGCCGCGCGGCGTGGTCCTCGGTCTCCCGGAGTCGCGGACGCGCCCAGGTGAAGTGCGCCCTCAGCAGCCGCAGCACCTCCACGGTGCTGTCGAAGGCCGGCCAGGCCTGCTCGACCGCCTCCGTCCCGACCTCGATGGAGTTGGTGAACGGCGCGGACTTGGCCGCGAGCAGGGCCGCGGTGAGGGCCCCGACGGTCTGGGACGACCGGCCGCGAAGCTGCTCCAGGAGGTAGGCGTTGCGCTTCTGGGGCATCGCGGAGCTGGATCCGACCAGATGGTCGGGCAGCTCCAGCAGTGCCGGTTCCGCGGTCGTCCACATCTGGAGGTCCATGGCCGCACGGGAACTCGCGATGCCGATCGAGGCGGCGGTGGACAGCACGGCGGTGACGCTGTCGCGGCTGGCCACGGCGTCCAGTGCCACCGGGAACTGCGAGGAGAATCCGAGCAGTCCGGCGGTCGTTCCCTGATCGATGGCCAGGTCGGTCCCGGCCATCGCGCCCGCACCCAGCGGCGAGCGCTCCAGGTGAGCGCCCTCGGCCAGCAGCCGGTCGGTCTCGCGTCCCAGCGCCGCGGCGAAACCGGCCAGGTAGAACCCGAAGGTGATGGGGACCGAGGGCTGGAAATGCGTGAATCCGGACATGACCGCGTCCCGGTGGCGGCGTGCCGCGCTCAACGCGATCGCCTCGGTCCGGAGCAGTTCGCTCAGCAGCCTGCAGTGCGCATCGCGCAGGCGCAACTGGCAGACGGTCGCTTTGAGATCGTTGCGCGACCGCCCGGTGTGGATCCGGCCGGCGGTCTCCTCGCCGACCATCGCCGCCAGGTGGTGTTCGTAGAGCAGGTAGAGCCCCCTGGGGGCGTGCCTGCCGCGGAGCGGGCCGAAGTCGTCGGCCTCGAGTGCTTCGATGGCCCCCAGGAGCGGGACGACGTCCTCGTGCGCGACGATGCCGGTGGAGGCCAGCATCAGCAGGTGGGCGCGGTCGACCGCGGTCATGTAGCCGAGTTCGTCGTCGATGGCCTCGTCGGCGGTCGCTCCGTACAGGATGTCCCGCAGACCGGGGAGGACCGGCTCCCGGATGCGTCCGGTGTCGTGTCGGTCGTTCATTGCGCTGCCCCCACTGCGGTGAGTTCGGCGGGCGACGGGCGGCGGTTCCATTCGAAGCGGCACCAGTCGCGCAGCCCTTCGAGCGGGCTGCCGACCGTCCGCGGCTCGTCCGGCGGCGCTTCGGCGTTGGCCGCGAACCACTCGTCGTCGTACACCGTTGCGTGGTAGCGGTGCCCTTCGTCCGGCAGCATGACCACGTGCAGCCGATCGGGGTGCGCCCGGGCGTGCCAGGCGGCCACGAAGTAGGCGGCCCCGCTCGTGGGGCCCATGAAGGCGGCGTGCGAGCGGTGCAGTCCGCGGGTGGCGTGGGCGGCGTGGCCGTTGGAGATCCAGTGGACCTCGTCGAACGTGCTGTGGTCCACATTGGCCGGCATGAGGCTGTTCCCCAGGCCCCTGAGGGCGCGCGGCCCGTCCGGCTGGCCGAAGATGACGCTGTGGTGGGTGTCGACGCCGACCGCGAGCATGTCGGAGTTGACCTGCCGCAGGAAGCGGGCGGTCCCGCTCATGCTGCCGCCCGAACCCACCGGGCCGATCAGGGTGTCCACGGCCCCCAGGCTGTCGACCAGATGCTCGGCGACGACGGCGTACGAGCGCGGATTGTCGGGGTTGGTGTACTGCTGCGGGCAGAACGCCTCGGGGTACTCCTTCAGGAGCTCCTCGACGCGGTCGATCCGGGGCTGCTGATAGCCGCCGCCGGGGGCCGGCTCGGTCACGATGTCCAGGCGGGCGCCCATACCGGCCAGCCGGGACGCGAACTGGGCGTCGATGACCGGGTCGGACACGAGCGTGAGGTCCCAGCCGTGCAGCGCCGATTCGATGGCGAGCGCGAGCCCGAACGTCCCCGAGGTCGTCTCGACGATCTTGCCTCCGGCCTCCAGTTGCCCGGTCTCGGTGGCCTTGTGGAGAATGTAGCGCGCCGGGACCAGCTTCATCAGGCTGAACGCGGCACCGATGAGGTTCGGGCCCAGTTTGATCAGTTTCGGAAGCGCGATGGCGTCGGAGTAGTTGCCGAGTCCGCGGTTCATTGACGGCCTCCTTGCCGGTAGTTCTCGTAGGGAGAGAAGAGGTAGGCCTGGTCGATGCCCAGCCGGGACAGCTCGTCCCGGCAGCGCGAGGCGGCACCGGCCGCCCGGAGGGGCTCGCGGGCGTCGAACAGCACGCCCGCCACCGAGCCGCTGTGTGCGATCTGGACGCCCACCGCGCCGGCTCGGCGCGCGAGGCGGGTGAGTTCGGGAAGCAGGGGCCGTTCGATGAACCGCTGGTTCACGGCGGCGCTGGCGCTGGCCACTTTGCCCAGCAGTACGGGATCGCCGGTGCCGATCGCGTGCCGGGCGGCGGCGAGCAGGACTCCCAGGCGCGCCTTCTCCTCCCGGGTGTAGCGCGCCGGTCGCATCTCCAGGGTGTCGATCCCGGCGACGTCCAACTTGAACCCCAGCACCAGCAGTGGCGGGAGTTCGGGGCCCAGGGTCTCGAGGATCCGTCCTTCCCGGTGTGCGAACAGCGGGACCGAGCCGGGGTACATGATGGAGTCGGCGGCGGTCTCGGCCTCGACGGCCAGTCGCGCCACGACCGCGCCGGGCAGGCGCTGGCCGACCGAGTCGCCCACGGCGCGGATGGTCGCGACGACGTCCGCGGTCGACGACCCCATGCCGAGACTCGCCGGTATGTCGTTGCGGAGCGAGATCTCGCAGCCCGAATCCAGCCCCAGGTGGCCCAGTGTCAGTCGCGCCGCCGCGGCGGCCTTCGTCTTTCCGGCCGGTACCGAGATCTTCCCGGGCTCCGGCAGGATCCTCACGGTCGCCTCGGCGGTCTTGTCCGGCATGGGGAGGGTGATCAGGGCGCGGACTTCCTCGCCTGCAACGCGGAACGCACCTTGGAGTATCTCTCCGTGGTGGCCGCCGCAGATGCCGTGTCCCACCGGCGCCGCGGGCTCGGCGCGGTCCGGTGCGTTCCATGTCGTCCGCGGAGTCGTCGTGGTCTCAGCCGCCAGCAATGTCATAGCGATCCTCTCTGTGGAAGGGGCGGTCTACGGGGTCGGTCGTCACGACACGACCTCCAGCGCTCGGGCCACCGCGTTGTCGGCGTTGATTCCGGCGCGGTCGAGCAGGTGTCCTTCGTCGCCGACCAGGTCGTAGTGGACGTCCGGGACGCCGATCCGCTTGACCGGCGGGCCGCCGGTCTCGGCCGTCGCCTCGCAGACGGCCCCGCCCAGGCCCCCGACCGCGCGGTGGTCCTCGATGGTGACCACCACTTCGGCGTGGGCCGCGGCTTCCCGGACGGCTTCCCGGTCGAGCGGCTTGACGGTGTGCATGTTCAGGTGCCCGGCGGTTATGCCGCGCTCGCCGAGTTCGCGGGCGGCTTCGGCCGCGACGAGGTTGGGGCGGGGCGCGGTGGCGATGAAGACGACTCGGCCGGGGTCCCGCAGCCACTGGGCTCGTCCGAGCTCGAACTCGGGTCGCCGCTCGAACGGCGACGGTGTCCCCTGCTTACCCAGGCGCAGGTACGCCGGTCCCGGCGTCCTCGCCAGCGCCGCGGTGGCCTGTGCGGTCTGGTAGGCGTCGATCGGCGCCACCACTGCCATGTTGGGCAGCATGCGTACGGCCCCGATGTCCTCCAGGGAGTGGTGGGTGGGGCCGTAGTGCCCCGAGGCGAGACCGGCGTGCGTGGCCACGATCTTGATCGGCAGGTCGGCGCCGGCCACGTCGATCTTGATCTGCTCGAATGCGCGCGCGATCGTGAACGGGCTCATTCCGTTCGCGAAGACCTGGTCGGCCGACACCGTCATTCCGGCGGCGACGCCGATGGTGTTCTGCTCGGCGATGCCGAGGTCGACGAACTGGCGGTGCAGTTCGCCCGAGAAGTGGTCCTGGAGGTCCATGTCGATCGACAGGCAGGCGATGCTCGGATTCGAGCGGGCCAGGGCGAGCAGTGTCATCGTGTAGGCGTCCCGGGCCGGGACGGCCGACCGGTTCTCCCAGACGTGGTCGAGGACCTCGGAGGCCGTGCGGGGTTCGGCGAGGGTGGGATTCATGTCCGGACCTCCTCCAGTGCTCGGAGGGCCCGCTCTCGGGCCGGCCGGTCGAGGGTGGCCGAGTGGCTCCGCTTGGTGTCGTGCAGGCCGGGCACGAGATGGGCCTTGACCGTCCGCGCGATGACCGCGGTGGGTCGTCCCGCTTCGGAGGGCTTGCCGAGGGCGGTCCTGATCTGGTCGTGGTCGTGGCCGTCGATGGTGAGCGTTCTCCAGCCGAAGCTGGACCACTTGTCCGCCAGCGGCTCCAGTGAGAGGCAGTCCTCGGTTCGCCCGCTGATCTGCCATTCGTTCCGGTCCACGATGGCGGTCAGGTTGTCGGCGCCGTGGTGGGAGGCGGCCATGGCCGCCTCCCAGTTGGCCCCCTCCTGGAGTTCACCGTCACCCAGGATCACGAACGACCGCTTGTCGTGGCCGAAGCGGCGGCCGGCCAGGGCGACTCCGAGTCCGATGGGGAGGCCGTGTCCCAGCGCGCCGGTGGAGAAGTCCACTCCGGGCAGGCGCTTCATGGGGTGGCCGCCGAGGCGGCTTCCCGCTTGGGCGTAGGTCGCGCATTCGGCTTCGGGGATGGCCCCGGTGGAGGCGAGGGCGGCGTACAGGGCCGCGGACGCCTGTCCTTTGCTGAGGATCAGGTGGTCGCGGTGGAGCGCTTCGCGGTCGGACGGCCTCCGCAGCACTTCCGCGTACAGGACCGCGAGCAGATCGGAGATCGATATGCTGCCTCCGATGTGAACTCCGGTGGGGGAGGCGCTCATCTCGATGATCTTGCGTCGGATGTTCAGGGCGAGGCGTCTGCTCTCGCCCGGATTGGATTCTCTGGCGTGCATGCGTGCCTGCTTTCGTGTTCAGGGCCTGCGCCGTAACCGGCGCGGTGCGAACGATGCGAGAAGGTCGTCGAGGGCCCGGGTGAGGGCGCGGACGTTGGGTGGGTCGAACCAGGTGGTGCGGATGCGTTCGTTGATGCCGTTCGGGGTCTCGTGGCCGGCCGCCAGTTGTTCGAGGGAGGCGGTCTCGTCGCCGAGGGCGCGTCCGATTCCCTGGAAGAGGCCCCGCACGTAGCGCTCGGCGTCCGCGGCCGGGATGCCTTGGTCGGCCGCCCATGAGACGAGCGTGTGGAGGTACCGGTAGTGGGTGCTCAGGGTCGCCGTGAGCGCCGAGAACACGCTCAGTTCCGATTCCCGTGGGACGGCGAGCGAGCCCCCGAGGCGGTCGAAGAGCGCGTCGACGTCGGGATGGGCCGGGCAGGTGACGGTGATCGAACGGCGTTCGCGCACGGCCGGGAGGGGGATCGCCCGCACGATCGCGGCCTCGGTGGCGAGCCTGCGCCGCAGGTCGTCGTTGCGGACGCCGGCCATCACGTTGACCGCCACTTTTCGGGGATCCACTCGGAGTCCGTCCAGGGCCTCGGATTGGTCGTGCGGGCGCACCGCGATGACGACGATGTCGGAGCGGTCGACCACGGCCTGGTTGTCGGTGCAGACCTGGACGCCTTCGTAGGCTTCCGACAGTGCCGCGGCCGTGCGTGCCCCGCGGGGAGAGAGGAACACCGGCGGCGGGCCCTCCGTGCCTTCGCACAGTCCTATCACGATGGACCGGCCGATTTCCCCGACTCCGATGATGCCGATTCGCGTCATGGCGCTTGGCTCCTTGTGTCCGTGAACTGAGCGGTGCGATCAGGCCGAGTCCGCCGTGGACGCCTCCGCCGCGAGCGTCGGAGGACGCGGGTCGTCGACGCCCCAGAGGCGTGGAGAACGGCTCACCGCGGCCGTGGCCAGCAGGCCGAGCAGGAGGATACCGCCGACCAGCAGCCACAGGGCCGTGGCGGAAATCCGTTCGGCCAATGGAAGGAAGATCAGCGGGGCGAGGATGACTCCGGCGTTGAAGTGCGCGGTGTAGAAGCCCATGTTCCGGGCGTGCAGTCGTTTCGGTGTGATGAAGCTGATGTGCGAGGGCATCACCGGATAGATGATCATCTCCCCGACCGTCCATACGGCGGTCGCGACCAGCACCAGCCAGATCTGGATCGATCCGAGGCCCATGAGAGCGAACCCGGCGGTGCCGCAGGCGTATCCCGCCAGCAGGCTCGACCGCCGGGTGAGGCCCAGCATCGCGTGGTTGAGCGGGATCTCGCAGGTGATGATCAGCAGGGAGTTGACCGCGAAGATCGCGCCGACCCAGCCGACCGGATGGTCGAGTACCTGGACAATGTATACGCTGACGACGGTGGACGGCAGTGCGTAGGCGAAGTGGATCGGAGTCGTGACGGCGATGAAGCTCCAGAACCTGGACGAATGCCGAGCCGGCTCCGCGTTGCCGGGGTCCTCGTCGTCGGCCGTTGCTTCCTCGTCCGCCCCGCCGGCGCCGATCCGCGCCCGGACCAGGATCAGGGCCGAGGCCACGTAGCCGATCGCGGTGCCCCAGGGCAGCAGCTCGGGGTCGACGCTGTAGAGCAGCGCGGCCAGTACCGGCCCCACGCCCATGCCCAGGTTGATCGCCAGGCGCACCGCCGAGAAGGCGAAACGCCGCGAGGATTCAGGCAGCGCCCGCGCCACCAGCGTGTAGGCGATGGGGTTGACCAGTTCGTAGCAGAAGCCCCAGACCACGGTGAGCGCGAGCAGGGGCCAGACGGCCGGGTTCGCCGCGATGCCCAGCACGGTGACCGCCACCCCGACCAGCCCCAGAACGCCGACCCGCTGTTCGGGGATCCTGGCCGTCAGCGCGCCTGCGAAGATGCCTGCCAGCAGTGCTCCGATCCCGAACATGCCGACGATCACGCCGATCATGCCGATGGACAGTTCCTGGCGCTCGGAGGCGAGGTACGCCCCGTAGAGCGGGTACAGGACCGCCGTGCTGCGGCATACGGTGACGGTCGCCAGCAGGCCGGCGATGGGCCGCAGTCCCGCGATGTTGGCCGCCAGGCTCGGCCGGGTCGTGTTCGGGTCGGACATCAGACGACACCGCACAGGGCCGGGTTCGTGCGGGACCGGACCCGGTAGACCGACTCGCGGACCGACGCGATGCACGTGTAGTCCGCTTCCAGGGCGTCCTCGTCGGTGTTGGTGAGGAACACCCGCAGCGGGCTGGTGAGCAGGTCGTGTGTGGGCACGATGGTGTCGCCGGCCTTGCGCTTGAGCGACAGGTCCACGACCGAGGGCCGGTTCCGGATGCACTCCACGAGTTCTTCGTCGGTGGAGGTGACGACCCCCGACTGCACCGTCGGTGCGTTGTAGACGCATGCGGCTCGGAGTCTGCTGTACACGCCGCCGCCGTACTGTTCGAGGAAGCGGTCCGGTTCCATGTAGGCGGTCGCGGTCAGGTCGGCGCCGTTCTCCCCCATGCACCGGTTGTGGAACTCGGGGTGCAGGTGCCCGTTGAGGCGGGCGCCGACCTCGATCAGGGCGGGCCCGTCCGGGGTCATCATGATCTCCGAATGGGCAGGTCCGTTGCGGACGCCGAGCGCGTCGAGCACTTCGCGCGTGAACTCGATCAGCCGGGACGCCACCGGTTCGGCCGGATCGACCAGGATGTCCCTGTCGTAGATGGGTTTGCCGTTGGGAAGCAGGTTCTTCTCGTACCGCCACACCCCGCACACGTAGGCGGTGCCGTCGACGCCGACGGTGTCGACGATGTACTCGGTGCCCTCCAGGTAGCTCTGGACCAGCACTTCCGTGTTCTCCTGGTTGAACACCGTGTCGCTGCCGAGAATGTCCGCGAAGGCCGACCGCAGCGCGGCGGCGTCGCGGCAGACGGAGACGCCGTCGGTCGAAGCGGACGCCAGCGGTTTGGCCACGCACGGCCAGTGGCCGCGGTCCTCGGCCCAGGCGATGGCCTCGTCGGCGCTGTCGGTGACGGTCTGGTCGGCGGTGCGCAGGCCGGCCGCGGCGACCGCCTCCACCATGTCGCGCTTGTCCCGGCGGGCCGCGGAGCGTTCGGTGCCGTTGGTGCGCAGCCCCAATGCCTCGCTCAGTTGATCGGCGAGGCGGACTCCCGGCTCCTGTCCGGGAATGACGAACTTCGGCTGGAGCTGCTTGAGCGCGGCCTCGGTGCTGCCGTCGGGGTTGTAGACTATCCAGTCGAGGTAGCGCTCCTCGTTCCACGGCTGCATCCGTGAGATCGGTTCGGGCGCGCTCTGCAGATGGACGACTTCGATGCCGTGTCGAGCGAACGCCTCGGGCAGGAAGTTGCCGGTCCCGTACGCGTCCACCAGCACGCCCAGAGAACGGCCCGTGTGCGCCTCCAGCACGTCGTCGGTGTGATCCCAGAGCGCCTGGCGCTCAGCCGTTGACAGTGTTCCCACTGTGAGCCTCCTACGTCGTGTATCGATCCCGCGGCGGGCATTCGACTCATTCGGCCCGCATGGCCTTCATTCAACAGCGATTCGCATGGCGTCATAAGTGGGAGAACTCGGACGAATACCCCTGGCAGGATTCGGTCAACGGCTCGACTGCGGCCCCGACCGGTGCCCGAATCCGCGATCGGCTCTGCGGCGCTCGCGGGAAGCGGTAGCGGCCCGGCCGGCCTCCCGATCGAACGCAATGGATTCCACGGGGGCCGGAACCACATCGCCAAACCGCCCGGACAAGAGCAAGGCCGACTAATACTTCAAAGGCCCGAATACCACACCGGAATAGCCCATTACAGACTTGCGATCGACGCAGCATTGGGAATACCCGACCACCCCGACGTTCCCGCGCCGACCCGGGATCACGGCGCGGCATTCACCGCCACATTGGGCAACGGCGACCCCATCGATACCAATGCCCTCGCCATGAACAGGTACAACGTTCGCACCGAATTTCCGCGATCACGCTACGGCGGCGACACCATACACGGAGTTTTGCTACCATCGGGTCCAGCCCTTTGAACACTCCACATGAGGTCGCCGTGCTGTCAATACTTGGAATCGACCGACCGACGCAGGAAGTCTACCAATTCATACTCGAGCACCCTCACCTCGGAGTCGAGGAGATCGCCGCGGGCCTGGACACCACTGTGGAATCTATCCGGGATAGTCTGGACATCCTCGCCAGCAAGCATCTCATAGAGGTTCGCGGTGGCTCCGACACCTTTTCTCCATGCGATCCAGAGGTAGCTCTCGTCGCTCTGCTCTCCCGGCAACAGGCCCAACTCGCCAATGAGCGACTCAGAATAGATCAGGGCCGAGCGGCCATATCGCAATTCATCTCGAAATTCCGAAGCGGCAGTCTTTCCGAAAGCGGTTCCACCGGCGTGGAACGGCATCTGGAACTGGAGGCGGTCCGTGAAGTCATGGCATCGCTGAGCGAGCAGTGCGAGCAGAGCATGTGGTCGATCGTGCCCAGATCGACCGCCACGCCGTCGGCGATGAGGACGACCGAAGAGCGCAGTAAGTCCACTCTAGACCGTGGAGTCGCGATCCGCACGATCTGCGTCGCCAGCGTGCGGAACAATCCCGACCTCCTCGCGCACTACCTGCGGCTGGTCGAGATGGGAGTCCAGGTCCGCACCATGCCGACGCTGCCCATGCGCCTGAACATCATCGACCGGAGCGTAGCGGTCGTAGCCGTGGACGCGGAGGACAGCGCGGCCGGTGCGTATGTGCTGCAGGAGAATACGCTCGTCGATGCCATCGCCTACCTGCATCTTCTGCTATGGAGGGAAGCGACGCCGCTGACGCCGGCCCGCCCGCGGCGAAAGGGCGACATCTCCTCCCAGGAACGCGACGCGTTGCGCCTCTGGGCCCAGGGGCACACCGATCTCGCGGTCGGGCGCAAACTGGGGGTGTCGGAGCGGACCGTTCGACGCATCAGCGAGACGCTGGGAGAGAAGTTGGGCTCGCAGTCGCGGTTCCAGATGGCGATCCGCGCCCTCGAGGCCGACTGGATCAGCCTCGACGACGCCTGAGCGATCCGCGGCGCGACTGCGAGTACCGTCAGCCGGCGAGTCCGGGGCCGCGGAGAGCCTCCAATCGCGCGACGATCTCGCGGACCGCCCCCTCGGGGTCGGCGGCGACCTCGCCGTCGAGGTTGCCGGCCAGGAGCAGGACGGCGAAGCCGTGCACCAGCGACCACGCCGCGAGGCCCCGCCGGGTCCCGTCGGAGCCGCCGTGCAAAGCCGCGCAGAGGAGCCGCCGGGAGCGCTCGCGGGCCCGTTCGAGCGCGGGGTCGTCCGGATGCAGCCGTTCGATGCGGAACATGACCTCGAAATGGACGTGGTGCTCGATCGCGAAGCGCACGTAAGCGACCCCGACCTCGGTGAAGTCGCCGGTCTCGGACCAGGCGCGCTCCAGTTCGTCGACGAATCGCTCGTAGCCCTCGGCGGCGACGGCGGTCAGCAGTCCCGCCTTGTCGCGGAAGTGGTGAGCGGGGGCGGCGTGCGAGACGCCGACGCGTTTGGACACGTCGCGCAGGCTCAATGCGGCGGGGCCGACCTCGTCGAGCGCGGCGACCGCGGCTTCGATCATCGCCCGACGCAGGTCCCCGCGGCGGTGGCGGTCGTTCACGGGGGAAGCCCGACTCCAATCTAGACAATGTCAAGATATGGCCATGGTGGGACCCGGCATCGGTCCGCTCAGACCGACACGGGCACTGCGTGGAGGACCTCGCCCCGAGGAAAGGCGCGAACCGGCACCTGCACCCGTCCGGCCACCGGCTCACTGTGGCGGAGCGCGAGCGCGAGCCGGTGACCGGTGAAGGCGGTGAACAGCGTGAACCGCCAATGCCCCGCCTCCGAGGCGGCCATGCGGGGGTCGTTCACGACGACGTCCCCCCGGGCATCGGGCATCAGCGTGAAAGTGTCGAATCCGTACTGGAACCCGAACCCCAGGGCCTTGGTGTAAGCCTCCTTGAGCACCCAGGTGTCCACGAACTCCACCGCCCGCACCCCGGGTTCGACGGCGCCGAGGCGGGCGCGCTCGACCGGGGCGAACCGTTCGGTGCCGTACCGGACGACGGCCGGGGCGGCGGGAGTCCGTTCGGCATCGATGCCGCAGAGCACGTCCGCGGTCACCACGCACGCGATGAGCCCTTCGGAGTGGGTGAGGTTGAAGCGCAGCCGCCACGGGTTGGGGTGCAGTTCCGGGCGGCCGTACTCCCCGGAGCTGAACGTCAGCCGGGAAGGCGCGATGCCCACCTGCGCGGCCAGGACCGAGCGCGACAGGAGGCGGGCGCCCAGGTAGCGGCGGCGGGCCGACTCAATGCGCAGGCGCTCCCAGCGGGCCCATTCGTCCGGGGAGAGCATCGCGGCCGCCGGCCGCGCGAAACCGTCCACGTCGGCCTCGCGCAGCAGCCAGACCTCCGCCCGTCGAGTGGTGTCCATCAGGCCATCACCCTGTCGTGGGAGCTGCGGACCCGTATCGGCCAATGGGAGAACAGCCGTCCCTCCTCATGCAGGCCGCGCAGGACCTCCATGGCGCGGTCGACGACCGCGGCGTCGGTCACGGTCTCGGCGGGGTACAGCAGGCGCCACACCCGCTCCATCTGCAGCAGCAGGACCGCTCCGTCGGGGGCGCCGCCGAGGGCGTCGCCGGACCACGCCGCCAGGTGGAGGGCGGCCGCGCCCGCGTGGAGCACGCAATACTGCTCGGCGAGCCGGAACTGCTCGGCGGTGCCGGTGTGGCCGCGGCCGGCCTCCCGCGCGATGCGGGCGGCCTCGGCATCGAGGCGGTAGAGTTCCTTGGCGAGCCGGTCCCCCAGGTCGGCGGCGCGCAGGTACCACTCCCGCTGGTCTGCGTCCCGGTGGCCGCGAGCGCGGTCGCGGAGCCGGGCGAGCGCCGCCGGAAGGGCGAGCAGCGCGTCGTCCCGGCCGCGGCTGATCAGGAGCTGCCGCTCCGGCCGCCATTCGGGCAGTTCGGCGTCGAGTCCGTACATGGCCTCGGCCCGCTCGGCGGCCTCGGCGCGGACCGGGTCTTCGGCGTCGCGGGCGACGGTGAGCAGGCCCTCCAGTTGCGCGGCGATGTTCTTGAGGTTCACGACCGTGTTGCCGTCGACGAAGCTCACCGCGCTCAGGTCGCGCAGCATCTTCTGGAAGATGCCGAAGTGCGGGTGGTCGCGCAGGTAGAAGCGGGCGCCGAGCACGACCGAGAGCTGCCCTGCGGTGCGTTCCAGGAGCGTCGGTATGAAGTACTTGACCACCGAGGAGTAGACGCTGGCCTGCGCGGGATTGCATTGCAGTCCGCGGACGGCGCCCGCGCTGACGGCGTCGGCGAGCAGCAGGTCGGCGAAGCACTCGGCCAACTGCCGGCGCGAGTACGGAATGTCGGCGACCTTCCGGCCGAAGATCTCGCGGCCCTCGGCGAAGTCGAGGGTGACGCGCAGCGCGGTGTCGACGGCGCCGAGCGCGATGGCGGCGATCACCGTGCGGGCCACCTGGGCGCCTTTCAGGGCCAGTTCGAGTCCCTGGCCTTCGGCGCCGACCAGGTTCTGCTCGGGCACGAAGACGCCGTCGAGGCGGATGCCGCTCATGTCCAGGGCGCGCAGGCCGTGCAGTCGCTCGTTCGGCAGCGGGGTGACGGTCCCGGCCGGGCACTGGCGCTTGTCGAGGTTGAGGATCGACCAGGCGCCGGGGCCGCGGCGTTCGGCGGTGCGGGCCTGGACGCTGACGACGTCGGCGATGGTGGCGTTGCCGATGAGGTACTTCTCGCCGGTGAGCCGGTAGCCGCCCGGGACGGGCTCGGCGCGCATGTCGTTGGCGAGCACGTCGCTGCCGTGGTGGCGTTCGGACAGGCCCCAGGACATCCGCGTGCCGCGCTTGATCGCCTCGACGGTCGCGGTGCCCTGCGGATCGGTGCCCGCCGTCCAGGTGGGCATGAACGCCACGTTGGTGATCATGAGGGCGGTCGCGGTGGTGGGGTCGCGGCGGGCCACCAGGCGCACGAGGTTGAAGCCGACCTCGACGTCGCCGGCCTTGCCGCCCCAGCGTTCGGGCAGGCAGTATTCGTGGATGCCCCATGCCTGCAGGAGGCTGGCCAGCTCGTGGGGGTAGTCCTCTTGTTCGTCGTGCCGCAGGACCTTCCGGAAGGACATTCGGCCGCCGGCGTCGTCGTGCGGGTCGCCGAGGTGGTCCTCCAGTCGCTCGGCCAGGCCGACGAGGTGCTCTACTGCCACAGGGGGTTCCTCTCTGGTGGGTCTTGCGGGTCACGCGTCGGTGGTGGTGGCGAGTCGGGGTGCCGTGCACGAGAACATCCGGTCGGTCTCGTACAGGGGCTCGGCGACCTCGAGCAGTTGCTCGGTGTCGGCCGCCTCCAGCGCGTCCGTCCGGCCGAACGCTCGGGACAGCAGCACCGCCAGGACCGGCGGCAGCCAGGCAGTGCTGCCCGGCCTCAGGCCGTACAGGCTCCGGTCGCGGTTGCACCACCACAGGTGCAGGCAGCTCGCCGCCGCGTGCAGCAGGCAGAGGCGGTCGGCGAGGCCGTAGACCCGCATCGGGTCCTCCGGCGACCGGTCCTCTTGGCGCCGGGTCAGGTCGCGCAGGAGGCCCGAGACGGCGCGCTCCAGCCTGCGGGTGAGCGCGCTCAGGCGCTTCGCCTGAGCCGCGGTCGTTTCCGGGATGCCCGGCAGCGCGGCGCGGATTTCGCGGGCGACCGCCGGGAGGGCGTCGAAGACCGGGTCGGGGCCCCGGCCCGACAGCTTCAGCCGGGCGGGGTCGAGTTCCGGCAGCGGCCGGTCGAGTGTGAACACGTCCGCCAGCGGCGATTCCGGCCGGATCGCCTCGCCTCCCGCCGGGGCGCCCGGCGCCTGCCGCGCCGCGAGGACCAGGCGCGGCAGTTGGGCGATGATCAGGCGCGAGTTGGCGACGGGGCCGGTGTCGATGTAGCGGACCATGGCGTTGTCGCGCCGTACCGTGTCGAAGGCGGCGTACGGGCCTTCGGCCATGACGCTGCGGGTGCCGAGCACGTCGGCGCAGCGGGCGAAGATCTCCTCGGAGGTGTCGGTAAGGACCTTCTTGGCGACGCTCGACCAGAGGCTCTGCTCGGCGGGCAGTGCGTGCAGGCCACGGGCGCCGGTCAGGGCCACCACGTCCCCGGCCAGGTGGAGGGCGGCGGCGGTCGCCCACTCGCGGCGGGCGTTCGGGAGCCGGGCGGCCGGGGTGCCGGCGACCTCGTGGCCGGAGGCGAAGTCCCACGCCAGGCGGAGCGCGGTGTCGGTGCAGGCGAGATTGGCGCCGGTGCTCATGGCGCGCACCACCTGCATGGCCTTCATCGCCGTCTCCAGGCCCTGCCCCTCGCGGCCCACGAGGGCGTCGGCGCGCACCCGGAGGCCGTCGAAGGCGAAGCCCGAGAAGTCGATGCCGCGCATCCCGGTCGGTGCCTGCCGCCGGCCGGTGCGGGCCTTGTCGACTTCGGCGCCCTCCAGCAGCAGCGCCGAGAACGCCCCCGGGCCGCGGGTGCCGGTCCGGGCCACTACGAGCAGGGCCTCGCATCGCTCTCCCAGGCCGACGAGCCACTTCTCGCCGTCCAAGACGTAGCCGGGGCCCTCGCCCGGTGCGTCCTCGGCGGTCGCGGCGCACGCGTTGGCCAGCAGGTCGCTGCCGTGCGCCTCCTCGGAGAGCGCGAAGCCGACGGCGCCGCCCTCCCGCAGCAGCCGGACCGCGCGCTCGCGCTGCTCGGCGCTGCCCGCGGCCAGGATGCAGGCGACGGCGGTGATGGAGAACATGGTGGCCGGCATGACCGCGGCGTCCCGGCGGGCGACCGCGCGGACCTGCATCAGGGTGCGGTCCATCGACACCAGGTCGCCGCCGTCGGCGGCCGGCACGAAGGCGGCGCGCAGCCGGGGGCCGACCCGCTCGGCCAGCGCGCGCGGGAAGGCCGCCGCCGCGTCGCGGGCGGCCATGGCGGTGAAGCCGTACGGGTTGGCGGGGTCTCGCGGATCGCCCAGGTCGCGGTCGATGTCGGTGGCGGCGTTGGTCATCGGGCGGCCTCCGGGGCGGCGAGGGGGGCCGGGGTGTACTCGGTGGCGGCCGCGGGGAGGCGGACGCCGCCGAGCGCGAACTGGTGCACGCGGGAGGTGAAGGCGGCGCCGCGCATCAGGTGGTGTGCGACGTCGGCGGCCCGGCGGTTCTCGGGGGCGGCCAGGTAGGTGCCGCCGACCCATTCGTTGAAGGCGCCCATGGCGGGGCCGCACCAGAGCTGGTAGTCGGCGCGGCGGTCGGCGTCGCCGGTGACCGCCCAGCGGGAGGCCATGCCGAGGTACCAGCGGAACAGCAGCGCCATCCGGCGGCGCGGGGCGCTGGCGGCGCGGCGGAGCTGCTCGGGGTCGCGGCGGGTGAAGTACCGCTCGACCTCGGCCCAGACCTCGTCCACCGAGCGCCGGAAGATCTGCTGTTCGAGGTTGCGGAGCTCGGCGGCCGGCAGCGCCTCGATGCCGTCGTAGGCCTGGTAGAGCTCGTAGAGCTTTTTGGCGCGCATCGGGAAGAAGGTGCCCTTCTTGAGCACCTGGAGTTCGACGCCGAGTTCGAACATGTCGGCGGCCGGGGCCATCTCGCAGTCGGCGGACGAGGCGCCGGCGAGCAGGCTCCGGGCGGCGTCTGAGGTGCCCGACTCCAGGCACGCTTGGTGGACGGAGCCGACGACGATGTAGTCGGCGCCCATGGCGAACGCCGCGGCGGCGGCTCGCGGCGTGCCGATGCCTCCGGCGGCGCCGACGCCGATGGGCCGCTCGTAGCGCAGCTCCCGCCCGATCGCCTCGCGCAGTCGCAGCAGGGTGGGGAACAGGGCCGTCAGCGGGCGGCGGTCGGTGTGGCCGCCGGAGTCGGCCTCGGCGGTGATGTCGTCGGCCATGGGGACGTGGCGGGCGAGTTCGGCCTGTTCGGCGGTGATCAGGCCGCGGGAGGCGAGGTCGTCGAGGAGGGAATCGGGGGCGGGGCGCATGAAGCGTTCGGCGACCTCGGCGCGGGAGACCTTGGCGATCAGGCGGTTGTCGGTGCGGATCCGGCCGTCGGCGCCGCGGCGCAGGCCCGCGGCGCGGTAGCGGACGACGTGCGGGGTGAGGTCCATGAACGCCGAGGCCTCGACGCAGCGCACCCCGTGTTTGAGCAGCAGTTCGACGCAGTCGCGTTCGAGGGCGTCCTCGCTGGGGCTGTGGATCAGGTTGACCGCGTAGGGCAGTCCCGGGATCTCGGCGGCGAACCGGGTCAGTGCCGTTTCGATGCGTTCGGGCAGGAGCCCGGCCGCGCCGAAGGAGGCCAGCGCCCCGGACCGGGCCAGGGCGATGACCAGTTCCTCGGAGGCGATGCCGCCGGCCATGGCCCCGCCCATGTAGGCGTAGCGGACGCCGTGCCGGGCGCGGAACGCGGAGGAGCCGAGGGCGTCGGGGGTGAGCGGCCCGGTGGCGGCGACGACGCGTCCGGCGGCCTCGGGCCGGCTGTTGGCGATGCCGACGCCCTGTCCGGTGTCGACGATGTAGCAGGGTCGGTCGAGGCGGGCGAGGGCCTGGTGGATGCCGCCCGGGTCGGTGTGGACGGTCGCCGGGCCGGCCGCGGGCGCGCCGCGGTCGGCGGTCCGGACCGCATCGGGGCGAGTGGTGGTGCGATCGGTGTTCACTGGTGGTCCTCCTCCTGAGTGGGAACGACTTCGACGGCCGCGTCGGTCAACTCGTAGATGCGCAGGCCGGGCTTCCACACGCTGGCGTCGGCGGTGACGGTGAGGCGGCCGTCGGCCCGGTTGATCTCCTTGATGTGCGCGTCGAAGGTCATCTCTCCGTCGCCGCGCAGGATCTGGCCCCGGTACTTCCAGGACATCGGCACTCGGCGGGGCACGACGAACCGGACCTCCCCCATGCCGTCGGCGAGGCCGGATTCGATGACGTACGCCTGGAGCGCCTGCAGGACGGCTTCGACGCCGAGCGATCCGGGCATCACCGGGTCGCGGTGGAAGTGGCAGTCGAAGTACCACTCGCCGGGGTCGATCTCGCGCCGCCCGAAGAGGTATCCGGCGCCGTGGTCGCCGCCGTCGGGGACGATGGTGAGGTCGTCGACCAGGTCGCGCAGGTGGCCGTCGACCAGCCGCAGTCCGGTGCCGGGCTGCGGCGTGAACCAGCGGTCGTCGCCGCGCACCGGCAGCCAGCGCACCGCGTCCGCCTCGATCGCGTCGCGGTGGGTCTCCAGCCAGGGGGCGACGTACTCCCCGGAATCGAGGCCGACCTGGTTGGCGAGCGCCTGCTCGGTGAAGTAGCCGAAGAGGGACTCGCCTTCGTAGAACAGCTCGCCGTCGGCGTAGAGGCGGTAGCGGAAGTTCTGCAGGGTGGCGCCCGGAACGGACTGGCTCGACAGGAGTTCGGATTCGTGCCGGATGGTCTTGCCGCGCAGGTCGAGCTGCTCGACGAAGGCGGCCCGCCCGTCGAGGTTGCGGATGGACAGTTCCTCGTCGGGGCTGGCGAGGGTGGCTCCCAGGTAGTAGCCGAGCAGGATGGCCGCCTGCAGGGAGGTCTCCATGGCGACGCAGTTGGGCATGCCCGCCCGGCCGGTGTCGCGGTAGTACCAGGCTTCGGGCGGCGAGTCGTACTCGGTCGCCATCGTCGAGCCGGGCGTCAGGTCGCCGCGGGTGCCGTCCAGGCGCATGATGCGGTCGACGAACTGGAAGTCGCCGTTGGGGATGTAGGGCGCGCGCCGGCCGTCGGAGTAGATCTCGAACTCCTTGCCCATGGCGGTGGCGAGGTCGCCCTTGGCGGCGTGCGCGAGGTGCAGTTCGTTGATGAACGCGGCCTCGCCCTCCCGGTTGCGGCGGCCGAGGAACGCCGGGATGCCGCCCGCTTCGGGCCGGTAGGGGGTGCCGGGCTTCTCCTGGACGCGGATGCCGAAGTTCTTCATCGACACGATCGGCTTGTCGCCCTCGTAGACGGTGATGTCGGCGATGACGGTGGGGCGCGGCAGCATGGCCAGGTCGGTGACGTCCACTTCGTAGCGGACTTCGCCGGTGTCGGGGGTGATCTGGCCGCGCACCTTGACCTCGGTCTCCAGACCGGGCACGGCCTGGAATTCGGCGTCCGGGAACACCATGTGCATGCCGAGGTAGAGGGCGTAGGTCTGCAGGATCTGCACGCCGCCTTCGGCGATGAGCGATCCGGCGAGCACCGGGTCGCCGGTGAAGTGGCAGGCGAAGTACCAGCCGTCGGGGTCGAGCCGCTTGACCGCGGTGAGGTGTCCGAGGGTCCGCGGGCCGGCGAGCCGGTCGATCGAGGTGATCTCGTCGATCATGCGGAGCTTCGCGTCGGGCAGGCGCAGCGACGGGTTGACGCCGTCGGCGTGCTGGTCCCAGCTCGGCCCGAACACTTCGCCGGGCCGTCCCTCGGTGAGCCGCTGGAGGTCGGCGCCGGTCAGGCCGGTGCGGTCGGTGCGGGCGAGCGGCTTGAACCAGGCCGGGGTCATGGCCTCGCGGCGCTCGGCCTCGGCGGCGCTCTCCACGACGCCGAGGGACTCCTCCAGCTCGGCCGGGCTGAAGAAGCCCGCGCAGGCGTCGAGGAGTTCCAGGATCAGCTCGCCGTCGGCGTAGCAGCGGTAGTTGAAGAAGAACAGCAGGCTGTCGCCGTTCCACACGAACCGGTCGATGTTGATGTCGTAGCGGAGCGTCTGGCCTTCGCGGGGGAGCCCGCCGTGGAAGACCAGGCGGCTGTCGAGGAGCCGGTAGACGCGCTCGCCCCGGTTCTTGAAGTCGACGCCGAGGTAGGCGATCAGGAGCATGTCGCACTGGCCGGCCTCGATCGTGACCGCGCACGGCACCAGTCCGTCGACGGTGTACCAGGCGTCGGCCGGCACGTCGTACTCGGTGGTGATCTCGGACGGTTCGAACACGCCGGTCTCGCCTTTGAGGTGGGTGACCCGGGTGACGAAGTGGTACGGCGGTTCCGGCAGGCGGCAGCGCCGCGGGTAGCGGTCGACCTCGGCGAAGTCGGGGCCGAAGACGGGCGCGACGTGGCCGCCGGCGAACTCCAGCAGGTCGTCCTGGTCCCAGATGACGGTGCGGTCGCCTCCGCCGTCGCCGGTTGCGGGCGGCGGGGGCGGCGGGCCGACCGCGGGGGCGGGCGGCGAGGCGGGCGCTGCGGGCGCTGCGGGCGGGGGCGGCATCGTGGGCGCGGGCGGCGGCGCCGCGCTGCCGTTCATGGGCCCTTCCAGGACCTGCAGCGGACCCTCCAGCATGGCGTGCTGGGCGTGCAGCGCGGCCCGGTGGGCCCGTGCCACGTTCGCGGCCAGCACCTGCAGCGGGCGGAACCGGCCCGCGTCGGGGGCCGCGCCGGTCCGCCACGGCGCGCGGAAGTCCCGCGGCCGTCCGGCGGGCTCGGCTCGCGCCGGTTCGGGTTCGGCCAGGTGCACGAAGGGCTCGCCCTCGATGACGATCTGGTCGTGGGCCGCGCTCGCCGGTTCGTAGGGCGTCAGCTCGTAGGAAGGCTCGGGCGCGGTCGGTGCGGATTCGGAGGTCATGGTCGTGTTCACCTCGGTGGATTCGTGGGGCTCGGACGGCCCGAGCAGGTCGGCGGCGGCGCCGGCCACGCGGTCGGCGATCGGCTCTCCGCCGCAGGGCACCCGGACGACCGGCGAGCGGCGGGCGGGGGCCTCGGTTCCGTCGCCGAAGAGCACCCCGAGGTCCACCGGCAGGCCGTGGCTGACCAGGCGGGCCAGGGCCTGGGCGAGCACGGTTCCAGTGGCGGCGCCGCGGCGGTCGACCGAGACCGCGACGTGCTCGAGGCCGTCCAGCGTCTCGGTGATCCAGCGGGTGCAGGTGGCGCCGGGCCCGACCTCGATGAAGTAGCGGAACCCCCGGTCGTGGGCGGTCCGGGCCAGTCGCGCGAAGTCGATGGTGTCGCTCAGCGTGCAGGCGATCCGGTCGGCGATGACCGCCCGGTCGCCGACGGGCACCGTGCCGTAGTCGTAGGCCGAGAGCAGTTCGAGGCCGGAGGCGGGTTCGCCGAGCGGGTAGTCGTTGAGCGCGGCCAGGTCGGCGGTGTCGGGCGCGACGATCGGGCAGTGCATGACGTGGTCGGCGGGCGGGCGGGCCGACTGGCAGCCCAGCTTCTCGATCACCGCTCGCACCTGTGCGGGCGCACCGGCGACGACGACTTCGCCGGGCGTGTTGACGTGGGTGAGGTAGACCCGGTCGAGGCCGCTCATGGCCCCTCGGGCCTCGTCGGGCGAGGTGAGCAGGACCTTGGTGGTCCAGACCTCGGCGTCGGGGGTCGCCTCGGGCAGGTCCCACTCCTCGCGGACCCGCTCCTTGCGGCCGCGCAGCCGGTTCTTGAACAGCGGGCTGGCCGCGAGCGCGGCGTCGTCGCGGGCCGATTCGGTCCACACTCCGGTGGCGAACAGCATGCTGGACTCGCCCAGGCTGTAGCCGAAGCCGCCGTGCGGTTCGATGCCGAGCACGTCGCGGAGCAGCCGGGTGTGCACCACCGCGAAGTTGGTGCCGGCGGCCAGCATCACCGGGGTGTCCTCGATGAGTTCGCTTTCGTGGCGCATCAGGTCGCGGCGCGGCATGGGCCCGGCCGATCGCGGGTAGAGGCGCCGGTGCTTGAACCGTTCGGCGGGCCGGTCGGCCTCCCGCTCGAAGTCGGCGCGCAGGCCGGGGAAGAGCCGGAACAGGTCGCGTCCGGCGCCCGGGTAGGTGGTGAACGCGCCCGGGTAGACGAAGGCGACGCGGCCGTCCGGGCCGGCGGGCCGGGCGGTGAAGTAGCTCCCGGAGGGGGTGCTCCACTCGCGGCCTTCGGCCGCGGCCTTCGGCAGGTCCCGTTCGGCCGCGGCGAGTTCGGCCTCGAGCCGGTCGGCGTCCGCGCCGACCAGGACCGCGGTGAGGCGGCCGGGGCGCGGGGCGCCGGCGGCCTCCCGCACCAGCGGGGCGGGGTCGCCGGTCTCGGCGAGGCGGGTGCGCAGTGCACCGGCCGCGGCGGCCAGTCCGGCGCCGTCGTCGGCGTTGAGCGGCAGCAGCCACGCGCCGGGCCCGGTCGTCCAGTCGGTGGCCGCGCCGGCGGGTTCGGTACGCGGCGCGGGCGAGCGGAGGATGACGTGCGCGGCGGCGGTCTCGCCGAGGACGCTGAGGGCGGCGGCGCGGCGGTCGCCCCGGCGTTCGAGCAGCCAGGGCTGGGACTCGCCGAGCATGGTGAAGCGGCCGTCGGCGAGCGAGTCGGGCTCGCCTTCGAACAGTCCCGGCGGCGCCGGCGGGTACTCCGCGTGGTGGAGCGCGAGCGTGGCCGACACCAGGGCGGCGAGCGGTGCCGCGCGCCCGGTGTCGCCGACCAGGGCGGTGGTGGAGCCGAGCGCGCAACTGTAGCGGTCGCCGGGATCGTCGGCGCGGTAGACGGAGGCGAGGGCGTCGGTCTCGGCGAGGCGGCGCTCGGTCCCGGCTCCGCCGAGCTCGAAGTAGCCCACGTCGGCCGGGTCGAGTCCGGCTTGGTCGAGCGCCGCTCGGGCGGCGCCGGCGGCGGCGTCGGCCGCGGTGTCGGCGGTGTGGATGCGCAGGGCCTCGACGGCGGCGTAGGCGCGGCGGGCCTCGCCGACGGCGTCTTCGCGGGTGACGACCAGCGCCGCGGCGCCGTCGCCCAGCGGGGGCGGGCCTTCGCCGCGGTCGGCGGCGATGCGGGCCCTGGCCCGGGTGTTCTCTGCTCCGGCCGCGAGGTCGACGCCGCCGACGAGCACGGCCTCGATGGTGGGGTCGAGCAGCAGCAGCTCGGCGACCTCCAGCGCCCGGGCTCCGGCGGTGGCGTCGGCGGCGACGGTGAAGGAGGGGCCGGTCAGGTTGCGGGAGGAGGAGACCCGGCTGGCCATGATGTTGCCGATGTAGCTGAGCACCTCGTTGGCGCCGATGGGGTCGTGGACGGCGCCGCGGACGGCCGCCTCCAGCCGGTCGAGCTGCTCGGGGTCGAGGCTGACGCCCGCGCGGTCGCACTCGGCCCGCACGTGGGCGCCGATGTCGAACCGCGCCCGGTGGGTGTGGGACCGGGGCTCCATCTCCATGGCGATGACGACGGCGACGCGGGATTCGGGCAGCTCGTCGGCCCGGCTGCCGGGCGGCGGGGGCGGGTACCCGGCGTCGGCGAGGGCCTGCTCGGCGGCCTCGAACAGGGCGAGGTGCTGCGGGTTGGCCTGGGCCAGTTCGTTGGGCGGGATGCGGTAGGTGCGCGGGTGGGCCTCCAGGGTGTCGAAGTAGCCGCCGACCGGGTCGGTGCCGTCGATCGCGGTGCCGGTGAGGGGGCCGTCGGCCAGGTGCTCGGCGCCGTACCAGCGGTGTTCGGGGCGTTCGACGAGCGCGCTCTGGCCGGTGCGGGCGGCGCGGGCGAGCGCTTCGGCGTCGGCGAGCGGGCCGAGGCGTGCGCCGAGCCCGACGACGGCGAGCCGGTGCTGCGGGTCCGATCCCCGGTCGGCGGCGCCGGTTTCGCCCGAGGTCGCGGTGGTGGCGGGGGTCGGCTCGGCGAGCACGAGGTGCGCGTTGGTGCCGCCGAAGCCGAACGCGGAGACGGCCGCGCGCCGCGGCCCGTCGTGCTCGGGCCAGTCTTGGTTGGACAGGACGATCCGGTCGGCGGCCGCCTCGGCCCCGGCCGGGCGGCGGGGGTCGGTGACGCCGGGGGTGCCGGGGATGACGCCGTGGCGCAGCGAGAGCACGGTTTTGAGGGCGCTGGTGAACCCGGCGACGGTCAGCAGGTGCCCGACGTTGCCCTTGACGGAGCCGAGCAGCGGCACCGTCCCGGCGCGCTGTCCGAAGTATTCGGCGAGGCCGGACAGTTCGGTGGCGTCGCCGCGCGGGGTGCCGGTGGCGTGGCATTCGATGTACTGCACCGCGGCCGGGTCGAGGTCGGTGTAGGCGCGTTCGTAGGCGCCGATCTGCCCGGCCGAGCTGGGGCTGAGCAGGTGCTTCCCGGCGCCGTCGTTGGTGAGTCCGATCGACTCCAGGACGGCGTGGATCCGGTCGCCGTCGCGGACGGCGTCGGCGAGGCGCTTGAGGACGAACACCCCGGCGCCCTGGCCGGTGAGGATGCCCGTGGAGTCGGCGTCGAACGGCTGGGCGACACCGTTGTCCGGGTAGGCGTGCAGGTCGGAGAAGGACAGGTGGATCAGGAGCGGGTCGGGGACGCAGACCGCCCCGGCGACCATGGTGTCGGCGCGGCCGGTGGCCAGGTAGTCCCGGGCCAGGGACATGCCGTACAGGGCCGACGAGCAGGCCGCGTCGAGGGCGAGCCGGGGACCGCCCAGGCCGAGGGCGTCGGCGGTGGTGACCGCCGGCGACCCGAAGGGCCACAGGTTCTCGGCGGCGGGCTCGCGCGCCTGCCCGCTGTCGGCGGCGGGCACCGGGAGCCCGGCGCGGGCCAGGCCCTCGGTGACCGCCCTGCGGATCTGGGGGACGCACAGGTCCACCGACGAGTCGGTGGGGAACGAGTAGTTGCCCAGGACCAGTCCGGTGCGCCCGAGCCGTTCGGACGCCCGGTCCAGACCGGCGTCGGCGAGGGCCTGCCGGACGGTGTGGAGCGACCAGCGCACCACCCGGTCCTGGCCTGCCAGGTCGTCGGCGGGGACGGCGAGGCCGGTCAGGTCGATCTCCGGTTCGGCCACGAAGCCGCCGCGGGTGGTGGTGATGGGGTACTCGTCGTCCCCCCACCCGCCGGGGGTGTCCGGGTCGGTGCCGAAGACGTCCCGGCCGCCCTCGGTGCGGTGGTCGGCGCCGGCGATCAGGCCGTCCCAGAACTGCTCGGGGCTGTCGGCCCCGGGAAGCAGGCAGGCCATGCCGACGATGGCGACGGGCTCGTTGCCGCCCGATGCGACACGATGTGCGGTGGACATGATTCCCAGATCTCCTACTTCGGTTGTGCCAAGAACTTCGTGTCGAGCCCCGGGCTGCGCACCGCTTCGACTCCGCCGAAGCGCTGGAGGACCCGGCCGTCGGGCGTGCAGGCGGTGACCGTGCAGCGGACGCCGCCGGCGGTCGGCTCGGCGCCGTCGACGGCGAGCAGGAACGGCTCGTCGTCGGGCAGCGCGTCGAACAGGTCGACCTCCTCGACGCCGGTCGGCAGCACGGCCTCGCCGCGGTGGACTCGGGCCCACACCAGGACGGCCTGCAGCAGCAGGTCGGCCAGGACGGGGCTGTACCGGTCGGCGTGCCAGGCGCCCGCGGCGATCCTCGAATCGCCCAGGCGGGCGGTGAGGACCAGACCGGATCCGCCGTCGCCGGGGTCGAGCAGCTCGGTGATGCCGCGCAGCGACGGCCCGTGGAAGAGCGTCCCGTCCTCGTAGTACGGCACCGGCTCGCCGCTGCCCGGCTGCGGCAGTCCGCGCAGTTGCGGCGGCGCGGTCTTCGCCTCGGTGCGGACTCCGGCGCGGTAGCGGGGCCGTCCGGCGTCGTCGGCCATGACCACGTCGTACGAGGCCGCGCCGGTCGGCCGCACCGCCATGCTCAGCCGGGTCGGGGCGTCGTCGTCGAAGACGACGCCCTTGTAGACGGCGAACCCGCTCACGCCGCTCGCCTCCGCTCCGGGGGCGGCTCGGCGCACCGCGCCGAGCGCACCGCCGATGGCGGCGGCGGCCGGCAGCACCGGTGCGCCGCCGATGGCGTGGTCGGCGATCACCGAGTCGGCCGCGGTGGGCGACAGGTCCCGGTGCAGCACCAGGCCGTCGTCGGGCAGCGGCGCCGGTTCGGCCTCCGACAGCGGGGTGTCCGGGCCGACTACGCACACGGTGTCGCCGCCGCGCTCGGCGTCGAACTGCTCCACGAAGTGGCCCACGCCCTCTTCCAGCCCGATGAGGGTGATGCCGCGCTCGGCGAACATCTTCTCCAGTTCGGGCGTGACCATCCCGCCGGCCCAGGCGCCCCAGTTGATCGAGGTGACCCGGGTGTGCCGGTCGCGTCGGCGCAGCGCGCAGGCCCACCGGTTGAGGGCCTCGTTGGCCATGGCGTAGTCGGACTGGCCCCGGTTGCCGAAGAATCCGGCGACCGAGGAGAACAGCATCACGTGCCGCATCTGCTCGCGGGGCACGGCGCCGAGCACGTGCCGCAGCCCGGTGACCTTGGTGCCGAGCACCCGCTGCACCTCCGCGGCCTGCTTGTCCTTGACCAGCCCGTCGGCCAGGACGCCCGCTCCGTGCACCACGCCGGTGATCCGCTCGCGGTACGGGGCGAGCGCCTCGCGCACGGCGTTCTCGTCGGTGATGTCGACGGCGAGGTACTCGGCCTCGGATCCGGCCTCGCGGAGGTCGGCGAGCGTCCGGCGGATCTCGCGCTGCCCGGTCAGGTCGCGGGCGATCCGCTCCACCTCGCGCGGTGTCGGCTTGGCGCCGGTCCGTTTGAGCTCGGCCGCGGCGGCGGCCCGCAGCCCGTCCTCGGCGACGCCGTCGGCCCAGTCGGGCTCGTCGGCCAGCGGGGTGCGGCCGAGCAGCAGCAGCCCGGGGCGGTGGGCGCGGGCGAGGCCGGTGGCGCAGGCCGCGGTCACGCCGCGGGCGCCGCCGGTCACCACCAGCAGGTCGTCCGCGCCGGGCGGGGCGACCTCGACGCCGCCGGGCAGCGTGCCGTCCGGCTCGGCGGCCAGGCCGACCGTGTACCGCTCGCCCGGAGCGGCGAGGCCGACCTCGGTGAGGGCGGTCTCGGCGTCGTGCACCTCGGCGAGGAACAGCTCCGCGCAGGCGGCCGGGTCGAGCTCGGGCGCGAAGTCGACGGCCCGGCAGTACAGGTCGGGCGCCTCGACCGCGAGGGTCTTGGCCAGGCCGGGCGCGCCGCCGAGCAGGGCCCGGTCCTCGGTGGCCGTGCCGCTGAGGCCGAGCCTGCCGTCGAGGCGGGTGACGACGAGGTACCCGGCGCGGGCCTCACGCGAGGCCGTCTCGAGCAGCGGTTGCGCCTGCCCGGCGCGGAGCAGCGCATCGCCGAGCGCCGTGGCCTGGGCGTCGTGGCCGGTCGCCTCGAGGCAGTCGACGACGAGGTCGAGGCGGTCGAGCCCCTCGGGCACGGCGTCGTCGATGTGGACGGCCCAGCCTCGGGACCGCAGCGCTTCGGCGCACGGCTCGCGCAGGTCGCCGGCTCCGGTGACGAGTGCGACCGCCCCGTCCCGGTAGGCGTCCGGCACCTGGTCGGGCGCCGGAATGCCGGTCACTGTGGCGTGCAGCCGCCCCAGGCCGGGGGTCAGGCTTTTGGGCCGCCCACCACCTCCAGCTCGGCGTCCGCGGGGCCGTCGGAGGCCGCTCCGGCGACGAACGCGATGATGTCGTCCAGCGTGCGCAACTCGCCGAGCTGCTCGGGCGAGGCGTCCGCCGAACCGGGGAACCGGTCCCGCAGCGCTCCCATGATCTCGACGCGCTTGATCGAGTCGATGCCCAGGTCCGCCTCGACGTCCATGGACGTCTCCAGCATGTCGGCCGGATAGCCCGTCTTGGCGGAGACGGCCTCCAGCAGGACGTCCCGGACCGCGTCCGCGCCGGACTCCGCCGGCTCCTCGGCCGCGGGTTCGGGTGCGGGGGCGGGCTCAGGCTCGGGCTCGGCGGCCTGCGGCGCGGCGGGCTCGGGTGCGGGGGCGGCGGGCTCGGGGGCCCGCGCCTCCGGGGACCGGGCCGGTTCCTGCGGCGGGTCCAGGGCGGGCCGCTCGTACTCGATGCCGCCGGGCGAGCCGACCAGCATCGTCGCGGCGCCGTCGCCGGCGACGCTCCAGTCCGCGCAGCCGTTGCCGTTGCCGTTGTGGCCGTTGCCGCTGGGGAGCGGGACGCCGCTGTCCAGTCGGGCGAGGTTGCTGAGCACCTCGCTGGCCTGCGCGTGGCTCTGCCCGATGGCGACGCTGTGCTGCGAGACGGCGTTGATGCCGTCGACGACGCTGTCGCTCAGGCCGTCGCCGTCGCCGGTCTCCCGCTGCAGCACGCCGCTGAGCCGGTCGGCGACGCGGAGTTGGCCGTCGAGGTACTCGCGGTGCATGGAGAGGTGTTCGGCGGCGACCATGCCGGTCGTGGCCGGCCGGGCGCCGTATCCGGCGGACCGGTCGTCGTGGGGCCGGTGCGCGGGCTCGGTCGCCGCGGGCGCGGGGGCCGCGGCGGCGGGCGCCTCGGCCGGTTCCGGCGCGGGGGTCTCGCCCTCGCGGCCGGACTCGATGGTGTAGCCGTTCTCCAGCGCCTCCCGGTAGGCGGCGCGGCGGCTCTCGGGTACGTAGTTCACACCGTTCAACGGGATCGTTATCCCTTCCACCGGCGGGGCCGGTTCGAATGCTGAGGTAAATCGGTTGCAGTGGGTCATCGGCAGGCCGAACACGAGCAGGCGGGCGGCGAGCTGCTTGAGCGCGCGGTCCCCGTCGCCTTCGGGGCCCGCGTCGGCGCTGAGGACGACGGCGTCCTCGCGGTCGGCCAGGGTCTGGCGGACCAGACCCGACAGGACCGACTTGGGTCCGAACTCGACGAACAGCCGGAAGCCGTCCGCGTACATCTCCTCGATCCGCGGACCGAAGTGCACGGGCGCGGCGAGCTGGCCGACGAGCACGTCCCGGTTGGTGGTGATGCGCTTGCCGTAGGCCGCCCCGGCGGTGTTGGCGTACACCGGGACCTTCGGCTTGCGGAGCTTCGCGGTCGACACCGCCGACCGGAACTCTTCGACGGCGCGGGCGACGCGGTCGGTGTGGAACGCGGCGGCGACCGGCAGCTCCTTCGCGCCGACGCCGGCCTCCTTGCAGGAGTCGACGAAGGCGCGGACGGCGTCGGTACCGCCGCCGACCACCACCTGGTCCGGGGCGTTGACGTTGCAGACGGCCACGTCGTCGCGGCCGTCGAGGAGCTCCTCGACGCGCTCGGCGCCCGCCTTGACCGCGGCCATGGTGCCGGGGTCGTCGGCGTCCGCCGCTTGCGCGGCCATGGCGCGGCCCCGCTCGCGGGAGAGCCGGAAGAAGTCCTCGTCGCCGAGGCTCCCGGCCGCCCACAGGGCGGCCAGTTCGCCGTAGCTGTGGCCGAGCGTCCCGTCGGGGGCGAAGCCGAGCTCGGCCAGGTAGCGGAACTGTCCGGCAGCGAGCGCGCCGATCGCGGGCTGCGCGTAGTCGGTACGGCGCAGCGCGGTCTCCTGCCGCCGGCGCTCCTCGTCGTCGAAGGCGGTCGGCGGGAACACCACGCGGCCGAGCGGCTCGGCGCCTTCGAACCGGGCGGCGGCGGCGTCGAACGCGGCCCGCACCGGCGGTACGGCCGAGGCGGTGCGGGAGCCCATGCCGACGTACTGGCTGCCCTGCCCGGCGAAGAGCGCGGCCGCTTTGCCGCCCTCGGCCAGCGGCGCGAGGGCGGAGCGCCGGTAGTAGGCGCCGCCGGGCAGCGCGAACTCCTCGGCGTCCGGCCGGGCGCGCAGTTGCGAGGCGGCGGCCTTGCGCAGCACGTCGGCCTCGTCGTCGTCGCGGGCGACCAGCGCGAGGCGGGCGTGGTCGGCCGGGACGGCCTCGTCCGGGTCGGCCCCGGCCAGGGCGCCGTCGGATTCGATCGACGCCAGCAGCGCCTGCGGGTCCGCGGCGTGCCAGGCGTAGACGCGGGCGGCGGGTCCGCGGACGGTGAGCCCGGTCCCGGCCGGGTCGTGCTCTTCGAGCAGGCAGTGGAAGTTCGTGCCGCCGAACCCGAAGGAGGAGACGGCGGCGCGGCGGCGCTCCCGGGCGGGGTCGGCGATCCACGGTTTGGCCGAGGTGTTCAGGTGGAACGGCGAATTGGGGAAGTCCACCGCCTCGCGCGGCCGCTCGACGTTGATCGTCGGCGGCAGCACCTTCTCGTGCAGGGCCAGGGACACCTTGAGCAGTCCGGCGGCGCCGGCCGCGGCCTTGGTGTGCCCGATCTGGGACTTGACGCTGCCGACGGCGGCGAACTGCCGCTCGTCGGTGGCCTCGTCGTACACGTCGCGGAGCGCGGTCAGCTCGGTGAGGTCGCCGACCGAGGTGCCGGTGCCGTGGCACTCCAGCAGGCCCACCTGCTCGGGTCCGAATCCGGCGTCGTCGTAGGCCCGCCGGAGCGCGGTGACCTGTCCTTCGCGGCGCGGGGCGTAGATGCTCTTGAACCGGCCGTCGCTGGAGGTGCCCATGCCCTTGAGGACGGAGTAGATCCGGTCGCCGTCGCGTTCGGCGTCCTCGAGGCGCTTGAGGGCGAGCATGCCGGTGCCCTCGCCGATGAGGGTGCCGTCGCTGTCCTCGTCGAACGGTCGGATCTGCCCGCTCTTGGAGAAGGCGGGCGTCTTGGAGAAGCACAGGTACATCAGGATGGTGTTCTCGGCGTCGCACCCGCCGGTGAGCATCAGGTCGGACCGGCCCGACACCAGATCGGAGACCGCCATGTGCATGGCCGCCAGCGAGCTGGCGCAGGCGGCGTCGACGGTGCAGTTGGTGCCGCCGAAGTCGAAGCGGTTGGCGATCCGCCCGGCGACGACGTTGCCGAGCATGCCGGGGAACGAATTCTCCTCCCAGGGGGCGAAGGCCTTGCCGAACTTGTCGGCGATCTCCTCGGCGTCCTGATCGGTCAGTCCGCAGCTCCGCACGACCTCCTTGAGCACGGGTGTCTGGAGCCTGGTGGCCAGCGGCTGGGTCAGCGAGTTGGCGCCGGTGACGCCAAGGATCACGCCGCTGCGCGTGGAGTCGTACCAGTCGGAGTCGAGCGCGCCGGCGTCCTGGAGGGTCTGCTTGGCGACCATGAGGCTGAGCAGTTGCAGGACGTCGGTGACCTCCAGGGTGTTCGGCGGCAGGCCGAACTCCATGGGGCTGAACGGGACCGTGGGGACGAATCCGCCGCGTTTGGCGTAGGTCTTGTCCGGGGCCTCCGGGTCGGGGTCGTAGTGGTCGGAGACGCGCCAGTGGGTCTCGGGGACCTCTTCGATGCAGTCGACGCCTTCGGCGACGTTGTTCCAGAACTCGCCGAGGTCCCTCGAACGCGGGTAGAGCGCGCCGAGCCCGACGACGGCGATCGGGGTGTCGCTGAGTTTCCGGTAGTCGGTGCTGTGCTCAGCCATGTCGGTTCATGCCTCCTGGGACGAGGGTTCGGCCGCCGGATCGGCGGCGTTTGCGATGAGCTTCACGGCCACCGGGTCCTGAAGCATCGAGTAGTGGTCGCCGGGGACGCGTTCCACGGCGAGGTCGTCGCCAAGCTGCTCCCAGCCCAGCGGATCCGGGGTTTCCAGCAGGCCGCGGTCGGGCCGCAGCAGCGTCAGCGGAGCGCGCGCCGGGGGCGGGGCGAAGCGCTCGGCGAGTGTGTTGTTGCGGCGCAGGCCGTCCAGGTAGGTGTCGTAGACCTTGCGCAGTCCGGGCGGTTCGGTCCCGGCTCCGAGCACCCCGACCGACAGTGCCGTCTCGAGGACCTCGGTGAGCAGTTCGTCGATGTCGGCGCCCCGTTCGAGCGCGGCGGCCGGGGGCGGCAGGTCGCCGCCGCGTTTGGCGGCCAGGTACATGCAGAACCAGGGCAGCACCAGGTCCGGTCCGATCTCGTCGCCGTCCGGGGTGTAGTCGGGCACCGGCGCGATGCTGTCGAGCAGGACGACCCGTTCGGGCAGTTCGGCCTCGGTCAGCAGTGCGGTGAGGGCGTGTCCGACCACGCCCCCGAACGACCAGCCGACCAGTGTCCAGGGCAGGTCGAACAGCCCGGCGGCCCGCAGATCGGCCGCGGCCCGCTCGGCGATCTCGGGGACCGTGGCGGTGGTGCGGCCGCCGTCGAGGGCGGCCTGGAAGTAGGAGGGCTCCCTTTCCAGGTCCACCGCGTGCAGGGCCGTCTCCGGCCAGAGGGCCGAGGCGAGCTTGTCGTAGTGCGCGACCGGCAGCCCGCCGGGGTGGACGGCGATCACGCGGCGCTGGGGCCGCTCGACGTGGCCGAAGGCCCGCA
Source organism: Glycomyces xiaoerkulensis (assembly GCF_002798405.1). Classification (GTDB taxonomy): domain Bacteria; phylum Actinomycetota; class Actinomycetes; order Mycobacteriales; family Micromonosporaceae; genus Glycomyces; species Glycomyces xiaoerkulensis. The sequence goes on along the minus strand of NZ_PGGV01000010.1, from coordinate 49,251 downwards.
CGAAGGCGGCGGGCCGGCGCTCGCTAGGTCCCATTCGGCTCCCCGTTCTGTTCGCTCTGCTTTTCGGCGATGTACTGGGAGAGCTCGGCGATGGTCGGGTGGTACCAGAGGGCCGTGGTCTCCAGTTCGAATCCCAGCCAGTTCTCGAGTTCGCCGGAGAGCACGAGGGCCTCGGTGGAGTCGAGGTCGAATTCGTCGAAGAACTGGTCGGGGTCGACTTCGGTCGGCGCGACGCCGAGCTTGTGGGCGACCTTTTCGACCAGCCATTCCTGAACGGCCTGCGGGGTCAGCGTCTGCACGGGCATGGGTGCGATTCCTCTCAAGGTGGGATTGGCAAGGGAAGGTTCAACGGAACAGGTCGCCGCGTACGGCCTCGGCCGCCGCCGCACCTGAGTCGAAGGCCGATTCGTGGGAGCCGATGATGTCCGGGCCCATCTTCCGGGAGTGGAAATAGGACCCGGCGAACTTCACGCGCGAATCGGCGTGGTTGATCGAGTGGATGTCGGACTGCAGTTGCCGGGCCGGCAGGGAGAACACCGGGTGCCGGTAGGTCATGTCCTGGATGATGTGGTCCTCGCGGATCGGCACGCCCGAGTCGAGGGTGAGGAACAGGTCCTGGTCGGCCTCCAGGTCCTGCAGGTCGTTGAGGTAGTAGTTCACCCACGACCGCTGCTCGCCGTTCTGTCGGCGCTTGCCGTAGTTCCAACTGCGCCAGGAGCCCCGATCGGTCGGCATCACCGAGGCGTCGGTGTGGAGGGTGGCGCGGGTCGGGTTGTACTCGATCACCTCGAGCCGCCGCTGGGCGTCGTTGGGATTCTCGAACACGCGCATCGCGTCGTCGGCGTGGGTGGCGAGCACGACGTAGTCGTAGGTCTCGACCTCCGCCGCGCCGACCTGCACCTCGACCCCGTCGGCGGTCTCGCGCACCCGGGTCACCGGCGAGTTCAACCGCACCGCCACGCGCGCGGCGTCGAGCTCGCGCCGCACGGCCCGCAGGTAGCTGATGCTGCCGCCGGTGACGGTGCGCCAGGGGGCGGTGCGGCCGCCGAGTCCTTCGGCGCCGTGGGCGTAGAAGAACGCGATCACGGTGCTGGCGGGCATTTCCCAGATCCGCTCGGCCGGGACCGACCAGGCGGCGGTGGCGATCAGGACGATGAAGCCGTGGCGGAATTCCTCGGAGTAGCCGTGCCGGTCGAGGTATTCACCCAGCGGGATGTCCGCCTGCCGGCGGATGAAGTGCCGCGGCGATTCCTCCAGGAACCGCTTTGCCTCCCGCCACAGGTCGACGAATTCCTCCGGGTAGCGCTCGCGCACCTCGGTCTCCGACTTCTCGAAGTCGTCGGAGACATAGGCGGCGTCGCTGTCCAGGTCGAAGAAGCTGAACCGGCCGGGGTGGTCCTGTGTGCGCACGCCGAGGTCGCTGAAGAATCGCGTCAGCCTCGGATAGTGCGGTTCGTTGTAGACGATGAAGGCGGTGTCCAGGCCGAGGGTGCGGCCGCCGCGCTCGACTTCGATCGTGTTCGCGTGCCCGCCGAGCCGGGAATCGGCCTCCATCAGGACGACTTGGACGTCGTCGCGCAGGTGATAGGCCGCCGATACGCCGGCTATGCCACCGCCTATGACCGCCACTCGTTCGTTCATGTCCTGACCTCCGATTGCGCGTGTGCGGGTTCGCGAAACGTTTCGCGTCGTTTCTCCGGCCGATACCTTCGGCCGCCATGAATACAATTCAACTCTGTGGGGCTCGGTGCCGTAAGTGGGAGATGGCGGCCGGAGGCGGCTGTCAGGATTCGGCCACCCCGGTCGCTCCTCAAAGCACGAAAGGCGCTCCCCGGAGACGGGGAGCGCCATTAACAGTCGGAGTCCGAACCGGCCGGACCGGAATGCGGTTCAGTCGGGCTTGCTCGGCTTCGGTATGAACATCGCGCACGCGGCGCCGAGGAAGACGACCACCACACCGATCCATATCGCCGGGTGGAGCCCGTCGACGAACTCGGTCGCGCCGGCGGTGCTGCCATGGGCCACGAACACGGTGCTGAGCACCGCCACGCCGAAGGCGCCGCCGATCTCGCGGACGGTGGTGTTGGCTCCCGAGGCCTTGCCCGCGTGCTCGTCGGCCACCGAGCCGAGGACCACGGCGGCGGTGGGCGCGAACACGAATCCCATGCCGATGCCGGCCACCACCATCGGGCCGACGAGCTGCGAGTAGGCGGTGTCCGTTCCCGCCGCGAGGTTGATCCAGCCCAGGCCCACGCCTTGGAGGAAGAGCCCGAGCGCCATCAGGCGCCCGCCACCGACCCGGTTGACCAGCATCCCCGCTATGGGGGCGACGAACATCGGCATCAACGTCCAGGGCAGGGTGCGGATGCCGGCCTCCAGCGGGGTGCGCGGGGGCGCGATCTGCAGGTACTGGGCGAGCAGGAACAGCGAGCCGAAGACGCCGAAGTACATGGCTGCCGACACGACGTTGGAGAGGGTGAAGGCCCGTATCCGGTAGAACGACATCGGCAGCATCGGTTGCGCGATCCGCGAATCCCAGCGGACGAAGGCGGCCAGCAGCAACACGCCCACCGCGAAGGCGCCGAGGACGGTCTGCGAGGTCCAGCCGTCGGTCTCGCCGTGCACGATGCCCCACACGATCGCGTAGACCCCGGTCGCGGCCAGCACCATGCCGACCAGATCCAGCCGGGTGTCGGGCAGCGAGCTCTCGCGCAGCGCGATCAGGATCAGCGGCACGGCGGCCAGGCAGACCGGCACGTTGATCCAGAACATCCACTGCCAGTCCAGGCCGTCGACCACCGCGCCGCCCACCACCGGGCCCATCGCGATGGCCGTGCCGCTCACCCCGGACCAGATGCCGAGCGCCATCCCGCGCAGCCGCCGCGGCACGGCCACCGACAGCAGCGTCAGCGACAGCGGCATCACCGCGGCCGCGCCGACGCCCTGGAGCGCCCGGAAGGCGATCAGCTCCTCGCTGGTGTCCGACAGGCCGCAGCCGACCGAGGCCAGCGTGAACACGGCGATGCCGAGCAGGAAGACCCGGCGGCGGCCGAACCGGTCGCCGAGTGCGGCCCCCGTCATCAGCAGGCAGGCGAAGCTCAGGACGTAGGCGTTGACGAACCACTGGAGCTGCTGGGTGGAGGCGCCGAGGTCGCGGGCGAGCGTGCGCAGCGCGGTCGACACCACGAGGTTGTCGAGCGCGACCATGAACATCGGCAGGCTGCACGCGAGGATCGCCAGCCACAGCGGCGGGCGCTTGGCCTCCTGCTCCTGCGGTCGGTCCTCGACCGGTTTCGGTTCGGAAAGCGTCATGGGTGCGACTCCTGTAGGGAACTGTCGGGCACGGCCCCGCCGGCAGGCACCGAGCATGGGTCAGATCGAAGAGTCCGGCCAGGACAATTCAACCCAGACCGGCCGGGTGCCGTAAGTGGGAGAAGTCGGCCGGAAGCGCCTGTCATGATGCGGCCACCCCAGCCCCAGAGCACCGCGCCACGGAATGGCCGCCTTCTGAACCCGTGGATTCGAGCCACGAACCCCATGGCTCCCGGGACCGTAGGTCTTCCTCGAACTCGCGCCGCCCCATGACCAGGCCTTCGTCCTGAACCGACTTACGCCGTTCGTGCTGATCGAGTCAGGCGATATGGTCAAGCCTGGCCTATGTTCGGGAGAAGACCGCGGTGCACAGTCCATGAAGAACGCCTGTTGATCGGTGCCTCGGGTTCCAGAGGCGAGTCATGGCATGTTCCGCCTGTGGGGCGCAACGCTCCAAGAGGTATTTCGAAGACGAGTATCCGGGCCGGAGTCGCCAGGACCAGTGGTCGGCGTATAGATACAGAACTTCGGAATCCTGTTCGAAGACCACTGGACCATCACGAAGGTCCGCAAGCAGCTTCCAATCTTCCGAGTCGACCGTGACCTCGACCCGATCCGCGATCGGCCACGGAGACGTGCGCCAACCCTCTGCAAGGGTACGGACATCAGGATTACGCACGAAGGTCCTGTCGTGTTCGGCCATTGAGTGCTCGAAGAATCGCCGAGCGTCGGTCAAAGCGGCGATTCCGTCGAGGCGAACGCCGAGTTCTACATCGCGGTCCAGGCCGAATCGACCGTCGAAGTTGGCAGAAAACAGGGCACCACGCGTTCGATCGGCGATGACCCCTTTTGTGTGATTGAGAGTGCAAGGGTAGAGCTCGACGCCGAGATCCATGAGAGCGGATGCTTCTTCCCCCGCCTCCGGACCGCTTCTGGCACGCAGTAGCAACTCGACCGTGACACCTCTGGATACAGCATCGCGCAGATGATGGTGCAATAGTTCCGGTCTCCTGGTCATGTCGCTGATGTTGAACGTGGACAGGAGAATTTCGTCGTCCGCGGAGGCGATGAGATCGATGATCGTCGAATGTATCAAATGCTCGTCGTGGAATGTCCATATCAAGCCGCGGTTCTGCTGACGCGTCGTCGGAGGTCGAAGCGGCTGACCTGGAGACTCCGGCGTGCGGGGGGCGACAGTGCGTTCTCCGGTAGTGTCCATCTCCCATCGTGCGCCACTCCAGAGTCGGTCGAAGAAGTAGAGCGCCCGCTTGACCTCATCCGGATCAAAGATTGCGACCCCGTTCTCACCGGTAATGTCGAAGGCCCTAGCCATGAAGTTGGCGCTGTGCACCAACGCTGCTCTGTCGTCAACGACGGCGAACTTTGCGTGGCATCCAGGGTAGCCGCGGATCATGACTCCCAATCCGGACAGCGCTTCAAACCTCTGGCGTTCACGCATTTCCTCGGAGGGGACGGTGAGCGGGTGAGCCACCGTGCCGAGGTCCGGATTCTCAAGCTTTGCCTGGATATTGGCAATCACGCGAACCCCGCCGTTCAAACGCCTTGCGGCACGCAAGAGCGCATCGTGTAGCTGGTCATCACCGACGAGGAAACTAGAAAGACAGACAGCGTCAGTTGCATCGTCGATCATCGAAATGAGGTCCGCCCTCGTGGTGGATTCACCTTCAATGTATGTATGGCTATGCCGGTATCCGGATTCAGTCGAACCGATAGATCGGAACGGGGTCCGAGGCGGGCGGTCGGCACGGACGACGAAGAACCCGCCGGGGGCCGTCAAGGACCCCATGTCAATTTCGTCAGATATGGGCGTCTCCCGCGGTCCTTCCACTCAGATGTGCTCGATGAATTTCAGAGTGTCCAGATACTCATTGAATGGTGGGCGATCTGGTTCGAGCTCCCAGTATCGCTCCAGGCGATGTCTGATGAAGTTCTCGAACTTCCGGCTCTGATAAGCGTCGACATTCTCCGTACCATGAGCTAGCACGCTCCGGTTGCGCACTTTGATCTGGCCTCGTAGACCCTTCAACGGGTTCACTCCGGCCAGGTCGAGATCCTCCATTATCGGATCCTCCAACGCGTTCAGCAAGATCGCCGCGTCCATGAGCCCGACCGAAGCGGGCATCTGCGGTGACTCCGGGCCGTAGACGCGCGACACTATCGAGAGGTAGCGAGCCTCCAGATCCGCTCCCAGCATCGACCACACGGGCGACTCGCAATCGAATCCCGGCGCTCGCCGTTCAAGAAGACGGAACAGCAGGTGTTCGAGAGACCGGTAGTACAACTGGACCGCAAGTTCATGTTGTTCGCACCTGCGGTGGTGGCGGGCTGCTAGGAAGTAGCTCAGCGTCAGCTCGATTCCATTGGCATTGGCGACGAAAGCCGAAAGGAACTCCAACTGCGTCTCGAGCCGCTCCAGGGTTTCATACGACGGATGGAATCCGGGTGCATCCATGCGTTCCTGGAGAGCCGCGATTCTGCTTCGGAGATTCGCATGGTCGAGCTTGCTCCAGGCCCAGTAGCAATGCGCGAGGTCTCGCCCGAAACGGGCGCGCGCAGGCTCCACCGTCCTCGCTGCAATCTCTTCGAATCTCCGGAAACTGGCGGGAAAATCCCCATGTGCGAGCAACTCGCAGGCTTTGTCCATCTCTCGATCCATGAACAGGTCGGTCGGATTGGGGATGAAAAGTGGGTTCTCAGTGCCAGGTATGGGCTGCCGCACAGCCGAGTCGTACTCCCCATCGATATAGCACAAGCGCAGCTCGAGCTGAGTAGCGGCGAGAGCGGCCGCAGCGCTCATGATCTTCTTGCCGCCAGTGATGTCTATGACGGCATTGAACTTTCGGGGAGACCGCCGGCGAGTTCGTTCCACGTCGCCCCGGACTTGGTTGTAAATGTCAAGCGGATCGTTCGGGTCAATCTTCCGCACCTCGATTCTCGACGGAGGGCAGTCCAGGTGCTCCATGAGTGTGTCGATACTCTCTGGTGAACCCTCTGACTGGACGACCAGTAGGTGTTCGGGACGAAGCAGCTCGAACGTCACCACCGCCGTCTCGGGAGAATGTCCCGACAGGCTCACCAGGAGGTCAACCGGTCCGATCTTCGGGGGCCGCCAATTTCCCCTGATCTTCTTGATGACCAGCGGAAGTATCTCCGCGATCCTGAAGCGTCGTGCCTGATCGCTCGGCTCCTGATCGACGCCGTACGTCTCCTCGTTTCGGTGGATGCGCTTGAACTGTTCGTACTTGACGCTGATTTCGCTGGGCAACGGTAGTATCTCTCGTCATTCGGAGGAGGGACCGGGTTTGCGCAGGTTGCGGGTCGACGAGCTGTCAAATCCTTCGAGGCTTCGAAGCAACGCTTCGAGCTCAGTGACGTCGTCCTGATTCGGCCGCCCGGGTTTGTGGTGGAAGACCGCATTGCGGATGGTCCTGACCCGGTCGACCGCCTTGCCGAGCCGGGAACCGGGCATGCCCCAACCCATCTGCTTGAAGGTCTCGTCCTCCTTGATCAGGGCCACATAGTCACCGAAGGTGAGGCGTTCCCGCTGCTTCCACTGGGAGACCACCTTCCCGTTCCTCTTCTCATATCTGACCTGGACACGCCCGGTGATCCGGCGACGTAGCCGCGCTTCGATCTCCTCGATCATGGACAGCGGAAGCAGGCGCCGTTCATGTTCCTTGGCGATGTCCGCGCAGTTCACCGCGCCAGTCACCGCGCCGGTGTCATCGACGACACAGACGAAGCCGTGCTTGATAACATCTGAGGTCAAGCTGAAGAGCTTTTCGGAGGCGTGGACCTCTCTGGCGGGTCTCGCCACCTGACCCGCGAGCGTCTCAGGAGACGACTGCATCTCGCAGCAGACCTCGATCCAGTTGGCGCAGCCGATCAGCCGGCCCTCTTCGTCCGTCACTCCGACGTGGTCACGTTTGCTGCGCAGCATCTCGTCGAACATCCCCGTCACCTGCTCGTTCCAGTCCACGCAGTACAGCCCGTTCCGAGCGGACTCGATGTCGCCGATGTTGTAGCCGATCCCGTCGGCCTCGCCAGTGGGCCCGTGGTCGGGGCGGCGGATCTCGACCACCGTGGCGAGCTCACGGCCTCGCAGACCCGGCTCTACGACCAGGCTGTGTCGTTCGAGTTCCATCTGCACGCGCTGAATGATCGTGTTGGACAACGTGCGGGCCTGCCACACCGCGATCAACTGCCCGATAGTGACCCGCAATGGTCGATGGCGCGCTCTCCGGACGGCTAGGTCGAGGAACCATTCGGGCCCCCGACTGAGGTCGAGATCTCCTTCGAACGATGCGGCGGCGGGTGGCCGGGCGGTGCCTTCGAGGGTTGACAGCCGCTTGACCTGTCGTCGGACCATGGGCGCTCCATATGCGACCTGGAGGGTGGAGTAGGTCAACGATTCACTGTAAGGCAGTGGTTCGGATCTTGCAACCTCCCTCTTGCACTGAAAAAATGATCTTGAACAACCTTGGATTCGGATCTTCCAAAGACCGCTAGGTGTGAGTATGATGGACGACCGTCATGCTGCTCGTCATCTCCTTACCCCTCCGACCATTGGACCACTTCATGCCATCTGAACTCACCCAAGATCAACTTGACAAACTCATCGCCCTGATGAGCTTCGGCGGATCGGCTTCGAACAATGAACTGCGGCAGCGTTATCGATTTGCGCTGACTGGCGTGAAACGCACTTCACTGGTCAATGCCGGACTCATCTCCAGTGATCGCGCCAGCAGCCGCGATCCGTTCCAGCACGAATTGACCGATGAAGGACGGGAACTGTGCCGCGAGGCACTTGAGGCAGGACCCGCCGCCGGCGCGGGACTGGGTCACCGCATCCACCAGGGAATGCTCGAACGCCTCGTGCAGTTGCTGGAGGCCCACGGTATCGACGTGTTCGACAGCGTCGCGGCCGAACCTGAAGTCGCCACCAGGGAAAGCCTCAGTGCCGCATACTTCGAGTTGACTCCGAGCGCTGGCGAGTGGGTGTCACTCACCGAGCTCCGCTCGAAGCTTCAAGACGTCGAACGCGCCTCGCTCGACCGATTGATCCACGACCTGCACGTCGGCGGCGACGTCGCCCTTATCCCCGAGGAGAACCGCCGCAGCATCACACCCGACGACCGGGCGGCGGCGATCCGCATCGGCGATGAAGACCGGCACCTGATATCGATAGGACGGCCTCTGTGACGGCAGACCCCCTCGCAGCCCTAAGGGAACTGCGAATCATGTTCGCATCCACCCTCGCCCCCACCACGGACCAACTCTGGGACGGCATCCCAAGCCATACCGATGCGGTCAACCGCCATGTCACGGACGTGCTGCGGGAGATCATCGACTCGGTGGTCGAGCGAGGCGGCCACAGCACGGATATCTTGCCCCTGGTGGGCCCCAAGGGCTCCGGCAAGACCCACACACTGAGCTGGGGCGGACGATATGTGCAGGAGTCCGGCGGCGTCTTCGTGCCTTTCGAACCTGCCAGGGAACGCGGATTCTGGCCGAACCTATGCCTGCGCATGGAGAACGCCCTCGCTCGGAAGCACGTCAAGGCGTCCAGCCAGCGCCGATTCCTGCTAGAACGGATCACCGATGATGTCGGTCTCCCAACCGACGCCCGAGAACAGCTGCTGCGAGGCACGGCGATCGCACCGATCGACACCAACCGGTTCAATCAAGCGCTCTACCACCGACACAGCGAGCTCGGCACCGACGCCCGGCGAGCCGCGATCGCGCTCGCGCTCTCGAACGCCCAGGAGGCCGAGAACGCCGACATCGGCAGCGACTACCTCAAGGCGAACGGCGACTCCGCACCCGAGGCCCGCATCGAATGGGGACTCGGCGCAGGTGATCCAGACCCTCAGCGCATCGCCATCGGCATGTCGCAACTCATCGCTACGGTCTCCGGAATACTCATCAGTGTCGACCAGGTCGACGAGCTGGTCCGGGAGGCGGCCGGGAAAACCCATGTGCAACGCGACTCCACGATCGCGCCTCAGGGAGAGCTCATCACAGACCTGGGTGACGGGCTCATGGACCTGCGCCAGAACCTTCGCCGGGCGGCACTGGTCGTGGCCTGCCAACCGTTCGCATGGGCTCGATTCAGTTCATGGGCATCGGGAACGGCGCGGGACCGGTTCCACCCGGCCGTCAAGTACGGCGACCTCCCGTCGGGGGACGCAGCCAGGGATCTGACTTCCGAGCGACTCCGGATCGCTTTCGACAGCGTCGGTTTCGTTCCGCCGTATCCGACCTGGCCCGTCAAACTCGAGGCGTTCAACGAAGCACAGAATCAGTTTCGGCCCCGCCAGTTGCTCCAGAAGGTGCGCGACCACGTCGTGGATTGCATCAACCGAGGCACCGTGGTCGAGTTGGAGAGCTTCAAATCCTCGGGCACCTCCCCCGCTGAGCCGGAGACGATCGGTCCCCAAGCGCTGGCACCCTTGGACACGCGCTACGCTGAGCTGCTCGAAACAGCGGAAGTCGAGCACGCCTTCAGCAAGGCCGGCGAGGACTCATCCTCACCGGGCCTGCTCTATGAGGGCTTCACCTGCGCGTTGATCGAGACCGGAGCTACGCAGGGCTGGCAGGTCGTCAAGAATGAGCACTTCGAACCCGGTTCGCGTGACTACTCCGGTTGGCACGCCCAATTGATCCGGGAGGTGGACGAGACGAGTGAGGCAGTGGAGAAGTTCACGCTCCGCACTGTTACCGCCAAGCACTGGAAGGCTATCCAGAGTCGAGCCCGGAAGCTCGCGGGAGACGCGGAGCTCGCCTTCAGCGACGGCAGGCGGCATGCACTGCTGCTCAGACCTCAGCGGTGGAATCCGACTCCCACGATCATCGCGACCGAGAGAGAATTCAATCAGGCTGGCGGAACCATTCTGACCACAGACCTCACCAAGGACCTCCGCACCTTCTCGGCGCTCCGCGACATGAGGAAGGAGGGTGACCGCCACTTCGAGGCGTGGCTGCGGGCTCGGAAGCCGGCGTCCGGCACCGTCACAGTCCGCGCAGTATTCACTATGGAGAGCGGAAAAGCTGAAGAGGTGGCAGACGAGGGCCCCGATCCGCCCGCTCCGACTCGAATGATCAAGTTGGGCCGCGTGATCGAGACCGGTGCCGATGTCGAGCTGGATATGGCGGCACTGGCGAAGCACACCGCGGTGTTCGCCGGCTCGGGTTCGGGAAAGACCGCCATGCTGCGAAGACTCATCGAACAGTGCGCCCTCCGCGGCGTCTCGACGATAATCCTCGACCCGAACAATGACCTGCCCCGCCTTGCAGACCCCTGGCCCGCGCCCCCGGCGAATTGGGTCGAAGGCGACGCAGCCGCCGCGAAGCGGTACTTCGGAGACACCGAGGTCGTGGTGTGGACTCCCGGCCGCCAGACCGGCCGTCCGATCACATTCCGACCACTGCCGGACTTCACGACGGTGTCGGGCGATCCCGACGAGTTCCGGCTCGCCATCGATTCTGCCGTGGCTGTCCTAGCTCCCCGTGCGAAGGTCCACGGGAATACCCCCAAGGACGAGCAGCGTCGCGCCGTCCTCCGCTCCTCGCTCCGCCTGTTCGCCGAGACCACGCCGACCGGTAGCGTCGAGGACTACCTTCGCCTGCTCAACGACCTCCCGGAAAAGGCCAGCGCGATCGCTAAGGCCCACGAACTCGCCCACGAGATGGCGCAGACCCTTGAAGCGGTGCGCGTCAACGACTCGCTGTTCGGCGGTGACGGCCAACCGCTCGACCCCGAGGCGCTGCTGACCCCTTCAGCGGGCGGAAGAGCCCGCATCTCCGTCGTCAACTTGGTCGGGCTGCCGGAGGAGGAGGAACGCCAAGGCTTCGTCAATCAGCTCCAGATGGCGCTCTTCTCGTGGGTGAAACGGCGCCCTCAGGCGGATCGGCCTCTCCGCGGCCTCTACGTCATGGACGAGGCTCAGACATTCGCCCCTTCCGGCCGCTCCACCGCCTGCAGCCATTCCACGATCGCATTGGCTTCGCAGGCGAGGAAGTATGGGCTCGGCTTGGTCTTCGCCACGCAGTCGCCGCGTGGGATCCACTCGAATCTGGTCGGGAACTGCGCGACGCAGTTCTACGGGTTCCTCAACACCGTCGCCCATATCGAGGCCGTGCGCGAGCTCGCGCGAGCCAAGTCGGGAGCCGTCGCCGAGATCTCCCGCTTGAAGGCCGGCGAGTTCTACATCGCCAGCGAAGGCGTCCCGTTCCGCAGGGCCGCGGTTCCCATGTGTCTCAGCCATCATCCAGGCAGTGCGTTGGCCGAGCATGAGGTCTTGGAGCGTGCGGCACAGTCGTCGGTGCCCGGTGACACGCCGAGGATCTGAACACCGGACTCGCTCAGCCTTCGCGGTCGCGGAACACGCGTTCCTTTCTCTGCAAACGGAAGGTTTTCAGCGGTCGCCGACGAGGTGCAGCAGCGGGCTGGGCTCGCCCGTCCACGTGAAGACCACCTCGTCACGGGCGCGGGTGGTCGCCACGAACAGCAGGTTGCGGACCTTGTCGAGTTCGAGCTCGTAGCGCTGCGGATCGGTGTCGGCGAGCTTTTTGATCCGGTCGGAGGGGAAGTACTGGGCTCCGATGCCGCTGATGAGCATGTACCGGTATTCGAGGCCCTTGAGCCGGTGCATGGTGCCGACGTGGACGATGTCCTCGCCCAGTTGCCGCTCCTTGCTCAAGGCACCGGCGCCGACGCCTTCGGAATTGAGTCTCTCCACGATCTGCTCGACCATGCGCCTGCTCGGCACTGCGACCGCGACCGCGCCCGGCGGGTTCTCGGCGGTCCACGCCCGCACCTGCCTGACGATCTCGGCCAGCTCGGCTTCGGCGTTCGCCTGGGGACGGAACGCGGGCCGCTCCCCGGACATGACCGACCGGTATCCGGCGAGGCTGTCGCGGTCGCCGTCGAGATCGTCGGCGACCGCGTCGGCTTCGATGGCCAGCGCCGACCGCAGGATCTCCCTGGTGGTCCGGTAGTTCAGCGTCAGGCGGGTGGACCGGCCGACGATGTTGACGCCGAGCCTGCCGAGGGTGACGGGCTGCCCGTAGATCCGCTGGAACGGGTCTCCGGCGATGAACAGGTCGTCCGGCGCTTCCGGGGCGAGTGCCCGCAGGAGCCTCCAGTGGGCGGGGGTGAGGTCCTGGGCTTCGTCGATGACGATGTGGCGGTAGCGGTGGGCGCCGCCGGAGGACCGGTTCTCCTCGGCGATGGCCACCGAGGCGCGCAGTTGGGGCCAGCACCAGGCCTCCGCCTCGGCGAGCCGGGCATTGAAGCGTTCGACGAGTTCCCAGATGCGGGCCCGCTGTTCGCGGCCGAGCCGCCGGGGGCGCTTGACGCGGCGGGCCTTGAAGTATTCGGTGCGGCTGATGAGCAGTTGCGCGCAGATGACCTCGGTCCATTCGCGGTACAGGAACTGGGCGTCGAACTCGGTCTCGCCCTGCTCCAGGCAGAGTTCCTCCCACCAGCGTTCGAGTTCGGCTTCGCCGAGGAGCTTGCCGAGCTTGCGGCCGCTTTCGACCGCGAGCCGGTAGACGACCCGGTCGAGGTGCTCGACGTCGGTGGGTTTGCGCTCGCCGTCGTCGAGGAGCAGCGTCAGCTTGGAGTCGAGGTCGGCGGCGAGGTTCTTGGTGAAGGTGGTGAACAGCAGTCGCCCCTGGGAGGGGTCGAGATCCTTGGCGAGGCGGGCGGCTCGGTGGAGGGCGACCACGGTCTTCCCGGTTCCCGGCCCGCCCGAGACGCGCGCGGGTCCTTTGAAGGTACGGTCGATGATCTTCCGCTGCGCCGGGTGGGGCCAGACTCGCCAGGCTTCGAAGCCGCGCTCGAGCATCGCTGAGACGGCCTTGTCGGAGCTGGTGACCATGCTGGCGGGCCGCTCGATCGCGGTCTGGAGGTCGTCGGTGTCGATCGGCTCGTCGGCCTTGACGGGTGCGGTGACGAGTTCCTCGACCTGCTGGAGGCTCTGCCCGTCGTTGAGCGCGAAGAGGATCTCGGCGGTGAGTCTCGGGGCGACGCCGATGAAGTCGAGGAGCTGCTGGTCGGTGCGGATCTCCCGGACGGACGGCATGAGCGGCTCGGCGATGCCGAGGTCGAGGAGCTCTTTGTCGGAGAAGGGGTCGAACAGGCCGGGCCGGGGGGTGTCGGGTCGCGGTTTGGGGGCGGCCGGAGCGGCGGCTTCGACGGGCCGTTTCGCGTCGGAGACGGCGGCCTGGACATCGGAGTGGTCGACGACTTCGAGCGCGCCGGTGACGCGGTTGACGGCCATGTCGTAGCGCTCTTCGATGCGTTCGTACACCTCGCTGCGGTGGAGGACGGCGATCAGGGCGAAGTGGGCGTTCCCGATCCGGCACATGACGGCGCGGTAGTCGTCGGTGATCCGCGCCGACCACAGGCCCTTGTGGCCCTTCAACGGTTTCAGGCGGAGTCCCGGGGTGTGCATGTTCCAGCAGAACTTCGACTGGAAGTCCTCGAACCGGGTCCTGACGCCGCGGTCGAGCCGGTCGAGGTGCCGGATCGCGTTGCTTTCGATGGTCAGCGAGGCGCTCTCTCGTTCGGCCATGGTCACGACTCCGTTCGCTGTTGAAGGGTGTGGAGGAGTGATTCGGCGGTCCACTCCGTCGGTGCTTCCGCGGCCCATCCGGCATCGCGGTACGCGCTGAGCGCCTCGGCCTCCTCACCGGGGTCGTCCACGCTGATCACCGCTACTTTCTGTGCGGGCCATACGAGCTCTGCGGTGTACCCGTCGACGTAGTCGACGCCGATCTCCGGTTCCAGGGCGCCGGCCGCCTGGAGGGCGAGCGCGAGATCGTAGGTCCGCGCGTCCGCCACCAGGCTAAGTCGTACACCCGGCCATTCGTAGGAGGCGTCGACGGTACCGGTCGCGATACGCGAGGACGAGACCCGGTCTCGCCCTTCGGCGCTGGTGTGGCCGTCGCCGAGGTCGACCGGCGGCGCGTCGGCGAGCGCGGCGAGCAGGCCGGTGCCTTCGCAGACGGTGAGCAGGAACGGGTCGAACTCGCGGAGGCCGCTGGTGGTCTCCTGTACGCCGTCGCCGCCCTGACCGGGGAGGAACTGCAAGAGGTTGGCCCAGTACAGCCAGGATTTCCAGCGCCGCTTGTGCTCCTCGGTCCGGCCGATTGCGGCCGCGGAGTCGTCGAGGACGGCGATGGCGGTGAGCGGCTGGCGTCCGGCGGATCGGGCGTCGATGCAGATCGCCATCGGCAGGTCGTTGCCGTCGACGGCGCTGAGCACGGCGATCCGCCCGTCCTCGGGGACGGGGAGGTCGCGGCCGTCCACGGCGGCGTCGACTGCGGGGGCGACGCCGGCGGAGGTCGCCATGGTCTGCTTGGACGCCTTCGTTGCCAGGCCCATGACCGTGGCGGCCGTGCGGCGCGCCCAGCGTTCGGCGTCCGGGTCCTTCAGGTAGGCCATGAGCAGGTCGAGCGGGTTGCCCCAGGTGCAGGAGCGGGTGAGGTCGCCCGGTTCGCCGCCGAGGTTCCGCAGGGCCTCGTCCGCGGTCCGCCGTGCGTCGTGACGGTAGGGGGGCCAGGGGCTTTCGGCGTCGGGGTCGAGCCAGGTCTCGACGTCGTCCCAGGTGGCGGCGAAGACGCGGTAGCCGTGGGCGTGCAGGGTGCTGCGCTTGTAGGCGTCGTCGGCGAGCCGGTTGTGTTCGGCGCTGGCGTGGAAGGCGTAGCCGTCGAGGTAGAACGCGACGGTCTCGGACTCGGCGTCGAGGCGGGTGAACTCGGCGTCGGGGATGGTGCCTTCGATGCGCTTCTGCAGGCGGACCTTCCAGCGGACGGGTCGGTCGTCGGCGCCGGTGAGGAGCAGTTCGGCCTCGTCGCGGTGCTGGTCGATGAGGCGGACGCCGTCGGTCCGGGCGGCGTAGCGGCGCAGTTTGTCGAGGAAGCGCTGCTCCAGTTCCGACTCGGTCAGGCGCAGCAGCGAGATGTCGTGGACGCCGGATACCGGTTCGGTGCCCCAGTCGTCGAGGAGTTCGGCGAGCATCTCGATGGCGGTGCCGCGCGAGACGTGCTCGTAGTCGTTCTGGGGCGTGTGGGCGAGCAGGCAGCGGTGGCAGGCGCGGTGCTGCTTGCAGTCGCAGGCTTCGAGCCGTTCGCGGGCGGCGGCGAGCACCGAGCGCAGTGCGTCGGGCTGGGAGAGTCGGTCGAGGTAGCCGGTGCCGCTGGGCAGTTGGTCGAAGAGGACGACGAAGTTGCGGATGTCCCGGGTGCCGGTGTCGGGCATGGTCGCGGTGACGGTCGCCAGGTGGGAGGGGTCGCCCTTGTAGACGGCGGCGAGGCCGAGTTTGAGCGCCGCCTGGAAGGAGGCGAGCTTCTCGGCCTGGTGGAAGGTGAGGACGGGGACGAGGATCCGCAGCGTCTCGGTGGGCAGTTCGTGGGCGAGGATGATCTTCTGGTGCCCGGTGTTGGGGGTGCGGTTGCGGCACCACCGGCGGTGGTGCTCGCGGGCGGCGTCGCCGCGGCCAGCGAACTGGTGGTCCTGTTTGAGGCTGGGGTCCTCGTCGGTGCCGGTGCCGCCGCATTCGGGGCAGACCCAGAACCAGTTGATGTCGGTGTCCTTGCCGGCGAAGACGAAGGAGTCGCGGCGCTCGGGCCGCAGCAGGCCGAGGTTGAAGCGGCGGACGACGGCCTCGGGGGCGTAGTCGGCGCCGAAGGCGGCGCTGCGGTGGTGCCACCCGGTGCTGACGTGGGCGATGTCGACGGTGTCGACGGTGTTGTAGTAGGTGTTCAGGCGGTCGTCGCGGGCGTCGGAGATGTGCGCGTCGTCGTTTCGGTCGTCGGCCCAGCTTCGGACCGGTCGCAGGACCCGGTACAGCTCGCCGTTGTCGTTCATGGCGGTGCCGCAGCGCTCGCAGGGGCTGAGGTCGGCGGCGGCCTCATGGGTCCGGACGTGGCCGCAGCCGGGGCAGATCCGCCATTCCTCCCAGGCGGGGTTGGCCCGGGTGCCGACGTCGAGGCCGCGGACGGCGTGCTGGTAGCCGCGGGCGTAGAAGGTGCTGCCGGGGGCGATCTCGGTGAGGGCCTGGCGGGCCGGGCGCGGGTATTCGCGCAGTTCGGACGTGTACTCCTTGTCGCCCTCCGAGGTTTCCTCCACATTGGTGAGGGTGGCTTCGAGGGTGGTGGCGGTGTCGATGAGCGCGTAGTTGGGCAGGAGCCCGAATTCGACGAGCGCGTTGTGGGCGGGGGTGCGCCCGATGTCGCCGAACCGGCGGCGGATGCCTGCGGCTTCGGCGCGGAGCTGGCGAAGCTCTCCCTTGTCCTCGCCGTCGGGGTCGGTGAGTTCGCCGGCGGCGGTCTCGATCTGGGCGATGCGGTCGCGGAGGTGGGCGAGGCGGGCTTCCCAGTCGGCGGCGGCGATCTCGAGGCGCTTCTCGAGTCCGGGGCCGAACCAGTCCCGCAGTTCGTCGGTGACGCGCTCGGAGAGCTTGTCGCCGAACAGGTCGAGGAATTCGGCGCCGGTGGTGTGGAAGGAGGTTCGCGCGGCGGCCGAGAACTGGGCGAGCCAGCCGGTGTCCCCGAACAGGGCGGAGGCGAGCCGCGGCGGCTCCCCCACTCCGGGGAGTTCCCCGCGGCCGGCCTTGTCGAGCAGGAAGGCCGTGTATTGCCGTTTGAGGATTTCTACGGCCGAGAGGTAGGCCCCGGGCGGGCTGATCGCCGCGTCGAGCATGAGGCTCGGGTCGGCGAAGAAGTGCCGGTCGCGGGGGCGGCGGTCGGCGACGGTGACGGTGAGGGCGTTGCCGGTCTTGCGGCCGGCCCGCCCGGACCGCTGCGCGTACCCGGCCGGGGCCGGGGGCAGCCCGGCGAGGATGACCGCCGAGAGGTCGCCGATGTCGATGCCGAGTTCGAGTGTGGAGGTGGCGGAGAGGACGTTCGGGTCGTCGAATCCGTCGCCTTGGAAGTCGCGCTCGACCTTCTCGCGCTGTTCGCGGGTCAGGACCCCGGTGTGGTCGACGGCGCGGACGCGGAAGACTTCCTTCTCGCGGTAGATCCGCCGGTAGAAGTCCTCCCGCTCGGCCTCTCGGGGGCGCAGTCGCCCTTGGCAGCGCCAGCGGGGGCAGCGGGTTCCGGCCCAGGAGTCGCGGCGTTCGGGGACGACGGTGAGCCGGTGGTCGCAGACGTCGCAGGCGACGATCGCCTCGGCCGCGGCGTCGCTGGACAGGCCGGTGACGGCGATGTGCCCGGGGGTGAGGCCGAAGACCCTGGTGCCGGTGCCCGAGATCGTGCGCGCGGCGATGAGGCCGGAGTCGGCGAGCGCGGAGAGCAGCCGCGGCAGGTACTGGGCCGAGACCGACTCGGCGAGTCCGAGTGTCCGTCGGGTCCAGTCGGCGTACCAGGTGCCCCTGCGGGTCAGGGGCGTGAAGCCCTTCTTCTGGTACTCCTCGCCGAGGCCGAACTCGGGCCGGGAGATCGTGTCGGGGAAGGCGGGCATCCCGGGGGGACGGCCGCCCCAGATCGACCACGGCTTCGCACCTGCCGTGGTGATCCACTGGTCGAGCCAGCGGTGCTTGATCGCGCCGTTGCCGCGGAGCCGTTCGAGCAGGCCGCGCGCGTGCTCGAAGAACAACTCGGGTGAGGGGAGCTCAAGCGGCATGTCGCCGCGGCAGGTCTGCAGCACGTCGCGGGCGATCCCGGCGACCAGGTCGGGATCGGGCAGCGCCACTTCGGCGGCCGCGGTGCGGGTGGTCTCGAGGGTGCGCCCCAGGCGGGAGCGCAGGCCGAATTCGAGGAAGGTGTCGAACGAGACCCGGTCGGCGATGAGCCTCCATGCGGCGGGCGTGCCTTCGCCGGTGCCTTCGAGGAGGCGCTTCACTTCGGTCTGGTCGTGCAGTTCGACGGGGACCACGGCCGACAGTTCCGCGGTCTCGGGCAGTGCTTCGAGCGCGGAGGCGGCGAGCTCGTCGAGTCCGCGGGGCTTGTCGTCGGGCAGTTGCTTCGCGAGGTGGCTGCGCAGCGAGAACGAGTGCGAACGCGAGGACAGGAAACCGGCCCGGTGGGCGGCGTCCTGCACCGAATCGGAGAAGGCCAGGGTCTTGCGGGCCTCCAGGTCGGGTTCGAGCGACCGCGTGAACAGCTCGGTGACGACCACCGAGGCGAGCGTGACCGCGCCGGTGCCGATGAAGCGGATGCCGTTGTCGCGGTTGCAGGCCGGGCAGCGGTCCTCGCGCGCGGCGGCGTCGCTCTCCAGGTTGACCCACACGGGGATCGCCTCCGAGGCGTCCGCCGGCTGCTCGGCGTCTTCGGGCCTGGGTGCGTCTACCGCTTTGTCGGTCAGCGGGTCGAGCGTCCGAAGGTGCGCGAGGTCGAGTGCTTTGAGATGCGGTTCTTCGGCGGTGACGGCGTCGCATTCGGCCTGGGCGGCGGCGGTGAGCGCGCGCAGGCGGGACTTGGTCTTCTTGCGGACGGTGGCGCGGTAGATCTTGACGGCCTCGGTCTTGAGGTCTTCGGGGTCCTGCTCGGGCGAGAGCGCCATCCAGCCGGAGCGGCCGCAGTGGCGGCAGGCGATCGCGGGCAGCACGAGGGCTTCGCTGAGCGAGTCGTCGGAGTCCCAGTGGAACCGGGGAGCGTGGGAGACCTGGCGCAGGACGCGGTGGATCGCTTTCAGCCACAGGTGCGTCTCGACCTTGAGCAGCGGTCGGGACGGGAAGTCGGGGTCGCGGGCCACCGACAGCAGCGCGAGGTACCGGGCGAGCGCTTCGGAGGCCAGGGCACGGTCGGTGCGGAACACTTTCACCCAGGAGTCGAGCACGAGCCCGCGCCGGAAGGCGGCGAAGATCGCATCGAGGTCGCGGACCTGCCCGTCGGTGAAGACGTCGAGCAGCACGCGGGTGAGCGGGTGCCGCTTGAGCTTCGCGCCGAGTTCGACGGGCGTGAGGTCCCGTCTGCCGCAGACGAGCCCGGTCAGCTCGGCGAGAGCGGCGGGATCGTCTACCGGGTCGCCGGAGATCCCCAGGAACTCCTCGGGGGTCGGGAGGTTGAAGACCTCGTCGTCATCGGGTTCTTCGATGAACTCCCGCGAATCGAGCCGGTCCTCGACGATGACCGAGTCGGGCGCGAAGGGGACGCCGAAGACGTCCTCGGCGACTTCGCGGATGAGGTCGTCGGCGCCCTCGCCGCTGGCGAGGGTGGCGGAGGTGGCGACGGGGCAGACGGGGCGGTCCCCGACGGCGGCGTTGAGGCGGCGCAGCAGCATCGCGACGTCGGTGCCTTGGGCGCCGTCGTAGGTGTGGAACTCGTCGACGACGATGTAGGTGAGCTGGCGCGGGCCGAAGAGCGCGGCGTCGACGGGACGCTGGAGGATCAGGTCCAGCATCTTGTAGTTGGTGATGAGGATGTCAGGTGGTGTCGCTTGTATGTCGCGACGCTCGGTGAGGATGCGCTCGTAGGTGACCTCGGCCTTGTCGCCGATGTAAAGACCTGCGGTGACATCGGACAGGCGAGGGTCAGAGCTCAGCATTTCGTTGAGCCGCTTGGCTTGGTCGGCCGCGAGGGCGTTCATCGGGTAGAGGAACACGGCCTTGACGCCGGGGTTCGAGGAGTCGGCGTGGCGGCGGCAGTGGTCCAGGATCGGGATCAGGAACGACTCGGTCTTACCGGAGCCGGTGCCGGTGGTGACGATGGTCGGCTGCGGCTCGTGGCGCTTGGAGGAAAGCCGTGACCAAGCGTTCGCCTGGTGTCGGTGAGGGGTGAACCCCTCGGGGAGCCAGTCAAGGTCGGACTCCCAGCCGGGCGAGGCTGGCCGGAACGGGGTCCGGAGCCGGAGGAACGGCCCCTTGACGATCCCGTCTTCCGGGTCGGTCAGGAATCGCTCCAGTTCACGGGCGGACTCTCCGGTCATGCCGTACGTGGTGGCCAGGTACTCGACGACCTGGTCGCGCATACGAAGCGCGGCGAGCGAGGGCTTCATGACCCGGCCTCAGCCTGCTTGGCTTCGAGGCGACGAGTGAACTCTGCATGGGCGGCAGTCATCTCAGCGACTCTATCGGCTTTGTAGAACGGAGGGGAATAGCCGGAAGGAGGAGGAGCACCGTCGTTCAGGTGAGCTTGGAGCTGGATGAAGTCCTCCTTCGTCTGTCCGAGGCCGCCAGCCTTGGTGTCACCGCAGATCTTGCGACCGTTGGCATCGAACCAAGTCTTGTCTTCGCGTTCGGACAGCACAGGATATCGAGCGAGATAGATGGCCTCGAGCTGCTGGGCACTCATACCAAGCATGACCGCTACCAAGGCATCAATCTCGACAAGCGCAGCGCGGCGCTCATACTCAGTTCGGAGTGGTATGGCATCTGACCATTCCGCCTCAACCTGTCCAAGTTTCTGCAAGATCGGCCAGCCCAATGCCCAGGATTCCGACCTCCAAGCAACTGTGTATAGATCTCGCCAGATTCGCCCGTAGGCAGCCGTAAGACAATTTAGGCGGAGCGTTCGCAAAATTAGAGAGGTAGCGAGCTCGTGATCCGGTTCTGCAGCTGGCAGGTTCGTAACGTTACCTACTTGAAGGTCCGACGTACCGGAGATCCTAAGCAAGTAATCCAAAGGCAGCGACGCCCAGTAGCCAGCCAGTAGAACAGTGCTTGCTTGACTTTCAAGCACCATTGTATGCACAGGATGGACATGTGTAGGACCAGGTGGAATTATTGCGGCAAACAGACTTCGCTCACTTCGAAGATTAACTCTTCTTCTCCAGGCAAGACGATAAAATGATGAACAAGCTTGCAGTTGATTATCATTTTCGAAATCTATCCATTTTTCTTGAAATTGTATGAAATCCTCAGCCTTCACCCCAGGCAGATAGTTGGTTCTAGGAATCGCATCCGAATCAAGGGTAGTTAGATCCCAGGGAGAGTAGTCATTCTTATTCAAACACGGAATATTTGGATACTTGGCAAACGGTGTAGAGATCCCAAAAAATGGCCCCTGGAGGATAACATCGCTCCAGGTATTCACATTCCTGGTGTCTTCATAGAACCGGCCACGCGCACGATCGCGTTTTTCATCTAGTCCTCTAGTAATACGCGGCCCCAACGAACTGACTCGCCTAGGATATGAAACGATTGCAGAAATTGCTTCCTGCTCAGATACAGATATCGGATAGAGAAGCTTTGCCTGTCGAGTCTTGTCGTTCTCGGTGTCTTCGATTTGCGCCCACAGTGACAGCACTTCTTCATCGACTTCGATAAGCCTACGAGGATGTGGGCGAGTATCCCAGGTTCCAAGATTCTTCACACCTGGCACGAAAGCAACTTCTTCCGGCTTGAAGCCATAGTCTTGCATGAACAGGGAAGCTAGCAATGTTCTCGGTTCATAAACCCAGCATGCGTGTCGAAAATGTACCGATTGCTCAGCTCCATAGACATGTATGCCAAATTCTGCATTACTGTCAACTTCCTGGAACTGCGACTTAGTGTTAATCATATGACAATGGAGCCGAAGATGCCGGTATGCAGACTCTCTAAGGACCCCCTCATTCGCTCCCACAAAATGCGTGCCTGGATGTATCAAGCCCGCGGTGCCCGCCATACCAAGGTTTGACCATACTCGTGACATGAAACAGCGATAGAAATCTGGTTGCGTATTACCCAGGATCGGATATGTGACTGAGTTGCCACAAAACTCCAATGTTCCACGAAAAACTGCGTGTTCAGCTAGAAGAAGTTGCTTCGCTTGCTTCAGTGCGAAGACATCTGTCTTTCTTTCATTCCATTCGCTTCGTCCCGCGTTCGGCGTAAGAGCAAACCAAGGATCAATCTCCGCCTGGATCAGGTTTTCATCCCAACGGGGCCGTACCCACGGCGGATTTCCTACTTGGAGGTCAAATCCTCCGTTTTTAAAGACATGAGCGTATTGAAGTTCCCAATGAAAAAAGTTTTGTTCCTTGGCAATGTCAATGGACTGCTGAAGCCAGGGGTACTGCTCCCGGACCCGCGAAAAGTGCTGCATACCCATGTTCGTTGGGAGATGGTCTTCGAAGTCGCTCAGTTCAGGGAGACTCGTGAAGGCTCCGCGTAGCCCTTGGTCGTCGTAGTCAACTCGGCCAAGCAGAGCTTCGGCGAAGTCGATCCAATCGTCCAATTCTGCCAGGGGCACGATCCTTCGCTGGCGGCCAGTTGCCGTCCGGAGGTCGTTATCCTGGCTTCCCTCATACTTCACATGGCTGCCGTCCAACAACGATGCCTCCTGGACAGGCCAGAACCACAGGGCGCACCAGGCGTCCATAACCGTCTTCAGGCGCCAGTAGGGGGTGCCCGCTCCTTCGAGGTCGTCTTGCAGGGCTCCCAGTGTCTTGAGGACATCTTCCTTCGCGACCGGGTTACTCGGTTCCGGGAGGTCTTCGGCTCGCCAGACGTCGATCTTGCGCGCGATCTCCTGCTCGGAGATCTGGAGGCGCTTCTCGACCAGGTCCCACAGGTACTCGGCCCGCCTCGATAGGGCCTTCAAGCGGTTGATCTGCTTCTCTTTGGGCTTGGCCCGCATAGCCTTACGCCACTTGTTCAGCTTCTCGGCATCCTCCGGGGCGAGCTTCTTCGCCTCCTTCTCCCCCGCGACCGCTCCCCAGCCTTTCGCGGGGAGCAGGAAGTGGTGGATCATGCCTTCCGGCAGGTCTCCGTTCTTGAAGGGGTGCTCTACCGGCGCTGAACTCAGCCAGGCCTTGCTACGGACGTCCTTGGGGTCGTAGTACCTCCGGTTCGCGCCGATCAGCGAGTTACCTTGGCGCAGGTGGAGTCCGAACCATGGGGCTTGCAGCCCAGGATGCATGACGTTCAGCCAGAGTGAGATCTCCGCCAGCTCAACCGCCGTCGCGTTCAGGTCCACCCCGTACGAGTTGTGCAGGGCGATGTACGCCTTGACCTTCTGCAACTCCCGCTGGTAGTCCTCGGCAGGCAGTTCCGTTCCCAATTCCTCCTGGCGCTTCTGGAGGTACCGCTCGGCAACCTGGTTGATGGCCTCGTTCAAGAACGCGCCGGACCCCAGGGCGGGCTCGCAGATCTTCCAGCGCAGCATCTCAGCCGCGGTCACCGGCTCGCTCGCCTCTTCCATGCGGTAGTCGAGCGCAAGCTTGACCGTCGCCTTGGTCAGCGATTCCGGGGTGTAGTAGCTCGCCGAAGTCTGGCGGTCGCGACCGGCCAGACGGTACACGAACTGGCCTACCTCGTACCTGACCCGCTTCAGTTCGCCGGTCCACGGGTCCTCGCGGCGTACATACACCTCGTCCGGGTAGTCGGCCACCTTCGAGGCGGGCACCAGCCAGGAGCCGTCCTCGGGGTCGCCGCCCTTGGCGACCTCCAGGAGTGCTTCGTCTTCCGCGATCCGCCCCGTGTAGGACATCAGGCCCTCATAGACCGCACCGAGCTGGTTGATGCCCAGTTGCGCATAGGAGATGAAGCCGCCCTGCCGACTCGTCGCTGCCGCCGAGCGCCCCCTGCCGCGCTTCGCTCCGCCCTTGGTGAGCATGAGAAGCCGGAGCACCGCGTGGAGCGCCCGGTTGCGCAGGCGAGTATCGACGCCGCCGTGGTCCTCGACGTAGACGGACTTGCCGATGAGCTTGATCGCGGCGGGCTCGAACAGCTCGGACCGCATCGGCTCGAAGCGGATGCCGGCGCTTTCGCTCTCCCCCACCGGCTGGTCATGCCGGTAGCCGCGGTTGACCCGGTTGAACAAAAGGTTCAGGGACTCGTAGAAGTGGAAGCCGTCGTTCGAGGCGGAGTCGAGGTCGGCGACGACCAGCTCACCGAGGCGGGCCAGGGAGTAGCCCTCCATGTATTCGGGATGGTCCACCGGGAGAATGCCGGTGTCGGGGCGGGCCTCGGCATAGAGCAGGAACAGGATCCGGTAGAGGTAGCGCAGGGATTCGCGACGGAGCTGGTCGGCGAGGTCCTTGGCGTCGTCGGCGACTTCGATCTCGTCCAGTGCTACCCCGGCATCGCGGAAGCGGGCGAGGACTTCGTTGGCGACGATTTCGACGCTGCGGCGCAGGGCCTCGCGGAGGTCCTTGGAGACGCCGACCGCGTGGCGGCTGGATTCGTCGACGAGCGCTGCGAGCGGGCTTTCGGTCTCGCCTTCGGGCTTGCGCAGCATCTCGGCGCTGAAGAGACCGGCGATGAGGTCGAGCTCGCCGCCGTTCTTCACGTCGTTGCGTTCCAGTGCGACATCGAGGTCGACGGCCAGGTAGCGGCCGGAGCCCCACGCGAGGCGGTCGGCGAGGACGACGATGCCGCCGGCGAGGATGAGGACGTAGCGCGGCGGGGTGTCAGCGGTGAACAGCCAGGTAGCGAGCTTGTCGGCGGTCTCGATCCGCTCCGCCTGGGTCGTGACCGGATCCTGGAGCCTGCCTGCGCCTTCGGGGTCGAAGGCGTCGTCGAGTTCGGTGGCGAATCCGGCTTCGACGGCGACCAGGCCGCCTTCGAAGTCGCCGTCGAGGCAAGCAACCGGGACGTCATGGTCGTTGTCGGCGCGCTGGACATTGAGGACCTGCGGTTCGGGGTCAAAGCCGAGACCGGCCAGGAGCTCGGCGTGCCATGCGCCGAGGCGCTTGGAGACCAGCTCGGTCTCTCCGGATTCCTGGAGTTCGCGGATGTCCAACCGGGTCTTCTGGTACGGGACTCGGAGAGAGCGCATACGGCTGCGAGGCGTGGACTTGCCGGCCTTGGCGTCGGCGGTCCAGCGCGACCAATGCTGCTTCTTGAGGGCGGCGGGGAGTAGCTCGGCCAGGTAGTGGTTGGAGAAGTATTCGCCGCGGTTGGTGATGGAGTCGTAGATCATGCGCTGCTCCTAGACTTCTGACACGAGGACGGCGAGCACGCGCAGGAGCGGCTGCCCGTCGGTGGCGAGTTTCTCAATGTGGTCGCGTTGGGCCTCGGCGGTGTTCGCCACGGCGTTTCTGCGGCGGCCCGCGTTCGGAAGAAGGTCGTCGAGCCCGTGGAGGGCGGCCTGCTGCCAGTCGCCCAGGCGGGCCTCGTGTTCCTCGATCTCCTCGGCGATGACCGCGTCGGCCGCGTCGCGACGGGTTTCAAGATAGCGGCGGGCGGCGGCGATGGCCGGTTTGACAAGGGCTTGCAGCGGGGTTGTGTCGTAGGGGCGGCCGGGATTGGCCATGCGGGGTCCGACACCGGCGGTGTGCAGCCGCTCGATGAGGTCGCCCTTCACCTCCGGTTCGGCACCGTCGAGACCGGTGACCGTCATCCATTCGACGACCGCGGGCTGCCCGGCCTTGTTGGTGTAGACGCCTTGGACGGCGAATACCGGTTCGGGCACGCCGCAGTGGATGATCGGGGCCTTGCCGCGGCCAAGCCTGACGAGGGCCTTGTCGACCAGCCATTCGACGAGCGGGTGCAGGTCGGAGAGGTAGGCGGTGTCGGGCCAGGCCATGTCGGTGTCGTCGACGGCCTTCTCGAGCCGTTTCCGGGCGTAGTCGCGATCGCAGGTGACTCGCAGCCGCTCGGTGACCCTGTGCTCCTTGAGGTATGAGGGCGGCAGCACCTGGAGCCGCTGCTTCAGGTCCTCGGGCGGGTCGATCATGAGGGTCTGGTCCTCCCAGTCGGCTTCGACGCCGAGGACGTCGAGCGCGGTCTCGACGAAGGACCGGGTATCTGCGAACAGGCGCGGCTGGACGGCGCGCAAGGGGGCTTCGGCGGGAGCGTCACCGCGGGCGTCGGCGGAGGCGTTCAGCATCGACAGCATGTCGCCCGGTTTCGGCTGCGTCACGTCGGGGACGGTCTCGTCGACGCCGCGTCCGGCGATGAGGCTTTCGAGGATGCGATTGGACTCGACCTCGGAGTCGACGTCGAGCGCGGCGGCCTCGACGCTGCCGAGCGCGGCCGCGGCGGTGGCGGCCTTCCGCACGAGCTTGCCGGAGACGCGGGTGTCGTCGAGGTCGGTGAAGGCCTCGGACTTGAGCAGCAGGGCCGTGAACTGCGGTTCGCGGAGCTGTCCATACCGGTCGATGCGGCCGTTGCGCTGCTCGATGCGGATCATCGACCACGGCACGTCCCAGTGGACAAGCTGGTGGCAGTGCTGGTGGAAGTTGACGCCCTCGGAGGCGATGTCCCCGGTGACGAGAACCCGCAGCTTCGAAGAACCGAGCTGGAACTGCTCGACGACCTTCTGCTGATCGGTGTCGACGAGCCCGCCGTGGAGAACCTCGACCTGGTCCGGCTTCAGCCCCGTCAGGGCCGGGATCTCCTCCGCGAGCCAATTCACCGTGTCGATGCGCTCGGAGAAGACGACGACGCGGGCGTCCGACCTCGGACCGACACCGATGTCCTTGAGGTGTGCTCCGAGCGCGTCGAGCTTCGCGGGCGCGGCGATCCGGCCGTTGAGGTCCGCGAGGCGGCGGAGCGCTTCGGCCTCCGGTCCGGTCGCGGTCCTGAGGCGCCTCTTCACCGTCTCGGCGAGCGCGGCCGGCGAGGAGAGGAACGCCTTGATGAGCGTGAAGGGGAACAGGCGCCGTTCAGGCCCGATGACGGTGCAGGTGCGGGGGTCCCAGGTGCGGGCGAACTCGTCGAAGACGGCTTCCTCGGCCTCGCTGGGGGCGACGTCGACCAGGCGCGGCTCGCCGCGGTCGGCCCACCGCCCGTAGATCTCGCCGCGCACCTCGCGGTCGACTTTGGTGCGGCGGATGTAGAGGTCTTTGATGTCGGCGGCCGAGTAGTCCTTCTTGTCGGCGATGGTCGTGGGGTCGAGCAGGTCGATCAGGCCCGCGAAGGACTCGGCGTTGCCGTTGTGCGGGGTGGCGCTGGCGAGCAGCAGCGCGTCTGTCCTCGTCGCGAGCAGTTCGGCGAGCTTGCGGCGCTGGCTCTTGGTCTGGCCTCCGACCAGGTTGTGGGACTCGTCGAGGACGACGGCGTCCCACTGGAGGTTCTCCAGGTGGTGGCGGTAGGCCGATTCGTTCTTGAGCGTGTCGATCGAGATGATGACGCGCTTGTGGACGGTGAACGGATTGCGTCCGGCCGGTAGCTGCTGCTGGATGCGGGAGATGCCGACGGAGTCCATGCGCAGCAAGGGAATCGAGAAGCGCGTCCACATCTCGCGCTGGAACTGCTCGAGGACGTGCTGCGGGGTGACGACGAGGATGCGCTCGCCGCGGCCGCGGCGGATCAGCTCGGCCAGCGTCAGGCCGATCTCGAGGGTCTTGCCGAGGCCGACGACGTCGGCGAGGAGGATGCGCGGACGCAGCCCCTTGAGCGCCTGCTCGGCAGGGCGCTGCTGATAGGTCATGCCGTTGAGCAGGAAGCTGTCGGACATCGCCAGTCCGCGCTCGGTGCGGGCCAGCGGAGTGCGGCGCAGGACCGCCTCCAGGAACAGCCGCGAGTGCGCATACCGGGACGAGTTCTCGGTGACCAGCTCGGTGTCCTCGGGACGGATGGGCACGACGTCGTCGAGCTCGGTGAAGAAGGTGGCCTCGACGCCGCGCACCAGGTCCGAGATGCCCACGACCTTGAGCTTCGCGCCGTCGTGGTCTGTGCTGCGGCTGTCCAGCACCATCCATTCCTCGTCGCGGACCTCCACGCGCGCGCCTTGGACGAAACTGGTCTCGGTCATACTCACAGGTCTCCGCTCTTAGCGTAGGCGGCTCGGATGCTGGCGGCGGCGTCGGCGGCGCGGTCGGCGGAGGGTCGGACCCGATCCGGGCCGGGCCTTGGGGCAGGAAGGGACCGGTCTTCGGTGTCGAGGCGCGCCTGGGATGCGGCCGGAACGGCGACGGTTTCGGCGTGGTCCCCGGCGACGGCGAGGAGCCGCTGCTTCGCCTCCCAAGCGTCCGGTCGGCGCTCGGGAACGCCGTCGAGCATGTCGGTGAGGACGCTCCGCAGCCCGGTGGGCAGCGACGATATGTCGATGTTCCCGTGTACGGGGCGCACTCCGGTGGCCGCGTAGGCCGTGACCAGTCCGAGCGAATAGATGTCGGCCGCGGCGGTGACCTGCGAGGTTCGCGCCTGCTCCGGGGCCATCCAGTTGCGGGTGCCCACGGTGTTCGCGGTGGACGTTATCTCGCCCATGCGCTCCTCGAGGACCGAGAGGCCGAAATCGATGACCTTCGGCCCCTCGTCGTCGACCATGACGTTCGCGGGTTTGAAGTCGCGGTGGACGACACCGAACCGGTGGATATATGAGAGCCCTTCGGCCAACTGCGCTCCCAGGTAGGCGGCCTTCTCGGGGGCGAGCGGGCCGCCCTCGTCGATCAGCCTGTCAAGGGGCGATCCGTCGACGTGCTCGGTGGCGATCCACGGCGGATCGGCTTCGGGGGAGGCGTCGGCGTCGACGTACTGGGCCAGGTGGAGTCCGGAGACCATGCGGAGCGTCTCCGCCTCGCGGTCGAAGCGCCGGCGGGCGTCGGGGTTGCGAAGTGCGAAGCCGAGGGTCTTGATGGCGACGCGCCGGCCGGTTTCGGACTGGGCGAGGTAGACCGAGCCTTGAGCGCCCTCCCCGATGGGTTCGCAGATCCGGTACTCGCCCAGGCGCTCGGGGAGGTCGGACGGGTTCGACGTCATCTGGTTGCTCTTGCTCCTTCCCCGCACGGCGATGCGGTCGCCTCCCACCGATCGACGACCGCATGTGAGGGCTGAGTTTATCCTGGTGCGAGCTGTGTCGCGGTTCTGCGCGGGCGGCAATCACGCGGGCTCTCGACCGGAGCTCTCAGTCTTCGATCACGCCTCAGCGATCCCGCAGGTTGCAGGCGGACCGAGAATCCCATACTTCGAGACGACGGTCCGCCCGGATAAGGTTTTCCATTGCGGGCCAGACGGAACCGAGATCGGAGCACCTCTCGCTTCCCGACCTTCGCCCCGGCAGTCCGACCCCGCCCGCGTGACATCTCCCGATGCCGAGGGCCGCCGTCGACCGACGACAACAACATCATATTATAGGGCTACTTACCGCCAAACTAAGGAGGGTGCATGACCCGCTCGAACCAGCTGAGCCCGGCGACGCTCCGCCGGCTAAGCGCCGCGTTCCCCTTCGAGTTCACCAACGCCGACGACGCGGTCAACGGCGCCCTCGACAAGCTGCAAGCCCTGCAGCAGCAGTCCACCGCTCCGCCCGCGTCCCGCCCCCCGTCCGACCCTCCGACCACCGGAGCGCTCTACGAGTTCATCGAGGGCGGGGACTTCGACGCAGGCGACGAACTCCGCTGGGAGCGCCCCAACCTGCGCGAGACCCACATCGCGCACGTCGACGCCAACGGCTGCATTGTCACCGAGGACGGGCGGGCACACCGGTTCCCCTCGAACGCAATCGCCCACATCGCGCCGGGGCAGCGTCCACACCCTTGGGAAGCATGGATCCACGTGCCCAGCGGGAAGCCGATCGGCACATGGCGTGAGGAGTACCGCCACCGCAAACACAACGCGCCCACCCCCGGCTTCGATGAGGACGATGCCAAGGACTGGAGGGAGGTCATCGCCATCGTGCTCGAGCGCCTGCCGCACGGGGCATGGACCACCTACGGCGACCTCTCGCGGCTCACCGGTCGCCACCAGCGGGAGATCGGGGGATTTCTCTCGCGCGCGCACGAACTCAAGAACGCCTGGCGTGTGCTGCTCGCCGAGGGCAAGGTCTCGCCCAACTTCACCTGGCCGGGCGAGCACCGCGGCGACCCGCACGAGCTACTGCGAAGCGACGGAGTCCGCTTCTCGCGGAGCCAGGTCGCTGACCCCGCCCAGCGCATGCACGTGGATGACCTACGGAAGTTGCTCGTCGGGTAGCGATCCCGCGGCGGCGACCGTCAGCCACCGCCAAGTCGATTCCGGTCCGATCTCCACTTTGTTGCAGGACAAGGAGGGTCCGATTGAGTCGGATATCCGACACAATGCGACATGCGTGCGACACACAGGATGATCTTGTAACGAACTGCGCACGCTCTCTACAATTCCACTCCATGACGGAAAGTGACGACTCGATCCCCGGCCCGCCTCCGCTCATGGAGCTGGCCCGTCAGCTTCTCTCAGAACGGACCCGGCCACGGCCACGTCTCCCCAAGGGCTACGAGAAGACCGCCATTCCGCGCGACATTTGCTCGCCGAAGACTCTGAGCCGCTTGGAGTCGGGGCGGTACCGCGGGGTCAAGCTCGGTACGGTGCTCGCGCTGCTGAACTTCTATCAAACACCACATGACCTCGTCGATCGCATCGCCACGCTGACCAAAGCCGCCCGAGCCAACGACTGGTGCAACCACTACGCGAGCGTTCTCGACGACGGCGGATGGTTCTACCAGCAGTGCGAGGACAACGCCTCATACCTTGCATTCCACTCGTACTCCGTATTTCCCTCACTGCTTCAAGGCCCGGCGTACTACCGGATGATTCGGGATACGACGAAGAATAATTTCGAAGGCGAGATCGACTGGGACCAAGGCCTTGAGTTCCGGATGGAGCGACGCGAGCGCTGGATCGAATCAGAACGCCCAGCCCTCATGCTCATGGGAGAGGCCGCCCTGCGGATCGACCTCGGCCCAGAGGGAGACGAGATCCTGGCCGACCTCCGCAAGGTCGCTGACCTGCCGTTCGTCGATGTGCGGGTCATCCCCTACAGTGCGGGCCGATACGACCTCCAGCCCTGGACGCTCAAACTACTTGAGTATGAAGGCGGCGAGGAGACAGTGGTCTATGTCGAAGCGCCACGGGGCTCAGGCTTCGTTCCAGTGGATTCGACGCGAGGTAAGTTCTTCACCAGTGGCCTCAAGGTGGCATCAGGCCACTCGATCGATTTGGAGGACTTCCTGAAATGACCGCAATCGGGCCGTGGCGCAAGTCGAGCCGCAGCGGCGGTAATCAGAACGACAACTGCGTCGAGGTGCGCCTCAACGGCGAGCAGCCGCAGGTCTCGGACAGCAAGCTCGCCGACGACCGCCCCGTCCTCACCGTCAGCGCCGCCAGCTACGAAGGGCTGCTGGCCTGGGTGAAGGACTCCCCCAACCGGTAGTGGGTACGTCGGCCCGGCGTGGAGGCAAGCGGGCCGCGGCTCACCCGGCCATGCACCACCGATCGCGACGGCGGCGGAACCCGAGCAGCCGCCGCCCGTCGCCACTCCCCCGAGCGCCTCGAGGAGCGGCATGTACGAGCAGGCCCACGAGCAGCCCCTCAAAGGGCGCTTCGACGCCGACGCCGCCCGCTGGGTGCGCCCCGACGCCGCGGAAGGCACCCCCGGCGAACTCGAGATCGGTTTCGCCCCAGACGGTCTCGTCGCCATCCGCCGCGCCGACGACCCCGGCGGCACGATCCTGATCTACACCCCCGACGAGTGGGAGGCGTTCGTAGGCGGCGTCCGCGACGGCGAGATGGACCTCAGCGTCCTCGCCGACGACGTCCGCGACGCGGCCGCCGCAGACGAGGCGTAGCCGACCGCCCCGATCCGGGCACCACTGGGGACATTCCGCTTGGACATTCTGGCCGCCGCCCGGTGTCCCTCCCGCCCGGAGATCGCGTCCGCCCGACGGACTCCCCGGTCAGAATCAATCCTTGTGCCACTGTTTTCCCTGCTCTTAGGCTTGTCGCATCAGCCGGTAACCACCGACTGAAATCCACACGCGACAGCACTACGGCATGGGGGAGCGACGCGATGACACGACGAGAGCGGCCACCGCTGGAACCCGGCAAGGTCTACGGCACCTTCGCCGACGCCTCCGGCACGACCTTCGTCCTCTGGGCCAGCGCCGGCGGCCACCGCGTCGGAGTGCGCCTGCACCACGACGAGGGCCCCGAGATCGCGGTCGTCTGCTGGCCCTTCGATCCGACTCAGCGCCTCCTGCGCTGGCAGGGGCTCCTGTGGTCGTCGAACCCGACCGAGTGGAAGCAGGAGGTCAGGGACCGGGCGTTCAGGACGATCGATCGCGTGCTCGGCGCCCGCCCGTCCGGGGAGGCGCGGCCGTGAGCGAGTTCTCCGCCCTGCTGGCGCGCAGCGTCTTCGCGCTCCGGCTCCCACCGATCAGCAAGACAGGCTCCGCCGTCGACGGTGGCGACGGCGGTCCAGGGCGGGACGGCGGCGGTGCGCCGCCCGCCCCCGATGACGCGGCCGCGGCTGACCCGATGCAGGTTCCTCCCGCAGCCGCGGCCGCGTCGACCTCCAGCCGAAGCGGCGGCTACCGGGCCGTCGTCTTCGATCCGCCGCACACCGGCACCGGTGGCGGCCCGGACTTGGTGGGGTCCGGGCGCCGCGTCACGGTGTCATGCTGCCTCTGCCCGCGCATGCTGCGTCTCTCCGCTTCGGGGTACGGGGAGATGGCGCGCCGGGCCGAGGCGGCCGGGTGGCGATACACACCGGGACGCTACCTCCACGACCGCGCCTGGTGCCCGGATTGCCGCCCGAACGCCGGGAAGGCCGTCGCTTGAACGCTCGACCCGACCGCCTCCCGGCGGGACCGGCCGCCGCGCCCAGTGCTGATCCGGCGCGGCGGCCGGTCCGTTCCCCGCTCCTGACGCCGCTCGGCTGCCTGGAGGTCGACGGCCTCGTAGTGGAGCTGCTGTGGTCGCGGCTTCCGGACACGGTCCTGGCCGACTTCCGGGACGCCGAGCCGCACCGGATCGGCACCGCGGTCGTCGCGGGCGGGACCGAGCCGCGATTCGTCGCCCAGCCCTGGCATCTCGACTGGCTCGGCTACGAGGGCCGGGAAGCGCGCATCCTGGAGGCGGCGGCGCGCCTGTACCGGGACCGCTGCGGAGGACGGGAAGCCTCGGGGCCGTAGTGGCTCGGAGCCCGTCGTTGCAGCGCGGCCGCCCCTTGCGAACCGGCCGCCGCTCTCGGATCGGCGGCCCGGATGCTGTCGGACGCTTATTCTTTGGGGCTCGGCGTCTCCCAGATCGCCGCGATAGGGATCGCTCGCATCTTCGGGCCGAAAGACATCGTCTCTTGGGAGGTGTGCAGCACGGCTCCCACAAGGAACTTCTCGCCAAGGCGTTCTTCAAGATGCCGCAGGCCGCGGAAGTCGTCGCCCCTGACGGTGGATCCGGCCTTGATCTCAAGCGCCACAACCTGGCCACGGGCGTTCTCCAGGACGATATCGACCTCGACCTTGTCACGCGTCCGGTAGTGGTACATCTCGACTTCCTGCTCACACCAGGTGAGTTGCCTGGCGATCTCCATCATCACGAAGCCTTCCAACAGCGGACCCAGCGGGCCGCCGACTTCGCTGAGCGCCTTCGTATCCAGGTTCAAGAGGCTGGTGGCGACTCCGGAATCCACGAAGGCGGTCTTGGCGGTGGACACCGCACGCGACCCCACTCGCTTCCTCCAGGCCGGAATCCGCTTGATCAGGAAGACCTCTCGGAGCAATGCGAGGTATCTGCCGACCGTCCACCGAGAAATGTCGAGGTCGGCAGCGATGTTGGCGGGAACGATCAGTTGACCGGAGCGATCAGCGAGCATCGTCACCAGCGCGCGCATCTCGTCAGCCTGCGAGATCGCCGCCAACTGGATGACGTCGCGGTTGATCAGGTCGGACACGTACGATCGCAGGAAGCGTGTTCGGCGTTTGCCCTCGCGAACCAGCGCATCGGGATATCCGCCCCGGGCTACCCGCTCGACATAGCCCTTTCTGTCCTCTTCCGAGCGATGTTTGAGTTGCGGCCCGTGGTGAAAGATCGCATCAACGAATCCGTCCGGAGCGCCGTCTATCTCTCCCTGCGACAGCGGCCAGAGCTCGATGGTCTCCATACGCCCCACCAAGGTGTCGGGGAGCGTGCGCAGCCCGAGGATTCGGGCCGATCCGGTGAGCAGGAATCGACCTGGACGCGGGTCGGCATCGACGGTCTCCTTGATCGAGAGCAGCAGCTCAGGGTCACGCTGAACTTCATCGATGATCAGAAGTTTGTCACTGAGGACGAAGTCGGCGGGTTGGTCCCCGGCCGCTTGGCGCGCGTATGCATTGTCCAAGCTGCGCATCTCGGCATCCCGTTCCGATCCAAGCTGCGCCACCAAGGTGCTCTTGCCGCATTGTCGTGCTCCGTTGACCAGCACGACTCGGGTGTCCGCCAGCGCTTCTCGCACTGTACTGGCTGCGTGGCGTGGGATGATATGTCCGAGCGGAGACCGCGGAATCTTGACGCTAGCTGGAATCGTAGCAACGGCAGCTCGTTCTGCCGCTCATTTCATGCTCGTTTTGCCGCTATGTTCGTGCACCAATGGCCGCAAGAGGGGTGCGCCGTCTGCCGCCGCGATGGTTCGCAGTCTGCCGCCAGGTGCTCTGGCATTGTGCCGCTACGTCCAGGGAAAGCTCAGCCGCTCGTCGTCAACCCGGTAGCCGGGCCTCAGGCGGAGTCGAGGGCTTCGGCTCCCTGGAGTCTGGCGCGGTCGGCCGCGGCCCGGCCGGCGACGTGGCCCTCGAAGTCGCTGATGCGCGTGGCGGCCCGCATCGTCAGGTTCGGGAACAGCTCCTCGGTCTTGGCGTCCACGGCCTCGCGCCGCAACTGCATCACCGGGACCAGGTCCGTCCCGGTCTCGTCGGCCACCTCGCGGACGGTCTCGTCGGCGGACTCGGCCAGGCGCTCGCCGATGCGCACTGCGAAGGAGGCCAGGAACGACTGCCGGAACGACCGGGCCCGCGACCTGCCGGAGCCGTCCCGCTTCGACCCCGCCCGGGTCATCGCGGAGGTCGCCTGCACCAGCAGCGAGTTGTAAAGCAGCTCGACCGAGCGCAGGTTCGTGGCCCCGCCGACCACGGTCGCGAACCCGGCTGCCGGGGAGTAGACGGACCGGCATCCGTTGGCGTCGGCCACCACGTGCAGCAGCTCGGACTTCGGCTTCTCGTAGGGCTTCTCGACGTAGATCCGAGCTGCTGCGGCCTCCAGGGCCGCGTCCGGGGACTCGGCCAGCAGGGCCTCGTTGATCGAATGCCGGGCGATGAGCTGCTGGGCCTTGGCGGTGAACGCTTCGGCCTCGGCGTCGGAGTCCGTGGCTTCGGCCTTGGCCAGCAGCGCCCGAACCTTCTCATACACTTTGGACGATTCGGCGCCGCCGGCCCGGACCGCGCTCGGACGGCTGCCGGGACGCGGCTGGACCATCGGGATCGGCTGGAGCTCGGCGAGGGCCTTCAACCCCTCCAGAAGCGCGGCCGAAGCCGCGGCCCGGTCGGGACTCTCGAGGCCGGACAGCGCCTCGGCGACGGAGGCCGATGGCGAGCGTTCGGCCAGCGCCTCCCGCTGCGCGCTCCACTGGTCGCTCAACTGCGCCTCCGCATAGCGCCGCAGTTCGGAGCGCATGAGCGTCGCGGCGGCCGCCTTCACGGCGCTACGCGCCGGTAGGATCCGGCCATGTCGTATCCGGAACCGAAGTATCTTGGGGAGACCGGCGAGGTCAGCGCAGTCTTCCGTCCCTCCGACCAACCGCACGACCTGCCGTTCACCAGCGGTTCGGCCGAGTACCTCGCCACCGGGGATTCGACCGACAGCCAGTTCGGCCTCTACCGGTGGAACATGGGCGCCCGGCAGGGCGGACCCGATCCGCACTTCCACAAGGGCATCACCGAGTCGTTCTATATCCTCGAAGGGACCGTCACCCTCTACAACGGAACCGAATGGGTCGAAGCCGACGAGGGCGACTTCCTCTACGTCCCGCAGGGCGGCGTCCACGGATTCCGCAACGACTCCGACGAGCCCGCATCGATGCTGCTCCTGTTCACGCCCGGCGCACCCCGAGAGGGCTACTTCGAGAACCTGAAGCACCTTGGGCGGATGAGCGAGGAAGAGCGGGCCGAGTTCTTCGACTACCACGACACCTACTGGGTCGACCGGTAGCGGTCGTCCTCCCCGGCGGGTAGCTCAGCGCGGCCGCCCGACCTCGGAACTCGGGACTGTAGGAACGGTTGGCCATGTCGGTCATGGGCCTCTCCGATCTCGTATGGAGGGTGTCCGCCGAACCGCTCGTCCTTCACTTCGACGAGTGCGGGCCGGGCCCGTGGACGACCTCAGGGGTGGCCGGCCCGGACCGTAACCGACCTCCCGGGACAGAACATCTAGCCCAGAGTGATCGCCAGGTCCTCGAGTTGGCGCGCCTGGCCGATCGCGTCGATCCGGTCGATCCGGCCGCGGGCGGTGTGGAGGAGGTAGAACGCCTTCGGCGCGCCCTCCGGGGCGTAGACGACCACCGCCAGGCCGTCGAGCAGGCCGGTCCGGGCCAGCGCCGCGCGCCCGGCGAACACTCGGGCGACCGCGTCCGCGCCGCGCACCCGGTTCCGCAGCAGCGGCGCTCCGTGTTCGGCGTCCGCGGCGGCGAGCGCCACGACCTCGTCGTCGGAGCGCAGTTCGACCTCCGGGTCGAGCAGTTGGAGCAGCCCGCCGAAGTCCCCTTCCCTCGCGGCCGCGAGGAACGCGTCGGTCGCCTCGCGGTGCCGGGCGCGCTCGGCCGCCCCCTCGGCGCCGCGGATACGGCGCCTGGCGCGCGAGGCGAGCTGCCGGGCGTTCACCGGGGTCCGGTCGAGGATCGGGGCGATGTCGTCGAAGGAGAGCCCGAACACGTCGTGCAGCACGAACGCGAGGCGTTCCCTCGGGTTGAGGACTTCGAGCACCAGGTGCATGGCCTCGCCGACTTCGTCGGCGCGCAGGGCCAGCGCCTCCGGCCCCGCCGCGGAGGGGTCTTCGTCGGCGATGATCTCGGCGTCCGGGTCCTCCGGCCGGGCCGCACGCCAGCGCAGTTGGTCGACGCAGACGCGGGAGACGACGGTGTTGAGCCAGGCCTCCACGTTCTCGATGGAGTCGACCTCGGCGCGCTGGAACCGCAGCCAGGTCTCCTGCACGGCGTCGTCGGCGCTCCACAGCGAACCGAGCAGGCGGAAGGCGATCCTCCGCATCCGGGGACGGTGCGAGGCGAACAGCTCGCCGGGATCGTCGCGCGAACGCCCGTCGGAAATGGACTGCATCGTGGGGGTCCTTCATTCGAAGCCGGGGCGACGCGGCCGTGTCACGTTCGGCCCGGCCGCGTCGACGTACTGGATGAAGTACATCGGCAGGCGGTGCGGCGGCGCCCCTTCCGCCTGCCTGACCCTACCACCGCAAAGGAAACCCACATGTCCATCGAGAACCGAGAATCACTCGCGAACCTGCACGAGGTCGTCCGCGGCCGGGTGCTGCTGCCCAGCGAGGAGGGATTCGACCTGGCACGGCGGCCCTGGAACGTGGCGGTCGAGCAGCAGGTGCGGGCCGTGGTGGAGGCGGCCGACGAGCACGACGTCGCCGCGCTGGTCGACTACGCCTCCCGCGCGGGCCTGTCCATTTCGACCCAGCCGAACGGGCACGGCGCCACCGGCAGCGCTTCCGGGACGATCCTGCTGCGCACGGGCCGACTCGACGGCGTCGAGATCGATCCGGCCGCCAGGCGGGCCCGGATCGGGGCCGGGGTGCAGTCGGGGAGTCTGCAAGCGGCCGCGGCCGAGCACGGCCTGACCGGACTGCCGGGAAGTTCCCCCGTGGTCAGTGTCGCGGGCGTCGCTCTCGGCGGCGGCCTGAGCTGGTTCGGCCGCGCTTTCGGATGGGTCGCCGACGGCGTCACCGCCTTTGAGGTCGTGGACGCCGCCGGCAAGGCCCGCACCGTCTCGGCGGCGAACGAGCCGGACCTGTTCTGGGCGCTTCGCGGCGGTGGCGGCGACTACGCGATCGTCACGGCCCTGGAGGTGGAACTGCACGAGGCGCCCGAGCTGTTCGGCGGGCGGGTCCTGTGGCCGGCCTCCCATGCCCGCGCGGTCGCCGAGGCGTTCCGCTCGATGACCGCCGCGGCCCCGGACGAGCTCACCCTGTGGCTGGAACTGCTGCACTTCCCCGGCGCGGAGCCGATGGTCGCCATCGACTCGACCTACCTCGGCCCCGAAGCCGACGCCCGATCGCTGCTGGCCGAGATCGACCGCCTGCCCGAACCGCTGTCGGACACCCGGGCGGCCATGTCGGCGGCCGAGATCGGCACCATCACGGGCGAGCCGACCGACCCGAGCCCCGGCCGGTCCCGGGCCGAACTGCTCACGCATCTGGACGAGGCGGCGCTCGGCGCCCTGCTCGACGAGCCGATCTCGCCGCTGATGACGGTGCAGGTCCGCCACCTCGGCGGCGCGCTGGCGCTCGGCGGCGACGGCCCGCACGGTCCGCTGCGCGAACCGTTCGCGGTCTACTTCTTCGGCTCCCCCGCCGATCCGGCCTCATCGGAGGCGATGGCCCGGAAGCAGCGGACCTTCGCGGAGGCGCTGCCGGTCAGCGGCCGCAAGCCGCTGTCGTTCCTGAATCCCTCCGAGGACCTGACCGACGCGCTGCCCGGCCGGTCGGTCGAGCGGCTCCGGGCGATCAAGGAGCGGCACGACCCGGCCGGCACCATCCGCGGCAACTTCGCCGTTCCGGGAACGGACGGGCGGTCCGGCTCCTGACGGCGCCTACAGAGGGGCCGCCGGGTGGCCGGCCGGCCACGGGTTGGCCTCCTCGGCCAGCTTGGCGACCGCCAGCACCAGGTCGTCCGAATGCCGCGGACCGATGATCTGCATACCGACCGGGACGCCGCTGGAGGTGAACCCGACCGGGACGCTGATCGCCGGCTGCTGGGTCATGTTGAACGGGTAGCTGAATCCGGCCCACCGCTGCCAGGTGGGCAGTCCGCTCCCCGGCGGGACGTCGTGCCCGGCCTCGAACGGCTGGACCGCGACCGTCGGGGTGATCAGCACGTCGTGGTGGGTGTGGAACTCGCCCATGCGGATGCCGATCGCCGTACGCGCGGCGACCGCGTCGAGGTACTCGCTGGCCGAGTAGGTCAGCCCCTGCTCCCAGAGGCGGCGGAGACCGGGGTCGAGCTTCTCGGCCGACCCTTCGGGGAAGCTGTCCAGCCACTTGGCCGCACCGGCGGCCCAGAGCAGTTCGAACTCCTCGACCGGATCGCTGAAGCCGGGGTCTGACTGCTCCACCTGCAGCCCCACCTCGCTCAGCGCCGACACCGCCGAGCCGACGACCCGACCGACCTCGGGATCGACGTCGAGATAACCCAGGTCCGGCGAGTACGCCGCGTTCAGCCCGCGCACGTCCCTGCGGACCGCCTCCCGGTAGGCGGCCATCTGCGGCGGCATCGCGGTCGGGTCGCGGTGGTCGGGCAGCGCCAGCACGTCCAGCAGCAGCGCGGTGTCGTCCACCGAGCGCGCCATCGGGCCCGCGTGCGCGAGCGGGCCGAACGGGCTCGCCGGGTATAGCGGGATCCGGCTGCCGGTCGGCTTGAATCCGACGATGCCGCAGAACGAGGCGGGTATGCGCACCGAACCGCCCGCATCGGTGCCCACCGACAGCTCGCCCATCCCGGTGGCGACCGCCACCGCGCTGCCGCCGCTGGAACCGCCCGCGGTGAGCTCGGGGTTCCACGGGTTGCGGGTGACGCCCTCCAGCGGGCTGTCGGTGACCGCCTTCCAGGCCAGCTCCGGGGTGGTGGTCTTGCCGAGCATCACCAGCCCGTGCTCGCGCAGCCGGGCGGTCACCGGGCTGTCGGTGTCCCAGTCCTGGTCCGGATCGATGCAGCGGGAGCCGCGCACGGTGGGCCAGCCCCGGCTGAGGAACATGTCCTTGATGGAGGCGGGCACGCCGTCCAGCCATCCGATGGGGTTGCCCTCGAGCCAGCGCGCTTCGGACTCCCGGGCGCTGTCGATCGCCGCCTTCGGATCGACCAGGCAGTAGGCGTGGTATTCACCGTCGCGCTCGCTGATCGCGTCCAGCGCGGCCTCGGTCACTTCGACGGGGGACAGCTCTTGCGTGGCGTAGGCGGCGACGAGTTCGCTCGCGGTCGGCATGGCACTGGTGTTCGCTGTCATGTCTCTCCTCAGGCCGCTGATGACGGCACGTAACCCAGGTTTTTGTCCACTACGTTGTGCAGCGGCCGTCCCGCGCGCCACCGCTCGAAGTTCTCGGCGAACCTTTCGACCAGGATGCTACGCCAACCGACGGCGTCACCGGACATATGCGGCGACACGAGCACGTTCTCCATGCCCCACAGCGGACTGCCTTCCGGCAGCGGCTCGGTGTCGAACACGTCGAGGGCCGCACCCGCGATCTCGCCGGCGCGCAGCGCGGCGATCAGGTCGTCGGTGGCCGTCAGTTCGCCGCGGCCGACGTTGATGAACCGGGCACCGGGTTTCATCGCGGCGAAGGCCCGCTCGTCGAAGGCGCCCCGGGTCTGCTCGGTCAGCGGGGCGACCGCCACCACGTAGTCGGCCTCGGGCAGGCGGCCGATGAGATCGGCCTGCGCATGCACGGTGCCGAAGTCCGGGTCCTCGGTGCGCGCGGTGCGGCCGATGCCGCTCACCCGCATCCCCGCGGCGCGCAGCATCCGGGCGATCGCCCTGCCGATCGGCCCGGTGCCCATCACCATCGCGTGCCGGCCGTCGATGCGCTCGGTCTCCCGGTGCAGCCACCGGGTCTCGTCCTGCAGCCGCACGGAGCGGGCGAAGTCCTTGGCAAAGGCGAGTACGACGCCGAGGACGTACTCGGCGATGGGGGTGTCGAACACGCCCCGGGAGTTGGTGAGCACCACGTCGCTGTCCCGCATTCCGGGGAACATGACCGGATCCACCCCGGCGCTGGCCATGTGCACCCAGTGCAACCGGTCGGCGGCGTGCCAGGCGCCGGGCACCGCGCCGGAGAGGAAGTCGTAGACGAACAGCGCATCGGCGCCGCGCAGGGCATCGGCCAGGCCCTCGTCGTCCGTATAGCGCACGGTCGCGGATCGCTCGATGCCGTCCATGCCCGCAGGCACCTGATCGCCGCAGAGCACCGTCAACACCGGTGAATCTTCGCCGAGCATGTTGACATCCTAGAAGGTAGTCGTATGATTGTCAACAATCCGAGGTCTCACCCCGGAGGTCACTTCCGTCGAATTCACCGGAGGCTGCGCCTTGGATTTGACCAAACTCGACTTTCTCGAGGTCGACGGCCCACTCGCCCAACGGGGCATCGGCGTGATCGCCCCCTTCGACCTCGCCCTGGAACGGGAACTGTGGCGCTGGGTGCCGATGGAGGTCTCGCTGCACCTGGCGCGCACCCCGTACGAGCCGCTGCCGGTCAGCACGGCCATGGCCCGGCTGGTCAGCGACAGCAGACACATCGCCGCGGCCACGCGCGACGTGCTGCAGGTGGAGCCCGAGGTGGTCGCCTACCTGTGCTCGTCGGGCAGCTTCGTCAACGGGATCGACTACGAGCGCTCGCTGGTCAAGGCGATCTGCGACGCCGGCGCCCCGGACGCGGTGACCACCTCGGGCGCGCTGGCCGAGGTGCTGGAGCAGCTCGACGTGCATCGGATCTCGGTGCTGACGCCCTACGACGCCGATCT
Source organism: Glycomyces xiaoerkulensis (assembly GCF_002798405.1). Lineage (GTDB taxonomy): Bacteria > Actinomycetota > Actinomycetes > Mycobacteriales > Micromonosporaceae > Glycomyces > Glycomyces xiaoerkulensis. Next base: position 7,623 of record NZ_PGGV01000010.1, on the reverse strand, counting down.
GACCGCCAGGCTGCACGACTTCCTCGCCGAACTGGGCGTGGAGACGCTCTCCAGCGATCATCTCGGTCTCGGCGGCGGCATCTGGAAGGTCAACTACCGCACCATCGCCGAGCGGATCATCGCGGCCAACCACCCCGACGCCGAGGCGATCTTCGTCTCGTGCACCAACCTGCCCACCTACGACCTGATCGAACCGCTCGAAGCCGGGCTCGGCAAGCCGGTGCTCACGGCCAACCAGCTCACCATGTGGGCCAGCCTGAAGCGGATGAACCTCCCGAAGGTCGGACCCGGGGAGTGGCTGCGCGAGGTTACGTGAAGAAGTCTTGTAATATTGTCGACAATCCAAGTGGAGGATGCTATGACGACCATCGGCATGATCTACCCCGATCACGCCGCCGAAGACGACTATCCGCTCGCGGAGAAGCTGCTCGGCCCCGACCTGCGGCTGCCGGTCGCCCACATCTACGGTACCGACCTGCACGCCGTCCCCGAACTGCTCGACCTCGGAGCCCCGCACCGCCTGGCCGAAGGCGCGCGCCACCTGGCCGGGCACCGACCGGACGCCGTGGTGTGGGCATGCACCAGCGGCAGCTTCGTCTACGGCTGGCAGGGCGCCGGCGAACAGGCGGCGCGACTGTCCAAGGAGGCGGACGGGATCCCCGCCTCCAGCACCTCGTTCGCGTTCGTGCACGCCGCGCAGGCGCTGCGGGTGGGCAGGGTGGCCGTGGCCGCCAGCTACCCCGGCGACGTCGCCGCGCTGTTCGCGGACTTCCTGGCCGCCGGAGGCATCGAGGTCGCCGAGATGTCCAGCCACGACATCGACACCGCCGCCGCGGTCGGCCGGTTGACGCCGGAGGCGGTCACCGAGCTGGCGAGCGGGTACGACCGGCCCGGCGCCGACGCGCTGCTGATCCCCGACACCGCGATGCGCACCCTCGCGCTGGTGGAGACCCTGGAGGAGCGCCTCGGCAAGCCGGTGCTCACGGCCAACCAGGTCACCGTCTGGGAGGGCCTGCGCCTGGCGGGATCGTCGCTGACCTCCGATTCACTCGGTGCGCTGTTCCGCATCCCGCCGTGCGAGGCGCCCGTGGGAGGCGAATGACCATGCCCTTTGCCGGTATCGAACCGGTCGACCGGGAATCGACGGCGGGCATCATCGCCCATCGCCTCCGCGAAGTGATCATGAACGGCTCGCTGCCGCCGGGGACCCAGCTCGGCGAGGCCGAGCTGGCCCGCCGCTTCAACGTCTCCAGAGGCCCGCTGCGCGAGGCGATGCAGCGGCTGGTGTCGGAGGGACTGCTGCGCAGCGAACGGTACCGTGGCCTGTTCGTGATCGACCTCGAACCCGGCGACGTGCGCGACATCTACACCGCGCGCTGGGCGATCGAGCGCGCCGCAGTGCTGGAGGTGATGAACGGCGACCGCGACCGGACGGCCACCCTGCTCGACGAGACGGTGTGGGCGATGGTCGCGGCCGCCGAGGACAGCAACCCGACCGCGCTGTCCGATGCGGACCTGCGTTTCCACGAGGTCCTCATCGGCGCATCGGGCAACAAGCGGCTGGCCCGGATGGCGCGGATCCTGCTCACCGAGACCAGGATGTGCCTCTCGCTGCTCCAGACCACCTACCAGCGGGTGGACGAGCGGGTCGCCGAGCACAGCCGGATCACCAGGGCCATCCGGGACGGCGACACGCAGGCGGTCCTGGACCTGCTGGAGGACCACATGGAGGACGCCGTCCGGCGCCTGGCCCCGGGGACGTCCCTCCGCGACTGACGCCGGTCCTCACGTGGCCACCGCGATGTACTTGGTCTCGAGGAACTCCTCGATGCCCACCGTGCCGCCTTCGCGGCCGAGGCCCGACTGCTTCACCCCGCCGAAGGGCGCCGCCGGGTTGGACACGATGCCCTGGTTCAGCCCGATCATCCCGGCCTCCAGGTTCTCGCAGACCCGCAGCGCCCGCTTGAGGTCGCCGGTGTAGAGGTAGCTGACCAGGCCGTACTCGGTGTCGTTGGCGATGCGGACCGCCTCGTCCTCGGTGTCGAACACCGAGATCGGGGCCACCGGCCCGAAGATCTCCTCATCGGCCATCCGGGCGTCGGTCGGCACGTCGGCCAGCACCGTCGGCCGGTAGAAGTGGCCCGGGCCCTCCACGGCGGCACCGCCGGTGAGCACTCGGGCGCCGCGCTCGGTCGCGTCGCCGACCAGACCGGTCACCTTCGTCACCGCCGCCTCGTCGATCAGCGGACCGACCACGACGCCGTCCTCGGTGCCGCGCCCGATCGGCTGCGCGGCCATCCGCTCGGCCATCCGGCGGCCGAACTCCTCGGCCACACCGCGCTGCACGTAGAACCGGTTGGCGGCGGTGCAGGCCTCGCCGATGTTGCGCATCTTGGCCTGCATCGCGCCGTCGAGCGCCGCGTCCAGGTCGGCGTCTTCGAAGACGAGGAACGGGGCGTTGCCCCCCAGCTCCATCGAAGTGCGCAGGACCTTCTCGGCGCACTGCTCCAGCAGCCTGCGGCCGACCGCGGTGGAGCCGGTGAAGGACAGCTTGCGCGCCCGGCCGTCCCGGATCAGCGGCTCCATGACCCCGCCCGAGTCGGTGGTGGTGAGCACGTTGAGGACGCCGTCGGGCAGCCCGGCGTCGGCCAGGATCCGGGCCAGCGCCAGCATGCACAGCGGGGTCTGCGAGGCGGGCTTGATCACCGAGGTGCAGCCGGCCGCGATCGCCGGGCCGATCTTGCGGGTGCCCATGGCCATCGGGAAGTTCCACGGCGTGATCAGCAGCGAGGGCCCGACCGGCTGCTTGGCCACCAGGAACCGGCCGGAGCCGTTGGGGGCGGTGGCGTAGCCGCCGTCGATGCGGACCGCTTCCTCGGCGAACCAGCGGAAGAACTCCGCGGCGTAGGCGATCTCGCCCCGCGATTCGGCCAGCGGCTTGCCCATCTCCAGGGTCATCAGGAGTGCGAGTTCGTCGGCCCGGTCGGTGAGCTCCTGGTAGGCGCGGCGCAGGATCTCACCGCGTTCGCGCGGGGGGTGATTCGCCCAGGAGTCCTGGGCGGCGGCCGCGGCGTCCAGGGCCGCGAAGCCGTCGTCGGGGGCGGCGTCGGCGACGCGGCAGAGCTCGTCGCCGGTGGCGGGGTCGCGCACCGCGAAGGTCTTGCCTCCGTCGGCCGCGGCCCATTCGCCGCCGATGAGCAGGTCCTTGGGGACGCCGTCGATGACGCCTGCTTCGGTTGGCATCGGATCTCACTCCTTCGTCGCTTACAGCGTGCCACGGTTGCCACGCGGGCCCGATGTGTAATATTGTCAACAATTTACAACCCAAGCCTACCCGGCTTGTCCGCACCCGAATCCGCAGCATCAGTTAGGAGCACAGCGCCATGGCCCAGCTCTCCCCACTGCTCAAACAGGCAACCCCGGTCGTCGCCGACCACGGCGAGGGCGTCCACCTCTACGACTCCGAGGGGCGCCGCTACCTGGACTTCACCGCGGGGATCGGCGTGACGAGCACCGGCCACTGCCACCCGCGGGTGGTGCAGGCGGCCCAGGACCAGGTCGGCAAGCTGATCCACGGCCAGTACACCACCGTGATGCATCGGCCGCTGCTGGAATTGACGCGCCGCTTGGGCGACGTGCTTCCGTCCGGGCTGGATTCGCTGTTCTTCTCCAACTCCGGCAGCGAGGCCGTCGAGGCCGCGCTGCGGTTGAGCAGGCAGGCCACCGGCCGCCCCAACATCGTGGTCTTCCAGGGCGGCTTCCACGGCCGGACCGTGGCCTCGGCCGCGCTGACCACCTCCGGCACCCGCTTCAGTGCCGGCTTCTCGCCGCTGATGTCGGGCGTCCACATGGCGCCGTTCCCCTACGCCTACCGCTACGGCTGGGACGAGCGGACCGCCACCGAGTTCGCGCTGCAGGAGTTGGACTACCTGTTCGCCACCGCCACGTCGCCCGCCGAGACCGCCGCGTTCTTCATCGAGCCGGTGCTGGGCGAGGGCGGCTACGTCCCGGCCAACACCGAGTTCCTCACCGGACTGCGCGAGCGCGCCGACGAGCACGGCATCCTGCTGGTGCTCGACGAGATCCAGACCGGTTTCGGTCGCACCGGCAGGTTCTGGGGCCACGACCACTTCGGGGTCCGCCCGGACATCATGCTGATCGCCAAGGGCCTGGCCAGCGGTTTCCCGCTCTCCGGTATGGCCGCGTCCGAGGAACTGATGTCCCGGGCCTGGCCGGGTTCGCAGGGCGGCACCTACGGCGGCAACGCGGTGGCCTGCGCCGCGGCGGCGGCCACCCTGGACGTCATCCAGGACGAGGGGCTGGTCGACAACGCGGCCGCCCGCGGTCTCCAACTGCTCGAGGGGGCGCGGGAGGTCGGCGAGAAGACGCCGGTGATCGGCGACGTCCGCGGTCTCGGCCTGCTGGTCGGGTCGGAGTTCACCGGGCCGGACGGCAAGCCCGACACCGCGACCGCGCAGGCCGCGCAGAAGGAGGCCGCAGCGCGCGGTCTGCTGCTGCTCACCTGCGGCGCGCACATGAACGTGGTCCGGATGATCCCGCCGCTGGTCGTCGACGCCGCGCAGGTCGACGAGGCGCTCGGCATCTGGTCCGACGTCGTGGCCTCGGTCGTGGAGTAGGGGGATCGGCCATGGCTCGTCACATCACGATCACGCTGGACAAGCGGGGCGTCTCCTGCCGCGCCGTGCTGCTGGAGGCCGAGGCTCCGCGCACCTGCGAGGCGGTGTGGGACGCGCTGCCGCAGAGCGGTGCGGCCTACCACGCCAAGTACGCCCGCAACGAGGTCTACGCGCTGGTGCCGCCGTTCGCCGATCCCAAGCCCGGCCGCGAGAACCCGACGGTCACTCCGATTCCGGGGGACGTGGTGTACTTCGGATTCGAACCGTGGGAGATCGGCAATCCCGCGTACGGCTACGACGAGGGCAGCGAGGCGCACGGCGAGCAGGGCGCCACCGACCTGGCGATCTTCTACGGCCGGAACAACCTGCTCATCAACGGCGACGCGGGCTGGGTGCCCGGCAACGTGTTCGCCACCATCGTCGAGGGGCTGCCGGACATGGCCGCGGCCGCGCAGGATCTCTGGCTCCGCGGCGTCGAAGGCGAGACCCTGTCCTTCGCCAGGACGCCGTGAGCCGCCTCGGGTGAGGCCGGTGAGCGGTCATCGACCGGATGGCCGCTCCGCCCCCACGGCCTCGGCGGTGGGGGCGCGGACATCCGCTCCGGAGGGTTCAGGTGAGCTCGAGCGCGTGCGCCCGGCCGCGCGCCGCCGTGTACAGCTCCCGGTCGCAGTCGGCGCAGAGCCACTGGAAGCGGTCGCTCGCTCCCCGCAGCAGTAGCACGCCGCCCGTTCCGCAGTCGTCGCAGGCCACTCCGGGCTGGTCGAGGACGCGCCATCCCGACGTCCACGCCACGTACTTCATCGCCCGGCCGAGGTCGGCGCGGCTCGCCCAGACCACGTCGGACGTCGGCCGGTCCCGCTCGCGGAAGGGGCCGGTCAGCGCCACCGGCTGGAGCCGTCCGGCCAGGGCGTCGGCGACGAACGAACCGAGCGAGCGCTCTCCGGCGCCGGCCCACACGGCCCCGCCGCTCCGGCTTCCCATCACCGGGATCGGTGCCGGTTTCGAAGGCGAGGTCCGGGGCGGCACCTCCCGTCGGCGCATCAGCTCGCCCCAGGTCCACCAGGGCACCGGCCGGTCGCTCTCGTTCTCGGGGTAATGCGGGGCGCCCGGCGCCCCGAGCTCGGAGATCGCGGCGGCCGCGTCGCCCACCGTGCCCGGCGATCGGATACTGAGCGCCCGTACTCCGCCGACGACCAGTGGCCCGACGGATTCATCGGGCCGGATCGCGATCGTCGGCACGGTGCCGGACCAATCGGGGCGGCCGAGGGTCGCCCAGCACACCTCGACACCGTCGGCGGCGTACCCGGTCGCGCGTCGCTCGAGATCCGCGGCCGAGTCCGCCGCCGACCGCACCTCCCAGGCGAATCGCGTCCCGTCCGGATGCACCGCCAGGACATCGGCGCACCAGCCGCCGCCCTGCGCCTCTACCTCGGCACTCCAGCCGGGGCATTCGCGAACCCTGCTCGCCACCACGTGCTTGACGAAGAAGCGCTCCTCGGTATCGGACTCGCGCAGGCGGCACCGGCTCTCGCTCGTCGGCCGGTGCCTGAAGTACCGCTTGCGGTACCGGCTGGACAGGTTCTCGACCGCGATCAGGTCGCCGCCGCAGGATCGGCACGAGATCGGCGCATTGTGGTGGTAGAGGGACTTCCACCACGGTGGAACCGCACCGAGACCCCCTTCGGAGAGGTCGAGCCGCCCCAGTACCGCATGCCATGCCGTAGTCGTCATCGGTGACCTCCATTCCGCCCCTCGGCCCGGCGGTGCCGCTCTGAACGAACTCCCCTGCCGCATAACCGTCCGGACGTCGGCCGGTCGACGACCCCTTCTCGTCGGCCGACCGCAAACTGCCGTTTCTCAGAACCGTCCGGACGGAGTCTCCGCATCCTCGTGGGGTTAGAACTGCCGGTTGGGGAGTTCGTCTTCGAAGTCGTCGGGACCGAACACGCCCTCCTCGACCGGGGTGAACTTCTCGAGCTCTTCACCGGCATCGACCTGGACGACCACGTCCATCAACTGGTCGCCGAAGACCGGGTTGCACTCCACGATGTAGTTGACCTTGCCGTCCACGCCGGCCTCGAACCCGGCCTTGGAACCGTCGACGATGATGATCTGCACATCGGTGCCCGGCTCGAACCCGGCCTCCTCGATCGCCTGGATCGCGCCCAGCCCCATCTCGTCGTTGTGGGCGTACAGCAGGTCGACCTCCTCCAGCCCGTGGGTGGAGATGAAGGTCTCCATCACCGACTTGCCGCCCTCGGCGGTGAAGTCGCCCGACTGCGAATCGACCAGCTCATAGTCCAGCCCCTCGCCGTCCAGGACCTCGTAGAAGCCGGTCTTGCGGTCGTTGGCCGGGGCCGACCCCACCGTGCCCTCCAGCTCCAGGATGCGGGTGGTCTCCCCGCCGCCGAAGGTCTCGACCGTCCAGGACCCGGCCTTGCGGCCCTCCTCGACGAAGTCCGACCCCAGCCGGGTGACGTACAGGTCCTCATCGGCCGCCTCGATGCCGCGGTCGGCCAGGACCACCGGGATCCCGGCGGTCTCGGCCTCGCCGAGCACGTCGGTCCAGCCGGTCTCCACCACCGGGGCCAGGACGATCACATCGACCTGCTGGGTGATGAAGTTGCGGATCGCCTCGATCTGCTTTTCCTGCTCCTGCTGGGCGTCGACGAACTTCAGCTCGTCGATCCGGTCGTCGGCCTCGGCGGCCGCCTGCACCGAGTCGGAGTTGGCCGTCCGCCACGCCGACTCGGCGCCCACCTGAGCGAACCCGACGACCAGGCCCTCGCCCGAGTCGCCGCCCGAGCCGTCCCCGTCGTCGGCCCCGCACGCGGCCGAGCCGAACAAGAGCGCGCCGGCCCCCAGGCCGACAATAGCTTTCCTGAGCATGATCATTGCCCTTCATGCTGGTGAGATTTGAGGAGTTCAATCCATCCCAGAGGATGTTATCGCTCAAATCCTTACTCATGTTATCGATCACGTCAAG
>NZ_PGGV01000001.1 GCF_002798405.1 Glycomyces xiaoerkulensis | reverse complement strand
GCCTTCGGCCGGATCCGCCGCCGGCTCGAATACAAGACCGCCTGGAACGGCGGCACCCTGGTCGTGGCCGACCGGTGGCTGCCGTCCTCGAAAACCTGCTCGGGCTGCGGCGTGGTGAAAGCCAAACTGCGCCTGGCCGAGCGGACCTTCACCTGCGACGCCTGCGGACTGGTCATCGACCGGGACGAGAACGCCGCGCGCAACCTGCGGAACCTCGTATCGAGGACCGCCGTGGACCTGGAGTCGCCGGGCCACGTCACCAACGCCCGACAGAAACCACACAAGACCAGCCCCGCTGGCAGTGGTACCGCTGCGGGAAGACCAGCC